>PASN01000023.1 GCA_002711995.1 Halobacteriovoraceae bacterium | reverse complement strand
ATAATTTCTGTAACTGTTCCTGCGCCAATTGTTCTACCACCCTCACGGATTGCAAAACGAAGACCTTTTTCCATCGCTACTGGCGTGATCAACTCTACTGCAAATCCAGTGTTGTCACCAGGCATGATCATCTCTGTACCTTCTGCCAAAGTGATCGCTCCTGTCACGTCTGTAGTTCTGAAGTAAAATTGTGGTCTGTAGCCTTTGAAGATCGGAGTGTGACGTCCACCCTCTTCTTTAGTTAGAACGTAAACTTCACACTTAAATTTAGCGTGTGGCTTAACTGTTCCTGGCTTAATCAAACACTGACCTCTTTCTACGTCGTCTCTCTTAGTTCCTCTAAGAAGTAGACCTACGTTATCTCCAGCCTCGCCTCTGTCAAGAAGCTTTCTGAACATCTCTACACCAGTGATTGTAGTCTTAGAAGCTTCTCTGATTCCTACGATCTCTACTTCGTCACCTACGTTGATTACACCTCTTTCGATACGGCCTGTTACAACTGTACCACGACCAGAAATAGAGAACACGTCCTCTACTGGCATCAAGAAATCCTTATCAACATCTCTCTCTGGAGTTGGGATATACTCGTCTACTTTCGCCATCAATTCCGCTACTTTCTCACGGCCAATGTTTGCGTCTCTGTTCTCTACTGCTGCAAGAGCTGAACCTGCTACGATAGGAATATCGTCACCAGGGAAGTCGTAAGAAGAAAGAAGCTCTCTAACTTCCATTTCTACAAGCTCAAGAAGCTCTTCGTCGTCAACTTGGTCTACTTTGTTCAAGAATACACAAATTGCTGGAACCCCAACCTGTCTTGAAAGAAGGATGTGCTCTCTTGTTTGTGGCATTGGGCCGTCAGCTGCTGAACAAACCAAAATAGCGCCGTCCATCTGAGCAGCACCAGTGATCATGTTCTTAACGTAGTCGGCGTGACCTGGACAATCTACGTGAGCGTAGTGTCTCTTGTCAGTTTCGTACTCAACGTGAGCTGTATTGATTGTAATCCCTCTGGCCTTTTCTTCCGGAGCGGAATCAATTGCTGCGTAATCCTTAGCAACGCCACCGAATTTCTCGGCCATTGTCATAGTGATTGCAGCTGTCAAAGTTGTTTTACCGTGATCTACGTGACCAATAGTACCGATGTTTACGTGCGGCTTACTACGGTCAAATTTTTCCTTTGCCATAATGTTTCTCCTAAATAAAGATTCCTCTTTTTTCTAAAACTTGTTTTGATAGATTATGCTCTAACTTCTCATATTTTTTAAAACTCATTGTAAAATTTGCACGTCCCTGAGTTTTACTTCTCAAGTCAGTGCTATAGCCAAACATTTCGGCCAAAGGTGCTTCTGCCTTTATAACCTCTTTGTCGGCTTTTGGATTCATAGAAAGGACCCTGCCTCTACGGGAATTTAAGTCTGAAATAACATCACCAGCACTCTCAGTAGGTGTAACTATTTCTAATTCCATTATGGGTTCCATTAAGATTAGGCCTGCATTTTGACAGGCTTCCTTGAATGCCATAGAGCTTGCTATAGTATAGGCCAATTCATTAGAGTCTAACTCATTGAACTTCATATCAACAAGCTTTGCCTTTATGGATATAAAAGGATAGCCGGCCATTGCCCCACCAAGAACAGAGTCGGAAACACCCTTTTCGGCGGCAGTGAAAAATTCTTTAGGAATTTCTCGAGATTTAAATTCTGTTTCATAATTAACGGACTCCTCCTCTTGAGGTTCAACCTCTAGAGTAACTTCGCCGTATTGCATTTTTCCATTTATCTCTTTTCTATATTCTTTAGTAGCTTTTCCGGTGCTTGCTATGCTTTCTCTGTATGAAACCTGTGGAGAACCAACATTAACACCGACCTTGAACTCCCTCTCAAGTCTATCTACGATGATCTCCAGATGAAGCTCACCCATTCCATAAATTAATAGCTGTCCTGTTTCTTTATTAGTTAAATATTTAAAAGAAGGATCTTCCATTTTCAACTGCTCTAAGACCTTGTACAATTTGTCTTCGTCTGCTGAAGTTTTTGGCTCTATAGCAATCGATATTACAGTCTCTGGAAACTCCATAAGGTCAAAAATAATGGGCTTATTTGAGGCACAGAGGGTCTGACCAGTCGTTGTGAATTTAAGACCGGTTAAAGCAACAATATCACCAGCTTTGGCAACCTGTAGCTCTTCCCTTTTATTTGCGTGCATCTGCAGAATCTTTCCAACTCTTTCTTTTTTGTTTTCAAGAGGATTAAAGATTTGTGAACCAGCTTTAAGCTCTCCAGAATAAATTCTGAAATAAGTAAGCTGTCCAACAAATGGATCAGTGGCGATTTTAAAGGCTAGACCAGAAAAGTCGTCACTAGGACTAGGTTCTCTTGATATTTCTTTATCTAAGTTTTTTGCATCATGGCCCTTCACCTCACCCACATCAATTGGACTTGGTAAATAATCAACGATTGCATCTAGTAAAGGCTGCACACCTTTGTTTTTAAAAGCGGTGCCACAGAATACAGGGATGAATTCATGTTCAACGACTGCTTTTCTCAAAGTTTTTTTAAGCTGCTCTTCGGAAATAGTCTCACCAGAGAGGTAAGCTTCAGCTAGTTCATCATCGTAATCGGCAATAGAGGATATAAGCTCTTCTCTATAGAGCTTAGCTTCATCCAGCTCATCTCCCTCTAGTTCTTTAGCTTCGAATTTGGCTCCAAGGTCTTCATCTAGCCAAATGATTTTCTTCATCGCCACAAGGTCAATAACGCCTTCAAACTCATCCTCGCTACCGATTGGCAGCTGGGCTGGGGAAGCGCTCTTTCCAAGCTTCTCTTTAATCTCTCCGACAACAGAATGGAAGTCTGCTCCGATTCGATCCATTTTATTTACGAAGGCAATTCTAGGCACTTTATATTTGTCGGCCTGATTCCAAACTGTCTCAGACTGGGGCTCAACACCACTTACGGCACAAAACACGCCTACGGCCCCATCAAGAACTCTAAGTGACCTTTCTACTTCAATAGTAAAGTCGACATGCCCGGGAGTATCGATAATATTTACTTTATGATTATTCCACAAACAAGTAGTGGCAGCAGAAGTAATGGTAATCCCCCGCTCTTGTTCCTGAACCATCCAGTCCATCGTGGCCGTTCCCTCGTGAACCTCGCCTATCTTATAATTCTTGCCAGTATAATATAGGATTCTTTCAGTAGTGGTTGTCTTACCCGCATCGATGTGGGCCATAATTCCAATATTTCTGATTTTCGTGAGATCTTTCATAAACATTCTTCTCTATAATGCAAAAAAGGAGCGATGAAACGCTCCTTTTTCTTATATGCTATATTGTAAAGATAATTACCACTTAAGGTGAGCAAATGCCTTGTTGGCCTCAGCCATTTTGTAGACATCTTCCTTCTTCTTAATAGCGCCGCCTCTGCTGTTAGCTGCATCAACCAACTCATCGCTAAGCTTGTCTAACATGCTTCTGCCATTTCTATTTCTAGCATTGTCACGGATCCATCTAATAGCAAGAGATTGTCTTCTTTGAGGTCTAACTTCGATAGGTACTTGGTAAGTAGCCCCACCGATTCTTCTAGACTTAACTTCTACAGAAGGCTTTACATTGCTCATCGCTTTTTTAAAAATTTTAATTCCTTCTTCACCAGTCTTTTCTTGTGCCTTATCAAGAGCTCCGTAGAAGATTTTCTCTGCTACAGATTTCTTGCCACCAATCATAAGACCATTGATGAACTTTGTTACCACAATGTCATCAAATTGTGGGTCAGGAAGAACTTGTCTTGTTTGTGCTCTATGTTTTCTACTCATGATTTATACCCTTATTGCTTAGGTCTCTTAGCACCGTACTTAGAACGACGCTGTCTTCTCTTATCAACACCACTGGCATCCAATGCACCTCTTACAGTGTGGTAACGTACACCAGGTAAATCTTTAACCCTACCGCCTCTAATAAGAACGATTGAGTGTTCCTGAAGATTGTGTCCTTCACCGCCGATATAAGAAATTACTTCAAATCCAGAAGTCAATTTAACTTTACATACCTTTCTCATTGCTGAGTTTGGTTTTTTTGGCGTAGTCGTGTAAACACGAGTACATACACCACGTCTCTGTGGACAAGCTTGAAGAGCTGGCGACTTTGTTTTTTCGTACTTCGCCTTTCTTCCCTTTCTAACTAGTTGATTTATAGTTGGCATCTACTTTACTCCTTAAATACACTTGCATGTAGCATGAGTGTATAGCGCACAGCTCATGCTAAAACAAGAGTTTTGTTTACATTGTTAAACTAACATGATCCTCGTCAGGCCTTTCAACCGATTGAAAGTCCTTGTATCGAGAAACACCAGTACCTGCAGGAATCAACCTACCCATCAAAATGTTCTCTTTTAGACCACGCAAGTAATCCTTCTTGCCCTCAAGGGTCGCTTGAGTAAGAACTTTCGTTGTCTCTTGGAATGAAGCCGCGGACAAGAATGAATCTGTGCTCAATGACGCCTTTGTAATACCAAGAAGCAATGGTCTGGACTCGGCAGGTTCCATTCCATCAGCAACAAGCCTCTCGTTTTCTTCCTTAAGTGTAGATTTTGTCACAGAGTCGCCCTCAACAAACATTGAGTCTCCGGCCTTAGTGATTTCAACCTTCTTAAGCATTTGACTAACGATAACCTCAATGTGCTTATCATCAATCTTAACCCCTTGTAGACGGTAAACCTCTTGGATTTCATCAACAATATACCTTGCAACTTCTTTTTCACCCAAAACGCGCAGAATTTCGTGTGGGTTAGTCGGTCCATCCATAATTGGATCACCAACACGGACATAGTCACCTTCATTTACGATAACGTAGCGTCCTTTTGGTATAACAACTGTTGAAGGCTCCCCTCCATCTTCAGGCTTAATAATAATTCTTCTAGATCCTCTAACCTCTGGTCCGTACTCAATTGTACCTGCAGTGTCAGCGATCTGAGCTGAGTTTGCAGGCTTTCTAGCTTCAAACAGCTCTGCAACTCTTGGAAGACCACCGGTAATATCCTTAGTCTTCGTAGACTCTCTTTGAACCTTGGCAACAACAGTACCAGCATCAACAGTGTCACCCTCATTTACGGTAATGTGAGATCCAACTGCAAGCCTGTAAACCGCTTGTCTCTTAGTGCCCGGCACAAGGATAGGATTTCCGCTGTCATCAACAAGAACAATTCTTGGTTGCTTGCTTGCATCTTCCTTGCTCTTTGACTCAACTACAACTTTATGTGAAAGGCCTGTAACGGCATCCATTTCTTCTCGAACAGTTGAACCTACAACCATGTCCTCAAAAACGACCTTACCAGCAACTTCACCAAGTAGTGGCATAGCAAACGGGTCCCACTCAAGAATTTTGTCACCAACATTTACCTCTTGACCATCAGTAAAGAAGATCGTCGATCCGTAAATAGCTGGATATCTTTCTTTTTCGTCGCCTTGATCAGTTTTAATTACAATCTCACCGATCTTATTCATTACAACCATGCTTCCATCTGCTCTCTTAACAGTTTTAACATTGTCGTAAGAAATGATACCTGCAGTTTTTGATTCTGTTTTATTAACCTGAGCACCTGCAGTCGCAGTACCACCAACGTGGAAAGTACGCATCGTCAGCTGTGTTCCTGGCTCACCAATTGATTGAGCAGCAATAACACCTACAGCTTCACCAACACTTACCATTCCGCCACGAGCAAGGTCACGTCCAAAACACTGAGCACAGAAGCCATACTTTTCTTTACATGTAAGAACTGATCTAACAGCAATCTGGTCAATGTCTTCATTTTCGATTATTTCAGCATCTTTTTCAGAGAAGATGTGATTTCTCTTAAATAGAACAGATCCGTCCTTAGCATGAACTTCTTCTAAAGCAGAACGACCTTGAACTCTTCTAGATAGGTGCTCTGAAATCTCACCATTTTCAACGATAGACATCAAAACGATACCATCGTCCGCATCACAATCTTTACTTCTGATGATTGCATCTTGAGCAACATCTACAAGTCTTCTTGTTAGGTAACCAGAGTTCGCAGTCTTAAGAGCGGTATCCGCTAGACCTTTTCTGGCACCGTGGGAAGATGAGAAGTATTCTAGAACCGAAAGGCCTTCTCTAAAGTTTGAAGTAATTGGCGTTTCAATAATCTCACCTGATGGTTTTGCCATCAGGCCTCTCATTCCCGCTAACTGTCTAATCTGTGCAGCAGAACCCCTTGCACCGGAGTCGGCCATCATAAAGATAGAGTTAAAGGATGGAGCGTTCTTTTCTTCGCCTTCTTTCTCACCTGTGAAGGTGTCTACTGAAAGGTTGTCGATCATAACCTTAGAAAGCTTTTCGTTTGTTTGTGCCCAAACGTCTACAATCTTATTGTATCTCTCACCGTTAGTAATCGACCCCTCATTATACTCTTGTGTAATGCGGTCTACTTCGTCTTGAGAAGTTTGGATAATAGACGGTTTTTCATCAGGAATTGTCATATCCTTAACGTTGATTGAAATTCCCGCTTTAGTCGCATAGTTATAACCAGTCTGCATAATAGCGTCAGCTAAAAGCACTGTGTCTTTCTCTGTTCCTTTTCTGTGGGCAAGATCAAGAAGCTTCCCAAGCTCTTTTTTGTTAAGAACTTTGTTGATGTCCTCGTAAGATAGACATGAAGGAACAATGTCGTGAACAAAAGTACGACCTACAGTTGTCTCTATTGTTTTCCCCTCAATTCTTACGTTGATAGGAGCTTGCAGGTGTAGCTTACCTGTATGATATGCAAACTGAGCCTCTTCCTTAGAAGAGAAAGTTTGACCATATCCACGAGCAAATGGACGAATCCTACTCATATAATACATACCAAGAACAATATCCTGAGACGGAACAATAATTGGGGTTCCATCTTTTGGAGAAAGAATGTTGTTGGTAGACATTGCAAGAACTCTACATTCAATTTGTGCTTCAATAGATAGAGGCACGTGAACAGCCATCTGGTCACCATCAAAGTCAGCGTTGAACGCAGTACATACAAGAGGGTGAAGACGAATAGCCTTACCTTCAATTAGTACCGGCTCAAAACCTTGAATACCAAGCCTGTGTAGAGTTGGAGCACGGTTAAGAAGCACTGGGTGCTCTCTAACAACTTCATCAAGGATATCCCATACCTCTTGTTTTTGTTGCTCAACCATTCTCTTGGCCACTTTAATAGTAGTACAGTGACCTTTTTCAATAAGTTTATTGTAAATAAATGGCTTAAATAGCTCTAGGCCCATTGCCTTAGGAAGACCACATTGGTGTAGTCTTAGGTTTGGTCCTACAACAATTACAGAACGTCCGGAGTAGTCAACACGCTTACCAAGAAGGTTTTGACGGAAACGACCCTGCTTTCCTTTAAGCATGTCTGAAAGAGATCTTAGTGGACGCTTGTTAGCTCCAGTAAACACCTTTCCTCTTCTACCATTGTCGAATAAAGCGTCAACGGCCTCTTGAAGCATTCTCTTTTCGTTTCTGATAATGATTTCAGGAGCATTAAGCTCTTTTAGTCTTTTTAGACGGTTGTTTCTGTTAATCACTCTTCTATAAAGATCGTTAAGATCAGAAGTAGCAAATCTTCCAGCCTCTAGTGGTACTAGTGGCCTAAGGTCTGGTGGAAGAACAGGAATTACATCCATCATAAACCATTCAGGCTTATTAGGAGACTTGATCAAAGACTCAACAACTTTAAGTCTCTTAATGATTTTTGCTCTATTAAGCTCAGTAGTAGTTTCTTTTAGGTTTCTTCTTAGGTCTCTATTAAGAGTGTCGATATCAACCTTTGATAGAAGATCTTTAACAACCTCACCACCCATTCCAGCTTTAAAGTCTACACCTGCAGCTTTAAGCTCATGAGCTTTACCTTCAGAAAGAATTGTTCCAACTTGAAGCCCACCCTCTTGGCCGTCAGTTGCGGACTCAAGGACGATATATGCTTCATTGTAAAGAACTCTTTCAAGATCTTTCAAAGTAAGGTCTAGAAGAGCACCAATTCTTGAAGGAAGAGATCTCAAAAACCAGATGTGAGCAACTGGGCTTGCAAGCTCAATATGTCCACATCTTTCACGACGTACTTTTGAAAGTGTAACTTCAACGCCACACTTTTCACATACAACACCTCTGTGCTTCATTCTTTTGTATTTTCCACAAATACACTCGTAGTCTTTGATTGGTCCAAAGATCTTTGCACAGAATAGGCCATCTCTTTCAGGCTTAAATGTTCTATAGTTTATAGTTTCCGGTTTTTTAACTTCACCAAAAGACCACTCTCTAATTGTATCAGGTGAAGCCATTCTAATTGAAACAGCTTCGATACTGATAGGATCTTTCGGTTTGTCAAAAAAGTTTAGTAAGTCTTTCATAGAGTTTAGCCTCTCTTATTTAATTTTAATTATCCCAAGTTTTCCACAGTTGGCTCTTCAAGCTTCATATCTAAAGCAAGCGCCTGCAACTCTTTAACAAGAACGTTGAATGATTCAGGCAGACCAGGCTCAAGAACCTTTTCACCTTTAACAATCGATTCATACATTCTAGTTCTACCTACAACATCATCAGACTTAACAGTTAAGAACTCTTGAAGTGTGTATGCAGCTCCATATGCCTCAAGGGCCCAAACTTCCATCTCACCAAGTCTTTGACCACCAAATTGGGCCTTACCACCAAGTGGTTGTTGAGTAACAAGAGAGTATGGTCCAGTTGATCTAGCATGGATTTTTTCATCAACCAAGTGGTGAAGTTTAAGCATGTACATTGTTCCAACAGTTACTTCCTCGGCGAACGCTTCACCTGTAATACCGTCAAACAAAGTAGTCTTTCCACTCTTATCCAATTCGGCCAATTCAAGCATTTCTTCAATGTCTGATTCCTTGGCTCCATCAAATGCTGGAGTAGAGAATCTCACACCTGTTTGAAGTTGCTCTGCAAGTTCTTTTACACGAGCGTCGCTAGCCTTTTTAAGCCACTCGTCAACTTCTGGTTTCTTGTAAATATTTGATATAAGGTCTTTTAGCTTATCGATTTCCATTCTCTTTTCGAGCATGTAATTGATTTTATCACCTAGACCTCTACCGGCCCATCCAAGGTGAAGCTCAAGAAGCTGACCGATGTTCATACGACTTGGTACACCAAGCGGGTTTAGAACGATTTCAACAGGAGTCCCGTCAGCAAGATAAGGCATATCTTCTTTTGGAAGAACTCTTGAAATAACACCCTTGTTACCGTGACGACCTGCCATCTTATCACCAGCTTGAAGCTTTCTCTTGATCGCAACATAGATGATAACTTTTTTGATAACACCAGGAAGAAGCTCATCACCTTTGTGAAGTTTTGCAACCTCTTCATTCGCTCTTGTTCTAACAATATTGATTCTGTTTCTCACATCGGCGAAATACTCAGTAAGTTTTTCTTCCAAGTCGATTTCAAGTGGCAAGTAACCAATAAGTTCAAAAGGAACTGCTCTAAGGGCCTCTTCAGTAATTTCTGCACCTTTTGGAAGTAGTTCTGTTGAACCATCCTCAGATACAAGCTTATCCGTTGTTTTAGAGCCTTTAAGCATTTTAGCGATTGTAGCCAAAGAAGAATTTTGAATAGCTTTAACTTCAATTGCTTCGTCTCTTCTAATAAGAGAGGTTTCATTCTCAATGATTGCCTTGGATCTAGCATCAAGCTCAACACCTTCACGAGTGAAAACGTGGGCATTAATAACAGTTCCGCGAACATGAGATGGAACTCTTAAAGAAGTATCTTTAACATCTCCGGCCTTATCACCAAAGATCGCTTTTAAAAGCTTTTCCTCTGGGGATAGTTGAGTCTCACCTTTTGGAGTGATTTTACCTACAAGGATGTCACCTGGCTTGATTACAGCACCAGTTCTAATGATCCCGGCCTCATCAAGATCCTTAAGAGCTTCCTCAGAAACATTTGGAATATCTCTTGTGATTTCCTCTTTTCCTAATTTTGTATCTCTGGCCTCAACTTCAAATGATTCAATGTGAACTGAAGTAAATGTATCTTTTGCTAGCATATCTTCAGATATTAGAATTGAATCCTCATAGTTGTAGCCACCCCATGGCATGAATGCCACAAGAACGTTTTGGCCTAAAGCAAGGTCTCCCAAGTGAGTCCCAGGTCCATCGGCGATCACGTCGCCCTTTTCAACTTTATCTCCTTCTTTAACCAATGCTTTTTGGTTATTGGAAGTATTTTGGTTAGTACGCTGGTATTTAACTAGTTTGTAGATATCTACGCCAGACTCTTCTTCTTTAACATTGTCTCTTTGGATAACGATTCTATTAGAGTCAACAAAGATAACTCTTCCACTATGAAGAGCGAACAAAGTAGCACCTGAGTCCCTAGCAACAATAGACTCAATTCCAGTACCAACTACAGGAGCGTCAGTTCTAACTACTGGCACGGCCTGTCTCATCATGTTGGAACCCATTAAGGCCCTGTTGGCATCATCATGCTCTAGGAATGGAATCAAAGAAGTTGCGATCGAGATCATCTGAGATGGAGCAACGTCCATCAGTTCGATTTCTTCAGCGTCAACAAGGGCAAGTTCCCCTTCCTTACGAGCAGGAATCAATGAGCCGGATAGAACGCCATCTTTGATATGCTTTTTCGTTGTCTGAGCAATAATTTTGCCCTCTTCCTCGAAGGAAGAGAAGTAGGATACTTTCTCAGAAACTTTTCCATTTTCTTCAATTGTTCTATAAGGAGTTTCAATGAATCCGTACTCAGAAACTTTAGCGAATGTTGCTAATGAAGTGATAAGACCAATGTTCGGTCCTTCCGGAGTCTCTACTGGACACATTCTGCCATAGTGTGTTGCGTGAACGTCTCTAACTTCAAATCCCGCTCTTTCTCTAGTAAGACCACCTGGCCCAAGAGCTGAAAGTCTTCTCTTATGAGTAACTTCAGATAGAGGGTTTGTTTGATCCATAAACTGAGAAAGTTGAGAAGAACCAAAGAATTCCTTAACTGCAGCAGCAACTGGCTTTTGGTTAACAAGGTCGTGAGGCATCATAGTCTCAAGCTCTTGGATAGACATTCTTTCACGAACAGCTCTTTCCATTCTAACAAGACCAACTCTGAATTGGTTTTCTAGAAGCTCGCCTACAGCTCTAACCCTTCTGTTGCCCAAGTGATCGATATCATCAACCTGGCCCTTACCATTGTTAAGGTCAACAAGGTAACGAACAGTCCTAATGATATCATCTTTTGTTAAAGTCGTGTTCTCAACAGGAATATCAAGACCAAACTTGTAATTGATCTTCATACGACCAACTTTGGATAGGTCATAGCGAGTGTCGTCGAAGAACAAGCTTTCAAATAAAGCTTCAGATGTTTCCAACGTCGGTGGCTCACCAGGTCTAAGTCTTTCAAAAATCTTAACCAATGCCTCTTCATAAGAATTGGTTTTATCCAATAAAAGAGTGTTTCTAATTTGGTCTGAGAAATTGACATTATCAATATAAAGAACTTGCAGTGTAGTTACACCTGCATTTATAAGGTCATAAATTTTTTGCTCGGTAAGTGCCTCGTTTGCAGAAGCGATTACTTCACCTGTTTCTTCATCATAGACATCATCAGCCACAACCTTGCCTACGATTTGCTCAAGAGTTGCTTCAAGCTTTTCAATGTTTGATTCATTAAGCTTTTTAACGTGAAGCTTAGTGATCTTCTTGCCTTTCTTAACAATTGGCTTGCCGCTTTTTGGATCTAGAATATCCTCATCAGCACGAGAACCTTGCATTAAAGAGAAGTCCAATTCTCTTTCAAATTTCTTTTCTGAAAGGTGAAGGGTTTCTTTCTCATAGAAAAGTTCCAACAATTCAGGAACTGAGTACCCTAAAGCTTTTAGAATTACAGTTGCATGTAATTTTCTTTTTCTATCGATACGAGCATAAAGCACGTTTTTATGGTCGAATTCAAAATCTAACCAGCTTCCTCTATGAGGAATAATTCTTGAAGAGTATAATAGCTTTCCAGAAGAGTGTTTCTTTCCACTATCATGCTCAAAAATGATCCCAGGAGATCTATGAAGCTGAGATACAATAACTCTCTCAGTCCCGTTATATACAAACGAGCCTGTGTCAGTCATTAAAGGAATATTACCTAGGTAAACTTCCTGCTCCTTAATGGAAGAAATAGTTCTGTTTTCTTCATCTTCTTCATCAACATCAAAAAATACTAGTCTTACGGTAACTTTTAGTGGTGATTCATAAGATAGTCCTCTGGCCTTGCACTCTTGTACAGAATACTTTGGCTCCTCCAAAGAGTAGCTAACAAACTCCAAAGAAACAGTTTTATTAAAGTCAAAAATAGGAAAAACAGACTTAAATACGGCCTGAAGGCCTTTATCTTCCCTTCTCGCTGGGGGTATATCTCTTTGAAGAAAATCTTCGTAGGATTTGATTTGTAATCTCATTAAGGATGGTGGATCCATAACGTGTTCACTTCTGCTGAAACTACGTCTGAACCACTCGTTAGGGCTAAAAACCTTTGCCATTGGACTGACTCCTAGTATTTAAACTTTTTATAATAAAACAAGTATTTGTCTTATTTACACGCGCAAACGCAAAAATGGAAGCCCGCATAGCGGACTTCCACCTAAATTAATCACATTTAATATAACGTAATTATCAATTACTTAAGCTCAACCTTTGCACCAGCAGCTTCAAGCTTTTTCTTCATTTCGTCAGCTTCTTCTTTGCTCACTGCTTCTTTTAGAGTTTTAGGTGCGCTTTCTACGATCTCTTTAGCTTCTTTAAGACCTAGACCAGTGATTCCTCTAACTTCTTTAATAACGTTGATTTTCTTAGCGCCTGCTTCAGCAAGAACAACGTCAAATTCAGTTTTCTCTTCAGCAGCTTCACCAGCGCCAGCTCCGCCAGCAACGGCAACAGGAGCAGCAGATACGCCAAACTTCTCTTCTAGTTCTTTAACAAGGTTAGCAAGGTCAAGTACTGACATGCCAGAGATGTGTTCAATTAGTTCTTCATTTGTAATAGCCATAATTATTCCCCTTAAAATTTAATTTGTTAGTTACTCCGCAGAAGCTGTTTCTTCTACTTTTAGCTCTGCTGGTTTTTCAACACCTTGATTTTCTACTTCGTCTTTAATTGAGTTCATCAATCTTGCGAAAGCAGATACCGGAGCGTTAAATGTTGCAAGTAAAGTCCCAAGCATTTCGTCTCTGCCTGGTAACTTAGCCAATGCTTCAACCTCTTTTGAAGGAAGAAGTTTTTGCTTCAAGTAGCCATCTTGGATAGTCACTTGATCAAGTTCTTTAGATGCCTCGTAAATTGCCTTGGCAACACCAGGTGCATCTTCAAACGCGAAAGCGATTGCATTAGTACCTTTCAGGTTTTTAAGCAACTCTTCTGCGTAAGTGCCTTCAGATGCTTTACCAAAGAGAGTGTTTCTAGTTACAACAACGGTTCCTTTAGACTCACGAACCTTCTTTCGGATATCAACAGCTTGGTTAGCCTCAATACCGATCATGTTTGTAAGAAAAAGGGCGTTTGCACTTTCAATTTTCTCTCTGAGGTCGCTAATGACAGCATCTTTTTCAGCTCTAGTCATCATAGATTACCTCCTATAAGTATTTGGAGGGGGATTTGGGCAGGCTTTACACGTTTTAAAACGTACCGACTTTCATCAACCCCTATTAGTTATTATTTAAACAGAAGCAGTAACGTCACTTTCGTCAAGCTTGATACCAGGTCCCATTGAAGTAGAGATTGTAATCGACTTCATGTAAGTACCTTTAGCACTTGCTGGCTTAGCTCTAACAATCGCTCCAGCAATTGCTTTAAAATTTTCCATTAACTGCTCTTCAGAAAAGGATTTTTTACCGAATGGTACGTGTACAATACCATTTTTCTCAGTTCTATATTCAACCTTACCGGCCTTCTGCTCTTTTACAGCTTTTTCAACGTCAGTAGTAACTGTTCCAAGCTTCGGGTTAGGCATAAGTCCTCTTGGCCCTAGAATCCTAGCAATTCTACCAATTTTTCCCATCATGTCCGGAGTTGCGATTACTCTATCAAACTCCATCCATCCACCTTGGATTTTTTGGATAATGTCATCCCCACCTACAACGTCAGCACCAGCAGCCTCAGCTTTGCCGATGTTTTCACCAGAAGTGATAACTACAACGTTAATTTTCTTTCCTGTACCTGCAGGCATAACGATCGCACCTCTGATCATTTGATCAGCGTGTCTTGGATCAACACCTAGTCTAAAGGCAACTTCAAATGTTTCGTCAAACTTTGCATAGCTTGCTTCTTTAGCAAGAGCAAGGCCCTCAGAAACTTTATAAGATTTGTTTTTATCTACTTTTTCAAATGCTTCTTTTCTTTTTGCATTAACTTTCTTCATTCTTTCCTCCAATCGGTAATAGCGACTTCAGTCTTCCGAATTTCCTTACTTGTAATCCAGCTTCATACCAGCTGAACGGATTGAGCCTTCGATAGTCCTTTTTGCTGCTTCCATATCTGCTGCAGTCAAGTCTGGCATCTTAGCGTTAGCTACGCTTTCAACAACTGATTCCTTAACAGTTGCAACCACTTCATGACCTGGCTTGTTAGCACCGGACTTAAGTTTTAGCTCTTTTTTAAGTAAGAATGTTGCTGGAGGTGTCTTTGTAACGAAAGTGAATGAACGATCAGAATAAACAGTAATGATAGTTGGAAGAACTGTTCCAGCTTCCTTCTGAGTTCTGGCGTTAAACGCTTTACAGAATTCCATGATGTTTACACCCTTTTGACCCAGAGCTGGACCAATTGGAGGTGCGGGGTTAGCTTTACCTGCTTCAATTTGCAGTTTAATAAAACCTGATACTTTCTTTGCCATACCTTTCTCCTCGGTTCAAGCGACGTTTAGTCTCCCGTGTTTAGGCTGTTTATATTATGCTTTTTCTATTTGCGTATCATCCAGCTCTACTGGAGTTGGACGACCAAAAATTGAAACGTTTACCTTAAGTTTTCCATTTGGATTAACTGCTTCAACAGTTCCAACAAATGAAGCGAACGGTCCTTCGATAACCTTTACAGAGTCACCGGCAGAGTAGCTTGTAGCAGAACGAGGTTTCTTAAAGTCACCTTGAACTTGACCAAGCATGAACGAAGCTTCTTCATCTGTAATTGGCTGTGGTCTACCTTTAACACCGCCAACAAAACCTGTAATCTTGTCTGTATCTTTTACAAGGTGCCAAGTAGCTTCATTCATAATCATTTTGACTAAAACGTAACCTGGAAAAAACTTCTTTTTAATATTTCTTTTCTTTCCATTTACGTTGGAAACAACTGTCTCTTCAGGAACGATAATATCTGCAAATTGCTCTGCCATATTATGGTTCAAAATTCTCTCTTTTAGAGTCTTAGTTACTCTATTTTCATATCCACTTAAAACGTGAGCAACATACCACTTAAAGTCAGGGCCATCGCCTTTAGCAAGGCCATTGGACTCCTCATGAGATTCCTCAAGCTGCTCAGTCTCTTCAGAAGCTGCATCGGTATTTTCTAAATTTTCATTTTCATCTGTCATTACAGTTCCTTAGTTAATTAGGCTTAAAAACCATGTAGCTGTGAAATCAAAAAACCCTAATATAAAGCCTACAATCGTCACCCCAATCATAATACCAATAGTGTGGCGTACAGTTTGACTCTTATCTGGCCAGACGACCTTAACCGTTTCTTGATAAACTTCTTTTAAAAATCCAGAAGTCTTAGGGTTTTTCATTATATAGATAAAAACACCTAGTGCAATGAGTACAGATAGTATCTGAGCGGATGCTACAAAATTAGGAATTTTTGATTCAAGGGCAAACCAGTCACCCAGAGTTTCAAAAAAGCTGATTAGAATATACCCCAAAAGCATGCACGTAATTGCGACGCTCGATTGAATCCATTTTTTTCCACTGTCAGAAATTGCTGCCATTTTATAACCTTTCTTAAATAAGAGTTCACAATTTATGCGAAAAATTGAGCATTTTGTCTATAAAAAAATGATTTGAGCTCTAAAAATTTTGTTTTGAGGGGGAATTTAAAGAAGAATTACAGGGTGCGGCGAAAATGATTTGGCGGGTGCAGAGGGATTCGAACCCCCAACCTACTGATTTGGAATCAGCCGCTCTACCAATTGGAGCTATACACCCATAAAAAAGGGCCGGCCTAACGACCAGCCCTATATAAACAAAAATTATTCGATAATTTCTGTAACTGTTCCTGCGCCAATTGTTCTACCACCCTCACGGATTGCAAAACGAAGACCTTTTTCCATCGCTACTGGCGTGATCAACTCTACT
>PASN01000022.1 GCA_002711995.1 Halobacteriovoraceae bacterium | reverse complement strand
GTGTTGGATCTGGGTCCGGAGTCGGTGTTGGATCTGGGTCCGGAGTCGGTGTTGGATCTGGGTCCGGAGTCGGTGTTGGATCTGGGTCCGGTGTTGGAGTTGGATCTGGGTCCGGAGTCGGAGTTGGATCTGGGTCCGGTGTTGGAGTTGGGTCAGGTGTATTGTCGTCACGATTATCTATTGGATCTGTAATTGGTCCAGGTGTTGGAGCCGAGGGGTCTTCACATGCAGTGGCAAGGAAAACCAAAAGTAGGATTGCCGTTAAATTCTTTATAAGCATTTTTACCTCTAGTATTAAAAGTTTTTTAAGCAGGTGCGCGCGCTTCAGGGGATATTACGCTGGACCTTTAGAAAAACTTAAGCGGGCAAAAGCTGCCTCAATCCGCATCTAGTCGGTTGTTTGAAGGGATTTGAATTAAGCGTTTAATTTAGAAAGTGAACATTGTTTAGATTTTTTGAGAGAGAACATTCGTCAAATTCTTTTTACCAAGTTTGTAGGTTATACCCTTTCAAATTGATTTTTAATCAAACTAAATTAGCCATAGGAGTGTTACATGATTTTAGTGTTTAAAAAGATTTTACCCTTAACCTTAATGTTCGCCTTCTCACTGGGCGCTTATTCTCAGGAGAGGCTTTCTCTTGAAGATATGCGCTCGGAGGTTTTAGACAACAACATTGATATTAAGGTTCAGTATGAAAAGTATTATCAGGCCCAAAGAAGTGTTAAAAACAGCTTGGGAGAATTTCTACCAAACCTTACCGCTCAAATGTTTTTTTGGAACACCTCTTACGCCCTTTTATACGCAATCTCACCAAACCCAACAAGTTGGTTTTATTATCAGGCGAGTAAAGAGCTCTCTTTGGCCGAAGGGTACGTGAGCGAATCAATTAAGCTTAACATTTTAAGAGACCTTACTCTCTCATACATCAGCGTTAAGCATCAAGAAGAGCTTTTGGACTCTATGACAGAGGAAGAGGCACTTTTAAAAAGAGCTGTGTCGATGGCCGAAACTAGACTGAAAATGGGATTAGGATCTGAATCTGACGTATTTTTTCACACTAGAAACTTAATGAAGCATCAACAGCAGATGTACATGCTCGAAAGCGCCATGGCGATTCAGAAAGAAGGAATTATGATGGCGCTAAATAGATCTCCTGAGCAAAAGGTGGAACTGGCCGAGCTTTCTGACACAACTTTTGAAATGCCTGAAAGCACTGAGTCTGCAATTGAAATGGGAGTGGAGAGATCGCCCGAACTGGCCGCTCATACGTTTATGACTGAGGGAGCCAGGTTCATGGTTCGTGGAGCCAAGTGGTCATTCCTAAGCTTCACCGGAATCGGTTTTGGTTATCCATCGGCCTTGGCGATCGAAAGGTCTAAAGTCACTGAGATTGAGCTGAAGAAAGGAAAAGTTCAAAACAAGATCGAAAATCAAATAGCTCTGTCATATGAGCAAATGGATTTAATTGAAGAAAGGTTAGAAATTCAAAAAGAGATTGTTCAAACCGCAAAAGAGAATATGGAGCAATCAATTGAGCTTCATCATGCTGGCACAGTTGACTTTTACGAAGTTGTGAGAACGAAGAGGCTTTACTTCGAAGAAAGTAGAAATCTTATTTCACTGAGAATGGAAAAGAGAATGCAACTTGCAAAAACCCAGAGACTCTTAGGTCTGGACTCTTCAGTAAACAAATTTGACGTTACGCCATTTGAGAACGCCGCTTTAATTGTGGACGTTGAGAAACGTTCAAGAAGATCCAAGGTGTCAGTAAATATTGATATCGCTCCAGAATTAAAGGATCAAATCGTTTCGGTTATTTATGGTGGAGATATTTTTGATTACCGAATTCTAAACACAACTGGAAATTTTTATCTTTATACGAAGGTTCGTGGGACGGGCGAAAAAGCTGTGACGGCGTCTCTTCTTCTGAGTTCTGGAGATATTGTGAAACTTGAGACCATTGTGAGTCTGTAAATAGGAGTTCTGTATGAAACTGATAATATCAATAACTCTCTCATTTGCTTTCTCACTACATGCTCTGGCAAGTGATGAGCACCTGAGGGCATTAGACATTTCTAATAGCGTTTTAGAGTCTCGTGATGGCGCAATATCCCTAGAGAAAGTTAAAGAACTTGCCGCTGGGGAGAATGTGGACGCTCGAATCGCATATGAAAGACTTTACCAAGCGCAACAAAAAATTAGTCAGGCGAGATCACAATACTTTCCCTATGGCGTGGGAGAAGTGTTAGTGCTTCAGGCGACTGACTTCTGGAATCCACTAATCCTTGCTGAGCTTGTGACTTCCATCCCAAGCAAGTGGTTTAATGTAAAAAGAACGCACCATCTCAAAAATGCTCAAAGCCACACTTTGGCCGCTCTCAAAGAGAATGTTAAAAATGAAGTCGCGAATCTTTACTACGAAACGCTAAAGGAAGAGGCGATTATCGCTTTGGCCAGTTATGAGCTTGTTATGCTTGAAAAATTGATGCAAGCAATGCGTGTTCAGGTCCAAGCTGGTGTGGCCACTCAGCAACAGCTTGATGAGCTTGAGTATCAATCTCTAAAGAAGAGAGAGGCGTATTTAAAGTTAGAAAGCTATCTTGAGGAGTCTAAAGCTTCATTGAAAATGCTTTTGGGAATGGATTATCATGAGAAGGCCCTTAGCTTTCAACCTGTTAAGAAGTTCTTGTCTGTAGATGAATTTAAAGTGAACCCTGAAGAGCTCGCACTGACGGCCTTAAATCGCTCACATGAAATGAAGGCTTCTCAACAGATGATCTATGCTGCATATAATGCAAAGCGATCCGCTAAATGGTCAATCCTAAGCTTTGCAGGTTTGGGATTTGATTATTTGCAGCGAGTGCATTTGGCCGGCTCTAAAGTTAATCAAGCAATTCACGCAAAAAGGCATTAGAAGTAAATATCCAAAACGATGTTTATAGCAAAGAGGCCAAACTTATGAACTCTGTCGAAGTTCTAGCTCGTGAAATAAATATTATGGAAAATTCAAAAAGATTTATGCTTGCTCAACTTGAGCTGTTTAAGGCCCAAAGAATTTCCATCGATAAGTTAATTGAGGCAAATCTATATTACATAAAAGATTTCGCCCAAACGGTCGTATTTCATTATGAGGCACTTCAAAAGTTGGATGACTTAGAGCGAATAGCTCTTGGAAACGTGAAGAATTCAGATCTTTCCTCAATGGACATTGAATTTGAGACTTCTGAAAGGGGCGGGGCGGCAACTCTTAGCACCGTTCTTCCGGCTGAGCTTGTTCAAAAGGTCAGCTATGTGACTTACAGTTTTGAATCAAATGGAATTAGCGACATTAAGTCATTTATTCAGCATGACAATTTTCAGGTCACGCTAAATGTTCCCTCTGATCGTCCCCTAAGAGGAGCTGCCCTAATCTTCTTTCAAAACGGGGAAGTGTTAAAAAGAAATATTGAGCTAAGAATATAAACAAAGGAGAATTAAAATGTTTAAAAACCTAAAAATCTTTACTGCCATTGCGCTTATAAGTGCCGTAGGAGCTACTGGTGCAATTGCTAGCAGTCCCACACTAACTATAACTCAAATGTGTGAGGTACCTATCTGCGATGTTCAGGAAACTATTGAGCAAATGAGGACAATGAACCAAAATCAACGATACAACTACGCCAACAATCTTGTTAATGAACATGCAAGAACCAAAGATGTTGCAACACTCCAAAACTTAATTGAGTTTGGAAGAAAGCTCCAAGCAGTGTCACTTGAAATGGGTGACGAAGATTGGGTGGTAAGAGAGGCGGCCACGTTAGCGAACAATGCGATTTTGAACCTTGCAAAATACTCCTCCATGAATGGCAAGGCCATTGGTGAACTTTTTATGCAATTGGACAGCGCTACAAAAAGATATGAGGTAATCCAGTACTGGCATGAACAAGTTTTTGCTATTGAGGATGTAAAAGTCCTAGAGCAAATCATAGCTTTTGGATCAATGGCAAAAGATTACTCTGCAAAGGTGGGAGACGAGCCATGGATCCAAAGAGCTGCTGCAAGTATGATTTCAGACGCTTCAGTTAAACTTGTTGCATTGGAGCCGGTGCATGAAGGTGTATATGAAGTGACGATGGATATAGAGGGTACCAGGGTACTGGGCTTTGATAAAATTGTAGTTCTAGACTCTACTTCTTCAAAAAATCTTACCGTTCATTTTATAAACTCCAAAATTAATAGAACGGCCTTCTCTTTCCATCATGCAACAATTTTAGGAAATAGCATCTCCGGCGCTAGCATTAGCTCAAGCGGGCCTAGCTCTAGTTTTAGCCTTAGCTTTGACAGGGCGACAGGGGCCATAAGCGGAGAGGTTCAAACTACTAGAACCGAATCTATCAGGTTCTCTGGGGAGAGAAAGTTTACTGTTCAAGATTTACTGGCCGGGGAGGCACCACGAGCAATTAGCGAAAGTGATGTTATTGGAACAATGAAAGGCACAATCCTTGGAGTTGAAGGGGAGCTTTCAATTAGAAAGTTTTCTTCAAGCACCTACTCAGCAAGCTTCGTTTCCAGCAATGGAGAGCTTGTAATGGACTTTCAAGGAAAGGTTTTTCCAAAAAGAGGAATTATCTCATTAACTCACAATGACAGAGTTAAGCTTGTGTTGGCCTATAGATCTGCCACCAGTGGAGTTATCTGGAAAGGTGCTTCTTTCTCAACTCTTAATGGGGAAGTAAACCCTGCATACTTTCAAACTTTAAAATAATTGTAACCTCCTCTGGTAGTAACCAGGGGAGGTTTTCTTTAAAGGGATTGCTCTGTGGCAAATTTAAATCCAGAAATTGAAGTGGTTAAGAATCTAGATTTTAAAATTAGAGAGCTTAACGCAAAAAATATACTTATTGTAGCCGATTACCCTAATGAGGGGCACCTTGAAGTGGCCTTTCAAGTTAAGGAACTTTTGGAACGTTACTATAGAAGACACGTGCGGGTGATTGATCTTGCCGTTAATAGAAGAAATTTTAAAGCGAGCGAAATTTCATTATATGTGCACGAAGTGAAAAGAAACCCAACAGCAAATCGACTTTACGAAGGTCAAATTGATGGAGCGATTATAGTTCGTAGTAAACGCTCTCTAGGCCTTAAGAAAAATAGGTACATAAGCGACCTTGTTAAGGATGCAAATCTTCCAATATTGGGACTAATTTTAAACCAGGTGTAGAATGAACAATGATAAAGTAAACGTTAAAGATGTTTTAAGTAAACTCTTTAAGTATAAAATCTCTATAATTTTAATCGTCGGTACTTTTTTAAGCTTTTCGTTAAGTTTGTCCGAGTTTCTACAAAAAAGTTACAAATCCCAATTTGAAGTTAATATTTATTCAAAGTATTTCAAAAATCCACTTATTTCGGAAATCGTGCCCGGTGTCTACAACATTCCTGAGATGCGTTTCACAATAGACTCGATGGTTAAGGAGGCGATCAATGACGACTACCTTGATCAGCTTGCGCATGATTACAAGTTTTACTCTCTCGATCTTCCTGAAGAAAAAGTCGCCAGACAAAGGCAAATGTTAAGAGAGCGCTTTAAATACTACTCAACAGGTGGACAAAGTTATAGGGTTTCATTTGAAGATTCAGATCCATATAGGGCAAAAAAAATTGCTGAAACAACATTGGATAGGGTACGCGGGCATTTCATCAATAACCGCATCGATACGATTGAGGTGGTTAAACAGATAATGCTTCAGAGGCTTCAAGCGCTTAATGCCTCTCAAAAAATTACAACATCCGGCTCAGACAAGGCGCTAGCTTCGAGATCGCCTGAAGTGCTCAGCGCTGAACTTAAAAAAATTAACACCAATATCGCTGCCCTTCAAAAGCAATACAACAAAAGTCATCCAAAGCTTCAAGAGTTATTCCAAAGGAAAGAGACTATTTCCAATTGGCTAGAAGAGTTTAAAAGTCAATTTGACGGCCTGGAGGCACAAGGGGCGGCCGTGGCCATGCCTATGGATAAAGAAGTTAATGGACAATTGACTGGTAAGTTCTTTGCAAAGTTTCATGACTTTAATATGGCGCTGGATATAGAGAAGAAGTCCTTGGCATCTTACATTGGTGTTATTGAAAGACCACAGCTCCCAATAACACCCATTTGGCCAAAAAGAAGGTTGTTTGCTTCACTTGGGTTTTTGTTGGGTGTGAGTTTCGCCTTTATTTATATTGTGTTGAAAGAACTCTATGCGCCTAGCCGCGTTGAGCTTATGAAGAGTGAGGCAAAGAGTTCCAATACAATATTCCTTGGTGCCTTAAAGTGCCCTACAGAAAAATACAAAACAAGTTCGATAGGGCATAGAGCAAGAACTGAGCCTCAGATTTTAAACCACTAGCAATGGGAGAGCTGGAAAAATTTATTCTTGATTCTCATCAAATCTTTTTTGGATTGTTGACCCTTGCTTTTTGTTTTTCGATCATCTTGGACGTTCGAAAACTCAACGCTGGTGTCAGTAGAGAGAGAAGGATTTTTTATACTACTTTCATTGTCATAATAGGTGCCGGGTTGAGTTCAGCCTTTTTAGATGTATGGCAAGGAGCTGGGAGCTGGTTTTCTATACAGTTTGGTCTACTATGCGCAATTAGCCTTGTTTCACCCAAGTACGCTGCTAGTTTCTTTTTATTCTTATTACTGACAAGGCCTTGGGAAACCTATTCAAATGATCTCATGCAGACTATGCCTAAAGATATTTTTTATCTTTGCTGTATCTCCCTTATAGGGCATAAGCTTGCAAAAAAAGAAGTATACTTCCGCTTCAACCTTGGCACTGTTTTACTGATCGGTTTTTCCATATGGGCATTTCTAAGCGGATTTTTAAGCTCCCATTTTGCTGAGGCAATGGTTAAGTATCAGGAAGTGTTTGTAAAAGGAGTAATTCTCTTTTTATTTCTTCAAAATTCATTTGAGTCAAAGGAGGATCTTCTTCCAGCTAAACTCGCGCTGGCGTTGGCCATTTTAGATCTAGGAACGATAAGTTTCTATTCGACCTACTTAGAGCAGTTTCAGACAATTACTTCTGAAGGCTCGCAAAGGCTCAAGACCGTGGGGATCCTCGGCAATTCAAACGATATTGCGGCAATCCTTGTCCTGGCACTTCCATTTTGTTGGTTTTTGTTTGGAAAATTGAAACCAAGAACTATAACATACCTGATTTCCGCATTGATTTGCTCTCCCGTTTTTTGGCTCATATGGAGCACACAATCAAGGGGGGCGCTTTTGGCACTTGCGGCCTGTATTGGGGCCTTCTTATTCACAAAACTAAAAACTAAAAAATCCATGTTTCTTGTAGGTTGTCTTGTTTTAAGTGTCGCAATAGGATCTTTTTCCCTACTAAACCGTGGACAAGCAGATTTAGAAGGATCTTCAAACAACAGGATAATTTATTGGAAAGCAGGGCTTAATATGGCTGTTAGGAATCCGCTCTTTGGTGTTGGCTTTTGGGGCTACAACATCAATCTTCCATCATACGCGGTTGGTGGCAAACTTGGCTCTGAAGGAGGGCATATGACGGCCCACTCCTCGTGGATCCAAGTTCTATCAGAAAATGGATTTATTGGCTTTGCTCTATATTTTGGTCTTTGGGTGTTTGCCTTAAAAAGAAGTTGGCATGACAGAAAGAACTCACCTGAGTACTTCGTTGGACTTGTGGGATACGGAGTGGCGTCCAGCTTTTTATCTCATGCTTATCAATTATACCCTTATATCCTTACAGGAATCTGTATCACGCATTCATATATGGTGCGGGAAAAAACAATAGAAGAAATTGAAGCCAAAACCATTGGAGAGCTTGCATGGAACAAATGAGTATCTTTTTCTTTTTTCTAATAATCTATACTTATTTTGGATATCTTGTACTTGCGCTAGGCCTAGGCGCGCTAAGACGGAAAAGAGTAAATAAGAAAGAAATTCTACCTTCAGTTACACTAATGATCGCAGCTTACAATGAGGAGAGAAACATCGTCGCAAAACTAGACAATTGCATGGAGCTTGACTACCCAGCTGAGAAGCTTCAAATTGCAGTTGTAAGTGACGCTAGTTCGGACCAGACCGACCAATTGGTCCTTGATTACCCATCTGAGAGAGTTAGTCTTATCCGAGTGGGAGGCCGAGTAGGAAAAACAGAAGCAAGGAATGCTGCCATTAAGCAAGTTGACTCCGAAATTGTGGTGTTTTCCGACGCTACTACTGTGTATGACCCAAAAATTATAAAGATGTTTGTGCGAAACTTTGCAGATTCTGAAGTCGGCATGGTTACAGGGCATTTGAAGTATATAGATCCTAAGGGGACACAAGTAGGAGCTGGCCAAAAACTATTTTGGAAATATGAATGTCTTTTAAAGAAGGCGCAAACCTTCTCTGGAACCCTCACAGGCTCCGTGGGTTGCGCCAGCGCATTTAGAACTAAAGACTACACTCCTTTGCCGGCCAATGTTATAGAGGATTTTACCGAGCCATTAATGATGATCAAGAAGGGGAAGAGAGTCGTTTTTGAACCAGAAGCGGTCTGCGAGGAATTAACGACCGAAAAAACCGGTGATGAGTGGGATATGAGAGTACGAGTTGTTAGAGGCGGTCTCACTGGGCTTGCCTATGCAAAAGAGCTGCTTAATCCGTTAAAATACCCATTTGTAAGCTTTCAACTAATAAGTCATAAGCTTCTGAGGTGGTTTGCGCCAGTAATAGCCATCTCTCTATTTATTTCATGCTGGTTGGAAGTAGCCCTCTATAGAGATAGTGCATTCGTATTTTTTATCTTTAGTCTTCAGTTGGTGTTCTATATCACTGCTCTGTGCGCCTCACTTTTTGACTCAAAAAAAGGTAATTCAAAAATTTTCAGCTTCGCTCACTACTTTTTTGTAGTTAACGCAGCTGCCTTGACCGCTGTTTACTATTCCTTTTCTTCGGAACTAAAGCCAACGTGGGAGCCAAAGCGTTAATTTCTTCTTTTGTAGTCCTTTGCAAGAACTATAAAGTATAGCAAAGCGAAGGCCGGAGCGCAGAAGTAAAACCATTGCAAGTTTTCTTTGAAGAATGGTCTTGCCACTTCACATAATATGTACAAAGCGCAGCAGACTGCGGTAATCTTCGTAAGGTTTATCCAGGGAATCATACTTCTTAATCGCCACCCCATGATTTTGGATGAATAAACGAGTCCAGCGAACCTGGATAGAAATTTAAAAATTAAAGAGATCATTAAAACTTGAAGGGCACTTAAATGCAATGCTGCTCCTGTGACCGCAATCACCGATAGAACACCAAAAATTAGTGCTAGGTGAAAAATGAATTTTGTTTTTCCCGTCGCCCTAGGAATTGCATCATAAGGCATCATTAGGAATAGGTAGCTTACAGCAAACACTTTAAGATACTTTGCCGAATCTATGAATTTGTCAGTGTAGAGAAACTCCACTATTTGATCGGAGAAGATCCAAAGACCAAAAAAGGCCGGGATAATTATTATAGAAATATCTGTGATTGCAGATTTGAAATGATTGATTTTTAAATTCTCTTCATTAGGTTTCGTAGATGAAAGTTTTGGAATCAAAACCCGGCTAACGCTCATTTCTATAAGATAGAGAGGAGGCACAATTAAGCAACCCATCGAGTAGAAAGCAAACTCTTCCGTGCCCAGATGCGCCGAAAGTACAAATTGATCAATTTTATCCATTCCAAATGTAACAAGTCCGGATAGACTGATTGGCAAACAGTAAAACCAAATTTCCTTTAGTTTTTTCTTTTGAGGCAAGAATGCAACATGTCCACTTTTAATCTTTAGACCTGTAGAAATAGAAAACTTTACTGTGAATATAGCGCAGAACGCTATAAATATATTTTGAACATCTTTTGTTTGCAGAGCAACTGCAATAAACACCACTACCTTCAAAACCTCAAAGGATGTATCAAATAAAGAACCTTTTATTGTGTGTCCTAAGGCAACTTTAGTTTCTGAATAAAAACTTGATGGCACTGCAACGAACGCTCCAAAAAGAAGGTAGTATATATTGTCTCCGGTAAGGTTTGTGAATATCGCAATTCTTTCTGTGAAAGGCAGGCCCAGCATTAAGATGCCTAAAGACAATGCCAATATTAGGAAGAAACATTGTTGAAGATACTGTGTTCTTTCCTTACTTGATCTGCCAACCCAGTAATAAACTGAATTAAGTGGTCCTCCGGCCAGAAATAAAAATGGGATAGCCCCTAGATATAAGAAAAATATTTTATAGACGCCCATCTGCTCTGGCGACATGGTTCTTGCTAGAAATATAGGCAGATACAAGTTTGCAATTGATGAGAAGCTGCTCAATATAAAAATAGGCCAGGGGCCAGACTTAAGTTTATTTAACATTTTTATCCCATGACCTTCATTTTCATAACTTCTTATAGTGCGCTTTCCACCTTATTTGCATCCTCTTAAGTTTGATAAATGTGACATTTTGAATTCACACTATGGAGTTTCCACATCTCGTGTGCCAAAAATGGCCGAGATTGCTTTGAAGCTTTAAATAAGGGGAAGTTAAATGCGTGCAGCTGTTTTTATACTAATTATTGCTTTATTCAGTTCCTGTGCCAGCAGGGATGAAGTGCTTAATTATGAAACCTATAATGACCAATTTGAAAGCACTCCAGTTGTAAAGCAAAATGGCAGGCTCGTAACTGACTTTAAAGATGTGCCCCAACATAAGGCACGTAAAAACAAAATCGCACCTGGATTTTTATTTTACTTAAATCATCCATCGGATGAAAAACTAAAGGGTAGATTTAGAGTTGATTTTAATGGTCGGCTGCGTCTTCCTTACAACGTTGTGATTAAGGCCGAGGGCCTTACATTTAGGGAAGTAAGAGACGAGGTGTTAAAACGCTATTCAAAATTTTTTCAAAGAGGCGTTGAAAACATGCAGTTTAAACTTCTTAGAAAGGACTATTTAGTTGAAGTTAGGGGCTTTGTAAAAGACTCCGGACGATACTATGTTTCTAGGAAAGAAGGAATTGACAAGCTAATAGACAAGGCGGGTGGACTAAGAGGGGACCTTCAAAAAAAGTTTTATAAGGCCTCTATTAAGCAACAAGGTGTCAACTACTCGGTAAGCCTTAATCAGTATTTCCAAGACAGCAAATATTCAAATGTTTTTACTTGGACAGGTGGAGATAAGGTTTTTATCACTGAACTGGACGAAAGCGAAATGACCAGCACACTGCCTATCGTAACAGTATTGGGGGGAGTCCGCTCACCCGGTAAGACGCTTTATCAAGATCGTGCCCATTTGTTTTACTATTTAGGAAAAAGTGGAGGAGCTATAGACAATTTAGACTACAGTGAATCCTATGTCATAAGGACAACAGAGCAAGGTCTTAAAAAAATAAAGTTTGACCTTAATGAGATGAACGCGATTCCCGCCATAGCACCCAATGATATTATCCTTTTACAGTCGTCTAAGAGAACAACTGCAGATCTTGTTTTTCAAAGATTAGGTCAGATCGCTTCAATCATAACATCTATAGCTCTTTTAATTTTACTTTAAGGAGAGAGAGTGAAAAATCAAGAACAAATTCAT
The DNA here is from genome assembly GCA_002711995.1 of Halobacteriovoraceae bacterium. Classification (GTDB taxonomy): domain Bacteria; phylum Bdellovibrionota; class Bacteriovoracia; order Bacteriovoracales; family Bacteriovoracaceae; genus UBA845. Next base: position 39,290 of record PASN01000022.1, on the reverse strand, counting down.
TTGGTAAAATCAGTATGGGAAAAAGCTCTTGGGGTGCAAGGGATTCCAGACAACGCAAACTTTTTTACTATTGGTGGCCACTCACTTCTTGGAGTTGATGTTTGCCATGAATTAAAAAGAATAACCGGAGTAAACCTAGGGCTAAAGGATCTCCTTCAGAGGCCTGTATTGCAAGATTTCTCCAAATTGATAAGTATTGATTCCACTCAGAGCTTTAAAGACCACGAACTTCGTAAAAACAATTTAATTGAAAAGAGTGCACTCGGAACTCATCAAAAGCAGGCCTGGTACTTGGAGGAGGTTAACCCAGGGACAAATATGCACAATCTACCTTATGGCATGAGAATAAGAGCTGAAATTGACGCTACAAAGTTGCATGAGGCCTTCATTCAAGTTTTTGAAAACCATCCGGCGTTAAGAATGACTATAGAAAAGGGACCGCTGCAAGTATTGCAAAGCTTAGATGTGGTTCGCAAAAATTTTTATATCCAATATATGGAACCTAAAAGTTTTGAAGCCGCTATGAGAGACATGGAACTTGTGGCAAGGGAGCCATTGGATGTTTCTAAAGCACCCATTGTTTCTGTGAAACTTTATCGTTTAAATGCGAATGACCATATTCTACTGCTTGTTTTTCACCATGCGTTTTTTGATGGCTACAGCTTTGAAGTGTTTGTGGACTCATTAAGTCGCGCTTATGAAGGTAAAGAGTTAACACCTGAGAAATTTAGTTTTGTTGATTTTTGTATTTGGCAAAATGAGTATTTAGGTTCAGAGCAGTTTCAAAAAGATAAAGAGTTTTGGCGAAAGAAACTTGAGGGGGGGCTTCCTGTTTTAGAGGTGCCCACTGACTATCCTAGACCTCCAGCAATCCAATACAACGGAGGAGTGGAGCGACTCGTTGTCGAAAAGGATCTTCTTGAAAAGCTTCGTGGAAAATCAAAACTATGGGGTGTTAGTTTATTTACGTTATTTCTCGGCTCATATAAGAAAATGCTTATGGACTACTCACAACAGGATGAAGTCGTTGTGGGGGTTCCGGTCATGGGAAGGCCAGATAAAGACCTATTTTCAACAATAGGGTGTTTCGCAAACGCCTTGCCGGTGAAGGGCCAAAAGAAAAATTCGGTTAAAGAGTTCTTCGTAGAGCTTCAACGAAACTTCGCCGAAATATTGGACAACCAAGAAATTCCACACTCTGAAATGTTGGGACTGGGTAAGGTTGCAAGAGACTCATCTCGAAGTCCACTTTACCAGACACATTTCTCGTTCCAGGACTTTCAAACGGAGTTTTGCCCATTTGGGGATTCAAATTATGAAATCTTATATGTTGATAGAGGGTCAATCTATACGGACTTTGATTGCTATGTAATTCCTGGCAATGATGGAGTTCAATTCATAATTGAGTATCGAAAGGATCTTTTTGACCCTGAAAGTGCTCGACTAATGGCCGAATACTATCGTGATGTACTAAGTTTTGTTGCTTCAGGCTCGAGTGGGACATGGAGTGACATGCGCTCAATATCCCATGAAAGAGTCCTCTCAAATATAAACAACGAGTATGTCTTGGACACCCCAAGGGAAAGTCTTGTTGATAAATTGGTTCAACGATCGCAGGAATTCCCAGATAAGACGGCAATTTACTTTGATGGGAACTCCATTAGTTACGAGACCCTATTCACAAAGGCCAAAGGCTTTGCCGCCAATTACAGTGAAGCGGGGATACAATCTGGTGATTTTGTTGGGATTTGCATGAAGAGAACTCCTGAAATGGTCGCTGCAATGTTAGGAGCCGCAATGATAGGGATAGCATATGTTCCTTTGGACCCTTACTTTCCGGAAGATCGTTTGAACTACATGGTTTCACAGACAAAATGCCACTCCGTTATCTGTGATACATTCAGTAAAAAAAAGTTATCTGGACTTACTTGTCGTAAAATTAATCTCGAGGATATAGATCTAAATAAAAGTCTCATTAGACCACTAGAGTGTGATTCTGATGATGTGATGTATGTGATCTTCACCTCCGGAAGTACCGGCAGGCCAAAAGGCGTTCAGGCGACATTTAAAAATGTTTTAAACTTCTTAAACTCCATGAAAAAGGCTCCAGGTATTAACGCAGAGTCCACAGTTCTTGCCCACACCACCACATGTTTTGATATTTCAATTTTAGAAATCTTTTTGCCATTGCTTGCAGGAGCTTCAATCGCTCTAGCATCTAAAGAAGATAGCTTGGATGGAAGGTTGCTTAAAAAAATAGTGGAGAAGTTCGAGGTTGATTTTATTCAAGCAACGCCCGCCACCTGGAGACTTTTATTGGAAGCTGGCCTTGAGCCCTCAAAAAAACTGACGGCACTTTGCGGAGCGGAGCCGTTTCCTGTTTCTCTTGCGAAGGTGCTAGTTCCATCGTGTCGATCAGTTTGGAACATGTACGGGCCTACAGAAACCACAGTGTGGTGTTCCGCACACCAAGTTGAATCCCCAAAGGTGCCATTTTACTTGGGACGGCCAATTGAAAACACCACCTTCTATGTTCTTGACGAACATCTAAACCCTGTTCCTATTGGTGCGATAGGTGAGCTTTATATCGGAGGAGTTGGAGTGTCTAAGGGATTTTGCAATAACAAAGAGCTCACTAACAGCTTATTTGTGGATGATCCTTTTGTCGGAGAAGGTAAAATGTATCGTTCTGGTGATCTCGTGCGATTCAACCGCAAGGGGCTCTTGGAGTATATTGGAAGAAAGGATACTCAAGTAAAAATTAGGGGGCATCGAGTGGAGCTGGGGGAAATAGAAGCTGTTCTACAAACGCCAAGCGGTGTTCAACAGGTAGTTGTACTTTTAAGAGAAGATTCTCCTGGAGACCAAAGATTGGTGGCCTACATCAAAGGTTATGATGTTGATGAAAAGAAGCTTAGAGAGCATGCTAAGAAAAAACTTCCAATGTATATGGTGCCTTCACACTTTATAAATCTTGAAGAGTTTCCACTTACTCCCACATTAAAAATTGATAAAAAGAAGCTTCCTGCCCCGAAGAAGAAAAGAACTGTTCCCAAAAATGTCGTTAATAAAATGGTAGCAAACGCAGTAAGTGTTGATGCGCCTGGTATACGTAACATTAGACCCTATGGCGATGGCCGGCCAGTCATTCTTTTTCCTGAGTTTGATGGGGAGTTTCCACACGCTGGACTATCCACGACCCTTCGTGGTCGCCCAGTATATGGCCTACTAGGGCGTTCCATTTCCAAAGCCAGGATTCATTCAATTTCTTCACTTGATATTGCTCTTGGCTATGTTCACAACCTAAAACAGGCAAATATTATGGCTCCTTACACTTTTGCTGGAGCAACTGAGGGGGCCTTATTGGCGTCTAAAGTTGCTGAGATATTGCGTCTATTTGATGAAGAGGTGGAAATTATCACGATTGATGGAAATAGAGAAACACGTAAAGAAAAAGCAAGTTTCAACTTATTGCTTGAGCATAAGTTTTTAGAGGCTCGCTTAGCTCTTCTTAAACGTTTAAATATTAAAGTTGAGGGTGAGGTTGGAAGGAGGTACCTTTCAACCTTAAACCGCTTGGCATTCATACATGAAGCCCAGGGGAGGAGTCATGCACATCAATAGGTAAGATTACCAGAGGTAAGGCCAGGAGACGTCGCATTTTTCAATCCAAATATCTTTGCGGGCGTCCTCCTCGTCATCTTCCTCTGCTGATTTGTACCACTCCCTAAGGCCTTTATATCCATCTATTTTTGGACATAGTTTTTGAGATATATGATCCTCCATGAATTCTGGCCTGTTATGTTTCAAGTAGTAGCTCATAAAGGCAGGAATGTAATCCTTATTCGTAGGATATTCAGGTGAAACAAACTCGACAATTCGAGACATAAGTTGATCATCACCTAGCTTTGCGGCCAGAGAATAAATGTTTACATTTGCTTCTTTGGACTCTACTAATTCTTTCAAGTGAAGGTGAGTCTGATCCGTTTCAAAGTAGCCACTAATAATTGATCTCAAATGGTCGACCTCAAGGTGATTCAAGGGCAGCGCCTTTACAGCGGTGTCCAAGTCGTTGGAATACTTTGAGATGTAGCTATCCCAAAATGGGACTCGGATAAATCGTTTTCCTTCATAGTTCAATTCATACGCTCTATGGAGCTCGTCTGTTTGGGGTTGGGAAAGTTTGCTGAGCTGAAGGTTTTTAGCAATTATCGAATCCGTAATTTCTTGGTCAAGGTTGCCAAACTTTAAAATCGCTGTTTTAGCTTTTAAAAAGTCAAGTGTTAGGTTCTTGAGACTCAGTTTCAATTCATCTAAAGTTTCGACCTTGCCTTTGATGACATGATCAAGGTAGCGATCAAAAGTTTCAAGACTCGAATTACTTAGAATCTCAGGACGAGTTAAAAGAAGCTTATTAAATTCTGAAAACCTTTGAACGTTGGCTGTAATTAAACCTTCAATTATGCTACTGGCCGTTGCAATGTTGAGCTCAATTGAATCATACAGTTGTTTATAGGTGAAAGGTTCATGTTCTCTCTCCAAAGCATCGACAATATAGTGGACCTTGTGTCCATTGTTCAAGACGTCTAGATTTCTTAAAATTCTTTCCGGAGTAGATAGAATAGCTAAGGCCTCAGCTCCTGCATGTTGTTCAAACATGTCGACATTGCGAATCAGCTTTGATTCATATATATCTATAATTGCCCTAGTCACTTCAGAAGCTTTATCATTAGGGGTAAAGAAACTCCATACTGAATCTTCGTTTGGAATGTTAGCAAATCTTTTTGAGGTTGCAGGGTTGTCTTTAAAACGTTCAATGTAAAACAATCTTTGGTCTTCTGAAAGATCTTTCATGGCCATCACGAGATCATATTCTTTTTCCATTAACTCCGCATTCGCTAGGAAGTCAATGTACTGCTGAGAACGAGGACCATGCTTTGAAAAAATTGTATGAAAGAGCTCTATCTTTTCATTTGAGCTTAGAAGAGGGGCAAGGCCTGGGCTATTGAACCAAGAAGAAAGGTCGATAGTATTAATGGTTTTGGCATATTTATAATAATACTCCCAGACGGCCTGGTGGGTGGTCTTTTTGCCGAGAAGAAAAAGCAAAGTTGCTCTAAGTTGTTTCGGATACGAAGCTTGGTGTGAGGAAAAGATTCTTGCATTTTCCATGTTTAAAAGTTCAGGTTTGTATAGGAACATTGTTGTTACAAATTGATTCCACAGTATGTTAACTTCAGAGAGAATAGGATTTCTTTTCACTTGATTGAAAAGATCTATAAGGTCGTAATCCTTCTCAATCAAACTAAAATATGTTGAAGTATCTGATGGTTCCGCATACTTCATAATATTTAAGATTAACCTGCTTTGTAGTGAAATCAATTCTGTTCTAGAGTCTGGATTTTTGAGACCTTCAAGTATTAAAGCAGCACTCAGACCCTTAGGATAATAATCAAGTTCAAACTCTGTGAATGTTTTCGTGTAAGAGCTGTCAAAATTAGTTTTTGCGATGCCAATGAATTCATCTGTATTTATCTTTTCCCACCTTAATAACAACCTTAGGTTTTTAAGTAGAATGTCATTGTCCCCAGCTTTCTTTCCTGACAGCAATAGGTCCAAGTAAGTTTGTTTGAACTCTTGGCTTGAATTTTCTAAACTTACATTGAACAAGTGATCATTGAAGTTTGGGTCTAGTGTCTTTAGAGTTAAAAGATCTTCATGGAATGTTTGTCCGTCCATTAGTTTTAACATATTGCTAAACTTTAGTTCATTTCCTTTGAAAGGAATAATTTTTAAAGCTTCATCGACAATACGACCTGAGTGCCCCTCCAAGTAAGGGGTTAATTCCGATAGGAAAATAGAATAATCTTTAGCACCAAATTCTAGTACGCTATCAAATAGGGGGGCTAACTTTCCTTCTTCAGCCATTTTTTTTGTAATAAGGCTACTGTACTCTGACCCAATGTTTAATATTGAGCTATCTTCAAATATATCTTCATTGAAAACAGAAAACCACTGGGAGTTCTTACTATAATACCAAAGGTCAACTCCGTTTTCATCCATCAAGAGGGACATTATTAGTTTTGCAGGGCATTCATTAAGACTTGTTACTGTCCACAATCTGCTCATCTCTGAATCGTAGATCTTTTTCTTCGTTTTGTCTGTTGTATCATAGACCTTTGCGGTTTGTTTGACTGTTAATAAGATTTGTTCGTTTCCATAATTTGCGGAACTAAAGGGATTTGCAGAGATATAATAACCAGTACCAGCTGCATTTGAGAGTGCGTCATAGTAAGTCATCTGATGCTTAAGGATATCTCTAAATCCGTTTTCCTTGTTTATGCTCGCATCGTGGATTATGGAAAACGTTTTAAGCTTTTTCTTTGTTTGACTCCTGGTATAGTGAAAGTAGTAAGGATCAAAGCCAAGCTCTTCGAGGGATTGAATTTCATCTTGGAAAGCTTGAGAATGCAATTTTTTTCTATTTTCCTCCTTACTGAAAAAACTCTTACAATAATAATTTATGCTGTACCGATGCTTTCCGTCTCTTATGAGGTCAAACAAATTAAGGTCAGCTCTTGCTGAAAAAGCAAAGAGAAGAGTTGCCGCAAAGGCAATTGCATTCGTTTTTGAAATAATTCGTTTCATATAAATTTAGTCCTGACCTTACCCATATTTGAGCAATTCAGGTGCCAAACGGAACCTAATTAAAACAGTGGGTTAGGAGCGTAGCTTTGTAATAAAGTGTGATCAGTGTTCAGTTTTTAGGCAGTGACAATAATAAGTGACAATAATTGGAGATATGCTTAATAAATTTTTAGTTTTAATAATTAGGTCGCCACATTTTTGAGCACATATGCTTGTACATGGTGAAGTGAAAGTTATTCTAATTTAAAATAAAGAACTGCTTCTCTGTGTCCACCCAACGTTTAATTTACGGCCCTGTTCACTATTTTTCTCGTAAGTTAAAACAGTTGCCTATCAAGGAGATTAGGCAATGAAGACTTCAACAATTCAAGGAAACCCAAGTGCGCTTAATATAGAAAGTGATGTCCAGGCGAGGTGGATCGATCCAGGTCTTAAGTGGTACTTTGATGAGTTTTCAGTGGCAGGGGCTGAGCTCAATTTGATAGACCGCCTCTGCGCGGTGATACTTTTAATTGTTTTCTCTCCAGTACTTTTCATTGTGTCATTTGGAATCAAGGCCTTTATGCCTGGACCTTTGTTGTACAAACAAACCAGAGTTGGAAAAAACGGAAAACTGTTTGAAGTTTTAAAATTTAGAACCATGGTGGTGAATGCAGAGGAATCCACAGGCCATACCCTTAGCTGGGAGGGAGATCCAAGAATTACACCTCTTGGAAGGTTGCTCAGAAAGTCTCACCTAGATGAGTTGCCCCAACTTATAAATGTTATGAAAGGGGATATGGTATTTATTGGTACTAGACCTGAGAGACCTGAATTTACTTTAGTTTTTGAGCAAGAGATTGATAACTATGAAAAAAGACATGAAGTGGAGCCTGGGATTACTGGGCTTGCACAAATTGCTTGCGGGTATGATGCTCCTGCAAAAGAAAAGCTGAAGTATGATTTGATGTATATAAACCACAGACACAGCGTGTTTTTAAACCTGTTGATAGCGTATCACACCGCCAAAAAAATGGTGCTCATGCGATCAACAGCAAACGTTGTTCTCGATGGCTAGAGGTTTTTAGGGATCTTCCCCTTAAAGGCCTCAATAATGTTTGGAGGTAGAGTTAGGACTTTGCCGATTTCTCCTCCAAAGCGTCCACCTAGGCCGCCCCACTGATTTTTCTCCAATAGTCTGGCGTCACTTGGATCTGCACGGTTTTTAAAGTCAACCTGGCCTTCAAACATGACAATTTCCGTTTCTTTTAAGAGCGTGTTTGCCACCAATAGAAAGTCAGTGCCTCTAACTCCCATTACCGCAGATTCGGTGGAAATTGACCTTTTAGACTTCAAGCTTGGTTTGGTGTTGTTGCTTATCCAGCGGGCAAGACCGTCTGTGAGAGTTAACTGGTTATTTTTTTTATTAAGTTTTAACTCTAGCTTTGAATTTGGGCCAAGAACTATGGTTGATGCCATGTGGGGAATGTGAATTTTTGCAAAGGATCCACTTTCAGAGCGAAGAACTCCGGCCTGTTTTATTCGGGCCTTCTCCTTCAATTTGGCGGTGCCTAGAAATACCTGACCTCTTAATTGCTCAATTATTGCAACATTGGCCAAAGAGTTAATGGAAAAAAGCAATAGGGTACTAATTAAAATGGTCTTCATTAGACAACTATAAAAAGTTCTATAGATGAAGTCTAATTAATTCGTTAAGATACTCCCATGGACCATATATCAATTAGAGGCGCAAAGGCCCACAATTTGAAAAACATCGAAGTGGACATTCCTAGGAACACTTTGACAGTTATTACAGGGCCATCAGGCTCTGGTAAGTCTTCTCTTGCTTTTGACACTTTGTATGCAGAGGGTCAAAGGAGATACATAGAATCGCTGAGCTCATACGCTAGGCAATTCTTAGGGCAAATGGAACCACCAGATGTTGAAAGTGTTACAGGATTATCTCCCGCCATAGCCATCGATCAAAAATCCACAGGCAACAATCCTAGATCGACAGTTGGGACAATTACCGAGGTCTATGACTATTTGAGAGTGCTTTTCGCTAGGGCCGGGGATGCCTACTGTCCTGAATCAGGTGAGCTCTTAGAGGCCCAGTCCGCTCAACAGATTGTTGAGAAGTTATTGGAGAAGAAAGCTAAAACTAAACTACAGATTCTTGCTCCTATAGTCTCCAATCAAAAAGGAGAGCACAAAGAGCTTCTTGGCAAATTTATGTCGATGGGCTTTTCGAAAATTAGAGCAAATGGAGAAATTCTGCCACTTGATGAGTCGGTAAAGCTCCATAAGACTAAAAAGAACAACGCAGAAGTTGTCATTGATAGAATTGTCGTAAAAGACGGCATTAAAGGACGTCTATCAGACAGCGTTGAACAAGCTCTCAAAATCGGCGAGGGAAATATTTTTGTGCTCTCGGATGATGAAGAAGAGTTTTACTCAGAACACTTCTACAGTCATAAAAGCAATAAAAGCTACCCCGAGTTGGAGCCAAGGTTATTCTCTTTTAACTCACCGTTGGGAGCTTGCTCGAAATGCAATGGCCTTGGAGAAACAAAGGTCTTTGATAAAAATAAATACATCGCTGATGAGGCGCTTTCATTTAGCGAGGGAGCGATCGCTCCAATGGCAAAGAGAAGCGGATTCTATTATCAAATGGTTAAATGCATTTTAGACGCAGAAGGTGTTAGTGAAGACACTCCTCTTAAAAAATGGCCGAAGAAGGTTAGAAAAACAGTCTTAGAAGGAAGCTCAAAAGAATATACTTACAACTTTGAGTCTGAAAACTCAAAGTACACATTCAAAAAGGCCTTCCCAGGAATTGAGACTTGGCTTGAGAAGAAGTACAACGAGACTGGATCTGAAAAAATAAGAAATGAACTTCAAGAGTATATGAACATTGAGGAGTGTCCAAGCTGTGATGGACAAAGACTCAATGACTATGCAAGAGCAGTAAAAGTCAAAGATCATGGAATAATGGATATTTCCAAAATGCCGATTGATGAGTCTTATCAATTCTTCAAAAAGCTTAAATTTAAAGGCACTAAAGCAATCATCGCCAAAAAGCTTCTTAAAGAAATAAACAACCGCTTAAAGTTTCTAAACGATGTGGGACTTTCTTATTTAACTCTTAATAGGGCCGCCAACACACTCTCTGGTGGCGAGGCGCAAAGAATAAGACTCGCAACCCAAATTGGTTCGGCGCTAAGCGGTGTTTTGTACGTTCTTGATGAACCAAGTATTGGGTTGCATCAAAGAGATAACGACCGGCTTATTGAAACTTTGAAAAGTCTTAGGGATATTGGAAACACCGTGATTGTCGTTGAACATGACGAAGACACTATGCTGGCATCGGATTATCTTATCGACATAGGCCCTGGAGCTGGAGTGCATGGCGGGGAAATTGTTGCTCAGGGCAATCCAAAGCAGTTTTCCAAAAAGAATTCAATAACTGCGCAGTACCTTAGCGGTAAAAAGAAAATTGCAACTCCTAAGCAGAGAAGGAAGCTTGATAAATTTATTGAGCTGAAGGGCGTCACCATCAACAACCTTAAAGGTCTTAATGCCAGGATCCCTTTGGAAGGTTTGGTTGTAGTTAGTGGCGTCAGTGGCTCTGGAAAGTCCACCTTGGTCCACAAGGCCTTGGCGCCTGGAGTGAAGAATTTTTTTGGAAAGCATGTTAGATCAAAAGAATACTTCAAGTCCATTAGTGGAGTTGAAAATGTTGATCAGATATTGGAGATTGATCAATCGCCAATAGGACGAACTCCAAAGTCCAATCCTGCAACCTATACCAAGCTTTTTGATAGTATCAGAAATCTTTTTGCAAACACAAACGAAGCAAAGGTTAGGGGCTATAAAAACGGAAGGTTCAGTTTTAATGTGAAAGGCGGCAGGTGTGAAACCTGTGAAGGGAATGGAGTTATCAAAGTCGAGATGAATTTTCTCCCTGATGTCTACGTTACATGCGCGGAGTGTTCTGGAAAAAGGTACAATCAAGAAACTTTAAATATTGAATATCGTGGAAAGAACATCGCTGATGTTCTCGATATGACTATAGAAGAAGCAAAAGACTTTTTTCACAATCACAAAAAAATTCACAGAGCGCTTAAGGTTTTAGATGAAATCGGACTTGGATATATAAAACTCGGCCAGTCCTCAACAACTCTTTCTGGCGGTGAGGCGCAAAGGATGAAGCTCTCCAGAGAGCTTAGCAAGGCTACTCGTGGAAAGTGTCTTTATATTTTGGATGAACCTACCACAGGGCTTCACTTCCAAGACATTCAAGTACTATTGAATGCTATGAACAAGCTTGTTGATAAAGGCCACAGCGTTGTCGTCATCGAACACAATCTTGACGTTATCAAAAGCGCTGACTATATCCTTGATCTTGGGCCTGAAGGCGGAAAAGGTGGTGGTCAAATTGTTTCTCAGGGCACCCCCGAGGAAGTGGTTAAAAACAAGAAGTCACTTACAGGAAAGTACCTTAAAAAATTGCTATAAAGGATTGATCCATGACACTCATTCAAAATGCGAAGACGTTGGGTAGATATCTAGGCCTTGACAACAAAGACCAATTATATTCGGTAGATTGTCTAATAGAAAAGGGAAGAGTGTCGAAGTTGTCCCAAACTCCAATAGAAGATTTCAAAGGAAACATTATAGACGGGAAAGGAATGTTTCTTTCTCCAGGGCTAGTTGATCCTCAGGTTCATTTTAGGGAACCTGGAATGGAGTATAAGGAAGACATCGAATCGGGTAGTAAGACCGCGGCTCGTGGCGGATTCACAGCAGTTGTGTCGATGCCCAACACTTCTCCGACTGCAGATAATCCAGAAGTCGTTGAAGCAATGTGGAATAAACAAAAAGAAGTTGGGCTTTGCCGTGTGTACCCAACTGGGGCGCTATCATTCAATCTGAAGGGTGAAGAGATCACTGACTTTAAAAAGCTTAAGGATGCAGGCGCAGTTGCCATAACTGACGATGGAAAAGGCGTTCAAAAAGACGAAGTTTTTTTAAAGGCCATGAAGCAAGCAAAAGAGTTTAGCTTGCCGATTCTGGACCATAGCGAGGATGAATCCCTCTCAATGGGCGGCTCTATTCATAAAGGCAAAATAAGTGAGAAGTACGGAATAAAGGGCATTGATTCAAATTCAGAGTCCGAACACGTAAGGCGAGGGTGTGCGTATTCAGAACAAACAGGCGCTCACTACCATGTGCTTCATATTTCCACCAAAAAATCCATAGAACATGTTAGGGAAGCAAAAAGCAAAGGTCTTAACGTGACGGCAGAGGTTTCGCCCCACCACCTTTTACTGTGTGATGAGGATATCCCAGAGAGGGAAGATGGCACCTTGGACGCCAATTGGAAGATGAACCCTCCACTTAGATCAAAAGAAGACAGGCAGGCCTGTGTTGAAGCGCTAATCGATGGCACAATCGACGCTATTGCCACAGACCATGCGCCTCATGCTCCTCATGAGAAAGAAGCACACATAGAAAAAGCGCCATTTGGCATTATTGGACTGGAAACAGCTTTTCCATTAATTTATACAAAGTTTGTAAAAACTGGGAAGATTAGTTTGGGCCGCTGTATTGAGCTCATGAGTCTTAGGGCCGCTGAACTTTTTAACCTGCCCCATGGAAGACTTGAGGAGGGAGAATTGGCGGATTTGGCCCTATTTGATTTGGATCGCGAATACACCGTTGACCCTTCTCAATTTGCCTCCAAGTCCAAAAATTCACCCTTTATTGGCCTAAAACTGTTTGGCCGCGCTAAACTTACCCTATTAGAGGGGAGAGTCGTGCACTCAGACCTATAATATTTATTGGAGAATTAATGAAAGAGCCTATTAGCGATATTGTACAAAAAGCCTTCAAGTTGGCCCAAAAGGCCAGAGAAAACGCCTACGCTGACTACTCCAAGGTCAAAGTTGGTGCTGCGATGAAGGCCAAGGGCTCTGATGAAATTTTTCACGGCTCTAATGGGGAAGTTGTCGTTAATGGCGCCAGTGTTTGCGCAGAAAGAAGTGCTGTTTCCGGGATGGTTACAAAACTTGGTGGCAAACCTGAAATAGAATTTGTTGTGGTGTGCTCCAACACTAGGCCAGCTTTATTGCCATGTGGAGTCTGCCTGCAGGTGATGTCTGAATTCTGTTCTCCAGAGCTCGACATCTATATTGCAAATAAAGATGAAATTCTTAAAAAGGTTAAATTCAAAGACCTTATGCCAAATCAATATAGTGAGTTGCCAAAAGTATTAGATGAGTAGTTACTATCAAGTTGCGGTAAACTTTCCCAAGATTAATAGCGAATTAACCTATAAATCAAGTGAAGAGCTTTTTATTGGCGACCTGGTCAACGTGCCGCTGGGCAAGCGTAAGAGCCAAGGCGTTGTAATGGGTGTCAGCTCTCCCGAACAAATTGACGACGTGGATAATTCAAAGGTCAAAGAGCTCGAGGGGAAAATCGAAGGCTCTTTTTCTCTTGATAAAAACGAGCTTGAAATCTACAAGTGGATGTCAAAGTATTATCACTATTCTTTGGGCAAGCTTATCTTTGACAGCCTTCCTAAAATTTTAAAAAGACCAAAGAAACCAAAGTTTGAAGATGGTGATGGAAAGGATCTGCCTTTCGATTTAAGTCCTGATCAAAAAGAGGTTTACGACGCTATCGAAAGCGGTTTGGACTCCGGTTTTTCTCAACATTATATTCACGGGGTTACAGGTTCTGGAAAATCTTTAGTATATCTTTACCTCATAAAAAAAGTATTGGAGAGTGGAAGATCCGCTCAATTTCTTCTTCCTGAGATTAATCTTACCCCACAGTTTGTAAAAATGTTTCAGGCCTACTTAGGACATAAAGTCTTCTCCTATCACAGTGGTGTTACACCATCTGAAAAATACAATATTTGGAAAGCTTTAAAAGAGTCCAAGGAACCTGTGCTTGTAATGGGTGTTAGAAGCTCAATCTTTCTTCCAATACAAAACCTTGGATTGGTCGTTGTAGATGAGGAGCATGACAACTCCTTTAAACAAAATGACAGATGCCCGTACAACGGCCGAGATGTGGCCATAAAAAAGGCACAGCTATCTAATGCCACAGTTGTGCTGGGAAGTGCCACACCTACAATGGAGAACTATCACCTTTTCTCCAAAGGAGCAGGCGGTCGCCACTACTACACATTAAAAAATAGAGTTGGTGAGGGACATTTTCCGAAACTGCGCCTCCTCGACGCTAAAAACCAGTTTAAAGAAAACGACCCTGCATATCCTCTAATGCCTGAAACCTTAGCGGCCATTCGAAAAAGACTTGAGATGGGGGAGCAGGTTTTGATTTTCATAAACAAGCTTGGATATTCCCATTACGTGCAATGCCGCTCTTGCGGGCACCAGTTTATGAACGAAAAATGTGGGTGTGAAAACAACCTTAGATATTTTAAACGAAGAAATCTTTTAAGTTGTGCTCACTGCGAATACAAGCAGCCCCTTCCGGAGAAATGTCCAGATTGTGGATCGATATCTTTACTCAATAAAGGCTTTGGTACTGAAAAAGTGGAGAGCGTTCTTAAGAAGGAGATGCCTGAATATAAAACGGAGCGTTTTGACAGGGACGAGATTAGCACTTTAAAGGACCTGAACGACAAACTGGATAGGTTTCATAGTAAAGAAATTGATATATTTGTTGGAACCCAGATGCTTGCAAAAGGCCATAATTTCGAGAAAGTGAACTTAGTTGTCATGCTCGGCGTGGACTCGATGCTCAACTTTTCAGATTTTCGCTCTACGGAGAGAATGTATCAACTTGCCAAGCAGGTTGCTGGGAGGGCCGGAAGGTATAATCCAGACAGTGAAGTGCTAGTTCAAACCATGACTCCTGAGCACAATGTATTCCATTTTATTCGGGAAAATTCCTTTGATGGATTCTATAAAGACGAATTGATGCTCAGACAAATTTGCTTTTGCCCACCTTATTCTAAGATGACCATTTTGTATTTTAGTTCTAGATTTAGAGATCGTGTTGTTAAAACGATAGGCGAGGTGGCCAATAATCTTCAAAAGGTTATTGCAACTAATTTTCCCGAGGTGAGGCTTATGGGTCCAAGTCCTCTTACAATTGAGAAGAAGGCAAACCAATTCACATGGGCCATCATGCTTAAGACTGAGAATGTAAACCAGCTTCACAATCTACTTAACACCTTTGAACAAAACTATAAGTCCATATCAAATGTGAGCTATAAAATTGATGTCGACCCTGTTCAGATATTTTAACCTACCAAAGATAAGGCCAACTTACGTCACATTTTTCAATCCAAATGTCTTTTCTAGCAGATCTCTCTTCGTCTTCTTGTGCGGCCTTATACCATTGTCTTAAACCTTTGTATCCGTCGATCTTTTCACATAGGATAGTTTTGATATGCGACTCCATAAACTCAGGCCTGTCATGTTCCAGATAGTAGGCCATAAAGGGCTCGATATGGCCTGTGATCTTAGGATAGTCTTCAGATACATAGGCCATTAATTTTTCGATCAGTTCTTGATCATTTAGTACGAATGGAGCTGAAAGTAAGGAAGCTGCATGACCGTCTTTGTGAAATGATTCATAGGAAAATTTGAAGCTTTTCTCATCCTCATATGAAGGTGTCGCTAGTTCGGGACGAAGTTTAATTACCTCTGCCAAAAAAATAGAATCATTGCCTCTTGGATATCTAGCTTTACTTGTAATTTTATACCACTCTTCCAAGTCGACTCCTACTTCTTGAAGACGTCCCACAAATTGAGGCATCAATGAAGGGTCACCCTCTATGAGATAATTAAAAATTAAATTGTTTTTCTGTGAAGGCAAGAAACTCTCAAATATCCCCTGGTCACTGTTTAAAAACTCTATGATTAACTTGGATTTTAACTCCCTGTTGTAACTAATTGCTTCGTACTCTTTGGATAGTATATCCATAGCTGAGTTTTCTTTTGCCACTTTAATTACGTCTTCATTTTTTATATCTTTCTTGTTGCTAAGTAAAATTAGATTATCTACTAAGGTCTTCTTATTTGTGGGGATTGTGCCTGATAACAATATTTCTAAGTATTGCTCACGAACTTCAGAGTTATCATTATGTTCCAATCCCTCATTTATAAGGACGGAATCGATGTCTTTATAAACGTATCTGATTTTTCCCACCGCTTCCTTATAATCCGAAGGCTGGAATCTCTCTAACATCGCTAAGTAGAGCTTCTCATTTCCTTTTAAATTTACAGAACCTAGGCTTTGCTCAAGTAATTCATCCAGCTCATAACCATTGAAGCCCAAAAGGTGAACATACTTTTGTTTTGTTCCAAACTCCCAAGAGTTGTCAAATAAGGGAGCAATATTTTGTTTTTCTTTCATCTTTCTAAGAATACCAAAGCCCCTACTTGTTCCGGTATTGGTGATTTCAGTGTCTTCAATGATGTCCTCATTAAAAATGACAAACCATTCATCTCCATAAGAGTAGAAAACTAGATCAATACCATTTTCATCCCATATTACCGATTTCTGAAGTCTATAGTTGCAACTTTCAAATCCCTTTCTTTGTCTATTAACTTCGTAAATGGCATTGGGGAGGACCTTCTTACTAGAATAGTTGTACTCATCAAACACTCTTGCCGATTGATCGATTGTGAGCATTATTTGGTTGTTACCGTAGGTTGCAGAGCTAAATGGGTTCGCAGCAACATATAGACCTACCCCGGATACATTATCGAGTGCCCCGAAGTGAGTCATTTGATACTTTAAAATATCCTCAAATCCAGCTATACCTTTTCTTTCGATTAAATTTTTAGGATAGGTGTTGTTGGTGTAGTGGAAATAATATTTGTCAAAGCCAAGTTCTTCTAAGGTGCTGGTGGCTTCTTGAAGAGCTTGATTAACTAAGAGCTTTCTATTGTCTTCGTCTAAAAAGAACTCCCTACACCTGTGGTGAATAAAGTAGTTGTGCTCCCCATCTCGAATGAGATCAAACAGCTTTAAATCTGCATGTGCGCCGAATGAGCTTATTAATAAAAAGAGTGCGACCAGTTTTTTCATAATAAAAATTTACCGTAGTTAATCAATTGCAAATAGTATTCCAAGTAGACGAGTCTACAATTAACTCTAAGAACCCGTTAAATTTAATTAAACGTATGGATTTAAAACGGGTGTCAAAACTTTAAACAGTTTTAACGAATTCTCTTGTGTGGTAGAAAAGGAGAGATGAACAACCTTTTAAGTGGCCAGGCCCATGCCTTTTACTTTCCAAATTTTATTGAACAGGAAGAATCTAGATCCTTGTTGAATAGGCTGGATAAAGAGCTTTTATGGCGTCAGGAAAGTATTAAGATATTTGGAAAGCTTGTACCTCAGCCCAGGCTAATCTCCTGGCAGAGTGATCTGCCCTATAAGTACTCAGGATTAATCTTGAAACCAACTCCTTGGACTAGCACAATATTAGAGCTTAAAGAGAAAGTTGAAGCTGTCTCAGGTGAGTTGTTTAACAGCTGCCTGATTAACAAATACAGAGATGGAAGCGATTACATGGGCTGGCATAGGGACAATGAGAAAGAACTTGGCTCAAACCCTGTGGTTACCTCTCTTAGCTTAGGGGCGGAAAGGGTGTTTAAGTTTCGTAAAAAAGAGGATAAGTCCTCTAAAGTCAGCATCTCTTTGAAAAATGGAAGCCTTCTTGTGATGGGAGGCACTTGTCAGCATGAATGGGAGCACGGAATTTCGAAAACTTCAAGGCCTACAGAACCTAGGATAAACGTTACTTTTAGGCATATTTTAGAAACTTAAGTCAGAGCTAGAAAAATCCGATAAGTTTGGTGTGAAAACACTAGTCTTAACTCTTACATTGGCCTTCTCTATATTTGGAAAAACTTTTAAGTTTGATCAAAACAAAGACGGGCATACAGACTTCCTACTCACTTATGTAGGTGAAGAGATCAGCGTTAGAAAAATTGATTACAATTTGGATGGGAAATTCGACTTCATTCAAGACTTCTCTGTTGAGGGGTATTCATATGTTACGAAGATAGATTCTGACTACGATGGCACGTTTGAAATTGAGAAGAAGGCAAAAGTTGTTGGTGAGAAAATAGTTGTGTGGACCTCCCGTTTGCATGGCGATACTTATAAAATAGAAAGCAAGCAGAGTAGAGATCTTCTTCAGGCCCAAGCTAAAGATTGCGTGCAGGTTCGGGATCAAACAATAAGCTTTTTTGAAAACTTCACAAATAGTTTCACTCAAATTCTAAATCACTCTAGAAATGATTTTACCAATATTGACTACAATCTAAGTATCCATAAGAGTTGTTATAAAAACTTTGACTCAGAAGATTTTAATGAGCATGCCAAAGAAACTGTAAAACGAGGCATGAGGTGTCTTGCCACGCTAGGAAACAAACATAAAAAATCTCCAAAAAGGATAGAGCTTTTTAATCTTTTAGATATGTTTAAGATCCATTATGAAAACGGTGCTGCCAATACCGAGATTGCATGTGGTGAGAAAAGCTTGAAGTGGGAGGGAGTAACAGCAGTTGGCTCAACAGCTCCTTATAAAGGTTATGGAGAGCATCAGTTGAATCACCCCTTTGTAATCTTGAACCCAAATTTTAAGTCTGGCTTTTGGGGGGGCATTAAAAGTGGCAATCACAGTTTTGAAGATGAGGAATTTCAGGGAAGTATTTTTCATGAAATGATTCACAATATGGGCTACTCCCACAATGTTGGACTTGATATGGCCTACACTTGTGAAGGGTGTTGCTTTAGTGGGGGAAAGCTTAGGGAACGTGATATCGTGGATGATGGAAATGTTGCTTGTAGATTGTGCGCAGGAGACTATGAAAGCAATACCGATGAGCGCTATATGGAAGACCTTGCATTGTATGAAGGTAAGAGACAGTCCTATGCTTTTCGTCACTTGGTGCTGAGTAAAAACAAAAAGATTGATTGGAATGACAGACGCTTATCAAGTTTGCTCGAATACTTTTTTGTAAACGAAGGCAGGTTTGGAAAGTCACTTGCGGGTGAGTTGTTACCGTTAATTAAAGACGAATCCCTAAGGAAAAAATGGAAGGTCAAAGCTGGTGAGACATGGGAGGGCAAGACTGGCGAAAAGCTTTTTAATGACTCTTTTGCCAAGTTTTTTAAAACCTTTGTTGTGGATGGAGATGAAAAAAAGGCTTACAACGAACTAGTTAATCTTAAAGTTGGAGAGTTGTTGAGGTCACGTGTTCACAGTTCTATGAGCACATCTGTTCAAAGAGTAGACGAGAGTCTTGTTTTGTTAAAAGGCCTATTAAGGCATGTAGAGGAGAGTGCCGAATATATACCTCTTAAGGCCGAAATCAATGCTTTTTTAAAGAGTGATGTCCTGGATTAACAGGATCGTTTCCGCCAGCGCTAAATGGATGGCATCTTAAAATTCTCCAAATAACTTTAGGTATTGACTTGTATAGAGGCAGCTTCTCAATGGCCTCAATCGCATATGCACTACAACTTGGGTAGAAGCGACAATTGCTTCCTAAGAGCGGGGAGATAGCGTATTGGTACAGTCTGATTGGAAATATTATTATTGTTTAGATTAGCTTTTTCATTTTCCTACTTATCTCTCAAAAGGCATTCAAAGTAAATGAAACCGTGTAAGTCGGCTTTATACATAGGGTTTTGGCGTTTTTGGGTGGTCAATTCGAAACGGGTGGTTTAAAATAAGGGGGAATTTGCCCTATTTGTGGCCTACACTTTGCCTGTATTGTATAAGTATGCTAAAACAGGCGGCTAAATTGGAGAACAAGATTATGATGGATCAGACTTACAGTGAATTTGCCTCACTTAAAAATAAAGTTATAGACGATGTAATGCAGTGCGATCTCAAAGACAAATCAGGTCTTAATGACTTTCAAAAGCTGCCAAGCAACGACAATATTGCTATCCCTCGAGTAGGGATAAATAGATTTCGCCTACCTGTAATTATTAACAATAAATACGGGGAAACTAGATCTCATGATGCTGAAGCAGCTATGTACGTATCTTTGAATGAAAGCAAAAATGGCGTAAGCATGAGCCGCCTTTGTTCGATTCTTCAGGCGGAGTCTTTAGAGTCTCCAATGAATGTGGATACTTTAAAAACCATTATGGCCAGATACAGAGAAGAGCTTAGAGATGAGACGGACAAAGACCTCATTGAAAAAGCATTTTTAAAGCTTAAGTTCAACTACCCGGTTAAGCAAAAGTCTCTAAAAAGTGAAAATTGGGGATGGCAATACTACCCTGTGGAAATCGAAGCTGTTGAAACTGAAGAGCGTGGCTTTGAATACTTTCTAACAATGACGTACGAATACTCTTCAACTTGCCCATGTTCTCTTTCAATGGCCAAGCAATATGAGAAAGAATTTGCTGAAGGCAAAACAACTGAGGGGAGCGGTATTGGAGTACCTCACAGTCAACGAAGCAAGCTTACGGCAAAAGTTAAAATTAACCCTGATGAAGAATTTTATGTTGAGGATCTTGTAAGACTTTTAAAACTTGCTATCCCAACTGAGACTCAATCTCTTGTTAAGAGACTGGATGAACAAGCGTTTGCTATCCTTAATGGAGCACACCCAATGTTTGTTGAGCATGCAACTAAGCGTGTTTACAAGTCCTTCAACGCTAATGAGCATGTGATTCTTGATTGGCTAGTTCAACTAGAGCATATTGAGTCGCTTCACAGCCACAACGCTGCAGCTGTAATCTATAAAGGTGTACAAGGCGGGCTTAGAGCTGATACAATTTTCTAGAACTTTAAGACAAATTTAATCTTAAATAGACTCCCGCCACGAATTCACTTCGTGAGTTCGGGAGTTTTTTTATGGTATTTTTTGGAGCAATATATGATTAAGGGAACCATAAGCAAGCTTGGAACCAAGCATGAAGAAACCGTAAAATACTCTCTAAAACTAGGTGAGGAAGTGGTTGAGTTGAATGAGCTTGTTGGAAAAGAGCTTAAGCTTGAATTCACCCAAAACATCTACTGTATAGATACTGGCAAAAAGATCAAGAAGTCCTATGGACAAGGTTACTCATGGGAGTCGTTTGTAACCCTTCCAGAGTGTGACACATGTATTGTGAAGCCTGAGCTTTGTCATTACTCCAATGGAACATGCAGAGATCCAGAGTGGGGAGAAAAGCATTGTCTTCAGCCGCATATAATTTATTTAGCAAACTCTTCCCAGCTAAAAGTGGGTATTACAAGGAAGGTAAATGTTCCTCATAGATGGATGGATCAGGGGGCAGTTTTCGCTCTTCCTATTTTAGAAGTCAAAGATAGAAGAACTTCAGGGCTTATCGAGATTGAAATCGCCAAAAAGTTTGGAGATAAAACCAATTGGCGAAGGATGCTTAAAAATGACAATGATGAAATTGATTTGGTCGCCGCTAGAGAAACAGTCTTCAAAGAATTTGACGAGCTTATAAATAGACACGGCGCTAAAAAAATTGATGAAGAAGTCTTATCCTTTGAGTATCCGGCCATAAAGTATCCGGAGAAAGTTACTTCTTTAAACCTTCTTAAAAAACCTGTGATAGAATCAACTTTGTTGGGAATTAAAGGTCAGTACCTTATATTTGATTGCGGAGCGTTGAATATGCGAAAGCATCAAGGGTATGAGATCACACTAGATTTTTAAACGAATTCGATCATGGAAAATTTGCTCTTAACTTTGGTAATTGTCTTGTTGCTGGCGCTAATTGGCGTCATCGGACTTCTAGTTTGGACTGGGCATAGATATCTCAAGCTTCAAGAGCAAAAGAACGAACCTAAAAAAGACGCTCAAGAACCCGAAGTCCTGCAGACAAGGCCCAAAGCTCCTTCAGATGTATTAAAGTCAATAAGAACTCAGCTGAAGACAGGCCTTTACTGTGTGGACCATGAAGATCAGGTGGCGACCGGGCACTGCGCAATTTCTGGAGAGGCCTACTGCGAGCACTGTCTAACTAAACAGAAAGATATTAAGGTTGCTAAAAAGTTTCTAGACCTATACTTGGATAGTGAGTGGGTTGAGGTCGCGATGATGGCCAATGCAGAGGTGTCACAAGACGCGGTTGATAGATTGGTTAAAGTTAAGCGTTGTCTCTGGGAAGAGAACTCACTTCCAATGATAGTGCAGGGACACTATAAAATTAATGTTCAAAATGACGAAATAGAAGCGTTCACAGTTATAATAGCCCGCAAGGAAGATTGCGACTATATACAAAAAGAACTTTCATTCATGGCCTAATAAGGAGCGGTTAATGGCGTTATCGGTATACAACACAATGAGTGGCAAGAAAGAAAAGTTTGTTCCCCTTGAAGAGGGAAAAGTTAAGCTTTATCTGTGTGGGCCGACCGTTTACGATTACTTGCATATTGGAAACTTTAGAGGGCCAATCACATTCAATCTAATGCGAAACTGGATGGAGCATATAGGCTACAAAGTTGAGATGGCATACAACTACACCGATGTTGATGACAAGATCCTTAAACGCGCAAATGAGGAGGGAGTTCCTCCAAGTGAGATAAGCGAAAAGTACATTGCCGAATTTGAAAAAGACTTTAAGGCCTTGGGACTAAGAGCTCATGATCACAATCCAAAGGTTACTGATCATATTCCACATATCATTGAAAGCGTTCAAAAGCTTATTGAAAATGGAAAGGCGTATGAGGTGGACGGAGAAGTCTTTTTCTCTGTGAAAAGTTTCGAGAATTATGGGCAGCTTTCCAAAAAGAAACTTGATGAGCTTGATGAAGGCCATAGGGTTGAAGTCGATCAGAGAAAGCGCGACGCTCATGACTTTGTTCTTTGGAAACCGGCCAAAGAAGGTGAAGGACTTTCTTGGGATTCTCCTTGGGGCAAAGGGCGCCCGGGATGGCATATTGAATGTAGTGCCATGATTCAAGCAATCTTTAAGGGTACTATCGATATTCATGGTGGAGGAATTGATTTAATCTTTCCACACCATGAAAACGAGATTGCTCAGGGCGAAGGCTGCACAGGTTGTAAGTACTGTAACTATTGGGTCCATAACAATTTTATCAATATGAATGATGAAAAGATGAGCAAGTCTCTTGGAAATATTATGACGGCCCGCTCATTTATGGAAACTTATGATGCTGAGATTCTTAAATATATGTTTTTATCGGCCCACTACAGAACTGTTTTCTCTGTAAGCGATGATAGGGTGCTTCAGGTAATTGCGGCACTCAATAGAATCTACAATGCGCTTGAGCTCGCTAGTGAAACTGTGAAGATGGTAGATGCTGAGGGACAGCCAGACAATGGTTTTAAAAAGAAGCTTGAAGCCCTTGATTCAAAAATTAAAAAGGCCTTAAACGATGACTTCAACA
Source organism: Halobacteriovoraceae bacterium (assembly GCA_002711995.1). Classification (GTDB taxonomy): domain Bacteria; phylum Bdellovibrionota; class Bacteriovoracia; order Bacteriovoracales; family Bacteriovoracaceae; genus UBA845. The sequence continues at coordinate 16,273 of PASN01000022.1, read as the reverse complement.
CCGCAGAGTTTATTTCACTTATCTTTGAAGGGGTAAGAACGTTTAACGCTCTTGGGTTTGGCAATAAAAAGAAAAGAAACCCAGTCCATAAAGGCTGCTCTGAAATGTTTATTTCTTGGATGAAAACTTACGGCGACATGAGTGCGCTATTTAATGAAGAGCCTTCGGAAATGATTAACAAGCTGGACGAAGTCTCAATCCGTTTAAAAAATATCGACAAGAATAAAGTTGAAGAGCTTGTGGCCAAAAGAAATAAGGCACGTGAAAACAAGGATTGGGAAGCCGCAGATCAAATCCGCGATGAACTTGCAGGACTTGGAGTTGAGCTCAGTGATGGACAATCTAGAGGGTGGAGAGTCATATTAAATGACTAAGATTCTTTTTGTTTGTCTTGGCAATATTTGTCGCTCACCCGCAGCTGAAGCAGTCTTTTTAAAGCTGGTTGAGGCTAAAGGGCTTTCGGAACACTTCGAGGTTGACTCTGCAGGCACAAGCGCCTTTCACACAGGGGACAATGCTGATCCTAGAATGATCGAGGAGGCGCGACTTAGAGGAATTTCGGTGCCTTCAATATCAAGGCAATTTGTTAAAAAAGACTTTGATATTTTTGATCAGATAGTAGTTATGGATGACTCAAATTTCAAAAATGTGACAAAGCTTGATCCTGACAAAGAACATGCGCATAAAGTCTTCAAACTTACCGACTATAGCTCAAATTCAGAATTAAACTTTGTTCCTGACCCGTACTTTGGGGGACAGGATGGTTTTGGGCTAGTCTTGGATATTTTGGAGGACTGCTGTCAAAATCTCTTAACTCACCTCAATAAAAAGAATTAATCAAGTCCAGGAATATTTTTCTAAGACGCCCCTGAACTCTCAGGTCTGGTTGAGTTTGGTCGAAATGCTCTCCATAAGGAGAGTTTATGAAGAGGTTGTTTGTTCTGGCCATGACGTGGCTTTTGACTTCACCAGCTTTTGCTACCATGCACGATGGGGTTGAGGCCTATTTAGATTTCGATCCAAACTATGTAGTACCTAGAGAAAAGCTTGATGAGAGTTACTTAAGAGTTGTTCCCGAAGAAACACATTACTCTGTGCTTTCCATAGGTCAACAGGCCAAATTTGAGCTTGCAGTATCCCTTTTAGAGGAGACTCTCAATAGCGAAGAATTCAAACATAAAGTTCTTTCTTACAGAAGAAGTGATGGAAAAAGACTTTTCCAAAAAAACTACCTTTGGAACAATAAGGCAGAAAGGCTTTCAAATGAGGACATTTATAATGTTCTAATGAGAGGCGATGAAGCCGCCTTACCCGGCACTTATGGTGAGATGAACATCTACAGCTGGATTAAAAAGTGTTCTTGGTGGGAGAGGGCCGGAATTTGGTGCAGAAAAGTTATAGGCTCAACCAATCCAAGCTCAAGCGAATGGATTAAAATAAACTACAAGTTTTACTCTAAATATTCAGCTCCTCAAATGGTGAACAATTTGGTTCATGAGTGGATTCACCTTCTTGGTTTTCTTCATGGTGAAGAAAACATGAGAGAAGAAGCCCCTTATGTAATTGGGAGAATTGCCCAGGAAGTAAGTGAAAGAATCCTCAAAGAAAGAACGCCTGCCTTGTACTAATAAAGCTGGTCATACTTGTTAAATTGCCAACTATAGTTGCCATTTTTTCCGGTATGATCTCGGCAAAAAACAATAAAATCAACTGGTTATTCGCTGTATTCCTAAACCCTTTAGAAAATCTTCTTCGTTGTTTTAAGCTTAGGTTGGCACAGCAGGGGAGAGGATTATGAAAAGGCTTTTTATTTTTTCTATAGTTTTGTTTTCATCATCGTGTGAAGTGCCAATTGCCTGCGAGGAAGGATATGTCTTGGAAAACAATCTATGCGTTAAAAGCGAACCTGTTGGTAATGGGCCTGAACCTGTGCCTGTAGACGGAACCGTTCACTTTTCTAGCAGCTTTGAGGAAGAAGACTTCTTCGAGCCAAGTCCATCATTTAAGTTTTTAAAGGCCGACAGACCTATGGATAATGGAATGATGTATGGGCCAGAAGATATTTATTATATATCACGGGATAAGGCCTATAGGGGAAACAAGTCTCTTAGATTGAATTTTGGTGGCAGAAATAACTTTTGCAACACTTGTGGAACAAAGACTATAGAGCTCAGCCAGTCTGAAGCGGATTCAGGTTGCGTGGAGTTACCTTCCAATCGAACTTATGACGGGCTAGCCTACAATAAAACAAACGGGTTTTCGACATGGCAAGTGAGGTCTTACGTAAAGAAAACTGGCAAAATATGTTTAGATAAATCAAGACCGCAAAAAAAATCAATATCAGGCGAAGTCGATCGAATCTCGGCAGGAGATAAGATTAGCTTTCCAAAAATGTGTTGGACTGAAGGCGCTGGTATTGGCGGATCTGTAAATAGAAGGTCTGACTGTGACAAATCCATTAACTATTTTAGAAACACTGGCAAAAAGAATGATGTGTTTCCTTACAGAGGAAGACTATCGAGAAGGTTCTATATGTACATTCCATCGGAGACTGAGCTTCCGGCAATTACTTTTAAGTTGACCTACTCACACTTTAGGAAAGGTCCCGACAATAAAAGGTATTCGAATGTACTTACCATTACAGTCCAAAGAAGCGAGAGGATTTATCTTAAAGGACCAGGAGGAGGAGCATTTACAAGCAAATCGGTAGAAAGAGACACCTGGTATTACTTTGAAGAGGTGTTTGAGAGAGAGTCTGTAAAGGGGGCGGCGGATGGCTCTTATAAAATGTATTGGGGCAAAGCTGGCCAGACTGACGGCATACCCGCTGTTGAACAGGATAATATTGAAGTGGGTGAGTTTATCGACCTGTCAATCAACGGGAACTGGCAACACTCCAATGAAGTTTCAGGATACGTCTACTTTGATGATGTTAGGATCACCAACTTCTATCAAGGCGACACGGCCAGATAAAAACAAAAAGGCCTCTTATTAAAAGAGGCCAATTATTTTAAACTCTAGCTGTAAGGTTAACTTGCTGTCCAAGTGACTTGGACCTTCTGCCGTGGAAGCTTTGCAATTCATCTCTCTCAGACTCTTCCTTGCAGCCTATGCACATTGTGCTGGTAGGTCTTGCCATTAGTCTTTGAAAGCTAATTTCAGCTCCACAATCTTCACAAACGCCGTATTCGTCTGTGTCGAAAATTGGAAGTGTTTTTTTAAGCTTCTTTAGGTAAAGCGTCTCGCGAGTTGTGAATCTCAACTCAGCGTGCTTGATAATGTCATCATTTGCGGAATCAACTTCGTCGCGTCCGGAGTTCGCCATTTCCATGTGGGTCTTCTCGGTAGCAAGCTTGTTTTCGATTCTTTCGATCTCAGCCATTACTTTGTCTCTCAAGGTTTCCAACTGACCTTCCGTGAGGTGATCATTAAGTCTACTGCTCATTAAAGCTCTCCTTGTCTAATAAACCTTTACTCTCATGTGTGTGAAAGCATTAAACCAACGGTGGTTTCGTTTGCCAATCGCATGTAAGAAATTATTAGACCTTACAGGCCTAAATTAATGTTTTCTTCATAAAAAGTTATCAATTGTTAACGAAGATACAGAGTGTCACAATAAAATCTGTATGATCTAAATGCCCATTATTGCTGACAAAAGCGTGTTGCGCAGCGGGAAATAAGTTGCTAGACAAAAAGAATTAAGCAAAAAGATTTTGCAAAAAACTTACGGCCTAAAACTGATGTTAGAAATGTGATTTAAGAAAAATGTTTCTTTTGCAAAAATTCCTTTTTTGCAAAAGAAACAGTGTGTGTTTAATCAGAAAAGTGAGTAACTTAAGTTTATTTCATGCTCCTGAAATTAAAAGGAAATTTTTAGGCAAACTTTGAAATAGAAATAATTTCTTGGCCTTAACAGCCTTAAGAGATGAAACCACTCGGATTAAGAGCGTTTGGGATTTTTTGAGTTCTTTTTAACCTGATCGTTGATCAGCTCTAGGTCTTCGATGAGTTTTAATGTTCTTTGAATAATTTCTTTTTTCATAAAATTAATTTTATCAAACTTTGTTTGGGCTTGCAAACACATGTTTGTTGGTGCATACTTTTTTTACACATTCCCATATCGGTAGCAAACGATAGTGTACGTTTTGAAGTTAAAGGCCTGTGCAAGCAGGCCTTTTTCTTTTTGCTCCCTTATTAAGTTTAGCACATATATTTAAAACATTAGCTGGATATAAGAATTTTCAAACCTAGGCCAAGAAGAAGAAGCGATAGTAGAAACTTTTTTAACTGCTCATCAACTCCCTCGTTAAGGCGCACGCCTAGCTTTGAACTTACAAAAGCTCCACCAAAGAGACAAAGAATGAACAAGACATTCACATGTCCAATAAAAGCGTTTTGAGCGAAAGCGCTATTTAAATTAAATTGACCATGCCTAAAAAAGTGAGGAATTATTCCTGTTACAGACGCCGCCACCATAGCAATATTTGAATAAGGATAGATCTTTTTCATAGGGAGTTTAACAAGACTTATGAAGAAGGGAACAAATATCGCTCCACCGCCAAGGCCAGTGACACTTGAAATAAAACCGCCAAAAAAGCACACGGCCCTTAATAACTTGTCTCTGTTCTCACTTTCATTTGAGGGAGATGGCGTGCCCTTTTTTATGAAGACTTTAACTGCCAAGATTATTAACACTATCGAGAAGAACTTTTTAAGAACTGGAGCGGGGAGTATATAGACAAACTGTGAGCCTATTACTGCCCCAATTGCAGTTGCTGCAAATAGGGAAATGATTTGTTTTTTACCCGGAGTCAGTCCAGCTTTATAAAACCTTGATGTGTTTAAACTTGTGCTTAAAGCTATTGCTCCCAATGATGTTGAAATTACCGCTGCCGGTGGCAAGGATGGAAACAGAATATAGAGGACGGGTATTATGATGGAGCCTCCGCCTATGCCGAAAAAAGAACTTACAAGTCCCACTGCAAGCCCTGTCACAAATAATGCTAATAACTCCATTAATGCCCTTTAAAAGTTCAAGATTAATATTGTCTATTAAATCAATAGTGTTATCATATACTTAGAACTATAACACGTGTATCAGGGAAGATTTCGTGAAAATAATGCCTATGTTCAGCTATGCAAATGTTGCTCAAGCTGTACCAGAACTTTCATTTTCCATTAAAATCAAGTCAGGAATTCGTGATGCAAATAAACAAGGAGTTGTTTAAATGAAAACTAGTAAACTATTTATCGCCCTAATCTGCGCCGTCTTCAGCGTTCAATCTTATGCAGGTTTTTTAATTGAGCCTTATGCTGGGTATGGAACCATTGCTACAACAACAGATGTTCCCTCTGATGACAATGAAACTGAAGCTGGAGCTTTTGTTGGTGGTCGACTTGGGTATAGCTTTCTTTTAGTTTCAGCTGGAATTGACTACAACACTGGGAGTGCTGGCGATTATGATAGAACAAGCACATCAGCTTTCGTAGGAGTGGACCTTCCGATTCTTTTGAGATTTTACGGCAAGTACACATTCTCTTCAGATCTTGAAAACAGCGACAATGATTTTGATTATGACTTTAAAAGCGGTTATGCAGTAGGCGTTGGATTTACAGGTCTTCCTTTCGTAAGTCTGAACCTTGAGGCCGGAGCTGAAAAATACGAAGTTGAAGTTCTTGGACAGGATTATGATGTAGACGCAGCAAATATTCTTGCAACTGTTTCTCTTCCACTGGATTTCTAAGAAAAAGTTAACAAGGATTGTTAATTAAGATTGATAAAAGGATGTATCATGAAAAAGAATTTACTGATCTTGTTGTTTTTTGCAATGATTGCGAACTCTAAAGCAGGCCTGCTTATTGAGCCTTATGCTGGCGCGGCGCTTAGTGGCAGTTGGGAAAATGGAGCGGCAGATGGTGATTATAGCGGAAGCACAATTGGAGCTAGACTTGGGTTTCAACAGTTGGGTCTTTTTGGCGGCCTAGACTTTAGAAAGTCGTCGTTTACCGTTGAAGAGGATGGGCAGTCGGACGAGGATCTTGATGCCACAACTTATGCGGCTGTTTTGGGATACGACTTCCCAATACTTGTTAGAGTTTGGGGAGAATATATTTTCGGTGGAGAAGCAGAACTTGATTCTCTCGATTACAAAGAACCTTCAGGCACTGTTTTAGGTATTGGATATACTGGACTTCCATTTTTGAGTGTTAACTTTGAAATGGTTAGTTGGAAATACGATGAGTATGATGCAGGGGTTATCAGTGGTGATACAGATTTAGAGGGAAATCACTACTTACTGAGCATCTCTTTGCCGTTAAACTTGTAAGAGGAAACTATGTTTAAACTTCTAACTCTTTTCTTTATATCTTTTTCCGCATGGGGCTCAATTCTTTTTGAGCCCTACTTTGGATTGAGTGTATCGGGAGAGTTGGAAGAATCCTCAACCGATGCCCAATTTTATGGCCCTGGATATGGGATTAAATTTGGCGCTCAATACCTAAATCTATTTGGCGGTATTGATTACCGAATTGGAACATTCTCAGTTGATGCAACAGAGGCGGGAACCACTCTTGAAGATGAAACTCTCGACACTGAAACATACTACGCTTTTGTAGGTTATGAATTTCCGGCCTTCTTTAAAGTGTGGGCAGGACTCGGTGTCGGTGGGGATGCCTCCGCGCCTGGACTGGAGTTTTCTGAGGGCTCAGGCTCTGTTCTAGGAGTTGGTTACAAAGGTTTTCCAATTATTTCTTTAAACTTGGAATATATGACTTTCAAGTATGATGAGGTCGAACCAGGAGACGACAGCGATCTGGAATGGCAAAACCTTTTATTCTCTGTGTCCGTTCCAATTAATTTTTAAAATAAATTTCTCAAGGGAAAAGAAATCATGAAGATTTTATTTACTCTTATTTGTGTGTCTTTGCATGTTAACGCTTCGTTCTTAATTGAGCCTTACGCAGGATTCAATTTCAATGGAGGATGGAGCGAAGACGACACAAGTTCCACTAATCAATTTAGCGGCACAATGTACGGCGGACGTGTTGGAATTCAAAAAATGGGATTGATGCTTGGACTAGATGGCCGAAAAGGTGAGTGGGAAATAGACAACGACACAAGCACAGAGTTCTCTTACAACCATATGGCCGCCTTTGTAGGTTACGATTTTCCTATCCTTTTAAGAGTGTATGCTAGTTATATTATTGGAGGCAACGCAACCGATGATGACGACAATGAATATCTTGAGCCGTCTGGCTACACACTGGGTGTTGGATATAAATTCTTTCCATATCTAAGCGCTAACGCTGAATACGGAACAATCAATTACAAAGAAAGAGAAGATGTAAATGGAGTTAATGCCACGACTGACGAGAGAGGGACTTATCTTTTATTTAGCGTCTCAGCTCCCATTAATTTAGGTCTTTAAAATTCGTAACCAAGTGCTGCCATAAGCGAACTTATATCAAGTTCACCTTCGTAGGAGTTTGCATCCTCAGTATCCAGGACGACCTCGCGATAATGAAACTGAGCCTTCCAGTCTTTGTAGATTCTGAGTTCCAATCCAACTCTGTACCCTAGTCCATTTGAGAGCCTGTACTTGTCAAATCTTCCATGTGAGCGCACGTCCGGCATGGTGGCCTGAACTCCAATAAGAAAAGTTAGTGTGTCATCAACTCTGCTGTGTGCATTAAGATATGTATGAATGAACGATATGTGCTGGAGATCATCTCTTGAGGTAAAGGCCGAAGGGTCCTGGCCTTGATCTAATATTGTTGTATTCTGCTTAATTTTAATGGGGGCCTGATACTCAACACCCGCACCTAAAAAAAACTTTCCATCGTCCATAAAGCGGTACTCAAGTCCAGCTCCAAAATCTCTTTCAAAGTCGTGTTCATATTTAATATCCTGTGCGCCAATTGTGCCAAGTTCTCTGTAGGAGTTTTCCTGTTGAAGTAAAAGATAGGTGAAGTAGGAATTTGCGCGAGCACTAAAGGCGAATATTGAAAGTATTATAAATATTAGTAGGTTTCTCATTAACCTAAATTATCATTGCAAGAAACGGTTTCGCTTTAGGGGGAGTGATACATAGGCCGTATGTAGAAATTAATTTACAAAAAAAAAGCCCCGCTAAAAAGCGAGGCCTTATATTTAATCTTAGTATAAAACTATGATTATCTAACTTTCCAGTAGTATTCAATCACTAGACGTTTTTCGAATGGAAATGGAATGTCTTCTGGAAGTGGCTCAGAAACCATTTTTGCTTTTTCTTTCTCACCGTCTTTTTCAGAAGCAAGGTAAGCAGGAATCGCGCTTAGTCTTGGCTTCGCTTTAGCCTGTAGGTAGTTTCCAGATTTAGCACCTTTGTCAGTGATAGAGATTTCGTCGTTTACGCTGATCTTAGCAGAAGCAACGTCAACTTTCTTACCGTTAACTTTGATGTGACCGTGGCTTACCATTTGTCTTGCAGCTGCAATAGATGGCGCCCAGTTAAGTCTGAATACAACGTTATCAAGTCTTTGCTCAAGGTTTACTACTAGAGTGTCAACCCATGCTCTTGAAGTGTCTTTCTTAGCGTTCTTAACCATCTTAACAAGTTGCTTTTCACGTACACCGTAGTGAAATCTAACTTTTTGTTTTTCCATTAGACGGATGGTGTAGTCAGAAAGCTTCTTTCTTTTCATTCCGTGCATACCAGGACCGTAAGGTCTTCTTTCTAGCGCACCAGCTTTACCAAGACCTGGAAGCTCAGTTCCCAATCTTCTTTGGATTTTAAAGGCAGATTTTTTGCCCATAGTTGTTTTTGACATTGATAGCTCCTTTGCTCTTGTCATTAAGCAAAGAATTCAGGGACATGAATTTTAGGATTTAAAATTCGAGTTCCGTTGAATTCTAAGGACAGGAAACGGTTTTTCATAAGAATCTGCTCTTTCTGCCTGTCTCCAAAAAGAACACCCTGTTTTATACAACTTACGAAGATTTTTCAAGGGAAAAAGGAGACATGTGCCTGAAATATGTTCACGCTTAGGCTTTATGTGTTGCGTTGCGTTATTTTGCGTGGTTTATATTCTACCAATTTAAAGCGTTTAAAAACTGGTTCAAGTTAGTTTTAAGGAGAAACCATGAAAATCAAAATGTCTCTAATCGCAATTTTACTTGCTAGTGGAATGGGGCAAGCCCTAGCACAATCCAATATGAGCAGTACTGATGAAGGGATTATTGCTAATCCAGACGGTTCTTACACCATCGTTGCTCCCCGCATGCTACGTGGACATAAAAGCATGCCTATTTACTATGGAAGCCATGATGCGGCCTGTGTACTTTTTGGTTTTGACGAGCACTTAAGCGGTCCTGTTGATTACTCTGATGAAACTTTTGCCAATATTGTTTCTTTGAGTAGTAGTGGAAACTACTCCTCAACCACTAGCGGTTATATTCTCAATGAGATTACCTGTATTAATAAAGAGGAACATGAAAAAGCGGGAAAAGCCGATGAGATTATCGAAAACCCAGATGGTTCCGTTTCATTTATCAATCCAAAAATTTTACACGGCAATGATGTATACGACATTTATTACAGCGCTCCTGGTGCCTGTTCTCTTTTTGGTTATGAAGAATATTTAAAAGACACTGCAGAGTACGAGAGTTCAAGTGACTACGCTATTAGTCTAAAATCAGATGGAACTTTTTCTAGCACAACTTCAGGCGATAAAATGACTGCAATTAGCTGTTACTCAGGTCAGGTGAGAAATGTGGGAGCCGCAGGCAGCAAAATTTACTACCATAAGGCCAATTCCAGTCTAAGCAGCTTGCACGACAAAGGGATTAGCACTTATCAACTGGACTAAAGCTTAAGATTTAATTTTATAGTGTGCAATAGAAGGCCTTCCGAGCGGAAGGCCTTTTCTTTATTTATAGCTCTTTGATTTTTGCAGCTAAGTTTACCATCTCGATGGTTGCCATGGCCGCTTCCCAGCCTTTGTTGCCGGCTTTTGTACCCGCTCTCTCAACTGCTTGCTCGATAGTGTCAGTTGTAAGCACGCCAAATGCCACTGGTAGGTCGTACTTCATAGAAACAGCCGAAACACCTTTTGCAGCTTCTGAACATACGTAGTCAAAGTGAGGTGTAGCCCCACGGATTACACATCCAAGAGTGATGATTGCGTCAAACTTTTTTGTTTGAGCTAGTTGTTGCGCTGCAAATGGAAGCTCAAATGCTCCAGGGGCCCAAACGATAGTGATATTTTCTTCTTTAAGTCCGTGTCTTTCAAGACAGTCTTTCGCTCCACCAAGAAGCTTTCCTGTGATGAACTCATTAAATCTTGAGACTACGATTGCAATTTTTTGGTCTTTAAGAGTTAGACCTGCCGAGATTGTTTGACTCATTTCAATTCGCCTTTATTGTTGTTGTTGTTTTCTATATTCCACTAGGTTTTCAATGGTTATGATTTTGATTCTGTGCTTATGTGCAAGCTTCATAAGATCATCAAGTCTTGAGCAGCTGCCATCATCGTTTAGGATCTCACAGATCACACCTGAAGGATGAAGTCCTGCAAGTTCAGAAAGATCCACAGCTGCTTCTGTATGGCCCTCTCTTTCCAATACACCACCATCTTTAGCTATGAGAGGGAAGATATGTCCTGGCCTGCAAAGGTCATCAGGAGTGGTTTCTTTTTTTGCTAAAAGCTCTATTGTTTTGGAACGATCACTTGCTGAAATGCCAGTCGTGATTCCGTCCTTAGCGTCAATTGACACGGTAAATGCTGTTTTAAGAGAGTCCTCAGGAGCATCCACCATAAGAGGTAGGTCAAGCTCTTTTGCTCTTTCTTTTGTAATAGGAGTGCAAATTAGGCCTCTGCCATGAACGGCCATAAAGTTTACCGCTTCAGGAGTAATCTTTTCCGCGGCCATAACGAAGTCACCTTCGTTTTCCCGGTTCTCATCATCGATTACGATAACCATTTTTCCGTTTTGTATGTCTTGTAAGGCCTGTTCTATTGAGCTAAGCATCTTTTACCATCTCTTCAAACTTAGATTTTCTCTTATCATGTTGCAAAAAATTCTCCAAGTACTTGGCCATCATATCTACTTCAATGTTGACTGAATCCCCAATTTTTTTTGTGTGGAGAATGGTGTATTCATAAGTGTGTGGAATGATGGACACCGTAAATTCTCTTTCGCTTAACCTTGCAACAGTTAGACTGATCCCGTCAACCGCAATTGATCCTTCCTCAATAATATAGCGAAAAAGGTCTTTTGGAGCCTCTATGGATATTTCCCAGTTTTTACCCCTTTGCTTGACGCTTTTAATTGCTCCAACACCATTCACATGGCCTTGAACAAAGTGTCCGCCTAGCCTGTCCATAGGTCTAAGGGCAAGCTCCAAGTTCACCTTATCACCTTGCTTGAGCTTTCCTATGTTTGTCTTTTCTAGAGTTACGTGAACAGCTTGGATCTTAAAGGTTTCACCTTTTATCTCCGTTGCAGTTAAACACACGCCATTAGTCGCGACTGAGTCGTCGATCTGAATGTCTTTGTAAAGGTTTGGAGCTCTGATTATGAACTCTTTGCCTTCGCTGTTGCTTTTGACACTTTCAATTGTGCCTATGTCTTTGATTAGTCCAGTGAACACTTTGAACCTCTGCTTGTTATGTAAATATTGTCACCCAAAAGTTCAACTTTTGGATTTTCAAGGCACAATGCCTCTTTCATTGAGTTAATGCCTATATATCCTAGGGGAGAAGCGCCTTCACCCACAATTTTTGGTGCCATGAAAACACTAACTCTATCGAAAAGCTTTTGCTTTAGAAACTGAGTGAGAATGCCTTGGCCGCCCTCCACGTATATGGAATAGATTTCCTTTTCATAGAGCTTGGCCAATAAGTCGTTCAAATCAACCTTGCCATGTGCTGTTGTTTTACAAAATATAGTCTCAACATCTGAATTGGAAGTCTGCCCTTCAGGGAGAGCTAAAATGCTATCGTCTTTGTAATCGTCGCTGAAAAACTTTAAGTCATGATCAAAGTCATCTTTGCTCGCCACAACTATTCTCTTGATCCTTTTCACGACATTTCCATCCTCTCTTGCAGTTAGTGAAGGGTTGTCTACTCTAAGAGTTGAAGCTCCCACAAGGATGGCGTCATGAGAAATTCTTTCGCGATGAACTAGCGCTCTAGATCTATCGGAAGTAATCCACTTGCTAGTAGAGTCTTTTGCTGCAATCTTGCCATCCAGGGTTTGCGCCCATTTCAGGTGAACAAAAGGGCTTTCTTCTTGAATGTGTTTAAAGAATACTTCGTTAAGGACAAGGCCTTTTTCTTTAAGTATTCCTGTTTCAACTTCAATTCCAGCATCTTTCAATATTTGAACACCTTTGCCTGCAACATGCGGGTTGGGGTCCAGATTGCAAATCACAACTCGTTTAATCCCTTCCTTCACTATTCTTTGAGCACATGGGGGGGTTCGTTTATTCGTGTGGCAGCATGGCTCTAAATTACAATATAGTGTGGAGCCTTTAACACTAACTTTTGCATTGTTTATAGCGTCAAGCTCAGCGTGCGCAAGGCCCGGGCCTCTGTGGTATCCTGAGGAGATAATTTCTCCGTCTTTAACTATGACAGAGCCCACATATGGATTTGGTGAAACATTGCCCCAAGCTCTTTGAGCAAGATCCAGGCACATGTTCATAAAGTTTTTATCACTCAAATCTTTTCCCCAATTTCGCTAAACTCTTTTGCGTGATCTTCCTCTTCAAGATACTGCTTGTAGGCCTTCAAGGAGTAAGCGGGTTGAACGCCCATCCATTCTTTTACCTGCGAATCTGACTCGTTCTTGTTTAGCCACTTTATGATACATGACTGTCGCAAACTTTTTGCAGTAAACGGCATGTCTAACTTTTTTGAAAGCTCTTTAAAAATAACCTCTATGCCTCTTGAGCTAAGACCGCGCTTTAAGATCTTGTAAGGGTTGGCATTAAATAAAAGGTTGTTGAAGTTAATCTTGTCTTTGTCTTTTTGCTCTTCCAACGATTCTTTAAACTCAATATAAAATTGATTAAAGCCTGGTGGCAGAGGAATTGTGTATGGATCTCTTTTAGGGTGCGCCACCATTACTCTTCCTGGGCTTCCAGGAAATATGGAGGACTCAGAAAGAGGCTCAATATCGCTTACTTTGAGGCCTGAACCATAAATTAAATAGAAGATGATTTTGTTTCTCATATGAATAAGCTTCTCTAGGCCTTGAGAGTTTTCTATCAGAGACTCCAAATGATTAAAAAGGGTGAATATATTTTTAAATTCCAATGGTCTTGGTGGATCCACAACTTTAGGTGAAACTAACGCCTTCTTCACTGGGTTTTCTTGGTAGAGCCCTCTCTCGATAAGCCAGTCAAAAAATATTCTAAGGGCCTGAACTCTTCTTCTTATTGAGTTTGGAGAGTTGTATTTTTTTTCCAGATGAGAAGAATACTCTTTAACCTGCTGAAGAGTTAACTCTGTGAGCATCAAAGATCTGCCATTTGCTTCAAGATATTGATTGAAGATATTTAAGTCGGTTCGATAGTTTTTAACTGTGTTAAAGGTCTTGCCTTTTATTTCAAGGCCACGCAAAAACTCGGTCTGAAGTTTTAATAAATCTAAACTGCTCAATACGCTCTCCTGATGGCCCGAAGATACCACGTATATTCCTAGTCTTCAATATTATTCGATAGTTAGGCTCAGTGGGAGAGCATACTGTAAAAAATTCGTTAGAGCATTATTCTTTTGCGCAGAGTTAAGGTTATGGATATACCGACATACCAAAGCTAAAGCACAATTTAGGAGTTTTTATGAAAAAGTTTTTAATGGCAACAATCGCATCTACTTGTCTTTTTTCTAGCGCAGCTAAAGCAAGCAATATGGAAGGCGTCCTTTACGCCTATATTGGTGGATCGGTTACCATAGCTTCCACTGCAGGAGCTGTTGCAGTCGTCTACCCAATTCCAGTTACAGTAACAGGACTTGCGATTGCAGTTACCAAGGTTGTTGATGGAGATATCTTTTTCTATAGAGGTTTAAAGGATCAATCTTTGGAAGTGCTAGCATTTGATACACCAATATCTGAACTTCCTGAGCTTAGTGTTTTTAAAGAAGAGCTCGAAAACAACTCTGAGAAATTTGAAGTAGCTCTTTCAGAGCAAGGATATGATCTGTCTGTAGGGGAGCTTAGCGATAGAAACATTGCCCATTTAGCATATCTCCTACAAGAATAATTCTTATCTAAAACTGATCACATAAAAAGTGCCTCTTGCGAAAGAGGCACCTTCATATTTCAAAACCGCAAAACTTTGTCAAACTTAAAAGAAATACCATCTGCAGTCCTGTTAGAAGGTCTGCAGTATTCCATAACTCCCCAAATGTTGGGGAGCCTCTAACAAAGGTTTTTGTTATGGAAGACATGACAAGGGTCCTGGATTTGATCGTGATAGTCTTGCAATTAGCCGTTGCAATTCTTGACTTGATCAAGTGATGTCAACAGCACCTTCCCACTTGTCATGCATATTTATTCCAGCAAAATCCAAACTCTGTCACAATAGTGTCTCTATTATTCTAACTGGAAAACTGACTACTTGTAAGTATTTAGATTCGTTGAGGGGAAGTGTAAAAAATTCATGAGCATAGTTTCGACCTTGTACATGGTGCTGCACTGCGGTAGTGTTCGTCTACTTTTGAGTTTGGGATGAGAGTTCTTTTTTGAGAAAGGGCATGCCTCTTCTAAAAATAAAGTTAAAGCCAATAAATTATAAACAAGGTTTAAACATAAACCATCAAGGTGGAGAAAAAGGGTTTATTATGAAGAAAACACTATTAGGGTTAACTCTTTTAACTACGATGTCGTCTTTAGCTGGAACTAAAGTCGAGTGTTACGAAGAACATTATCACTCTCTTTTAAAAAAGAGCCTTGATGCTCTAAACATTGCAGAAGAGGCCTATACCGTAGAAGCAAATAATGCGAGTGTGTTTTATGATTTTTGGGATCGAGGTCAAAATGGTCGCTATTATCCAAGTGCTCATAAATTTGATGACCATAGAGCACTTACGAATAGATCTCTGGCAAACCTTAGAGCTGAGATAAGCGAAAAAATATCAGTTCTGGATGAGTGCCTAAACCGAGTTGAATAAATTACGAATTACTGAAAAGGTCTCTGTTTTTAGAAAGGCAGAAACTTAAAACATGTTTTACTTCGATTAAGAATGATCGTTTAACATCATGGGCTGATGAAAGTTTTTTGAAGAAGGAAAAAATGAAGAAAACCATTGATGCAATTGGTATTACCTTACTCTTTTTAATGAGTTCACTTGCGTTTGGGAGTGAATGCAAAGATAAAAACTCGCCTGAATACAAGCTTTTAAGAATTGAGATGCTGTCAATTAAAGCAAAACTGTTTTTGAAAAATGGGCAAAATTTCATTGCGGAAGACCTAATTGAAGATATTTTGAATATGGCATCAGACTACAATATCGAGAACGAAGATAAGGTTAACTTTTGCCGTCATCAAAAATAACTAGATAACTAATAAGTCACACTTTAAATGGTTGAGGCTTAAAGCATATTCCTTTTGATCAATGAAGATCGTTTTTAGTTCATGGTTTGATAAGTATATAGAGATTTTAATAAGACGGTTTGGACTTCCACCATTCCATTAAACATACGGAGAAAATATGAAAAGTCTAATTTTACTGCTAAGTGTTTTAATCGCTTCAGTTCCAGTGTTCGCGCAAGAATTTTCTGAATTTGAACGCGGCTTCAATACTGGGGTTGAATTTTGTGAGGCAACCAAGGCAAATGTTATAAAGTGTGTCGGGAAGGACCCAGCTTACTCTACAATAAATATAGAGGTTTCTGCTGGAGCTGAAGAACTTGCTCGTAACAATTTTGTATTAAAGTGCCGCAGGAATTCATCAGAAAGTGTATGTCAGGATGCCGCGGAATCCGCAACTTGCCTGGAAGTTGAGGCTGAATAAAAGTACCAATTTTTGAATCAGGTACAAATAATAAGTCACCAATAAGTCTCTGTTTAGAAAGGCAGAGACTTAAAACAAAACTCCATTTCGGTCACGAAAGATCGTCTTTAATATCAAGGTTTGATTCACGTTTAAACAATACAGAGAAACAATAAACACGGTTTGGATATAAACCATTAATTTAAAACACAAGGAGAATATACATGAAAAAGTTTTTATTAGGATTTATGGTTTTAGTTTCAATGGCTTCATTTGGATCGACCAATAGCAAGTG
>PASN01000021.1 GCA_002711995.1 Halobacteriovoraceae bacterium | reverse complement strand
TTCATCAAACCATGATTATAAAGACGATCTTTCGTGATCGAAGTGAATTTTGTTTCAAGTCTCTGCTTTCCTAAACAGAGACTTAATCGATAGCTAGTGGTTTATGAACAATGGTCTAAGTTTTACCTAACACTTTTATAAAGCTCACCAGTTTTGATAGCAACATCACAATATGTAACTGTACCATGATTACTTTTTATAAAATTCACTAAAGCTGTTCTAGAATCACTTTGCTTTGGTTTTAAATAATTAAGCATACCAAAAAATTCAGTTCGTTGAGCTGCTTCCATATCAGCTCCTTCAAGGTTTTCGTACTCATTACCAAGTAAAGGCTGTGACTTAATCTCTTCCCAAAATTCAGTTGTGCTTAATCCTTCCTTTACAATTTTATCTTTAAATCTGTATGTGTCTAAAATAACCGAAGACCTTTCAACTGTTGTCATTGTATTTAAGTCACACTTTGCAGAGGCAGTGAAAGCCCCTAGTAATATTATGCCAATTAGTAACTTTTTCATTTCTTTCTCCTTGCTTTTTAAAGTAATGGTTTATATCCAAAGCTTGTTAATAATTTCTTTTTCTTTCTATTCGTGGTTAGAAAAGCATATCTTTCTGAACCATTCTTAAACGCATAAGTGGCGTCGCTGTATTCAATGAAAACGAACTTGCCACAAAAAGACGCGCAGTGCCATCTTAAAAACAGCAAGTATGAAAAGCCTACATGTAAATTAATTTTCTCTAATAAAGGGACAACTCTGAATTGGAAAAATTATCATATTAATAATCGCGAATTATCATCATGATAATTCCGCTTTTTCTGTTTTAACCTATCCTATTGAAATTATTCGAAACCCATGTTCTCAACTTTTGGCACGCTTTTTGACTAGTAAGACACAAGTTCAACAAAGGAAAGTCAGTGTCTGAAAGAAGTAAATACTTAGACGAGTTATTAAGTGATATGGGCAAGGCCTCTAAACAGGCCTATGAAAACGATGCCCAATACATCGCTCTCCACCTTCAATTGGACCGAGCGCTTTGGAAGCAAAAGGTCTTTTTAGAAAACTTCTTCTTGCCGCTATTAATTTTGTTTTGGTTCGGGATTCAAATTTGTTTTTTCAAATATTGGCAATACATCTTCACTCTTCCTGCTCTTCTGGCGCTCTTTGCTTTTTCTCTATTTCAAGTACGATCAAATGTTTCAGTGAATAAAATCGACTTGAATGTGGACCCGGCAAACTACGGTTTAAAAAAGCTTAAAGCCGCTCATGATCACTTGTGTCTATTTAAGTGGTTTAAGTGGATTGCCTACCCTCTCCTTTTTTTATCTTTTACCAGCGAACTAATCTACACATGCATATATCAACTAGAGCTATGGCGAGTGCTTTTAATCGTTCTAAAGCTCACAGCAATAGGAGGTGTTTTTTATTTTCAAAGAGCAGCCGTCAAGGTGCTCGAAACGCGTAAACAGTTATTAAGTTATTAGAGGAGGTAATTATTGAGAGAGACATTTTTTTATTCAGGAACCTATGAGGACATTATTCAGACTTTAGGGCGGTGGAGAATTTTGGACCTAAGAAGTTTATTGAACAAGGTTGAATATCAATTTTCATATCAGGCCTTCGCCAAAATGGTGAGCAAGCTTGAAAGGTTGAACTACGTAGGCTCCATTTATTATCAAGGCTACAGAAAATACCTCTACTTAACGGAGAAGGGACTGAAGGAAGCAGGACTGGAAAAGTCATGGCCTATTAATAAAGACGTTCTTTTGCATGATCTAATTTGTGTGAATGTCTTCAGTTATCTGCTTGGTCTTGGCCGCTTTGATTCTGGAGGCCTTAACCTTGAAGAAGCGGGGGCCACAACAAGACCAGATTGTATGCTTGAATGCGGCAAGTCCAAGCTAGCTGTGGAAATAGAGCTCACACAGAAAGCAAGTAATCGCATAGAAGAGAAGTTTTTGAAGTACCTGCGCTCAGAAGAGTTTGAGCGGGTACTGTATGTTTTCCAAAAGCCTCCGGTCTTTAAGGCCTATAAGAAAAGGATGGATGAATTGGATGAAAACAGAAACCCGCTGTTGAAGAAACGCTTTCAAGACAAAGCAATTCTTTTATTGGAGCCTGAGATTAAGAACAATACTTTTTCTCTCATGCAGTCACCTTGCTTTTTTCAGGGGAAGCTCACTAATTTTAAGGAAGTTTTGGATTCAGCCGGGATTTTTGCCCAAAGTTGAAACTCGGTTGAACCTTGATTGAAGATGTTTAAGCGTGAAAGTCACGCCACGTTTTTTACGTTTAATTTTAAAGACTTGCCCGCTCGCCGAATTTGACTACCTCTCTCTCACATAATTTCGAGATAGGTAGTCAAATTCAGCTTGGGGCAAGGTGTGGAGGATCGGAGTAATCGTGGCGTGTAGTGGAAAGGATAAGATGGATGATAAGTATGTGGGGAATGAGGATTAAGAAAAGGAGGAGGTTAAGGGAGTATTAAAAGTATAGGGGTATAAAAAACGGATGGTAGGTTATAAACAATTGGGATTTTTGATATGATGGATAATAACACAGGCATGGACCTTATGGGTTCGTGCTCGCTCTTTGACAAGAAAATATGGAAAGTAAAGCATGTCGCGGCTTATCTGGATTGTTCCAAAAAAACAATCTATGAAAAGGCGCGATTGGGTCAAATACCCAGCATCAAGAAAGGCAAGTTTCGCTATTTCATTCCTCACGAAATCGAAAACTGGTTACTGGAGGGTAATTTATGAATAGATACAAGAAACTGCCAGGACATAAAAATGTCCGCAAAGATTTAAAAACGGGCAAATACCAGGCCTACAAAACCATTGATGAGCAGCAGTATTCAAAGGACTTTACAAAGCTTGGAGAGGCGAAAAGATGGCTTCTAACATTTTCACCAGAAAAGGAAGCCAAGAAAAAAGCGTCTCCCAAATTTAGGGAAGTCTGGCAAGAATATCAAGATGTGCGTTTTTCAGATCTTGAACATTCTTCCATTGAAGCTAAAACGGCCAGGATCAAAGTTTTCTATAAAGATGTCAAAGACACGCATATGGAAGACTTCAACGCCGACTTCTTCAAAGAGTTGATTTTAAGAAAAAAGAGAGATTGCGAATACAATCGCAAGCGCCTCTCTTTTGACAAAGAAATCAAAGAGTACAAGGTCATCTTTAACTGGTATCGCGACTACAAAGATTACAAGTTCATAATCCCGCTAACCAAATTTCACAATCAGCTGGGCAAAATTAAAAAGTCCGTTCCAAAGAATAAAAGGATGTCTGTCCAACAGGTGCAGAGATTTTTCGACTCTTTTGAGAATGAGCTTTTTAAAAAATTTGCCATCACCCAGTTTTTCAGCTGCGCTCGGGTGAGTGAAATCGCGGGGCTTCAAACCCATAGCATTGACCTGCAAGAGGGAATGCTTTTAATCAAGGATGTGGTGGTTTGGAGCAAACAAAAAGTTTTTGTGGAGCTAAAGCCTTATACAAAAAACAATGATGTGAAGTATGTGCGGATAGTTAAACCTTTATATGACATTTTTGTGGATCGCCTCTCAGGAGGCGATAATTGCTCTTATGTTTTTCATATAAACGGCGAACCTCTCAACTATCGCCAAATTCAGCATCACTACGACCGCGCCTTTAAAAAGGCGGGTTTGCCTCAGTTTTCAGGAACGCACACGCTAAGGCACAGTATGGCCTCGATTGCTCGGGAGCTTTCAGGCAGCATGGACGCCGTCCAATCACTTACTGGACACAAGAGCATCCGCCAAGCTGAGCACTACGCAGGGCTAGGCCATAGTGCTCAATTAAAGGCACTCGATTGCGTCACCCAAGCCATAAGGCTTGGGTGATATTTAGGCTTTTCTCGCAATGAGTAAACTGTGCAACGCCTGAGCAAGCTTTTTTGGGAGACTTTGTTGAATCATTTTAGGAACTTAAAAGAAATGGCGGGGCGTGAGGGATTCGAACCCCCGACCAATTGGTTCGAAGCCAACTACTCTATCCAGCTGAGCTAACACCCCGTTTAGATTTGTTTGAAACATATTCTAGTCCCAAAACCATGAAAAATCCAACAATCATGATCAATAAGGCCACAATTGTTTGTTGATCAAAGCTTTGTGGCAAAACATTATGCTCCTGAAGAATGTAGGTTTTGCCTCTTATAACTGTGGTCTCAATTGCCTCTCGCCAAGGCCATATTTTTTTTAGTGAGCCTATAATAAATCCCGTAAGCACAAACATCATTGCATTTCTGTGGGTGTGCATAAGATAATTTAAAAGCTTCGAGAAGCTCAATATGCCAGTTAAACATCCTGCGCAAAAAACCATAATTATAAAAATATTATTGTCGTCGAAAGGCGCTTTTAGGGCGGATGTCACAAAAGCGTACTTTCCAAGAATTAGCAAAATAAATGATCCACTTATGCCTGGAAGAATCATGGCGCAAATTGCGATGGCACCTGCCCCGAATATATAGGGATAGGCATTCGGTGTGGTAACAGGCACAAGTGAGACGCACGCGTACCCCACAGCAATCCCAACGGGCAATAGGAGATAAGTTAAATTATTTTTAGGGTGCTCAATATGCTTGGCTATATATAAAGCACTAGCCGATATTAATCCAAAAAACAGACTCCAAGTATAGATTGGATATTCACTCATCAAGTAGTGCATGAGTCTAGAAGTTAAAAGAAGCGCGGAAAAGATTCCAACCATTAGGGGAATGAGAAACTTGTAGTGAACCTGCTCAAGAGCGCTCCTAAACTGAAGTTTAAAAACCTTTCTTACAAACTCTTTATTAACTGAGGCTATCGCCTCTAAAAGTTCATCATAAATATTTGTGATAAAGGCAACTGTGCCTCCAGACACGCCTGGTACAATATCGGCCATTCCCATGGCAAATCCCTTAAGGCCTAAAGCGATTTGAGTTTTCACTTATTTTCCTCAAGTTCAGTTTCTATGTTTAAAAGCTCGTCTATTTCTTCAATATCCAACTCTGTTAGACCAAATGGATTTTCTTTGTCATTTAAATTTTCATCCAAATAGCGCTTTCCAAAGTTTTCTTCAATCTCATCTAGTGACTCTTGTTGAGTGTACATAAGATCTTTTTCTATCTTGTCTAGACTTTGGCCCTCAAGCCACTTGTCTTCGGAAAGTTTTGAGTCTCTAAGCATTCTTTCAGCGTCTTCTATTTCACTCTCCAAGCGCTCAAGAGCTCTAAGGTCCTTTTCCTCTTCAGACATTATGGACTTTTCACGCTCTTGTCTTTCAAGCTCGCTCAGCTCATCCTCGGTGAATTGAATCCTATCCGCCTTGTCTAAAAGCTCGTCATTAAGATCATCCAAGTTTAACTCAACGTCCAGTTCTTCAAGTGCTTGGTCCTCTATTAAAGAGTCAGCACCCGATTTAATTCTTGAATTCAACCTGTAGGCCCTGGCAGCACTTTCTTTAGTTTTGGTAACCGCGATGTCGCCAATGTTAAAGTCTCGCCTACTCTGAGTAACTAGTGCTGTTGAAAAGTTATCGGTTAACGATATTACAGTGACTTCACCGTTCTTATAAGTTGGGTTGGTGGTAATCTTTCTTCCAGTTCCTCTATCTTCAAAGCCATAAACTTCAAATACGTTGCCCATTTCCACACCGTCAGCTCTACCTCTGTCCAAGTAAATGACATCGCCGGTGGAGGCAAATTTCTTATGCTTTTGGAAGGCCCCAAGCAAGATCGCCTCTATGATTCTAGTGTTAAAGGTGCTCGTAATACTTTCAATTTTTGGCGTGTAAACTGTGATTCGGTCACCTCTATTCACGACTCCTGCGGACTCGATCACTTCACACTCCCAAAGATCGCCAAGCTTCTTTACCGTTTTCACACTTGCAACAATTGTATATTTAAACCCCTCTCTGTCAGAGTTTCTGTGAGTCATACCACCTTGAGCGGTATAGATTGAAAACTTGTCACCTGGGATAACATTAAGGTTGTCGTCAAACCTTAAATACATATTGTCCCACATTGTGAACATTTGCTTTGCCTCTATGGCTGAATCAACTTTTCCAAAATCTTGCACAACATTTGTTGAAATAAACGTATTGAGGTAGAAACCTTCTTTAAAGTCAAAAGAGACCTTGGCCGAGCGATCAAACCCTGTTTCATCATACTGCTCACCAGGTATCTCGATTAAAAAGTCCGGTCTTGGTGGCTCGTATGCTTCGTACTCTGTAACAAGGCTTCTAGAACTTATTTTTTTAAGATCCTCGGCCGTGTCTGCAGAAGAATATTGAATATATACACCTTGCTTTTTTAAGGCTTCTTTTTCGGTTAACCATTCAGGTTTCGCATCGGTTCCCCACTTTGCAAATTCAGGGTCACCAGAAACTCCAGTGTCTCCGATATCTTTTCTCTTTCCCCCAACCTTAGGCAAAGCACTTTGCGAGCCAGTGTCGAAAGTTAGAACCATTCCGGGTTCGATAAGGTGTGGATTAGTGATGTATGGGTTTAGCGCCCAGATCTTTGAATAATAAAAACCGGAACCAAAGAGCTTTTTGGAGATTTTCCAAAGCCAATCACCCTTTTGGACAGTGTAGGAGCTTTGAGTTGTTGCATCCGCGATCTCTTTCCACTCATCTGCAGGTATTTTACCTTTAAGAGTTTTAGTGAGTTCTAAAAGCTCCTCTTCTTGTTTTCCGACATCGAATATAAGTTCTTCTTTGCCTGAGGCCTCTCCAGTGATGATTTTTGGTTTAGAGGATTCGCCACCTAAAAGTTTTTCATCAGGCAGAGTAAATTCAATATCTCCAAGGTCCTCTTTTAACTCTTCCAAATCATCAACAGCAAGGTCTTCAATACCTTTGCCTTTCTTTGATTGAGCCCCCTCATTCTCAGGGAATTCATTCATAAGGAGTTTAATGTCCTCAGGGTCCTCAAGCACCAAATCCTGCGCAAGCTGAGCGTTCGCGGACACGGCAAGGAAAGCGGTGAATAGGATTGTTGCTTTTTTTGTTCCCATTAGCCTTCTATTTCAAAAAAGTCTTCCAAAATGGATTGATATTTAAGTTTCTTTTGCGTCAGGTTCAACCTGTCACAACAAACTACGGCCTTTTTAAGCGCAGTAAGTATCTTTCCGGAAAATGCATCGTTTGTAATCATTGTTTCATACACTTGCAAGGCCAGATCATATTGTCCTTTAAGCATATAGATATCGCCTATTTGGGCACGGGCCCTAACACGAACTTGGTCTGTGGGAGATCTCTCTAAATATTGAAAAATCTTTAAGGCCTCATCAATTTTTCCATTCTCTTTTAAGGCCATGGCCTTTTTATAATATTGAAGCTCTTGTGACACCTCGTCGTTATTAAGCTTGCCCTTGGGTGCAGGTTTTGGAACAGGCACAGGAGTGTGGGCAGACTTTGCGGCCTGGTCAGCAAGGCCGTTCTTGGCAAAAACATCCACAGTCTCAGTTGGTGTTTGTTTTGCGAGCTCGTCCACTTGATCGTAGGCAGATTGTGAGCTCTGCAGGCTTTCATCTTTTAATTTTTCGTATTTATCAGAAAGGTTCTTGTAACGCTCCATAAGTCCATCGTACTGAGCTTTACTCACCCACTTGACCTCTTTGGACTTTTTACGCGGAGTTTCGCTACCCAATAAGGATTTTCTCGTTGATTCAACTAGACTAGAGCAACTTGATAAAAGAAAAGGACTAACTAGGAGTAGGCCTGCTAAGGAAAATTTTTTCAACATTAGTCCTCCATGACTACAAGCGAAAAACTTTTTAGTTAACTATAATTATTTTAAGGCTTGTAAGGTGGCTAAGTCAATGTTATTCAACGATTTATTCGATGCGAGAAATTATGAATCATCATGAAACTAAAAAATTAAGACAAATGAGACTGAGAGTGACCAAGGCCGACTCCAGTTTTTTATACTTCACCTTTGAGTCCAACGAAGGACTGGCCTTCTATTCGACGCTTAACGAGTCTTCTGATGAGCACCATCGGGACATTCTACTGCACACAACTCCGGAGTACTACACTCCAGTATTAAACTTACTAGAGCACCTTCGAAAGAAGATGCCCATTGAAGTTTTGTTTGATAAAGAAATTGAAGATAGTGCAACTATAGATTTTCTTTAATGTAGTTTAACACGTCGTCGTGATGGGTTTTAGTTTTCACTTTGGACATGATCTCTTTAAGTCTTCCATCTTTGCCAATTATAAATGTCTGGCGAAGAATACCGTCATAAACTTTGCCCATAAACTTCTTCTCTCCCCATGATCCGTACTTTTCAGCGATTTTATGGTCTGGATCTGAAAGCAGTGTGAAGTTAAGGTCTTGTTTATCTTGAAATTTTGCCAGTCTTTCTGGTGCGTCAGGGCTCACGCCAAGAACTACAGTTTTAGCCTTTGCGAATTCTTTCTTATAATCTCTTATACCGCAGGCCTGAACAGTGCAGCCTGGAGTCATAGCTTTGGGATAAAAGTACAAAACAACATTTTTTTCGCCTTTAAAGTCTTTAAGACTTACCTTTTCCCCATTTTGGTCTTTAAGTGTGAAAGCTGGTGCCATGTTTCCAATTTTTGGAAGATTCGCCATAGATAAAACTCCTTACCATTGATCTCTTTTAGATCTAAGTTCAAAAAACAATTCTTTTTCGTCCTTATGATGAGTTTTAGTTTTGAGTTTTTCAAGTCTTAAAAAAGGATTAATTTCTCTTTCAATCTTCATTGAGGTCACCATGAACTCATCATCCATGCTTTGTGACTTTCTAATATCGATAAGCTCGTTTATCTTTTCATTGTCTTCTTCAACCGTCTTGGCGAACTCAAGATTGTTTAAAAGGTAGTCGTGTCCCGGATAGACTAGCAAGTTGTCGGGAAACTTTGATATTTTTTCAGTGATAGTTTTATATAAGGTCTCAACGTCTCCACCGTTTTTACAGTTTCCCACCCCCGCATTAAACAGTGTGTCACCGCTAATTACTGAGTGGGCCTTGCCGTCTGTCATCAGCACAAAGCAAAATCCATCTTTAGTGTGCCCTGGAGTGTGTATCGCCTTAATGCTCTCTCTTTGTGAAAGCTGGTACTCTTCCCCATCATCGAGTTGGAGGTGTGAAGCATTTGTGCTCTCTAGAAACTTCTTATTGTCTTTAGTATGATCACCATGTCCATGAGTGTTTAAAAGGTAAGCAGGCTCCAGACCTTTTGCGATGGCAATTGGCATTGTCTTGTCTATGTCCAATGGATCCACAAAAATGGCCTTATTATTAAGTTCACTATATAAAATATAGTTAAAGTTTCTAAGAGAGTTGCGCATAAACACTTGCATGACTTTCATAAAATTCCCCGTGAGGTTCTGTATGACTGAGAGTTTGTTTTATTTATTTATCTTTCTGGCCACATTTCAACTTATTGTAAAAATCGTTCTTAATTACGTAAACCTAAATTATGTTCGACAACATCAAGACAGCGTTCCAGCAGAATTTGCAGATAAAATAGACTTAGAGAGCCATAAGAAGGCCGCTCACTACACTGTCGCAAAAATGAAGTTTAATTCGGTTAGCTCTGCCTGGCATTACGCAATTCTTATGTTTTGGATAGCTTTTGGGGGCCTAAATATTCTTGATCAGTGGGCCAGAGGGTTTGGCCTTGATACGACACCAACGGCCTTAGTTTTTGTGTGCGCCCTTGCTTTAATTAGTATGGCCTTGGGACTACCAGAATCAATTTACCACACCTTTGTCCTTGAAGAGAAGTTTGGCTTTAACAAAACAACTCCTAAGCTTTTCGTCATGGACAAGCTAAAAGAGCTTTTGGTTTCAGCAATCATTGGCCTTCCTTTCTTCTATGCCTTAATGAAAATCATGGAGGGGCTTGGCTCAAGCTGGTGGTTTTTTGCGGCAACCTTCATGTTGGCCTTCCAATTTATAATGTTGTGGGCCTACCCAAGGTTCATCGCTCCCCTATTTAATAAATTCTCAAAGCTTGAAGACCAAACACTTGTAACTGAAATCGAAAAGCTCCTTAATAGAATTGATCTGAACTTCAAAGATTACTATGTCATGAACGCAAGTATAAGAAGCTCTCATGGCAATGCCTACTTCACAGGATTTGGAAAAAATAAAAGAATCGTATTCTTTGATACGCTTTTAAAAACCCTTGCCCCGCAGGAAATCGTATCTGTTTTGGCACATGAGTTGGGACACCTTAAAAGAAAACATATTCTAAAAAGCATGGCCATCATGTCCGTCTTTTTATACTTAGGCTTTTATATACTGGGTGTTTCATATGACTCGGAAGTTTTTTATTTAGCACACAACGTCCAGAACTCTTCAAGTTACATGGCCTTAATCTTGTTTATGTACCTTGTTCCTGTTTACACTTTTCCAATGACTCCTGTGAGCGCTTGGTTTAGTAGAAGAAATGAATATGAGGCGGATGAATTTGCGGTTAAAAACGCCAGCGGCCAGGAGCTAATTTCAGCGTTGGTAAAAATGTATAAAGACAATTCAAGTTCACTAACTCCTAGCCCAGTGTACTCGAAGTTTTACTTCTCCCACCCTCCCGCTGCCGAGAGAGTGAGTTTTATAAAGTCTCAAGAGGCCTAATTAAAGATGGAGTCCATTATGGACTCCTCTAAAAACTCCAGGTAGGGCACTCTATATCTTTCAATTTCATTGTGAAGCTCATGCCATCCACCTTCTGAAACATACAATTTTGCATGCTTCTCTATCTTCTTAAAGTATTCAATACACGCTTTTGGATTAACGAGCTCATCTTCCGTGCCAATCGCCACATAAAGATCAGTTTTTATCCTAAGCGGTTTTGAAAACACTTCTCTTGATTTTGCCAATATTTCTAGAAAAAGATGGGAGTGGATCTTCAACCTGTTAAGCGGATCCTTCACGTAGTTTTCATAAACTCTTGGATCGTGTGAAAGCTTTTTTAAGTCCAAAACACCGGCAAGCTTCACCGAAACTGGCGCGGCCGCCAAAAGCTTATTAAATTTAAGAGGCGAATATCTAAAAAACTCTCCAAGAAGCCCTGTTGCCGCCACTGCTGGAGAGGAAAGAAAAACCTTTTCTGGATAAAAATCATCCGTTGCCCTCTCTTGCATATAGGCCGAGGTTATAAGTCCTCCCATTGAATGGCCAAATAATATATGCCTTTTCATATCATATGTTCCTTGAAGAAACTGAACCACGTCCTCTAGATCTTCGACATACTTGTCAAAGCTTTCCACGTTGGCCTTTTCCCCCTAACTATTTCCATGTCCCCTAAGGTCATACAAGCACACACTGAAGTTTTGGCTAAACATCTTAAAGAAGTGGGAATGTCGACTGCAATGCTCTCCCAAACCATGAGTGACAATGATCCAAACAGGGCTTCCGTTCTCAATCATCTCACAGTGCAGTTTACACTTGTCTCTTGTTTCGATTATTTTGGTCTCGCTAATCATAAATCACCGCTTTTTTTGTTTAAATGTTGTCACACTCATTGCATAATGTGCATATGTATTGTCCAGGCTGCTTTAATGATACCCTAAAATTGACTTCTAGTGGAGTCGTTAAAATGACTTTCAACGGCAAGGCCAAGGCCACCAGTCAATTCTTTTACAATCTCTCCAAAGAAAACAACGAAGAGATATATAAAAAGATGCACGCTGTCGTTGAAGATTATTTTTCGTGGTATTCAGACTTTCAAAATAAAGAAGAAATCAAATCGATCGCATTAACTTCCAGCGACTTTAAGTGCAGCAACGGCTGCAGTCTAGGACCGAACTTCTCCAATAGCGTTCTGAATTTGGTCGTCACTAAAGAAGAAGTCATTAAAGCTGTGAAGGAGCTTGGACAAAAGTACGAAATAAGTCTTGGCAAGGCCTTCTCTTAAACTCCTAAATCCAACTTAAACTCAAGCTCAATATATCCGTTGTATTTGAAATCATTCATTTCCAGCTTTTTAATTGAGAAGTATGTGTCAAAGCGAATTTTGTCTTTACCCTCAAGAAAAGGCACGAGATTGGACTTGCTTGCCTCAATGTCGGCACAAATTAGTTGAGTGCACCTTTCCACTTTTCGAAG
Organism: Halobacteriovoraceae bacterium; assembly: GCA_002711995.1. Classification (GTDB taxonomy): domain Bacteria; phylum Bdellovibrionota; class Bacteriovoracia; order Bacteriovoracales; family Bacteriovoracaceae; genus UBA845. The sequence continues at coordinate 15,171 of PASN01000021.1, read as the reverse complement.
TCCAAAGTTTTCAATTGATCCATATTTTTGATTTATCCAAACGACCATCTTAATGTAGTCATCTGGCCTATAAAGTTCTACGTATAGATTTTCCCCTACTGTGGAGAAGGTTTTAACAATTTTTCTTTCTTTCAAGCTTCTAAGAACCTTAAGCTGATCAAGTTTCTCACTTTTTAAGAGGTCCTTTTTCATTCTAAGAATCACTGTTGAAGAGAAACTATTGCTTTTAGAGCGACTTCTTCTAAGATCCGTGTCGTTGTCAAAGCGAGCGATTGTAAATTGATTGTCCGAAGTTTCTTTTGCTTTGTCTTCAAAGGCCTTGGAGGCTTCTTCTTCAAAGTCTTTCTCATCAAGCATTGGATCTTCATTCTCCATAATGCCCATATCACTCCTGGAGTCTAAAGGTGTAAAGTTTATAAAGAACTTATCCAAAAGGTTAAGGTTTGCTTTTCGACTCTTGTCGAAGGCTGAACAGTTAATCTCGTCTTCCTCACAGTTCTCCAAAGCGAAGAAGATTTTTTTAACTTTAAGTGACTTTATATATTGTGAGTCGATATCTGGTAGCTCAGAGGCAAATGAAAGTTTAACCTTGTTAAAAAATCCCATTCCCACTCCCATCTGAAAGACAGAGTATTTTAAGGAATTGTACATTTCGCTTATCATTCCACTACTTTGATCAATGGTAGTATCTCCCAAGATAGAGCTTGCATCATAGAAGCTTAGGGTATCCTGAGTGAGCGGCACTTTAACGGTGAAGTCCATTGTTTCTCCGTCCCCATAGAGCTCCGCCATACTCTTTTTAGCAAACATAGGTTCAATTGTTTGTTTCTCACATGAAATAAAAGATAACAGCCCCAGCGCTACAAGAAACAGCCTCATATATTTTCTCTCCTTTTAGGTATGGATTAATCATGAGGGAATTTTTGATTTGATGACAGTTTTAATGACAGTGCATGTCATTTTTACACGCGCTGTCAAAAAACCATGAACATTTTCCCGCTTTTTCCTAGAATGAGACTTCATTCAATGAAACATTTACCTGTTTTTTGGCAATAACTAATCAAAATTACAGGGTCAAACAGTGAGAGGATTCTGAACTTATGAAGTATTACATTGTGGCCGCTCTAGTTTTAATTTCAAGCTTCGCACACGCACAATACTATAAAACGCTGCCAAAAGGCGTGAGGTCGGCAATAATTAGAAATATTCAAACTTCAAATATTGATTCATCTTACAACCACTCTGAGAGCTTAAGACCTCTGGCCTATGACATCACCTTGGACTCCTCCTCTCTTGACGCCCTGGAGGATACAAGTATCCAGAATATGTTTAATCGTGTTCGTGAGATTTACCCAGAGGGCTTTGACAGGCTAAGCGCAGGTTCTTTTAACATTTCAGGAGCAGCAAATCTAAATATCAATGCTTATGCTTTGGCATGGGGACTCACGGAAAAAACCACTGTGTATGGAGCATTGCCCATGTACAAAGCTGAAGTGAAGATGAAGTACAAGCGCACTAAAGAAAATAACTTTGACGAAGTCGCAGATCTCTACTCCACCGAGACAGGAAACGACGTTGCACAAGGCTTTGGCAGCTTCTTTGAAAACGCGCCGGACTTAATCAACGGTTCGACCATTCAAAACTTATTGGTGGAAAATTATGGCTATCGTGAAATTGGCGACTGGAGCGCCGAAGGCCCGGGAGACATGGAATTTGGAATAATGAACAACTTTCTTTCCAAAGACAACTATGGGGCCATGGTCACAGCTGGGTTTATTGCCCCAACTGGAAGAGAAGACAATCCAGACATTCTTCAGGATATCGCCTTCGGTGACGGTCAATGGGATATTTTTGGGGAAATTGGCGGTGGATACAGAATCAAAGACCGCATGTTTTTAAACACTTTCGCTAGATACACTTATCAGTTTGCAAGTGACAAGGAGCTGAGGGTTCCAACAAGTTCAGATATGTCCATTTCAGATCAAAAAGGCACGTTCCAAGAAAAATTAGGCAACAAGCTTCTTTTTAATATGGACCTTGAATATTTGCATTCACAATGGATTGAGATGAGGGCGGCCTATCTATACGAGAAAGTGGGCAAAGCGCAGTATGAGAGCGAGTATGACGATGCGAATGAATACCTTGCGGCCAATACCGAATCCAGTGCCCACAATCTAAGAATGACGGGCACCATTACAACGGTTCAACCCTACCTAAACAACGATTTTCTGCTCCCAGGGCAGCTTAAATTTCACTACCAAAAGATGCTGCATGGCCGCAACACTGAAAAGGTTGATCGCTATGAAGTAGAGTTTAGAATGTTCTTCTAAATAAGCTTGTAACCTTTGCCCCACACAGTCTCTATGTGCATGGACACTTCTTTGAGCTTCTTTCTTAGCGAGAAAACATGCACATCAATATTTCTATTGGTCATTTTCTCTTCATTGGAGAAGCACTCAATCAAAAGGTCTCTTGTGACAGGCTCTCCTGTTTTTTGAACAAGGTAGTTGAAGATTGTAAACTCTCGTGATGTGAGGTTTACCGTTTTTCCGTTTTTAATAAATGCGTTTGCTTCAGGAAGCAGCCTAAAGTCTTCAAGCTGAGATTTTTGAAGTAGAAGCTCAAACTTTGCGGCTGCATTATCAACTCTTGCGGCCAACTCATCAAAGCTAAATGTCTTGGTCAAATAGTCGTCGGCCCCTGCAGTAAGACCCTCTAGCACCTCTTCCCTACTGCTTTTAGCTGAAAGAATAAAGATGGGAGAAATTTTATCTTGGGTTCTAATTTTTTTTACAACATCAATTCCAGAGTCTCCTGGGAGTGTCCAATCAAGTAGATAAACCCCGCAAAAGTCTTCAGATAATTGATTTTGATAGAAATCTTCAGCACTTGAATAATCAAACACCGTGTATTCGTTTTCCTCAAAAAACTCTTTTACCGACTCGCGAATGTCTTGTTCGTCCTCAATAACGCAGATATTTTTTTTCACTATTTTCCATCCCTGTAAAATTCAACTTAGTGACCGTCTTCTTAAGTTTACTTTAGTTCATCTTTAGGAGCTAAAATAAATTTTTAGATACAAAACTTTCCTACCAATAATTTCTATTTACTGAATGAACTTTTTACACAATTTTAGCGAATCGCAGCTGCTATTTACACTATTGCGGTTGAATTGTGGGTAAATTGTATAAACACATTGCATCGCATCAACCAAACCTGTATATTTACTTTACTAATTTTATCAATTTTCCCAGAGCACGGATTGCTTTGTAATTGAAAAAAATCCGAGGTTTAACAGTGAAAGAAGACGTATCAAAAAAGAATTCAACTAAAAGATACAACCCTAACTTAGGTTTTATCGGCAATATTGAGGTAAAGGTGGCGAACTACCTTTTCTCCGCTAAGAAGGCTCGCAAGGCCTACACACATGCTCAGCCAGTAGCGAAAAGAATTCTTGAAAAGGAAGTTGAAGAGCATTTCCATGAGAGTAAAAAGCTTACAAAGTTTTTGAAAGCAAGAGACCTTACCTTTTCTAAAAAAACAGCTAAAGGCTACAAAACTTTTACTGTTCCATGCACAACCACAGTTGTGCCAATTCAAAAGTCTCTATTCAATGAGGTTGAACAGGCATCTCAAAGACTAATAATAGCAATGAGAAAGGTTTTGCAGGACATCTATGGCGCCCGCGATCTTGAATCAAGCGACTTTGTTCAAAGCCTGCCCGCTTCAGTTAGAGAAAACTTTATCAAGGCGATACAAACTTCACCTTGCTACTACCCTCAACTTCACCACAAAAACATGAAGGAATATCCTTTCTTTGACAATGTTGGACTGGATCTTGTTTTAGTTGAAGACTACCTTCAAAAGAGCGACTCCTTTCCAAAGCTCATTGCAAAGAACAAGGAAGAAGAATTGCCAGGACTTCCATTTAGAATCTTGGAGCTAAACGCAGGCTCTCCTTCTGGCGCTTCAAACAACATGAACATGCTTCAAGGCATCTATAATCAGAACCCAGAAATCTTGGATTCGCTAGGCAAAGTAATGCCTAATGACCACTTTAAAGTTTTAGGTGAAACCTACAAATCTCTTGGAGAGAACTGGACTAAAAGAAAGGACGGCATCCAGATCGTTCTTCCACCAGGGGGATCAAATGGAGCGGCTCCAGAGATTCATCAACTTGCAGCATACTCTGGTCTTGTTTACGCTGACGCTGACCAGCTTTACCAAGACAGCAAAGGCTACATTAGACTTAGAACGGTTTGCAATGAGAACCCAATAGTGACTGCAGTTTACTCAAGAGTAAACTCTGACTCGGCCCTATTTGACCCTGAGAAAGATTTGACACTTAGAGACCCGGACTCAGGAGAGGCAATCTATCTAACAGATGCCCTTAGAAAAGGACCGAATGGCAAACCAGAAGTTGTTAAAGACGCGAACGGAAAACCAGTTCCACTTGAGTCTTCATACAGAATTCCGGGAGCTATCAACGCAATCGTTAAAAGAAAACTATACATGGGCGGATTGAATAGAATCTTGGACAATAAACTGATTCTTGCCACCCTTACCCACTATGGGCCTAAGTTCTTTGCTGATGAGATCTCTAAAAAGGGTCTAGATCCAAAGGGCACAAAGATTTTACCACCACAGACATTGCCGCCAACGGCTAAGTCTGCCGAGATAATCGCAAACAATCCAGACGACTGGGTTGTTAAGTCTCCAAACTTGGCCGGAGGCCAGGGAATCTACATTCTCAAAACACTTCCTGCGGCACAAAGAAGAGAAGTAATTAAAATGATTAAAAAGCGTCCGGAAGAGTTCGCTTACCAACAGCTAGTCAAAATTGGACGAATTCCGGTTGCGGTTCAAAGAAAGGCCGATGGCCATAGATTTGCCAACTTGGCGGCTGATATCAGAATCTGGGTATTCTATGGTGGCGAGAAAGACGCTCTGCCAAGAATGACCCATAACGCTCTTGTAAGATATGCTCCTCAGGAAAGAGGCAAGATGAGCTCAATCGTAAACACCTCAGCCGGTGGCGGATACGCTCCATTTGTAATTGTTGACGATACTGAGAGCAGCCAGTCTGTGACGGCCAAAGAGCTAGTGAGAAGTGAAGAGCCAAAAGCGTTAAACTGTGCAATTCCTGTTTTTGTGGGAGCGCAAATCGTTCAGATTTCAAGAATGCTTAAAGAGGCGAACACACTTCTAGGTAAAGAGAACACTTCAGCTAGAGAACTTAAGTCCCTACTTGAGTCGATGAAGGCACAACTAAAAGAGATTCTGAGTTTTCTTCACCCAAGAAGCATCGAGTACATCTACAGGGCCACAGATCTATTGGACGCAAAGATTGCCAAAAGAGAAGTTGAGGCCTGTTTAAATGTTATTAACCGCAATCAAACAGAGATTGCAAGGCTTTCAAGAATAATTGAAGACAAACCATTCTTTGCTCAAATTAGAGACCTGATGGACAGTATCAGAGTGCTGGATATGGACAAGGCCTATGGAGATTATAGTGAAGAAGAAAGAGCACTAGATCTAGTTCTAATTGAAGAGATTAAGAAGATTGGATTTAAAGGCACGAGAAAAAATACTCAAAATAGAAAGGTTGTTGAGTCTATTGTGAGAAGGCTTAACAAATCTGCAAATCAAGTTTTCCCAACCGCAATTTTGGGAACAAAAAGCAGGGAGACAATAAGAACTCTCTTGGAAAACTTTTGCAACACCGCCAAGTCAAGACTTGCCAAGGCATCCAGCTCTAAGGAGTTCATTGGTTTATTAAGCCTTGATGCGGATGTGACAACTTTAAAATTTGAGACTCTCTATCTTGGAAAAAGAGATCACGACAAAGAGATCAAGGTGGCCTCTCAATACGAAATGAGAAGCGGCACTTCCCTTGTAGAGTCTGACCTCATAGATGAAGAACTTAAGGCCGCCAGAGCGGACTGGCTTGAAATTTTGAAGGCCTCAAAAGAACTGGATGGAGCTGAAAAAGATAGCTATCTAGCAAACAAAAGAGAGAGTCACTTTAAAAAGTATCCTCGTTTGGCAAAGTATCAAGAGATTATCAACTCTCCTTCACAGTCCGTTGATAGATTAATTGAGCTTCTGCCAGTTGCTCCATACGCGAAGTTCAACATTGAGAACTTTGCCAAAGAGCAAGGAATCACTTTAAAAGAAGTATTCTCTTCAGACTTTCGTCCTGACAGAATCTCTATTTTGGACACTGCAACCCTGAAAGAGCTCAAGCTGTGCTCAAGAGAGTTTGCTGGTGAATGTTTTGCCAAGAAAAGAAAGTCCCACGGACTTATGAGTGATAGTGACATCTTTATCTGGATGAGAAAGGAGCTAAACCCTTTCACATTGCTATACACGGCCGGACACGAACTTATTCACTACCAGCAAATTAAAAACAGCATGAACGCTGAAAAACGTGCAGTTAAAGACGGTGGCGTTTCTCTTGCGAAGTTCCTTAACTACTATGGAAACTTCCTTGGGGCCAATGGAAGAAATGTTGAGAGCTTCCAGTTCAATCTCCAAGCAGAAAGAAAACCGCTATACGGATATGTTGATAGACTAGAGTCCACTCCAAACGCTCCAATCATACGCGAGCTAAAAGGCGCCCTAAGAAAAGGCGACCTTGAGTGGGAAAAGAAGCTTAACGAGTACGGCTCATTGTTTGGATATATGACTCCAAACTCACCTTCAACTAGAGTAAAAGCTCTTCAAGAGGTGTTGCCTGCGCTGGAAAACGCTAAAAACATTTTATTCGCTCAAGAGCTTGGACTTGAAATCGCCATGGACCCTGTTCATGCAGCATTGCCTGCGGCGAACATCAACCAAATTGAGCAATATAGAGATTTGATACTGGAAGCATGCAATACACCAAGCGCTCACTGGGAAGCGCTTCGAATTGTGGCAGGCCACCAATATCATGGAATCTCTTTCACAAGAGCGGACCGTGAGGAAGACAACCTTACGCTTAAACCTCCTGTGGGAACAGTGGCAATGGGCGCGAGTTATAACCAAACACAACAATAAAGATTGGGTGATATATGGACCCTAAATTAATGATAGAAATATCAGACCTCGTGATGAAGTCGGCCAAGAGCCTGGATGAGCGATTGGCCGACCTCTTAAAACTTGAGGCGATCAAAAAAGAGTTCACTGACAATGATGTGGAACCGATCTCGGTTCACAACTTCAATGGATTTTCAGGGTACAACTTCTGGGCAAGTGGAAATCTTGTTGCACAATTGCAAATGTCTAGTTTGACATCCGGATACTACACCTTCTGGAAAAAAGTTTTTTTGGAAGAGACAACCCAAGAAACTTACGACTATTACAATCAAGATGGAGAATTTGTATACTCCTACCAATCTCTGGATGGTCAATCACTATTTTACAATTCCATAAACATGGAACCATCGAGTCCATTCATAAACCACCTCTACAATGTTTTACAGGTTCAATATGAACAAGCTGAAAACGGCATGGGTGAAACTAAGCGGATTGCTCTGATTGAGGGAATTTTAAACGACTTCCTCAAAAGAGACGATGTATTTATTGGGGCAAAATTAAGAAGAAAAGACCCTGCGTTGATAAACATTATTAATGAAATCCACCGAATAGAGCAAGATCCTGTTCTCAGCTGGGATGAAAGACAAAAGGTTTTTGCAAGCCTCAAACAGGTTAGAAGAAAAATCCTAAGGACCAAGAGCAGAGCACATAAGTTCAATGGACTCCTATACCAAGCGCCAGTGACTTTGTACGACGCCAAGGTAAAGCTTGATGTTATTAAGACACGTCCTGCGGACAATATATTTGGAATCTTCAAAAAGCACACCTGGGGAAGACTTGTGTGGTTTGGCAACACGGTAAAAGATAACTTAGGCTTTTCTGTTGCCATGGCAATTTATGGACCATTCACTTTCTATTTTATTTCTCAGCCAATGAACCCTCACGCCATGTGGGCGGTTGGAAAAGTTCGTTCAGCATATATCGATGTTATTGACGGAATAACCGCCGAGGAAGACGAAGAAGCTATGGTCGCACAGGCCATGGACAAGGTTTCCACTAAACAAGCTGGAATCAAGAAGATCCCAGATGCTGGAGTTCAGGAAGATTGGGACTCAAGAATGAGCTCATTTAAAGCGATGCAAATCGCCTATGAAGAAAGCATGGTCTTTGCCGCAAGGATGGGCAGAATAGAGCAGATGGAGAACCAATTCATGTTCCCACTCACAGCAGAAAGCGCTTGGGAGGAAATGGAGAGGTATCTTAAGGCCCTAAAAAATACTCTTGAGTTTAATAAAAACCTTGATGGCAGATACAAAGCATTCCTAGAAAATGAGATTGAAAGAACTCATGCGCATCAAGTTTATATCTGGAGAAAAACCGCTCAGTTTTTCAACGACCACCCATATATTATGGTGGACCAAGACGATGAGCAGCCAGGCAAAGACTACTATGTCGGGCGCGGATTTGTTTTCATGGAGAAGATGACAAACAAGCTTGAAAAGATGAAGCTTGCAAAAACTCCTGAGGTTCATGAAAAAGTTGAAGGCCTTGCAAGCAAGTTTAAAAAGCTTAAAAAAGACGGCGAATCTGTCATGGAGACGCTTGCAAGAAACACTAAGCTCTTTAGACAAAATGACATCTATGACACTGATGAGCTAAGAGACAACCTCCAAAGACATTGGGAAGTCCTATTCCTTCAGCAGAACAAAAAACAGGAAGCCTCCTCATTTGCTCTACAGGCCTACACATGGTCTGTTAAGAACGCTATTTGGATTCTACAAGCTTTATATTCGACAAAAAGAGACGAGCTGGGAACCCTAACATTTAAATACAACTTGGATAATCAAAACACAGACAAAATCAGCAGCGACAAATCAAACGATCAGTTGTACGAATCACTTATGAACATGATGGTTTTGGAATATGTAAGTATCAGCAAGGAAATTGCAAACAACCTTCCAAACGACACGGAAGGGATTCAACGCAAGGCTGTTATTGAGAACGTAAAGGAATACCTAAATGATAGAGATAGGCTTTTTAACTCCAAATTAAAAATGGCCAATGGTGAAAAGAACACCACAACTATTTAGGATTGCTATGAAGTTTTTGACATTGCTACTTTTGGTCTCATCAACCTCTTTTGCGCAACTGCAAAGCGGGATTTCAATAAACTCCGCTCAAGTTTTTGAGAGCGCCAGGAAGACCTTGTCAAAGTTCAAGTTTAACTACTTCGCAAAATACCTTGGGCCATCTTTGTCCAATGACATGCAAAGTGGATCAACCTTCAACCGCTTCTCCACTGGCCAAGACTTTATGGACAACGATACTGACTACAAGAACTCTCACCAAGTTTTTCAGTCATTCGCGCTTGGATACAGACTTACAAACAATTTAACATTGAGCTACTCCTATACGTTTCAAGACAATCTAAACAACGGAATTGAGTACACGGACTCTGTTACTGGGAAAAGTTTCGAAAGGGATACTGAGAGAAGTTATAACAACCAAAGGGTTGGACTCTTTGCAACCAACTTATACAGCAATTCTATGTTTTTTATCAATAGCGGCTTTTTTTACGAGCTGCCAACGACTGAAACATCTAAAAACTCCGACATGCAATACGGACTTGGCATTCAACCGACAATAGGTTTTTACACATCAACTCCAGGTCTCTCCATGGGATTGAACGCCTCTATAGAAAGGTACTTCTATCCAGATGATCAATTTGTGCCTGATTGGTGTAGCTTTAACTGTGATGATCCAAAGAATCAGGTGAGACGCCAAAAACTGATTGCAAGCTTAACACCCTTTGTAAGCTACATGCTTACAGACAAAACAACACTTAGATCGACTTTGGTTTTTGATTGGGACCAAGACGGAGACAGCAACTCCCTAAGAAGCAATTTAGATGATATTGCGACTCTTGGAGCTGACTATAGAGTTTTAAATAATTTAACTGTTGGAGCTGGTGTGGAAGCGTCTCTTGTGGACACTTCACTTAAAAAGACGGCCGTAGTTGGAAGCTTAAACGTAAGTATTTAATTAGCAGGACTCTTCGCAGTCCTCGCCCTCTTCACAGATTTCTTTGCCAGACTTTTCACACTTGTCTTTCATTGCACACATGTCGCAAGCGGACTCGCCCATAATTGCGCCAATTCCTCCACAAGAACCCTTGATTCTCTTGTTGGAGATAATAACTCCAATTGCCATGCCGGCAAAAGCAATTAAAAAGACAGCTATTGTTATAAGAACCATATTCATAATTTAAATCTCTTTAATAAAAGGTTTAAAGGCTTCGCTCATCACTATATCAACTCTTTCGCCCTTTTTCACTATAAAGTAGGCCGCAAGCTTGAGCTTTTTGGCCAACTCTTTTGCTTTATCAATACCCATTGCAAGCATTGCAGTAGCGTATGCATCCGCTTTAGCGCACTCAGGAGAAAGAACTGTGACCGAGATCATTGTATTATTGGCCGGCTCACCCGTAATAGGATCAATAGTATGCCCAAAAACTTCGTCACCGTACTTTACATAGTTTCGGTAACTTCCAGATGTGGCCATTGCCATGTTTTCCAATGCAACCACCGCCTGAATTCCTTTTCCAAGAGACTCACTTGGCTTTTCAATACCTATAAGCCAAGGCTTTCCATTTAATTTTTTCCCAAGAGACCTAACTTCCCCTCCGATCTCAACCAAAGCAGATTTATAATCTTGTTTCTTTAAGAAAAGCAAAAGATGGTCTACGGCATAACCCTTTGCGATAGCAGAGAGATCTATATAAACATCCTTCTTTTTCTTTTGAACGGATTTTTCATCTAAAGAAAATAGCTCCATCCCAACGTTTTCTTTAAGAGATTTCAGTTTTTGTTTAGATGGCCTCATTCTAATCTTATCAGGCCCAAAGCCCCAGGCATTTACAACTGGCCCAACTGTTACGTCAAAGTATCCAGAAGTTTGAGAGTGAATTCTCTTACTTAAATCCAAAACGTACATTAGTTCTTGGCCAAGCATAATTTTCTCTCCGGCCTTAGACCTATTCAATCTTGAAAGCTCTGAATCCTTTTCGTAGGTGGAAAATACATTGTTAACTCTTTCAAGTTCATTCTTTATTTTGGTCGATAATTTAGGATCACTTGATTCGGCAAAAAGTTTAACTGAGTAATAGGTTCCCATAATCTGTCCCTCATAAGTGAGAAGATTCGGTTTTTTAGAACAGCCTATTAGGAGAACGCCAAGGAGGCATATGTAAGATATTGTTTTCATGGGCTGTAAATTACTTCAGAGAGCACAATCACACAACACTGCTAAGTGTATAATTTTATTATACTTAGTAGTTTTTTACTGAAATATACCAGGTATATGCCCGAATACGGGTCCATGTTCCTACAAAGGAGGGCATTTATGACACTTCAACTTCAAGCTCACAAAAGAGACCCTGGACAATCGAACAAGAAACTTAGAAAAAGCGGACTCATACCATGTTCTATCTATGGCAAGAATGTTGAGAGCGCAAGCCTGCAAATATCCCAACACATCCTGCAAAGATGCCTTAAAGAAGGCTCCCGAAAGGTAAATATAGAACTGGATGGCAAGTCATTCTTGGCGTCTATAGAAGAGGCCCAGCGTGAGCCTGCAAGCAGCAAGCTTTTACACGTCTCTTTTCACGCGTTTAATAAAAATGATGAGATTACTATGCAAGTGCCTTTAAGAATTGAAGGAAAGGCAAAAGGCGTTATTGAGGGAGGAGCTCTGCACCACCCTATTCAGAGCTTAACCGTTCACGGCAAGGCCTGTGACATTCCAGAAGAGCTCGTTCTAAACGTGGAACAGCTTGAGTTAGGCAGCTCTTTGCATGTTTCAGACTTAAAAATAAATGGCAATATTGAAATTAAAGAGAGTCCAGAGATAACTTTGGTCGCATGCAATTTTCCGAAGCTTCAAAAAATTGAAGAAGAAGCTCCGGAAACTATTGAGGTCGCTGTTGATGAAATTGATGATCAAGAGAGCGCCGCTTAATTCCAAGCAAACCCAACTTCTTAAACTATCTGGGAGGGCCAAGCGTCCTCCCTTTAATCATTCACTGCGGGGTGCAGGTAAGCCGCAGCGATTCAACAGCGTCGCCAAGGGGCACATCAACCAGATTTCTCACTGATATGCCACCCGTGATTGTTTGATCCTCATCTGCAAACATGGGAAGTCCATATAGGGTTAATATAGCTCCAGGCCCAACAACAACACTATCGATCTGACCTTCCCAATTCGGCCAGCCTGGCATGTTTAAGTTCGGCCAAGCGGTGTAGCCAACTAAAGTAATGGATCTTCCATTAAAATCTGGGCCATCGTAAATTTTGGCCCAGCACTTTGTCATATCTTCAAAATCAAGTCCACTCACAATTAAAGAGGGAGTTTCATACACTCCCTCTCCTGTGACTTGAGAAAAGGAGACGCTTGAAAAAAGAATTAATGACAATGCTAATACTTTCATGCGCATCTCCTTGGAAATCGTTACTCCGCCAATTCAGAAGATGATTTGAACGCTTCAAAATCAACTCTTCTGTTGATTTGGAAGTAACTTTCATCGGCAGCTGTGACCTTTGGATCGGCCTCACCTTTTGAGATTGTATAAATTCTATCTCTAGAGATGCCTTGGCTTACCAAATAGTCTTCAACAGACTTTGCTCTTTTCATCGCAAGTTCCCAGTTCATTTCCTCGCCACCTCTTCTATCGGCATGGCCTTTGACATAAACGTTAAATTGAGGATTGTTTTTTAAGACCTCTATGTTTCTATCAAGTCTGTTTTTAAATCTTGCAGTAAGATTCGCCTTGCCTGTTTCAAAATACACGGAGCGCAAATCTCCAGTGAACTCACCCACTTCTTGCTGACTCTGCGCTTCAGAAATTTCAGCTTTGGTAACCGCTTTCTCGGCCTCATATTCACTAGCGCATGACACCAAGAACAGCCCACCTAGGGCGATATAAAATAATCTTTTAAACATAAAACCTCCTTGTGTTTTCTTTAATCGTAGAAGTAGTGCTACAAGTCGTAAAATAGGCTTAAATTATGAAGTTCATTGATTTATTCTATCTATACAAGGCCTATACAATGCCGGTGTGTTGGTTTGCCTAATATGAAATTAATTTTAAGGTGTATAAATGAAGTTAAAAGTTGTTCTTATGGTAATTGTGATAATCGTAGCTCTTCTAAGCTCTAGGCTCTATATGCTTGGAAATCAAAGTCAGGAAGTGATTCCAGATCTTGGACATCAAAACGGACAGCTTGCAGCTTGTCCAGACAAACCGAACTGTGTTTCTAGCCAAGAACAGGGAGAGGCATTTGTTCAGCCATTTGATAAGAATTTGACTGTAAAAGAACTTAAGAAGTCAGTACTAAGCATTAAAGGCGCGAAACTTGAAAAAGAAGGAGAAGGCTATCTTAGATTCAGCTTCAAGTCCGACATTTTTGGATTCGTCGACGACCTTGAGTTGGTTAAAGGTGGACAGGCCTGGCATATACGATCATCCTCAAGAGTTGGATACTCCGACATGAACGCCAATAGAGAGAGGGTGGAAAAGCTAAGACAGTTGATCATGAAAAATATCAACTAGACAAAGGAGTTCCTAATGAAAAGTATCAATCCCCATGATGGAGAACTTATTAGGGAGTATAAAGAATACTCCGACGCAATGATAGAGCAAACCTTAAGCGAGGTGCACTCAACCAACAAACTTTGGTCTCACACAGGCTTTACTGGACGATCAAAGCTCTTTAAGGAGCTAGCCCATGTTTTAAGACATGAAAAGCTTGAGTACGCGGAACTAATGGCCGAAGAAATGGGTAAACCCATGAAGGAGGGCGTCGCCGAGATCGAAAAGTGCGCATGGGTTTGTGACTATTACGCTGATAACGCCAAAGAGTTCTTGGCCCCCAAAAAGATTGAAGCTGATGTTCGTGACAGTCATGTGAGGTTTGATCCAATGGGAACTATCTTAGCGATCATGCCTTGGAACTTTCCATTCTGGCAGGTATTCAGATTTGCCGCTCCCACTTTGATGGCCGGAAACACAGCTGTGCTTAAGCATGCTTCCAATGTTAGCGGGTGTGCTTTGGCCATAGAGGAGCTATTTAAAACTGCAGGCTTTCCAAACAATGTGTTTAGAACATTGCTTGTGAGTGGTAAAAAAATAGGTGAAGTAGTCAAAGATGATAGAATTGCCGCTGTCACCCTAACTGGCTCAGCTCCGGCGGGAATAGCCGCAGGCACAAGTGCCGCTGAGAAGATAAAAAAAGTTGTGCTTGAGCTCGGAGGGAGTGACCCATACATAGTATTCGAGGATGCTGACCTTGACCAAGCAGTTGACTCCATCGCAACGAGCAGAATGATCAACTCTGGCCAAAGCTGTATCGCGGCCAAACGCTTTTTCGTGCATTCAAAAATTAAAGAGGACTTTACCAAAGCTTTGAAGAAAAGATTTGAGCACACAACAATGGGAGATCCCACTGTCGAGGGAAATATGATTGGTCCCCAGGCAAAGATGGATCTTCGAGACCAACTTCACGACCAAGTACAAAAAAGTGTTGAAAAAGGAGCTACTCTACTTCTTGGAGGAGAGATTCCGGACCTGGAAGGTTCATACTATCCTCCAACACTTCTCACGGATGTGAAAAAAGGGATGCCTGCATTCGATGAAGAAATGTTTGGTCCAGTAGGCGCAATAATTGAGTTCACAAGCGATGACGAAGCCCTAGAAATGGCAAATGATAGTGAGTTTGGACTTGGAAGCGCAATTTTCACCAAGGACCACGAAAGAATTGAGCGTTTTGTTAGAGAGCTTCAAGCTGGCTCAGTGTTTGTAAATCACTTCGTGAAGTCAGACCCTCGTCTTCCCTTTGGAGGAATTAAAAATTCTGGACATGGCCGAGAGCTGGCCGATTTTGGAATCCATGAATTTGTGAATATCAAAACTGTTTCTATGAAATAAGTCTTGGGAGGTCTCAGCTCAGGGAGACCTCCCCCAACCCACTGAAATCACGCCAATTTAATTTATCTTTTACCCGTAATTGCTCCAAATCCTGTTCATTGATGATTTTGAGATCTTCTCTACGGCCCCATGTCATTTAAATTATTTGGCCATCCATCTTTTTTGTTCTAAAT
>PASN01000020.1 GCA_002711995.1 Halobacteriovoraceae bacterium | reverse complement strand
TTCAGGCCAAAGAGCTGAACTAGGTGCGATTCAAAACAGACTATCTTCTACAAGCAACAACTTGCAGACAACTGTTGAGAACTTAAGCGCTGCGAACAGTCGAATCAGAGACGTAGACTACGCTGCGGCAACTGCGAAGAATGCTAAAAACAACATTCTTGCTCAAGCTGGTACTTCAGTTCTTTCTCAAGCTAACGCTCAAGGACAGAACGCACTAAGATTGATTGGTTAATAGGTACTATCCTGCAATAGACACAAAAAGGTCCGTCCCCCTTAAATAGGGGGACTTTTAAATTAAATTGAGATGTAGAACCAATATGATTAAAGTAATTGCAATTATCTTATCTTTAAATTTTAGTTTAACTTATTCTCAGACCACTTGTGAGTCTTCCTTCCTTCCCGAGGATTTCAGATATCAAAACAACCTCGCTGAAGCGCAGGCCACAAACAAAATAAATTATGATAAACAAATCGAGAAGCTTTTAAAGGAAGACTACACTTTCGCCTTGAAGTATGAAAATTTGGGTAATGGATTTGTCTTTAGAGGTTCTATCGATAGGATAGAGGATCTTCCCTTTGAGGTAAGCCAGTTTTATCGTCAAGGTGTAAAAAAGCCTGAAATGATAAAAAGGTTTTACGAGCTTGATACCAAGATGCAAGAAGCAATTCTTAAAGTTTATAACACGCTCAATGACAAGTTTTACGTCAAGAACTATCTAAAGAAACTTTATGGAGAATCGTATATTTATGCACTTGATAAAAATCTTGTAAAAGAAGATGGCAACATTGATGGCAGGGCCATAGCAGTTACTCTAATTAGGCGATTAAAAGATAAAGGTGATAAGAAGTTTACTAAGATGATCTATCCAGCTAAGGATGGAAAGTTCATTATTACTGGGAAGCACAATTACGACAAACTTGATCCACGTGACAAGAATCAGGCCTTCAGAAAGGCGGTAGCTACAGGTCCTTTTATTGATAGGGAATTTTTTGGTTTTAGAGGACATGGTGCATACTCTCACTTGGTTCAAAGAGATTTGGCTCATGAGACTCTGAAGTCAGTGCTAGGTGAAAATGTTAATGATTTTTATGCTTACCTTGGTACCCCTAAAGGTATAAATTTTTGGGTTGACCTATTCGATGCTAGCTCTACCAACATGATGTCATTCTCTAGCCCTGAAAACCTAACAGAAGTCATAAGGCTCTCTATCATTGGACGTGAGTAAACATGAGTTTTTCATAGTTTCATTCTTTTAAAGGGTATATAGTAAACCTAATGAAACGTATTCCTGAATCAGTCCTAGTTATTTTTAAATATCAAAAAGAGTTGTTCTTTATTACCAGACAAAATCATTTGCGGGTCTTTCCTGGTTATACCTCTTTCCCCGGCGGAAAAGTTGAGAAAAAAGACCACTCTGCTGCTTATAAAAATATTCCGGCGAAGCTGATATCCACTGCTCAGAGAGAGCTCGAAGAAGAACTCTCTTTTGATTTGGAAAATAGTATTGATCAAGGTGTTGTGAAAGACGTTAGGCTCATAGGCCAAGCTACAACTCCTGACTTTAACCCTTATCGATTTATAGCCTACTACTTATTGGTAGAGCTCAACGAGAAACCTGAATTTAGTTTTGATTCTTTTGAAATTAAAGAAGGATTTTGGAGCTCAATTGAAAAATTTAAAAAGAGATATAAAGACGGTAAGGCTATAGTCATTCCTCCTATCTGGAAAATCTTTGACTACCTCAACAGAGAGGCAGTTGTAGAAGAGTCATTTGACCTAGAAAGAGATGAAGATCAGGTTCCATGGTTGGAATCAATTTTTGGTGTGAAACAATTTATGCCATTATCTAATACTCTTCCTCCTGCAGAAAGAACCAATGCTTTCCTTATTGGGGACACACTTGTTGATCCATCACCGAAGGATGAGGTTGAGCTTGGGAAGCTGATAAGCTCAATCCCAGTCAGTAATGTGAACAAAATCTTTATTACACACCACCATGGGGATCATCATAATCTTTCAACTAAACTTGCTAGAGAAATCAGTTCTCCTATTTATTTGAGTGAATATACCTACAAGCGAATCGTTGAAGTTGGTGGCCTAGATCACTTTAAAGACATAAATGTTCAATTTTTAGAAGAAGGTGATTGCATCACGGAGTGGTTAGGTAGAAAAGTTATGGTACATGAAATTCCTGGGCACGATGAAGGCCATCTTGGTCTTGCACCTGAGACTCTCGAGTGGTTTATAGTTGGAGACTTATTTCAAGGGGTGGGGACTGTGGTTATTGGAGGAAAGGAAGGGAACATGTCCAAATACTTCCAAAGCTTAAAAAAAGTTATTACACTTTCTCCAAAAGCTGTGTACCCAAGTCATGGCATCGTTCTTGGTGGAACTCATATCCTTGAAAAAACTTTGAAGCATAGAGAGCATAGAGAAGCCCAAATTAAGCAAATGCACGAATCGGGGCTTAACGAACAACAAATGCTTGAAAGAATCTACTTTGATGTACCGAATAAGCTTCATAAATATGCCCTTGCAAATATCAATTCACACCTCTTGAAACTAAAAGATGAGAACAAGCTCTAACAAAACTTTGTAATTAATACATGGCTCTTCCCTTTTTACCTTGAACTTCTTACAGGGCGGCTCAAATCTGATCCGCTTTGTACTCATGATTCTTGAGCGAAGTTTGGAGGCAATGTATAACTCGTCCATACAAAAACTTAACTTAAAGGTTTTATTTTGAACGCATACATGTACCTACAAACAAGCACTTTATTGAATGATAAGTTCAAAGAGAAGAAAAAGAGAAATCCATCCTTCTCAATTCGTTCATGGGCTACTCAATTGGGACTTAAATCTCATGGTGCCCTTCAACAGATGCTTGCTGGTAAAAGAGGTATTCCTAAAAAGTACATTCATAATATAGCCAAATCTCTTGATCTTTCCGTAGGGGAGACAATGTATTTTGAAACCCTTGTGGATTTTGAGAAGGCCAAGACTCAAGATGAAAAGAATGTTTATTACGAAAGACTCAATCATCTAAGGCCTCAAAAGAGAGAAGTGAAGTTTCTTGATGTCGAACATTATAAATACTTTCAGAATCCTCTTCACTCAATAATTAGAACTCTTATTGAAAGAGAGGACTTTGTTAATGATCCGGCATGGATTCAAAAAACACTTAGGTTTAAAACCTCCCAAAGAGAAATTGAAGAAGTCATTAATAGGCTTAAGACTCTAGATCTATTAGATGAAAAAGATGGAAAGCTTATCAAAAAGTATAAGGCCATACAAAATAAAACTGATGTCCCAAGTAAGGCCGTTCAAGAGTTTCATAAAAAAATGAGTACAGTTGCTCAAGAAGAAGTCTCAAAACAAAGTGTATCTGAACGTGAGTACAATAGCTTTTGTTTCAATATTAAAAAGGGGCAACTTCAAAATGCAAAGAAAAGATTAAGAGAGTTTACACAAGAATTCATGGATGAATTTGAAGCAAGTAGTAAACAATCTGATGATACTTATCATCTTAATATTCAACTATTTTCATTAACAAATAAATTAGACAATAAGAAACAAGGAGTAACAAAATGAAAAGACTAATACTTTCAAGTATGATGGTCGCAGGAATGACCTTTTCTGCAATCGCTGGCGAAGGTGCAGGTAACGGTGGGGGAGCATGGGTTTGTCAAAACGACGATCAACTAAAAACAATTCGTTGGGCAAAACTAGTAGATCTATATGAAGCAGAAAAAGAGTTTCAATTGCCACTTAAATCTTTTGGAAACCATAACTTTCAAGAAATTATAGATATTCAAAAGGTAAGACTTTTTTCAGTAAATAAAAATCTTTATGAAGTTTTAACGAGTTACTTTGAGGATGTGGAATCAAACTTACGTGAAATTGATGCTGATCTTGAACTTATTGATGACTCTCTCTATAGAGTAAGACCTCCAATAAGAGATTGTCTTGGTGGGGAAGTTAAATATATTCAAGTTGCAAACTACACCCATTACGGAAGTGTACTCATCAATAAATACCTATTTAACAACGAAAAGTTCAGTGAAATAGACAAGGCGGCTCTCATGTTTCATGAGGCAATCTACGCCTATCTTCGTGACCGTTATGGAGACTCGGATTCTGTTCGTGCAAGAGAGATCTTAGGATATCTTTTTTCTGATCTTAAAAATGTAGAGATATCTGAAAAAATAGAAGAAGTAATTGGATATATTGCTGGAGGAGCCCCTAGTTTGGAATTTGTAAAAATTCCGGCCGGAAGCTTTATGATGGGATCTCCAAGTTATGAAAATGGCAGAGACAACGATGAACAACAGCGACATGTGACAATCACTCGAGACTTCGAAATGATGACAACTGAAGTTACACAGTCAATGTATTTTGAAGTGACGGGAAAAAATCCTTCTTATTTCAAGAAACAAGAGCATTGCCCTGATAGCTTTGAGACTAGAGTAAACCACACTACGGGAGTTACTGAAACTTTATGTCCTAACAATCCTGTTGAGTTTGTAAGTTATTCTAGTGTCCAGAGTTTTATTAGTAGTTTAAATGCTAAGACAGGTATGAGCTATCGTCTTCCTACGGAAGCAGAGTGGGAATATGCCGCTAGAGCTGGCTCAGGAACTGCCTACTCTTTTGGTGATCGTGCTGAATATCTTTCCGAACATGCTATCTATGAAAAAAATTCAGAAGGTAGAACTCACGAGGTGGGATCAATTAGAGCTTATTCAAACCTGCCAAACGCTTTTGGTCTTTACGATACATATGGCAATGTCTGGGAGTGGACTCTAGATTTTTATGTAGAAAAACCAAAAGATGTCGTTGACCCACTAAGTCGGCGCGCCGTCTTCGGCAGCCCAAGGGTTATACGTGGCGGTGGCTGGGGCAATAATAGTGCTAGTGACCTGCGCTCAGCCAACCGTAGCTTGAACTGGGGCGGCTTCGGGAACCGTGATATTGGCTTCCGCCTTGTGAGGTCATTAGACTAAGCACTTTTACCTTCTTAGTCTTTTATATGTCGCCCCCAGGTAGTGAAACAAAACTGAGGGGCGGATACTTTATATAGGAAACTAAATTTAGATAATGGATCAATACTCAAAAACCGTCACAGAGATGGTGCACTATTGCAGGTGCTTGGGAGTAGGGTCGCTTTATACGACCCTATGATGTTAAAAGTCCAAGTCTTTAAGCACTTCTTTTTCAAATTGATTTGGTCTATACGCTTGGCCTTTAGTTCTGATCACTTTGTCCAAAAGGTCTTCGACTCTAGCAGGACTGAACTCCACAAATTTTAGGTGGGCCTTGTTGTCCTTTTCAACAAAAAACTTTTGAAGTCTTAACTTGTCCACTAAATTTACCACTCTCATAGTAAGTGTCATGATTTCCTCCTTGTTACAAGAATCATGCAAGCTGTGTGCTTGAGCGTTCAATGATTGCCTGAAAGTTATGTTCAAACATCTCATTGGAAGCTTTGTTTTTAAGTAATCTATTATAAATGTGAAAACCAATCATATTTGAGTAGATCTCATATGCGATTTGTTCAGTGTTTAACTCTGGGTTCAGTTGGTTCTCTTCTTGAGCAATGGCCACCGCTCTCTCAAAAGTTCCAATCATTGTGCTCTGGAGTTTTAAAATGTGATCTCTAACTTTTCCAGGCCTGTCATCAAATTCTACAATTGCTGATAGAAAAGGACATCCGCCCGGCAGGTAAGAGCTAGACCATTTTTTCCAATTGTCCATCAAGGCCCTAATTCTAGGGATTCCTCTTTCCTTTTCAATCGCTGGTTTTACAACCTGTCCCACAAAGTTGGCCGAGGCGTAATCCATAACCATAATTTGTAGTTTTTCTTTTGATTTGAAATGACTGAACAGTCCCGACTTGCTCATGCCTACAGTTTTAGCAAGCTCCCCAATGGAAAGTGATTCCAACCCAAACTTGCTGGTAAGCTCGAACGCGCATTTGAGAATGTTTTCTTTTGTATTAAAACCTTTACTCATGCCATATATAATAGCACGATCGTTCGGACAGTCAATAGTCGCTAAGTGTCAGAAATTATGGAGCTTCTGTTACAAAGTGCTTTGATCTTATATTGAGAGGGGCTCCATTCGATGTTCCAATTTGGTCAAAAAGGCCGTTTTCAGTGTCCCTAATATCATCTCCAAATCGATGCCATACGCTTAATGAGCCTTGCCTTGGATGGGATCTAAGGTCATTTGCAACTCTATCATTATAAAGACGGCCAACGTTTATAGAGCTCATTGCTGTGGACCAAATTGAAACTTCATCAATAAGACCTCTGAAGCCCTTCTTGTTACCTGTGTAACTTCCAATCGAAATAGGGTGGGAGCCAAATTTAGTTAATTCAATATCTTCTAAAGCTACTCGTCTTCCATCTATGTAGAACGCCAGATACTTTCCATTGTAAGTCGTGGACATGTGGTGCCAGGTACTATCATCGTAGCTAAGCTCGTGCTTTAGCTTGATTGATTCTCCATTACTTCGTTTTGCGAGGAGGAATATACTATTATTTTTTACACCGATCGCGAGTGCCGAACCTGCATAAGAACTCTTGTGAAGGGTTATTAATCTCGAATCTCTTTGTGCTCTAGTTGAGGTCTTAAACCACAGAGAAAGGGTGAATGAGCTCTCTTTTAAAATTTCACTTGCACCTTTAAGAGCAACCCTGGACATTCCATTAAATAAAAGAGACTTTTCGTTGATGTATGACGGCGAAGCTTTAGTTGTAATGCTAAGCTGTTTGTCGTTCAGATCGTATAAACCTCTATCATCCAACATTTTGACCATGATATTGTACTTGGTGTTCGGAAGCAGTCCCTCAAGCCAAATTGAGTTATTATCCGCAGAAACAGTTTTAAAAAGTTTCAACCTTTGGCCGGCGGGGGAAAGAAAGACCAAATATGCTTTTGCTAATTCACTTCTGGTCCAAGAGATCTCAACTCTTGTTTGCTCGGAGTTAAGGATTTCATCAATGCCACTAAACTTTGAGGCCGGAGGTGTAGGGTAGGGAGTAGTGGGACACACGTTGGGGGTTCGAACCTCTCTGCTTCCATTATCCTTAACCACTTGATCCTTACAGCCTACTGTTGACAATAAAGTAAGGACTGCTAATACATTGTGAAATTTGCTCATTTTTTATCTCACTTTATTAAATAGCTAAACCCTGCGCCAGTGCTTAGTCTACTGTCTAAATTTGCGTTCTCGTACGTCTCGATTTGAGTGAATATATGTGCTTCAGTATGAGTCGTGATGAGAGTGCTAATTTTTAGATCTGTTCTGAGTGCGTTTAAAGATTCAAGGCCGTCAGCATTGTTCTCGACTATTGTTCTTTGTATGGTGCCTTTGGTGTTTAGTTCAAAGTCTTTAAAAGGAGTAAATCTATAGTTTGCAAAACCGCCTAGAAAAACGGTGCCATCTCTTCTCACTATTAGGTCCTCTTCGAATTGAGATGATCTAGATGCAAGCTCGAACGTGATCTCAGGGCCAAAGGAGAAAGACTCATTTGTCCTAAACTGTAGATTTGAGCTAAGCCGGTAAGTGGTTTCGTAGGTGGCAATGGTTTGAGAATTTGCTTGATTTGCTCCATGTCCCAAGACTGCAAGATCAAGTTTTGGGTTAAATTTGTAACCATTCCAAGAGTAAGCGTCCTTGTTTTCAAAGGAGAGGGTAAGCCCGAAGTTTTCATTTGAGGTTACTGTTTCATTCTGAGTGTTGCTCTCAGCACTGTGAAGTGCGAAGCCTACCTTAAAAATTTGGTGCTCAGGGATTCTATTGGAAAGAATGCCTCTTTTAAGTCTTGCTGCCTGCTTTAGGCGTACGATGTCGTTTTTTCTAGTTGGAACAATTAACAATGTGTTTGGATCTAGCTTCTTCGCCTGTGACTCTGAAAGGCGGTTGAGTTTTAGAACCTTATCTACCCACTCGTTTTCACCATAAAGAGGTTGGTAGTTATCGTTGTATAATATGTCGGAGATGGTTTCCCCCTTGGCCAGAGGACGAACTTTGTATTCTTGGGCCCATAGGAATGGGGAAGCAATTAGAATTGGCAGCAACAACTTCATGTTATTATCTCCTTAAAGGTAAAAGTCATTTTACCATTAATAGAAGACACTCTGTCATTGCGCGCTGTTGTATGAAAATTAAGATAATACTTTAAGAAACTTTACACCGCTTAGGGCGAAAACAACTCCCAGGATAGGGGATAGTGACAAGTAGACAATAGCTTTTAACTCAAGGCCATTGGAGAAGTCATTCAAGGCCCCAAGAGCATACCCTGAAAAAGTGGTAAGTCCTCCGCAGAAGCCCACTAGCAATATTGTGCTTATATTTTGATCAATGAATTTTGATTGAAGCGCTTGAAATATCAATCCTGCCATGAAGCAGCCTAGCATGTTTGCTCCGAAGGTCCCTATTGGTATCCAATTGCCTTGTTTGCCAAACTTTAATTCTAAAAAGTGTCTTGAGAGAATTCCCAAGACACCAGCGATTGATATGAAAATATAACTTTTCACTTCTTAGTGATAGCGAGAACTGTGGCAATACAAGCGAAAGATCTTGTCTTTGGATCTTTTAATTGCAAAGTTTCCTTTTTCTCTTTGTTCAACAAGGTAGTGGTAGTAAGTTGGATGAGTGTCAGAGACCTCAAGCACACTTTTACCTTCGTGTTCTCCAAAGTCGATTACTACAGACTCTTCAGCAATGATGCCAGTTAAAGGACTAGATTCTTTTATAGCTGCTGCCATTTATTCCCTCCTTAGAATAAGTAGCTGGTTAATGAAATTCATTAGAAAGCGTTCCTTCGCTTTGTGTTTATAATTTTTCAATAATTTTTGTATCTTGAAAAGGAAAAAATTACTTGCCAAAAAAATGCTTTAAAAAATGAACAAGACTTTTAAATTCCTGAGGGTGTTCATCGGCCAAAACTCTTTTCAACAACTCTAGTGATTTAAATACACTAGCTCCCTCTCTATAAGGCCTTTCAGAAGTCATTGCTACAAGAATATCCAGGGCGCTAAGCAGTGCGGACTCTACACCAGTAATTAATCCTTGAGGCTGATACTTTTCGTTGTTGGCCAGAGCTTGAATTTTATAATTTAGGTAATGGTGGTTCTTAATGAGTTCCAATTGATTAGCGCCTAAAGGCACTCTTCCGTTTAATATCTTCATCGAGTTGTCAGCGTGCTCGGAAAAGATTTTTTTGTCGAAATCACTCAGGTGGGCAAGTTCAAATTTTTCTCTGGGAATAAAGCTCATTCCAATATCTTTGAAATATGAAGTCATGAAAAGAGTTTGAGTTTCTTTTTCAGAGAAGAGTCCCGTGCTCTGAAGAAATGATAAAAGTAGTAGTGAAGATAGCAAAGGTTGCGTGACTGTGTAGTGGTGCCCTTGCTTTGAAATACTTCTATAAAGGTGTTTGTGAGTATGCTTATTTTTAATTAAAAGGTTGCTTAAATTTTGCCCGCTTTGAAACTGACTGTTCAGCAGTTCATCATTAAACGGATCTTCATATAAATTGGCCATCTGAAGGCTCAGTAGGTGAGTGTGGCGTGTGGCATTTTTTAGTGGATCTCCGATGGAGAGAGAGCGGGTAAGCTTAACAAGCTTTTGACTTAAATTTCCGTGTAGATACTTATAATCTTCCTCATGAATGTATATCTCAGAGCTTTCCTCTCCCGCATATTGCTTGATGAAGTCTGGAGTAATACCCTCATGTGCCTTTAAGACTTCTTCAAAAACACCATCCTTAAAAGCGTAAGCGCTGTGACCCAATCCATCAACGATGGAAAGCTGTCCTACAAAAATTGGTTTGAGCTTTAAAGGAAGACGGTGTCTTTCTAGGTAGTTCTCTCTCATGAATGAAATTGTACCACAACTTTAGTTTAAAAGAGAAAGTAGCTGGTCATTTAGAAGTTTAGGATAAGAGAGTCCATAGTTCTCAATCATTTTAGGAAAAAGAGAGATTGGCGTCATCCCCGGGAAAGTATTGATTTCGTTAAGATAGACCTGCTCTCCAACGACAAAAAAGTCCATTCTACAAAACTGAGAAAGTTTGAGGTTTTCAAACGCCTGCTTGGCGTACTCTTGGATTTCTTTTGTGATTTTGGGGTCCAAGTCTGGATTTAAGTTGGTTTGGGTCTTCGATTGCTGTGAGTATTTTTCTTCATAACTGTAAAACTTGTCAGGGCAAACGATTTCACTTGGTGAAGTCGCTATAACATCACCTTTATACTCAAATACTGATATTTCAAGCTCTCTAGGAAGTACTTTCTTTTCAACTATTACAAAGTTGGAAAAGTTGAATGCCTTATTTAAAAAGTTTGGAATTTCTTCCTTAGTATCCACAGGGTAGCAGCCAACCGATGAGCCTTGATTGGAGGCCTTTATAAAGATTGGACCTTCCTCCTTGAAAAAACTCTCTAGTTCTTTAAGAGTTTCATGGGAGCTGTCTTTGGCAATAATAAAAGGTGTAACTGGAATGTTGGCCTTCTCAAGCCATAGCTTAGTGAGAACCTTGTTAAAGCATATTGCACTAGCTTCATAACCACACCCAAGGTAGGGAAGGTTGATCATTTCAAAAAATGCTTGAATATGGCCGGTCTCTCCTGGATATCCATGAAAGCAGGGCACGCAAAGGTCAATTGATTCTTTTCTGTCTGTGCCTATGTAAGTTAATTCTTTTTGAAAGTTGAGTTCAACTTTCTCGCCCTCATGTATCCAGTTAAAGTCTTTATCAACTTCAACTTCTAAGACTCGAAACTTTTTCTTGTCTATAACGCTCGCAAGGTAATTGGCGGTGATAAGAGAGACATCATGCTCCTGACCACCACCACCTTTAAGCATTAAAAGGTTTTTCATTAGAGCTCTCTTAGCTGCTTAGGAAAGCGTTGATTGTTGAGCTCTCTAAACTTGTCCATAGCTTCCTCAAGTGAGTAAACGTTTGTTTCTTTCGATCCATATGATCTTAAAGCTAAAGACTTCGCCTCAATCTCTTTGTCTCCAATTACCGCCATGAAGGGAACCTTGGCCTTTTGAAGAGTTCTTGTTTTCTTGCCCATTGTTTCATTGGAGTCATCAACTCTTGCTCTTAGGCCTTGCTGTCTAAGCTGAGCTGCAAGTTCTTGGCAGTACTCGCCATGAATCTCGTTGTTAACTGGAACGAAAACAACCTGTTCAGGAGCAAGCCAGAATGGGAATGCTCCCGCGACATGCTCAAGGTAAACTCCAAAAAATCTCTCAAGGGATCCAAGAAGAGCTCTGTGGATAACAACCGGTCTCTCATCTTCACCATTAGAGTTAGTAAACTTAAGATCAAATCTTTCTGGCAGTTGAAAGTCGAGCTGGACTGTACCAAGCTGGTGGTATCTTCCAATAGCGTCGGATATTTGGATATCAATTTTTGGTCCATAAAATGCACCGTCGCCTTCATTGATAAAGTAATCATACTTTGAGGCATCTAGAGCACCCTTAAGCGCTGACTCGGCAAGATCCCAAGTCGCATCGTCTCCAACCTTCTTTTCAGGTCTGGTGGACAGGCCAATTTTAATGTTTTTAAAGCCGAAGTGGTCGTAGCAAACATTGAACATATCCAATAGGCTAGTAACCTCTTTTTGAATGTCATCTTTGGAAAGAAAAACGTGAGCGTCATCTTGGCAGAATGTTCTAACTCTAGTTACACCTGCAAGAGCCCCGGATCTTTCATTTCGATGAAGTCGACCGAAGTCTGCATATCTAAGAGGAAGGTCCCTGTAGCTGTATTTTTTATGCTTGAACATCAACATATGACATGGACAGTTCATTGGCTTAACTGCCATTTCTCTGTGATCGTCATTAGTGAAAAACATATCGTCTTTGTAATTGTCCCAGTGACCGGAAGTTTTCCAAAGTTCAACGTCAAGAACTTGTGGAGTAATAACCTCTTTATAATCGTAAATTTGGTAAATCTTTCTAATGAACGCGATTAGTTCGTTGTAAACAATCGTTCCCTTAGGCTCAAAGAATGGAGAGCCGGGAGCGCTCTGGTCAAAAAGAAAAAGACCTAGCTCTTTTCCTAGCTTTCTGTGATCTCTTTTCTTAGCTTCTTCCAGGAAGTTTAAGTGTTCTTTCAATTTCTTTTTGTCATCAAAACAAGCGGCATAAACTCTCTGAAGCATTGGGCGAGTTTCATCTCCTCTCCAATATGCTCCAGCAGTGTGAAGAAGTTTAAAGAACATAGGCAATTGTCTTGTCGTCTCAACGTGAGGTCCACGGCAAAGATCAATAAAAGTGTCGCCTTGAGTGTAATATGAAATGGTTTCACCTTCAGGAAGGTCTTTTATTAATTCAACCTTATACTCCTGGCCAGCTTCTTCAAAAATTTCCAAAGCTTTTCCTCTGGATACTTCAAACCTGGTTATTTCATCGGATCTTTTGATGATTTCTTTCATTTTGGTTTCTATTGTCTTCAAATCTTCCTCATGGATTTTTTTCTCCATGTCGATGTCATAGTAGAAACCATTCTCAATGGTTGGCCCAATACCGAGTTTTACATTTTCATCTGGGTAAAGTTCTTGGATGGCCTGTGCCATAAGGTGAGCGGTTGAGTGTCTAATAACTTCTAAATCGAATTTCGCCATATTTATCTCGACTTTTTATAGGTGCCAATAATGATTCAGGTAATTTAGCAAACTCAATCTAAGTTGACTAGTAGGGATAAGCATCTGATTTTAGTTTATGCAGATTGCATTTGTGAGAAAAATTTACAGACCAAAACCTTTGAATTTATTTATATGGAAATATTTAGAATATTACATAATCTTACACCTAAATCCCTGTAATTTTTAAGAAACCACCGAAATCTTAGCTTTGATATTTGTAAGAAATTTTATGGCAGGGGCCCTAAGAGACCTGAATTACAGGATTAGCTGATTTTACAACTAGGATTTGATGATGTAAGTTTCTCGGCAGCAAATCTAGATTGTGGATGATAGGAAGAATATGGAAACACAAACTCAAGAAGAAACGGCCCTAAGAAACGAACTTCAAGAAAGATACATGGCAAAGTCCTCTTTGCTTAAAGAAGTAGATGAGAAGTTTGCTGACCTAGAAGGTGATCAAGAAAGAGCTCTAGGCCAAGGGTTTTATAGACTTGGGAAAGTTTACTACGACAAAGCAGACCTAAATACCGCTGAGGACTACTTTTTAAGAGCGTTGGATAAGACCATATATCCAAAAGACGCCTTTGCAATGTTTAAGTGCTACGGCTTTCTAATCAGAATTTACTCAGAAAATGAAAGAGAAAAGGACGCTGACAGATTTATAGAGCTTGCTTATGAACTTGTGGAGAAGTTTGGAAGTGACTTAGGGACTTTGGGAGCAGAGTACTTTTATAATGTTGGTATGGTTTACACATATAAGGGTGAGTTTGAAAAAGCTCTAGAAAACTTTAAACTTGCTCACCAGAAGGCTCAAGTTGAAAATGAGCCTGAACTGATCGCAAAATCTTTATACTCAACTGCCACTGCATCTTATCACTTAAAACTGCATAAAGAGACACTTGGTTACCTTGCTCAACTTAGCGAGCTGTTGGATATTTTAAAGAAAGGTTATCTAAAAGGAAGTATGCACCTTCTATACGGTAACTTGTATAAAGACATGGGCAACTTTTCTGAGTCTCTTAAAAACTTTGATATGGCCATTACTTATCTTCAACAGAAAAACTGTTGGAACCTTTACGGCTATATTTTGCTAGGCAAGGGAATCACCTATAAAAAGATGGGTGAGTACAACCAGGCCTTAATGTATTTTAAGTTGGCGCTTAGTACTATTAATCCTCAATACAAAAGACTTCGTGACTTGGTTGCAACTCAGGTTGAAGATGTAAACGATTCAAGCGTTGATCTTTATCTGGATCGTCACAACCGTGTAATTCACGAAAAGAATCTTGGCTCTATAGACTTCAAGCATAGATTCGTTCTGCTTGAAATCTTGTTCCTTCTAGCTAAGAATCCTGGATCTCACTTTAATAAAGAAGATTTAGCTCAATCTATTTGGAAGGACGAGTACAACCCATTGATCCACGATAAGCTTATCTATACAAGTATCTCAAGATTAAGAAAGCTAATTGAACCAAAAGGATCAAATAGAAAGTACATCTTAAGAGGTAAGGACGGATATACTTTCAATCCAAGAGTTAAAGCAAGATTTCACAAAGAAGATGACCCTAAAAACAAAAAGGTTATTGGAAATATTGAAATTAGCTCGCCGGTTTAATACAATCCTTAAATGAGATTGCTTTGCGCCTTTTTGGCGGCCTTCATTTTCATTGGCAATGGAGCAAATGCTAAAAACGTTGTTTTTTCGGACTTGTTTATCTTCCGGATGAATAACTCTGTTTATTCTTTGGATACCCTTAAAACCTATAACGCATATCTTAAAGACCTGAAATGTTTCTATCCAGAATCCATTGTTGTGACTGCATTTCCTGACTTGCTGACTATCAAAAAGGGCTATTTCGACATTAATGCCTATAAAGAGAAGAGCTCAACCTCTGAGTATGTGCGTTTGACTCAAATGTTTATAACTGTATTAAAAATGGCCAAATACGCATCTTCGCAAGGAGTAAGTGTTAGCTCAGAGCTTCCAAAAGCTATGAAACTGTCTGCTCAGAAGAACAGCTGTTCTCTTAGGGGATTTGACTCTAAAGGCCTCAAGGAGGAAATGGCAGATATCGTTTTGCTGGAGGTTTTTCTTCGCTCAAGATTCATGCCTAAAACATCACAAGAGCTGACAAAAGAACAGACTAGGTCAGTGCTGAAGAATATTTTTTCCCTTTCAGAGTCTGTAAGAAGCCAAGTGGACCATGAGCTCTTTTCAAATTAAGGACCTTTCCAAGACAGAACATAGTGCCCCATATGTTCAAAGTATTCTACAAATGGACAGCGATTACCTGGCCTATCCATGGAATGAACAGCTTTGGAATGACGTTTTTACAAACGAGGACTCAAGGTATTTTCTTTGTTCAGTAATTGAAAAGGAAGAGCTTTTGGGCTTTTCCCTATTTGAGATAAACAAGTGGTCTCAACAAGCACACCTTCTCAAAATTGTAATCTGCCCAGAGGCCCGTGGCTCTGGCATAGCGTCTAAACTCTTTTTATTTTGTAGGGACAGGATAAAAGAGTCAGGTATGGAAGAAATTTATCTTGAAGTAGACGCCAGCAATAAGCGAGCGGTTTCATTCTATAAGAAGAACCATTTTACGGTGCTGTGCGTAAAGAAGAGCTTTTACTCGGATGGGGCGGATGCCCAGGCCATGCTATTGTCTCTATAATATATCTTGTCAATACCAATTCCATTTGATATGAATTCAAACTGTTACAGTTGTATTTTTATGTTGGGGTGGAAATTTTTTTATCCACCCCTTTTTTTTAGTAGTGGGGGCGCATTTGATGAACGGCGAAAGCCTAAGCGCAATGGAAAAAAAATTTTTGGACATGTCTTTAAAAGTAGCTGAGGAAACTGGCTATGACCTTTATGACATGGAATATATCAAAGGAAGTAAAACTCTTAGAGTCTATATTGCCGATAAAGAAACTGGTTCTGCTTTAATCGAGGACTGTGTAAAGGTTGACAGAGCATTTACTGATCATGTGGAAGCTGCAGATTGGGTGCCTGAAGATTTTGTTTTGGAAGTTTCATCTCCTGGCGTTTACCGGAAATTAAAGACCGAAGATCACTTTGAATCTGCAGTCGAAGAGTTAGTCTTTATAGAAACTAACACTCCTGTTGAAATAGAAGGTGTGACTAAGAAAGGCAAAGGCACTAAGAAATTTAGAGCACTATTAAAAAACATAGTAGATAAAAAATTAATATTGGACGCGGACGGGACGCAATTTGAGTTGGAGCTTTCTCAAGTTAAGAAAGCAAATCTCGATCCAGATCTTTAATTCAAGGAGAACAAGGTGAACTTTTCTGAATTAGGCAAAGTAATTGAGCAACTAGGTAAAGACAGAGGCATCAAAAAAGATGTTGTTATTGGAGCTATTGAGCAAGCCTTCTTGGTTACTGCTAGAAAAAAATACGGAATTCAAGGTGAGTTTGAAGCTAGATACAACACTGATGACGGTGAAGTTGAAATTTACCAATATAAAAATGTAGTAGACTCTGTAAAAGACTCCATTGTTGAGATCGGGTTTGACGACGCAAAAGAACTTGATGAAGACTGCGAGATTGGCGATCAATTAGGTATTAAAATTGAAGACCCAAGATTTTCAAGAGTTGATATTCAAACTGCAAAACAAATTATCTTTCAAAAAGTTCGCGATGCAGAGAGAGAGATTTTATTCTCTGAATTTAAGCACAGAGAAGGCGACCTTGTTACAGGAATTGTTAGAAGATACGAGCGTGGAAACGTAATTGTTGATCTTGGAAAAGCAGATGCGATTCTAGCTAGAAAAGAAATTATCTATGGTGAGACATTCAAGCCAGGTGATAGAATCCAAGCGTATCTTTCAGAAGTTGTTATGACTAACAGAGGTCCTGAGATTCGTCTTTCAAGAACTTCTCCGATGTTCCTTGTTAAACTTTTTGAAATTGAAGTTCCTGAAATCCAAGACGGAACAATCGAAATTAAAGCTGCGGCGAGAGAGCCAGGGCATAGAGCAAAAATCGCTGTTTGGACTGAAGATAGAGACATTGATCCTGTTGGAGCATGTGTTGGTATGAAAGGTTCAAGAGTTCAAAACATTGTAAATGAACTTCAAGGCGAAAAAATCGATATCGTAAAGTGGCATGATGAAGTTGAAGTTTTCGTTAAAAACGCTTTAGCTCCAGCGGACATCACTTCAATCAATAGCAACACTGAAGAAAAGATTCTTGATGTGATTGTTGAAGAGGACCAATTGTCATTGGCAATCGGAAGAAGAGGTCAAAACGTTCGTCTTGCAGCAATGCTTACGGGTTGGAAAGTAAACATTATTTCTAAGTCTAAGCTTCAAGAAAAAGTTAAGTTCTCTGTTGAAAACCTTTCTCAACTTGAAGGTGTTACTGAAGCAACTGCACAGGTGTTGATCCAAAGCGGTATCATGTCTGTTGTTGATTTAAGCGCTACTGAAGCTGATGATCTTGCAAGATTCCTTGATATCTCAAGTGAAGAAGCGCAGAAAATGATAGATACAGCAGCAGCTGGAATTGAAAGTGAAGACATTGCAAATGAGCCTTCAGAAGAAGCTGAGATTATTTCAGCATCTGCTGTTCCATCTGCAAGAATGGGTATGATCGCTAAAGAAAGTGAATCAACCGAAGAAGGTGATGACGACAAATTTTCTGAAGCTGAGAAAAGGCTTAGAGAAGAGTTGGCAGCATTTAAGTTGAAATAATAAATAATATGTTCAAAGTTAATGGCGGTTTTGGAACATAAAAAAGGGGTAGTTGATGCCGAAGAAAGTATTTGAATTGGCAAATGAAATTGGCGTAAGTTCAATAGACATGGTTGAAAAACTAAAGTCAGCCGGACTTAATGTGCGAAATCATATGGTCACTTTGAGCGATGATGAAGTTAAAAAAGCTCTTGAAGTGTACGAGCCAAGCAAAGAGGCCAAAACGGCCAAGAAGAAGACAACAAAGAAGAAAGTAGCAAAGAAAAAAGTTGCTAAGAAAACTGTTGTAAAGAAGGTTGTTAAAAAAGCTGCCGCTTCCACTTCGAAACCTGCTGAGGAAACAAAAGCAGAGGAGAAACCTGCTGCTGAAGTTGCACCTAAAACTGCAGAGACTAAGGTTGAAGAACCTAAGAAAGAAGAGGAAAAGGTTGAGTCTAAACCAGCTCCAAAAACAGTTGTAAGAAAGAAAAAGCCAACTATCCGCAAAGCTGCCGCCAAAGCTGATGAAGGTTCCGAAACTCTTCCAGACAAAATGGACGAGATTGAGAAAAAAGAAGTTTTCAAAGAGAAGATGCACACTTTTACCCCTGTGTATGTTCCTGACGAAAAAGAAAAAGAAGAAGCAAGGGCCAAGGCCCAAAAAGCTGCCGCACCAAGACCTGCAGGTCCTCAAGGTCCAGCTGAAGTTGACTCTTCCGACAAGAATAAAAAAGACAGCAAAAAGAGAATGGGCGATCTTGCCGCTATGGTTTCCAAAAAAGGTGCTGTAGGGAAGACTAAAGATATCACCAATATCCGTGCTGAAGAGGAAATGAAACTAGCTACCAACATTATCGGTAGACAAGTTTACACTCCAGTTAAAAGAAAAAAAGTATTCACTGGCAACACTAAGCAGACTGAAATCACTGAGGTGAAGAAGTCCAAAAGAGTTGTTAATATTCACGACGCTGTTACGGCCATTGATCTATCTAACAAACTTGCAGTTAAGTTTGAAAAATTGAAGAACGATGCCCTTGAGCAAAACCTTCTTTTGAAAGAAGATGACTACCTTGGTGTTGGACTGGCAAATGAACTTGCTGCAATGTACGACTACAGAGTAGAAAACAAAGCTTTCGACGAAGAAGAAGTTTTAAAGTCTGAAGTGAAGGCTCCTAAGTCAGATCTTCCACTTAGAAACCCAATTATCACTGTTATGGGTCACGTTGACCACGGCAAGACTACGCTTCTTGACTACATTAGAGATGCTAAAGTTACTGCTGGTGAGGCCGGAGGCATTACTCAACATATTGGTGCTTACTCTGTGCCTGTTGGGGAAACAACTCTTACTTTCTTGGATACCCCAGGTCACGCGGCCTTTGCATCCATGAGACAAAGAGGCGCAAATGTAACTGACATTGTTATCTTGGTTGTAGCTGCGGATGACGGTGTTATGCCTCAAACAAAAGAGTCAATTAAGTTTGCTAAAAACGCTAACTGCCCAATCATTGTTGCTATAAACAAAATGGATAAAGAGGGTGCTAACCCTGAAAGAATTAAGCAAGAACTTACAGAGTTTGAACTTGTTCCAGAAGATTGGGGTGGGGACACAATGTTTGTTCCAATTTCAGCTCTAAAAGGCGAGGGAGTGGACGACCTTCTTGAATCTGTAAAACTTCAGTCAGAAATGATGGAGCTTAGAGAATCTCCTAAAGGTAAGGCCGAAGGTATAATTATTGAGTCTAAGGTTGAAACTGGCCGTGGTCCGGTTGCAACTGTTCTAGTTCAAAAAGGCACTCTAAAGAAAGGCGATGCGATCGTTTGTGACGAGTTCTTTGGTAGAGCAAGAAGTTTGACTGATCATTCTGGAAAAGACGTTAAGTCCGCAGGTCCATCAATACCTGTTCAGATCCTTGGTCTAAACGGCGTCCCAGCTCCTGGTGAAGTCTTAAATGTTGCTAAGAACGAAAGAGAAGCTAAAAAAGTTGCTGAAAATAGAGCTGCAGAGAGAAAGAAACTTGAAAGCGTTGAAGCTCCTAAAGTTAACTCTCTTGAAGACTTCTTTTCCAGTGCTCCAAGTGACACAGGTGAGAAGAAAATTCTTAACCTTGTTGTAAGAGCAGATGTTCAAGGTTCTTATGAGGCGATTAAAGACGCTCTACTAGGCCTTGGAAACGATGAAGTTGGTGTTTCAATTATCACTGGCGGCGTTGGCGCAATTACCGACAACGATGTTGTTATGGCGACAAACTCTAGTGGGATTCTGATAGGTTTCAATATGAGACCTATGACCAGTGCTAGAAGACTTGCTGAGCAAAACGGCGTTGAAGTAAGAACATACTCTATCATCTATGAACTAATTAACGATATCACTCTTGCTCTTGAGGGTATGCTTGAGCCTGAGAAGGTTGAAAAATACATCGGTAGAGCGGAAGTTAGAGACACATTCAATATTCCAAAAGTTGGAACTATTGCTGGTACAGCTGTTATCGACGGAAAAATCGAAAGAGGCTGCAACATTCGTCTACTTAGAGATGGAAAGATCATCTACGATGGCAAGCTTTCAACTCTTAAGAGGTTTAAAGACGAAGTTAAGGAAGTTGCCAACGGTTATGAATGTGGTATGGCACTTGAAGGCTTTAACGACATTAAGAACAATGACCTAATTGAGGCCTACATTCTTGAGCAAAAGCAGAGAAAGTTGGACGAGGATAGCAGGACACTATAATGGCCAGAAAGAGCGGCTCTCACAATAAAAGCATGTTCGAGGAACGAATCAAGAATGAAATGAATTCGTTCCTTAGGACTGAGTTAAAAGACCCTAGGCTAATGCTTATGAGCATCACTAGGGTTGAATTAAATCAAGACTACTCCGTGGCCTCGGTTTACTGGGACACTTTTGACTCGTCAAAGCGTGGGGATATTAAGTCCGCTCTTGAAGGAACCAAAGGAAGGCTTAGGTCTTTGCTTGCTAAAAATCTTAAGGTTAGGCATACTCCTGAGCTAAACTTTTCCTACGACTCTCAATTTGAAGATGAGCGTAAGATAGAGAATCTTCTAAAAGACAATCCATCTGGTGAGTAACCAAAAATTTATTCCATTAACATTTAATATGTATAAACCGGCCGACATCAGCTCATATGATGTCATCCGAACTATCAAGAGAAGTTTTGGCAAAAAACTTGGTAAAATCGGTCATTTCGGAACCCTGGATCCATTTGCCTGTGGAGTCCTTCTCGTTGGAGTTGGTGGGGCCGCAAGACTTAATGAATACATTCATGAAATGCCCAAAACTTATCTCGCTGTCGGAAGGTTGGGGGAAGAGACTGAAACCGGTGATTTCACAGCACCTGTAAGTCAGAAGGATACAAGTCCCTACCTTGAGCAAACGATTGCCAAAATGGACATTGAATTCATTCAAAAACAACTTCAGGAAAAGTTTTTGGGGGACTATTACCAAGCGCCTCACAAGTATAGTGCGGCAAAGCACGAAGGCAAGAAGTTGCTAGAATGGGCAAGGGAAGGCGTAGAAATTAAAAAGGAAAAGAAGCTTAGACATATATATGAGTTGGAAGTTGTTTCCTATGAGTTTCCACTTCTTACAATTAGGGTCAAAGTGAGTAGTGGCACTTATATAAGAACACTATTCTCTGAATGCGCAAATCATCTTGGAACGATAGGCTCTCTTGTATCTCTTGAGAGAGAGGCCGTGGGACATCACCATATCAATGATTCACTAAGAAAGGACCAATGGCCTAACGGAGCTGAGTGGGACTATAAGAAATTTGGCATACCACCTGAGAAGACGTTGCTTCTTCCAAG
The DNA here is from genome assembly GCA_002711995.1 of Halobacteriovoraceae bacterium. GTDB lineage: Bacteria > Bdellovibrionota > Bacteriovoracia > Bacteriovoracales > Bacteriovoracaceae > UBA845. Next base: position 35,596 of record PASN01000020.1, on the reverse strand, counting down.
AGTAGTGTTTGCTCCTAAAGAAGCAAAACTCGTTGCAAATGGAGTTCAGCTGAAGCTTGACCGCGCCTTAGAGTCCGAAGAGTCAGAAAGTCTCCTTTACTGGGCATATGATTCTGAGAACAATCTTATAGGATTGATTAAGAAGGTGGATGGAGAGTGGCGTGTTCAGGTTAATTTTTCCTGAAGCTCTTTGTGTCCTTCAAGGACTTCCTGCCAGCAAGATTTCATAAACTGTTCCGAGTCCTGAAATGCTCTTGCATCTAACGCGTCTTTAATTATAATCCCTATTTTTTGACCGTGATTGATAAACCCAGTTTTACTATTAATGACATGCTTTGTTCCATACATGCTAATGGGGTAGACAGGAATCTTTTTATCAAAGGCAAATTTTAAGAGCGCTTTTTTGATAAAGCCGTACTCCTTGGGTTCACTTCCTTGTTTCTGTCTAGTGCCCTCTGGGTATACTTGCAAGGCCTTAAGCCCTTTAGTTAGTCTCGCCTGCGCTTTCAGCAAAGTGTCCCTCCTGGATGAAGCGTTCTTGCGATCCACCATCAAAGCTCCGGCGGCATAAGCGCAAAAACCAAAAACGGGGATATAAAAAATCTCCTTCTTCATGATTGGGGGGATTTGTATGTAGCTGAAAATCAGGGGGATATCCACAAAGCTCTGGTGATTTGCTATGTAGAGGCCATTCAAAGGCTGGCGCTTGGCCTCTTCCGAACGTCTGTCTTCGGCATGGACTCTGGCCAAGGTGCAAACTTTTAAAATAATTTTTGAATATGCTCTCCAAAAAGGTCCAGATATATCGACTCTTCTCTTCACATTGAAAGGCAAAGAAACAATGGATGCTGGAAGTATTGTGACGATGAAAGCAGCAAGCGCTGTGGCGTAGGAGAATGGCTGTAGAGCGAATCTTGCCAGCGCCTTCATCACTTTTCCACTTTCGCCTTGAGAAGATCACTTTTTATTAGGCCTTTAAGCCCTGCCTCATTGTCTTCCCAGATCTTTTTTAGGGACAGGTCACCGTCCAGTGTGGGGCATTCGAACGTTAATACACCACAGTCGTAAGTTTCAGGAACAAAAGTTCCTAGAGAGCCAGGAGTGGGGTAGCCAATATCTGGAACAGTTTCATAAGAGTTGTATCCAGATAAATATTCTGCAACTTCTTTTGCATCGCCGTTAAAGTTTAAAAGAGGTTTCCATGAGTGAAAAGATAAAACAAAACCTGGCTTGAACTTGTTGAAAAGCTTTATTAAAAACTTGTTCTCCGGCTCTGAAAGGGCACTTGGGCCTGGGTTGTATTTAGGCTTTCTTATCTGCTCGCTCCAGTTGGATGAAGGATAGTTTCTATTTAAATCAACAGCGTGAGAGTTCACTCTTGTGCCTGCCCTGTAGCCATCCACATTTAAAATAGGGACTACGACCAGCGGCATCTCTTCCAGGGAGTGATCGCTTTTTAGCCAGTCAAAAAGTTGTTTTAGAACATAAACGCCTTCAACTTCATCTCCATGGGTTCCCCCAATAAGATAAATGTGCTTTTTTGACTTCACATCCGTTCTGAATGCTTCAATCTCATTTCCTTCAACACTTGTTCCTGATTCTAATGGGTGAAAAATCATAATGTTTCCTTATGGGCGTAAACCGCAGATTGGCCTGGGGTCTCCTCAACTTCCACCTCAAAGGCGGAAAAACGAAAGTTAAATCTCTCTTGAGTTATGCGGGTTATTTCTTCGCAAATATATATCGCAAGTCTTTCAGCGCTTGTGTTTGATATGGGAAGCACTAAAACATCTTGCTTAGGGATTACAAATTCTGATTCATCTGGGGTTGTGAGTTTAAAACTTTTTCCCTTGTCATGAATTTTTAGGTGTTGATTTTCTTTAGGTAAAAGGAGTTTGTGATCAAGAGAGTCGCACACTTCTCTTACTATTGGCTTGATGTCTAAAAAGTCAAAGACCATGTCACCCTCTAACTTAGGTGCTTCACCTTTGACCATTACTCTGTAGTTGTGACCATGCAATGGCTCTCTTGAGCCATCATCAAAAATTAGAAAGTGGGATGCGGCAAAGTTAAAATATTGCTTATAAACTTTTATGGAGTAATTAAAGTCCAAAAATAACCTCTCTTTTAAGTGAGAGAGCTTATATGAGCATTCGCTGATTGAAAAGAGCGCAAATCTTGTTTTTGCACCAAGTCGAGGTCCATGTGTTTTCAAATGATAAATAAAAAGATACAAGAGGTTATGAGCACAAAAACTAAGTTGAAAAGCGCGTTAAACACGTTAAAAAAGGCCTTAAATGAAGAGTTCCTCGTTGGGGCCTTTGAGAAAATTGAAGAGTCAATAAATAGCCTTCCTGAGGAGACTGGAGCCCCGTCTCCAAAGCTACCCACACCCATACTTAATGCGAATGAAATTGCGTTGTATTCTGATGGTGCGTGTCGAGGAAACCCTGGCCCAGGATCGTGGGCGTTTATTGCTCAGAATCCTCAAGGTGAACTAGTTCACACAGCTAGTGGGGTAAGCAAGCTCACAACAAATAATAAAATGGAGCTTCAGGGCGTCATTGAGGGATTACACTTTGTTAGCGAGCAGCCTGAGAACTTCAAGAAAATCTTCTTCTACACAGACTCAAAGTACGTTGTGGATGGAATAACATCCTGGGTTAAAGGATGGAAAAGAAGAGGGTGGAAGAAGGCCGATAAGAAGGCCCCTGAGAATCTAGAGCAATGGCAGGAATTGGATCGATTGAACGAGCAATTCAATGTGGAATTTATTTGGGTTAAAGGCCATGCTGGGCACCCTCAAAACGAGCTTTGTGATCAATTGGCAAATGAGGCCCTTGATGCTCAAGGCTTTTAGCTTAGTCCTTATTCTCATAACTTTTGAAAAGGCCTTTGCATGTAAGCTTAGGCCGTCAAATAAATATATATCATTTTCAGCTCCAATTACATATTTGCTAGAAGGGTTAAGCCTTCTTGAAGATCCATCGTTGGATGCTATATCCAGTTTCCATCCTGTCGAGAATAAGGATATTAAGCAGCTTCATGGTGGTATCTTTTTATCTAAAAAAAAGCTTAAAGAGATGAATGATTCAATCATTTTTTTTGATGAAAGCAGAGAGCTCAAGAGAACGCTTAAACAATCTAATGTAAAAAAGACCATTGAGGTTGTGACCAGAAATCAGAATCCTTTTGAGGCCTATGAGAAATCCCTTGGCCTTCTTAGTCCATACCTTCAAGGTTGCAAAAAAAGAGTGAGCAAGCTTAACAACAGGGTCGGTAAAGTCAAAAGTCGCATTAAGCAGTCTTCTCTTCCAAAGAAAACATATCTTTTCTTTTTGGGAAAAATTGGCAAGACCGGAAAAGCACCTCGTTTGATAATGGCCAATGATGGAGTGGTAAAGTTTTTAAAAGAGTCTCTCTCCATGAAAACATACCCTTCTGAGCTTGCGTATGTGCCACCTTCATCAAGGATTCTGAATAAATTGGAGAATAAAGTTTTTATTGGGCTTTACGAGTCCAAGGAAAAACTTGAACTTCAAAAGCTTATGCCTGGTAAATACAACATTGGGTTTCCCAATGCTTTAAAGCCTGGGATAACTCAAGTTTACTTCCTTGAGGCCCTTATGGACTTAGAGATGTTTCAGGAAAAATAATGCATGTTTTAGTCAAGAATGCATTCAAGGTCAACGACCTCTTAGTCAATATTGATCTAATGGTCGAAAAGGGAAGCTTAAATTTTCTCGTAGGGGAGAATGGAGTCGGCAAGACCTCCTTGTTTACTTATTTAAAAATACATCGAGAGCTATTACAAGGGTCAAAAGTTGTATTTGTTGATCAAGAGAAACTGCGGCCTTTAGCCGACCTTAGCGTGAAAGAAGTTTTGGCATTAATACTCGAAGAAGTCCCTGGATCAAAAAATTTAAAAGAATGTCCATTTTGTGAACGGCTACAGATTAAATCTTTAATGGATAAAAAAGTATCCTCCCTTTCAGGAGGTGAGAATCAAAAACTTAAGATTGCTCTAGCGCTGCTTATGCCTTTTGATATCTTGTTTATGGATGAGCCGCTGCAAAGCTTGGATGAACAAAGTCAGAAGAAGGTCATTTCGATACTTGAAGACTTATCAAAAGATAAAATCGTTTTAATTATCGAGCATGATACAGCAAAGTATAATCGCTCCATTGGCCGTAAAAACGTAATGAAGAGGACCACTGGTTCTGTGGAGGTTACTCATGGAAGAACTTGATCTTCTGAGAATTGCGATGGCATTTCTTTGTGGGGGCTTTCTAACTTTATCAGGAAGCCTTACTCAAATCGTAACCAATAATAGTCTGGGCAGTCCTTCAACCTTGGGCTTTGATGCTCTTGCCGCTCTCAGTGTTATTTGCAGTCAGTTTATCATCGTTGTCACTGGAGAAGCCTTTGCTTTGGAACATGTATCTTTAGGGCTTTTTCTAATAGCATTTCTAGGACTATTTTTAGTTTCAAAGATTTTTTCCAGGGGACCTCACATTAGAGTGTTTAGCTTGGACATAAAAGTTTTAATTCTAATTGGTCTGGGATTTAACCTTTTTGTGGGCGCGATCTTTTCTATCGTGCAGTTCTTATTTATGGCGCTAAATTTTGATTTCCCCACAGGTCTATGGTTTGGAAACTTTAAGTACTTTGATGAACATACCATTTACGTTTTATTATTTGCCCTCCTAATCTTAGTTGTATATTTAACGAAGGATGCAAGACAATTGCGACTTCTAAGTTTGGGAGAGAAGTTCGCCTTAGGGCTTGGAATTCCAGTGGCCAAAGTTCAACGACGTGCATTGTTTGTTTCTCTTGGCCTGACAGGTGTTGTCATTTCTTTTTTTGGTGTTTTCTCCTTTTTAGGACTTATTGTTCCTCACATGCTGCGTAGTTTAAATTTCTTTAGATCCAACATGAAGCGTGAACTTTTTATTGGCCCCATTGTTGGTGGGCTGGCGCTGGCGGTAATGGACTATTTATGCTTCCAGTTTGATTTTAGAGGCGCTGAGTTTCCTGCTGGAATGGTGTCGTCTGTGGTTGGAGCCTTTTTATTAATTGTTTTACTAGTTAAATCTCAAGCTAAAAACTTTGCAAAAGACTGAATTGTATTCAATAATAAATATAAAAACGGCTACTTAAATAGTAATAAAAGGATTAAATCATGAAAAGATTTACGCTAATCACTGCAGTATTGTTTTTATTTTCTGCTTGCAACCAAGGTCAAAAGGCCGGTGATGTAAGCCTTAAAACTGAAGACGACAAAACGTTTTACTCTATGGGTTACATGTTTGGTTCCAATCTTCAGCGCTTGAGCCTAACTGATGAAGAGCTGGCTGCTCTTTACAAAGGTCTTAGAGACTCCGCTAAAGGGACTAAAGCTGAAGTTGATCTTCAAGTTTATCAACCAAAAATTCAGATGATGTTCAAATCAAGAATGGAAAAGGTTGCTAAGGAAGAAAAGCAAAAAGGAGAAGGTTTCATTAAGGATTACATGAAGAAGAATCCTGAGGCCAAGAAAACAGAAAGCGGTCTAGTTTATAAAGTTATCAAGGCCGGTTCTGACAAGAAACCAAGTGCTGAAGACACTGTAAAAGTTCACTACCACGGGACACTTGTGAACGGAGAAGTTTTTGACTCTTCTGTTGAGCGTGGCGATCAAATTACTTTTCCTTTAAACCGAGTAATTAAAGGTTGGACTGAAGGTCTTCAACTTATTGGCGAGGGCGGAAAAATTGAATTGGTTATTCCGCCAGAGCTTGCTTATGGTGAGCAGGGTGCACCTCCAAAAATTCCAGGTGGCGCGACTTTGAAGTTTGAAGTTGAGCTGTTTGAAATTATGCCTAAAGAAGAAAAGAAGAAGTAATCAAGTCAGGCCGGACAAATGTTCGGCCTTTTTTTTATAGTTCCTTGTACGGAACTTCCTCCAGCACCTTTGCAGGGATTCCTAAAAAGTCGATAAAGGCATCATTTTCTCCAACACAGAAGTAGCTAAAAAACTTTTCGTCTTCGAGCTTAAGACTCATTCTTCTACACTGCTTCTTTTTGCCCTTTTCATCTAATTCCACAACCTCCACCTTTTTGAGGTCAAGGTATTTACCACATCTACTCTCTGCTAAGATCGATTTAGAGTAGGAGTTCGGTCTCATGTTGTTGTAGGATTTGAGACCTATTTTTGATTGTTTAAAATCTCTTCCGTCTTTGCAACCTGGAAGAATATCGTATGGCGCAAAAAGGTCTCTTTCTGGAAAGTCATTGGCAAAGTGGATGACTGCGTGAAGCTCTCTTTTTGAACGTTCTTCTTTTTCTTCCTCCAAAAGGTCTAAACAATCCTCTTGGGAAAGGTCCTCTTGGATACCACCTTTAGAGCTACTTGAAAGATTGCCCATTATTTTCATAAGCCCTGATCTGTAGGGTTCTGCAAGGTTTCCAATGCCATCAAGCAGACCATCAGCGTGGGAGTTTGTTGAAAAGAGAATTGCAACCAGCAAAAGTGAAGTCTTCATGCATACCTTCCTTGTAATCTCTTATCGGCATTTTTATGAAATTTTTTAGGTGGAAAGGGGAGAAAGAAAGGCCTTCGGGTGAAGGCCTTATTTAAATGAAATTAAAGACTTGCTGTGGGAGCGAACCAACAAAGTGGTCTCACACCTGAGGTGTCGCCAGAGTCTCTGTTGCAAACACCAACCGTTTCGTCGTCTTGATCAACATCGCTAAGTTCGTCCACTTGGCAAAGCGCGCCTTGATAGTAAGTGTCCAAGCGACATTGAGTGTCTGGGTGACTGTGATCTGTAGTTGTAACAACCGCCGGATCTGGGGTATCAAACTTTGGTGGAGTTGTTTGTCTTCTTAGAGCTTGAAACAACTTTGCGGTGCTGTGACCGGCCATTGCGCCTCTTTGACAAATAAGTTGATCCTCTTCGCTAGTCCACTGCTCAGCACATGTGTCCACAACCATCTTAGGCACTTGCATCTTAGAAAGAACTGCGTTGTGGTCTTCGCCTCTAAAGCTTCTTCTTAGACATTTAAGAGTTGCAAAGTAGTCAGCTTGACCTTCATTAGTGGCCCAGTTGCTCCACCAACCGCCTTTCTTTGGAGCTCCACCAATGTGGTGCCCAAGTTCGTGACATACTACGAGAGCGAATCCATCTGGTGTAACAGCTTCGTGTCTAGCAAGACCGCCAAACATGTGGATGTTCCACTCTGATCCACTTCTAGAAGCGTAAGCGTTAACCGTGCCGTCGTCCCAGTTTCTGTTAACTTTGAGTGTTGCTCCCAATTGAGAAAAGATAGGAGCGTAAATTTCAGAAACTTTGTCTATAACGGAGTTAAAAGTGGCTTCGTCCAAGTTTGCGTTTGCTTTTGCGCTTGCGGGAATCTTCAGGTTGTTTTCAGGTACTATACCCTCTGTTCCATCGATTGTGCATGTGTAACCTGTGTTGGCTAGAACGGCCGCAACAGTTACTGTCTTAAAAAGTTTACCAAGCATAAATCCTCCATGATGTTATTGCTGTATGTGTTAATTGTCTCGTTGATTGGAATCTGTGGCAAAGAAAAACAGGAACTTGTAAGTAAATGTTATAATGATGAACAATGACGGTAAATTTAGGAGGGTCGATGTATAAATTTGTGTTTTATGCGCCTAAAAATTCGTGTGAAAAAATTAAAAAATCTGTCTTTGAAACAGGGGCCGGCAAACTCGGGAATTACGAACAGTGCTCATTTGAAATTTCAGGTATAGGCCAATTCAAACCCGCACCAGGAGCGGACCCCGCAATTGGGAAAGTTGGAGCGCTTGAAAGAGTTGAAGAAATGAAAGTTGAAATTCTTTGCCAAGAAAATAATATTCGCGAAGCGGTTAAAGCAATGATTGATGCACATCCATATGAGGAGCCGGCCTATGAAATCTTCAAAGTGGAAAATGAGCGGTTCATGCCGTGACTAAGGGTGAAAAATATTCCCCTCGGAAAAAAAATATCCTGTGCTTATTAACCTTTTAATAACAGAGACTTAATTAATTGACTAAAGCGTTTCTCAACTTCTTCCGATTAGAACTTAGATACTGTAATGTCGGGAGTTTTAATGAAGCGTTACTTAATATTGACCTTTGCGGCACTATTGCCTTTTCAGGCCTTAAGTATTGAGCTTAAGAGGTTTGGCAAAAAAGACTTTGAATCCCCAGTTAGGGAATTTGGAGTAATTGCCACCAAGTCAGGCTATTTTCCTGAAAGAATGTTTGCTTATGTGGGGGAGAAAGCGCGCTTCTTTGTAACTTCTACAGACGAGAGCCCCCAATGTTTTCTTTTAAAGGATCATAATGTGTTTCTCTCTGCGGAGAAGGGAAAGATGCAAGAAGCGCTCGTGGAGTTTAAGTACCCAGGACGATTTGAATTTTACTGCCCCTCCACAAAGTTTAAAGGGTACGTGACTGTGGTCGAGAGACCCGGAACAAAAAGAAAAATAAAAAGAGAAATAGCCAGTGAAAAGAAAACTTACTGGACACCTAAAGACTAATAAAGAGGATTAATGAGCTCAGTATTTCAAGATGCCATTGGATCATTGCTAGCACCAATAAAGAATTTATTGGATGACTCTAGTGTTTCAGAGATCATGATCAATGGGCCACATGAAATTTTTGTAGAGCAAAAAGGTCTGGTTCACAAGGTGCCTAATAAGTTTCCTGATGAGGAAGCGCTAATGGCGTCAATGAGAGCAATTGCTCAGTCTGTTGGAAGAATCATCGATTCAGACAACCCAAGGTTGGATGCTCGACTTCCAGATGGCTCGAGGATTGCTGTTGTCATCCCTCCTATGGCAAAGAACGGAACTACCGTAGCCATTAGAAAGTTCTCACAAGAAAAGTTAGGCCTAAAAGATCTTATAAACTTTGGATCTCTCTCTGCTGATGCAGCAAGATTTCTAGATTGTTGCATGTATGTTGGTAAAAACACTTTAGTCTCTGGAGGAACTGGTTCTGGTAAAACCACAATGCTGAACGTCTTAGGCTCAAGGATGCCCAAGACTCAAAGACTTCTAATTATAGAAGACTCCGCTGAACTTCAGATTAAAGCTGAACATGTGGTTCAATTTGAAACTAGAAAAGCGAACAAAGACAGAGCAATTAGCGAAGTATCCATTAGAGATTTGATTGAATCAGCGCTTAGACTGAGGCCAGACAGAATCATTGTTGGTGAGGTTAGAGGGCAAGAGGCACTGGATCTTTTGAATGCGATGGGAACTGGACATGACGGTTCTATGGGAACAGTCCACGCCAACACACCATTAGATGCGTGCACTAGATTGGAAACTCTATGTTTAATGGGTGAAACAAAGATCCCACCTGACGCTATTAGAAGCATGGTTGGTTCCGCACTTCAAATTATTGTACAGTGTTCGAGATATCATGATGGGGGAAGAAGAACCTCTCATATCTCAGAGGTCCTAGGTGTTGATGCGCATGGCAGATATATCGTTAGAGATATATTTAAATGGGTTCAAACAGGTAAAGATCCTGAGACTGGCATGTTTCAAGGTGAAATGGTTCCATGTGGATATGTGCCTTCATTCTTTGAACAGTTTGTTGCAAATAAGCTTCCTTTTCCAAAGTCAAAATTTAGACCACCTGAGTGGGCTTTGCCTTTCTTGAGCGAAAAGAAGAAAGCCGCTTAATTACAAGAACTCTTATAATATTTAAGCAGGCAAGAAAGCTGCGCAAATGCAAGCATTGGCCAATGCGGGTTAACTTTACATCTGGATCGATTGGTTTAAACTTTTCAAGTTATTTGTAATTTTAAGGAGATTAGTATGTCCGCCATTAAAGAAGTTAAAGCTAGACAAATTCTTGACTCAAGAGGAAACCCGACAGTTGAGGTTGAAATCTTCACTGACAAGTCCCATGGACGCGCGTCTGTTCCAAGTGGTGCTTCCACTGGGTCTAGAGAGGCCCTTGAGCTTAGGGATAAAGACAAAAGCTACTATATGGGTAAATCCGTAAGAAAAGCTATCGCCAATATTAATGAAAAGATCGCGCCTAAGATCATCGGCATGGAAGTTTCCAAGCAGAGAGAGCTGGACAATGCAATGCTTGAGATTGATGGAACAGACTTTAAAAACAATCTTGGGGCAAACGCAATGTTGGCAGTAAGTATGGCCGCAACTCGCGCCGCTGCAAATGAACTTAACAAGCCCTTATATAAATACCTTGCGGAAGATTTAAACTGTCCAAACCCTGTGAACGCCTTAAGACATCCTGCTCCTTTGATGAACATTATTAATGGCGGTGAACACGCATCAAACAATTTGGACATACAAGAGTTCATGATTGTTCCGCACATGAATAAAACTTTTTCTGAGAACTTAAGGGCCGGCGTTGAAATCTTTCACAACCTTAAACAAGTTCTTACTGAAAAGGGGCACTCTACAAACGTTGGGGACGAGGGGGGATTTGCACCTGATCTTAAATCTCACGAAGAGGCTCTTGAATGCATTAAAGAGGCAGTGGAAAGAGCTGGCTATAAGTTTGGTGAAGAAGTGTCTATATCTTTAGATGCAGCCGCCAGCGAGTTCTACAATAAGGACACCAAGAAATACACCATGGGGGGAAAAGAGTACTCTTCAGACGATATGATTGAATATTACTCTGGACTTGTGGACTCTATGCCTATCTACTCCATTGAAGACGGACTTGATGAAAGTGACCACGCAGGCTGGACTAAGCTCACTGAGAAGCTTGGGGATAAAACAGTACTTGTTGGTGATGATCTTTTTGTTACCAATGCAAAGATTTTTGAGGAAGGTATAAAAAACAAAGAGGCAAATGCAATTCTTGTAAAGATCAACCAGATTGGAACCATTTCTGAAACTTTTGATACTTTAAAGATGGCCTTTGATAATAATTTTAAAGCAATCATCTCCCATAGGTCAGGGGAAACTGCAGACACTTACATTGCAGACCTTGCTGTTGCCAGCGGATCCGGCCACATAAAAACTGGTTCAGCTTCAAGATCAGATAGAATTGAGAAATACAATCAACTATTGAGAATCGAGGAAGAGCTGGGGAACCAGGCACGTTTTGACTATAAATTGTAAATATTTAATCGCTAAGGAGCCGAAACTAGGTCTTCTTAGCGATTTTACCTTGTAAAGACCACTTCGAGCGCTTAAAATTTACTTAGGACTTCAAAGTCTTTAACCTCAAACATCGAGGTCTTTATGTTGTCGAAGTTATTTGTTGCTCTTAACTTTAGATCAGATACCGCTCTATCCCGAAAAATTGATGGCTTTAAAAAACGCTACGATCCGAAGTATCGACAGAGATCTTTTCCCCACATGGCATTGCTTGCACCTTTCGAAGTGAATCCCACAGATGTTAATAATCTTGGAGGGGAGCTTAAGGAAGAGTTGGAGAGCTTTTTCTATGGACACAATTCACCTTTAAAACTTGCTTTTACTGGCGTTGGCATTCTTCAAACGAAAAGAAACAATGTTGTTCACTTAATCCCAAGCTACTGTCCAGACTTAAAGTTTTGTTCAGATCTAGTTTTGGATATCTGCACTTCTTTTGTCCCTGCTGGGCAAAAGTATAAAGCAAACGATCGACAATTTCTTCCATTAGGCTATTTCTCTCTGATGGATAATATGATTGAAGTTATTGAGCAGATTAAAATTGAATTTAGTCGAAACAGCGAGCTTACATTGGATGGCATATCTCTATATGAGCAAAAAAATGGTTCATGGCTTTTAAGGGAGGAACTTATTTCCTTTGAGGACAATCAGGACACATTTTTACAGCTGCAGGAGCGTTCGATATAATCTTTTCATGATTAATTTAAAAACGCTCGCGCTCGCATCCTTATGGGCCACTTTCACCTATGGGCAGGCATCCTACCTGCCCTTATCCACGACTCTTGATAAAGGCGGCAATGAGGCCAGTGTCAGGGGGGCTTATTGGGTATCTCAAACAAGAATTAACAGCGATGGAGAAGAAGTTCCTTTCCAGGATGGAGAAAGCTTTCAACGGGCCGATGTTGAGCTTCTTGTGAAATACGGACTCACAAACCACCTTGAAATGGGAGTTGGCGCCCTATATAGGCAGAATGCATCTGTTAAGCTTGTAGGGACAGATGAAGAGGCCTTAACTAGCAATGGAGTGAAGTCTGGAATCTTTAAATTTAAATATTCACTTCCTCACGAAGGAAGATGGCAATTTGCCGCTGAGGTAAACTTTTTAAAAGACTTCATTTCAAACACTCCAGGCTCAGATGAATTTGTTTTAGGAGACGACGGAGACAGCACTTCTTTTGGGCTTTCTGGCGCCTACAGGTTTCCCTCTATGAACTTTATCTCTGGAAGAGTACTTTATAGAAATCCATCAAGTGCCTTATCAAGTGAGATTGTTTCTAATATTGAATATGTTCTTCTTTGGAAATCTGTATCCCTTGTTGGAGGAGTTGAGCATGTCTCCTCCTTAAATCAAGACCCATATGCGGATGAACCCTCTGAAAAACCCACTTTAAATACTGGGAGCACCTTTCTATACAATAGTATCAATCGGTCTTGGACCTCTCCATATATAGGTTTTAATTTTTCGATAGGAGACTTTTGGAGAGTTGAGACCAGAGCGCAGACTCGCTTGAATGGGATTTCCACCGACCAAGGAAGTGCTTTCTCTTTAATGATTGCAAGACGGAAGTCTAGTAGTAAAGCATTAGAGCAAAAAAAGAATGCTTTTAAACAATACACCATAGACGCAAGAGTAATAAAAACAACCAAATCTAAAACGTCGGTTATTATAGATGTTGGACTCACCCAGGGGCTAGATAAAGGCTCTAAAGTGGACTTTTACCACTTTGACTACCTTGGTGGGAACGAATTAATTGCCTCGGGCTATACTGTAAAGGTTGGAACATCTAAATCTATGGTTAAAATCACAAAAAGGTACTCTAGAAAACAGGTCGAAGAGGGCACTGTCGCCAGATCTGGCCTTGTGAGAGAGTGAATACTGGAAAAAATTTAGGTCTTTGTTAGTTTCGCGCTTTGGATTAAAATAGAGCCATTATCTATCTAAAATAAGGAATCCTTATGATGCGTTTAAAGCACATCTTACTAATTGTCTTCATAGGAGTATGTAGCACGTCCGCATTCTCAAAGACATTTCTAAACCAGTTTGTTCAATTCGAACTTCCTACTGGTTGGAACTGTATGATTGAGGGAAGTGAGTGGGTTTGCCAATCAGAGAATGATGAAAGAAAAAAAGAGGCCATTATCATTTTAGCCGCTAAATACAGAGGACCTCAAGATTCTCTTGAAGAGTATCAGGCGTATTTAAAACAGGCTAAAACCTACCAACTGCCTGGTGGCAAGGCCCAACGTTCAGAGGCAAAATACGCTAAGCTTAGCAGCGTAAATAATCATAGATGGGTGGACGCCCTTCATCTAGCAAGTGAAGTTCCAGGATTTTACACAAGGTATTTAGCAACGGTTAAAGAGGATCTTGGTGTGGCAGTGACTTTCTCAGTAACTAAGGATCTATACAGTGCTTACCAAGGGATCTTCGATAACGTGGTCGCTTCTCTAAGAGTATTTAGACAAAAGAAGCAGAACCTCGCTGATATTAAGCTAAAGGGTGGTTCAGGAGGAGATGGTGCCGACTTTGAAGACACCACTTTTGTTCCGGCGGATCAGAACTTCGATATTGGCATGGCCAAAAAGAAAAGAAAGTCGGATGAAGGCAGCTCTGATGAAAACCTACTATACCTGCTAGGACTTCTCGTTGCCGGAGCTTTCATACTTATGAAGCTTAAGGGAAGAAAGAAATAAAAACATAATAAATAGGGAGGCCTCGTCCTCCCTTTTTCATGCCAAAAATTCATGGCGATGCTTAAACGACCTACTTATCCAAAGCCTCATTAAATCAATACCTTAGACTATACCTTTAAGTAAAAACCACTACATGACGATAAACTATGGACGTGTTTTATTTAATGCCTAAAAGGAAGCCTATGAAGCTTATTCTAAAAAACATTCTATCTGGCCTGATGCTGGGAGTGATAACAGTGAGTTTAATTCTGTCGCCAGTCCCTGGAGTGAGTGTCTCATACGCTCAATCAGCAGATTATGAGGAGTGTTTTGATCCTGACAAGCATTCACAAAAAGAAAGGCTTTATAAGAAAGGTTGTGACCTAGACGACATAAAAAAGAAAGCAAAGTTTTCTAACTACACAGACCACAACTCCAATATTATGGCGATGCTAGAGCAAGCAGTTGCTGGCATGATGGGAGTGGTGATGATTCAGGCCATGTCCAATGGATATCTTTATGAAGTGGATCCAACTCTATATGGAAATGACTGTTCCGCAAACAAAGCTGGTAAATACACAATCAGAATTGCCCAACTGGGATCTCTTGCTTATATCTTGGGAGATATAAAAGCTAACATGGATTTCAGCAACGCAAGTGAGATGTCCTTGGATGCCGTCTCATCCAAAGAAGTGAGTACGACCGAGGCAGACTATAAAAATAAACAAATAGAAACTTATGACAGGCTTATTGAAGTTTTTGAAAAACAAAAAAAGGGCGTCAAAACAAAACAGACTCTCTCCCTTTTAGCTGAAGCTGCTTATGGTGCCTCATTAGGCCTAGAGATCGCGGGAATTTTTAAGTGTAACGCTCAGTGCGCAAAAGATAAAGAAATGAAGAAGGCTCAAATCGCGAAGGTTTCCACCGCAGCAGCTGCGGCAATAAAAATTGCGGCGGCGAAGGTGGCAAAGGCATCTGTTTGTCCAGGGCCAACATGTAATCCCGCAGCTGTTACTAATTGCAACGCCACAATTGCCAGTATGACTGGACTCATGCAATTGTTCTCAGCTTCAGTAACAGAAAAAGAAGCTGCAGACGCTGCAAAGGGGGCGGCAAAGGTCGCAAAACAAGTAAAGAAAACCGCTTTTTGGACAGGTCTTTGGGCAAAAGTAAAAAACTTTTTTAAGAGTGAATCTGCTGGAATCAATGCTGTTGGAAAGCTTCCTGTTGAAGACTTGGCAGATGATGCTATTAAAGGAGTGGTGTTCACGGAGGAACAGGCAAGAATGATCACCGAGTTCACCACAGATCAAACAAATTTGGCGGCAGTTGTGGCAAACACACAAATTTGTTCAAAGTTTGATATCCCGCTGGATGGACCGGCACTTGAGGCTAGTGTTAAAAGTGCCCTTAATGCTTATGTTAATTACAAGAACTCACCAATAGAATGTTGTGGTGGTTCAGGCATGACAATACAACAACAAAATTCTTTGTATGCTCACAACACTGTTTTAGCAGCAGAGTTAAACACTTTAGTTGGGGAACCTTCGATTGGCCTAAACGCTAAAATTGCGATGGGGAAGGCAACTGAGAAGGCCCAAGTCGCAGCAATGCAAAAAGGCTTTGACCAATTTGCAGATCAAATTGATATTGGTGGAAGCTCTAATCTTTTTAATCCATTTAGCGCTGTTGGTGAAGCACAAGTGATTCGAGGAACATTAAAAGGCTATGGCGTTCCACCTACTTCACTTTTTTCAACTACGAAAGATATGAGAGTATTCGGCCTTTTTGGTGGGGCTGAAGAGGGAACAAGTGGAATTAAAGATAGAGATTTCAAATACTATGTTAAGAAGAATTTTGAGTCTACTTTAATAAGGTTGGCATTACTTTCTCAGCTTGAGTCATTCGATGCTGAAAATCCTCAAAAAGAGCTTGAAGAGATTGCATCTCTTTATCGTAAAGTGGAAAAAACAAAGCACTTGTTTAACCAGTTTGTTGAACAGGAGAGTTCTATAAATCTTGCCAAAGCCGAATATAAAAATAAAGCACTTTGGAAGCAGGTAGTAAGTGAAGTCTCTGAACTTATTATGCCAAGTGCTCACGCTTGGATAAGCAGTGTTGGTGGACAAGTTGCCGCTGGTGCTGGATTGAAGATGGTAAAAAGCAAGCTAGGTCTAAAGGGTCCTTGGTCAGCGGTATTGGGCGTAGGTGCAGACTTCATGATTATGAACGCACTTTTGGGCAACTATGCAAGAAACTATGGTCTAGTCTCTCCAAAGGGAAGGGCTTACACATGGGGAGCTATGGCCGCGATTAATTTAGCGGTATACATGATGGATAAAAAGGCTGAAGGAAAAATTAAAAGTTATATCAGTGCGGTAAAGGCCCATAAAGAAAGGTACGTTAAAGAGGCAGGTTTTTCAAAATATGAAGATGGAGACAAAAGTTCCGAGACAAGAGATGGAAGTGGCAGGCTAAAAACAAAAAATGGTTCGCCATATAATCGATACGTTTCCAACGGGGTGAAGATTAAGGCATGTGCTGTTCCTAAAGCAGAGGGGTTTGCACCCTCGACTTGTCCAACAAAGGTGCCAAAGTCAAAATTTGCACTTCCTAAGATCGACAGGGCCTTGGCCACAAGTGTGACCCCTGCGCACTTAGCGAGTGCTGGACTTGTTTCAAAAGTTTCAAGAGGATTGGCCACAGGCTCCAGCGATTCAAGCTCACTGGGCTCAATGGATCTGGCTAAAATTGAAAAGCAAAATAAGGCCATGAGGACATTTAATGCTAAAGCAATGGAGAAGCTAGATAAACAGGAAGAAGCTAAAAACAAAGATAAGAAATTCACTTCCGCACCTTTAGCAGGTTTAATCGCCAAGGCCAAAAAAGCAATCGTAGGAGGTTCTAAGGTTGCTGGTATTGGACAGTCATTGGCAGTTGATAGCTCAAGTAACAGAAAAGATGAATCGATCGATGGAGAAGCAGTGAAAGGAGTTGTTAAATCCTCTGCATTCGGTGGTTTTGCTAATCCGACCAGTAAATCAGTTCAAGGTGCTGATTATGACATGAACCTCTTTGATGAAAGTGGTGACGAAGTAGTAGACACTACAACGGATGAAGAGCTTGAGAAGTTTGTTTTAAACCATGATGATATTCATAAAACGAAACAGACATCGATCTTTAAGATTCTATCTAATCGATACTTATTGTCTTATCCAAAGGTTTTAGAAGAAAAATAATCAAAACTGCCCATTTTGGAAGGCACTCTTCGCATTAAGAACCCACCAACATATTGAATTTACTTTACCCTGTATCATATAAAGCAGGGTTAAGTGTATAATTTCACTAAGGTTCCCGGTTGAAATTACCGATAAAGCCTAAGAACAAGATGTCTCTTATTGGAGAATTTATGAATAGCTTTCTTTTTAAAATAACTTTCACTTTATTTGCGATAACCCCTATTCACAGTTATGGGAACGAACTGTCCGAGAAGGCCATCAAAAAAATCTCAAATAAATGTTTGGCGGAGACTGATCAGCTGGAAAACAAATTAAATGAGATGAAAGAGCGCCTAGATAGCATGCCTGAAAATAACGAGTTCGCTAAAGAAGTTTTCAGGGCGGAAAGTTGTTACGATCTTGCTGTTGGGAACTCAAAGAGAGCCTGTAAAACGTTCAAGGACAAATTGGCAGAAGGCAAGGAAGCGGGGCACGGGGCTTTTTGCGATTACTATTCAGTATTTAGCCTTACCAAAAACGAATACCAAAAAGCCAAGCAAGTAATTGAAGAGGACAAAAACTTGGACACTTATGGTTCTACTAATGTGGATGGATGGATTCCAGGTCTAAAAAAAATGAATTCAAAGTTTTTGTCGAATAAAAGCATTTATAGACCATCCTGTGACGTTGGAGATGTTGAGTCCGGCGGTCTAGCTAGAAATGTTTATGATGAAATCGTGGACGCACTAAACAATACTAAGTCATTTAAACCTGTGAAAGTGTGGAGTCACTATGCTTGTTTTACTGACGATAAAGCGGATGGAATCTTTGATATTGCTCAGGGCAAAGGGATTCAGTTTTTTACTAATATGAATGCTAAGGTGGAATTAAACTCAAATGTTTACTGTAGAGACCATTTAAAAACCTATTGTTACCCAGCATTTGCCTTTTACCATTATTGCGAACAGGCTTCATCTGGAGCACCTGATAGTGAGGATGAAGCTTTGAAGAACAGATGTAAGAGGGATGCTAAAAAGGCAATCAAAGCCTGTGGTGAAGGAGAGTATAAAGCGGCTATGTTGCCTAAGGATTTTGCAGAAACGAAGAGTTTGAGGGATTGGTATAGGAAAACTAGTGTCGAAGGGGAAGAACCTAAGTTTGAACTCATAGCAAATGTGGGGATGAACAATTTTAATGATAATTTGGAAAGACGAGCTAAGCCTAAAGAGGTCACCTTTGAAGACACTATGTTTGATATGTACTCAACATGTGTGATCTTAAGAAAGGCTGCAGAGTCTCAAGCTGGAGAAGATAGGCGAATAGTGGTTGGTCAAAAAGAACGATCTCTTTCAAACACGTATGAATGTGTTAGAAGTGCTCCTTGGAATGTGGACTTTAATTACTGCTCAAATGCAAGTCAGTTTGGTGATGGCATTTTTGATATTGGCGCTGCAGGACTCCATACCGTAATGCAGGTTGGAAGCTCGCTTAAAGATTCAAAAATACAAAGTAACCTCGCAGAAGATATTGCAAGTGGCGATCAAACGGCCCATCTTAAAGCTCAAAAATCAAAAGTTGAAAGAGAGGCGACACTCGCCAAAAATAGAGCACATGTAAACACTGCACACGCAACAGGGCTTGGCACTGCGGTATATAACTTTCCCAATGCCAAACAGTTTAGCAAAGCATGTGACACACCTTTGGATGGATACTTCGAGGATCCAGCTCTAAACTGTGGTGTTTTATGGGTGGCAGACAGCAATGATGAAGTTAAAAATCAACTATTTTCCAACAAGGCGGTTCGAGCGAATATGATGTATAAAATGGCCCAAAAGGTAGGTCAGGCAACATTTGAGTATGTAATGTCTAACCAGTTGGATAATCAGGCCGATCAACTTCGCGATATCCAAAAAGAGTATGATAAGTTTTATGCCCAAGACGCTGTAACTCCGGAACTTGTTGGAGTGGATTACTGTGAGCAAAATCCCAAAGCTCCAAGTTGTAATGGAGGTGGGAGAACTACAATTGATAATGGGGGATTCTCAGGGTTCGACTCTGCAAATTTTCAGAATGGCCAGGGGGGAAGCTTCTCGTTTAATAAAGATAGTGATCCAGACTTTCAAGGTGACCAAGAGTTAACTCCCGAAGAAAAAGAGGCCAGAGAGAAGTTGGCGGACTTCATGGGCAAAGGTGGCGGCAAGTCATTTGGTTCCGACTTTAGCTCTCCAGGAGCAGCTTCCGCAAAGTATGGCAAGTCTGGTGGCTCCGGCGGGGGCGGAGGCGGTGGCGGCGGTGCCGGAGGAGGAGCTACTGCGCCCGCACCTCAAAAGCCTAAACAAGCGACCAACTCACAGGGAGTTTCAAAGAAGAATAGTAAAATGATCTCTGGAAGTTCAAATATTAAATACCGAGCTGGGGGAAGCGCTAGAAAGGGGAAAAAGGACAATAATCCTTTCTCCAATATGCTAGGAAATAAACGCTCAAGAAATGTGGCAAACACGGTCAATGATATTGCTCCATCTCAAAGTAAACTCTTTGAGAAGATTAGCAATAGATACGGAAAGGTCTCAAAAGAAAAAAGAATTTATAACTTTAATGGCGACGAAAATGGCATTTAACGAGTTTATCTACACGGTGATGATAAAAGAAAATCACTTGGACACATTTGGACATGTTAACAATGCGGCCTATCTGACTCTATATGAAGAGGCCAGGTGGGACTTCATTACTAAGAATGGATACGGACTAGAAGTCATTCAAAATGAGAAAAAAGGTCCTGTGGTTCTGGATGTTAATCTGAGGTTCAAGCGAGAACTCAAAAACAGGCAAGTTATTAAAATTCATTCTCAATCTCTAGATATGTCCTCCAAAATTATGAAGATGCGACAAGTTATGGTCAATGAAGCTGGAGAAGTCGCCAGCGAGGCACTATTTACTTTTGGCTTTATGGATATGCAGCTTAGAAGGCTTGTTGAAATGCCTGAGCAGTGGCTTAGAGCAGTGACTTAGCTTTTTATTTCGAATAGGCCGTATTGATCACATATTGATTATAAAATTCTTCAAGTCTATTCAGTATTGGTTTCTTTAAAAGCATTTTCGATTCTTCAATGTTTCGTCTGAAGACTTCTATAGTGTAGCTCTCTTCAAATTGATTGGATAGAGGGGTGTAGGAAAGATGCCAAGGTTCAACCGAAACACCGCCTAGGTCTTCACTATATGGCCTGTGAAAGCTGAAGTTTGGAAGGTTTTCATCTATCCATTGGTAAAGGCTTGAGAAGTCCCTATCACATTCCCTAACCGTAAGTTCTAAATTATCTCTTGTTTTTACATTGCAGTCGTAGATATCAACTTCAGTTCCCCAATGGTGGCGGCTTGCGCCGGGGATTGCGGACCATGCCATTATGGCATTTAAAACCTCTTCATCTGATGCTGACTCGAAATCTACTACGTTTTCCCTGCGATCACGAAGGATTCGTTTGCCACTGGCCTTTGCGTTCCATATCGCCAGTTGTCTATCATAGCTGCGATAGGCGCTAGCGACCTCTATGTGGATGTTGGCTTCCTTAGCAGCTTTTTGTAGCCTTAGGAGCTCTTCTTTAGCCTGGGGGGCGATTAAAACATCCTTGGCCCACTCTGTAAGTTCTGTGTTGTTTCTACCTGTAAGCTTTTCGTAGCTCATATTTGTTACTGCTCTTCTTCTTTAAATAGTCGTCTCAATGCACTCTTTTTATATCTTATTGAGAGTATTTTAAAAAGGTTAGTGTCAGAGCCTTTATGAATATCTCCTTTCATTGAGAAGTTCTTATTCATAATCTTTTCTTTTTCAGTTAATACCTCAATACCAGCAGATGAATCATCCTCGCCAAATCCAAAGTCAAACTCTTCTTCTGTCTGTCCTTTAGGCATCTCAAAGCTTTTGGCCGTGGCCATTGTCGATTTATTAATATCAACTTTGTTTCCACTCTTCTTTTCAGGGGCATCCGCTATAGTGGGGGATGAAGAACCCTTTAAGTTAGTGCTGGCCAGGTTAAGAGGGGCACTTGCGCCAAAACTCTTCCTAAATAGAGATGGAGTTGCTTTTTGAAACTTTCCCTCAAGGTTTTTTACCTTTTGTAATATCTTGCTATACGGAGCCTTCTCTGCGAGTTTCTCTCTAATTTTATTGATCCTCGCTGCCTTTTTATTAAGGTCCGCAGTCTCTAGGTTTGCGAGATCAAGCCTTCCTGTTGCCAATGAGTTTGACTGTTTTAAAAGTGAGGGAACTTCCAAACTCTTAGGCAAATTGATTGTACCCAGGTTTGCACTAGCTACAACAGGGCACTTCTGGGGATACTTTTTACAGATTGAACAGTCTGTGTCTGACTTTCCATCATTGGTTATGCATTCTTTAACCGGGGAGTAGCCTAAGGCCATTCCTCCTGAGTATTTTTCTGCCTTCAAAGAAATCTTGCTTCTGTAAGTAACGCAGACTTGTCTATTTTTTCTTTGCATGTTTGGACTGCCATCCTCTTTAAAGCAGTAACATTCCGGCACTGAAGGGTTGTCCATCTTTTCTTCAGAGCAAGTGACGCCAAAACGAGCTCCTCCGGTATCAATAAAAGAAATTAGAATTTCATCGATAGCCTCAATCCGGTCTTTACTTATTTTCTCGTTCTTTTTGGCTGATGTTCTCAGCATGTTGGAATATGTGCTGAGGGTTCCTGCCAAAGCGGCCCTGATCCAGGGAGTGGCCATCCCTTTATCGACCCACTTCTTTATTGTTTTACCTAGACCCGAATTTCCCGCATCCTTAATAGAGTCCAATGGTGTTTTTGCATCTACCTCTGTAACTGCGACGTCATTGGCGACTGCATCGGATATGGTAAGGTTCTGGTAGATTTTTCTCGTAATCATTTCTGCAAACTCTGGTAGGGTTACCTCTTCCAAGTAAGAAAACTCCATGAAGGCATTTTTAAATTCATCGTTAAGCCAAAGGTTTGCAAGCTTGATTTTTGCAGGCCTTTTTAATGGGGTGTAGTTTCCTTCTTTTATTGCACCTTCCAAAGTTCCTGCGCCTGCTTCAGAGGGGAGACAGCTTCCAACCGCAGAATCAAAGCCCATTAGTGATTGTTCATAGATGGCCGCAACCACGGCAGAGGCATAGATTGCAGTGGCGAGGGCATGACCTTTTTTCCTCGTCTGAGAGGCCTTCATTCGAATTCTCTCTTGCTCTTTCATTGATTCTAAGGCCAGCGTCTGGGCTTCTGTGGCCTCTGAGTCTTCATCATTCTCACTTCTTATCTTACTGATATCTTCAGAATACTTTTTGTTTAGCTTCTTTAGGCTTTTTGAGTAGCTTAGCTGAGCTGTAATTTCTGTTAAGGTTCCAGCAACTGCACCCCCTAGCATTAGCCAAACGGAAGTGGCTTTGCAGGACTTGAAGTTCTCTTTGTTAATTATCAAGTAATAGCCGGCCAGAAGCCCGACTGTTAGGGGAACACTTGCTCTATGCCAATTTCCATCGGAGACTTTGCTCTGCTTTTTGTAGTCTTTCAGTTCATCTTTGATATTGTCTTTAAAGCATTTTGAGTAGGCCTCTCCAGACATGCCTTCACATCTATTTGCATTTGTTTTAGTGGAAACGGTTGAACTCTTCATTACGCATCGATTTAATTCTGGATGCATATAGTGGCCTGATGGGCAGTCTTGGGCCATTGCGCTTAAAGCAAAAGCAGAAAGAATGATTGTGGAAACTACTTTTTTTAGAAACATATAAATACCTTTTTCGTACCTAACTTTTCGGCTAAATCTTCGAAATTATTAAGTATGACTCTATTATATGGCCTGCTATGGGATGTGCCTTTTTTTCTGTAAAAGAATAGGATAGTATTCAGCTCATAATAAACCTAAGTATATGTAATCATGAGGATATGTTTTGGTTAGAAAATTCATTTTTACTCTATTTCTTGTAATGTCAGCGCCAGCTGTTTTTGGCGCCTTGAAAACTGGAGATTTACTCCTTCAACCACTTTCCTGTTGGAGTTGTTTTCTAATAGAAGAACAAGAGAACACTAAGTTCTCCCATATGGGTATTTATTTTAATATTGACGGAGAAGATCTGGTGCTAGAGGCATACGGGGAAGTTAAGCTCACGCCGCTAGCTGATTTTTTAAATAGAACTGAAGTTGGAGAGAATGTTCAAGTAAGACGTTTTAAAAATATCAATTTTCTTGAGAAAGAACTAATTAGAATTGCTCTTCCCATGGTAGGGCTTTCTTATGATAATGAGTTCTTATGGTTTAATGAAAACCAGAAAGGTGAGAAGCTTTACTGTAGTGAACTTGCATACAAGCTTTTTTACAAATTTTATGGGGAGGGCCTGCCGCTGAAGCCCATGAGTTATGATAAGAACAGAAAGTATTGGGCAAAGTTTTTTAAGGACAACATCCCAGATGGTAAACTTGGAAACTCCCCTGGAGACTTTGAAAGGTCGAAACTATTCGAGACTGTGGGACACTTATGAAGATTAGTTTTGAACCTAAAAAACTTGATCTAAAAGTAAACTGGAAAATCTCTAGAAACGAGGCCTTATTCAAAGAAAATGTTTTTATTAAACTTACCCACGGTGGCCAGTTTGGATTGGGGGAAGTTGCTCCGAACATAAGATATAACGAAACTCTAGATCTCGTGCTAAAGCAGCTAAAAGAGTTCCCTACAGTTGATGAACCTGAAGCTCTACTAGAGGAAGTCTCACACTCAAAAGTTTGTCACTCCTTAAAAAACGGCCTAGTCTGTGCGGCCATTGACCTTATTTGTAAATTGAAAGGAATTGGGGTGGAGGAGTTTTTAAACCTTACTTCCCTAAGAGTTGCAGCGACTTCTATATCTGTTCCAATCATGGACCAGTCTCTTGTGGAAAGCTATGTTTCAGATATAAATAGATTCAAGTTTATTAAAATTAAAGTTAATGAGTTAAACTGTGTTGACTTCACAAAACAGGTTGCAAAATTCTCAAGCTCTCCGATTAGGATTGATGCCAATGAAGCGTTCACCTCTTTAGACTCTTTTCAAAAATTTGTTGATCAGGTTTCAAGCTTAAATATCCAATTCATCGAGCAGCCCTTTAAGGCCTCTGATGTGGAACTCTATCGCAAGATAAAGGGGCAGACTCCTTTTGAGATTATGGCCGATGAATCAATAGAAGACCATGCAGACTTTCAGACGCTTTCGGAACTCTTCGACTCAGTAAATGTCAAACTAATGAAGGCCGGAGGTTATTTACAGGCAAAAAGGTTGACGGAAGGAGCGAAGTCAAAAGGTCTCAAGGTCATGCTAGGTTGCATGATAGAAAGTTCGGTTGGTATCAGGAATGCGTTGAGGCTTGGGAGCTTGGCGGATTATTTTGATTTAGATGGGTCGCTTTTAATTAAAAACGACCCATACAATAAGATTCATGAATCTAATGGTTTGGTCTCTTTAATAGAGGATTAGTGTTGGTGTCCACCTTCACCATGCGCGTGACCATGAGCTTTTTCTTCGTCTGTAGCCGCTCTTTTCTCAGTTACTTCAACATCGAAAAATAGGTCTTTTCCTGCCATTGGGTGGTTGCCGTCGATCATTACATCATTTTCTTTGATGTCCATAACTGTAAAGATGGGAGCGTTTGGCTCGTTGTTAACCTGAAATTGATCGCCAACTTTAACATCGCTACCTTCAGGAAATTGATCTTTTTTTACTGTGATCTTTAAGTCTTCAATTACATCGCCATATGCGTCGGCAGCTTTAACTTCAACTTGTTTCTTGTCGCCAACATTCATGCCTTCAAGCTCTTTTTCTAGGCCTGGGATGATTTGACCGCTTCCCACTAAAAATAATAGTGGAGCTCTTCCTTCGCTAGAGTCAACCAAGTTGCCCTCGCCGTCTTTAAGAGTGTAATGAAATCCCATAACTTCGCTCATATCTATTCCTTTTCTTTTTCTGGAAACACATTTATGCATATGTCTTTGTTTCCGATGAGTTCTTCTACTTCTTTTCCTGTATAGGTTAAAAACATTTTAGAGATGCTTTGGCCAGTTCTTCCCGTCTCATCAAAGCGATCATCCAATGATAACGAAAGGTTAAAAACTTCACAGAACTTAATCCAAAACTTGTTTTCCACCGCAGCAAGCCCAATATAACGGCCATCCGACGTCTGGTAAATGTTGTAACAAGGATATTTCCCTGTGTGCAATGCCTTGGGAGCCACTGCGCTGTGCAGTGAGGTGGTCCAGAGTTTGTCTAAAACTTGTTTTGCAGCTTTGTCGAGGTATACTTTCTTATTACTCTTCATTCCTTGTTTAGACTGTATATGCGCACTTAAGGCCTCTAGAGCTATTTGCTGGGCAAATACCACTCCTGCAATTGGGAGGTAGGGAAGTGTCTTTCCTCCTGTGGCCATGAGATGAAGCTTAAAAGAGTTGGTAAGGAACAAAGCGTTTAGGTCATGGAGGTATTTTTGCTCACCTGAGCCACCGCACACCTCAACAAAAGTGGTCTCGGGATATTTCTCTTTAAGCCAAGAGTAATTTCTATTGTTCGGTATTAATGCGAGGTCAGATTTGGTTAAAATATTTCTCACATCCTCAGAGTCTAGACTGTCAATTATTAATGAGTCTTTCTCACTGTTCAGGTTTTTATACCATCCCGCAAATACTTCTTCCGGGGAGGTTTTACTCTGCGGATTAAAGGGATCTAAATTGCTGGAAAGCTCTATCTTAACTACTTTTGCACCAAGATCGGCCAAAATACTGCCTGCCAAAGGTCCTGGCAGGCGGGAGGTGAAGTCACATACTGTTAGATTAAGACTGTTCAGGAGCATCTCCTTGTTTCTTAGGAAAGAAAACCTCTTTGAAGTTTTCAATGCCTTCGCCACTTAATTCACAGGCGTTATAGTTGCAGATTTCCCAAGTTTCATTCTCTTTCTCGTGGTAGTTGACTGCAAACCTCGCTGAGAAATAAGGGAACATCGTTTGAATTTTATTATCTCTCAACCAGGCAAGAGGGATTGAAATCTTCTTGAAAGCTGCTTTAGGATAAATAAGTCCTCTAAGGAGCTCACCAAAACCAAGTGGGTTTTGCAATGCCACATGCTTCAAATCGCCAATTGTCGGCTCGAGCTCTGCCAAAATTTTTGCCAGTTGTGGAGACTCAAGAGACCACTTTCTTATTAAGAACACGCAAGTGCCCAGAGGGGACCTGAATGATTGGTCAAAAACTGGAGCAGGTATATTGTCATATCCCTTCTCGCTCTCCAGTGCTCTAGTGTAAAAATGTTTCTTGAAGAAATTGTCTTTTATATAGACTAGAGTCTCTATTCCATTATTTTTGAAAATTTCATTTCCAGATATTTCATACAGTCGCAACTGAAAATCTGCGAAGAATACATAGTCTTCAAATAAAAGGGAGTTATCCTTTTTGGTTGTGGTGGCTATAATGTTTGATCTTTCGTTTTCTCCACCATGAGCAAGAAAGGTCTTGTGAATTCCCTCAGTAACTCTTTTAAGAAGCTTGGAAGCAGCATCTTGGATCGGTGCTATCTTTGAGTACTGCAAAACATCTATTAGGGCCACGCCCATCTGGAAGTTCCAGCTAGCAACACCTTTATTGTCCGTCTTTGGGGGGATTCTTTTCTGACGCTCTTCAAGCAGTGCTGTTTTTATTTTTCGAACCATCTCCCAATTCTCTGGCCTGATGTACTCATCACGCTTTTCTGGATTGAGAGCTACAACATTTAATTGCTTTTCAAAATTGCCTTCATCAGTGAATCTAAACCAAGAAAGAATTGTTTCAAGCTTTTCACCAACATCCTCGTTGCTCTTTGTGACAACATCGATAAATTCTTCCTTCGTAAATGTGAAGTATAGTCCTTCAACTCCCTCACTATCCGCATCTTGAGAGGTAAAGAAGTAGTTGTCGTCCGATAACATTTCACTTTCTAAATAAGTCAATGTTTGGACAAGAGAGTCAAGTATAAGTGGCGAAGGGTAGAGAAGGCTTAGCTTGCTTAAAACCTTTAAAAGACCTGCCTGATCATAAAGCATTTTTTCAAAGTGAGGCACAAGCCATTGTTCATCCACGCTATATCTATGGACTCCACCGCGGGCATGATCGTAAATTCCACCCATGAGCATTTTCTCAACACTTGTCACGATGTGCTTCGCTAGCTCCTCAGGAATCATCCCCTCCAAGATTTGCTCTGTCGCAAATTCATAAAAAGGAAACTGTGGAAATTTAGGAGCTTTTCCATACCCACCATTTTTAGTGTCTGAAAAGTCTCGAACCGCGTTTAGTATTGAGCCCGCAGGAGGAAATTCACCTTGAAACTCGACCTCCTGCTTAGCCTTTGCTGGAGTTTTGGCCGCCTCTATAAGTTGCTTGGCATTTTTATGAACGGTGTCTTTGTCATCCTTATATGCTTTTGCTAATTGTTGGGCCGCAGTTGCTAGCGACGGAGTGTTTTGCTGGTCTTCCTTAGGCAGATAGGTCGCGCAAAAGTAAGGTTGCATGTCTGGAGTGAGAAACACATTTAATGGCCAACCACCGCCACCGTTCATCAACTGACAAATCATTTGGTAATACTGATCCAGATCGGGCATCTCCTCTCGATCTACTTTAATAGGAATGAAGTTTTCGTTTAATATTTGTGCCGTTTTTTGATCTTCGAAAGACTCGTGCGCCATTACATGACACCAATGACACGACGAGTAGCCAATTGAAAGAAGAACAGGTTTATCTTGATCCATCGCCTCCTTAAGGGCTGCATCACTGTATGTTCTCCAAAATACTGGGTTTTCAGCGTGTTGTTTAAGATAGTTGGAATTTTCAGATTTTAAGTGATTGAAATCTTGTGTCGAAGACATATATAGATCCTTGGAAAGTTCAAAAAAAGTAATAACTTAGGCATAAATTCTCTGTAATTTTTAGTCTTATTACAATAATTTTATTTACTTTTTCGTTGAGCGCGCGTTAGAAACCTCTTCCATATTAACGAAACGCCGATACAGAGGGGATCTTAGCATGTCTTTAGCCTCAATTTTTAATCCAAAAGTTAAAGCAACTCCCATGCTTTCACACCCTGAGTTGATGGTCCTGTCTTTCATGGCACTGTTTGGAAGTTTTTTCTTTCTGTCCAGCAATGACTTGCATGAGACCTCTTCGGTAAAGCTGAAGCACATAGGTTCTCCACTAATAGAAAGACCAAATAAGAAAGTTCTTCAAAACTTTGCAAATAAAAATTTAAACCTCATTGCCGAGCTAAAAGACAGGTACTCATTCAGCAAGGCCAGTCCTGGCTTTTTCATTAAGGATCTTAGCTTTATTGAAAATCAAAGAATGGAAGTTATTGAGACTTTAATGGTTCGCTCAATCCCTTCTAGAATGAGAGAGAGGGCAAAAAAGTATGTTCGTCCTGTGCTATTACTTTCAGAAAAACATCAAATCGATCCTTTTTGGGTTATGTCCATAATGTGGACTGAAAGCCACTTTGTTCCCACTGCGAAAAGCTCTGTGGGAGCAAGAGGACTGATGCAGCTCATGCCAAAAACCAAGGCCTGGATCTACAACGTCTATCGCAAAAAAGGGAATAGGTTGGTGGTGGAAAACCCAATGGCCGATTTGAACTATTTCTTTAAAAGGGAAATAAGTTCAAGACAGCTAGGCTTCTATAAAATGAAACTAATAAATATTGAATTAGGGATTGTATATTTGAAGTATCTGCTTAAAAAGTTCGACCATAGTCACAAGCTTGCCACAGTTGCATATAATATGGGGCCAGGTTGGACTCGATACAGACTTAGACACAAACTTCCAGTAGGGCAGAAAAATTTATACTTAACCAAAGTTCAAAATGCCTATAGAGAGTTAAGTAAGAGAATATAGGGGCTTCAATTCACTTAAACTCGTCTTCTTATTGCCTTTTCACTTTGCGGAATTTAAGGTGAGGGCAGATTTTTTGACAGGAGTGGAGAAGAAGGAATGAAGGATAAAGTCATTGCCATTGACGGTCCAAGTGGAAGCGGCAAATCAACCATAACCAAATTGTTCGCAGATAAAATAGGATTCACTTATTTAGATACAGGTGCCATGTTTAGGGCATTGGCATATAAGTTGGACTCCCTTGATATTGACTTTAAAAAAGACACACTCACCGATGGTGAGCAAAAAGAGGTAGAGAGTTATTTGGAGGACTTGGACTTTCAATATGCTCCAAGTCGTTCTGTTCTTATTAGTGTCAACGGCGAAGACCTCACAAGAAAAATTCGTGAGCACCACGTTTCCAAACTGGCCTCTCAAACATCAAAATTTAGCGTTGTCAGAGAGTTCTTGGCAAAACTCCAAAGAAGAATAGCTAAAGAGTCTCCATCCATCTTAGAAGGCAGAGATATTGGCACAGTTATCTTTCCAAACGCCGCACTCAAATTCTTTTTGACCGCAAACAGCGATGTGCGCGCCCAAAGAAGGCTTGAACAGCTTAGAGAAAAGGGAGAGGGTGAAGGCCTTACTCTAGGCCAGGTTAAGGAAGATATTGAGAAGCGCGACCTTCAAGACACCCAAAGAGATGTTGCTCCTTTAAGGAAAGCGGACGATGCCATCGAGGTGGATACTTCAGATATAGGAATCGATGAGGTTGTGCGTATTATGTTTGAGCATTACCAGAGTAAAGAGTCCCTCTTTAAATAATCTTCCCAAAGGGCCGTGCCCACGTTACATTTGTACTTGATAAAATGTTACTAGGAGACATTGTTAATGATTAGCGAGCAAAGATTTAACGAAATTCTTGATAATTTTGAAAAGATAGATCCCATTCTTGTTGTTGGAGATGTAGGCGTGGATAAATACACTTATGGAGAAGTCAACCGAATATCTCCGGAAGCTCCAGTGCCTATTCTTGAGGTTAGTAAAGAGTGGACAAAGCTTGGCCTCGCAGCAAACGTTTCAGACAATCTTCACTCATTAAAAGCAAAATCTACGATATGCAGCGTAATTGGAGATGACCAAAACGGAAACATCCTGGAAGACCTTTTAGAAGAAGCAGGACTTAAAACCTGGGGACTTGTTAGAGATAAAAGCAGAATGACTACTTTCAAAGAAAGAGTTGTCACAGAAACTCAACAAATATGCAGGGTGGATTACGAGACAAAAGAGCCTATAGAGACAAATATTTACGAAAGAGTTAAAGATCGGTTTAACGAGTTTAAAGAAGCTCACTCAGCCTTAATACTTGAAGACTACGGAAAGGGGTTCTTTACTAAGGATATGACTGAATTCTTTATAAAAGAGGCCAAAAGCATCGGAAGAATGGTCGCCGTTGACCCCTCAAGAACAACACCTCCATCATGGTATAAAGGTGCGACTCTGCTTAAGCCAAACAAAGCTGAGAGCTTAATGATGGCCCAATGCCTTGGAAGCAGTGAAAAGGATATTGAAAAGGTTGCTATGTTGCTTGTCGATAAGTTAGACCTCAAAAAGATTATCATCACTCTTGGATCTGAAGGGATGGGGATGATTGACACTGAAGCTGATGGAAAGTTCCATAAAATACCCACCGTGGCTAAAGAAGTTTTTGATGTGTCCGGAGCTGGCGACACCGCAATAAGCGCTGTTGTGAGTGCTATGGTTAGTTCTGCAACTTTGGAAGAAGCTGCATGGGTTGGCAATTGTGCCTCTGGCGTTGTTGTTGGAAAAAAAGGCACCGCTTTGGCAACTCAAGAAGAGCTTAAAGCTTCCTATCCCAGTTTATTAAAGTAAATGGCAAAGCTTAAAGCTGCTGACAAAGGTCTCATCTTCTCAAGTTGTATTTTTAATCATGAAAAGATTGATGCAACAGCTGTTGAGTCCATATGGAAAGAAAGGTATAGGCTATCTGGCAGCTTAATCCCTCAAACAACTCCCTCCTTCGCTTATTACTCCAAAGAAATGGGGTCCGGCCTAAGTAGGCTTATTTTATGGAGCCATGAACATTACTGCAGAGAAGAACTTGTGGCAGGAAAACTTTGGGCCGATGGTGTTGAGGGGCAACATCTTGATTCTGAAAGCAGAGTCATAAATATGGATATTGGGATACTTGTTAAAGAACAAATGATTCTTGCAACTAGCAAGCCCTATGCTCACAGAATTTATCTTGGCTCTGGAGTCTATGCGGACCTTACGTATAAATATGAGAACAAAAGTTATCAGTTCTTGCCTTGGACCTATCCTGATTACAAATGCCCCGAGAAAGTGGAGTTGTTTAACTCCTTGAGAACTCGTCTTTTTTAACAAAACTTACAAAAATGTTTTGAGCTGGTTTTGCACCTTGTTAAAATGAATTTAACCAAAACCCGTGGAAAGGGTGACCACGGCCGAGAGGCGTGGAAACAAAGTCATTGCTCTTAACATATCCAGAGCTAATGAATGCCGAAGCGGAGTAAAAGTGTTCTACCCTAGGTTCGCATTAGGAGTTGCGAGTCATTAACAACGGGTCACTTGCTTGCCAAGTGCTAGGCGTGGAGCTTTTCGGGAGGTATTATTGGGACCATAGCGTGAATTCGCTTGGGAACTACATTCATTTTTTTTAAAGTAAGCTTTTAGCTTAAATTTGGATTTTCCAATTTTTGATTAAGAAAAAAGGACCTCAACGAAGGTCCTTTTTTTGTTTAGACTCGTTGTCTTATTTTTTTGGTTTTGGTAGGCTTTTTCACAATTCTGCTAACTTAGCTAATTTCATATACATAACATAGGACACAAAATGTTGGAAAAAATTGAGTCGCTGTTCACTGATTTTAAAGAACAGATTAACAATGTGGACAAGCAAGCTGATGTCTTGAACTTGAAATCCTCGTTTATTGGCAAAAAAGGTGCTCTTTCCGAGATCCTTAAGTCTTTGAAAGACGCCACACCTGAGCAGAGAAAGGCAATAGGCCCAAAAAGCAACGAGGTAAAACAACAAATCGAAAAAATGGTTCAAGACAAGCTAAGAGATATTGAGCTGAAAGAGGTTAATGAGAAGCTCGCAAAGTCTAAAATTGATTTCTCACTAACGGACTCTGTTTTAGACAAGGGGCTCAATCAGGGGGGAGTTCACCCTGTCCACCAAATTCAGCGTGAAGTAGAAGATATATTTCAATCAATGGGATTTGAAGTTTTGGATGGACCTCACATTGAGGATGACTGGCATAACTTTGGAGCGCTGAATATCCCAGAGACTCATCCTGCTCGAGATATGCAAGATACCTTCTGGTTTCAGGACAAAAAACACCTTCTTAGAACCCATACCTCTACAATTCAGGTGAGAGGAATGGAAACAAGGAAACCTCCATTCAAGTTTGTAGGACCTGGAAAAGTTTTTCGTTGTGAAAGAACAGATGCCACACATGAAATGTGCTTCCACCAACTTGAAGGAATGATGGTTGGAAAAGACATAACTGTCGGCAACCTGATCTACTTTATGAAAACTCTTTTAAAAGAAATCTTCAAAAAGGATATGGAAGTTAGGTTAAGACCTGGATTTTTTCCTTTTGTGGAGCCTGGCTTTGAATTAGACATCAGGTGGAAAAAACCCAAGAAGGGAGAGTCCAGGCATAGCGGATGGCTTGAGCTTCTTCCTTGTGGAATGGTTCACCCTAATGTTTTGAAGGCCGGAGGCATTGACCCTGAAGAGTACAATGGCTTTGCTTTTGGTCTAGGACTGGATCGTTTGGTCATGGTCAAAAACGCGATTGAAGATATTCGCCATCTTCATTCGGGAGACCTTCGTTTTAATAAACAATTTTCATCTTACTAATAAAGGAACGCGCGTGTTAATTTCGCTAAACTGGATAAAAGACTTTGTAGAATTACCTGAATTGGATGCTGACGAGCTTGCCAACTCTTTCACTATGACAACCGCGGAGGTGGAGGATGTCACAACAACCTATACCCACCTTAAGCAAATAAAAGTTGCTGAAATAGAATCGGTTAAAAAACATCCTGAAGCTGACAAGCTTAATCTTGTTACTTTTAACTTTGGAAAAGGGAAGACAAAGGAAGTTGTTTGTGGTGCTCCTAATGTTAGAGAAGGACTTAAGATCCCGTATGCACCTCTTGGAACGACTCTGCCCAATGGCCTTACCTTAGAGCCCAAAAAAATTAGAGGTATTGTCTCTGAAGGAATGCTTTGCTCCCAAGTTGAGTTGGGCATTGGTGAGGGCTCAAGTGGTTTGATGGAACTAAGCGATGACGCTGACGTTGGACAGTCAATGCTTGAATACTTGAACCTTGAAGCTGATGTTGTTTTAGATGTGGACAATAAATCTTTAACTCACAGACCAGACTTGTGGGGACACTACGGCCTTGCTCGAGAGTTTGCGGCCGCTCATTCTAAAGAGCTTAAGAAGCCATACAATACATCTTGGAAAGAAAAGTTAGAGGCCCAGTTCAACAGTGAGAAAAGCCCAATAACTCCAAAGGTTGAAAAAGATTCCTCTGGGTTGGCCTATTGGGGTCTATCGTTGGATGGTGTTAAGGTAGCCGACAGTCCTGAATGGATTAAGAGTAGATTAGAAGCTGCAGGGCTTAGACCGATCAACAATATCGTGGATGTCTCAAACTATGTAATGCTTGAACTAGGCATTCCACTTCATATCTTCGATAGAGATAAAATTGAAGATAATGTCATTCACATAAAGCAATTGAATGAAAACCAAACTTTTAAAACCTTGGACGAGGTTGATAGGGAATTAGTTCCTGGAGATACTGTAATTTGTGACTCCAAAAAGCCTTTGGTTCTCGCCGGTATAATGGGAGGTCTTAATAGTGGGGTTAGTGAAGACACCACCAAGGTTTTTATTGAAGTCGCTAATTGGAATGCTGAAAGAGTTCGAACTACAAGCACGCGTTTAGGTTTAAGAACTGATTCCTCTCAGAGGTATGAAAAGTCTTTAGACAGTGCTCAGTGCTACACCACACTACTTAGAACTCTCGATTTAATTTTACAACTTTGTCCAGAGGCAAAAGTCGTTGGAAGACCAGAGTATGATGGTGAGCCCTTAGATGAAATAAAACCATTGGTGATAAAGACATCAACTCAAAAAATCAAATCCACACTTGGACACGATCTTAGTGAGGAAGAGCTTGTTAAAATTTTTACGGCTCTGGACTTTGGAGTTGAAAAAGATGGGACCGATCTTAAAGTCACAGTGCCTACCTTTAGGACTACTAAAGATATTGAATGTGAAGCGGATCTTGTGGAAGAGGTTGGTAGGATGGTCGGCTATGACAATATTGTTCCGGTCGCGCCTTTAACCGAGCTTAGTGCCACAAAGTTAGAGCCAGGAAAAAAGATTACAAGAAAGATTCAAGACTTCCTTAGTTTAAAGGGGGAGTCCCTTGAGATCATGACCTATCCTTTAGTGGGTGAGAAGCTTCTTGATAAGGCCGTATGGGAAAATAAAAACGAAGAGCTTAAACTTGTAAATGCATTGTCAAAAGATGCAGACAGGATGAGGCCAAGCTTAGTCCCAAGTGCCCTTGAAGTTATAGGTGAAAACGCTAAACGATTTTCAAAATTTTCTTTTTTTGAAATTGGAAGAAGTTATTTATCTAGTGATAAAAACTTTTCAGACGAAAAACATCAACTCCTTATCGCTAGTTTTGATAAGAAAGAAACTCCATTCATTGACTTGATTAACACGACTGAAAAACTACTGTCGTATTTGAATGTCCCTTACGATCTATCAACGGAAACAGGAAAGTTCAAAAATGAAGTGGTAGACAAGTCTTGGACAGGTTCACACCCACACGAGTTTTTAAATATTAGAATCATGGGCAAATTCAAGGGAAGTATTTTCTCTATTCACCCTTTAATGATGAAAAATTTTAAAGCTAAAGGTTTTGCTTCAGTTGCCGTAATAGACCTCACGGATTTTTTGAATAGAGAACTAAAAGATAAGAGTAAGTATAAACCAATCTCAAAGTTCCCAGTTTCAACATTTGATTGCACTGTGTTGGTTGAAAAGGAAAAGCCTGCCGCTACTGTTCTTGAGTGCCTAAAGAAGGTAAAACTAAAGGAATTGTCGGAAAAGAAGGTTTTGGACGTTTTCAATCAAAATGAAACACAAAATGCAGTTACTTTATCCGTGAAATTTGAAGACCCTAATAAGACTTTGGATCACGAATTCATTAAAAAGGCGGAAAACATGGTCATCAAGACTCTTGATGGGGCCGGATTCCCTTTAAAATCATAGGGTTAGAAAAAAGTTAAAAAAAAAGTAACTTTTTTCAAAAAAACTGTTGACGGGATTAATTAAAATAAATAATATGCTGTCTCACTGATCAACACGAAACATCACTTGATGAACAGCTGACAGGCTGATGTTGATCTTTGCTCTTTAAAATTCGAATAGTTAGTAAAAAAGTTTTGTTCCTTCGGGGACAATAACAAGATGAGAAAGGACCCGTTCAATGAACGATGTCGGATGAATGGACGAGATACTTTTAGTGTCCCTCCGACGGTAGACATGGTGACATGAGCTACTTCGTCTAGAACACCAAACGAACTATGAGCTAATTTAAAAGTTTAAATTACTTCA
>PASN01000019.1 GCA_002711995.1 Halobacteriovoraceae bacterium | reverse complement strand
TCGTGGACAACTTCAATAAACTTTTGATTCAAATCCTTGCGAATCCAATGCTTTACTTTTTTTATTGAAATATTTTTTAGAACATCAAAACCCATGAACTAAATTTAGAACAAAAAAGATGGATGGCCAAATAATTTAAATGACATGGGGCCGTAGAGAAGGCTTCATAATCATTAATGAACAGGATTTTGAGCAATTACTTCACATAAATTTTTTCTAGGTCTATATCTTCAAACTTCAAAGCTTGAGAAAATCATAAAAAAAGACCAGGAAAAAATTTATGAAGAAACTTATTTCAGGACTAATGATAGCTGCATCTTTTGGAGCAAGCGCTATGGAAACAATTGAATACAAGGCCAATGGATGCGACATCACCCAGCTCAACAACACAAACTATAATTATGTCACAGCTGAAGGGCAAACCCAATATCATGTGGGTCAAGGTGACCAGAGATTTAACTTTGGCTTTAATAATAAGACTGGTGAAGTTACAAGGTTTACTGGTTGTCCAGAGTCCTTGGTTGCAGTTGCAGGTCTTGAACAAGACGAAAACAATCACATCTTTAGAGCATCTTGTACAGACACAGAAGGCTCAGAAAAAATGGAGTTTGAAGCTGTAATCTCTAAGCAAGATGGGAAAATCTCAGAGGTTAGTTCCTTATATGAGCTCCATATAAGAATGGGTGGATTTAGACTTCCCTTTACTGCGACAGAAAGTGAAATTAACTGTCTTAACGATTAACAAAAGAGGGGAGTTAGCTCCCCTTATTCACTTTCCGCTACCTAAACTCCCGTATTTTCTGATAATATCTCTATCTTAAATATTATAAAATATAGCATTAAGACTTAATCTCACCATCTGACTACAACCACAAAAAGGTGCCATGGTTTGACCGTAAATTTAATACTGTCCTACTTTAATCTTAGGAACTTGAAGTAAGGCAGAAGTAATTCCTTCAAGAATCCTAGTTTTTATTCCGATATAGTACAAGAACCTTAAAAAGGACTAATAATGAAGATCTCCTTAATTTTCACAAGCTTTTTACTAATAGGCACGGCGTCAGCAACAGACTACTCAAAGTGTAAGGAGTTCTTCACTCCCCAAGAAGGCCTTAGCACACCATTTGTGATCGACAAAACGGGTAAAATTACTCCGAATGGTAATGTTATCTCTTACGTGCTTGATGATGAAAACAAGCAGGAGCTTTTCACCTTCAAACACCCAAGTGGATCAATGGCAGAAAATGCCAAGGCGATTGTCAAAAGAGGTGTTAATAATGAAATTACTGAAATAACCTTTGGGTACCTTCTTACCCAAAAAGATATCGATCGAATAAACTCTAATAACATTCAGTTTCAAGCAAAGGGTAACCCTGAATTGGTGAGAAGACTTTCAAAGAACAATCCATATTTTTCAACTTACTCACATACCACTACAAAAATTGAAATCAAAAATGGACAGTGCGTGCCCTCCAATCAAGTTTCACATAACCTGGTAGAACCTAGGGTTGATGGAAGGACAATCACCTCAAACCTATTCGACATGAAGTTATGTAAAGACCTAGAACAATTTATTGATGACAACCCAGAAGCAGCCGCATGCTTTGACCCAAAATTAAACAAGCAAGTAAGTAGCATATTCTCCAATTACCAACAAAGAAGTGGATCTACTTTTGCAGTAGGAGGTGGAATAGGAGGATTTAATGCAGGTTTCCCAGGAGTTAGTACCGGCCTCTACGGTAGAGTCGACTCTTTAATCAACATGGAGAATCAACTATGGGGAAATGAGGAATACAAGAAAAATATTAGAAAGTATAGTGGCAGATCCCCGATAATTTCAGGCCATATGATCTTGCAAGATTGCTATATTAGTGGTCTTGGATCCTTCATAAAAGACCCTAAAATTTGGAAAGAGGGAGATATTGATACAACCAAATCAAAGCAAGAGACAATAGTAGAAAGAAACTAGAGTTTCATATCAATAGTTAATTAAAATCTTTTGTCCCTGACCTAAGGCCTTTTTATGTTCTGAGGTTCAGCTAGCTCATAGGACCTCAGTTTCTCCCACACTTTAGATCCATATGAGTTTCAAACACTTGAAGCGGTCTAGGCCACCTAAACACAATACATTTAACACTTTAACGAGTAAATATTACAGAATGTAAATGTAATTTAAAGCTTTCTTTTGAAAAGTGCTAATATTATTCCACTCAGCATACAATATGTTTAACGATGGAGACTTCTATGAAATTAAAACAAACACTTTCTATTTTGGCCATTGGGTTGGCCTTTAGCTTGAATCTACATGCTAAGACAAGAATCGAGATCACCCACCCAAGTGAGGTTCAACTAATAAAGGAGGCCTTAAGGCTTCAGGGCGAAGTTAGGGACGGAACTTGTACATCTAAGGAAGCGCTTCTTGAGAGAGACACCTATAGTGACTTTACTTCAACTTACAGAGTCTCAGGAGATAAAAAATCCTTTAATATCGGTGGTGCTGAATTTATAGGTATTGCTCAGTCACTTTTCAATAAAGCTTATGGGGCCAAGCAAACCCAGGTGAGCACCCGCCTTAGAAGCTTCACGAGAACGACAATTATAATTGTTTCTCATGAATGCAGGTTCGAACAATCTGTATACATAAATTTTTAATAAGAAGGGGAGTTGAAGCTCCCCTTTTAATATGTAAACTAATCTAAACTGTAATTTGCGGAATGCTTGCCCGTTCCTTCCTCGTTTTTGTATTCCTCATACATCTTAACCTGTGATCCATTAGAAGATTTAAGCTCAAGAAAAACGTAATGACCCTCTTCATTTTCTCCATAGGCAGTCACAGTGTTGTTTTCACACCAGCCAATAGCGCGAGACTCTTCACCATTAATGTTTCTATTCCACACATCTCCATCAATTATTACGGAAGGGTAGTGACTAGTAAGTTCTAGAGCTTCAGCAAACTCGTTATATTTCAGTTCAAGGTAGACACACTCATACTCTCCGGCTGAAGGTTGGGTGCAATAAGATCCATTTATTTGTGGGCACTCATTCTCAAAATGCTTAACGGTATTTGCTAGATCATCAACGTTCTTAACAGCTCGTTTTGCAGGATCCTTGCTTCCAGATGAGTTGCTTCCTCCACAGGCGGAAATCACCAAAATTAATATACTTAGGAACACGTTTGATTTCTTCATAAATACTCTCCAAATGATTAGAAATTACTTGATAAAACCTACCAAAGTTAAAGGCCTGAAGTAAATTCAAAATATTTCTTAAAGGAATCTAACATTGCCAAAGAATTTCGTAATTTCAGCAGGTTAGGGACATATCTATAAAGTTTTCATAACAAAGAAATGATCTTTGTTGCCATGACAATGCGTATTAAAAGATCCGAATAATAACATTTCTCTCAAAAAAATTGGAGACCATATATGAAAATACTAGCTACGACACTTCTTATGTTAGGTACTCTTGCGGCCAATGCGTCCTGTTTGGACAAAATTAAAGACTATGTCAGTGACAAAGAAGATCAGATCGCAAAGATGCCATTTTATACAAAAACAAGCGAATTTGGTATTCCTGTGGCCCTTACATCTGGAACATATGCAGCGGCAAGTTTAGGTATCTCAATATCTGGGCCAGGCCCGGTGATTCTGTATTCATCATCTGCAGGAGGTTTTATGGCAGCAGCTGCAGTTCAGGAGGATCTGTACAATGACATTGATGATCTTAAAGCCTACATGTCCTACGCGGTTGATGTGATTGAACTACTTGAAGAGGCACAGGCATATGATGGCCCAAAACTTAGAAGTATGCTTGTGAAGCTAAATGGATTTGGACAAGTAAATAGATACACAATGACAACACTAGCTGATGCAATTAACGAGATAAATGAAAAAGAAGGAATGGTTTGTACTGAAGACAAACTAACCACAACTCATGGCATTTATACAAAACTAGTGAAGGCAGCAGATCAGCAGGAAGACTAATAGTTAAACTATGAAGCTAATTTATGGGTTAGGGCCAGACTGAAGATCAGCTCAGGCCCATAAGTTATATCGTCCTTGGCTAAACTCTTAAAATCAAACGAACGCTACGCAGCAAAATGTGCGATAATGTTTCTTATCGTGCATTATTTTCAAGGGGTTTTTTGGCCAGAATACGGCCTTAATTTTAAAAGAAATCTTTCGGATTAAGGATAACATCACTAACCATTTTTTAAAGTCGCAGGTTCTTTTTTCCGGCCAATTATTGAAATCTCATTACTGTAATTTAATGTAACTTTAGGCCTTTAAACTTTTAGGTTTTAGTGACTAGTCTCCACAGATAATTTGTTAAAAATTCCCGGCCAATCATTGGTGTTAATCACTGTGATCCAAATTCACTTTTCATTTGTATTCTTGATAATGTGACAGTTAATTTTACGTTTATTTTAAACAAGATCCCAAAGAAGGTCACTCTGATGCTTCTAACTTCAGCATTATTGACTTAATTGTGCGAATCATTGCAACTTGATAACTAAAAAACTTGCTGCTTAAAAGTAACCGTTTTAATTGGTCTTTAACGTAGGGCCTTCTGAAGATTTGAGTTTTGAAATTTGATGAAATTATGAATCAGAGATAGTTATGGTGAATCTGTCCATCAACCAAGGGAGTTGATGGACATTTATATTTAAAGACTAACGGTCAAAGACAACATTTCCACAAACCTTCTCCCCTTTCACGGTATAGCCTTTTAGGTGGCCTGAGCATTGAGAGTTGTCAAAAACTTCCCTGGTGGATCCGTTAATAGTTATGTAGTTTGCGGCAACATTTTTAGTGGTCAGATTGTCCCGTATGTTAATCCGGATGCATTTATCTGAAGCAAAATTTGAGCTGCTGTCTTTATCAACAGAGTCACAAATCGCCCTGGCAAATCTCTCTCTAAGCACTGGGTCTATGCCAGAAACTTCACACTCTCCAGAAGCTGTAAAAACTCCTCCTATTTGCAGGCATATCTTCTCCAAAGCATTGAGGGCAACGCCAGACTCGTCCACGTGTTCACATAAAATATCACCGGCCTCCACGCTTACATCCATTTTTATACCACGCTTAAAGGTGTTGCCAGCACTTTGAGATTTTCCAGTTGGCCTTTTAAACTCAAAAGTCAGAGTTAAGGGCGTTCTGCCCGCATTTGCGCCAAGCTTTGCATTTACCCCTTCGAGGGAGATTCTTGAGCCAAGATTAGCGCTTAAAGACCTCCAAGCGCTTAACTGTCCCATTGTTAAATCCAGGCCATTACTGTTGGCCATTTGATTAACATTGAGTCCAGAAAGAACATTTTCACAGGTATCTTTCTTCTTGAGTGAGTCCATTACTGACTTGATGGCAAGTTCAGCGCTTCTACTTTCTTCATTGCTGTTTTGGGCATCTTGCTGAGTCTTCATATTTTGAGTCATCATGAGTCCAATGCCACCAGCGATGCCAAGGCCAACCACTAGCTCCATGGCGCTTACACCCTTTTGATTTAAAATTTGTTTAAAATATTTTATCATTGTAACTCCACAAAAATTTTCCGTTTTTTAGTTGCATGGCAAACATTCAAATTCTCTTGTGCCGTATTTCCACTCGTTCACGCAACGATTTCCTATTTTGCAATTCTTGGGAGGCTTGCCCGCACCGGAGGTACAAGTCCAATTTGACTTTGGAAATCCTGCAGGGTTTATCTCGGGCCTAGTTGAACTTGCTCTTCCAAGCTCCCAACACCCCTTCGCACTACAGTCCTTAGTGCCAGGCCTGCGACGAGTGTTTCCACAGTTGCTTGTTTGGGTAACACGATCAGTGTCACAAACGGTTGCTAGATTTGGAGTCCATGAGGTGTCTTCACACTTTGGCTCCTCTGGAACTTCAGGCTCTTCACCTTCAGCACACTTCGGCGCCTGGCCACAGTAGTAATTACAACCCTCTGTGCTGTAATAGTTTTTAGGTCCATCATCAACACAACTTGGGATTTCAGGACAAACCTTCTTTTTTCTTCTAATGACACACGTTCCGCCATTGCCACAGCCATCATCAACTTCATAATCCTCACAGGAATTAACATCTTCTTCGCCACAGCCTAGTTTGGCGCCCCTGTCTCTTTGACATTCACAGTAAAGCTGGGAACCTACATATCTTGGAGAGTAAGTCGAGTCACTTGGTTGTGGGCATTTAATCGTTTCACAATTCAACTTCCCATCCGAAGATAGCCCTCTACCTACTTGAGTATTTGAACAAGTTCCTCCGACGGCATTATTTCTACTGCCACCACCAAGCTTTATAAGTGCTGGTTTAAATGTTTTGGACATTAGATTGCCGCTTATTGAAATTAGGTCACATTCACCTGAGCCATTCAATGTTCCGCCCAGAACCTCGCACGCCAATGCGTCCACGTCGTCTCTAAACTTGGAGTCCGTTGCTAGGTTTGGATCACAACGCCCTTCAGCTGAGTCATATACGCCACCAATGGCCTTGCAAAAGTTTTCAAGGCCTTCCTCAGCTGTGGCAATCTGGAAGGAAGAACAACTTTCAATGGTTGCCACACCTGTCGGATCTGCCGGATCTGGGGCCTTGAATGTTTGAATAGAGATTTTGTCTGTACGTCTGGAGGCACTCCCCTGGGCCTTGTCCTTTTTAAACACAATTAAGATGTCGCGATCTTGCATTCCAGGGTTTTGATCTCTTATTTGTTCAATGCTCACTCCACCGCCCAGATCGTCACCCACACTATAGGGCCCAATTTGGGTAAATCCAGAGTCCATTGAATCCTTGCAGACTTTTTGAGATGCAAGGTTGGTTTTTAAATCAAGCATTGCGTACTCAATCAAGGTGTTTTGAGATGTGTCCGCATACATCTTTCCTCTTTCAAGGCCGGTCTTTGCCACCATCATGGCACCAAGCCCAATGGCAACTCCACCGATCATTACAGTGATCATGCTGCTGCCAATCTGATTTAAAAGTATATTCGTTTTTAGCTTTCTCATAATATTTCAACCTTACTTTTCTTCACAAGTCACAACTTGGTTAATCTGGCAGAAGTTTGCATCTGGTGGCGTCCCAGGAGGAGGTCCCGGATTATCGTTACACTCCCTATACCCACGCCCAACTTTGTCACATGGCGTTCCGATTAGTACAGAACACTTTGGAACATCCTCTTTACACGTATCTTCACCATAGTTTGCTAATTTCCAAACACCTTCTTTTTCAGGTTCTTCTGGCTCTTCTTGCTCTTCATCAGAAGGACAGTATTTGGCCACTTTGTTACAAGGAAGGATTTCTTCCTCGCCTTTTTTACGTCTTTCACCAGTACATGATTTTGTCGTACGGGTATTGGTGCAGACCTTTTCTATGTAGTTCCTACATAAAGGGTGCTCTCTAGTGTCGACAGGGTCGTTGACTTGTGTAGGAAATCTATAGAGTTTAAAGTCCTGTGCTTTACAGGTCTTTCCTGTCTCACTTTCACACTTTGACTTACTGGAAAAGGCCACTTCTCCAGTGCCACATTTTGGATCCTGGCCTGCTGAATTGTCTTCATTCACTTCATCTTTTACACACGATCCACTTTGACAGGTCTTGTCCGTTCCACAAGAGGTTCCATCAGGGTAGTTCTCAACAGTCCCAGCGACTGTGCCGTCACAGGTTCCACTTTTAAAACGCTTACATATTCCGGCAGTAGCGTCAGTGGACTCTTTAGACTTACAGCTCTTTTCATCAGAGCTAATGCTGTAATCCTTAAACATACATTTATTTGTTTCAGTAGCGGAATTTGAAGCGCTTAAGAAGTACTCATCATTGTCGTCACAATTAAGTTCAGCTGGCTCGCGGTCATTGGTTATATCTCCGTCACACAATGGCCCTGATGCTGGACAGGAAGAGTCGCACTTCGTGCAAAAGGCAACGGTCTTACAGGTGACGCTGCCGTCTGAAGATACAGAGGCAACAAAGTTATTTTGCCCAGGGCAAGACTGGTTAAAAGTCTTCACCCACTTGTCAGATAAAAGAAACGAATTCGCCGTAAGATTTGCGCCATAGGATGGAGTTGTTGGCATGGTCATACTGTTACATTCAACACCATCAAAGCTTCCATTGTAAATTTCT
This sequence comes from Halobacteriovoraceae bacterium, assembly GCA_002711995.1. Taxonomy (GTDB): domain Bacteria; phylum Bdellovibrionota; class Bacteriovoracia; order Bacteriovoracales; family Bacteriovoracaceae; genus UBA845. Next base: position 397,517 of record PASN01000019.1, on the reverse strand, counting down.
TCACAAGCTCTTTTCTTAACCTGTTGCAATACATAGTGATCAGGGCCAATTGCGGAAAAGTCACACTTCTCAGATCCTGCTTTTCCTGTGTCTAGGGAGAACGTTCCGCCCAAACTCTCACATGCAAGCTTGAATGTAGTTATCTCTGATTCCGCTTCATAATTTGAGCAACCTACAAAGGCTCCATTATTATACTCAATCATTGCCGTAGTTTTCTTGACGGCATATGCACTTTTTAAGTTTTCCGTTTGGCGATCAAAGTAAACAATCACAGACGCGGGAACAACCTCTCTGCCAACACCTGTAACCGCCGGAGCAATCACTTTGGTGTTCTTAACAGGCATAGGTGGAGCTACTTGTGCGTTAAAAGTTTGAAGATTCACCTTCAAAGCGCCAGCGCTTTTGCTTACAATTTGATTACAGGCAACTTTGTCAGTGAGGTGGGTTCGTAAACGACGAATATATTGATCTAGTTCAAGGTTTTGTTTTGTGAGGCTGACCTGCTTATTGGACTGCTCGCTTAACTTCATGCCACCAACACCAATAACGGCGGCGAGACCTAAAGCAACCACTCCTTCAACAAGGGAGAAGCCTGACTGCCCTAATCTCTCGCCTCTTAACGATTTAAGTATTTTTTTCATCATATTTCCCCTGCCATTATTATAGCTGACGACATAATAGTGTTAAAAAGCTTCAGGCCCTCTTATTAGTGTGCTCAATCTAGGCCCGAGAGCATTCAAAGAACAATGAATCAATAATTACAACACTTTAGAATGTTCTTTTAAGCAAATTTCAGTATCTTATATTTTTATAAATTATTTTTCTTTAACTTCGTTTCACAAATTTTAGTGACAAAAATTCGTGTCAGATAATTTATCGGAAAATCAACTCACTAAATTAAATTTATAATTTGGAGAATTTGAAGCTTAAGCTTCGCGCCTGGTGAAAAAGAATAGAACCATATCACACCAGGTATTGGCAGGGATTTGCTCCCTCCAATGAATATGGTGAGTTCCTGAATACAGAAGAGCGTCACCAATGTTTAGGCCAAATTGTTTTCCCTCAACATATAAAGGCCAAACATCATTTTGTGAAACGCAGACAGACACTGTAAATTCACACTCCAATCTATCAGTGTGAACGGGGCAAATACCAAGTCCTTCATGGTACATGGAAATAAAATGATAGGAAACCTGAAGAGGGGTTTTGAACAGCTCGCTGACCTTTCTGGCCATCCCATTTTGTATGGCCAGGATCTCTGTGTCGTTTTCATACAAGTGACGTTTGAACCTTTCATTATCAACCTGAGATCGCTTCATGCTGAGCATTTTTAAAAGCTTTACTCGCTTTACCAAGGTATTAAAAGTCTTTTCATTGAAAAAGTTGGGTAGATGGATTATTGGGATTGAAGATGCCTTGAGCTCATCTCGCCAGGGAAAAAGCTCTCTATCAGTTTTGTCTATGCTTTCCCAGTTAATACCCATGACTCTCAATAGATTGGATTGCTTACCTTTTCTTTAATACTAGAAAAAGGTCAGCAATCAAAAGAATAAGACCTAAGTTCAAATAGACCTCTTAGACTTGAAGAATAATTAAAACATCTTGAAGACATCCAAAGATCTTTTCTTCTTTAGGAGTCACAGCGTTTTTAAGCTCTGTTAGATTCTTTTTAAGGTTTGGCTCGTGATTCACTTCATACTCTTTTAAAAACAGCACTGCGAACCTGCTCGCAACCTGAAAAAGGCCAGACAACTTTGAAGTGCACATGATCTTTTCAGAAAAACCAATCCCTCTTAGGTTTCCATGCTGCTCCATAACGAGCCTTATAAGCTCTACGTTATCCACACCGGACTCTACTAAAAAAGTTTCTGCGATCTTTGCGTGGGTTCTAACGACTTCTCTGCGATCTTCCTTCTTAATTGTCGCAAGCTCTGCATCAGTGCTTACTAGAATCTCTTCATCAGCAGTTAAATACATGTTCTGAAAGTAACTGGCCAAAGCTAGAGACTCATCTCCACCTTGGAGGTTCCAGTCAAGGTCTTCAAGCAGATAGGAGCTTAGAAGCGCTGTTAATGAACTATGCTTGTACACAAGGCCTTGCTTTTGATCTAAGAGTTCTTTGAGAGAAGCTTTTCTACTCTTTTTGATAAGTTTCATATACTCATCAAAAGACGCTTTGATCTGCTCGCCATTTTTTACCTGAATACCAACTTGTTCCAATAGGTAGCTTGCGTAGTCAACAGACTCTGCCGCGGCCTCTTCTGGGTTTTCAGAATGACTTGGAACGTTTTGAGAGACGAGTTTAGTGTATAATTTTTCGAGTGCGCTTTGTGCCTGTTCTTTAACAAGATAGATACACTCTAGATTTTTGTCCGCATACTTGGAAATGTCTGCTTCCTCCAAACTATCACCCATGGAGTAAACTTTAAGATACTTGTCACGCATTTTAATATAGCAATCAAATGGCAGGGTTTTAAATCTATGCAATGAAGGAACGGGCATAGATACGTATTCGCCTGCATCTTCCGTGGAAAGAGATAGCTCCTCAAACATGTTAGCAAGAAGCTTTTGAGGAGATTCCATATAGTGGTAATATTTCGCCCACTCTTTTCCTTGAAATGCCTTGTTGGTTCCACATATTATTGTCTCGCCACCGTTAATGTACGGAAGCAAACACTGAGACAGAGCTTTCTTGTCTCCATCTTGCTCAATCTTGTGTCCTAGAAATATAAGATTGTATTTTGCCTGCTCTTCAAGCAGCTCACAACTTTGTTTGATGGACCTGCATGTTGTTACCACAACATTTGCGTTCGTCGCCTGATTTAGACATAAATCAGCGTATTGGGCCAGCTCGTCTGCGCTGGTGAGTAATAGTACCTTTGACATTTAATTGCTCCTTGCAGACAACTACTCGTTAAGTTATTGCAAAAACTTAAATAACTACATTTTATTTAATCACATTAAAATTTATAGGCAACCGAAACATTTAATAGTTTTTCAGAGGGCGAATCTTTTATTATTAAGTATTTTACACCACCACTAACTTCCACATAGTTTTTTCTCAGCTGAAATTGCCTGGAGTAGGCCAAACTTAAAGCGTTAATAGTTTCCTTTCCAGGGTTTTTAATTATACTGACTCCCCCATTAAATTTGTTCTTTCCAAATTTCTTTCCGGCCTGAACCTCTATGACGGAGCGATCTAATAGATACATGTCTCTATACCTAACCTGAATGTGCGCATCATTTCCATTTTTGCTAACAAAATCGACTCTTCCGTTGGCAAAAATTTCATTGGCCTTAAACTCCTGTTTTCTTTCAACGACCTCACCATTGATATGAGCAGAACCCTGTTGGTTGAAATTCCTCAAGATCTCGCCACCAACACCACCAGTAGCCTCAAATCTAAAATTATCTGTTTGCGCCGAGGCCGTAACCCCAGAACGAACTCTTGTCATGGCGTCCGCATTGGTTGAGTTATCTGCCAACTCTCCATTTAAATTCTCCACATTATCCATATAGAAAACTGTGGACTTTGCTTCGGCAAAGATTCCCGCCTGGAAGTTCTCAAACCTTATTGGGTTAAAGTCAGTTCTGATTCGTGCATGAGGACTCAAAATCGTTTGTTCTAGGTTCATCATGGTGCCGAAATTATCTATTTGAAGATCTTTTTGCGCTTTTGCTAAAATTATGGAACCGTCAATTTCCATACTAAATAGATTGTTCTTGGTTCCCATTTGCTTGCTTATTCTTGCACCGATACCACTAAGCTTTTGCCCATTGGACGCACTTGCTTTGAAGGCCTTGACTTTAACCTCGTCAAGCCCACCTACATTTTTGGCCACAAAAGAAACCTCTTGATAGTCTTGAGGAAGTGAGATCGCCTCAGGGTCCTCATGTGCAAGCATTAAAAGGGTCCCTAACGGAGTCGTAACTTTGCCTTTAGGCTTTCCATTGCAGTCCCACAGCTCTATAGACGGAGACGTTACTGCGATATTTGTGTTGGGAGTATCTATGTCACCCACTGGAGTGTTTCTGTCTCTTTCCACACTAGACCAATTTGCTGTGTAGTAGCTGCCATCTTCCCCTCTGGTTGATACAACTTGATGCCCACCGCTAGTGGTTCTATAAGACACGATGTCTATGTCTTCACATTTAAAATTGCACTTGGATAGAAAGTCGGCAACAAGTGTCGCTGCGTCACCACAGATACCCATCTTCTTTCTGCCATTAGGATCACCAAGGCCTTCATTGTTTCTGTGAACCGCATAGTATTCATCAATTGAGATTGCCTCATCCCTGGCCTGTTCATTGCCTGAGCTAGACACTCTTTCATAGTCATATACGTTTGAATTTTTTCTTCCGATATAGCCCGCGAAGGCCATGGCCTCTTCTTGACTCATTCCCTTGCAAAGCTCTGAAACAGTTTCGGATCTTTGAGAATCATTCTCAGCACTTATAAGCTTTATCCATTTCTCATCAAATCCATCATTTTCAAATGGAATAAACTTTCTCTCTGGTGTAGCTTCAAGCCCTTTGTATGCTTTAACCTCAAAAGTCATTTCAATTTCGGCATCTACAGTAATCGGTTCTTTTCTTTTAGCAAGCACGGCCTCATCACCACATTCCTTTTGAACCTCAGGCGCTTCTTGCTCCAAGACCTGTCCCTCTGTCAAGGCCACCATTTTTGCAACCTCAAGCAGCTCTCCTCCAAAAACAGGAGAGACGAACAAAAAGATAGTGATACAGATTTTGACAAATCTCATTATGCCTCTTTAGTTATTTAATTCACTTCACCGATACCTAGTATCCCATCCACAAGTTGGCCTGCGTTCAGACTACCTTGTGATGATTTTGCTTCCTCAGTGTCCGCAAAATAGACCTCATAGTTTTGCTGCTCGGCCGCATCCTCTGGATCAGCGTGTTTTTCGAAACCTTCACGCTCCACCATTCTTGCTGTGGTGTTTTTAAATTCGTTTCCATCTTCATCCTTTACTTGAAGATAGGACGAAACAATGTTTGAGTAGTTTAATAAAGTCTCAATTCTTTCCTTGTGACTTTCCATTTCTTTCAATTGGTCTCGAGCGGCATTGGCAATGGATTGCTCGTCATCGTTTTTCTTTTTAGTCATTGAGTAAAATCGGTCTTTCATATTGTTTATCAATGCCATGCGCTCTGATTTGTATTTGTCTTCAATCAACTGAACTAGATCTTCAACGGGAAACTCGTCAAGTTTTCCCACGTAGTCATGAAGCCCGTGCTTTATGAGCATAGCCTCGAGCTCTTCTTCGTCAGGTTTTTCTTTAAGCTTTCTTACTCTCTCAAGGTATGCCTTGGTCTCCGCTTCACTGTCTAGTTGAACCTTTGCGAAGTCTTGTTCATTCATAGCTCCACCAAGCTCTTGACACTCATCTTTTGAGCTGATTAGAAGCCCGTTCTCAAAGCACTCCTTGTTAAGCTCTTCTGCTGTCTTTTGTCCTTCTCCTAAGGCCTTGGCCTTGTTCACAAGCTCTTTTGATGACACTGAGGTTATTTCATCAATAGATTTAGAACCATTGTCGCCGCGTCCCACATACTCTCCACCTTTAAAACCTGTCTCTCCAAGACTCAGGCCAGAGAACTCTTTAAGCTCTTTCTGACCATTTTTGGCATCATCGATGGCCATCAAGGTCTTTTTATAATTTTCGACTTTTGAGATCAGGTTGCAGGCAAGCTGTCCTTTTTTATTGTCGTGATCATTAATTTCTAAGGAGCTACTCCTAGTGGATAAATCTGGAGCTGAAAGCCCTAATGTGTTTTTGCAGTATTTAATATTATTCTTGTTAGGATTGCTCCAATCATAGACGTTGTTGCACTTATAGATCTCACACATGTTTCTAACTAGAAACGTTGAACAAAAGGCATACTTGTTTCCCAGTTGATCTGGTTTTTCCTGGCCTTGTTTTAGCTCGTCCTCTTTTAAAGCAGAAATTATTCGCTGATCTCTAGCGTTTTTATAGTAACAGGGATCGTTCTCATCGCTTGTTCTCAGTTGTGGACAATACCTGTATTCTTGTATGCTATTCCAAAAGCTTGTCACTCCTGTGCTTCCACTAAAAGACTTGGGCGCCTCTGTTGGAGTGTCCTTTTGGACAAAACTCTTGTTTTGAGAGTCTTCTTCAAAAACAACCTTGGCCCGAAGCCCAATTCCAGCACTCTCGCTCTGCTTATTCATCTGATCTATCATGTAGTCATAGGCCTTGGACCGCTTGTCTTCAGGCACATCTGCGGCCGGTGCGGCATAAACAATATAACTTCCAGGGTTGTCCTTTAGACCTATGTTTTCTAGACAGTATCTGGACACATCTAGAATAAGGTTTTTGGAAACTTGTGATTCATAGAGCTTTAAAAATAAGGAATGGTCTATATGTTTTAGCTCTTTAAGACGTTTGTTTTCATAGTCCTCTCCATGAATTGCTTCATAGATTCTTTTACTTAGAAATTCACGGATGGATTTTGCGCCTTTAGTGTCTTTAAAATCAACTGGGTTGATATCTAGCTTTTGGCCAACCTTCTGGAGTTGCTTGTCATCCGCTGAAGCGATGGCCTCATCAAAGCATGTTCTGATTTTTTCTTTGGATTCTTTTTCCGTAAGATTCTTTATACTATCAACTTGCTTCTTACAATTTTCAAAGATTGGACTGCTAAGGATTTTATCGTTTATCTTATCGTTTTTGAGTGCTGTGACATGGATTGAGGCCTCTTTGCTTCCAGCAAAGGCCATAGTTATTGAGAGAGCTAAAATAAGAGTGCTATAAACCATAGCAATATTATCGGTTATTTAGTGATTAGCTTGAGTTTTTTATGCACTTTCAACTACTTGGCGATGTAACTTTAGAATTATTGCCAATGAAACTGGCCCAAACACTAATAATGAAAGCTTCATGTAAAAGCTATCAAGTAGAAATGGCGCCAGTAATAATATTCCCATTTCAATTGGAGCAATAAGCATATACACCGGAGCAAACATTTCCATAGCTCTCTGCGCCTTCACTGTATCAATGGATTTTATACCACCCATACTAATTGCGATTCCGGCCATGGACCACCCCCAAGTGAAAAGGCCAACAAGCTCTGAATCGTTTTTGAAAAGCCTCAGACCAAGCTTTTTAAAAAGCACCACACTTGTGGCCAATGTTAATGCAATCACCACCAAAATAGCAAAAACATCCTCTTTCACAGCATTCCACTTAATGCTTGCTATCCCAAAAGTTATAAGAAGATCTGATGAAAAATTCGAGACGCCACCACACTCACTAGAGCTGAGTTTTATTACTGGCCTTGCAAGAAGTGAGATAAGAAACCCAAAAATAAAGTATGGAATGGCCACACCCAGGATATGAAATATCAATTTGGAAGTGAAATAAGATAAAGCACACATACCAGAAACGACTATTAATGTTTTAGCACTTGAATGAAACCTGCCCAGCGAGAATGCCTCAAATCGAACACTCTTATTCTTCGAGAAGAATATTTGGCCAACTACAGCGATTACCACCCCCACAGTTGCACAAAACATCAACTTGTCATAGGCCATCATATGGCCTTCCTGCTTCAACACTTCTCCTAAAAAGGCCGCGCTACCATGTCCACCTGCAAGGCCTGCAGGTGCGACCAAGGCGACAATTGGGCCAGTTTTAAAGTATTCAAAGACAAGGAGATAAATCCCTATGCCTAGACTCCATTGCATTGTGTACTGAAGAAGCGAGTAAAGAAAAAGAGTGCCTGACGCTTTAGACCTTTTGGAAACTCCCATGCCCGCGCATATAAAAACGGCACACAGGGACAAATTTACAAGCTCAGAGAGTTCCCTTAGCTCCACCACCTGAGCAAATGCCATTAAAAGCAGACCAGAGACAACATTGTATGGGAGAGTGTTTTTGGCCCTGTTTAAAAAGAGACCAGAAACTGTAAGGCAAACAATTCCAAGCAACAAACTCATTTAATAGAAATTAGAACTCTAGCTCTTTGAACCCATTCAGAATCAACCATTGTCTTGACCTGCATTACGTTGGAGAAATTTCGACTGCTAACCACAGTCCCGTCCCCTATCAAAAGAATACCCGTGGTCTTATTGTCATTGTTGAGTTGTCTAAGTTTTTGGGGGAAAAGGTCTAAGTCAAGACCGTCAGAGTTGGCAAAAATGAGGTCATACACATTGGCCTTGCAACAATCGACGGCGTCTGAGATGTCCATACTTTCATGAAACACACTCTCCCCAAAGGCCGCAGTGGAGGTTTCTTTAATGACATGTATTTCATTTGGATCTGAAGATAGGACCAGAAATTTATAATCTAAGCTCATGCGATATTATAGCTGAAGCTATTAGGTTTTTGCAAAAGGCAAGTTTTTAGCTTGCCTTTAAAATAGTTCTTTTATTTTTCCAATAAACTGATCCACGACAAGAGGCTTAAAAAAGACTTCAACTGCGCCGCTACCCTTGAGACTCTCAGAGGTGTACTCGCTATGTCCTGTGATGAAAACCACTTTGGGGGGCGTTTCCATACTATTTACGTACTCCAATAGTTTAAGACCGTCCCCATCTGGCATTCTTACATCTGAGATAATCAAATCAATTGGGTTCTCTTTTAGAAAACTTATGGCCTGATTGCCCGAATAAAGAGAGTGGGCCTCAAAGCCCTCAAAATCGAACGCATCCTTCATGAGATCTGCAATGCTTGTCTCATCATCAACAATCAAAATCTTTCCACTCATCACTTTTCACATCAACTTTTGAAAGGTTGTTATTAGCTACGTAAATCTTTCCTTAAAATTTTACCCACGTTACTTTTCGGTAGTTCATCTCTAAACTCAATCATTTTTGGACACTTGTAACCAGTAAGCTCTTTTTTGCAAAACTGCATGATCTCATCTTCGCTCACTTCTTCGCCCTCTTTTTTAACAATGAATACTTTTACAACTTCACCGCTTTTATCGTGAGGAACGCCAATGGCGGCAGCTTCCATTACTTTTGGATGCGTGACAATTACGTCCTCTACTTCGTTTGGATAAACATTGAATCCAGAAACTAGAATCATGTCTTTCTTTCTATCCACAATTTGGAAAAATCCTTTTTCATCAACACAAGCAATATCACCTGTCTTGAAGTAGCCATCTTCCGTAAAAACTTTTTCAGTCTCCTCCGGACGATTCCAGTATCCTTTCATTACCTGAGGACCTTTAATTGCAAGCTCACCCGGCTCATTAATTCCAACTTCTTTTCCCTCGTCATCGATGATCTTCACATCAGTTGAAGGAATAGGGATGCCAATTTTGCCGTTAAACTCAGCAAGACTCATTGGATTGATACAGGCGGCCGGAGATGTTTCTGTTAGGCCATATGCCTCGATTAGGGGTTTGCCAGTGGTTGACTTCCACTCTTGCGCCACGGCCTTTTGTACGGCCATGCCACCACCTAGAGTCAATTTTAAAGAAGAGAAGTCCAGGTCTTTGAACTCCTTATTATTTAATAGAGCGTTAAATAAGGTGTTAACTCCTGTGAACGCAGTGAACTTCCATTTGGAAAGCTCTTTAACAAATCCAGGAATGTCTCTTGGATTGGTAATTAAAACGTTTAACGCGCCAACTGAACTAAAGATAAAGCAGTTCGCAGTAAGAGAGAAGATGTGATAAAGCGGTAGAGGTGTAATGATTATCTCTTGACCCTCTTTAATTACTCCGCTAATCCAAGCTCTCGCCTGAACCATGTTGGCAACAATATTTCCATGGGTAAGCTCAGCGCCTTTGGAAACTCCAGTTGTTCCGCCCGTGTATTGTAAAAAGGCAGTGTCTTCCAGAGTGGGAGTTTCCCTCTTAAACTTGGATGCATCTCCAAGCGCCAAAGCGTCCAGGAATTTAATATGGTCTTCAAGCTCCCAAGCTGGAACCATCTTTTTTACATGCTTAATAACAAAGTTAACTAGAAGTGATTTAGGAAATCCAAGCATGTCTCCAATTTGAGTCACTATCACATGCTTTACATCCGTCTTTTCTATAACGTTTTCAAGAATTTTAGCTGAGTTGGCAAAGATTACGATTGCCTCAGCTCCAGAGTCCTTTAATTGATGCTCAAGTTCTCTCTCGGTATAAAGAGGGTTCACATTTACCGCGACCATTCCAGCTCTTAGGATTCCAAACAAAGCCACAGGGTATTGCAAAATGTTTGGCATCATAAGAGCGACTCTTGCGCCTTTTTTAAGCTTTAAATTGTTTTGCAAAAAGGAGGCAAACTTTTTTGAAAGTTCATCCATATCTGAAAAATCCAGAGTTTTTCCCATGCAGTGAAACGCAGGTCGGTCACCAAACTTAGAAAAGGAAGACTCTAAAATATCAACGATGCTAGAGTATTCTTTCTCATTAATTGTGTGAGGAACGCCTTTTTCGTAGCTTGAAAACCATGGTTTTTCCATTTTGCAAAATCCTTTTTTATTTTAATCTCTATACAATAATAATCTTAATGCTTGTCGGTTCAAATACTAAATACTTTCTAAAGAATTCTTTAGAGAATTAACTTTTGTTTATTTTTGCGGCAAGTCGCGCGGTTTGTGGAAGGTTCTGATGTGGATAATCCTTGTACTCGTCAAAAACTTCAAACGACAATTCGGCGTGAAAGTATAGGTAACTTATTTCAAGCCCTGAACTTTTAATTTCATCTTCAAGCTCAATGCCAGGCTTGACCTTTCTGAACGGAGTTTCACCTTTATAAAGCGTCCAATCCTCATCCATACTGTATTCAACTGGGGTGCGAAACTGTTTCTGAAACACCATCGTTTCTAAAAGGAAAAGTCCTTCTTTTGATAAGGAGTTCTTAACAAACTTAAAATAGTTCTCCCTCCCCTTCTCCTCAGTGATGCAGTGCAGCAAGTGAGAGTCAATTATTAAGTCGAACTCTCCAAAGGAAGAGTTGTCCAAGCTTAAATCTAACACTTTAAACTCAATGTCCAATTTTTTGGACTTGGCCAACTCACTTGCAAAGCTAACCGCCAAACTTGAAACATCTACACCTGTGACTTTAGCTCCTTTGCCCGCAAAATATTGGGAAACTCCACCCAGGCCACACCCAAGATCCAAAACCTTAAGCTCTGAATAGTCATTTTGTGGAAAGCTAAACTGCTTGCTATAGTCTTCGTAAAATTCAATAAGCGTTTTTCGATTAAGTTCAATGTACGCGTCTACGGCCTGCTTGTTTTCAAACCAGTCAGGCGTTAAATTTTCGTAGGCCTTATTGTAATATTGAGCATAATTGTTCATAAATGACATTGTATCCATTAAAGAGTGAGCATGCAAAAAACTAATCTTAAAAACCACGACCTGATCATTACTGAGGACGGAAGCCAAAGCGCTTTCTCTAAAACGTATGGCGAAAACTTTCACAACACCACAGGTGCTGCAAGTGAAACACTCGCCCATTATGTGGAGGGATGCAAAATTGTGGAGAGGGCCCAGGAGCAAGAAGATTTTCGCATATTAGAAGTCGGCCTAGGCCTTGGCGTTGGTGTTGAAAAAACCTACGAAGCAGTCAAAGATTTGAATTGCAATATCCACTTCACAACTTTGGAAATAGATGAAGAACTAGTTCTCCACTTGAAAGAAACAAACACTTTATTTTCTGACCTAGAGAAACAGGGCGATGACTATGTCGGCGTCGTTGGAAGCTTTCATTTAAGAATACTTCTTGGTGATGCTCGGGAAAGAGTCAAAGAATGCATGAAGAATATAAACGCTATTTATCAAGATGCCTTCAGTCCAAAAAGAAACGCCACTCTTTGGACCACAGAATGGTTTAAAGATTTATATGAGCTATCAGCAGATGATTGTATAATGAGCACCTATAGCTCAAGCTCCTCTATTAGAAAATCCATGCTTGCTGCTGGCTGGAAAATAAAAAAGGGTATAAAGTTTGGAAAGAAGCGCTCTTCCACCAGGGCCTACATGACAGGAGAAAGTGACTCTGACATAATTGAACATCTTGAAAGATCACCAGCAATTACTCTTACTGATGAAAACGCAAAGGACTATCACCTATGAAACAAAACGCCCTAACCAAACTTTTAGGAACTGATTACCCAATAATTCAAGCAGGAATGGTTTGGGTTTCAGGTGGCAAGCTTGCTGGGGCTGCAAGCAAGGCAGGCTGTCTTGGCGTAATTGGAGCAGGCTCCATGAAGCCAGACCTCTTAAGACATCATATACAAAAAGCAAAGTCCATAAGTGATAAAGCATTGGCGGTGAACCTTCCCATCATGTACCCAGGCTGTCCGGAGCAAATTGAAGTGGCACTTGAGGAAGGCATAAAAATCTTTATAACCAGTGCTGGCTCTCCTAAAAAATACACTCAATTCCTTAAAGATAAAGGATGCGTGGTTATTCATGTAACAAGCACTCCGGAGCTCGCTAAAAAATGTGAAGCTGCCGGCGTTGACGCAATCATAGCTGAAGGCTTTGAGGCCGGAGGCCATAATGGACGTGACGAGATCACCACAATGACTTTAATTCCCCAAGTTGTGGACTCAGTAAAGATACCGGTTATTGCGGCCGGGGGTATTGGAGACGGCAGAGCAATAGTTGCGGCACAGGCCCTTGGAGCACAGGGTGTTCAAATGGGAACAAGATTTTTAATGACACAAGAGTCCAGTGCCCATGAAAACTTTAAAAACCTTCTTTTAAACTCTACCCCGGGTTCAACTAAACTCTCTATGAAAGAACTTGTTCCGGTACGTCTTTTTAAGAATAAGTTCTTCGAACAGGTTCAAGAGCTTGAAATAAAAGGCGCAAGCAAAGAAGAGCTTCAGAAACTTCTTGGAAAAGGTCGTGCAAAAGCTGGGATGCTTGATGGAGATCTAGATGAAGGCGAGCTTGAAGTTGGCCAGGTGTGCTCACTGATTAAAGATCTACCAACAGTTCAAGAGCTTGTTGAAGATCTTCTAGCGCAAACAGAGCAGGTTAAAAAAGCTCTTTGCTAAAGTTCATTTCTTTATTTTGGATCAATAGCTTACTATTGGTAATCAAAAAAAGATCTACAAACAAATTGCACTTTGCCATTTTTGATGAACTTGTATTTGTCCTGAATAAAGCCGTTTGAAAATTCAAGTCTGTAAGACTTAAATTCATCCTCGTACTCTAAAATATTCTTTCTTCCGTCTTGATAGATATCTGTTTTGGAGTTGTCCATATTGAAGAAGAACTCCATTGTGCCCTGTTTGCTTCTTAGTTGGTACTTAATAGAATAAAGATTTTCTATCCTTTTGCCACCTTGAAATACTTCTTCTTGCTCTTGGTCGTCAAAGGTGACCAAAATATCTAAAAGCACAAAACTGGTTCTAAAAAACGAAGGTACCAACTCTTCATTGAAGCTACTCACCTCACAGGTAACTGTTTTGCCGTTAAATTCCTGCAGGAAGCTTCCAGCATGTGCGCATTTTAATAAAAGTACAATTAAAGTAATTAGTGGTAGTTTCATCATGATTCCTATAGGTGAAACGTATACCCTTGCCAGTCACGCTGTGCAATATAATGGTAAAGTTTCTATAGTTAACCTTAATGAAAAAATGGAAAAAGGATTGGCCCCAAATAGGGACACTAATATATTTACAGGATTAGGGAAGTAAACTTACACCATTATTCAGCTAGCTCAAGCTCATGATCTTCAATTATAGCTTCAACCACTTCAGGTTTTAGTCCAGAGTCTCTCAATGCCTCCACAGCAATGGCCTTTTGCTTTTTATCCAGAGGTGAGAATTTTTTATCCTTCTCACTCCAACCCCAGGCCCATTCATACTTGCTCTTAATTGGAGAAAGGTGCCCAATTCTTACCCCTTGATAGATCAGAGAAGACCAAATGTTGTTCGATTTTTCCTCAACGCACTTTTTAAGCTTCAGATCACTTTCATCCATTTTTTCTTTAGTGCCCCCAAGCCAATACCTTACATCATGCTCAATACAACACTCAGACCATGAGCCATCTATAAAGAGTGTGCATGTGTCAGTCTCAAAGGGCTCAAGTTTTGCGTGGGTTAACATAAATGGAGTAACAATCAATAGAAGTAGTGTTTTCATAAGGCCATTATATTCCAAAAGCCGCAGTGCGCAATTCAAAAGTGGTAAAATTTGATAAAAAAATGGCCCTCAGATGAGGGCCTTATAGTTAGCTCATTCTTTGAAGAGCTTTAATTCTATCGTCTAGGGACGGGTGAGTTGAGATAAGCGCGGCAAGACCGCCCTTTCTATTGGAGATCTTAAGAGTAGCCAGGGACTCTCCTCTTTTGTCCATATAAGTCTGGTTTTTAAGCCTCTGTAGGGCCGCAACCATCTTCTCGCGTCCAGCAAGCCTTGCTGCTCCACTGTCAGCTCTGTACTCTCTGAACCTTGAGAAAAATGCAACTACGATGGATCCCAAAAGGCCGAAGATGATTTCAAAAACAAAGATTACGGCCATGTGAGCAAACCACCCAAGTCCTTCACCCTCCTCATCATCTCCTCTAAGAAAGTTGCTTACAGCAAAAGCTGCGATTCTAGCAAAGAACATAACAAAGGCGTTCACAACCCCTTGAATAAGAGTCATTGTTACCATGTCTCCGTTGGCAATATGACTTACCTCGTGTGCAAGGACACCTTCGATCTCATCTTGAGTCATACCGTTTAAAAGGCCTGTAGACACAGCAACAAGAGAGTTTTTCTTGCTAGGCCCTGTGGCAAATGCGTTTACTTCAGGACTGTTGTAAATACCAACCTCAGGCATTTTTGGAAGGTTTGCCTGCTTTGCCAGCTGGTGAACAGTATTTACTAGCGAGGCGTATTGAGGTGAGTTGTCCACAATCTGAACACCCATAAATCTTTTGGCCATAAACTTGGACATTCCAAGTGAGATAAAGGCACCGACCATACCCCAAACACCACAGAATATTAGAAGGGCACTGTGATCAATCCCTTGTGGTGTGTAGTAGCCACCAACACCCAATAAATTTAGAACAATTGAAACCATCACGATGACGGCAATGTTAGTCAATAAAAACAGACCAATTCGCTTAAACATAGTTAGTATCTCCTTAATAAAGAACTTAACTTAAAGATAGTACCAAGATTTTTAACGTCAAGGTAGTAGCGTGTTTATTTTGAATTTTAGGGGGTTGTTTGATGGTTTAGAAAAAAGACCCTGAAAATCAGGGTCTTAAGTGTATGAATTATTCACAAGTTGGAATTGTGTATTCTTTATCATAAAGCTTAGTGTGCATTCTTCTCGGATGAGTGCTTCTTACAGGTATTAGGATAGTCTTTGAATAGCTATGCTCAGTTTTTTCTCTTTTGTAACAACGAGGATGCACACACTTGTAAGTGAAGTAGCGATTTGGAACGCTCACATATTGGAGTGATTCCTCACCACATAAAATGTTTCCCCCACCCCACATTTCCACTGAGTCGCACAGCATTATTGGAACAAGACTTTCTAAGGTGGTCTCGTCAGCGCTCATACAGAAATTTTTAATGCTTACATTCTTTACTCCTATAGCGTCAGAAATGCGAACACTTGGAAAGTCTGCCTTTAAGGCACCGCTGTCTTCGATTTCTTCAAAAGTAAGGTATTCATTTCCAAAAGCAGACATAGTGCTAATAGCTAATGTAAATGCAAATAAAAGTGTCTTCATCTCTATTCCTTTTGTCTTAAATAATTATTATCTAATAACGCCAACTTACCTCATCCATACACAGTTCTCAATGTTGATTGAAATAACTTCACGATATAAGGGAGCACAGGCCTGTAGATTATACAGACTTTAAAGCTTGGCAATATATTGGCCTATAGATACCTTATATTAATGTTAACTAGAAAAATTCAACTTCAAGATTCGATGTTTTTGATTGCAACTTTTGCTCTGCCGCTAGTGTGGATGATGTCTCTATCAAAGATAACTCAAAATCCAATTTATCATAATTTTGCGGACAAAAGCACAATTCTTGGGATTCCTCACTTTTTTGATGTGGTCACCAATATCTTCTTTTTAGTCGTTGGAGTATTAGGACTGCAAGAGCACCAAAAGAATAACTTTAGGCCTTCCAAGCTTGCTCTAATCATTGGCGTGCTTCTAGTAGCACCTGGTTCGGCCTACTATCACTTAATGCCAAACAATGAGAGGCTTCTTTGGGACAGATTGCCTATGGTGATTGGCTTTTGCTCTCTTACAACCTGGCTGCTAGTGGAATATTTTAAAATTCAGAAAGAGAAGCTTCTCCTGTTAATCCTTAATCTTATTGGACTTTCATCCCTTGCGGTTTGGGTTTCTACAGACGACCTTAGGTTTTACTACTGGGTGCAGCTCTCACCTGTTCTTCTTTTGCTGTACATGGCCATTTTTAAAAGAACTATGTTTAAGAATGCAAACTTAGTTTTTGGCGCCTTTGCCTTCTACGTGGGAGCAAAGCTAACGGAAACTTACGACATACAGATCTTCAATGAACTAGGCTTTAGCGGACACAGTATCAAGCACATCCTGGCGGCGATTGCAGTTTATTTCCTAATTAAGCTTGAGATCAATAAAAGTCTTACAACTTCTCAAACACCTTTAAAGAGCTAATTTTTAGTTCTACCATAAAGGCCTAGGAGTTTTTATGAAGCGCTTTTTCTATGGGATATTGCTATCTTTTTGCTTGGCCTTTGGGGCATCCGCCTCAACAGTAAAGAGAGATGTTAAAATAGCTTATCAAAACATTACCAATTTAAATTTGCTTGTTGATGAGTTTCAAAAGCTCACACCACTTTTGGATAAGCTTGAAAAGAACTTAAAGCTTTCCCCTTCAGAGACTTTTAAGATTAAAAGAGTCTGGGGCCGTATCTTTGACATGCGGGTGACATTAAATGCCCTGTTTCAGACTTACGCCGATTATAAATTAAAAGACGCAGAAGACAATTCGAAGGCCTCCCTTATAAAGTACACCTCAACTCTCGCTTTGGTGAACTCAGGGGTGAAACTTTCAAAACTCTTATGGAAAATGCCAAGAACTCACAAACTATTAAATGAGCTCCACAGAAGCTACCCGGTTGGAAGTTTGGTCTCTTTAGAGAATCAAATCTTTAAGATGTATCATATTCTCCCTATGGGAGAGCAGCTTCCAAGCTTTTTCCCTACAGTTAATATTGAACAACAGGCCATGGAGTTTACGAAGCATGGTTTCGCCTCTTTTGAATCTGACATAGATAGGAAGCTTCAAAACATACAGCTTCGGGAGTCCAAGATATTCAAAACTATAGGCCGACCATTCTTAAAGAGCATGTCCAATAACTGGGAGGTTCGAAGAAGGTACAATCGTTTTAGATTTAAAAGACTCTTTACAGACATTGTAACCAAGGTCAGCACTTGGCTTGGAGATACTAAAATCAAAAGAAGAAACGATGACTATTATAATGGAAAGACTTACATCACATTGAAACAAGCAAAAGAATTTGAACAGTTGCTTGAACCTGGTGACATAATGATCTCCAGAACAAATTGGTTTCTTTCAAATGCCTTTCTTCCTGGCTTTTGGCCCCACTCGTTTATCTACATAGGCAACGTACATAAGCTGAAACAACTTGACGAGCTTCAAGAGGTCAAGGAACATTATGCAAGCAGATGCTTTTCTCTAAATCTTCAGTGTGACTCATTCACAAGTTTTTTAAGCTCCTACAAATATACAGCAAATGCTTTTAAGCAGTATTTAAAAAAGGCAAAGGACGGCCATGAGAAAGTTTTAATAGAGGCCACCTCCGATGGAGTTCACTTCTCCTCTATCAGGCATACTTTTTTAAATGATTTCTTAGCGGCAATGCGACCAAAAACATCACCGCTTAAAAAGGCGAAGGCCATCGAGAAAAGCATGAATTTTTATGGGCTTCCTTACGACTTTGACTTTGATTTTGACACTCACAGTTCACTGGTTTGTTCAGAGGTGGTTGCAAAGTCGTTTACGAACATTGTTAACTTTGATTATGACCGAAAAAACGCTCTCTATGTTGAGGAGTACTTAAATAGGTACTCACTTCCAGTAATTGGCATACTTAAAAAGATGGTAGACGAAAACATTCACCACCAAAGGGAATCAGAGCTGGAGTTTGTAGGCTTTTTAAAAGGTGTGCCAGAAAAAAAGATGGCCATTCTTGCCGAAGAAAATGAATTCTACGAATCGGTGGAATGGCCTAAATGGTCTTTTATGCAGTAATTTGATTTGTGCAGGATCCTCACTTTAAAGGGCCCTGCACACAAGAGAGTTCTAGTAGCAAGAAAAGCTGTTAATTTCTTTAAAAGAGCCATTTTTAAGCTCTGACTTAACAACTTTGAACCCAATTAGTCCATCTATTTCATCTGTTTCGACCTTGGATACTGTTTTGATAACGCCAACATCGCTAGTGCAGGGATCACCACCAAAAATAACTCTTGCACAAAACTTCTCCTCTGTTTTTACAGAGTAAGATTCAGCTATAAAAGTTTTATTTCTTATCGTTTCGGAAAAAGAAATGTTTGAAACGTACTCTTTACCTTTAAATTCTGTGGTCTGCCCCTCATATATCTGTTGCAAAGATGAGTCTTTATTAAGACCATTAATCGAAAGGTACAGTTTTCCCATACCAATCTGATCCTGAGCAAAAACAGAGCACCCTTTGTCATTAACATTCGGGTTCCCATCAACAACGTCTGTATCAAATGCCGTCAGATATTTCGCCATGACGAAGTTATGGTCGCTGGCAAAAGACGATGCTCCAGTAAAAAGCATTAAGCTAATAATTAATTTCTTCATATTTTCTTCCTATGTTTGTTTTGAAACTTATATTTTAAAGGCCTAAGTTATTTATTTCGACTTCACAAACTCGAAGGAGAGTTCAACGTTGTCGTAGAGAGAACTCTTAACCGGCGCCACAAAGCGAGAGTTTAGTTGTTCTGGAGTAACTCCTTTCAAATCTACAACTTGAGTAAAGTCTGGCTCCACATCACTCATAAACTTTTGGTAGGCCTCATTAAAGCTAATATCACCACAATACATTGTGATGTCCACTTGTGTGCCGTATGAGACGCTATACATGCCTTTGCAGTTAAGCTTTCCTTCCAACTCTTCAGTAAAGCTCACCACTGGCAGCCCTGAAAGATTAAATAGCTTAAACGTGGCCACATAAGGAAAACCTACGCCCTGTACAGTGTAAGTGCCTTTTAAGTCGGCCGCTTTATATTGAGCGGATGCATTTAGTGAGGCAAGCAATGTGAGTCCTAGAATTAAAAACTTCATGGAGTCTCCTTTTTATTTATCTAATAACTGAAATGTTTTCATCAAACCGTGATTTTAAAGACGATCATTCGTGATCGAAGTGGAATTTGCTTAAGGTCCCTGACTTTCTAAACAGGGACTTAATCGTTAGCTAGTAAATTCTAATTCTCTTCAAGACTAGGGTATGCTTATCATACGTAAAATCTAAGCTTGCGTCAGGTTCTTGCTCAAAGCTACCCAAATGATCACTCACTTCTCGGCAATTACTTTTTTTAATGTTATAACGTTGAGAGGGGCGATCCACAGTGCTTTCCACAATCACGTAAGGCTTATAATTATGACGTGGGCTTCCACAACCAACAGAAAAATTTGTTCCTTCTGAAGAGTGGAATGTGATCGTCTTTGTACTACCTAGTTCATTTACAATTTCGGTTGCTGATACTGACATTGCCGCAAGTAAAATTGAAACTAATGTAATCTTTTTCATAAAAAATCTCCTATTTTAAAACTAATGGTTTATATCAAAACCTTGTTTAATATTTCATTGCCTAAATGTGCATCAAACCTTGATTTTAAAGACGATCATTCGTGATCGAAGTGGAGTTTGTTTTAAGCCTCTGCCTTTTTAAACAGGGACTTAATTGATAGCTAGCCTTATAATGGTGCCCTTCAGACTAGCCAGTTTTTCCTAAAGCTAGTTAAGAATCCAGAAGATCTCTTCATCATTAACAACTTTTAAAACTTCTACCACACCAGTCTCTTCTAGCTCTCTTACTTTTTCATTTATGTTTCTTTTAGAATAAGGATTAAAAGTACATTTTACATCATCAACATTAAAAGCTTTGGCCACTAGTTGTTTTTTATGATCACTACACGCTGATAGTGGATTGTGTTGTCTTACCTCACGGATATCTTTTCTGTTGTGGTAGACACTACGGTCTAACGGTGTTGAGTCCGAATATTCTGCAAAAGCTTCTGTTGATATCATTTGGTTTATCGTAAGATCTTGTCCACTTTTCGCTGCACTTTCATACCTTCCAGCGAAAGATGACATTGCTCCAAGAAGTGTTAATCCAATCAAAAGTTTTTGCATAATATTCTCCGTTGTTATTGGTCAATATCCTAACCGTGTTATTAAGTTCTTTGTCTCTTAAATTCATGCCTCAAAGGCCCTGTATCCATAAATATGAATATCCAATTTGAGGAGTGGGCTTATTATAAAAGATAAGGTACCTCACCATCTGATGCAGTGCGACGTGAAATCAAAACCTATGTAAATTTTATAGTTATCATTTTTCCAATCTATTTAAGAAGCATTAATCACAACAGATCTTAATCTTCATATAGATAGTTTGATTGGATATATAAATCTCTCTAACTTCACTAATGAGAAAATACGCACACCAACACAAGTCACAGTTTCAATAGTCAATGACGACAAGTTGTGCGAAAACAACTATTTGCGCTAAAATAGTCTTATAATCACGGAGGATTGTTGAAAAATTTGCGTCTACTATTAGTCACTTGTGTATTTCTTTCTTTAACTTCATGTTCTCTCGCACCTTTTAGTCCCAATAATAGCGCTAGAACTCTGGGACCCGGAACTGCAGCTGCAGAGATCGGAAATGCTAATTCCAATTACTTTATTCGAACATCTATGGGCCTGTCGGAAAACTTTGATTTAGGCTACGTCATGGAGTTCGGCGGCAACTTCTCCACCTCTGGTCTATTTGGAAAGTACGCCTTTGTTAACAACCAAACAGGCCCATCTCTTGCTATGGAAGGTGGTTACGGTGCCACAGAATCATCAAGTCATTACTACTTAGGTGGCATAGGCTCCATTGCTTTTAGCGAGTCTTTTGAGGTCTTTATTAATGGAAGGCTAAATAAAGTGGACACCGATGAAGATGATATTCAAGTTGGAGACTCTGTTGGCAATATGACCATAGAGGCAACAGAGCTTACATATGTACTTGCAACCACAGGGTTTAATCTGTGGTTCAATGAGAATCTTGGTTTAAGCCTTTATGGCATTTACGCTTTCGGCAACGATATTATCTGGGACAACGGCGCTGCTGTGGGTGGGAGTTTTTTGATCAAACTGTAAATTTTAAAGCTTGATTACTCTCCATAAATATTGTGAGAAAGCACCTCATACTCTCCGGTAGTGGTGTCTAATAGAACAAGATGTCCATCTATTTGATACCCACTGTGAAAGCTGGAACTTACTGTAATTTGAAAGACCTCACAATACTTGCCGGCCATACACTTTGATGCCTTGTAAGACTCTTCATTGGTCAGTTTTTCAAAAAATGAATCATCCGCAAGATACTCGTTAAGACTTTACACTTTTAAATACTCATAGCTTGATTCAACATTTATATGGCGAGATTTCCACAGCTGCTTTCTAATTTGCTTCGCGATGTTCGAAACCTCAAGCTCCTGTTGCTTTACTGTAAGTGGTTCTGAGGCGAAAATTTGAAAAGAGAAGAGTAAGAATAAAATTGATAGTTTCAAAGTGAGTCTCCATGTTTTAATTAGGGAAACACCTACAGCTCTTTAAGCTAAACATCAATGCCACATGAAAGATTTTCTAGAGTATTGATTTCTTATTTCCACTTGTACTTAACATACAGTCGCCAAAGGTTGTCTTCTTTAGCTGCGAGCTCCTCCCTAAACACAAAGTTTTCAGGTAGAGCATTTTGATATTCAGGAACGGTTCCACTGTAAAACTCGTATTTAAAACCCACTTCATATTGCTTTCCTGCCACAACGACCTTTGCATACGGTGAATGAGTCTTGCTTCCATCCACATAGACTCTACTTCTTACGCCAGCACTGGCCCTTGCGACCTTATCTTTGTTAAGTTTGAAATCATAATTCATACTCGCCTCAGCGCTCACAAAGCTTGCATCTTCTACCCCCGTTGCGCGTCCGCTAACACTTCCATCAATAAAGCCGTGAGAAGTATCTGAGCTGTGGGTGGTGAATCTCTTGCCTAGCTTAAGATCTACAAAGCCTCCAAGCTCATCGTCCTCCTGAGCGACATTGGTGTAGTTTCTCGCCGATCCCGGTATGGCCGATGCAAACGCCGAATGCCAAGCATTTTGATTTCCTAGAGCTGAAAATACCCCTAGCGCACCCTTACTATTAGACTTGTTTAACTGCTGAACTCCACCTCCGGCCTTCCAATAAAAGGCCTCACCTTTGGCTTCTTTTTCAATAATTAATTTAACGATATTTTCCTCAATGAAGTTTTGAGTTGCGTAACGGTTGCCCTCTTCATCCTCCCACTCCTCTTCCACGCTTCCTGTTGTAAAGTTTGTGTGCAAAGTTGATCCATAGTCAATAGTGATGTTGTATCCGCTCTCTCCAAGAGCTTTGCTGATGGTGAATTTTACTCCATGGGTATTGCCCACATCGTCGCCGCCATAAATCCCAATTAGTTCTCCCGCACCATTGTCGTTGTGTATGTGTAAGCTGATACTGCCGTTTTCTACTGAATCGAAAATTTCGCTTATTAACCCTTTTTTAACTGGGGCTATAGTTTCGAGGCTCTGCTTTAGATCCTCTTTGCTCTTGGCTTTTAAAATAATCTTTTCCGGAGCAACCGGAGTCGGAGTTTGATTGTCGCAAGTGACTTTGTCGGCTACTTTTGGAGTCACAGCTTTAGCACTAGTAAGATGTGTCGTGTATAGAGCAGCTTCCATCAATTGACCAGCATAGAGCATGCCTCTGAGTTCCTCACAAGAAAATGACTCTTCTTTCTGAGAATTAACTCGCTGTCCTTTTTCAGCACAACTCCAATTTACATCGAATGATTTTTCTTTATTAGAACAGATACTTCTATTCTCCAAGGCATTGAGGTTGGCGGACATAATCCTATCTTTGCAACTAATTTTGTTTCCAACGGTTTCCTCAAAGATAAATTTCCCCTCAACGGTGGCCGTGCAAAGGCACCTTGCAAAGGAAGAAGAAATTGTGAAAGACAGGATAAGAAGCCATTTCATAGTTACATGATCGGTCAATTTCAAAACCAATAAACTAAATAGTAGGAATTAATGAATTATTTAGACTTGTGGGGTCTCTCGCCCCTTGAAAATACGGCAGCAATGGCGAACATTACAAAAAAAAGAATGGCCAAAACGACTGTGACTTGTCCTGCGAGAGCGGAGAGCTCTTCTTGGCCCATAAACGCCGCTATCAATGAAAAGACAAACAGTACGAAGACCCAGTGCAACATAAAAAATCCTTAACCATAACTGATGCAATTGGACTGCCAAGATAGTGTTTTTTCTACAAATGCTTAATTTGATTCTAGACAACGAGAGCTTGTTTTGCTTCATTAAGACAACTACTTTCATAAGGAATTTCAATGAAAAAAGCTCTTTTTGCACTAGTTTTATCAGTTTTAAGTTTTAATGTTTATTCGCTAGCACTGGAGACGGACTCTTACGACCTGATTAAGAAAATCGCATTTGAAAAGGCCAAAAAGTATGGACCTAAGAATGTTCTTGTCGTTCTAGATATAGACAATACAACATTGGCAATGCCTCAAAACCTTGGCTCTGACCAGTGGTTTGGGTGGCAATCAAAAAACTGTATGGGTAAAGAAGAAACCCCATCATTTTGTGTTGCAGACGACTTCAATGAACTTCTAGATATTCAAGGACAACTGTTCGCTCTAAGCAATATGGTGCCTACAGAAAAAGCTACAGTTCAAACTATCAAAGAACTTCAAAACAAAGGGATTAAACTTATCCTTCTAACTAGTAGAGGCCCAATTTTTAGAAATGCAACAGAAAGGGCCTTAAAGATGAATGGTCTTACTTTTCAAAAAAGTGCAATTGGTCCAGCTAAAGGATTCGCTTCTACTTACATTCCATATGAGCTAAGCAATCCAAAAAAATACGGCCTAAACTCTTATGACATCAAAACAATGGGCAATAAGTCTCCTCGTCCAGTGAGCTACATGAATGGAGTATTCATGACCTCAGGCCTAAACAAGGGGATCATGCTAAAGACGTTGTTGGCCAAAACAAAAGAAAAGTTCAAAGCAATTCTTTTTGCTGATGATCATAAAAAGCATACAGTTAGAATGCAGGCAATTATGGGCAAAGTCCCAGGTGTTGATCTTACAACTTTTAGATACTCAAAAATTGACCCAATGGTTAAGGCCTTTCACGCGTCTGACAAGTCAGAGACGATCAAGGCGTACGAGGCACTAAAAAAGGCGAGCCTTAAAGCTTTTCAGTAAAGCTTAACGGAGGTCGCAATGAAGTATCTTCTTTTATTAATTTGCGGCCTTGCAAATGCCTTTGAGTACCAAGGGCAGATTGACTTTGAACATAGACAATTTAATAGCGATGGCGACTCCGACTCTCATGACTCTCAGTCTGCCATCTTTCTTTCGCTTGTCTCAAGCAAACAGCTTACTGAAAATTTAAACCTCAACTTCGGTCTTAAAGCTCGCGAAGCTTTTGTAGATCATGAAAGAGACTTTTTGAATCTCGATGACACCAATATCTCTTTCACAAAAAATAACTGGAAGGCCTCCGTGGGGACCCACGTGTTCAATTGGAGTGTGCTTGAGTTTTTTTCAGCTTTTGACCCGATAAACCCATTGAACTTATCGCAAGGACAGGATGTGGAAAGACTAGGACTTCCATCCCTGGTCTACACATATGAGTTTGAAAGCTCTTTTGTTCAATTCATCAACATCACTAGATCTATTCCCTCAATGTACCCTCAAGGTAGGGACCGCCAAGGGCTTATGCTAGATTTGGAAACTCCACTCTTTGTTGAAGATGAGAATAGTTTTTCAAATGGCGACAAGCTTTTCCAATTCATTCTAAGATACAAAAAAAGTTTTGATTACTATGATTGGGACTTTTTCATCGCCCAGAAATACGACACAGCAAACCCATTGTTAATTTTAGAAATGCCAGGCGCCATATCCCCCACCATTAATGACTTAAAACTTAGACCTTATTATTTACAAGTCAGACAGGTTTCAACCTCACTTCAAACCTCATACAAGGAATGGCTTTTAAAGCTAGAGGCAAGTCATTACGACTACAAAAATACCGAGCTCAGGTTCTTCATACCTCCAATGTCATCTGGGGAGATTTCCCAGCCTGACCATTCAAGGGTTGCCTTTGGAGCGGAAAAGGAGTTTTTCCACAGCAATAACCACTCCACTAACTTTCTACTAGAATACATTTCAATACTGGGAGTATCATCCGATGAGGCCAAAACCCTAGGTCCTTTCCAAAGAGATGTTTTAATAGGAGCAAGACACTTATTAAATAATTTTAATAGTCATCAGTTCTCATTGTTCATAACATATGACGCCCAAAGCTTTGATGAGTTTATCTATACGGCTTCTCATGAGTTTAGAATTTCCAGCGCCTGGAAACTGGAGTACGGCCTGACCGTCTTCGACACCCCACTACCTGATCAAAACAATCCACTAGACCGTTTTTATGGTTTGAAGCCTGTCCGTGAATCGGATAACATAATGGTAACTCTTTCACGTTACTTTTGAGGCAAAATGAAATTTACTCTTCTTCTGATCATATCACTTAACGCTTGGGCCATGAGCGCTCGAGATATTATGGAAAAAATGGAAAATGCAAATTCCGGAATTGGAGGCGTGAAGGGCCAGATGACTATGGTTCTCGTAGACGCTCAAGGAAACAAAGTTGAGAGGTCACTGACCACTCAGACTCTGGAAGGTAAGGAAGAAGGAGATAAGTCCATACTGGAGTTCAAGACTCCCCTAGATGTTAAAGGAGTCAAACTATTAACATGGACGATTAAAGATGCGCCCAACAAACAGTGGCTTTACATGCCTCGTTTTAAAAGAGTAAAAAAAATTAATTCTAGAAATCAATCTGGCTCTTTTATGGGAAGTGAATTTTCTTATGAGGACATAGCTGGAAGACAAATAGATAAATACACTTACAAGTTAATCCAAGAGGATGAGAATACCTGGACAATTGAGTCCACTCCAAAAAGTAAAAGTGGTTACTCCAAACTTGTGTCAATTTTTAGCAAAGCAAAAATGAACCCAACAAAGACCACCTACTTTGACAGAAGAGGAAATCCCTTAAAGGTGGCCATTATGAAAAACTTCAGCATTCACAAGGTTGGAGGCAAAAGCTTTCATCTTGCTGACACTATTGAAATGACCAACACTCAAACAAAGAAAGAGTCGATTTTAAAATGGGAAAACAGAGAAGTTGGAATATCCCTTAATAAAAATGAATTTAAATCCACCAAGCTAAAGTAGGTTGCGCATGAAAGAGTTGGAGCTGTTTTATAAACATGGCGATAAGTTCCTAAGCGGAAAGAAAGATAAAATTGAACTTGCCCTTTGCAATTTGCTGGCGCAAGGCCACACACTTATTGAAGATCTGCCAGGCGTTGGGAAAACGACCTTGGTAACATTTTTTTCAGAGGTGTTTGATCTTAAGATGTCTAGAACACAATTTACGAACGACCTCCTACCTTCGGATATTATAGGCAATCAAGTTTTTAATCGTAAAACATCTGAGTTTGAATTTCATCAAGGCCCAATTTTTGGTGAGATATTTATGGCCGATGAGCTAAATAGGGCCCCACCTAAAACACAGTCGGCGCTATTGCAGGCTATGGAAGAAAAAAGCGTCACAGTAGATTCTCAAACCTTTCCAATGGAGCGACTCTTCCATGTCATCGCGACTCAAAACCCAAAGTCACAAATTGGAACATTCGAGCTACCAGAGTCTCAGCTAGACCGCTTTTCAATGAAACTGGAACTTGGCTATCCAGATGAAGAGAACACAATTAAACTTCTAAAAGAAAAAGCGACTTCAACAAAAATACAAATTGAAGAAAAGATCTCCAAGTCCTGGCTTCTTGAATCAATAAGCGCATGTGAGGCCATCGAGGCCAGCGACGCCATCCTTTCATATATCTTTAGACTCGTGGACGAATCGAGAAACAACTCTCATTTTATGCCTTTAAGTAACCGGGCTGCTATTGATTTATTGAAATCGGCCAAGGCATGGGCCTGGATGAATGAGGAAACTCACGTGTTCCCAGAACATGTTCAACACCTCCTTCCCTATGTAGTTGGCCACAGATTGTGCCATCCAAGTGAGGGATCGGCTTCGCTGGAAAAAGAGCTTTCGGTCAAACTAATAGGCAGCGTTTCAGTACGGTAATGATTAAGGCACTTGTACAGAGAGCAAAGGAGAAAGAAACTCCATATATTCTACCAACCATGCCAGGCCTTATTTTTATTGGCGTCTTTTTCACACTATTTTTAATGGGCCTAGTCTATGGAAATAACCTCACCTTGCTTCTTGCCTTTTGTATGTTTGCTTTCTTGTTAGGAGTGATGTTCAAAACTCATGATTTAGTAAAAAGATACACTTCAATAGATGTAAGATTCGATGATTCTTACCTCCCTCAGGCCAAAACAAATTTACAGGGCCCTTTTAGCATGGAGCTTCAAACCGACAAGGGGACCATTGAAGGCCATTCTTCAACTGGGTCATTTTCACTTAAAGGTTTAAGAGGGAGATACAAAGTGAACACTATCAAGCTCCACACTTCAGGAGATTGGGGACTATTTAGAGTTTGGAGATACGTAAAAGTCAATAAGGAACTCTACATCTACCCGAGACCCTTGGCCGTGGAGCAAGACTTTTTTAAGGAGATCTCCCAGGAAGGCGCCGAGATTTTCAACCAGCATAAAAGATACGAACGAGGACATCCATCAAAAAGAATTGACTGGAAAGTGTTCGCAAAAAAGGATGAGCTGCTAATTAAGGAATTTAATGAAAATAGGCCTGAGTCCTTTGAGATTAATGACATTAGATTTAAAGGAGACTTTGAAGAGACTTTATCAAAGATGGCCTGGCTTGTGAATAAGGCGCACCTGGAAGGCCTCAAATGGGAACTTAGTCTGAAAAGTGGAGCGTATCTTCGTCCAGGCAAAGGTCACTCCCATTTTAAAAGATCAATGGAGATTTTAAGTGAGGCCTGAAAATAAAACTATTTTTTACCTTTCGCTAATGCCAGCTCCATGGTTTTGCCTGGACTTTCT
The DNA here is from genome assembly GCA_002711995.1 of Halobacteriovoraceae bacterium. Taxonomy (GTDB): domain Bacteria; phylum Bdellovibrionota; class Bacteriovoracia; order Bacteriovoracales; family Bacteriovoracaceae; genus UBA845. Next base: position 369,157 of record PASN01000019.1, on the reverse strand, counting down.
GCCCTCATGGTTTGCTCCTGCATCCACCCTGTTTCTGTCAGCTCGTATTTTCCTTCACTTTAACACTATCTTCCTTTTCCTAGCATCTCTTGTTGGTTCATACTTTGCTTTAAAAGAGTTTGGAAAAAGGCTTACCCCTGAGGCGGCAGTGTCAATTTTAAACATAATGCTGGCCTCAAAGATAGGACAACGATGCTTAAACTTCAGAACCCACGCCACTCTTGGATTTCTATGGATTGGATCCCTGGCCTTGTTCAATAACTCAATCTACTACCTAACCTATCTTCTTATAAGCGCCACTTTAATTTCAATGATGCTCAGAAGAAGGCCTGAAGAGAGATTTACGATCGACTTCAAACCTAAATTTTCTAGTCTCATACCAATTTTAAAAGGACTTCCACTTATTATTGTTCTGTTTTTTGCTTTTCCAAGATTTAGAGGTTTTCTTCCTTCTGCAAACCAACAAAATCAAAAAAGCGGATATTCAAAAACTGTTTCTAACTCAGACGCATCCAACCTTAATCTTTCCGACAAGGTAGCTTTCTACGCCCAGACCGAAAAAAAGATCAACCCTGAACTGCTTTACTGGCGAGGAAGAACCCACGAAGTTACCGATGGCTACAATTGGCGTGGGGGAAAAGTTAATCACTCTTCAATTCCAATTCACAACTCTCCAAAGGATATTCTCACTTACACACTTAAGTACGAGAGCGACTTCAACAACGACATTATCCTACTTGATCATCCAATGCGTTTAGTTAACTCAAACCTTCGCTACATAAGAAATGAACAGAGCAATACCTTCATCAACTTTAGGGACGGAAAAAAGTTTCAAGTGAAGGCAGTTTCACACCCTTCTGCAAAATTAAGATCCAATATCGATAAGGTAAGAAAGAGCTATCTTTCCCTCCCTGGTTTTCTTCCCAGCTCATTTAAAGAGATGTTCAACACCACATCCCAAACACCTGAGGAATTGATAAAAGACTTTCAATTGGCCTTGTCCACAAATGGTTTTAGCTACAGCTTAAGCCCAGGATTCATGCCGACATTAAACGACTTCATTCAAAAGAAGTCAGGGTTTTGTGGGCACTTCGCTTCCTTGTTAGGCATTTATTTAAGGGTCAACAATGTGCCGTCAAGACTCGTGAGCGGCTTTCAAGGTGGTGTTTACAATCCAAGTGGAGGCTTCTATACAATTAAGAACAAAGATGCTCACGTTTGGGTGGAGTATCATGATGGCGAATACTGGAAGCGTGTTGATCCCACATCTTTCGTCTCTCCAGAAAGAATTTCCCAAGGAGTGCAAGCAATTGGGGCCTTAGGAGGGCAGAAAGCTGCGGGTTTTTTCACTCAAAGACTATTGGATGCCCAGGCATGGGTAGAAAATTTAAACTTTAGACTCTCTCTATTTTTTGACAACTACAACAAAGAAGCCCAAAAACTTCTGGCGGAAAAAATCTCTTTAAAGCTAAAAGACTTCTACGTTTTATCATTCATTTTAATTTGCTTACTCATGGGTTATATCTTCTACTCTTTTAAATCTAAAAACAAAGCTCTGTCACCGGAAGACATTCTATTTAAGCGTTTTGAAAAAAAGCTTAAAACCAAAGGCATTGTTTTGACACCAAACATGACTGAAGTTGAAATCTTGAAGCTTTGTCAGCAAGAGAATGTTCCACCTACCTACTTGGAGTTCATTCGCAATTATAGAAATATAAAGTACAAAGGCGAAGATCTTCACAAAGAGCTCAATGAAAAATACAAAGCACTATAGAGCCAGCCTCACACCCAAACTCGCCATTTCTGGCGTACATAGCCTCACAAGGCCTAGCACCTGAGTCACACCCTTTCAAGTACCTAAAATAATTTGGCCATAATTTTGTAAAGTCTAGGGTGTAAACCTTATATGGGGGACTATTAGGCTCTGCATAAACCGTTTAGAATGTAAGAAATACTATAAAAGGTGAAATTTAAACCTTGCTATAGGTATAGAGCTAACTGTTTAAGGAGTTTTAAATGAAGAAGCTTATATTTGCTATGATCGTATCTGCAGCGGCCTTGGCACAGGTCCCTGCCGACACCCACTTGGGATGTCAGCTTTACACAGGTGAAAGTGCTGTATTTGAAGATCTAACAAAGTTCAATATCACAAAAGCTAATTCTAATGGTGAGCGAACTCTAAACGCTTACTCTGCAGAGTGCACTGAAGTTGTTGGGGACTACGACGATCCAAACAGTGGGCTAAAGTTCCCTACTGGAGATTGCAACGACACCATCAATGGGATTGAATGCTCATACCAAAACTGTGACGGCAAAAATATTAAGGTGTTCTTAGACTACCAAACAATTGGCGCAAATGAGATTGAAGGCAAAGTTACTTCCAAAGGCTTTTTTAGAACAAAGTCCCATGATGTGGCCTGCAACCTTTTAACTTTCTAACTTTTTCAAATTCCAAAAAGGATGTGCATCACTTGCACATCCTAATATTTAAAGTTTCATTACAAATCAGTTTACAGATATACACCATGGGAAGGTAGATAGGACCTGCACTTAACAAAGCCCACTGTGTAGTGCATGCTAGAGTGATCCCTAAACCACAGGCCTTTTCTTGGCATGGCCATATCTATAAACCCTCCGCCAGGTTTCACCAAGTTAAACCTAAGCGAGCCAAGCACGTATCTGCCATCCTCTTTCACACAGCTTAGTCTATCACTGTATCCTAAATCTTCATTAGTCTTACCATTGAGAAGTCTTGCTTCGACACAGTCTCCATATTTATCTTCAAGCTTTGTAAAATATCCCACAACGCTGCCCTTAATGCCGTAATTGCATTGGAAAGCGTATTTTTCTTTTTGAGCAATATAATTGTATTTATAAGGGATTAATTGATTTAGATAAGATGGCACAACGATAGTGTTATTAACAATTAAATACATCTTTTCAGAGTGAAGTTCTGACCCATATCCCTGAATCTTATCAAATTTTCTAGAGAAATACTTTTTTGAAAAACCTTTCTCATAGCACTCCACCAGTCCATCTACGTAAAGGACACACTTGTTGGCAATATAAACAATTTCCTTATTAAACAACTGTGGACTAAAAGTTGACCATGAAGAGTTCCTAAAGCTATACCTTAAGCACTCAATCTCTTTTTTATTGTATACACAGAACTCTCTGTTGTTTTTCCAGACGATTCTATCTTGGTCAATGGTCCAGCTTCCCGTTTTCCCATTGCTGCATTCGATATACTTATTTCCATCCTTGTGGACGCAGCCATTGCTATATGCTCCCCTAGGAAAGACTTTTAAGCTTTGACCTTTGTATTTGGTAACTTCATGACCCTTAATACAAAGAACTTCACTCTCTAGGTAGACACATAGTGTTTCACCCAGTGCTTCGATTTTACTAGGCTTCTTAGTAAGAGGGGGAAGAGTAGGTTTGTTCTTTCCCCAGCATTCAACCCAGTTTTCAGTCTCCGTTTCCCTATGCGACTTGAGAGCACAGATTAACCCAGTTCCACTTACAAATTCCTTTATTTTTTTAGTATTGCTATTAATTTGAGCAGCAAGACTCGAGGGTATTTCATAATGCGAGAATACCTCATTATTCCAGCAGTCAACTTTGCCCTGCCCTGAAATACAAGATGCGGATTGGCCTAGAGTTACACTTTCGATATGACTGATTTCACTTGATAAACATATAGCTTGAGTTATGAGAAGAAACGTGAATATGAACTTTGTCATTTGAACCTCCAAATACAAAGTAAGTCGTATCAAAAAAATGAGAAAAATGCTTGCTGCGTCCGGTCGTTTTAAAAGGAGTAGGCCTTTCCAATACTGTTTGCAAGTTCTGTGATCAACTTAAGATAGCCCTTCTTTGCTCGTTTCCAATCTCTGGCATAGACGCTATTGGAAAGTACTATTAAGTAGGTGTCGATTGTTGGATCAATCCAGATAGACGCGCCAGTATATCCTGTATGTCCAAAAGAGATTCCCTTTGAAAAATAATCTCCTGAGGGTTTTTCCGAATACCTGCTTGAGATATCAAATCCTAGTCCTCTTGAGCTTGTGGGTGTTTTGACCGTCATTGAGTTGACTTGTTTTTCAGAAATTACTTTTTCTTTACAGCCAACTCCTCCACTTAGAAACATTCTTGCAAAGTGGGCCAAGTCTGTAGCAGTTGAGAAGATCCCGGCATGCCCGGCCACCCCACCGAGGTGTCTTGAAGTAGGATCATGTACCGCTCCAAGGGAGTAGCTAGATCCTGTAGGGACGCACTTTTCTTTGCAATTTGAAAGACCACTCATGGGTGTAAAGGATGTGTTCTTTAAACCTAGGGGATTAGTCACAAGTCTTTTGACAGCAACGTCAAGCGAACTTGATTCAAGCTTCTCAAGTGCCTTTCCAAGGACAAGATAATTGACGTCGCTGTACTTAAACTTGCCGAACTTGTACTCAGGGTCAGTGTTTAAAATCGCTTTCCAAGAATCAAGAGCGTTAAGTTTATAAAGGTTGCTGCCCATGCTAGGTCTGAGACCTGATTGATGTCTTAGAAGATCTTCAAACTGAAGCTCAAAGGTTTCTTTTCTCTGATACTCTTTGAGCACACCTGAAACTCTTGTTTCAAAAGGAAGTCTATTTTGTTCCAAGGATTTTAAAAGGGCCGTGGCCGTAAAGAGCTTTGTTATAGAGGCGACATCAAAGATGGCGTCTTTTGGCATCTTCATCTTTCCATCAATCGACCCGTATGCTTTATGAAAAGAAATAGAGTCTTTATGTCCCACTAAAACCACGACGCCAGGAATCCCATACGCATCTGCGTAGCTTTCAACAAGAGCATCTACCTCCTGCTCCAGGCCATGCGGTGCTGAAGAAGTGACTTTTAAGCACTCCCCGAAGACACTTAGCGTAAAAAAAACAAGAAGAATGAACGGTTTCATTCTTTTTTTATTATCTTAAAATTTTCGCCCTGACAAAAAAGTTTAAATGTCTTTTAATTACTTAATGAAAAACAAGTTACTAAATGCATTGCGTCTCTCGGGACCTGGAGTATTGTACGCAGCGGCGGCCGTGGGTGTAAGTCATATTGTGCAGTCTACAAGAGCTGGAGCTGAGTTCGGACTTGGCCTTGTATGGGTCGTAATACTGGCCAACCTTTTGAAGTATCCCTTTTTCAAAGCGGGCGCGCAATACAGTGCAGTCACTGGAAAGTCTCTTCTTTATGGATATAAACGGCTCGGGACTTGGGCATTGCTATTATTTGTTTTAATTACCTTTATGACGATGTTTGTGATTCAAAGCGCAGTGACTGTGGTTACTAGTGGACTTACAAACCATATCTTTTCCATACCATTGAGCGTTCAGACAACATCTGTCGTCCTGCTCGCAATTTGTTCGCTAATTTTACTGATTGGCAACTACGGACTCCTGGACAACCTTGTTAAAGTCATTGTGGCCGCCCTTTCATTAACGACAGTCCTTGCTGTTGGTTTTTCATTTTTTGGAGACATTGAGAAAAACGCGCCTCCAGTGAGCTTCAACTTTAACAACTCCCACCACCTATACTTTTTAGTTGCCCTTATTGGCTGGATGCCCGCTCCCCTAGACGTTCCTGTGTGGCAAAGTGTCTGGACCGTGGCCAAAAGAAAAAAAACGAAAACTACCGTAAATCAGACCCTCATGGATTTTAAAGTAGGCTATATAGGCACTGCAGCTCTAGCGGTGTTCTTTCTCATGCTTGGCGCGATCATTATGTACAGAAGCGGTCAAAACTTTTCTCCAAAGGCCGTGCCTTTTGCGGCGCAATTTATTGGACTCTACTCCAACGCTTTGGGATCATGGGCAATGCCAATTGTTTCGATTGCGGCGTTTTTAACCATGTTTAGCACAACTTTAACCTGTCTTGACGCTTTCTCAAGAGTGATGCAGGAATCAATGGTTCAACTCTTTGGACATAAGTTTTCAAAAAAGGATTGGTATATATTTTGGCTTTCGACCACTCTAACCGGAACAATTGTGCTTTTGTTCAACCACTTGGGAAGCATGAAGGAATTGGTTGATTTTGCCACCACTGTGTCTTTTCTCTTCACACCAATATTCGGAATACTAATTTTAAAGGTCATGAATTCCAATGCCCTGCCGCCTAACTGGCGATATGGGAAATCTGACAAGCTCCTAGGGGCCGGTGGGATTATTTTATCCACCATTCTTCTAGGCTACTATTTATCACTCACATCTTAAGATAATTTACATACATTTTGTTTAATTTCCCACCCTTGCCCTTGCTAACCTGCAACGAAAATTGGCGCATCTTTATTGCTCTTGTTTAGTCGTGTTTACAACTGGTTGAAACTAGATTCAGAAAAAATTTTTCTGGCTAGCAATCCACTCCTACATCACAATATGATTAGTTACCTAACTCCCAAGAGGCTTATTGGATGAGGATTTCAGAAAAATTAACGATCATGGCAGCGGCGGCAATCCTTAGCTCCTGCGCCGGTCCCACCTCTCCTTTCGGAGCACAGGCCTTGGTGTTTTCTGAGTTTAGGGCGGAACCCCAAAAATTAATAAAGCACGCCATTGAGCAAGAGCTTTCTCAACGACAGGTTTATCACACTCCTTTTGATTTGGTTTTGAACATTGAGGACGATGAGCGAATACCAAGAAACTTCAGGTTTGAAATTCTTCACAACGGAAAACGAATTCAAAGATGGTGGAAAAGTGAAAAAATAGTTTTAAACCCTAAAAACCCTCGAACGGCAAAAGTGGTTTTTGAAAACCTCTCACTTCTGCCTGGCCGAAAAAATGAAATTACATTTTTATATTATCGAGATAAAGACTCCGCCCCTATCGCCTACAAATTTTTGCCACCGCACTGTCCTTTAAGGACAAGTAGATCCATTGCTAGCATCAACCCTTTTCAACCAAAAGGTTTGGAAATTGGAAGCTTGGAGAAGATTGCAAAGGAAAATAAGATAAACCCATCCTTTCTGGCCGCTTTGGTTGCGCAGGAAAGCTCCTTTAATCCAATGGCCATAAGTTGGGCCAAAGCAATTGGACTTACGCAAGTGACACCTTTAGCAAACGAAGACATACTCAGACATCGTCCCGACTGGAAACATGATCCTCAGATAAAAGATTTAAGCTTTCTTGAGCTTAAAGCAAAAATCATGACCAAAGGCCTTACAAGAGAGCAAGACTGGAGACTTGATGAGGCCAAATCTCTAGAGGGAGGTTCAATTTACCTAAACCTCTTGAGCAATTATTGGAAAAGGCCACATATTGAAAAAGTGCTCGACAAAACCTTTGATAAAGATATCCCCCTTACAGACATTCTCTTAGCTAGCTATAACTCGGGTGCTTTCAGAGTTAAAAGATCAATAATGAAAAAGAAAGATAAGTGGCTTGAGAGCAAAGAGCTCAAAGAGGCCAGAAAATACGTAATGAATATAAAAAGTTATTGTCATGCGTTTTCAAAAAACCAGGAGACATTATGAAAACAAAACCTATGTTTTTTACCCTTATGCCTGCAGTCTTCTTAGTGCTGGCCATCGCCATGCCACTACAGATTTCTCTTATATATAAGATAAGTCCCCTGGATTTTGTGGGGATATTCTCTAAGTTAACGCCTTTGAACATATTGCTTATGGTCACATTTGGCTGGGTTTCCTATGCAACTCACAGCTTTGACAAGCGCTTGTTCGTCTTGCTGCCCCTTTTAAACCTGGCCGTCTTTGCGAACAACTACTTTGTTGGCGCTTTTGGCCAGGACTTCAGCATTCTTGAAACAAGTCTTAGCTCCACGGCCTTTCTCGCTTTAAGCATGAGTTTCTATTCAAAAAGTATTTATAGAGTCTTCAACGAAAAGAACTTTCGTTGGTGGCAAAGCGTTCCACGAAAAAAGTTGGCCGTTCCATTGACCATCTATACAAACGCCAACACCATCAAAACCAAGAGTTTTGATGTATCAGAGACGGGAATTTTTGCCGTTTCCGACTCTGACCTGGATCTTTTTAAGGCATCCAAAGAGCAAGAGTTGGAACTTTGCATTCACTTAAACGACCAAGTGCTGCAGTGCAAGGGGAAAATTGTAAGAAAGGCAATGTCCAAAGGAACTTACCCTGAGGGCGTGGGTATACAGTTTTCAAAAGTGGATGGTGACCTTCCTGGTTGGCTTCAATCTCAAGCAGCTTAATCACTACAGCGGTACGCATTAAACGTACCGCACAATAAACATTCCTTAAACAAACCTGATAAAATACTTTAACAAATCCGTTCATCTCGTTATCCTTTATATATTTGAAACTACATAAAGGAGTATGAATGGAACAATTGGAAGCATGGACCGGCGCGTTCGTGGGAGCGGTATGGAGTTTGCCTCTTATCGTCCTACTCGTGGGGGCCGGTGTAATCTTTTCCCTGTATTTCGGCTTTCAACAATTATTGATGTTAAAGAACGCTTTTGACATCGTTCGCGGCAAATTCGACGACCCTAATGACCCGGGTGAAATTAGTCACTTTCAGGCACTTACAACCGCTCTTTCGGCAACGGTTGGTTTAGGAAACATTGCAGGTGTTGCCGTGGCGGTAGCCGCAGGTGGACCTGGAGCGGTATTTTGGATGTGGATCACAGGCTTCATTGGCATGTGTACGAAATTCACAGAAGTTACCCTAGCGCTTAAATACAGAGAAGAAGGAAGCACTGGACATATGCACGGTGGCCCAATGTTCGTTATTAAAAACGCTCTAAGCTCAAAATTTCAGTGGCTTGGATGGGCATACGCTTTCTTTACCATTTTAAGTTCATTCGGAGCTGGTAACATGTTCCAGTCGAACCAAATGGCCTCAATAATTAACCACAGTACTGGAGTTCCTACTTGGATTTCAGGGCTAGTATTTGCAACACTTGCATTTGTTGTATTAATTGGCGGTATTTCTAGAATCGCGCAAGTTACTTCAAAGTTAGTTCCTGCAATGGTTGTGCTTTATTTAGGTGGAGCTCTTTACGTAATTCTTGTTAACTACGCAAAGGTTCCAGCAATGTTTGCTGACATCTTCACTCATGCCTTTACTGGGCACGCTGCAACTGGCGCATTTGCCGGTGTTGTAGTTAAAGAAGTAATTATGCAAGGTGTTAGAAGAGCGACATTCTCCTCTGAAGCAGGTATGGGTTCTGCGGCCATGGCGCACGCGGCTGCGAAGTCATCTCCAGTTCAAGAAGGTATTGTCTCACTTCTAGAGCCACTAGTTGATACCATCATCGTTTGTACTATCACTGCCCTAGCGCTTCTAATCACAGATGCTTGGACAGTTCCAGGAGTTGAAGGTTCAGAAATGACTGCTAGAGCATTCTCAATGGGAATGGGCCCTATCGGTAGATGGATCGTAACTATAGTTGTTACTCTCTTTGCGTTCTCAACTCTAATTTCTTGGTCTTACTATGGTGAGCAAGGTGTAACTTTTATCTTCGGAGAGAAAGCTATTCCGGCCTATAGATATGTATTTGTTGTATTTATCTTCTTAGGCGCTATTGCTCAGCTTCAAGTTGTTCTTAACATCTCTGATGGTGTTTACGGACTCTTGGCGATACCAAACATCATTGCATGTTTTGTGTTAATGCCTAAGGTTAAAGGAATGCTCACGGATTATAAGCAAAAGCTTAAATCTGGAGAAATTAAGACTTTTAAGTAAGTTCTATATAGCGAGGCCTTTGCGCCTCGCTTTTTTTTTACCTGCAGCCCAGCGCTTCTAGCTCGTCAATCATATATCTAGACTCAGGCGCCAAGCTCTCTATTAATTGACAGGTAAAGCTTTCAGGAACTCCTGTGGAGCGTTTTTTAACCAGCTCTGCCATCAAAGAATACGCCTTAACAAGGTATCTCTCGCCTCCCAAACCAGAAATTGACCTATGAGTATCTCTTAGATTGACCAACCAGTTTAAGATTAAGGCCAACTTTTCAGAATTGGACATTCTATATCGTTGCATAAGTCTTTCAGAGATTGAGGCGAACACTGCCCCCACAATGTGAATCTGTTTAAAATTTGGGCGAAGACAGCTGCCAATGATAGGTGATCCATCACCAAACATCACGTTAAGCGCCTCCGTGGTAAAGAGTTTTGAAGTGTTATCCGCAAAGACTGGGGAGCCCACCTCTCTATTTTTCTCCATACAGACTACATTGTTTAGACCTCTTTCAGCGCCATCAAGAGTGTAGTATGCAATAAGGTCTGAAAAGCCTTCGTTTAAGGCCCCAATAATATCGCCAACGCTAAGACCTTGCACAACAGTATTGGCCCTCAGTTGACCTGGGTGCCCAAAACAGCCAGAAGTTGGGCGGTGCAAATCTCCAGACACTTGCTCAGCTATGGAATAAAAAACATGGTGGCCATACTCATGAGATCCTACCATCGGCACTTCCCACAGGGGCACGTTCCCAAATCCAGCTCCCTCTCGACTTTCTTCACTTTGAGGCAAAAACACAATTGATCTTAAACTAGGTATGTAAAAGGCGTTGTCTGTAATTCTTGAGTCTTCGCTAATAACCTCAGTGTCTGTTTCAACGATCTGCCTTTCAATCGTATATGGCGATATATAGAGATTGAGAGGATATGGTGACTTGAAGTTTACAGCTTCAAGTCTCTGAATAGTTTTATTAATAGAGTAATTTGCGGAAAGAGAAGCGTTTTCATAACTATAGCGCTGATAGCTTTTGACTCCTGGGCAGATGTTCATGGCCTTGGGCTGCTGGGTTGTAACAAATTCCATCCCTACAAGTCTACCGCTTCTAAAAGTCTTTTTGAGCATCATATGAGCGTCGTAATAAGTATCCTTGATGCCTTTGTCGCTTCTTAGTCTTGTTCCCGAAATAGAGGGGTCCATATTGATATTTCTTGTGAGAGTTCTTCCTTGTAGAAACTGTGTAAGGCTATAGAAGGGAGTATCGCTTTCAAGTTCGGATTCAGCGCATGTGGGATACTCTTTGAATAGTTCAATTGGAGATCGGTTCACATTGTTAATGTAAACCCCGCGCTTATTAACCTTTGTGGTCTCTTTGCCACAAGATACCAAAAGGATAGGCAAGATGTAGAGTAGCAATTTCATAGCAGCTCCTGAATGGTAACCCTAGCATTCATTCCCAACATCTTGAAGGAGCCTAGTCTCCTGTATAATATTTACATCAGATTTTGGCCTAAAAGCTTAAGTTGTCGAAGCGTTAATAAAGGTTAATAATGAATTCATGAATAAAACGATCCTATATTTTAAGTTTTCTTATAAATTTTTCATTGTTGTTTTCTTGGCAACGACTCTCCCATTCTACTTACTGCGCCTATCCGGATTTAATCTGACCGAACTGCCATTTATGTTTCTAGTCCTTTTAGGTTTAACGAAGTTTTTCCTGGCGAAATCTCAAGACACCGCAGCAGTGAGAAAGGCCGTGAAGGCCAAAATGAATGCTAATTTATCAAAACAAGAGCTTGTGGACTTAAGCGCGACTTACACCACAGCTCAAGATATTTCCTTATTAATTAATGCTGTTGCAATTTTTATAATAAATATCGTCCTTGGAGCTTAATCGACATAGATCATCTTCTTTGTCATTCCCCCATCGATTACAATGTTTTGGCCGTTTATGAAGTTGGCCTTGTCGCTTGTAAGGAAGCAACATAGGTTTGCAACGTCTTCAGGTTTGCCGACTCTTCCTGAGGGATGTTGCTTTTCTGCCGTCTCAGAAACTTCACTGTCTGTTATCCACCCAGGACTTATACAATTTACATTTACATCCGGCGCCAAGGTGTTCATTAAAGAGTGAGTCAGACTGACGATTGCACCTTTGCTGGCGGCATAGGCCTCATTGCAAGGCTCACTCATGAGGGCCCTGGTGGATGCTATGTTTACGATCGAGCCCTTAGATTGCTTTAGTTTTTTTGCTAAAAAGTTTGTTAGGGTGAAAGCGGCATTTAGGTTGGTATTTATAATCTTTTGCCATTGTTGAATTTTAATTTCGCCAATCTTTGCATTGTAAGGGTTGGAAATACCTGCATTGTTGATAAGGATATGTACGCTTTTTATTTCTTCACATGCCCTAAGAATTTCTTCAGGCCTTTCCAAATTGCAAGGAATGTGTTGAAAACCATCCTCCTTAAGTTCTGACTCAGTGTTGTCAAGGCCTATTACGGAACAACCCTGTGAGAGGTACTTTTTAACCAATGACTTTCCTATAAGTCCTGAGGTCCCAGTTATCACCACAGTTTTGTCATTTTCCATAAGGCCTCCATAAACGCCATATCTTAGGTCGAATCTTTCAACCTTTCGAATTCTAGGCCTATAAAAGCCTTTTACTCAGCTAAAAGGGCAATTATTCCTGACTTCTAGGTGATGTGAATATTCATTAAAATAATTTCAGGGAGGAGTTTAATGTATAGAATTCTATTGGCATGTTTAATGATGGCTAATGCAAATGCGTCTTTTTACATGGACTATAAATTAAACTACCAATCAGAAACAGATGCAGGCGACGCCACTGCATTCAACTATACTAGGATGATGAATAGCTTATACTTTGCTGCTTCTATGGACCGCAACAAGCGTCTGTACATAGGTCAAAGTGTAATATTCTGGAACAAAACTCAGAAACAGGGCGATGACAGCGCTGATGAAACCACGTTGGACCTTTTAGAGCTCGGTCCCAGACTTCATTTCTATTTAACTCAAAATAGGACCTGGTATGCAAGTGCTGTGTATAACTTTTCAGCAAAAGGAACTTCTAAGGTTTCTGGAGTAGAAGGAGATGTCGATGGAAGCGGCTATATGGCCACATTAGGCTACCATTATAAGTTCTCAAAAACGATTGGCATTGGCGGCTCTTTGAATTATCACAGTGTCACGGTCGATGAAAGAAAAGTTGATTCTTCATCAAGTGATGTTTCAGAGACGTACACAGCGATTATCCCTATGTTGGAAATTGCTTTCAGATTTCGTTAAGTTGAAACTTTTCCAATGGGCAGTACTTGGCCTTTCCATTCTCCATTAAGCTTTCGAACAAAACAAATTCCTTTACCTCATGATTAAGTGGGGTCAATCCTGCATCAAACTCCACTTCCGACTTCGCACCCTTTAATGATCTTGCAACAGTGATGTGGGGGATATACTTTCTATTATCTTCTTTTGAAAAGGGCGCCACCCTCTCCATAAGCTTTGTGTGAATGCAGTCAAGGCCAGCATTTAGTTTTACCCCCAACCATATGGATTTGGCAGATGACTTATTAGGAAAGCCACCGGTTCCACTTATTTCCACTTGGAATGGCGAGCACAGCCCAGCGACTTCGGCTCCTAACCTAACAAGCTTTGGTATCTGCTCCTCCTCCACGTTTCCTAAAAAGTTTAAGGTTATATGTAGATTGCGATCCTCAACCCATTTTACAGGCGCTTCTTTTAAGAGCTCTTTAACCTTAGGAATTTCGCCTTCAACAAGTTCCCTGTCCCCACTCATATCAATGCCCCAGAACAACCTTTTCATCAATGATGTCCTATTGGAAGCTTCATTACAAAGCATGTATTCGTTTGTTCTTCGTCCAATATCAAATCTCCACCTTGTTGAACCATAAGCCCTTTGGAAACACTGAGCCCAAGGCCTGTCCCCTTTCCAATCTCCTTAGTGGTAAAAAATGGCTCAAACAACCTGCCCTTTAGCTCTCTATCCACACCAGGTCCAGAGTCGCTCACGCATAGAAACAAAAACTCCTCGTAGGTGTAGCAGTAGATTTTAACCCATCTGTGTTTTTGGTGCTCAACGGCGTCAAATGCATTATTTAAAAGATTAATAAGGACTTGTGACATTTGAACTTCATTTGCATACACGTTGCATTGCCAACAATCTGTTTCCTCTCCTGTAATAAGATCAACACCGTTGGCCTTAAACTTTTCCCTGCTGATATCGAGCGCTAGAGAAACAAGCTTGTGAGGTGTTGTGATTTTTTTAGGATCATTGGAGGCATCTCTTGAAATATTGCGAAGACCATTAACAATACTCGAAATCCTAAGTGCCGTTTCTTTACTTTTCTCCACCATACTCTTTAGTTTTTGCATATCTGGTGTGTCTTTTTTGGTCTCTTCTTCCATAAAATGGTAGTAGGCAAGAAGAATGCTTAAGGGATTGTTTATTTCATGGGCTATTCCGGCCGCCATTTCACCCAAGGAAGAGAGTTTGGAAGAGTTCCAGAGTTGGGCCTGTCTTTCTTTTAACTCTATAAACGCTGAATTAAGTTCGGCGTTTCTCTGATTAAGCTCCTCTCGAAGAAGGGCGTTTGTCTCAAAAAGAGAATAGGAGCCGGCCTGTCGCCTAAACTCAGCTTCTGCCTTGTCCGCAAGTACTTTATTAATTTTCTTGAGTCTTAGATTCTCCGCTCTTAGGGCGTCAAATTCACTCTGTTCTTGCATGTCCAATGAGCAACCCCGTGAGAGTTTGGTTAATATGTACCGATTCAAATTGTTCACCATAAGTGTGAAAACCGACTGCATTTATTTCCTTAAAAAGATCCAAGAGCGCTTCTTTTTCCGACTCAGGAGCATTAAGAATGTCGTGTCTTCTTAGGCTGCATTCAAACACCAGGGAGGTGTCAATTTCAAAATCCACATTTTCGAGTTCGGATTTTAATCCCTCCACAAGCTTTCCGACGCGAGCACCTAGCCTAACAACAACTCCTGTCTCCATAGCGCATGCAAATGCAAGCTCTTTCTTTTTGTTTGTATAAAGAACACTTCGAATGTAGTTTCGCCCGCCGTAATTTACAATAAGGGGATTGTTCGCAAACACTTTTAGATTAAGCTCTGATACCGGCATGCCGAGGGCCTCTGCATAGGCATCCGCTGCAGGTATTCCATCTATTTCAGAAATTTTTCTCTTGCCAGGCTCACTTTCCGTGACCACCATTCGTTTGTCAGTAATATCAAAATCTTGAGTTTTAAAAGCTTTAAACGGAAGGCTGGTGCTGAAAACTAACACATTGGCGATATTGGTCCTAAATTTAGCGCCGTCGTATATGAAGGATCGTTTGAATTCAAAATTATCTGCAGCTGAGCCTCCTAAGAAGGGCATATCCACAACATATTTATGAAAGCCATTAAGAAAAAGCTCTTCTTTTATGGCCATGCCATCAATGACTAGCGTCGCAAAAAACTTTGTCTTAGGCTCATTCATTAGCATATCCGCTCTGAAACGCTCAATTTCGACCGAGGCCTTACCAAACTCCTCAGAAGCGTTCAGGTCTTCGCCCCCAAGTTCAAAGATTAGACTTTTGCAATGAATGCGTTCTGAAGAAAAACTTAATCCAACCACATGCGTGCGAAGGTATTGTCCTTCAACAATTTCACCACAGGTCGTGCATGCGCAAACAACCCCCTTCCACTCTTTTAGCTGTTTTTCTAATTCGGGAATAAACTCCTCAGAGCCTAAGAATATAAAGGTTGCAGGAGCGCTGTCGTCCAACTGTTTTAGGAAGTTTTTTATTTCTTTCTGAGGTGACTCTCTAAACTTTTCTAAAGAGAGCGCGGCATGAGGAGTTTTCATGCAATATCTCTAACACCTATTTCAGATTTAGTCTTATTAGACATCCTCTGGTTTAAGTGTTTTCAAACTTAATTTATAACACCACAGTATAGAAATAACCGATTTGTCCTTCCCAGGAGACTCCTTCAGTATCAGTGCATAGAAGTATAAAGGAGATAATATGAATCGTTCCCTTTTCATTACGGCCTATTTTTTTTTAACCATGGGAATGGCACAGGCCATCGATTGTTATAAATTTACAATTGATACCCCAGAAAAAGAGCAGCTAAGTCACACCCAAAGTAAGATCTTAGGATGCTATAAAAAACTTAATCAAAACGAAAAGTTTGTATTCGTTCTAGAAGAAAACGTTATAAAGCATGAAACTGCCGCATTAATAACTTCTACTGGAAAGAACTCATCCTTGAAGCATTTCTCAGCATCAGCGGGAAAGATGGTATTGGTTGAAAAAGAAGGATTAGAAATTAATCCTTTGCCAATCCCTTTAGAGATAGACCCAACTAAACATGAGAAAACAGACATATCGGATCTACCCTTGATAGAGTCTTCAATAAATTCATCATTAAATGCCTTTAGGGCGGAACCTAATATTAAGGTTGCTACAAAGGATTTTTCTCTTAACCACCTTGGCGCTAAGTCAGTAGAGCAATCTTACCTACCAGAGGATAAGATTCCTTCAGATGGCTATTGGTGGCCCCAAAAAGGGGCTCCACTTGCAAATGGTGTTAATTCGCCACTTGCAAAATACGATGCGTATGTAAAAAGTGTAACAGGAAACTCACCTAATTCCGTGGCCTGGGAAATGAGAAGGCATGCAGGAAACCTTGATTGGACAGGACATTGCAATGGTTGGGTTTCAGCAACTATTTTATATGGCTATGATGACTTTGACTTAAAAGATGAGAATAACAACACAGTTATAACCAGCTCAGACATTCAAGGGCTCAGAAGCGCCATAAGTTACTGCACTAGAAACGCCTTTTATGGAAAAAGAAACTATGGCAGGCCATGGAATGATGAAAATGACATATATCCCCACAGGTTCCACAGACTTCTAAAGTACTATATAGACAAGCTTAAAAAGCCAGTGTCCTATGATTACGACAATACCGCAGTAGTGGATAATCACATAATCTCAGGCTATACGTTCACTTATGAAGAGACGGAACAACCATATAAATATTTGGTAAAGGAAGAATTGCGCTCTCATGAGTACTCTGACACCTTTGTTCACGAAAAGAGAATAGCACCAACATCAACGAGAACTTACTGGTATTACTTGTATACAACTCCACAGGGAACACCATACAAGGGCGAGTGGATCAACGAAAATGACCACCCCGATTTTTTATGGGTGCCGCTAAGGGAAGCTCGCTGCCGTGGAGAAAATCCAAGACTCTCCACGTATTGGCTGAACCACATGTTTAGGAACCTTGAGAAACTGTAGAGGGGGCAATATGTTGAACTTGGCAATCATCATCGGAAGCACACGCCCTACTAGAGTTGGGGCGAGCGTTGGAGACTGGGTTTATGAGCATGCAAGGCAAAGGGACGGGGCAAAATATGAATTAGTCGATATTTTAGATTACAACTTACCGCTTCTCGATGAGCCAAAACCACCTTCAAGCGGAGATTACTCAAAGGATCACACAAAAAAATGGTCAGAAAAGATTTCTCAATTTGACGGCTTTATTTTCGTGTCACCTGAGTATAACCACTCCACTTGTGGAGCTCTAAAGAATGCGCTCGATTTTCTATACAAAGAGTGGAACAACAAGGACGCAGGCTTCGTTGCATATGGCGGCGCGGGTGGCACTAGGGCCGTGGAGCATTTAAGACTTATTTGCGCAGAACTCCAAATCGCGACCGTAAGAAACCAATTGGCCCTATCTCTAAGAGATGACTTTGAAAATGGAAACAACTTCAATCCCCGCAAACATCAAGCAAAACAACTCGAAGGCGTATTGGGTCAGCTTGAGAAGTGGGCAGGCGCTATGAGAGAATTGCGGAGTTGATTTAAAACTGTGACAACAAAAGATCATCAAGATTTTGTTTAATTAACTTTTGCAAAGATTCTCTATAATTTTTAAAGGAGTAAATAGGAAACAAAGTGGGACCTTCCAGTTTTTTCAGGAACGCCAGCGCCTTTCTGTCATTAAGCCCTTTGGCCCTTTTTCCTACAAGACGAGATTTTAACAGGTTTAGTTTCTTAAAGACTTCCATCCCTTGCGAGGCCATAACATACCTTCTAGTTATACTGATCTCACCTGATGCTGATGGATAAAAGAATGCAATATCAGCTTCTCTTCCATCAAGATCATACCCAGGATAATTATGAATGGCGCTTGCATGCCATTCAAAGTAGTACTTAATGCCACTAGCTTGAAGTCGGAACAGGAGAGGCCCAAAGCAAAACGTGAGGTCCTCTTCAGGTCCTGCACACAGATTGTATAAACCGTAATTCTGCTTAAGCTTATTTAGTCGTCTAAGAGTATGTTTTGATGGGATATCGCCATAAAGCCCAAAATCCCAAGTTTTATAGAGCTCTTTTGCCTTTTCCCAATCGTACAAGCTGCCAAAGCCACCAATCTTGATACCGGGAAGTTTCTTTTTAATTCGTTGGCCCAACTCAAGATCTTCCTTTACAGCGTTCCTATAACCAGCGGCCTCGTCACTGTACAAGTACACAAGTCCTTTTCCATTAAATCCCTCGAGTATCTTTTTAAACTGGGATTTCCTATTGTCATTGAAGCTCTTTTCGGTCTGTGAGGCGTTTCTAAAATGACCATTCAATAATTGCTTTGGAAAATTGCCATTATATAGAAAAACATCATTCATTTCACTTTTATGAACCAATCTTGAAATTTCGCTCATATCTAGCTTAAACTTTTTAAAGGATTGATCATAAGAGATCTTGGGGCCTGGAACATCTGTGAATGCCTTTAATCCAATATCTTTAAGCTTCTCTTTTGCTTTGAAGTGATACTTTAGATCCATAAGATTGAGATCGTCGGCGTTGAAATAAGTTTTTGGGAATGGCGACAGGCCTATCGTCCCAGCATTTATTACTAGAGATTCGTACTCCTGGTTCAAAACATGCAGATTCAATTTTATAATCTCTTTCCACTTGCCTTGAGAAATTTCAATATCACCTTTAAAAACTCCAGGGACGAATTTATCATCACTTAAACTAAGATGATAAAATGTCTTGTCGTGGCCATTGGGATTAAACTCATTATTTTTGCTCTCATTCAACTCTTCAACTCTAGTCCCATAAGTCTCATGGTTCAAATCAATAGACTTGAACCGATATTTATATTTATAAATTTTCCACTTATCTTGGGTGATTTTTGAATTTGACGACTTTAACTCCCCCAATGCAATCTTAATACTTTTAGATGGGTCTCCCTTTATACAGAGATCGATCCCAACCCTACCATTCTTTGCGGTCACCACCCTATGTTTTTTAATCGATGAACACTTGCTCCTAGGAGACATTATCTCCCCAACCCCGACGGCTCCAACTCTCTTCTTTAAATCAGAATCTTTTTTTGATTTGATCATTCTATATTTTTGACTAAAATGCTTTTTTCCAAGTGAATCTAAATCGACGATTAGTTTTTTTGCTGCCTTATTCATTGCTTTAGGCCATACCATGAGCGTATTTAAAGAAACTCCACTTGCATCACCTGAGAATTGAAAGTCCACACTAGACCCCTTAACCGTGAATTCACCTTCCATAGGCCTTAAAATTCTTTTCAAATGAAAATCATAAGGGTGTTCTCCAAAAGGAGGCTCAATAGTGTTTGAAAGATAGTCCTTCATAAAGTCATCAATATCTGATCTTGTCTCGACAATCTCGGGAAATTCGTTGATGAACAGCTTTCGTTTTTTCCAAAAAGGAACATCCCAATAACCAACGCGATCCCAAATTAACCTATATACATACTCCCCTGGAGGAAGAGTCATTCTAAAAACAGCTTTATTAACTCCAAGGGTCTTTGAATACCAAAAGGGGGCCAACTGGTCATCGGAGCTACGCCATAAATCAATGGATACAAAACCGTGAGGGTTTTGTTTTCCATAAAGGGTTTTGTCATTGATCAGTTTGAAAGCTCTGGGCAAATCACCTCTTTGATAGTTGCCAAAAGAGAAGAGTTTAATACCCTCACGAACCTTAAGCTCTTTTTGGGTGTATATTGATACATTTCTTAGTTCATAGGGTGTGTCAAACAGGCCACTGCTTTCCTCTACATACACAAAAGCTTTCTTAAGAGTCTTAAAGTCAAGCCTTCGATTGACCTTGTTAGAACCTCTTTCACCAAGATAGCGCTTAAGATCAAAGTCCAACTGATTTTCACCAGGTGCCAGAGTGGTTTTAAAGTTCAACCTGGTCCAATAATCGACAGATTTTTGATCTTCAAACACAAGAAAGAAAACCTTATTCTTTTTTGTGGGATTCATTATTGTAAAAGAAATTCTACTCGAACTCGAAAGTTTCCTTTTTAAATCTTGTGTAATAGAAAAATTTTTATATTCTCCACCTTTGAATTTTACAACTTTACCTGCGGTCAGCCCATAAACTTGGCCGACCACAAATAAAAGGCTAAATACTATGTATTGCATCAGAAAAGACCTTTAAAAAATCTTTGGACTCTATGAACTTTGAATGAATACCATTAACGTAGCTTACTTTAATATCGCCGGCCACGTACTCGCGCCAACCCATATATTCATCCCTATACCAAACATTGTCCTCTATTGGGGCCCGGATTAAAATAATGTCCCCATCGTATTTTCGTATAGTACATTTCCACAATGCCTCAAAATTGCATAGTTCTATGTTTTTATGCCTTATAGTGTGCGGAATCGGCATCCCTAAATATGCCATCACTGAACTTTGGGTTTTGATTAATGCCCTTTGGATCCTCCAAATAATGCCTCTTTTGGTCCTTTGCAGGAGGTCACCTTCAAATCCCTTTGTACCGTTTAAGTTCAATCCAGGTCCAAAAGTATCAAACATAAGTAACGGTTTAACCTCGTGCCCATGCTCCAAAAGAATTCTACCTACTTCTAATGCCAGAAGGCCTCCAAAAGACCCTCCTGCAAGGATATAAGGCCCATCAGGTCTAACAAGCATAATTTCATCAGCGTACAGCTTTGCCATTTCCATTAAGTCATTTTTAGGCAGGACGGATCCATCTACGCCCAAGGCCTGAACTCCTATTAGAAGATGTTCACCACCAGCTTTACTTAATCCTATGTAGTTTAAGATATTGCCGCCTACACTATGAAATATGAAGATGGGCTCTTTCTTTCCAGTCTTTTTAATAGGCACCATGCACTTACATATATCGGGAATAAATAGCGTCTGCTCTTCCAAATCAACATGGTCTTCAGCCTTTACTTCATGATTCAAATCCGCCGATGGGTCAATAGCTCTTATCAATCCTCCAAGGGTTGAATCATTCATGAGTATTGCAAGGGGGAGATTAACATTTAGCTTAGCTTCAATTTCTCTAAACAAGTCGACCGCAAGTAGGGAGTGCCCTCCCACATCAAAGAAGTTGTCATCAAGGTTACACTCGTCAACTTTTAAAGTTTCCATCCATATCTTTTGAACTTCACCAATGAGATTTTTGGCTCTTTCATTTCCACAAATTGTATTTTTTTGTTCCTTATCCATTGGTGCGAATGTGTTAACCTTCTGTTGCTCCAATGTTTTACGGTCAATTTTGTTATTCAAAGTCTTTGGATACTCCTCGACGACTACGAATTTGGATGGAATCATATAGTTTGGCAGAGATGCTGCAAGGTTTCCTTGGGCCTCAAACTGGTTAAACGCGTTTTGGCCATCAATCCTTATAAAAGCAGTTAATGTTGGATTTGACGAATCTTTATTTTGAACCACTACAACGGCCTCTTGAATATTAGGCAGTCTTGCAACCCGGGACTCAATTTCACCCAACTCTATCCGGTATCCCCGCAATTTTATTTGACCATCGTTTCGACCTAAACAAATCAGCTGCCCTTTAGAGTTAAAGCGGGCCAGGTCACCAGTTTTATACAAATTACCTTTCCCAGAAACGGTGTCTTTAACAAAAGAGCTAGCGGTTAGTTCTGGTAAATTATGATACCCCAGAGCTAGCCCATCGCCTCCTATGTATAGATCTCCCTCAACTCCATATGGCACAGGTCTTAGACTCTTATCCAGAATATAAACGGAAGTATTGTCAATTGGCAGACCAATAGGCACATGGTCACCCAACTCTTCTACTCTATGGCAGGTGGACCATACAGTTGTTTCAGTTGGACCGTACATATTCCACACAGACCCACCGGCCTTTTTTAACTTATTGGCCAAATCAACAGGAAAGGGTTCTCCTCCACAAAGAATTTTAAAATTCTCATCCCCTCTCCACCCCTCTGAAAGCATCATTCTCCATGTGGTGGGAGTTGCCTGCATTATACTAACTTTTTGTCTCTCGATGAGTTCGATCAATTCTTCTCCACTCATTGTGTTGGATTTTGAGGCAATGACAAGCCTTCCACCTACCATAAGTGGAAGGAAAATTTCCAAAACAGAAATATCAAAACTAAATGTTGTTACCGCCAACATCGTGTCTCTGGATGACATGCCTGGTGTTTTGGCCATTGAGCAGAGAAAATTGTTCATTGAACGCCGTGAAAGTTGTACACCTTTTGGCAGCCCAGTTGAACCAGAAGTATAAATTACATAGGCAATCGATTCTAAATTTAGGCCTGGTCTTTGATGAAGAGGTTTGGTGAAATCAAACTCGGAAAAACTCATGACATGATCACATGCAACTTTGAATTGTTCCTTCTTGGCCTCAGGGGCAATGATAATTTTAACCCCTGAATTTTTGGCGATATATTCTAGTCTTTCAACTGGAAAGCCGGGATCCATTGGCACATAACCGCATCCGGCCTTAAGCACACCAAGATAAAAAATAGGCGCATTAACATCTCTTTCGCACACAAGACCTACAAGATCCCCTCTTTCGATTTCCATTTCTAAAAGTTGTTGAGCAATGCTCTCGCTATATTTCTTCAACTCCTCGTATGTAATACTTCTTTCTTGAGTGGAAATTGCAACCTTGCTTGGTGATATTTGCGCAAAATGATCTACCTGCGATGGCAAATCTTCCATTGAGACCCGAACTTTAGTATTATTAATATCTTGGTAAAGCTTCATTAGCCCTGCAGGTTTAAACTGGGACCAAGATTCATCAGAATTGGCCAGAGAATATTCTACAAGATTTATAAAATAGTTAAAGAAGTGCTGAATGCTTGCCTTTTCAAACAAATCCTTTCTAAAAGCAATGGCGCCTTCAATTCGTTCTGTGGAAGCTTTCACCCACATATTTAAATCAACACTCGCGTGAGCGCAATCAATGTTGATTTGACTATATTTCTCACCATTGAACTGCTGAGATCTTCCATTTATATCTTGGAATGAGAAAAATGCTTGGTAAATGGGATTAACTCCCGGTTCACTCGCTATATTGAGGCTCCTTGCTATTTCGGAAAATGGTGTGTCTTGATAAGACAAGGCCCAGGCAACCTCTTCTCTTACTGAATTTATAAGTTCTGAAGGAGTATTTTCGCGTTTGGTTCGGATCACACTTCCATTTACAAAGTAGCCAATTGTATTTAAGTACTTTGAACTGTTCCTTCCTCTTACAGGCAAACCAACAATAACCTCGTCCATTTGGGAGTAATCCATTAGCGCTTGGTTGTAACAGGCCATTAATAAGCTGTAGACGCTCACACCTTTTTCTTTTGAAAAATGATTTATTTCATTTACAAGGTGCTTAGGTATTTCAAATTTCACCTCGCCGGCCTCAGTGCTAATAACTTCCGTTCGACTTTTATCGGTTGGAAGATTTAACCTTGGTAGTTCACCAGAGAGTTTTTTCCTCCACGCTTCAAGATCATCTTCAAACTTATTTGAGTTTATATAATCATTTTGCCAGTCAGCGAAATCTAAATACTCTAGCTCTTCTTGTGGAAGCGATTCTCCCCTGTAGGCGAGGTCAAGGTCTCTAAAAAATATATCGAAAGACCAGCCATCAAAAACTATATGGTGAAAATTGATATAGATTATGAAATCGTCCTCATCCAATTTAAAAAGTTGGGCCCTCATCAGTGGTGCTTTGGAGAGGTCAAATGGAACTTTGGATAGAGCATTCATAGTTTCGATGGCCTCTTCAATCGAAACTTCAGCAGATTCTAAAGAAAAGTCAATATGTTCGGAAGGCACAGTTTCTTGCTCTGTGTTTTTGTTTACGAAGGCCCGAAGAGAAGGATGCGCATTAACAACATCTATAAACGCATTTTCCAACCTTGCTCGATCCACTGAGGTTCTGATCCTTATTGCGGCAGGTAAATGGTAGACACCGTTGTTTTCAGGATTAAGCTTCTCCCAAAAAAGTGTCTGCTTCTGTGCCTTTGTAAGTTGAAAACTTGTATGTACATGCTTGTTTAATTTTTCGGTTTCGGATGTATTTGCATCCTCAAAGAACTTGGAAAACTCTACCAAAGTAGGTCTTTCCAGAAGATCTTTAAGTTTTACGTTAACGCCAAATTCTTCTTTAGCTCTATGACATACATCCACACCCAACAAAGAGTGTCCACCGATGGTGAAAAAATTGGCCTTTAAAGGTATATCATGGAGACCAAGGACCTCTTCCCACACCTTTTTTGCATTTTTAACCCCCTCACTAATATTCTCAAGGCCTAAACTATCTTCTTTTGCCAAAGATTCATCCTCTGCTGAAAATGAATGTTCATTGACCGCGGCCGTTAATTCTTTCTCATGAATGGCGCGAGTAAGAAGACTCTCATAAAGTTCTAACCATTCAACAATGGTGTTTTCAGCAAAAAGATTTGTATTATACTGACACTCCAATACGCAACGATCATCAAGGATCGTGGCATTTATAAAGATTTCAAAGTTCTCATAGGTCCGAGGATTCGATTCATAACTAGAACGTAACTCCCCAAAGTCCATTCCTTGACCAGAGTATTGTTGGTCAACGTTAAAGATCACGCTGACTAAAGGGATTCTTGACGGATCTCTTTTGAGGTTAAGCTCCTTTATTATTTCACCGAAAGTCGCATCTTGCGCATCAAATGCATTAAGCATTTTCTCTTTTGTAAGTTCAAAGATTTCTGAGTATGGCATTCCATTATAGAAGGTGAATTTGATAGGTAGAAGATTTACAAGGTGACCTACAAGGTCTTCGTTGTAATCAACAGATTGACCTGCACTGCTTATACCAACAACGATTTCTTTTTGCTTTGTAAGTGTGTTTAGAAGAAGGCCAAAATTGGCCAAAAGAAGTTGGTATAGACTCTTTTTGTTTTGGGCGGCAAATTTCCTAGAGTCTTTTATTAATTTAGAATCCAACTCATAGTCGACCCTTCTTGACTCGTATGTCCTAAATTCAGGTCTTTTATAGTTTAACGGGAGATTAAGATCAGGAGGAATCTCTTTGAATTCCTCAGGCCAATACCTGGGCACTCCACCTTGTTTTCTTTCAGCTTTCAAAGCATATTCAAAAAAGTTAGGGGCACGAGAAATATTGGCAATATCCTCGCCCCTAGAAATTGCCTTATAGAACTTGCTTATATCAGAAACGATCAAGGCCATTGACCATCCATCACAAACCAAATGGTGCCCTGTAAGAAACAAAAGATGTTCATCCTCATTCAGCTTGACAAGCTCCGCGATAAATAGAGGACCAGTGTTTAAATCAAACAAATGTTCAGCACACTTTTGTGCATGACGCTTCACCAGTTCATATTTATTCTTCTCATTTGAATAGTCGAAGAAAGGTATTTTTCTTGGTGTGTGAACCCCCACCATAAAATCCTTTCCTCTAGGTGAAAAGCTGGCCCTTAGGGAGTCTCTTTTGGCCAGGGTCTCATTAAATGCCACTTCTAATAAATCAAAATCTAAGGGGCCTTCCAACCTAATGCGTATAGACTCGTTATAGCAAAGATTTGCTCGTGAATCGATCTCAATGCTTGACCATATTTCCTTTTGGGACTCGGTCGTTGGAACACTAGTGACCAATTCCCCATCTCTAAAAGGGTTAAAATCAACTTCTACTGCTTTTTCGTAATGTTTCATATTACTTTCCTATTGAACCTGAATATACTGACCGTTATTATTAGGACTTGGAATAAACCACGCTGGATTACCATTTTTGTCCTTTCCAAGGCGGGCCTTTGTTTCCAAAGGTTTGTGCTTTTCATCTTTCACTGGTGTGCCAGGCATCAACTCTGCTGCTTGCAGTTCTTCAACCACTCGCTTTATGGCCTCTTTGACAAAATTCAACTCAGCCTGAGTATGAGCAAGGTTAATAAACCAAGGGAAGCCGTCATATTGATGAACTCCTTCGTTTCTAAGCATTGCGAAGAACAAGTCAGAATATTGATAGTCCCCTTCTTTCCACTTAGGTTTAAGAAGTGATCCAAAATTAATGAACCTTAGGTTGCTTTCACATTGATCCAAGAAAGAGTTAAGTTCCTCGACAAAGTCTTGTGTTTTCTGATTCAACTGTTCAAGCCCTTGAATCCCTTCCTCTTTAATAATTTTTAGGGCCTCGTTTGCGGCCCTGAGCGTAAGCGGATGCCTTACAAATGTCCCTGCGAAGTAGGTAACTCCGACAGTGGGAACAGATTCATCACCATATTTCCATTGACCACCATCAAGTGCGTCCATAAATATTGAACGCCCTGAAAGAACACCTATTGGCATTCCTCCCCCCACAATTTTCCCATAGGTGCATAGGTCAGCTTTAATGCCAAAGTAGGCCTGAGCACCTCCTGGGTGGATCCTAAAGCCAGTGATAACCTCGTCAAATATGAGACATGTTTCAGTGTCGGCAGTGATCTCTCTTACCTTTTTTAAAAATGCCTTCGGATGAAGGTCACACCTTCTACTTTGAACTGGCTCCACTAATACTGCGGCAATGTCTCCACTGGCGCATAGTTGTTCTATTTGTTTAAGCGATTCATCTTCGCCATAATCTAGAACGACCATGTTCTCAACAGCCGAACTAGGAATGCCAGGCGCGGCAGGCAAAGAAAGTCCCTTTGCAGAGCTTCGAATGATCACTTCGTCAATTATCCCATGATATGAGCCGCTGAAACAGATGATCTTATCTCTTCCAGTCACTGTTCTTGCCACTCTCATAGCGCCAAGAACGGCCTCTGAGCCTGTATTGCAAAAAGCACTTCGGTCATTACCTGTAAGCTTACTTATAAGCCTACTTACGTTTCCAACCATAGGGTGTTGAGGCCCAATTTCCATTCCACTTGAAATCTCATCAACAAGAGCAGCATTTATTCTATCATTGCTGTTTCCAAAAAAGTTGGATCCAAACCCACACAACATATCCACATATTCGTTTCCATCCATGTCATAAAGTTTTTGTCCTTTGGATGACTTTGCAACGATTGGATAAACAATTTCCTTTGCCTCAGGCTTGAAGCC
Source organism: Halobacteriovoraceae bacterium (assembly GCA_002711995.1). Lineage (GTDB taxonomy): Bacteria > Bdellovibrionota > Bacteriovoracia > Bacteriovoracales > Bacteriovoracaceae > UBA845. The sequence goes on along the minus strand of PASN01000019.1, from coordinate 342,065 downwards.
GGTTACAACTCTAGGGTCAGCATGACTAAAACGATGTTTTTGCGCAAAGGCCTTGGAGCTTTTTGTCTTACTATTGTATTTCTGCGCAAATTTCTCGTAGAAAGGTTTAAAATTTTTGTGATCAATTGAGCTTTTGCTATTTATTTTTGCCATAGCTCCAAAAGCTTTTTGTTTATCAAGGTTGCTTTTAGGCCTAGTACTTGGAGAGATTGATGCCTCGAAACCTTCCTTTTTCAAAGGTTTCTCCATGCCTCCATTTTTCATAACTTCAAGCTGAAGCCTCATTAATTCAAGTTGTTGCTTTATAATGTTGCTAGAATTTCCATCGGCCATATATTCTTGGGCATGTTTAATCCCAATTTCCTCAGTAGGACGAACTTTTTCGGCAGGTGATTGAGGGTCTGACACATCAGATGAAGTTTTTGTAACAAATTCTTGTATATTAACGATACTTTCCAGGTGAGACGATAAATTGTTGATGGTGTTGTATTGTTCCGCTAATTGCCTGAAACCAAGCTTGGTGTTAAATCTCTTATTAATTTTTTGTACAACTTGTGTCAGAAAAAGGGAATCCATACCCATTTCGAAAAAGCATGTATCCTCATCAAAGTCACCCAATTCAATCCCGGAAGCATCTTCTACCACACTAGAAACTAATTTTTTAAACTCGCAATTTGCACTCATGTAATCACCTCTTTCTATAGAATCTTTGATTATTGTTTTTTGTTCTGTATTCAGACCTTCTAACCAAAACTCAGTTGGCCTAAACTGGTAAGTCACCGTTGGAACGATTTTGACATTCGCACTTTTGTAAAGGGGATCAAAATTAACCTCAAAACCTTCTTGCCAAAGGCGGCCTAAACAATTGAGAAAGTAGGAAAACTCGTTTACTCCTGGGTTTTGACCGGAAATGGAAATGAATGAACACTTTTTATTATTGTCTCTAGCGATTCCAATTCCCAGTTGGCTAAGTGACATTCTTGGTCCGATTTCCAAATATACAGCGTCTTCATCCAAAATCCTTTCAAGAGAAGGAGCAAAAAGAACTGTCCGTGCCACGTGCTCGGCCCAATAATCTGGGGAACAAAAGCTTTTGTCCTCCAAATCTCCAGTGACTGTGGAAATAAATGGGCGTTTGGGTAGTGCGAACTCAAAATTCATGAGGTAGCTTTTGAACTCATCAATAATTGGGTTCATCATCTTTGAATGAAAGGCATGAGAAGTATGTAACAACTTATGCTGCAGTTGTTTAGAATCGAGTCTACTTCCAAAGACCCTGAGCTTCTCCATTTCACCTGCAACAACAACGGAAGTAGGGCCATTAATTGCAGCAATTTGAAGATCTTTATCAATAAGTTCTTCAACCTCGACTGGTCCGCAGCTCACTGTCATCATCCCTCCTTTTTCAAGGCTGGACATTAACTGACTGCGCTTACAAACTATTTTTAGGGCGTCTTCAATGCTTAAGATATTGCTGCAAACACATGCGCACATTTCCCCAATACTGTGGCCAATATAGCTATCAGGTTTTACATCAAAACTCTCAAGCAATTTGACCATACTGTATTCGATTGTCAGTATGGCCGGCTGGGTGTAGTAGGTGTTGTTCATTGTTTTGGCGTGTTCGGCCGAATCTTCTAACATAATATCTAAGAAATCTTCACCCAAGTGTTCTGAAACAACAGAACAACACATATCGAATGCATTCTTAAATACAGAAAACTCATTATATAAGGCCTTACCCATCGCAACATACTGTGAGCCCTGGCCAGGGAACATAAAAATAAGTTTCTTCTCCTTTGTTTTATGAATGGGTGACCATTTACTAGTCTTGGTTCTAAAACTTCTAAATGAAAACTTCGTCCTTTTAGTCAAAGTGTAGGATTCATCCCGCCATGGTCTTTTGGAATCCCCTAGCTGATCAAACGTGTTTTGCATCAATTCTAAAGAATCTTTATTTTTTGCACTTAGAATAAAGAGCTCATCTCGTACAGAATCTTTGTGGAATGGTTCATCACCTTTTTGCAAAACAATATGTGCGTTTGTGCCTCCGACCCCAAACGATGAAACGCCAATATAGCTGTCAGGGTCCAAAGCTTTCTCTTTTGCGCACGGTTTAAATTTTGTTTTTTCAAAACCAATTTTTTTACTTGCTTCGGATAGGCCTAGAGTTGCCGGCACCACACCATGCCGTAGACTAAGGCATGCCTTTATTACACTGGTAATACCTGCAGCTGCTGTTAAGTGACCAATGTTTGATTTAATGCTTCCGAGATAGCAAGGAGCTTCGGAACCGAAGGCGTTAAAAGCTTTGGTTAGAGCTTCCACCTCTATTGGGTCACCAACAGGTGTTGCTGTGCCGTGACCTTCCACATAAGAAATCCTATTTGGATCTACTCCGGAGTCTCTGATAGCAGATATTATGGCATCACATTGACCTCTTACGCTAGGGGCCGTAAAACTCATTTTTTCGGAACCATCATTATTTAGGCCTACACCCTTTATGATGCCATAAACAGTTTGATTATTTGCCTTAGCAAGACTCCTTTTTGTTAGTACAACTAACCCTGCTCCTTCGGTAAACACTGTTCCACTCGCATTCTCACTATAGGGCCAACATCCACCATCTTTAGAGTAAATTGAGCCTTCTTGATGAACATAGCCAAGTTTGTCTTGCCCACCAATAGAAATTCCTCCGGCTATGGCTATTTCACATTGATTATTCCTGATTGCTTCAACGGCCTGTATAACTGCAACTAGAGATGTAGAACAGCCAGTATACAAACTGACGGCAGGGCCTTTAAGCCCTAACTTATATGCAGGCCTTGTGGCAATATAGTCCTTTTCATTGGCAAGCATCACATTAAACTCACCGAAATCCTTTATTTTCTCTGGGAATTTTTCCACATTCGCTCGGTATGTGTTATTCCCACAACCTGCAAAAATCCCAATTCTTTCAGAGCATGTTTTTGGATCAATGCCGGCAGTTTCTAGGGCCTCCCAAGACAACTCCAGCATTTTTCTCTGCTGCGGATCCATTAACTCACTCTCTCTTGGTGTCATGCCAAAAAATGCCGCATCAAATTTTTTTCTGTCCCTTATCACTCCTTCAACGCGTACATAATTATCTGAAGACAAAGTTTCTGATGATATACTAGGGTGGACTTCTTGAGCGGAAAATCTCTTTAAACCACTTTCTTTTCTTCTGAGCATTTTCCACAGTTCAGACACACTGTCAGCACCTGGGAACCGCCCAGTCATACCTACAATGGCAACATCCCTATTCTTATCTTCTATACTTTTCTTTAGTGGCTCAACGTTTATGTCTTGCTCATTAAGTAAGGATTGTGCTCTTACAGTCGTGGCCTCAAAAATACTCGCTGGGGAAATATTTGGGTATAAGATCTTAAGTTCCTCCACAAGATCCATCGCCAATAGGGAGGTGCCTCCTAAGTCAAAGAATTTATCATCAATCCCAACCTCATCAATAAGAAGCAGTCTCTTCCAGATATTTGTGATTTTCTTTTCAAGGTCTGTCTTAGGTGGCACATACTCACAATCCAATTGACCTCTTTTAAGTTTTGGAATAGGCAAGGTCTTTCGGTCAAGTTTTCCTGACGGACCTAGTGGAAACTTTTCAACTTCTATGATGGAATGTGGCCATAAGTGCTTTGGCAAAGTTCCCCTGATGGCCTTTATCAATTCTTCTTTGTTCTTTTGTTCACCCTTGATATAAATAAACAAAACTCTGTGTCCATTTTCCAACTCAGGGGCTCCTGCACAAAGTTCTAGGCCAGGCATGAACTTCTGGGCGACCTTTTCTATTTCACCCAATTCAACACGATGACCATTTATTTTTACTTGATCATCAAGCCTTCCCTTAAAGTGCATATCACCAGAGTCATCAATCTCAACCACATCTCCAGATTTATAAAAGACTTGATCCTTAATTTTGACAAACTTCTCTTGCGTGATCTTTGAATCGTTTATGTATCCATTGGCAAGGCAAATACCACCAACAAGCAACTCGCCGTTATTTATTTGCACATCTACATTATCAATTGGTTTGCCAATCGCTGGCAGTGCATCCCAGTGCATTGGATTCCCAGGCAACTCTTTCGAGAGGCAAACATGTGTTTCACTTGGCCCGTAATGATTGAAAAGCTTTGCTTTGGTATTTACAAAAAACTCTCTAATGTTTTCATTTATTCTTAACTGCTCACCGGCCACAGCAACTCTCTTTAAAACTGTTGGCCAGCACTTCCTAATTTTGGCAATCTTTGCGAGTTGGTCGAGCGCTACAAATGGTAAAAACAAGTTTTCAATATCGTGTTTTTCCAACATGGCCAACAGCAGTCCAAAGTCTGCTCGTTCCTCCTCCGAAGCAAGAACAAGAGTTTCACCAGAGCATAGAGTTCCAAATATTTCTTGAAAATGGACATCGAAGGAAATGGGAGCAAATTGAAGGGTCTTTCCAGGTACTATCTGCTTATTTTGCCATGATATTAGGTTTGATAAGGCAGCATGACCCATTTGGACTCCTTTCGGGGTCCCTGTGCTTCCGGAAGTGAAAATTACGTATCCGCTCTCATTTCCGTTGGCAATGTCTTCGGCCTGGTCACCAATCTCTTTTATAGGAATACAATCCAGGTTCTCAAACAAGTTATCTTTTTCTCCTAGCAAAACTTGAACCTTTGACTTCTTCAGCATAATTTCAATTCTCTCTTTTGGGTATTTCAAGTCCAAAGGGAGATATGAGTGACCGGCCTTCAAAGTGCCTAGAATTGCGCATATTTGCTCAAAGCCTTTAGGCAATCCAATTCCAACCACGGAGTTTTTTCTGAGTCCCGATTCAAGTAGTTTTGATGCAACTGCATTCGATCTTTCATTTAATTGTTGGTAGGTAAAACTTCTTTCTTTATAAACCAGTGCAATTTTGGAAGGGTTTTGTTTTGCCTGTTCAATAAACAAGTCTATTAGGGATAATTTCATATAAAACGACCTTTACATCCACTGAAGCGGATTTTGTTTCGGCCAGGGTAGGCCTTATTTAAGTGGTCGTGTTATATTAAACTTCAAGGTATTTTTCACCGCCAGAAAGTTATATAAAGCGAGGGCGATTGTTAGACGCAGATTAATTAAGTTGGGCCTAAGTTAACTCTAAGGTTGATACTATTATGTCATTAAAAAGGTAATACCTTCCAGTATAGGAACCATTAAGATTAGAGACTTTTTCTTTTTCACTATGAAGTTTGATTGTAAAGCTATCTTTTCCAATATCCATCATCGTTGCCTCTAAAAATCCAAAGTATTCTTTGCACTCTGGATGTAGTGCCTTATACAGGGATTCCTTGGCCGAAAAAATAAGTGTTGGTGAAAATGCTAAATGCTTGAAACAATCGATTTCACTTTTAGAAGCAATCAGTTTTTGAATTCTCTCAAACCTTGCTTCATCGATTAACTTTTCAGCATCAATTCCTATAGCTCTTACTTTGTTGGAAACAGCGGCCATTGCAATCCCGTGGGTATGGGTTATCGAACCAACAATCCCCTTTGGCCATAGCGGAGAGCGATCCTTGGCCATTGGCAACTCTTTAAGTTCAACCCCGGCCTTTTTGGCCGCCTGAATAGCACACCATCTGCCTCCAAGGTATTCCTGCTTTCGTTTTGGAGCATAGTTATGTTGTGCAGGTTCCAGCCAATTAGACATATCTTTTTGAATCTCCTCCCTCAGAGGCAAATCAACCCAATGAAAATATGAATACTTAAAAATCGCATCAAACATGGCCTTATTATACAACTCATTAATCTATCAAGTCTACCTTGTACATGGATTGAATTTTAATGTGGGTGCTTGGTGGATACACAGTTTCAATGTAATTAGGTCTTTAAAAAGAGGTTTTCCTTGAAGATATTACACATTTGTCAATTTTTGGGAATTGGTGGTCTTGAAAAAGTCCTTCTAACACTTTGCCAGGAACAGATCGAACATGGAAATGAAGTTTCTCTATTTGTTTACGACAAAGATCAAAGATGGGTCGAAAAATACATGAATGCCGGTGTAAACGTCATAAACAACTATCAAAAATGTGAGGGGTACGACTTTAGACTTCTTAATAAAATTAAGGAAGTTTCCCTGAACTACGATATTATTCACACTCACGATTTAAATCCAGCTTTGTACCTGGCCCCTTTGAGCTTTATTCCTGGTGCCAAATTAAGCTTTATTCACACAACCCATGGAATGGAACATTTGAAAACCCGACCTAAAACAAGACTATATGAAGCTGTTGTTGGGATGTGCGCCTCCAAAATAGTTTCGGTATCAACGGATTTTGGAAATTATTACCTTAAACAACCACTCACTAAGAACAGAAAGGTGAGGTTAATTAATAATGGAGTTGAACAAACATTGTTGCCAGAACGATCACCAAAGAAGCTTTATTGTGAAGAATTTAACCTTAACCCTAAACTCCCGTTGGCAGCTTATGTCGCAAGAGTCGGTCCAATGAAAGACCAGAAAAGATTGATAGACATCTATAACAACTCCGAGCATCAGTTGCTAATAATAGGCCCCTCAAGTGATCTTTCATACTATGCGGCCTGCAAGAGAAGTTCTAAAAAAAATATTGTTCTAACAGGAGCTAGAAATGACATCCGTAACATCTTAGGTGGTCTGGACTATTACATCTCTTCTTCCAAACATGAAGGGTTGCCAATATCTGTATTAGAGGCCGGAGCCTCGAATACTCCTTGTTTACTTTCCCAAATCCCTGGCCACGAGATCTTTAATATTGAAAAGGAGTGTGTAATGCTCTTTAAAGAAGACGAAAACCCCTTAGATCGATATTCAGATCTTTTGAAAAAGAAAAACGTCTTAGTAAAAAATTTTAAGGATGAAATCACCGAAAAATATTCCTCAAAGACAATGTTTAAAAGATATCACTCGGTTTACAAAGAGTTATTGGCCGAAAAATGTTGAAGGAAACGGCGATTCTTTTTGCTCCAGGGCAATTTGGAGGAGCAGAAAAGTTAATACTGGATTCATTTCTAGATTTTCCTGCACGCCTTTGGCTAATAAGAGAACAAAGAAATTCTAAACCTTGTGATTATTTCATAAGCAGGTGTAGAGAGAAAAATATAGAGTTTAAAGTATTCGAGAGCACTGCTCGATTTGATTTCAACCTTGTAAATATATTAAAGACTAAAATTGAGCTTGGAGGTGTGAAACTAGTTCATTCCCATGGGTTAAAGGCAAACTTCATTAGTAGTTTTCTACCTGTAAAGCGGGTGGCAACACAACATGGTAGAACCTCCCACAGTTACAAAATGAAAGCAATGGAATTTTTGGAAGGACTCGCCCTACTAAGGGCACATGCACTAATATGCGTCTCATCTGAAATGTATCAAAAGGAGAATGCCTCAAGCTCTTACCTTGTTGAAAACTTTGTAACCGCACCTAATAGGCCTACCACCCTTAAAAACAAACCTAATGTTATAAGCATGGCCTTTTTCGGTAGACTTTCACCCGAGAAAAACATTCTTGCATTAATAGAAGCTCTGAAGGAAAGAAACGATTTCCACCTGCATATATTTGGTGATGGCCCGCTAAGGCAAGAGGTAGCAACTGAATCCTTTAAAAATAAGAACGTATCCTATGAAGGCTTTATAAGCAATCCAATAAATGAAATGCAAAAGTATGACTGCATAGTTCTTCCTTCACTCAGAGAAGGGAATCCTATAGTTATAATTGAAGCAATACTTTCAGGGCTGCCAGTACTGGCGGCTAACGTAGGTGGAATTCCACAAATGGTAACCAATAATGGTGTTCTTTTTAACCCCCTCGATAAAGCGGACATGATAAAGGCAATGGAGACGTTTAAACATAATTACAAAAATATTATAACCGCGGCGCTTTCAAAAAGGCATGAAGCAAGAGAGAGGTACAGTTTTGACAGATGGAAACGGCAGACATTGAATATTTACAAACAAGTTTTGCAAAATTCGTGAGCTACCACCTTTTCGTCCATCGTGGCCTTTAATTTTTCTACCCCTGCGTCCACAAGTACTTGGGAGTGATTCCGGGAAAAATTAGAGATAGCATCAACCCACTCTTTAGCGGAGTCGGCCTCAATATAGTGCACACCAGGTATTAGGCCAGAACCTTGCGCTCCCATGGAAGTGGTTATAACTGGCCTATTCTTAGTGTATGGTTCGACGACCTTTATTCTAGTTCCCGAACCAAAAAAGATTGGAGCAATGCAAGCGTCCACCTTTTGATAGATTTCGTTCACATCACGAACAAACCCATGGTGAATCACTCCCGGCATGGGGAGGGGATTATGCAGCCAATCTCCCCTGCCGCTGCCACAGATATGCAATTTTGCTTTCCGGTGGTCAATCCTACACCACACATTCAATAGGAACCACTCAAGACCTCTTCTATTAGGCTCCCAATCAAGCCGACCTATAAATAAAAAGTTTTTCATTCTGCTAGAATTTGTTTTTTTCAATTTTTCAAATTTTAATCCCAATGGTGTTACTAGGACACGTTCCTCCCCTACAATAGACTTTATCCAACCAGAGTCTTCTTGCGAAATAGGAGCGACAAAAGCGCAATTCCTTAACGTCTTTTCCTCTACTTTTTTGATCAATGCTCCCTGCCACCTAAAGATTAAGCTTTTAACTAAACTGTTTGATCTTTTACTGCTTGCAAACCATAAATCATGTTCCACATTATGTGCTCTATAGATAAGTTTTACATTTTTGGGAGGTGTCAGTCCCTTACCAAGGATAAAAGGAGCACAAAGATGGAGACCATCAAGAACAATAGCATCGTAATTCTTTTGTTCAATGCACTTTTTTAAGAATGCAATGGAACCTTCGTCACAAAAGCTACTCATAGTTAGAGGTGCAAATGGCCTTTTTACAAAACGAAAAAAAAGCCAATGTAGTTTATGACTGGCCCTTCTATAAAAATAAACCCCCTCAAGCCCTAACTCACTTTTTAAGACTTCAAAGTCCTGTGGAGCCTCCTCGTTGCTCAAACAAGCTAAATCTACTTCCACACCCATCTGGGCAACATTTCTAAGTAGACTCTTTGTAGCGACTCTAGCTCCGTCAGTTGCGGGAAGGGTCCATTTAGGGACAAGCCAAAGGACTCTTTTATTGTTTTTCATTTTGTGAGTTCATAAATAACCACTCCACAAAACTTCTTTAAGAGTGGAAGTCGTTTAATTAGGAAATAATCGAGTTTTTCAAGGTTGGAGGGGTTCGGATCTGCTCCCTCCCTATAAAACTTATCAAATCTTGCAAAAAGCAGATAATGATGCTTTTTGATATTCGAAAACTTACTCTCCATCACTTCCTCATCAGAGGAGTCCAACTTCCTTTCATCCTCGGTAATATGATTTTCCAAACTAACATCTTTAGGAAAAACTGCCCGAACGATTCTTGTATTGCGAAGCCAGTCAAAAAGTGGAGCATCAACTGGCTCTCTAAAAAACGCTTTCCCTCCTGGCCTCAAAAGTCGATGACATTCGGCCATAGCTTTGGGAATGTCTACATGATGCAGAATATCCACACCGAATATAAGTTCGAAGCTTTCATCCTTGTAAGGAAGAGATTCTGCAGTAGCACATCGAAAGCTTCCAAAACAATCTTTATTTTCGAATAGTTTATTAGCGATTCTTACATTCTCTTCACTAATATCAAAGCCTTCAACACGATATCCAATTGTGGCGAATCTCAGAGCATTCTCACCGGGTCCACTGCCAAAGTCTAATAGGGCCTTTCCTTCCGAGTAGTGATTCCAGGCAAAATCGTAGATGGCCCAGTAAGAGTTCCACGGACGCTTTTCACCTCCCTCAGTTAATGCATACACTGGGGACATGTCTATACTATTGGAACTAGGAGAATTGTATTTAGCATATGTGTCATAATACTCTCTCTCTCGTCTCTGTCTCTCAGTTAAAGCAATTTGGCTCATTTCACCTCCGTCGATCACATACTGCCTTTTATGGCATTAATGTGACAAGAATGGATAAGCCTTTGTTTAGCTTCAATCTAATTCAGTAGGAAATGTTTAGTTCAAATTAAGGTTGAGACCCACCATTTAGTTTCTACATGGTGCCTTGGAATAACCTAGGCCCTTTGTTACCCAGAGGTGTAAATTGAAAAATTAAGTGGAAAGTCCAATGAACGAGCTAAAAATATTGATTACAGTTGACTGGGAAGGCACCGATCTTGAAGATAAGAACTTACAAAGAATAAAACAATTTAAGAGGGAGTGGAATGTTCCCCTTACCCATTATCTGAACCCAGGCTATTATACCAATCCTAAAACTTGTGAACTAGAAGTTACCAAGTCAATAAACGACATTTTATTTAATGATGACGATCTCGGACTTCACCTTCATGCCCCAAAACATTTTGTTACTTCAGCAGGGGTCGCCCCAAGGAGCGGTCCATGTTTCTCCTCACTGGGTGATTACAACATAGGGGAAGAGCATGGTCAGGAAGTCATGCTTCATTCTTTTCCCAAAGAGGATGTGTATAAGTTAATCAAGTACTCCAAAAGTCTGATGAACAAATATGGCTTCAACACCTTGCGCTCTTTTAGAGCGGGTGGATGGATGAGTGACGAGGCGATCTTTGAATCCCTGCAAGAGAATAATATATTTATTGAAAGCTCTGCCACAGTGGCCTCCTTGCTGGAGGGAAGTTCATGGGAAGGAGATAACCTTCAAAGGTACATATCAATCATATGGGATAAAATTGACCTTTACTCTGATCCATTCTTTGTAACAACAAGTAAAGGTAAGCTTTTAGAAATCCCAAACAATCTTGGTGCTATTGATTACTGGAAAGAGGATTGGATCTCAATCCTTTCTGAAAAAACGATTCAGGCAACAAGGACTAAAGGCAGTCACATTGCAGTAATAAACTCCCATCAGGAGACTGCATCCGATCACTGGGATAAACTGGATAGCTTTTTACACACTATTAAAGCTAGTAAAGAAGTCAATGTGTCTTTTTCAACTAATAGTGAAATAGCTCATCAAATGATGAGCGCTTAACGTCGTTCAAAGGTCAAGCATTTCACTCCGCCTTCTTGCTCACCCACGCTGATAGAGTCGGCCTGACACTCAAAGTCAGTATTATGTTTGCAAACACTTACCTTGCATGCCCCAACCCCTGCAACTCTTTTTGTTTCGGAAGTGTGGCGAGAAGAGTCAAAAAAGGTGTCACAACCAGGATTCGTGCCATCACCAATGGTAATAGCTTTTGCATGACAGCCACAACCATTGTTATAACCACAGCTTTCTTTGCTACACTTGTTAACTAACGGCATTTCTATTTCTAATTTGTCCATAATTACTCCTTCCAGTTTTTCGTTGCAGAATGGATGCCATTAAAAAAATTAAGAAGCGTAGAGTTCTTAGATCCTGAAAGATTTGTTAAGGTAATTACTTATAGAATAATATATGGGAGCTTTTAATGAATAAGTTTGATCGTATGGATAAAACCGCTGATTGCCAAGAGAGGGCGAGCGTTAGTTTGAGCTCTATAAAAACCTTGTGGTTTAATACAGGAACACTCTGCAATCTTGCATGTAAAAACTGTTATATAGAATCCTCCCCCACCAATGACCGATTGGTTTATTTAACCAAGAATGATGTTGCTGAATACTTAAGTGAGATTGATCCAATAACCACACCTAGCATAGGACTTACTGGCGGAGAACCGTTCCTGAATCCGAGCATTATTGAAATCCTAAAGACATGTTTACACCATGGGCATGAAGTCTTGGTGCTAACAAATGCCAATCGAGTGCTAAAAAAGCATCAACACTCTCTATTAGAGCTTTTAAAAGAATATGGAAGCAAGTTGCAATTAAGAGTTTCTTTAGATCACTTTAGCAAGGAGGTCCATGAGCAGGAAAGGGGGCCCAATACATTTGAAAGGACTTTGGAGCAGACCAAATGGCTTTACGAAAGTGGATTTAACATTTCAATAGCAAGTCGCTCCCTTGGAAGCGAGTCTTCAGAGGTTGCTATTGAGGGCCACAGGAAGCTGTTGGAAACCTATGGTATAAAAATTGATATTTCTAATAAGCTAGTTGTCTTTCCAGAGATGGCGTCAGGCAGAGATGTTCCCGAAATAACAACCAAGTGTTGGGGCATACTAAATAAGAGCCCCCAAGACCAAATGTGCGCCACAGAAAGAATGATTGTCAAAAGAAAGGGCGACTATAGGCCAGTCGTCATGCCATGCACGCTTCTTGCCTATGATGACAGGTTCATACTAGGTAACTCTCTTAAAAGTGCGCAAAAGAAGGTATTTCTGAATCACAGATTTTGTGCTGAGTTTTGTGTCCTTGGAGGGGCAAGTTGCTCAAGCACTAAGTAATTAGTCATCATATTTAGCATTAAGGGGAGAGCTTTTTTCGTAAAGCTTGTTCATTCTTCTATGATCGCTTCCAAAGTAGAAGGCAAGCTTTAAATATTGGTTTAAAAGCCCCTGCTTAAACATACCATTTTTTTGAAACCTTATGGCCGATGTAGTCGACTTATAAGGCAAAAGTGTTGGTAGGCCTGCAATTTGTTTTAACCTTGAGCTTAAGATTGTGTCTTCAAATATGTCCACATTTGGAAGTGGGCAAGCACTTTTCATGTATTCTTTTCTAGCAAATTTACAATGGTCTAAATAAAGAATCCCTCGCCTTTTACAGCGAATTTCGTTGGAGTACCAGGATGTAAACTTTAGAAAAGGATGCTCATGATCAAATACATGGGTAAAGCCTCCCCAGTTCAGATTATGTGCGTTCTGTATTAAGTAATCCACTCCTTCATGTGTTAACAAAGACCTTGGGTGATTCAGAAGGATTAGCTCACCGTCAGCTTTTTCTACGCCATGATTGATTCTTTCGGCTCTACTCATTGTTTCGACATGAACCAATTTGGCATTGCTATTTCTAGCAACTTCAATTGTGTCATCAGTGCTACCACCGTCCGAAACTACGACTTGAACATGTGGAAATTTCTTATAGACCTCTAGTATTTTTAAAAATTTTCCAGTGCTGCTTTCGTTAAATGTTGGAATGACCACGCTTAATTTTGTCATGAGTAATTCTATCTACATTGTAATAGAGTGTCTAAGAATCATGATTTTTTAGGCAAGAGTGAATAAAAAACTGAGGTAAGTTCAGGGTGTATGCCTTGTTTTTTCGATGAGACACTTAAGGCCTTGCTAAAGCTTTTCCCTTTCAACTCCATCATATACACCCTAAATAGTTCATGGACTCCCCCAACAATATAAGAATTGAAGGCCGTTTGATCCTCACCCTTCCCCCTAGGGAAGCCTGTGGAATCGTGCTTTTCTCTGTGTTCAAGAATATATCTTGAGACATTCTTAGTGATGGAAATTTTCCCCAAGCTGAGAAGGTGCTGCGTGAACATTGGATATTTTTGAAAGTCAGGATCTTCATTTCTCTTTGATCCAGGGTGTAGGTATCCGTAGCCGAGCTCCCTGAAGGCATAGGCGCACATTATTTCAAGTATATCTTGATCTGCTGAAATATTTATTCTTTTGCAGAGAAAGAAAATGAAAGCGACCGCCGCAGAAAGTTCGCTCAGCCTCGAGAGAGAAAAGGATACGTATTGTATTAAATTTGAAAACTCTTTAGAGTGCTTTAGAGACATGGCCTCCACTTCGATCTTGACGGACTCTACCATTGTTTTAAAATCAGGAAGGGCCTCAATTTCGCGAACCGACTTTAAGAAGTTATATGGCTCATTGGCCTGGTACATAGCAAGTAAAGATTTTCTATCTTCAAAAAGCTTTTGTAGCCTTAACTGTTCCTCATTCTCTTCTTTAAGTTTTTCCTCATTCCCGAAAGTGGAAATAAAACTTTCCAAATCGGCCATTCTAAGCACAAGCAATTGTCCTTTATCATCCCTCTCTACAATATCTTTAAGTCTATCCTCGCTTAATATATCACCCTTTGCACACGCCAAAAATTTCTTGCCATCATTTTTATTTTTAAAAATCAAATTGAATTCAAGAGGATCATCTTGCTGCGAAATCAGTGTTGGAGGGACTCTTAGGTAGATCATGGCCTAAAAACTCCTTTGGCCAGAGCGAAAACACATTCAATTTTCGCCGCCTCATCATGGTTAAGTTTAACGTTTGAGAAAACGGCCTTTGCAACACCATAGCACTTCCCGTTCGTGTAATATGGCATTGTGAATTGATAACTTTCATCAGTGTAAGTTTCATCCCTCCATGAGGGGGTGTTTAGCACAAAATCTTCTGCCGCTCCAAGATCCTCAGGCTCACCTTGAGCTTCATCATCATACACTTTCCCCTCTTCAATCCTAAAGAAGCTAACTTCACAACCGTGCTGTTTTCCAAGCACCATCTTTATTAGTTTATATAAAACTTCTTTGGAGAAAGTCTCCTTCCCCAACATTTCAGCAAATAGACTTAAATATTTGGAAAGCCCTTCATCTGGCGCATAAAAATGCTCCTCCTCTTCGAGAAGTTCTTCCACATTTTCAGGGTCTTTCTCTATCCATTCGTCCGTGTATTTATCAGGTTCACAATCCTCGCGATATTGGTCAACAAGTCGACTAAACCCACTATCCTTATTGCTCGCTAACTGCCTAGAGAACATGTCTATGTCAGCAGGTTGCTTTTTCTCACTCCTATCCATTGTAAAATCTGAATAGTTTATGCTTCTTTCCTGCCCTTGGCGGACTTCTTTATCGCGGTTTGTTCTTTCGACTTCATCACCAGCTGCAAAGCCTAGGCGCTCTACCCTTTGAACCGATGTAGTATCTATTACAGAGTTTTCGGATCTGAACTTAGACCTTAGTTCGTCCATCTCTTTGATTTTGGCCTCTTCATCTTTGTCTTTAACAAACACCCCTAGCTGAAGAAATGCCTCTATCTTGTTTACAAGTTTGTCCTCACCAGCGTCAGAGTTGAAAAACTTAATATTGGACTTTGGATTGGTGATCAATGGATGCATAGGCCGTGCACCTGAAACGAGCAATCCGTGATGATTGTTTGATTTAAAGTAATCTCTACCTGCAGCGGCGGAGTCAGACATAGACTTTAGATCAGTAAATACAGTGAGGACCTTTCCAGTCTCCACGTATTGGCCAAGAACTTGGTTATACTCCATAGCGTTGTCTATAACAAAACAAACATTTTCTTCATTGGATTCAATGCGTTCAATTACTTTTGAGCATAACTCAGTAATCTTACCGAAAAAAATTACGCTATATTCCATTTTTTCTCCATTGGCCTACTGTCTTTTCGGCGAACCATGGAATTATTAAAGTTTTTTAATTCCCAGAACAAAGACTGAGTGTCTCACCAGGAGATACGTTTTCAATATTCAAAACAAGATTCTTATTAACATTCGACAAATTTCGTTTAAGGCATAGGTTAGAGAGTTCTGAAGCGTTATGGATAATAATATCAAAATTTTCAACTCTTTCACTGCCATGATTAACGACTTCAATATTTGCGCTTCCAACTTTAACTTCAAGTGACTCTTTTTGTTTCCACCATGTTGCAACTTCTTTTGCTTGGGCAATCCATAGGCCCTTTCGCTCTAGGTCTTTCACAAATTTTTCAATTGTTTTAAAGGCAAAGTCCTTGCCTGCAAGCTGAGTGTGAAGTGATAAAAAGTGTGCCCCGTTGGCGCTTTTGACCCATTCCAAATCTCTTTTCATAGCTTGCAACATTTGATCTCTTTTAATAATAAATTTGTTCTGATGAAACTCGAAATCATCACTAAGTGTTCTAGGTATATGTACCAAGGCTCCATTTGCAATTATTTCAGGACTAAAGGACAATTGAAGGTTTCCACCCAAGAGGTAGCTGAATTCATTCTGCACTACCGCGCTTAAAGCTGTTTCATTTATTTCTTCCTTTGGTGGCCTTAATCCATAAACTCTGCTTCCGGTACGTTCCTCAATATCAAAGCGACTTTCCTCAAGATCAAAGAATTGTTCTTTCAAGCTTTTTTGTGGCATCGAAAGATGATCCTTAGTATGTGTAGCAAATTCAAAATAGCTAGAAGGTCCAAAGTCTATAGCTGCATTTTCATTCATTAAGTCTGAAACTAAAAAAAACGTGGCATTTAATTTTTCAGACTCAAATAACTTCATAAATTTTTCAACATTTTTAAACTTATCCTCAGAATCAACGGTCATTCCAAAAACCGCCTTATTTTTAACTTTTTTCCAATTGGCTATTTCAACAAACGGCAGTCCTGCGCCTCTGGCCAATAAGCTTAGTATTAGGTAATCGGAGTGATAGTCAGACTGTGCCTGTGGATCTAAGTAGCTCCAGCTTAGTTCAAATTTTGGGTGGAAAAAGTCTCTTATTTGTAAACTATCTACGGGCTCACCATTATGACCACTGACCCTTGTGAAACGGGAAAGCACGTTGGAGAGGTTTGGCATAAACTCCTGATCTAGAGGGTACCATGGAAGGGTCTTGCCGGCAGCGATTCCCCTTCCACCTATCAGTTGAGTAGGGAGGTACACATCTTTTTTGGGATTTTTCAAAAAGTCAGCAACTCCAAGCTCTTTTAGAAAGACAGATTTGCCATTGCTCATTCCTGGAAGACCGGTGAATAGCATTTTATTTTTGCCCAATCTCAATTTAAGCTGTTTTTTCTGATTTTTAGACAAGTATCTAAGTTGGGGTAGCACTACAAAGTCTTCACTTCCGATCCCGCTAATCCCAGAGACTCTGTATCTAATATTATTGCGCTGAAAGAAATCTCGCCACCTTTTGAAGGCAACTGGATAATTCGGTTTGTTTTTTACCGAGTTTTGCCTATCTGTAATTAGAACAATTTTCAGTTTGTTGAGCGAGTTGATAATATTCTTGTATTGTGAGGATTGCCTTTTTGTCAAAACCTCTTCAAAAGAAGAAGTTTCTTTCAATGGATTGAATTCTTTTTTTTGCAATAGACCGCTTCTAACTAGGTTTTTAACCCTCTCAGCATCCTTTGTATTTCGTGATACTTCCTTGCGAAAAGAAAGGTAGTTTTCAGCGCTTAAAAAAGAAAAGATAAAAAATGATATAGAAGCAAAAGTATAAACCAGCTTTTTTTGCGGACTCATTCGCTTTCGTTCAATTGCCTTACTCTCCTCTAAGACTTTTAAATTTTCGGCCTCCAAATGGGGAGCAAACCTCTTAAAGAAGCTTCCCTTAATTTGATGAAGTTTACTGCTGTCCTTTTTTGAGTAGCTGTACCTGAATTTGAAAACAATGAAGGAAACAAGTGTAATAAGAACAGTCGCAAGACTTATACTTAAAAGCAGGATATTGAATATTTGTTTTACGTCACCCATTTATTTCATTCCCCTTCTAGAAATTGTTCCCCACTTCATTGGAATTCTTAATATCTCGTCAATCATTGAGTAAAACCTCATGATTTCCAACGAGAACCCATATGTAATCCTTGAAATCAAGGAAAGCATAAACAATGGTCCCATCTTCTTCTCAGTAAATAAAGAGTACATAGCAATGGAAGCGTCCATTGCTATAAGGCCGACAAAAAATGGCCCATATAAGTTCGTTCCTTCATATCTAAACGCCATAAAAAGTGTAGTCATCGCGAAAAGAAAGTTTATTGATGGAATTAACATTGTCTCCACTACCATATAGCTTAGTATGGAGACATTTCTAATGTTGAATGACTCTTTACCGCTTTGCACTCTGCCAATGTTTTTGTAAATCGCTTGGATCATTCCTCTAGACCACCTATATCTTTGAACTGTTAGTTCGTAAAACGTTTGAGGCGCTTCAGTGTAGGCGATCATCTGATCGCAGTATTTTATTTCGTAGCCTTTCATAAGCAGCTTCAATGTAAGATCACAATCTTCTGCATAGGTGTCTTCCTCATAGAGTCCTACATCCAAAAGCGCGCTTTTTCTGAATAGTCCTATCGGCCCAGGCACAATAGTCACCATCCCCAAAGCTGATTGCGCTTTTTTATGAAAATTAAGGCCAATAATATACTCGAGTTTTTGAAACATACAAAGGAGGTTTCTAGCATTGCCAACCCTTGCACAGCCTGCCACAGAAGCAAGGCTAGGCCTTCCTTCGAAATAGGGAATTCCCTTTAAAATGACTTGTGGATCTAACTCACTATCTGCGTCTAAACACAGGACAAAGTCCCCAAGAGCTTGATTAATTCCATAATTTAGCGCACTTGATTTTCCGCCGTTAATCTTTGTAACAACTCGGACTCTATGATTGTTGGACATCTCGAGTGCTTTTTCAAAAGTTTCATCAGTTGATCCATCATCTACGACTAAAATCTCTAAGTTCGGATATTTTATTTTGGAGACAGACCTTATGGAGTTTTGAATAACGGCCTCTTCGTTAAAACACGGAATTATAATCGAAACCAAAGGCGAGGCCTTTTTCTGAATCTTCATTTTTGTATTTAAGTACTCATAAAAAGACAGTCCGATTAATATGACCGTTCTAAAGCAAATAAAATACAAGTAAAAAAGCATTGCATTTGCAATCCATCTTGCCTGTGGATGGACTTCCCATTCAGGTGAAAGCCCCAAGCTGACAATAGATAAAAGAAAACAACTGGCCAAAACAATCCAGAATGTGAAAAAACCTCTAGTAACTCTCATACTACGAAGACCTACCAGAGAAAATGCTCGCCATTCTCATTGTGGTGTTTTTTTGTTCGGGGTTTGTGCTTTTGGCCATAAAAACATGAGACTTTCTAAAAGTAGTTTTTATGATTTTTGCCAAGGTCAAAGTGATTGCGATTGATCTTTGTCTGCTATCTTGACCAAAAAGATTTTGAGGATCGTCCATTACTAGACAAGCTTGAGAAAGATCAACCTCTGGAGCAAGCGATTCTATATCCTCAAAGATGGGGGAAACATCTTCCAGGTAAGGAAGCTTTGTGATAAGAGAAGGACCCATTTCTAGAAATATAAGTTTATTATTCTCAATAAATTTCATGAGATCTTCATCTATAACATCCTCACCTTTTTCCCAGCTAAGAAAAACAACAGTAGAGCCGTCCTCCAATTGTTTCTTTAAATCAGAGGCGATAATTTTTCTCTTCTCAACTTCGTTAAAACATATTGTGGCAACGTTGCTACCAGTGGGACTTGCCACCTCTTTATTGAGGTTATCAATGATAGATTTTATATCTTTATTGAGAGATTTTAAGTTGTAAGGTTTGGATAAAAATCCAATGGCCCCCAACTTCTCGGCCCTATTTCTGTCTGCCTGCTTTGAGGACGCGCTAGTGCAGACTATTGGAATTGATGCTGTCGTAGGGTGGCCTCTTAGTTGTTTTAATACTTCAAACCCATCGATGTTGGGCATATATAAATCAACAATAATTAGTTTTGGCTCTATTCTTTCTGAAGCGTCCACGCAATCAAGTGGATCGGAAAAGGTATGAACCTCAAACTCTTTTTTAAGTTTAACACTTACAAGATCCAACAACTCTTGGTCATCATCTACGAAGAAAATTTTGGATTTGTTTTCATCAGTTGTAGACATTCACCATCCCTAAATTACTTGGTTGTACATTCCCAAGGACCAAATAAAAAACTTCGTAATCCCTTTGCGCTCCAACTTCTTAACTTTCTCGCGTCTCTTTGAAATAGTTTCGACGCTTTGGTTACCGGCATCTGGTTTGTGATCCTTTTCCTCTATAATTTTACCAGTTTTCCAGTCGTACCCGTAGGCGGCAAGTCCAACCCGAATCTGATCATTTCTGCATGTTTTTAAGGCGTGATCCACAACCTTTTCGACCCAACTGAGTGGAGCTAACTCTCCAATAGCGGTCCATGGCGGTATGGAATAGTCATAGCTCATAATCCAAATTTCATCAAAATGTGAGCAAATGAATTCGTAGCTTTGTTTATTGGCAGGTGGGTTGGACACGACTTTTGAATCTTTTGCATACGCTGCGAAAGAGACCTTGAAGTGAGGTTTAAGTTTAGCAATAAACTTCACAAGCCAGGCCTCAAGTTCACCTTTTGAAGACTTAACAGCCTCAAAGTCGACTATAATATGCTTGCACCCTCTTTTCGAAAGAGCTGACTTCACATTGGCCGCAGATCTTCCGGGATCACTCTCAACAAAACTGGAATTCCACGCTCCATTTACCTCATTTTGAAGGCCGCAAAACTGACTACCGTTAAAACGGCTGTTGCAATTAGGGTGTTCTAACAATTGACTACCATTAAGATCCCAACAAAAGGGTGCTATAGGATGCTCTGACACCATATCCCCTTTATCTTCCCGCCACTTATTGGCAGCGACAACGATATCTATTTCTTCCTTTTGATCACCAAAAATGGTTATAAGAAAAATAAGGACGACTAAGAGTCCAAATATCACTGCGCTGGGTACTTTGTATTTTTTCATAGCCAACTTTAAAATGGTTTTTATTTCTGTCCGAACTTTGGAGGGCAACGTTTAAGTAATAGCCTTCTCCATGATCTTGATTTTCATCTTCGAAGCGATTTAAATTCAGGGCAAGATTGAAATTGAAGTTTCCAAATAAAGGACCACTCGCCTCAAATCTTGGACCATATGATATAAAGGTTTCAGGTGTCCAATAACCAATTACTTGTTTTGAGTTTTGGTAATGCTCAACCCCCGCTCCGGCCAGTAGCCAATAGCCACTACTGGAGAGGTTATACTTTACATCAAGATCGCGATAACCAGCATCATTATCGTCACTTAATGACTCTTGCCTTGTAAAAAGTTTTATTCGGAATTTTGACGGCATCCAAAGGCCCACAACTTCAAATAAATGGGATTTAAGATATGATTCTAACGCTTTTGGGTATCGAAAATCATAAACTGTGCTCCTATGCCCATAGCTGACCTGAGCGTAAAAGTCCGAAGCTTTGTATTCGGCCTGAGCTAGATATTTGGTAAAGCTATCGCTTTCCATGCTCTCAAGCTCATCTCTTCCTAGCAGAACCTTCAAATAAAACTGGTCTAGATACTTTTTTCCCAACCAGGCCTCGGTGAGGGTGTGATCAAAGTGCAAAGAGGCGGCAGTTCCGGCACTTTGGGACCTAGCAATTCCAAAGTCCCATGCAGTCTGTTCCGCATTTTCATAAGGATATACAAAACTTCTTCTGTTGTTTGATATTGATAGTCGATTTGTTCTAAGTAAGAGGTTGTCACTAGTTTGACCCACACTGCTTTCAAGTGAGACAACTCCAGGTTCATTAGAACTGGAAATGGTTGGCCCAAGAATTAACATTGCGCCAATGAAGAGTTTAATTTTACCAGTCCTCGTCATCATCCACATATTCCACTTCAACTTGAATCAGAAATTCTTCAATCTCTTGTATATAATCACCCATGTTGGAGAGATCTTCTCGTTTGGCATCGGCCTCAATCTTTACGCCTAATGAGCCTAAAAGCTCCATGCCATAGCTAGGGGCATTCCCAGCAAGTCTGTGACCTCGCACCTTTAAAGATTCAAAATCTTTATTGGCCAGAAAAGATTTAAGCTCTTCAACTTCCTGTTTACGGTTTTGTAAATATTTTGGGAGGATGTCTTCCAAGTCTGAACTAACCTTAATGATCATTTAATCCCCCCGTGTTGCCTATTTTAAGGCGGTAAATCGGTAGCCAAGAGCTCTACTTGTTCTTATTTCATAAAACTGAGATTTGATTTTCTTGCGCAACTTACTTACGTGTTGGTCGACAGTTCTCTCACTAACATGAAGAGTTTCCCCCCAAACCTTGTCCAACAGTTGTTCCCGAGTAAAGGCCCGACCTTCATTTTTGGCAAAGAAAATCATTAGTTTAAACTCAATTGGCGAGAGAGGAACTTCATTTAATTCGCCTTCCTCTTCTAAAAACACAGTGCCACTTTCTAAATTAAACCTGATGTCTTTTTTTACATACCATTCTTGTCTTTGCTCTTCACTGGATAGATTGGCACGAACCCTTGCGATAAGCTCAAGTGGCTCAAACGGTTTAACAACATAATCCACCGCGCCTAAATGAAAGGCCTCTAATTTTTTACTTAAGCTCTTTTCACCGCTCAGTAGGAGAATCTTGCAATTCCTCTGTGCGAAAAACTCTTTATTTTCCGCAAAAAAACGAATGCCGTCCCCGTCTTCTAGACCAATATCAAGAATTACCAAATCAAAATGAGATTCCTTAAGTTCCTGCATGGCCCTATCGATTCTTTCGAAACAACTAACCTCAAAGCTTCCTTTAGCATATGCGGAAACTATCTCATGGATCTCAACATCATCATCTAAAATCAATACCTTCTTCATTTTACGTCCAGCTTCTCCCTTAAATAAGTGCGAACATTAGAAATGTAACTAGACTCATTGTCTAGGCCAAGGCCAATTTTGTAAAGCCCTCGGTCAGTTTCTGTTCTAATTACTTCCAAAGTTATCGAGTCTTGAAGAAAAATCTCTTCAATTACCTCGCCTTCCAAAGTAACTAGTGATCCTTTTGAGATATAAGAAGCGGATGTTAAGAAAAACTCATCCTCAGATAAAGATATGGGTTGAAATTCAGCGGCTAAATTCACGGTGCGAAATTCAGACGGTATTAGTTGGCTTTGAATACAGTTGAGATCACTAGATTCATAATCACTCAACTGCCCTATTTTGGTATGTAAAATGTCAAAGTTAATAGGTTTAGAAACATAGTCGTCGGCTCCGCACTCTATTGCATGAGCTATCTTTTCTTTTTCGCCCTCATTTGAGATCATGATGATAGGTGTGTATTTTTTTTCTTTTGCCCTCACCATATTTAATACATGAAAGCCGGCCTCTGGCGCTTCCTCGAGATTTAGATCTATTAGGCAAAAATCCCATTGCTCATTGAAGAACTTTTTTGTGAAGTCCTTTATTCTGGTGCAAAAGGTAACATTAAACGTTTTGGGTCTAAGCTTTACCTTAAGAAGCTCTTCCAACTCAGCGTCGTCATCAAGAACTAAGATTTGTAGTTTACGACTCACCTAGGCTCCAGTTTGTTTTGAGTTTTTTTACTTTCTTAATCTCCTCTTCCGTAAGACCTACCAGGCCAAGAGTCGTATCAAATAGGCCATTAGTGGAAGGTTGAGACTGTTGCAGCACCAGAAGTTTCTCGGTGCTAATATCTTCCTTGTTCAATAAGTCAGAACTCATTTCCAGCACCTGGTTTTTCTTGCATTTCAAATTGGATCTCACAACACATTTTGTTTCAGATAAGAGAAGCAAATCCGATTTTAGTGAGGCCTGAATTGGCGGTGACTCCATAGGGAACTTGTAAACTGGTCTATCTTTATCTCCCACCAACTTTTTTAAACTATGTATGAGGTGCGTTTGTCTAATGGGTTTAAGAATATAGCCATTGCCACCAAGAGCTATCACCTTTTCTATGGTTTCCCGTTTATTTTCACCAGAGCAAACCATTATAGGAATATTGGAAAGTTTTGGGTTTTGTCTTTTTGCTTTTAACAGCTTTTTTCCTGATTCAAACTCAAGATTAAGGTCTAGCAGAATTATATCAGGTGTTATTTTTACAAAAACCCCCACCGCTTCACTAAGGTTCAAACACGTATATACTTGCATACCAACATTTTCCAAGATCTTTTTGACAAGCATTAAGAAGTCTTGATCATCGTCGACACATAAAATGCTCTTACCCTGAAGTCCCACCACAATCCTCTAAATCGCCCATTCCAAAATACATTTCAAAATGGTTTTCTTTTTAACTGGTTTGGTAATATGTTCATCGCACCCGGCGGCCATGCTTTTTCTGGCCTCCTCCTCAAGAGCATATGCGGTTAAGGCAATTACTGGAACTTTCTTTACTTGATTTTCAGATTCCCACTCTCGATATTGCTTAGTCGCAGTGTAACCATCCATGACAGGCATCTGCATATCCATAAATACAATGTCAAAAACCTTATCTTTCATAAGAGCGAGAGCCTCTTCGCCATTTTCTGCAATTGAAAGCTCGAAAGGATATTTTTTGAGATAGGCCTTGATTAGGTCTCTGTTGCCTTCAGAGTCGTCTACTATCAATACTCTTAGGTTGTAATTGAAAAGCAAGTCGGGCTCACTTTTATTCGTTTGCTTAATCAAGTCTGATTCCTTCGACCCTTTCCCCAAACCATTTTCAATCAACTTATATAGTGCGATGTTCGAGTAAGGCCTTCTTAAAACTGGTATATTTTGGCACTTACATCGTCGATAAGTTTTGGCCCTAGGGTCCGAACTAATTAGTGCCATATTGTTAACACTAACATTATGCACGTTTTTAAGCATTTCCAAAAGGGCAACACCTTCTCCATCTGGGAGGTTTTGGTCAATAACGAAAAAGTCAAAAGTGCAAGGTGGCCGTTCATTGAGAATGTGTCTGGCCTGCTGAAAAGACTTGCCAACAGAAACATCAAAACCAACTTGCTCAAGCTTTTGTTTTGTAATTTCCAACCCGACATCATTATCATCTATGAGTAGAACCTTGTGCCCTTCTCCGGACAATCTAAACTCACCTTCCAGAATGGTTGTCTTACTAGGTGCAAGCGAAAGTGTGAAGCTGAAAACACTCCCTTTATCAGGAACACTTTCAACCTCCAGGCCCCCACCCATCAATTGAACTAGTCTTTTAGTAATGGCTAGACCTAAACCAGTCCCTCCATATTTTCTGGTGGTGGACTCCTCTGCTTGAGAGAAATTATCAAAGATTTGATCCAGTTTGTCTTCAGCAATACCAATGCCTGTGTCAGAAACTTTTATTAAAATGTTTCCAGGAAGAGCCCCTTCATTCTTTTTAATGGAGAGATCTATTCTACCGGCGGGTGTAAACTTTAGAGCATTGCCAATTAGATTAACCAATATCTGTTCAATACGCCCCATATCTCCCAAGAACATTCCTAAAACATTGGAGTCTATAGAGTAATCAAAGTCCAAACGCTTGTCTTGAATTTGCCATGAAAAGATTTTAACAATTTTATCGGCAACGCTCTCAAAGCTAAAGCTATGCTGCTCAAGCACGAGTTCGCCGGCCTCGATTTTAGAAAGGTCTAAAATGTCATTCACCAAGCTAAGTAACATTTCACCAGACTGCTGGAAGGTGGATACATATTTACTTTGCTCAGGGTCTAGGTTGCTTTGGGATAGCAAATCCGCAAGCCCTATAATTGAATTTAGCGGAGTACGTATTTCATGACTCATATTTGCAAGGAAAATAGACTTTGCCTCCGACGCCTTAAGCGCATTTTCTTTTGCAACAACGAGCTCTTCCTCATACCTCTTTTTAGAAGT
Source organism: Halobacteriovoraceae bacterium (assembly GCA_002711995.1). Classification (GTDB taxonomy): domain Bacteria; phylum Bdellovibrionota; class Bacteriovoracia; order Bacteriovoracales; family Bacteriovoracaceae; genus UBA845. Next base: position 316,743 of record PASN01000019.1, on the reverse strand, counting down.
AATAAACTCACTGTAGACCATCATCCCGCCAACTTTACCGTCATTCTTTCGCCACGGTTTTACTTCCCAGCGGACCCACTCTTCTGAGCCATCTTCGTTTTTAAATCTTTCCTCACGAGTTGTGAATGAGTTTCCTGAGAGAACCTCGACAAAGGAGTCTTCCCAGTCCACCGGAAGCCACTCTAAAAAATCTTCGTGACCTCTTCCCTCTATGGATATGCCCTTAATATTATAGTCTTCTTTCCACTTTTGGCTGGCCGCCAAATATTTAAAGTTTGTGTCAAACATCGCAACGGCCGCGGGCATGTTCTCAACAAATTGTTGAAGCTCTTTCTTAGAACTTTCAAGCTGTTTTGCAGCCTCTTTCTCTGCGGTGACATCAAGAATGACTCCAACATGATCTCTAACTTTTTCGTATTCATCTAATAAAGAAGAGGTAAGAACTTTCACATGCACCACTTCATCTTGCCGAAGAAGTAGCCGGTATTCATGCTCAAAGGGTTTACCGTGACTAGCGTGTGTGTACCACTTATCTAGCACCTCTTGTCGATCATCTGGGTGAACATGCGCTTCCCATCCGGTGCCAAGTAGCTCCTCCTCGCTGCCTTGAAACATCTCCATACACTTTCTGTTTACAAATGTAGGTTTTCCTGAGGCATCTGTTTTGAAGATTCCCACCGGAGCAACGGAGGCAAGAGTTTGAAACTCGTCCAAGCTGGCCTTAAGAGCGTTGTCTTTTAGCTTTTGTTCAGTAATATCCCATGTAACGCCGACCATGGTTTTATCACCTGTGTGACTCTTCATAATCTTAGCAGAGTTCCTAAGATACCTAACTTTTCCATCTGGTCGAACTACGCGATACTCATGAGTAAGTGGTCTTTTTTGTTCCAATGACTTTTTGATGCTATTTTTCACAACTTCAAGATCATCGGGATGAATTAGACCTAGCCATTCTTCATATGGGACGTGAGATTTTTTTTCAATTCCATAGATATCGCAAATAATTTCATCGCAACTATATTGCATTGTCTCAAAGCAGAATTCCCAGGTGCCAATATTTGCATTTTTTATAGCAAACTCAACTCTAAGTTGTTCGTGGGCCAGTTGGTCCTGAAGTTCTTTAACCGCCCTAGCATCTTGCATTATAGTTGATATAAAGGAGGGTCCCTCCTCTTCAGTTCCATGGAATGCCAATGTTTGATAGACCGGCACCTCTTCACTGCCCCTATCGAGAATACAGGTCTCCCCTCTCCAGGCGCTTTGCTTCATAGCGCAAGGGATACCTTTATTCTCTACCAGCTCAAACGCCCATTCTGGGTGGGAGCCTTTAAAGTCCAAATAATCCCCTTGGATACCTGGTCTGAATTTATCATTTGCATAGATAATTTTTCTAGTGCTTGCATCTGCAATAGCTATGTAATCTGGTGCCGTGTCAAAAACGCTTAAAATATTTTTATAATTCGCTTTTTCTATCAATATTTCAATTTTAGATGAGATTGACTCCGCAAGCACCAAGGCGATTTTAACTTGTTCATCGCTAAATCCTGATTTGTTTTCCAATGGCGAGCTAAAACTAAGTGTTCCGTATATTTTCTCATCAACCCATAAAGGTACAGAGAGAAACTGTTTAACTTCACTATGTTTCTGCGCAGGATGTGCCTGACTCTTTAGTTCCTCACCAATCTCGTTGTAAAATTTATGGGTTTCCTCTTGAATGGAGAACTTACAAAAGGTTTTCTCAATTGGAATTTTAGAATTTAAATCAAGCTCCACACCTTTGCTGGCCCTAGCTTGCAAAGTTTCACCTTTCTTTTCGCAAATAATTGCACATTCCATGTTCAAGGCCTCAAGGCCGATATCAAGATAGCTCTCTCCAACCTCTTTGATAGAATCATAATTTTTCTTGTTAAGTTCTAGAATAGATTCCAGGGTACTTGAAAAGTTTTTGAATTTTTCGGCCTGTAGCCTGAGCTCTATCTGAGAAACAACTTGCTCAGCAAGCAACTTCAAGGTGCTTATCTGTTCTTCTTTCAACCTTTTGGGTTTATGATCAATGACACACAAGGTGCCAATGCGAAATCCATCTTTAGTGGTTAAAGGAACACCTGTATAGAATATGACATGTGGAGGCCCGGTAACCAAAGGATTGTCATGAAAGCGCTCATCCTTTGTAGCATCCTCTACAATAAAAACCTGGTTTTCTAAGATGGCATGCGCGCAAAATGCATATTTTCTCTCTGTTTCACAGGCATCCAGTCCATGTCTGGACTTAAACCACTGTCGGTGTTCATCAACAAGAGAGATTAAGCTAATGGGTGTGCCACAAACAAGTGCCGCAACTTTGGTCAACTCATCAAATATTTTTTCAGGCCCGGAGTCCAAGATAGACAAGCTTTTAAGTTTGTCCAATCTTGATTTCTCGTTTGGTGGCAAAGACGCCTCTTTCATCACATACCCTCAAAATTCTTTATTATTAAAGAACCTAGTAAGTAGGAGGTAAAGACCCTACAAAGCTAACTTCCTCTAAAATTCTTCGACACTAATTCTATCGGGTATATTGTAATTTTTAATAGGTAAAAATGGGTGAAACTTCGAAGACAAAGCTGTAATTTCAAAGACTTAGGCATTCAACGAAGCAGCGAGCCGGATATAAATATTCGAGAAGGGCCATTATTGAGAATTACTGAGTAAAATTGTTGACGACTAAGATCCACCCCAGTCTTTTTCGACATTGAACCCTAACTCATTCCACCTAATCATTCCTCCATCCATATTAAAGACTTTAGAAAAGCCTTGCCCTAAAGCATAAATGGTTGCATTTGCGGACCTCATGCCAGAGCGGCAAACCAGAACAATGTCTTCGTCTTTCTTATGAGCATCCAAAGACTTTTCAAAGTCCTCTCCAAGTGTTGCCAATTCGGAGGCAGGCACGTGTCCAAGTTCATTATTAAACTCTTCCACTGTTCGAACATCAATAACCTTAATATGGCCAAGTTTTTCATGTACTTCCTCTGGTGAAACCGTCGGAACACCGTTTACATAGCCACTCGACAAGTGCTCAGAGCCCCTTGGCAGTCCGCACCAATTATTAGCAGGCACAGCTTCATGTATTTTTTTGGGTTTGCCAAGTTGAGGTTATTCATAATTTTTATAAAATCGTCCCTTTCAAGGCCCATATTAAGCCTAGGATTGTAGTCCTTCTCAAGCTTTATTGTACTCTTACTCATGCCCTTATAGTCATGAGCTGGATATACTGTGGTATTATCCGGCAGTTCAAAAAGTTTCTTACGCACACTTTCAAAGAGCTTTTCTGGTGATCCTCCTTGAAAGTCGGTTCTCCCGCAACCCCTATTTAATAGAGCGTCACCAGTAAAAACCATATCATCAACCACATACGACATGCAGCCTTCTGTGTGCCCAGGTGTTGATAAGGCCCTAACCGCTTTACCGCCAAATTTTAACTCCTGTCCATCTTCCAATAAAATATCAGGACAGCTCATCCCATATGCTCCACTAATAACTACTTTAGCACCTGTTCTCTTTCTAATTTCTCCGGATCCAGTTATGTGATCAGCATGAACATGGGTGTCCAAAACGTATTTAAGTTTTAGTCCAAGTTCCTCTACAAGCTTTAGATCCCTATCCACCATTTCAACAACAGGATCAATTATAATTGCTTCTTTTGTGGAGCGATCCCCCAATAGGTAGGTAAAGGAAGAGGTTTCACGCTCAAACAGTTGATAAAAAAGCATTTCATGATTCATTTTTTCTCCTATTGAAACGTCTATTTTTTCTCAACAGACGACAACCGTCAACGTTGTAGGCCAAATTCTTTGACTTTCTTTTATACCAATAGGATCTGGCATGCCTGGTGCAAATGCTCAGGAGTGGACTATAAAAGATTAAAAGAATTCTCACATTCACTGGCCATCGATGAAGTCATCACACTTGGAGCCTCTACACCCACTGGGATCACGCAACAAGAAGCAAGAGAGCGTCTTTTAAGCTATGGGCAGAACATAGTACCAGACAAGGAAGGTTCATCCTTAGCGGTCCTCTTCATAGGTCAATTTAAAAGTCCCTTTATATACATTCTTTTAATCGCAGCGATACTCTCTCTCTATTTAGGTCATATTGCTGACTCCATATTCATTTTCGGAATCTTGGTGCTGAACGCGATAATTGGCACTATTCAAGAATTTAGTGCCCAAAAAAGTGCTGAGGCCTTAAAAAACCTTACTCAGCAAAGAATAACCACTTTCAGAGACAATGCTCCAACGCTTGTTGACTCGGCAAACATTGTCCCCGGAGATGTAATTCTCATTGATTCAGGAGTGAAGCTACCAGCTGATGGAAGATTAATTCAATCCAATAGTTTAAGAATAGACGAGTCTCTACTAACAGGAGAATCCGTTAATGTGGACAAATCGTCGGAGAAAATTTGTGAAAAAGACGCTTTGGTTGCAGAACGGAAAAACATGGTTTTTGCTGGCACAATGGTCTCCAAAGGCAGGGCCACAGTATTAGTCACTGCCACAGGCCTTAATTCAGAGCTAGGCAGCATAGCAAAATATGTGCTTCAAGAGAATGAAATTAAAACTCCACTTCTTCTACGAATGGAGAAGTTCACAATTCGACTTGCTTTTTTACTAGGCATATTAATTTGCTCAATTGGTGCAGTGCTAGCGATGAGAGGCGATCCTTTAAGTGAGGTTCTTCTATTAGCGGTGGCCATGGGAGTGGGTGCGATACCTGAAGGATTGCCGGTAGCAATGACAGTTGCCCTATCCTTGGCAGCAAGGAGGATGGCCAAAAGAAATGTCATTGTGAGGCAGCTTTCTTCGGTGGAGGCATTGGGTTCATGCACATATATAGGAACAGACAAGACGGGTACCCTTACCAAAAATAAATTAAGTGCGGAAAATTGGGTAACCAAAGATGGACAACACATTGTTGTAGGGACTCAAACAGAGGATAAAAACATCCTTAATCTTTATATTGTTGCAGGTCTTGCAAATGAGGCCATCAAGACTTCGGAGGGCATCAAGGGTGACACAGTAGATGTGGCCCTAATGCACGCCATAGATGACAACCAAGGCCTTAACGACCTTTTTTCAAAAGCAAAAGAGATAGCCAAAATACCATATGAATCCCATGCAGGTTACAGTGCTTCCCTTCACTCTTTAAACGGTAAATACTATATTTGTGTAAAAGGAGCTCCAGAAAAATTTACTTCTCTTAAATCAAACCACATACTTCAGAAAAATTTAAAAAGCATGACCTCTTCTGGCAACAAAGTGATTGCTTTGGCGCTATCAGTATCAAATGAGCATGTAGATTTAAATGTTGAAAACGTTCTAGATGTTGAAGTTGTTGGTTTAGTTGGACTCATTGATCCACCTAGAGGGGACGCTAAAGAAGCAGTGAAAAAGGCAAAGATAGCAGGCATAAAGATTGCCATGATAACAGGAGACCATCCTAGAACTTCTTTTGCAATTGCTTCAAAACTTGAAATCGCTGAAAGTTTCAACCAAGTTTGCACTGGTCCTGAATTAAAGACCCTAGGACCTAGTGAGTTTGATGAAGTGGTCGGCCACCATACAGTCTTTGCAAGGGTTGAGCCAGGACAGAAGTATTTAATTGCTAAAAGTCTAATTTCTCAAGGTCACTTTTTGGCAATAACAGGTGATGGCGCGAACGATGCTCCCGCTCTAAAGGTCGCACATGTTGGAGTTGCCATGGGAAAGTCTGGAACAGACCTTGCCAAAGAGACTTCTCAATTAATTATTACGGATGACAAGTTCTCGTCCATTATCGCAGGCATTGAAGAAGGGCGGGTCGCATATTCAAATATTAGGAAGGTGATTTATCTCTTAATGTCTACAGGTGCAGCTGAGATAATACTTTTTACCTTATGTGTTTTCTTTAAAACACCAATGCCATTAACCGCAGTACAAATTCTTTGGTTAAATCTTGTGACAAATGGTATCCAAGATGTGGCACTTGCATTTGAGCCTAAAGAGGGGGATGAGCTCACTGTTCCACCCAGAAGGCCAAAGGAAAGAATCTTTAATTGTCTCATGATTAAACGAGTTGCACTCTCCTCAGTGGTAGTGGCGACAGTTGCCTTTCTTCTTTTTATCAATCTTTTAAAAAGTGGCATGAGTTTAATAGATGCCCAAAATAACATTTTATTATTGTTGGTGCTTTTTGAAAACATAATGGTTGGGAATGCAAGATCAGAAAGAAGCTCTGGCCTTAAAAACATACTAAGAAATCCCCTACTGATATACGGTACCATACTTGCGCAAGCGGTACATATACTTGCCATGCATTGGAGGCCAATGGGCGATTTTTTGCAAGTAAGCCCTGTTGATTTTGAAACTTGGTTTAAGTATTTGTTTTTAGCGAGCTCAGTATTTATCGTGATTGAGCTTCAAAAGATGATAGAGAAAAAAAGAAAGTTAAACTAAGTTCTTTAGTTTGTTTCCAAGTTTATAATCATTTATGCTTTCAAGGGTTGTGCGGGCAATGTTGCCCAGAGCCTCGTGAGTCAGAAAGGCCTGGTGAGAAGTCATGATTACATTTGGAAATGTGAGCAACCGCGATAGACACGCATCATGGATAATTGAATCAGAAAGATCTTCAAAAAAGTAACTAGCTTCATCTTCATACACATCAAGTCCTGCAGCCCCAATCTCTCCACTTTCAAGGGCGTTTAAAAGAGCACAACTATTGATTAGCCCTCCTCTTCCAGTGTTTACAATAATCGAATTCTTCTTCATATCCTTAAACTCATTTGGGCCAATAATGTAATGAGTTGAGCTATTTAAGGGTAAATGAAGGGATATGATATCTGACGTCTTCAATAGCTCATTTAATTCAACATACTTGAGGCCATAAAGATCTTGAATTTCTTGATTTCTCTTTTTATCGAAGGCTACAACCTTGCAGCCAAACCCACTCATTATTTTTGTGAAGGCCCTGCCTATTTTACCAGTTCCAACGACTCCTACAGTTTTATTATGCAATTCATTTCCAACAAGGCCATCAAGTGAAAAGTTATGTTCCCTTACCCTATTATAGGCCCGATGTAATTTTCGACTTAGACAAAGGGTAAGTCCAACTGCGTGCTCGGCAACAGAGTATGGCGAGTACTTAGGAACTCTTACAACACTCATCCCCAGCGTTTTGGTCTTTTCTACATCAACATTATTATAACCCGCACACCTGAGGGCAATAAGTTTAACATTTCCTTGCGCCAACTCTTCAACTACACTTTCATTAAGGTCATCATTTACAAAGCAACAAATCACTTCATAATCTTGCGCCAGTTTAACAGTCTCTATGGAAAGCCTGGCCTCATAGTAATCAATGTCTAACTTAAAATCTTTAGAGATTGGTTCAAAAGCGTCTTGGTCAAAACGGTGAACACTGAACATTCCAACTTTCATACATTTTTTCATGCGGGCCGCATGCCAGTTCATTTTAAAGCGGGAAAGAGCAACTCTCTAAGTTGGTCTTTCCCGCGGATGTGATGAAATTAACAAACCTTGTAGGCCGTTGTTTGTTTGTAATTTGTTTCTAGGCTATAAAAGTAACTGTCCAATCTTATCATTGCAGGCTTCAAACTGTTCCAATCCAAAAGATCATTGCAACCTTCCAGAAGCTCTCCGCAAAGGATATTCAGTCTTCTAAAACCATATGCAGAAGCAGTGCCTACAAGCGTCTCAATAGACTCTCTGAGCTTTTCAAACTCTTGCAATTCAAAGTTTACTTTTACTTTAAAGTAGTCCTTGAAAAAGAGTTGTAAAAATAATGGCAAATTATCTTGTGTTTGAATTGAATTGTTTTTAGTTTTCATATCAATTTCCTTTTATATAACTAGGCAACAGACAATGCGTCTTCCAAACGCAATATAAGCTTCCAACTAGTTTCATTGCTATCTTTGGGACCACACTTTTTATTAAATGACAGAGTACTATGCTCCTTTGACCATGAAGCGCAAACAACAGGTACCTGTGTCAAGGCGAGCTCTTCCATAATGACATCCAATTTAAGTCCGTAAACTTGAGCATTGTTTTTATCAATGAGAAGCAGATCAGCTCCTTCCCTAATCAAGCTTCTTATGGCCGAAAACACATCCTTAAACACCAATGCTTCAACATCTTCCATATTCACAACACTGTTTTGAACGGTATTTACAAACCCTTTTGATTCACTTAGAACAAGGACTCTTTTTTGGTCCTCAAGATTATGCGATCGACCCATTGAAGTTTTATGGTTTCTGAAGTCAAAGCTCATTTCCCCTCCCCAAGTATTTGAGTTATTGAAAGGTTAACAACACAATGTGAGCGAGCTATCTATTGATTGTTAATCTTCCATCACAAATCAGTGTTTTCGACACCTTGCACGCAAAATTATTTTTTTTTAATGCCATAAGAAATATCAGCTGAAGTTCAGAGTAAATCAAAGCTAGAAACTTTAGAAAGGGACCATGATACTGCATTATGGATGAATGAAGGCCTTCTTATGCGACTTTGTAAGTCATTGCCCCAGATTTAGCTTGGATCAAAATGATTCATTAGAATGGCTGAAGCAGTTTCATGAAAAGTATCAACGTGCCAAATTCCTAGATGGATACGAAAGAGTTTCTAAATACATAGAAAAATTCGGTGTTGGTAACCATCATATAAATCGAAGACAGAGCTACGTTCAAAATGTTAACTCATTTAATTGGACCGACTACTTTTTTAATGAAGAGGACCTAAACCCCACATTGGATAGGAGGTCAGAAAAGTCTCAACAAGTATTTGAAGAGATATTTAACGACTTCTATCACGAAGATTCGAATATGCCAGAGCATATCTTTCATGCAACTTGCACCCATTACAACTCTCCCTCAGCGCCACAACTTCTAGTTCAGGAAAAAAGGTGCCCTACCATGGTTACTCATCTATACCACATGGGGTGCTATGCGGCACTTCCGGCAGTGCGCTGTGCGAGCGCGCAAGTTCAATCAGGTGCAGGACATGTGGATATCGTAAACTCTGAAATTTGCAGTATCCATTTAAACCCGGAAAAGTTCACCCCCGAACAGATTGTGGTTCAATCACTTTTTAGCGACGGTGCTATTAAATACAGTTGTTTAAATGAAGAGACCTTCAATAGAAGTCATTCCGATGGGCTTGAGGTGCTGGCCTTGAAAGAAATTATAATACCAGACACAGCGAATGAAATGACCTGGAAGCTTGGTCAGCATAGGTTTAATATGACTCTTTCCAAAAAACTTCCTAAGATCTTGGAGAACATTCTTGAGGCCTATTGTGTGGACCTATTTAGCAAGGCAGGCCTCAACTACCACGATGCTAAAAATGAAACTGAGTTTGCAATACATCCTGGAGGCCCACAAATTATAAGCTCAATACAAAAGACGTTGAGCTTAGAGGACGTGCAAGTAGAAAATTCCCAATTAATACTAAAACAATATGGAAATATGTCCTCTGCCACATTGCCTCACATATGGGCAAAGGTTACAAAATCAAATTACAAATACATCGCGACTATGGCCTTTGGCCCGGGACTCACAGTTACAGGAGGGATATTCAAGGTATGGAAAAAATATTCCTCTTAGCTTGGCCAATTCAGGGGGTCTTAATTTTATTTGATGAGTTCTATTTTCACAAAAGAAGAGGGCTAAAAAAATGGGAGAGAATCGGACACCCTATAGACACATTTATCTTTCTGGGTTGCTTTATTTACACTCTCGTGTCCCCTTTTAGTGAAAGCAACTCCGTTATTTTTTTAATTTTGGCAGTTCTGTCTTGCTTGGTAATTCTTAAAGATGAATGGGTTCACATCAAAGAATGCGATGTTTTTGAACATTGGTTACATTGTGGACTTTTCTTGATCCATCCCATTTCTTTAATAGGACTATTATTCGTTTGGAAAGAAGACGGTTTTTATGAAATTTTTATTCAATCAATACTGATTACTTTATTCCTACTTCATCAAATATACTACTGGAATATCAAAAGGACACCACATGAAGCTAAAGGCAGTTAATAACGAATACTATAATACATTGGGAACAGACTGGTATGAATCTAATAATAACCCAATAGCAATTCTTCGCCAGGAACAGCGAACAAAAACCCCCTTGATTCTTGAACATTTAAAAAGACATTTTAATGAGTCAGTGGATTTGTCCATGCTGGACATTGGGTGTGGTGCTGGCTTTCTAACAAACGAACTCTCTAAAAAGTATAAACACATTGCAGGTTTGGACGCATCGGCTTCCTCCTTGGAGATCGCAAAAGAATTTGATAAAACAAAAAAGGTGAAATATATCCTTGGGAATGCAATGAACCTTCCTTTTGAGCCTGAGACCTTTGACTCAGTATTTGCGATGGACTTTCTTGAGCATGTTCAAGGCCCCAAAGAAGTGGTGTTTCAGGCCGCCAATGTTCTAAAGAAAAATGGCCTATTCTTTTTTCACACTTTTAATCGCAATCCGCTTTCGTGGCTTGTTATAATCAAGTTTATGGAATGGTTCGTACCGAACACACCAAAAGACCTTCACAGACTTGAATATTTTATAAAGCCAGAAGAGCTTGTCATGATGATGAAAGAAACTGGCCTTGAGCTGATAGAGATAAAGGGTATACGGCCATGCTTTGATGCAGAGTTTTTCCGTTGTTTATTTAAAAGGGAAGTTTCAAAAGAGTTCCGATTTAAAATAAACGATTCTTTGACTCTTGGTTACATCGGCGTCGCAAAGAAACTTTAAGAAGCGATGGCATCTTTCCCTTCAAAGTACTTAAGGACTCTAGACTTACTTAGAGGCTTGTGTTCAAAGTATTCAAAGGACTTCTTAGTCAACCTTTTCCGATGCTTTGGGTTAACCGAAACAAACAAGGTGGGAATTTCAAATAAAGACATTGCCCGCACTAGACGTTTGAGTTCCAAACCATCCAAACGTGGCATCTCTACATCAAGGATCAAAAAGTCGGGTTCTTCTTTGATGATGCTTCTTAAGGCATCAAAAGGATTTGTATAAACTTCAACTCTGGCCTTATGATACTTCGTTAACCAGTTGCTAATCAATTCAAGAGAATCTTTGCAGTCATCTACTACAATGACCTTCCCCCCCACAGCTTCGCGAACATCTCGCAAAGCAAGAGATTCAAACAAAAGAATATTGTCGTTGTTTTTTATCATTGGTGGCCTCCCCATATTTATATTTATAAAGGCCTTGTTTGATGAGAGTCTCTATGAATTGTGAAAATCCTAAGAATTTTGAATTATTTCATACTGCTAAATTTAGAACTTGGGCGACTTTTTCCTTATCAAAGGGTTTGAGTAGCAATCCATCAACAAGGTCCCGCAGTTCGTTATTCTCATCCTCAATGTCCACATTTACACCGCCTGTGATAAAGACGATTTTAGGTTGATTTTGGATGCTCTTACTTTTGCGCACCTCTTTAACAAAGGTGGGCCCATCCATAATTGGCATCTTCATATCGGAAATAATTAGATCAAATTTCGGATTCTGCTCAATGATCTCCATACCTTCTTGTCCGTTTGCCGCACATTTGACTATAACCCCCATTTCAACGAGCATTTCAGACAAAACGAAACGTATTCCTTCCTCGTCGTCCACCACCAACGCTTTTAGATCCTTGTACTTCCTCAACTGTGGTCTGACATCCTCTTCACCTTCAGGTTTGTGCATTTTTTCCAAGAATGGTAATTCAATTATAAATGATGTGCCCTTACCCACAATGCTTTCACATCTAATTTGTCCGCCATGTTCTTGAATTATTGTATGTGATATTGAAAGACCAATACCTGTCCCCTCATTGACTTCCTTAGTTGTAAAAAATGGATCAAATATTCTTTCCTGGATCTCAGGAGAGATTCCCTCGCCATTGTCTTTAAACGTCAAAATGATGCTATCTCTAGTCTTTTCAGCATTAACCAAGATTGACCTTTCCTCTTGGTTCTTAGTTGCATCCTTCGCATTTGCCAACAGGTTAATAAAGACCTGCTGCAACTTTCCAGAATTTCCGTGGATTATTAAAGGTTCATCAGGCAAGGAAAGTTCAAGCTGAACCCCACTTCGACCATAAATATCCCTAATCATTTCGACCGATTCCGTCAAAGGCTCATTCAGATTTATAGGGGCAAGCCCTTCATCGTCAAACCTTGAAAAGTTCCTAAGCCCTTGAACTATCTTAGCGATGCGATCTGAAGCTTTGTCGATTTGTTCAAGATATTTTTTAAGGATTTCATTATTTAGTACACCAGCTTCGGCACGGCTGAGGATCGAGGCTGCATAACCCTTAACTATAGTGAGCGGGTTGTTGATTTCATGGCCCACACCCGCTGCAAGCTCTCCTATGGAAGCTAATTTGGCATTATGGAAGGCCTGCCTCTCAAACTCCTTCTTTTCTGTTATGTCCAAAGATACTCCGCCAGTGGCGATAACGTTTCCTTCATCATCAAAATAGGGAAACTTTAGTGAATAATAGGCACGCCTTTTACCATCACTACCGATGGCCAGTTCTTCAGACTCTTGAACCGCTTTAGATTTAATAATTTCCAAATCATTTTTTCTAAATGCCTCAGCTATTTCATGGGGAAAGACTTCATGATTTGTTTTTCCAATGACCTCTTCATCTGTTAACTTAAACAGTTTTCTAAAAACCTCATTAATTGCGATGAATTTTCCTTCCACATCTTTGGCGTAAACAACTGCCGGCATATTATCCAGGGTGTTGCTCAAAAACCTCTTTTGCTCCTCAAGCTGCTTTCTGGCCACCTCCCTAATTTCCTCATTCTTAAGCTCTAACAGTTTTGATTTTGTAATATCTTGGCACGTCCCCCCCATAGAAACAATCTTCCCTTTAGAGTTCTTGATACCTTCGCCAAATGCTTTCAACCATACAGTCTCGCCATTTGGCCTCATTCCTCTAAAAACGATTTCATAAGGTTCGCCGTCCTGAGAACATTTTTCAACAGTAGTTTTCCATAGTTCCCTATCTTCTGGGTGTATTGACTTTATATGCTCTTCGAATTGGGGCTCCACACCTTTTGGGTCTAATCCAAAAATTACGAATAGCTGCTTGGACCAACTAATCTTTTTTTCGTTGATCTCATAATGCCAATTTCCAATTTTTGCCACTTTTTGTGACTCTTCGAACTCTACCCGTTGTTTTTTTGCTTGAAGGGTAAATACTATTTGTCTAGCAATTGCTTTAAGGGCAGCTTTGGCGCTAGATGAAAGTTTTCGCTTTTTTCGTTCCAACACACATAGTGTTCCAATTGAGTACCCAGTACCTGTGACCAAAGGCACGCCAGCGTAAAACTTATAAAACGGCTCTCCAGAAACGATGGTATAATCCTTAAATCGTTCGTCGAGCGACAAGTCGTTAACCTCAAAAATCTCATCACTCATAATAGCGTGCGAGCATATTGATTCATCTCGGTCAGCAAACTTCCCCTCAAAGCCAACCATCGCCTTAAACCACACTTTATCTTTATCAACAAACGATATAATGGCGCATTCGCAACCTGTTACGGCAGCTGCTAGATTGGCAAGATCATCAAACTCCCTTTCTTGGGGAGTGTCTATGATCTTAAATGAATTTAGCTCTTCCAGTCTTTGAACATCGTTCTGTGGTCTAGGAGGTTTCTTCAATTTCATTCCTGGCCATTTGTTGCTAGTTTTATTTTTCTTATTTTGGACTATAAACTGTCACCATGCAAAAAACTTAACATGAAAAAATATTTAGAAATGTGGTTTTTTGTTTATAATATCCAGTCTATAAGTAGATCACTGCAAATTAGAAACCTATACCAAACTAAATAACTAGGATAAAAATGTGTAATTATCTTAAAACAGACAGAGTTCGTCTCAGGCAATTCAATCTTGAAGACGAAGCGCTAATTCAGGACTTAGACAGCGACCCAGAAGTCATGAGGTTTTTAACTGATGGAGTTCCCAGTGATGATGCACTAGTAAAGAAAACCATTAAAACCTTTTTAGAGCTAAAAGAGAAAACAAATGGCAGGCTGGGTTATTGGGCGGCAGTGGATTGTGAATCAGGAGAATTCATTGGCTGGTTTCAGCTACGTCCTCTAAAGGAGGATCCTGAAAATAATGAAGTACTGGAACTGGGATACCGACTTAAAAGAAAGTTTTGGGGCAAGGGAATTGGAACTGAAGTTTCAAAGGCTTTAGTTAAAAAGGCGTTTGAAGTCTTAGCCGCCAAGGAGGTTTGGGCCATTGCTCACAAATCAAACCTTGGCTCCACGAATATTATGAAGAAATGTGGCCTTACATACCAGTATGAAAAAGAGTATCCTCCCTATCCAGGAAGGGATAAAAAGTGCGTCTACTACAGAATAACCCATGGGGAATTTAAGGGCCTATATGAATGATCTTCATAAACTTTCTTCAGTTAAAATGCCCTATGGCAAATACAAGGGCACCATTCTAATTGAACTTCCTGAGAATTATGTCGTTTGGTATCACTCCAAAGGTTTTCCAAGTGGTGAAATTGGGCGCTTATTAGGCCTCTTGTATGAAATCAAGCTAAATGGACTGGAGTATCTTGTATATAAAGCAAGACTCTAGCCTTACCTTTGTAATTCTTACTTATCACTGCTCTTTTAGCTGTAAACTCATACTTAAAACAGTTATTAATGCAGCATGCAAGTAAACGTAAAATTTTTAGAAAACCTTCGACTAGAAGCATCTTTTGACGACTTTAGAATAATCACTGACCAGCCGGTCAGGTACAAGGGGGATGGCACAGCGCCTGGCCCATTTGACTACTTTCTGGCCTCTTCTGCCCTATGCGCGGCCTACTTCGTTAAGGTTTATTGCAAGGCCAGAAACATACCTACTGAAGATATTAAGTTAAGCCAAGATAACATAGTCGACCCTGAGAACAGATATAATCAGATTTTTAACATCAAAATTGAACTTCCAGAAAGCATTTCCGAGAAAGACCGAAAGGGAATTCTCGCCGCAATGGAAAGGTGCACAGTTAAAAGGGTTATTCAAAACGAACCTGGTTTCAAGATTGAAACCAAGAATGTTTTGGGAAAGGACTCAGGCCTAGTCTACGAGCACACATCCGATAAAGATAAAAAGACTATGATTTTAGGTAAGGACTCTTCTTTAGAGGACACCATTGCAAACATGAGCTCTTTATTGGAAAACCTTGGCATAAAAATAGAAATTGCATCTTGGAGAAATCCTGTGCCACATGTGTGGTCAGTGCATGTTAGAGATGCAGACTCCCCTATTTGTTACACAAACGGAAAAGGCGCCACTAAGGATGCTGCGCTTGCCTCAGCACTTGGCGAATACCTTGAAAGAATTACCAACAACTACTTTTATAATGACTACTATCTTGGACCTGAAAGGGCCAACGCCGAATTCGTTCACTATCCCGATGAGAAATGGTTTCCTCCTGGAAGCGAGGACAGCATTCCCGAGGGACTAATGGATGAAGTTTTTCTATCCCACTACTCAATGGATGAAGAACTAAAGGCCTCTCATTTAATAGACACAAACTCAGGCAACAAAGCACGCGGAATATGTGCCATTCCATTTGAGCGTCAATCAGACAAAGAGATGGTTTATGTTCCCGTTAATTTAATTGGCAATTTATTCGTAAGCAACGGTATGAGTGCTGGAAATACTAGATCGGAAGCAAGAGTGCAGTCCTTGTCCGAAATATTTGAAAGGGCCGTAAAAAATCAAATTATTAAAGAAGAGCTGACACTGCCAAATGTTCCAGAAAGTGTGCTAGAAAAATACCCAAAAATTAAAGAGGGCATTAAGTCCCTTGAAGAAAAGGGCTTCCCTATTTTAGTTAAGGACGCCTCAATGGGTGGAAAGTTTCCAGTTATGTGTGTAACTTTAATGAACCCTAAAAACGGTGGTGTGTTTGCATCGTTCGGTGCACATCCAAACTTTGAGGTTGCACTGGAAAGAAGCCTTACAGAGCTTCTTCAAGGTAGAAGCTTTGAAGGTCTTAACGATCTATTCCCACCAACTTTTAACACTCACGCCGTAACGGAACACAACAATATAATTGACCACTTCATAGACTCCACAGGTGTTGTTTCCTGGAAGTTTTTCGCAGAGAGGCCTGATTTTGATTTTGTGGAATGGAATTTTTCTGGAACGACTGAAGAGGAGTTCGACCATCTCATGAGCATTTTCAAGCAATTGGAAAAAGAAGTCTACATTGCCGACTATGAGGGATTAGGCGCAAAGGCCTGCAGAATACTTGTTCCAGGCTACTCTGAAATCTATGAGCCTGAAGATCTTATTTGGGACAATCACAACAAGGCCCTACAGTTTCGAGAGGACATCCTCAACTTACACAACCTTGAGAATGAAAAGCTTTCATCTTTAGTCGAAAATCTAGAAGGAAGCGAACTTGACAACTACATGCCTATTTCGGAATTGATAGGGATTGCTTTTGATGAAAACTCAACCTGGGGACAACTCACTATTGGAGAATTGAAAACACTGATTCATCTCGCAATAGGAAACCTTTATGAAGCAAAAGAGCTGGTGGAAATGTTCCTAGCTTTTAACGACAATTTGCCTGAAAGAAAAAGGTTTTATCAAGTCGTAGACATTGTTTTAGATATAGAAATACGTGAAGATCTCGATCTGCCTAACTATCAAAAAGCTCTTGAAACAATGTACGGCAAAGAACTCTTTAACTGCGCATTAAACACAGTTAAAGGGAATTTAAAATTTCACGGACTGGCCAAGACGGATTCAAACCTCAAAGGTCTAGATAAACATAAGAGACTTATTGAAAGTTACGAAAAACTTCAAACAGCAAGATCAAAATAAATTCACAATGGTCTTCAAATTGCATAATTAGGTCTTCATCGCAAAACGAAGGAGACCGATATGCACAATTTAAAAACTATTATATTCGCTTTTTGTTTCACATTTACATCTGCCGTGCTTGGAGCTGACACCCTAAAGCTTGACGGAGGAGTTTTTGATAATGTTGATGGATCAGCTAAAATTGAACAAGTAAAAGATGGACAAAATAAAGTGACAATTAACCTGGATAACTTGAAGCCCAATTCACTTTATACCGTTTGGCTGGTCAATGAAAAACCTGAAATGAGCATGACCGGATTAGGCTCAGGAAACTATTCTTTTCAGACAGACTCAGAGGGTAATGGCACCTACACGGCAACAATCAATAAAGGCGAACTAGCTAAGTGGCAAGTTCTAAAGGTAGTCCTTCATCCTGATGGAAACCCTAAGAATATGAAAAATATTAAATCTGCCGCAACAGGAGACCTTACAAAGGTTCAAAGGGCCGCAGAGTAATATTCTACTGGGAGGGTATAGTCCTTCCCTATCAAATCTTAAGCAAACTTTAGCGCCTCTAGCATAAATTTTATACCAATGCATTCCGAACATTAGGTTGTAACAAAAGCATAACTCAATTTAAGTTTTCCTAATGAAGGCGTTAATCCATGAAGAACTTTAAAATCCTTATTGTAGATGATGAAAAAGAACTACGAGAAGGCATAAAAACATTCTTTGAAATTGAAGACTTCACATGCTTAACCGCTAAAAATGGAGAAGATGCCCTATCGCTTCTTGAAAATGAAGATGTCCACTTAGTCCTTTCAGACATAAGGATGCCAAAGTGCACTGGAATTGACCTGTTAAAAAGAATAAAAGAAAAAGACAAGTTTTTACCCGAGGTAATTCTTATGACAGGCTTTGCGGAAGTTACCAAAGAAGAGGCATTAGGTCTTGGCGCTAGCGAACTACTTTTAAAACCCTTGGACATGAGAGATTTAATAGGAAGAATTAGCAATACCTATGCGCCTAAGCTTGGTGTTGCCCCTTAGATCAATTATTGAATACAAAGCATGGAGCGCTGAATGCATCACTTATCACAAGAGGACTACACTCTAGACCCACAGCTTGGTTTGAAACTCCTAGGGGGCATGAACATGGTGTTGCATTGTCACCACTATAATGCCCGCCTGCAAAGAACCCTTGAACAAAACAAAAAGGTTGATGGAAAAAAAATTATCCGTGAAACTGCGGCAACAATCTACTGGGAGCTTTTTAGCAATATCCTGGAAGCTAAGGAACAGAGTGATACTATCATAGAGGACCTATATCGTTTCCTGGGTTTTGGTATTTTAGACTTGTCGAGACTTAAAGAAGGCAAAATAACCTCACCATTTAGCCATTATGTTGAAGGTTGGAACTGCGGAGCTATAAAAACAGAGGGAACTGTCTGTAGAGTTACCGAAGGTTTTCTTGAAGGCGCAATTAAGGCCGTTTTTAATAAAGACGTTTCCGTGGAAGAGCTCTGCTGCGCCAATCAAGCAAACAGCAGCGTTTGCGAATTTAAAGTCACGCCTTTAGACATGCCGAAAAATAAGTTTGAAAAACGAACAAAAAATGATGTTAATTTCATCACAAACCAAAAACACAACGAAGCAACTTCAAACATAGACAAAGGTAAAGTTATAAACGCGGTCATAAGAATGCCCCTCGAGGGAAATAATGAAGGCCTTATTCCTTCATTCAATGTTTACTTGGCACATACCCCTCAGGAGTTTTACAACCTTCTCACAATTAGATTTATAAAAGAAATGGAGAAAGTTGGCTTTGGAGATCTGGCAAAAGAAATGCTTGTTGAAGATGCAGAACACTGCGCACTCAACACTTTTGGAGGGATTTTGGAATCCGAGGAGTGGGAAGGGCTAGTAAGACCAATGGTAAAAGTGCAAAGCGATAAGTTGTTTGGATTGGTAGCGGTTGCAAACGGTCTTGGATGGGGGCGATGCCACATTGCTGAACACCATCCCTACGAGGCCTTAAAGCTGTGCTCAACAAATGGCTACGAGGCCTATGGGTATATCGAGGCCCAGGGACACCATGAATCTCCACAGTGCTTTATGTTGCGGGGTATATCTGCGGGACTAATGGCGCTGGTTTATGAAAAAGGAGACTTTGAGGAAAGGGCCGGGAAATTTACTAGTGAGGAAACCTGCTGTTTAGTTTCAAAGGATCCTGTATGTGAATTCTCAATTAAGAGAGAGGTCTAATTGAAGCTACCATTTAAAAGAAAATTAAGAAACTGCATTAGAAAGGATACATATCAGTATTACGTTCAAGAAAGCACAATCCAAGATATTTGGAAAGAAATAGTATCTTATTTTGGAACTCCACGAATTTTAGATGATTTTTCCTTGGAGATCATTGAAGACGAAAGGGCCATAATTAAAAAGGGTCTTTCAGAAGCAAAGTTCACCTTGATAAAGAAAAGTCAATTTAAACGCGAAGATGAGGAGTTCATTGCAAGAGCGACAGGAGTAAAAATTGTCTAAACTGTCACTAGTCTTTGATCACGATTTAAAGATTCTTTGGTCTTCAGATAAAGACCTTATCAATTTGAGCTTGATCGATATTTTTAACAACACAAGGCCATTTACTTCCTTGGTTAGAACGGTATTTGCAGGTGAGAAAGTAGATATCAAATGCAAATTAAAGTTAAGAGAAGGTCCTGAAAAAGAAGAAGAGCGTCTTTTCAAGTTCATGAGTCTGGGTGACCATTACTCTATCCAACCCCTTGAAGAAAATGAACGAAGGTATGTATCAAAAGTCTTGTGGGATGCATTCGCAAGCACCTTCCCAGGAGGTTTTCTATTTCTTAATAGAGAGCTAAAGGTGGTCGAAATTACCAATAGTTTGCTTAAAATGTTGGAAATAAAGAATAGAAACGACATACTTCTCTCAAAAAGAGCCGTATTGGGAAGATCACTTTCCAATCTATTTCCAGACAGTGACAACTTCTACAAAACAATATGCTCAAACTTGGAAAAAGCTGTCGCGGCAATGGAGACGCTAACCTTTGACTACATCTCTGACGCTAATAAACTTAGGGTGTCTTATGGACCAGTTTTCAACGGAACCTCAGTAGTGGGTCATTGCCTCTATTTCACTGACATAGAAAAAGAGTTGCACGACAGAGAAATAATTGAGCTACAGCAGGCCAAGCTTTTTAACGCATCAAAACTGGCCGCACTCGGAGAGATGGCGGGGGGCATCGCACACGAAATCAACAACCCTCTAGCGATATTAAGCGGACGAATTGACATCACTCAATCACGGCTTCAAAAAGGAAAACTTACAGACGAAATTCTTAACGACGACTTAACACACATGAAAGCAACAACGACTAGAATGGCCAAGATCATTCAAGGGATGAGGGTGATTTCAAGAGACGCTAGCTCTGAAAAGTTGAATACATGCAGTCTAAAAGAAATAGTGGATGACGTGCTAGGCCTGTCCAAAGAGAAGTGCAAAAGCAAAGGAATTGATTTAAGAGTTGAAATCGACAGACATAACGATCACAAAGTAAAATGTAGACGAGTTCAGATCTCACAAGTTCTTCTAAATTTGCTTAACAACTCTATGGATGCAATAGAAGACCAAGAAGAACGCATCATAAAGTTCAAATCTGAAATAAAAAAGAGTTGTCTAACACTATCGATAGAAGACAATGGCCCAGGCATACCTGAAGAAAAAATAGCGAAAATCTTCCAGCCTTTTTACACCACCAAAGAAGTTGGAAAGGGAACAGGGCTTGGACTTTCTATTTCGGCCAAAATCATACAAGAACATGGCCAAAAATTAGAGTTGATACAAACCGATGGAAGCACAATTTTTACCTTTAACCTACCTCTTTTAGGAGAAGAAGCATGAATAGCATTAAAGTACTCATTGTCGACGATGAAGCGGAACTAAGAGAGGCCATCGCCGGTTACTTGGAACTCGAAGACTTTGAGTGTTTTACCGCATCAAATGGTGTGGAGGCCTTTAATATCATTGAAAAGGAAAGTATTTCTTTTGTGATCTCAGATATAAGAATGCCAGGGGGCGATGGAGTTGAGCTACTCAAACGAATAAAGGCCAAATATCCAGATATCCCACTAGTTATGTTAATGACAGGTTTTGCTGAAGTAACTGAGACACAAGTTTTGAAAATGGGTGGATTAGGCATTTTAGAAAAGCCCATAAATATGCAGGCCTTGGTAAAAAATCTTAGGAGCTACTTCCCAGCCTGACCTTTTAAAATGTTTTCACATCTTTGATCATGCCCATCCGTCCTAATTATATTAATGGTTTTGCCAGAAGGATTTATTTTGCCTTTAACTTTTACAAAGTTTCTTGTCAGTTCTTTGTTAAAGCTTTCCACAGAAAATTGGGAAAAGGATCTTTCACTAAGACTGGCCAACCAGTGATCCCCTTTTGGAAGCTTAAGCTCGCGCTCATTCTCCAAAACAAATGCATGAAAAAGATACCCTTCATCATCACAAAAACTATGAAGAAGAGAATGCCCGTTTGTAAGCATCACTTTAGGGGAAAGACTTGCAAAGATCCTTGCGACATAATAGTCAAAGTTCACCGAAAGATCTTTGTTGTTAATTAGGCCATAATCGGAGCCTACAAGAGTCTGTCGTATAAGTTTTTCCTGCCCGCTCTTTAAAGTCTTAAAAAGGTGATCAAAGTACCACATAGCGGACTCGAAACTTTGACTAACTAGCGGCTGACCACCACACTGGGCCGGGCCTGTCTCCCCTAGCCAAACAGAACTTACGCCCTCTTGGTGCGCTTTTCTAGTTAGCACAATTGCTTGATTTATATAATCATCGTAGAAGATGGATTCCAGCATGCTCTCCTTGTCGGCCTTCTCTATTTGAACAGGACATCTTACGGACTGTGTAGGATAGTAATGCCAAGTAAGAAGATCCAGTTCACTTCCCAAATGTTCAATTAGACGCTTTGAATTTAATGTGAATGTTTTAAAGACCTCTCCGATGTACGGCCAAAATGCATTTGCAGGACCTGCAAGTTTTGCATTGGGGTAATACTTTCGAAGAATGGATTTAACTGCAAGATAATCATCAGCGTATTGCTTCAGAAAGATTTGGCCGCTTAAACCATAATTAAGAAAAAATGCGTTTATCTCATTTCCAAGTTCAAAGACCTTAATATTTGGAATCTCTTTGGATAGTTTAGAAAGAAATTCTTCTAGCGCCTGGTAATTAAGTTTTCCATCCTCTCTGTATCCTGGCCCTACATTTAAGGTGAACATAAGTTCAATATCATTTTCAGAAATAAACCTCTTGATTGAATTTAGGCGTTCACGATTCAATATTGTTTGAAAGCCCTGTTTCAGCTCCTCTTGGGTTAGCACTGATCGGTTAGTGTCAATTTCGTAAAGAACCGAGTCCGCTTCAGATCCACCTAGTCGCAAAGTAAAAGGGGCAAGTGGCCTAACTAGTTCGTCCAGCTTCTTTCGTTTGAAATTAAATGGCATTGCCTTAACACCGCCGCGTCCACCTTCAAAATTGAGAGAGCCTTCCCACCACTTTCCACCCAGTACTTGACCCATGTCGAGGGCATAGGAAGAGAAGCCCTTAGGAACTAAAATGTAGTCTTTGGTACTAATTTTTTCGAAGGATATCCTTCTAGGAAGCTTCCCAGGCATTAATTGGAGATAGCCAACCGCCGAAATGAAAAAAACAGCAAAAACGAAGGTAAGTCTCAAAAAGCCCATCTAAGATAACCAGCCTAGACGTATTGTCTTGTGAATAAGTTAGTTCTTAATAAAAATTAATCGTTTGATATCACATACAATGGATTCATTCATCAACCTTGAAGAATTTATAATCATTTGCTCATGAAAAAGGATCTAACTACTTGGAATCTAGAAAAGGCCTTTGCAATACATGCCATTATTGGCATCAAAGCAGCTCACCACCTGGATACCAGCACTGTGGTCTTCTTAGGCCTAAAATTCCATTGATCATTGTGTCTAGACGGCACTGTGCTTTAGGGTAGAAGTTTGAAGAGAGGTTTAACTCATCCACGACCTCCTGGGAAGACTTTGTAAGGTCAGCAGTTTCACCTGTAGACTTAAAGATAGCGATTTCACTCTCCAAAGCAAAAACCATACGCTGACAAAGGCTCATCTCATAATCAGTTTGTCTTAGACAAATTGATGAATAACTACTTTTGGTTTTGAAAGGTGTTTTACTGTTTAGGTGTTTGAGGGCAATAGGAAGGCAGATCTGAGTTGCAAAGTAATCTGCTTGTCCCTCAGTTGAGCTTAATGACCCCTTTTTTCGAGGCTCCCCACCTAGCCCATGTCCAAGCTCATGGCATCCAATCAGAAGAAGGCCCTCTGGACTAATGCCTTCCATTCTTGCAAGCCCTCCCATTAAGTAGATATTGTGCTCTATGAATTCATTTGATTCACTACGAACATATGAAGCATGCACCATACTTACATCCCACCAGTATGATTCAGAGAGGCCTTGGGTTATTCGATTAATATAAAGCTTTTGACTGGGGTGTGGTCTGAGTTCCTCAAAAGTTAGATGAATGGCCTTTTTGACTTGGAGAAATTTATTATAGCTCACACCAGCTTGAGCATAGGAACATAGTGTGAATAAAAAGAGGCATCTTAGAAAAAGCATCCACACTCTATAGCGAATTCAATAATTGAGGACAATAGAGTGTGTAAAATGCCTAGAGCTAGCTAGGCATAAGTTTTAAGCAACTTTTTTAGGCTTTGGTTCCGCATCCGGAATTCTAGTCTTTGGCATCCCAGCTTCGTGTGCCTTTACAAGGACACCTTTTCCAACCACGACGTCACCGAACAAGCTGGCCTTAAGACCAATTGTGGCCTTGTCTTTAATTACGAGTTTGTCGATTATCAACATCCCTTTCTGGCCATAATGCGCCATCAAAGTTGCCGAGCCGCCGACGGTAACATAATCCCCTATTTCAATCATACATGGATCTGAAATATTGCTAGTATTGATCATGCTGCCTTTTCCAATCTTCATGCCCATCATTTGATAGAAAAGCTTATTTAGTGGAGAGGGAGTTATGAAATCTAAAAACGAGTATCTTACTAAATAGACAAGAGCGTTGTGGTAGTACCAGGGAATAACGCTTAAAGAAAACCACGACTCTCTCATAGGTTTTACTTTCAAAGGCAGCAGTTTATTCACAAGAGGAACAACAAAAATCAAACTTAGCCCATAGCTAAGATATGCAGTGGCCAATGAAAGTCCAAGGCCTAAGCTTTTAAGCATGAAGTGGCTTTCGTTAGTCCATTCAAGAGTTGCCTGAACTAGGGAAATGCCTGGAGTTAAGGAAACTCCAATACAAATAATATAAAGAAGTGTAATTGGGAAAAGAACCAAGACAAAGCCGACATTTCTAAACTTTCTAAGGGTTCCTTCTATCAATCCACTAAGTCCGCCTCTTTCTGAGGTGGTCGCATTCACGTCAATTCTAATTTTCTTTTCTGATTCCATTCTTCTTAATCCTCCATTTAATAACTTCTACTCGGAATAAAGTTAAAAATTCTACAGAGAATGTTGAAAAACCAATTGAATGTTCCAAATAAGGCATTTTGTACCGGCCTATTTAACACGGGTAAAGGTGTAGTTTCATAAAGTTCAAGCTAGATTTAACATTTGTTGCCTGATCTCATGAATTCAACGATAAGTTTAATCAAAACAAGTTTTCCCCACCAGTAATGTGGAGAAAACCTTTTTAAATTATCAATCACCCCTAAACATTAAGTTAGTTGGTGTTCACCTAATTTTAACGAATAAACATCAAATTCATTCTAGATGCAGGCTCGCAGTCGTTAGGGTCCAGGGCCGAGTTACAGTACGTGCCTACATTGATTGTTCCGCCGTACATTTGTTGGGACCCATCTTTACCTCTAAAGCCCCAATTAACTTTGGGGTCCCTGTGCCCGGCCATGGTGTCTTGAACCCCACAAGCAAAGGTCGATCCGTTTCTATCCCCGTTATTAAACATGGCGTTTCCTTCTCCGCCAACAATACTGTTGGGAAGAGATGAGAACCTAGTTTCGGTATTGCTCATAAGAGAAAAGTCACTTTCATACCACCTATTTTTAAGTGCCGCCGACCAGCCAGTTAAGGATCCAGCAACTCCCTCCCCATCGTTAGTGTCTAGATCGCTATTAAAAAGGTTGGAAGGATTATCCAGGACAGATTGGTAGATCTCGCTGAAGTAAACGTGATTATAAGAAGTGGAGCCGACAGATGTTCCTACATGCATCAAGTGCGTGGCTCCATTCTCAACTAAAGGGATCATGTTTATTGAACCTGCTAAGTTGTTGGTTGCCGAAGCGGAAATGTGAGACATATCATCAATATTAATGGCCTCTCTGCCAGAGTTATTTGGAAGAGTGTAGTCAGTGGGCGTCACCTGGTCACTATCGTACCTTATTGCCAATGTCCATCCTCCACCTTGTGTCGTCATATCACAATAGGCCTTAAAAGGAGCGCCACTCCCTGATCCATCGGGATCTATCCAATAACTCCCATCGCCCTCATTATTATACCCATCACCGTTTAGATAGTCCTTACAGCTCATAGCATAGGCACCACTGTTATATTGGTAGGCTCCGGAATTTAATGTCAAACTCGTCTCAGCGACGCTCAAAGTAAATGAATCCTGCGCTGTTAGAGTACCATCACTAACAGTAAAAGTTATGTTGGCGCTCCCATACTGATTTGGTTTAGGTGTTAGGATTGCTGAACAATTGGGTGCCGTCCCTGAATAGCTCACACCAGATGAGTCTATTAAAGTTGTATTTGTTGAGTTCATTGAGATGCTACCACCGCAAGTTAAGGTATCGTCGACATCAGATATATTGATGGTTATTGAAGATGTGGGGGTGTTTTCAAATCCATTCTTATCTGTAACATCAGAGATGAGTGGCGAGTCATTAACACTTCCCAAGGAAAAGGTCGCCGTTGCAGTGTTGGAGCTCGCACCATTTGCAACAACAGAGTAGTCAAATGCAACTGCCCCGCTATAATTCGAGACGCCCGTCACACCAACACTACATGTTCCAGACGAACAAGCACAAGATGTAGTCTCTGTTAAATTGGAAAGATTACTAACAACGCAACTAGTTGCTTCATCAGACTCGGCATCAGTATAATTCAAAGAAACTAAGCTCTCTACATCTTCAGTTCCATTCGATGGATTAAAATCATTCACCACAGGTGCGGTTTCTATTTTTATAGGTGTAGCGGCTAAAGTATTATCAGAATTCGTATCTCCCGCATTATTAGAGGCCTCAACTGAGAAGTGATAAATTTGAGAGTTCGTGAGTCCGGTAACGGTGCAGCTCAAAGAAAATGAGCTACACATTGTGGCGATATTGTTTATGGAATTGGAGGTTGTTCCATAGAGAACTTTATATGATGTCGCATTAGTGGCACTCTCCCATTCCAATGTTACCTGTTCATCTCCAGCACTGACAGAGGTCACGCTAAAAGCTTTTGGGACTGTTTCTATAGGGAACGGTGTATGGCCGTCATCGAAACTGGAGAGATCAATTCCTTTCTCACCTAGAGGATTTTCACAGGAGCTTAGAATAAATAGTGAATTAACGACAATTAAAAACTTTTTCATAAGCTCTCTCCTTCAAATAACTCAATTCCATAATCCAACTTAAAAAACAATGAGCTGTACTCCATGCTCGAACCCGATGATTCAAAACCATTTGTTTCAAAATAAAGACTTGCGCCCAAAGACTTTTTGGCCTGTGTTTTTTCATACTGTATAAAAGCGAGATAACCTGTACCCGGTTTAATAATTAAATCTTCAGGTGAGTTGTAATTATTGTAGTTTAACCCCAACCCCAAATTGAAAGAGGATTGCCTAAGTTGATAAATACGACTCTCCGCCGTTATATAAACTTGATGATTCGTTACGGTGTGAACTTTATAGTTATTGGTGCTTATAGCTCTATAAAAGATTTGATCTCTAAGACTATACCCCAACTCAATATTGTAGTTACCAATTTTTCTTTCAAGACTTGAGCCAACCTTCTTTATATTTTGATCCTTGTTAACAAGGCTTGCCTATTGAGAGTCTTGAATTTCAACATCCCAATACGCAGCCGAGAATTCTATTTTATAATTCTTAGTAAGTAAGCTGCTCCACTCAAGACCGACCCCATGGTAAAGTTTGGAAAGGATCTCACCAGAGCTGCCGTTATGATCTTTCCCTTTGACTCCCAAGTATCCTGAGTAAAATGAAGTTGTGAGACGATCCGAACTTTTGAAAGTTCTAGAGATAGAGTTTAGTTTCTCTGCCTTTATTGATTGTTTACCACTATATAGTTTAAGGCCTTGACCAGGTTCAAGTGAATTTCCCTTGGAAGACTTGAGTTGTGGATTGCTATTGATCGTTCTTAGAACACTACCGTTCTTCCCATAAAGAGGCTTTAAATTGTACCGGTAAAGTATTTCAGAGAGAGTTTCTCCTCTGCGAACAATATGAGTAATTGTCGTGTTAGCTTGAGTGTTAACCAATACTGCTATAAGAAATATTGTACTCAATTTCAATTTATTCAAAAACAACCTTTTTATTAAACCTCATACTCTTTATCTGTATTGATAAAAAATTCCTTAACAATTTTATGTTACATTAGATTTGAGGTTCTGCTTAATACAGGCCTAGGCCAAGTTTGTATCGCCAACTATTAGTGACTTAGGATAAACAAAGGTTAGTATGACTATTGTGATATTCTGAATTGATTGAGTTTTGACCATAGAACAGGGCACTCTCTTTAAAAAGTGGTCCTTTATGCCAAATTTGGCAAAGGCCAAAATAGGCGTAGCTAGGAGGCTAAGATACTTGCCTATATGATCACTTACTTTTTAATTTCTTCTGCGACTTCGTCCCAAAATGCAATTCTACAATCAATCGCGCTAATCGCTGCAGATTTGGACTCTTCCCACATCTGATCATCTGTCCCACAAATGAACTCCATCATTTCAAGAGCTAGCGGTCCATGGGAGTCACCATCCACTTCAATATGCCTTTTGAGGTAGTGATAAAATATGGGAGCGTCGGATTCTGATATTTTCATATCATCTAGAAGAGATTGGAACATCAGGGGGATGCACTTTTCACGGCCAAAACAAAAGAAAGCTGCGATTTCATGAATTTTCCCTCTTTCTAAAACTTCAAATGTTGATTTCAAAAAATTTCTAGATGAGTTGGGCATTGTAGCTTCTCTTAACGCTGTACTCACGCCAGAAGCGTTAACAGCTTTCATAAAACTCATGGCGCTAGTCTTGTCAGCATGAACCTCATCCATTGCCATACAATACATTTCAAAATGGCTCATATATTCACCAGATGGCAATTCATCTGATTCTTCGCATAGAATAATTTCATTTATAAACCGGGCCATCTTATTAGACTTTGGCATAGTCCAAACACCAGAACAGGGTGCGAATTCATTTTGCAATGCTTTGGCCAAGCTCATGAAGTCAAACACCGCATAAACATGCCTTTCCATAAAGCTTCTGAGGTCTCCACCTGATTGAATTTTGGAGAAAAGCTTGTGCCTTTCCAATGGAATCATTTTTTGCATAACCTCATTTTCGAATTCTATAATCACATCAGTTCCTTTTTTAAATTTCTTTCACCGTTATAGTAGACTACGGGACCTAAAACGCAAAGGTCTAGAATGATCATAAATATAGGGAAAGTCGTAAGCTCTAAAAATATAAAAGTGACGGCGTGAAATATCAAAAACGTAAACAGAGAAAGCTTCCTCGTCCTAGGTAGCATTATAAAGAGCCAAGGAAGGATGAGCTCTATAAGAAGCACAGCTACTCCGGCGAGAGTAAGAATGGCGGGTGCCGCTTCGGCGACTTTGACCACTGTATTGTGACCAACAAAACTCCACACAGGAGAGCCAAAGACTTTAAGGACAGCATTGCCTGTCACGAAGTCGTCTGAAAAGAGTTTCTGAAAACCGGTAAAGAAATAGGAAAGCAGCAATAACAAAACCGCACCCACGCGAAGAGTTCGCTTCTTTTCTTCTGAGCTCATGAAGGAGATCAGCAAACCTAAAAACAGAAATTTCTGAAAGAAAATGTGCCCAGCATCTCCGTAAAATAGGTCGAAGGTCATTTTGCACGAAGTGCTAACAAACGCCATAAACAGAAACATCTTTTTGCTAAATCTGTAGGACGCAAGGGTTGCCAAATCAAAACCAAGAATCAAAAAAACATCCAGTTGAATTGGAATTCCTATCTCGACCCCTGTAATCGTAGAAGCAAGTGTCACTAAAAAATTGAAGAAAAAACAGATTAGCAGTCCAAGAAGGAAGCTAGATTCAAAAAGATTTTTAGGAACGTAAAGAGCCTTTAGAAACTTATCCATCGTAATCTTTGCTCCACAACACTCTTTCCACTCTTAATGGTTTTTTGTTAGAGTATAAAGATTCAAATTCATACTCGACTACCTGAACTCGCAATCTATCGACCCCCTTAGATAGGTACTTTGTCTCAATGAGCTTCTCAAGCATTGGTAGGTGCTCAGAAATACCGCGAAATGTTCCACCACCGATTCCAAGTTCATACTCGAAGTTGGCCCTGTGCATTTGGGGAACAATTCTTTTAAAATCGATGGTCTTTGACCCTTCCTCATTAAAAACAATAAATTGAACATGATACTTCGTGGGAGAAATTTCTGGAGCAAACATATTGTAGCGATAGCCCACACCTGTTATGGCCCTGTAGTACAGCCTTGCTTTGGAGAAGGCACCCCAGTCACCTGGCAAGTGAAGCGCTAGAGGTGCTGTTAGAAACAGCAAAGAATTAAAAATAAAAAAACGAAAAAGCCATTTATCCTTTTTAGACGTCGACAACCACGACCCCCGAGTTGAGGAGTTTTTTTAGTCTTCTAAAAAATATTACCTGTGAATTCTCATGATGGATCAAAAAGAACTCTTCCATGATCTGACTAGTTGCACGCTCACCATTCACAAGTGAATATAAAGTGCTATCCTCACCTTCCAAAACATAGTGGCGGGGGGCATCCTGGCCGAAGAGAACGACCGAGACACTGCCATTGGTGTTAACCCGGCTGACAGACTCTGGGGGCCTAAATATTATTGGATTTTTCATATACATATTTATATCATTTGTAGATGCTGCCCTCAAAACAAAAATATTACCAATACCTGCTGGAAAAGGAGTTGGCCTACCCTAGCCTGATGATCCTGCAAGACAAGGTCTCTGACTATTTTCATCGAATTCATGGAACCTACACTTCCGCTTTTCCAAACCACGCCTGCGACTTAATCTGGCCAGGCCAGGAAATCATTGACGTCGTTCTATTTGGTGACGCTTTACAAACCATTGTATGGGCAAAAAATTGGCCTAGAAAACCTAAATATCGCCTATGGGTCCTGTGTCACGACATGAAAAGGATTATAAATGACCTCGTGGGCATATCGTTGTCTAGCATCGGTGTCATCCCTCGCTACGAAATTTTTCCCATGCCGCAGTCTCCATATCCGCTTCCTTCAACAAAGGAAAACTTCCACTTTGTTATGAGCAGTAGCTATGCGTTAAGTAAAAACATAGAACTCACCATTGGCGTGGTTAACGAGATTCAAAAACGCTCTCAAGGTGAAGTCAAACTAACTATTTGCTCTCCTAAACCTGAGGAGTATCTCGCCCGGAATGCCATAAAAAAATTGAAATGGAAGTTTACTCCAGAAATTAAAGGAGACCTAGGACTCAATTGGCAAGAGACCCTCCCCAAAGATTCTGTGATGATCAATTTCAGCACTAACTTGTTCGAGGATTTCGGCGTCAGTGCGGCACAGGCCCAAGAAGTAGGATTTCCACTAATTGTAAGTGATTGGGGAGCACATAAAGATCTGGCAGGGGAAAACATTTTAAAGGTACCACCAAGTGTGTTTGGCCATCACATAACTAAAGAGAATATGCAGTCGCGCATAACTAGAACGGTGGACTTTATAGAGAAGGCCTTAAACGAGCCTCCTTCTACTTTTCCAAAGCTTTGTGAGCACCTCAAACCAAAAGCTTTAAACATCGAGCAGATCTTAAATTATACTTCAAAATTTGAATCCCAAGACATGGAAAAGGTCCGGGATTTATTTAGAGCTAGTATTTACGACCCACAAAACCATATAGCACAAAACATTCTCAAACATTTTTCCCCATAACACGTAGACACTGTGCCATTGCGGATTCAAAGCTTACTGCATTCAGTGGTGAGCATCTTAGTCCATTCATGTGAAGCATTCTGAAAAAGACCTTTTCTTTTGCATTGATACTTAACTCAGGAAAATCCACTTTGGGCCGAGATTTTTTATCTGCCACGCTGCTTACAAAGAAGGACTTAACCATCGCTTTTGTTGTTTTATTTCTTATAGATGGTTCAATTTTATTAAAGTCAATGGGCCTTAGCCCAAGTGTATCAGCAAGATTTAATGTATAGACTGCGTAATCCAAGAAAAGTTGCTCTTCCGTTTTCCCGCTTGCTATTCTTTGTCTAAAGTAGTCACTGGCATGGATGTAGAGCAATTTAAGGGCCTCTATGTCGTCCCCGAAAAAAACAAAGTCCGTCTCATAAGACTTAAATGAAAAATCAAAAATAAGTCCATTGGAGCGCATATCCGTCAAGCTTTTGTTGAGAGCTGCATAGTCTATAAAATTACCATTAACGAATCTAAATCTAATTTCAGTCTTATTTTTAAAGCGGGAGGGATAGAAAATATAAAAGAAGTTCTGCCCAATAGCATTCCCGACCTCTTCTAGTACTTCGTATGCGTCAAGTCCCGAACACAGCACTTCAAAAGCGGTGAAATTGGAAAAGTTCTCTGAGTATTCGTTGAATTCTCGTCGTCCAGCATTTAAGGATTCAAAGCTAACTACATTGACATCGTTTTCGTGTTCTAGTTCAATGGGAACTCCAACCTCAAAAACTTTTTCTGTTTTTGTCGAAAGTTGCCAGCACTCTTCAAAGTTTAATATTGCAGACTTTGCTCTTTTGACTTCCTTTTCAACTCTTTTATGATCATCTAAGTCTAGAGTTACGAAAGAGTCCCCATCTCTTAAGTTCACGAATTTATCAAGCCTATAAAGTGAACGAAACTCTGTTTTTTCATAGTTTGTTAAAAACTCTGTTTTAGAAAACCTCCAAGTCTTCGGGCTGAGGATTATCCCATCTATGCTTACCCTGGGAAGGAATCTGGCCTCTAATTCTTGCGGCCAAACCCATTTTAGAAAATCCGGGCAGTCTTGACGGGCAACTGAATTTAAAAACCGCACTGCGGGAAGAGGATCATACATGAAGTTGTAATTATGCATCGGAAGAGGAATCACATACCTTTTTAATTTCTTACTCCATAAACTGATAAATCCTTGATTCACACTAACCAATATATCGGACATTAAAATAGCATTGGCATCCTTGGTAAAACCAGTAATAGGAATGTAATATTCTGCCAATGGGCCTCGTCTAATATAGGAGGCACTTCGCTCTCCTGGATAAAACTCGATATCTGCATAGACAAAATTACTGTCGCTTTTTGGCAATTGATCAGTTAAGCACGAGGCCAACTCATTTGAAAGGATACTCCACCTGTAGTGAGGAGCATAGTAACTCCCACAAACAGAAGCTTTAAGAACGGCACCATCCTCATGATCTAAAAGACCTAACTTGGCACTTACAGAAAATTTTCTACTCAAAGTTGTATAACCTTGATCGGACTTCCCCATAGAGGAAAGTTTCGTTGCATCCTCGTTTGTAAGCTCCCATGATCCAGTCTCTTGTACTTGTTTTGAGTAAATTTTTTCGGCCATGTATTGCACTGTTTTCTCTGGAAATTCAACGTAGCGAACTGTTTCTCCTTTAGAGAAACCAACTCCCCTAAAAGAATCGATGCATTCCAAAAGAGGCACCTGATGATCCTCGTAAAAGGCAAGGAAGTCTTTTTTAAATTCATCTAACAACTGATGATAAGAGGCCTTGCGATTGCGAGCATGATAAATGCTGTTTAAAACTGAAAGTGCTTTTCGTGCTTTGTGTTCAAATTTTATTGAAAGTGTTTTAGGTGAGGAATCATAAGACACATGATTGTAGATTTCCAAAGAACTCTTTACAGAAGTCCCCTGCCCGACTTCATTCATATGATAGTTTCCAATGGCCGTTTTTCCAAAAGCATCAACTAAGACGCCAGCATCTTTTAAAGACGCCACTAGTTTACTCTCTTGCTTGGAACCAAATAGTTTATATACTTTTTCTGCTGGAAGCGGCTTTTTAAGGAAATTTAAATGTTTTTCTAGTTTTTTATCGAGCTCTAGGCTTTGATACTTAAAACGTCTTATTGGCCCCTCGTCTACCCAACGATAGAAATAGAGCTTTCCTGCGGATTTAAAGATTGTTGGATTGAGCGCCAACATATCCTCGCCATTTTCAGGCAAGGTTTTTAAAACTTTAACCTGTCCTTCTGTAAGATCTGTTGAAGAGGATAGCTCTCCTACTGCCGTGCTCGCCATTATGCCAAATGCAGTCGGTCTAAGACACATTCGGACAATGTAATTCATAAGTGTAAAATAAAGGTCTGCTGTGTCAAAAGCTTTGTTTTTGAAACTCTCATAAAATGAAGGGGAAGAGGCCCGAATTGCAAAGTTAACATGTGGCAATTCAAATAAGTAATCAAGCTCTTCCTTTAGCTCAATTTGCGAGAGTGAAAGAAGTTTTCTTGCTAGATCAACATCAAGAGCTGGGCTTTTAAAAAAACAAATCTTAGGCCTGCCTCTCACTTAAAACCCCCTCAACAAAAGCAGGCCTTCCCAACCAGTAACCGAGTCAAGAGAACTGCACTGGGCGAGAAGTCGTCCTGCATCTCCGTTAATGAAGGCGAAATCATTAAACTCTGTATTAAGCAAGGCCTCTTCTTCAGCACTCAGTGTGAGATCAGAGTTTGTGAGCCTATTAAAGTTAATAAGCATAAGCTTCACTACTGAAACGCCGTGACAAAGGCAAAGCGATTTTTGTTTTTGCTTCTGAAAGAGTGTTCGGCCTCTTAAAAAGATTTCCTTTCCAGTTTCAAGAGCTAGAGAGTTTTCCCTCTTAACACCGTATGCGGCCAAGGCCAAACCTACGCCCATGTCACCGTAACACCAAGAGTTCTGTTTAGGCCCTTCACTGGCCGGAAAATATGATGGAAGCGACTTCGTTTCTTTGTTTTGGTTTATATAAATAAGCGTTTGTGCCAGAGCGTCCTGGATACTTATGGCGCGGGGATCTTCCAACCCGTTTAGGAAAAGCAAAACGCCAGAGATTCCATGTGATAGGCCGGTGTTAATTCTATTAGTTGTCTGAGCATCAGGATTCCAGATTTCAGATGTATCTTCAAGTGATCTATAAAAAGAGTGCCCATCGTACAGTTCATCTTTAACTAAAAATCTTTCAAGATAGTTCAACACCTCGCCCAAAAGTTCTTCATCGCCTAAAGACTTTGCCAACACTCCTACTCCAACAGCTCCAGACATCAATTCATACCTTCCCTCCTGGTCGAGGTATTGTGCCAAACCGCTATGTAAGGAGAACCTCTTATTGAATTGTGACTCTAATGCTGGGGAATTGTGAACTTCTAAAGCTCGCTTCAGGACCCATGTAATTCCTAGTGACCCACCAAAAAGAAAGGGAGTGCGAACTTTGGAGGCAGACTCTTTCGCCAATGAGAGCTTTAAATAACCAAGTGCTTTGGAGTAATACCCCTCATTTTTGGTTTTATGGTAAGCTTCAAGATAAAGAAGAGAGACTCCAGCAAAGCCATCGACTAGGCCAGCTCTCTTTATTGAGCGCGAGGAAAAGGATTTTTCAAACGCATCTATTTTTTTTGAAATCACTTACTTAACAGCAAAATGCCAATCCACTAGCAGAACAGGCAGAACATCCAGATTGAATAGCGTAAGCATTAAGATCGGTCAAATCTTCCACAGTTTTTGGATTTAAGTATTCGAAGTTGCTTGATTCAACTTCCTCTAAGTTTTCAATCAGAATTCTACCTAGACTTCCAAATTCAAAAGTCTTGCCTGCGCTTTCTGTTTTCTTACTTTTTGCCATGATGCATCCAACTGGGGTTAGAAATTATTAAGACAATCGTAACATGAACGCTATTGTATTTAAAGGTATTTGTAATTTAGGCTACTTAGCTTCCCCAGCCGAAGAACTTTTGCCTACTTAGGTGGGCAAGTCACAATTAAGTCGGGCTTAGCACCCCTAATTCAGAAAGCTTTTTGGCAAACTTTTCTAAGTCAGCTAATTCGATCTGATCATCCCGTGCCACTATTTCTTCAAGTGAAAGGCCTTCTTCAACTATGAGGATAAAAATTTCCCCAAGCTTTCCCTGGAGTCTAATAACCTCATTATTTTCGTCTGAAAGCCCAACAATAGCTAGTTCACCATTGTCCTCTTCAGCATAAATAAATTCGGGGTTAATTTGATAGTTCATATTTCTTCTACAAGTCCTATAGTTAAAAGTTCCACAATATCTACTTGGGGGAAAAGTGCACTGAGCTTTTTTTCATTAAAAACGCCTTTTGTTATTAATTGCTCAAACTCTTCCTTTGAGACACCAATGGGATATTTTCGGCCTCTAAATAAAATACTAGCTCCCCCCTCTCCTCTTTTTAAAACCAAGGCCTCTTCAGTGTTGGCGAGGCGAAAGCTTGTATCTTGCCCTCCATAAGGAAGATTAATGAAAGGCTTCTGCTTCTCGATCCCGCCTAAAAGCAAACCCTCGGCCGCATAAACAAAATGAGGATCGTTGAATACTTTATTGAGACCGAACACTCCCTCCCTAAGAAGTTTCTTGGTGGCAGCTTCATTCACCCCAAAACCATTCTCTTCATATGCGAATCTTTTTTTGAAAAGAGGGTTGTCCAATTGGTGCAAAAATACATTCATTAACTCTTTTAATTCAAGTTCTCTTAAAGCGAACGTCACGTGTAAGGAAGGGGTATCTTCAGTAAAAACTTGGTGAAACAATCCTTCGGGAAAATAAAGAATATCCCCTTTCTCAAGCGTGACTTCACGATAGTCTCCATCGCTTCCGTCTTTTCCAGGAGGCGCGATTCTCCATGTCTTTTTACCTTCTGTCTGCACTGCAAACCCATTAAAGTCGTCAGCGTGCCAGCTAAAAGCACTCTGACCTTCAGGTGTATAAATACCTATGGAGTCACATCTTCTGTGTGTTAATTGCTCCACATGTCGCGCAAATCTCTTGAACTCGACGTCATATTTAGAAAGAGAGAAAAAACGCACAGAATAGGTGTCTCGACGTAAAACTTCATTGAGTTTTAACGAGTCAATTTTAGAGTAACGATTTAGGCGATGTTTGCTGTCATGGGCGTTTTTCTCCACCAACTTCTGCATATTATAGAACTGATCCCCACGCACAAGTCGCAGATCTTCGGTGGAAAATTCAAATGTATTTAAGATATCATTCAGTTTTTCATAGTCAAACAGCTGCTCTTTGAGCGCTCCTTTCCAGACTTTTATCTCCTTCTTCCAGTGCTTTTTAAAAAACTCCTGGTCACAAAGAGACTCAATATCAAAAAACATTTTTTGTTTCATAAAACACATTTTACGGCATTAGCCTTTGCATGCCAAATCAAAACTCTAGGGAGTTTCCTAGTTAAACCTTCTTCTTTTAAAACTCTCAGATTCATTTAGAGGGAATTCGTGAATAAGCTTCGCTGGCAATCTAATTAGTTTTTGTTCTTCATTTTTGCGTGCAAAAGCCACCTTTCTATTCTCCCAGACGAGTACTAAGTTGTTTCCTTCAAAAAAGAAACTGCCGTGACTTTTAAAAACTTTTTCAAAGCCAACTATTGAATGGCCTTGTTCACCCTTTTGGTAAGAAAAGTAATACCCTTTTCCATCAGCAAGAACTTTTAAAGTGTTACCACCTCCGAATACCACACGATCAATATTTTCAGGTTCTATGTCTCTAAGAATCCTATATTCCCCGTAGAAGCGAGATTCCTTTTCATTGGTCATGTTCTCGGGAGCACTCAGTACGGTAAGAAAAACAAGGCAACATACAACGCCAACTTCAAATCTGCCCCATTTAACTCCTTTAGGGATTACGCTTTCTTTGAACGCTTTAAAATTGTCGCAACTCACTAAGACAATAATGGAGGCCAAGACCATGCACAGTGTGAATATCTTCAAAGGCGCATCAAAGGCAACATTCAATACAAAGATATTTATAAAAAGTGCGAAACTTAGACAGGCCCCTATGAGCCTAGTCTTAGGCACAACAATTAAGGCCCCCGCAAAAGCCTGTGAGAGTCCAACAAAAGACTTGAATAAGGGAGAAACACCTATAAAGGTCCACATCAATCTCATAGGAGTCATATTCCCCACCTCTTCCGTCCAACGAAAAGCTGACGGAGGACCAAACTGCATGCCCATTAACTTTCCAAGGCCATAACTTATTTGCACGATGGCCAGTCCAAAGACAATAACTGCCAAAACAGGCCTGCGGTACTTTACTTCCTTTCCAAACAAGGCCCATAATGATGAGAGAGAAAAGAAAAAACAGTATTTGAAGATATCGATTATGCGATCGGTGCTTCCGTTGAACTCTCTAACAAATTTTATTTCAAGATTTAAAGCGGAGTTTAATATAGCGTCTGCAAACCATATAAGCCCTTGATAGTAGCCTTCAAATAAATATTTAAAAGGAGGAATATCTAAATAAAGAAATGATGTTTCCAAACAAATCAAAAATAGAAAGCCTAAAAGAAGTCGATCAGCGAAAACTAAAAAAGTCGAGAGAGACTTTCTTCCATGCTTACTAGCTTGTTTGGAACCATTATTGTTCATTTACAGGCCCTTTAACCACTGATTAAAGTCTCTTTTATACTCTTTAAACAGACTTTCAGACTTACGAGATTTGACAATGCCTAGCAGGTTATCGATAGCAATAGCCTTATAGTACTCATACGTCGACACAAACCCTTCCTCCTTAAGCACATCTAAAACCTTAATTCGCGCCATTTGAACCTGCTCTTCATTGCGATAGTACTGTCCTTGTTTAAAATTTCCTGCCACAGCTAACTTGTGCACCTTTAATTTTAACTCTTTGTTGTCACTTAAATTTAGTCTATCAATAATTTGATTATATGTAGAATAAAGCTGACTGTATGGCATTTCACGTTCGTGAATCTTGGACATGATCATCGGAGGGTAAGATAGGACTCCAAGAGGGTTTCTCCCCTCTTCTTTGGAATGGCAACTTACACAAGTGTCCCCTAAGCTAGGACCAAGTGCCTTTAAGTCAACTTCCTTGCCCCAATTCACTTTTCCTGCATAAGATTGGACCAGCTTATTAAACTTTTTTATATTTTTCGCACTCTTCACTGATAGATAGCTCCCCTTCAAAGGATGTATTTCTCTAAGCCCATTAGGGTGACACATTAAGCACCTTCCTTGGCTGAAAGAGTGGCCCCTGGCATGTTTATCAAAAAAGACTGGCCGTAATGAGGACAAGGCCTTTCCAGATGACTTGTCCTTTGTCTGGACAATAATTGAGCTAACAATTTTTTTTTCTTTTTGAAAACCGTCTTCTTGGGAGAAAAGGTAGAAGCGCTGATAGAATTCACCTGGTACAAAAATAATCAAACGTTCGAAGTTTCCCCCGCCATCGTTTATTGTTGAATAAAATGGAATGATAAGCCAATCCTTAATGGATTTGCATGTCTTGGAGTACTTTTTCAGGGGTTTAATTTTATCGCATTCACTTAAGATATCCTTCCAATTGTCGGGCAAATACCCTTCTTCGAAAAACTCACTTGGAAGCTTGGAAACCTTGGCTTCCTTTTTGAAGAGGTTCATATATTCTAAGTCGCTTATATAGAGACCAGAGTGCCCTTTTTCCAAGATCTTTGCCATATACCTAGAGTGTTCAATTAAATTCTTAAATCGAGCAGCGATAATTGCATCCGCTTTTTTTCCACAATCTTGCCAAAAAGAAAGTATCTCTTGATACTTTTCTACCGGAAGTATGCGGGGGCCTCTAGTAACTTCATAGGCCTCAGGATTTCCCAAGGGTGGAGTTACTGAATCGGCCAGTCGGTCCAAGCTTTGGACCCATGACCTAAGAGAATTGGGACATTTAGTGGAATGAGCTTGAATAGGACTTAGCCCTAGCACCGCCGCACTAATAAAATAAACAATCCTCAACATGGTGAAATTATAACAGCAATCGTTCTTAGGGGAAAGAATACCTAGATGAAGGTAATCGGCCGAAATACTAGGATTTTACCTCCCTTTCCTCATAAATATGCAGTGTGAGGAGCACAAACCTTGAAACTATTACAAATCGGCTAAAACAACGTCCTATTTGCCATTATAATCACCAGATATGAAACATATTTTAATTCTTCTTTCGGCCCTAATGTTTTACCCATTTTTAGCGCTCGCAGGTAGCGGTGGCAGCACTGAACCAAGAGAGCTCTGTCTTCTTGATCTTCAGGCCTACTTTTCAGGCAACATGCACATAGCTCACTCGGACATTCAAGGTGACACCTTTGTCGGTGGTGATGCATTTTTAAAACATTTCACCATTAACGGAAGAATTAGCGTTGGGGGTCATTTATTGGCCAGTGACGGAACCATCACAGAGGATGCAGAAGCAGGCTCCGCCAAAACAAGTAGAATTAGCAAACCTAGAAGAGTAAAAACCGGTGAAAACTTTTATCACCAAAATTCTTTGTATCATGAGCAGTTAGTCGAATTCTCCGATAGACTGAAGTCTCTTCCCAACACTTCATCTGCTGAGATCTTATCAGGCAAAATTGAGATTGTGGCCAAGGATGATTTAAATATTGTTTCCATCTCTGCTTATGATTTAAAACGTGCTCACAAGCTCGTTCTAAAAGGATCTACAAACTCCATTCTGATAATCAATGTTGACAATGAAGGCCTAGAGAGGGCCGAATTCTACCGAATGTCCCTAGAACTAGAGGGTGTGCGAGCTGAAAATATCATCTACAATTTTTACAACTCAAAAAAGCTTCTTCTTGGCATGGTTGGGCCTGTGAAACGAACTTATGGAACAGGCATCCAGGGCACATTAATTGCTCCACATGCAAGTGTTAAGTTTTTTATGGGTGTTATTGATGGTGGACTTTATGCTAAGACTCTTGAAGACAGTATTCCCACTGGTCAAGTGGACCCTTTAAAGATTAGAAGCCCGCGCCTAAGAAGAATGGTGTGTAAGCAATAAGAAGCTACTCACCATCTGGGAAACGAGAGACTTCAAATATAACGCTTTCATCCTCCATTTCCACATCTATGGATTTCTTATTGATGTGAGGAAATCCAAGTTTTCTCCTCATTTTATAAGCAGCAGTTTCTTTGAGCGCTTCCAAATCACTTTTCCCAAGGGACTTTGCCCCACTAAAGGCCCTAAAGTTGTCGAGACCTAAGTTTGTTCTAATTTTTGTAACATGCGGATATTCTGCTAGAACTTTTGCAAGCAGAGCAGAACCTATTTTTTGCTTTTTAAGCTTAACGTTCATATGAGAAATAAAAAGGGAGTTTTTCTCAGGGTTGTATTGGTAGAGAACTCGCCCTACTTCCTCACCTGTGTCCAACACTCTTGAGAAACCATCATAGAAGTAAAAGCCATCAGTTGTTTCATCCTTCAATGACCTAAACTCACCTATGACTTGCAGGTCATGGTTTTCTAAGTACTGTCGCGGTGTGGTGTTTCGCAGGAATGCCCATTCGCAATTGGCAGAAGCATTAAAAAAAATCACCCAGACAAGAAATGTTGCCATTCTAATCATAGCTTATTTATCGGCATAATCAGCTTTCGGCCTTAAAATGGCTAAAATACTGACACAAGGAGGTATTTGGCCTAGGATTGGTGGTATGAGTTTAATCGTATCATTTCAAGGCCAGTTTAGGCCTTACAATCTACCACCTTCCGCGCCCCTCTTAAAAACACAAGCTGCCAGCCCTACTGAACCAACTCATGCCAGGACAGAAGAGGAAGAGTTTCAAAATGCGCTCAGTGAATCAAAGGAAAAAGGCTCAAATCAACCCCCTAGACAAACACCAAAGGGAAGTGCCGCTATAACCGCCTATAAGAGGTCCAGGGAACTTCAATCCCCTCCTAGCTCACTTGCATGTGCTAGAGATGTGATGACATGTTCGGTTCACACTGCAAAGGCGTCAGACCCTGTGGAAAGCGCTTGGAGAAAAATGCAGAAAAACGAATCACGCCATCTGCCAGTAGTTAACGATAATGGCCTTATAACTGGAATCGTCTCAGACAGGGACTTGCTTAAAGCAGGTGAAAAATCAAACTCTCCGCTAAGCAAAATTATGGTCAAGGAAGTGCTAAGTGCAAGAGACACAGCACCTTTAAAAGAGATGGCACTGGTAATGCTTCATGAAAGAATCAGCTGTTTGCCTATACTTAATGATTTGAACGAGCTAGTGGGAATTGTCACAAAAACCGACATCCTGAGATATCTGGCGCAAAGTCAACACCTAAACGGTTATATTTAAAATAAATGGCCTATCTAGATTCCTGAAATACTGAGCACGCTACATTTAATAATGAAACGTGCTCTGAAGGTATTTAGAAATTATAAATATACAAAGTCTTTGCAGATATCCAGCCTGAAACAGTGATTGCTTGTTTACCATCTGGTGACAGAGAAGTTTGTGCATTTTTGATAGCTGGAGTAAAGAGTTTGCCAGTCTCCATGTTGAAGATGTAGTTTTGATCTTCTGAAACACCCGAAATTAAATTTCCACTAAATTGAGGTTTCCAGATGCTATCTACTGAAAATAAGCTTTCAAATAAATTACTTTGAGGATCATATTGAATCAGTTCAGATTGATCGCCATTGTCTCTTTCGAAGAATACCTTATCCTTGTAAACAAAAAACAGGCCGTAGACGTTTATAGGGTGACGAAAGATGACCCTATCACGTTTAGCATCATAGACAACGACCTCCTGAACGCTTGAGGTCTCTCTTGGATATACATAAAACCTTTCATCAATAATCTTAAGTTCTGGTTGTCCACTGGATACTGGATCGTAAGATATATGCTTACCTAGTGATAGGAAGATTTTTGATTCCCCATTTTTCTCAGAGTAGAAGTAGTATGAAACATCAGTATTGTCATACCTACCGCCTTTCGCTTTTTGATAAATCATGAATCCGAATTGATCATTACTATTTAAAATTCTTCCAACTTTTCTTGGACAAGAATCACCATCAAACCCATCTAGAGTTTTTACCTTACCTGTATCTTTCGATAAAACCTTGTAATAACAATAGGAGATGTTTCCAAAGGTTGAAGAAAAGTGAGTCTGTTTTACAAAGATTGACTTCTCTGTGGAATGAAGAACCTTATTCTGCCCTTCTAGTTCTTTAAGAGTTCTAAGTTGGTTGGTTTTTAAGTTATAAGAGTAAACATTTTTATTAAAACCAAAGAAAACATTATCGCCATTGATATTCGTATTTTTCCAATGGATTTGTTTGCTTTGCCATCCATGGTACACGAGGGGGTCCGTATGAATAAATTTAAGGGAGTCAGTCCCTAAATTTTAACATCCTTTATATTCGCACAAAAGAACGTTACTTCCAGTTGCACTTGAAGCAACTAGCTGCACGTCACCATTTGGTTTTTTAAAAGTGTTTTGCACAGGTGTCGATGAAAAGTCGATCACATGAACGTTTTCACTCATTAAACCAGAAACAACAAGTTTGTTTTGAACAAGCAGGGAACTATTTACAAGGCTGCTATACATGCTGGCCATTCTATTAAAAGGCGCTGATTTATCGATTTCACTATGAACTAAAAATTTCTTCCTTTCCACAAGGTCATAAATAAAAAGCTCTGTAAGGTATTCGTTATTTGGAGCAGTACTAATCTTAGATAAAACTATAAGTCTTTCGTTTTCAGGATAGTTTCCTAGAAAACTATAGCCATCTATTTCAACTTCTGTGCTTAGATCATTTCGATTCACAATCTTAACATTATTGTAACCATATACAACTAGGTCGTTATTTAGAAGGATTTGGACTTCTTTATGATCCCCCCATTTTTCACGGACATCTATAATAATTGGGTTTGCATAAACCTTCATACAAACCATAACGCCAAGTGTCAAAAGAATTTTTTTCATTTTTTGATCTCCCCAAGTTTAACATTACCCGAGTATCATCCTTCAGAACCAAAACTCTGACAAGCAATAGTTTAAATGGAATTTTTCTTGTCTTTGATCTCTCCAAAACAAGAGCGGACTTCTTAACAGAAAGCCTCTTCACTACCATCTTCGTGAACTATTCAACTTAATAGATGGAAAGTAACTTCCTCCTCAGTATTTATCTTTTGATCCGTATTTTATTTTATCTAATACAAGCTTGCATTCCTCTTTAGAAGGCAGGTGTGGGGTAGGATAATTTTTAATAGCTTCTTTTCTCGCGTCATGAATGATTTTTTGGTAATCACCCTCTTTAATCTCATCAAGTGTCTTTGGAATCTTTAAAAACTCCCCTAGTTTAAAAATCTCATCTAAAAACTTAGTGGCAATTTCTCTATCGCGACTTCCTGTCGTAACAACGCCAGAGCTTTTACCCAGCGCTGCAAGTTGTGGAATAATTTGTTCAAATGATTCTTCAAGAACATAAGGTAGAACTATCGCGTTGGCCCTACCATGCGCAGTCCCATAAAGAGCGGTTAATTGGTGAGAGATAGCATGAACAAAACCAAGTCCCATGCGATTAAAAGCAATTCCCGCCTTATAGGAAGCTAAGGCCATATTCTCCCGAGCTTTGGAGTTTTTCCCATTTGTATAAGCTTCAGGAAGGTTTTCAAAGACAAGCTTAACAGCATCAACGGCCAACTCCATTGCCTCAGGAGTGTTCACCCTTGATATATATGCTTCAATAGCATGAGTTAAAGCATCCATTCCAGTATCAGCGGTAATAAAGGCAGGAAGGCCAAGCATTGGATCAGGGTCAAGGGCCGTTGCAAGGGAGATTGTTTTGTGGTCAACAATAAAAAGTTTCTTATGAGTCTTGTCATCAGAGATTACAGCAACACTTGTCACTTCAGAGCCGGTGCCAGCTGTAGTAGG
This sequence comes from Halobacteriovoraceae bacterium, assembly GCA_002711995.1. GTDB lineage: Bacteria > Bdellovibrionota > Bacteriovoracia > Bacteriovoracales > Bacteriovoracaceae > UBA845. The sequence continues at coordinate 272,620 of PASN01000019.1, read as the reverse complement.
AACAGTGTATAGTGGCACAGCATTTCTCTTGGCCTTAAAAAGTCCGACCAATTTTTCTGTAGGCACATTATTTCCAATTTGGAGCGATATCGCCTTAGAGGCATCAATAACTGAGCCTCCGCCAAAAGCAATAACAGCATCGCACCCACTTTGATTATAAAGGGTAATTGCCTCGTTTACTGATGAAAGAGTTGGATTTGGCATGACCTTATCAAATGTCACATATTCAATGCCTAAGTCATCCAAGGCCTTATAGGTAGAGTCCAACAAGTTCAACCTAACTAGATCTTCAGTCGTGACAATTAAAGCTTTCTTACAACCACTACTGGCTAAATACTCGAAGAGTTTCTTAGATGAGCCACGACCTTCAAAATACTTTGGTTCAAAAGGTGGTTTTATTGTCATTAGGATTTTAAATCCATTGCGATAGATTGCGTTTACTATATGATCGAACATTTTACTCTCCTTACCTGATTATAATTACTTGTTGAGAACTCCGTTCAAAAAGAAGTCACAAGTTGAACGAATGGTTTTTTCTCTATCAGCATCGGGGTTCTCTAACAGATATTGAGCTGTCAACATCGTGGACTCGATTGCTAACATGCAAAAGTAATCAATAGGAAAATCTCTTATAATGCCTTTTTCTTTGGCCTCAATGATGACCTTCATTACTAAGTCAGAAATCTCAGTTGTAATTGTAAAGCTTTTACCATTATTCAGTTTGGGGTCGTGCTGGTAGATGCTTAGAAATTGAGCTTCAGCTTTATTATCCAAGTACCACTCCACTGCGGACTTCCAATAAGCATGAGCTTTATCGACAAAATCATCAGAATCAATCTCTTGAAGAGCTTCCCGAAGCTTCTCTTTTACATACTTAAAACATTCATTAATGAGCTCATCTTTATTTGAATAATGATGAAAAACTGTTCCTGTTCCAACTCCAGCTTCTTTTGCAATAGATGCTGTTGAGGTGGAATCAATTCCTTTTTGGGTAAATAACTTTAGAGAAGCTTGAATTATTTTTTCTCTCTTTTCACTCATCTTAGAAACACCCCTTTAAAAAATCCAATTAAGTGGTCTCTATATTTTAATAAAAACCAGCTTCTGGGAACAAAGCTTTTCGAGCTTAAAACTGTCTTGGATTTTGAAAATGTTAAAAACCCTTCACGCCCATGGTATTGCCCCATCCCAGAGTCACCGATTCCACCAAATGGTGCATCGTCGGCCCCAACATGCAAGACAGTATCGTTTACTGATATTCCACCACTATGGGTATTGGTGATAATGTTTTGGACTTCCTTTTTATCCTTAGACATGACATAAAGCGCGAGTGGTCTAGGCCTTGACTTTATATACTTAAAAACTTCATCCAGTGACTTATAAGTCATGATGGGAAGCAGGGAACCAAAGATCTCATCTTTCATAATTTGCATGTCTTCCGTTACATCAGTTACTAAGGTGGGAAAGATTTGATTTGCAGCCTTATTTTTGGCCTCTAGTGATTTAATGATTTTTGCGCCTTTTGTTTGAGCGTCATCTAGATAACCATTAATTCTATTAAAATGCTGTTCACTAATGATGTGAGTCAGATCATTTGAGTTATTCCCGGAGTATAACTCCCTCACTTTGGATATAAACTTCTCAATAAACTTATCTTTTAACGACTCATGAATAAAAAGGTAGTCTGGAGCCACGCATATTTGGCCAGAGTTAAATGTTTTCCCGATGATGATACTGTCTACAGCATTGTCCAGATTTGCATTTTCAGTGACTATAGTTGGGGATTTCCCACCTAACTCTAGGGTAACAGGAGTTAGGTTTTGAGCGGCGGCCTTAGCAACTATGCGTCCTACATTGGTGGATCCGGTGAAAAGTAGATGATTAAATGCCAAGGATGTGAACTTTGAGGAAACTTCGACTTCTCCCTCATAAAAGCGAATATAATCTTTAAGAGGGGCAAAATGTTCAATGAAGGCCTTGTTAATATTCGGTGTAAACTCACTAAGTTTAACCATAACCTTATTTCCAGCCCCAATTGCGCTAACTGCCGGACCTAAAGCAAGGTTGATAGGAAAATTCCAAGGAACAACAACCCCAACAACCCCTAGTGGTTGAAAATAAACTTCAACTTTAGACGGACTAAGAAGAAGTCCTGAGTGCCTCTTCTCTTTCTTCATCCAACGATTAACTTTTTTAGAAACGTAGTTGATGTAGTTTATTGTAGGTAGAATATCTAGCATGTAAGAGTCAAACTCACTACGATAGCCATAGTCTTTGTTTAGAGCACCTACAAACTCCTTTTCATTATCAATAATTATCTTTTTAATTTCTTTAAGAAGATCCTTTCTTTCTGAACTAGATGGGTACACATTTTGAGCATAGAGGTCCTGTAACTCTTTAAGTTCATTGTCTAGGTCGAGTTTAGTTGCGTTCATTTCAAGGCTCCTGGGTCTAACTACAGGCAATTTAGAAGTCTGCCCCACTGAAAGTTTTCTTTAGTTATAGGCATTATACCTCCCCACTGACTGATCAGTCAATCCACACATATTCATTCTAATCACCAAATAAACCTGAAAGCTAGAAGTTTAAGAAACCTGGAATCAACAATTCAAGCTCTGAACTGACCAATGAGAAAGAAATAGTTGTAGGCTTCTACTAAATCAGCTCGTTAGGAGCTCCTTTAAAAGAAATAGGGATGGCTACAGAGGGCTCAAGTATTATGCTATTCAGGCAAGGCTTTAAAGGTTGTTACTTTATCCAAATTCACATCCCAACAAGCTTTACTGTCCGAAAAAAGATGAGCATCCGGCCTTTTAGAAAACCTAGAATTAAGACTGCCGGCAGGAATTACTAAAAGATTCCCATTATCTTGGATACTAGGTAAAGCTGAACCGCATATGGAACAAAAACTTTTAACATGCCTAGTTGAAGGAAGATTAAAAGTGCTTACAAGGTCTTCCCCCGCCAGCCATTTAAAATCTGAATTGGTAGAGAAAAGATTTGCAGCATGAGAAGAACCTGTATCCTTTTGACAAAACTTGCAATGACAAAGATAGAAGTTTTGAAATTCTCCTTGGATCTCATACTTAACTTGATTGCACAAACAGGACCCAGTTTTAGCTTCCGTCATATAATCTCCAATTCTAAAATATCCAAGCTCAGACAAATTGTGACATGTAATTTCATTTTAAGATACGATAGAATTGCTTAATATTGTAGCCTCATTTTCCATATTTAAATTGCTAGTTATGTTCCAAAAAATAATTTTATAATAATCGTAAGTGGAGCCTTCCTAACGAACCATAGACTTTGAAAACTTTCATTTACTTCTGGTGCACCCTCATAGGTTGGGTGTAAAAATTAAAAAAGGACCAAAAGTTGGCCCTTTCTTAGTTATTAATTTTTAGTAATTAAATACCTTTCAAATTAATTATGACCCAGAAGGCAGTCTTCCAACTTTAGAAAAGCTTTGAATTCAAGGTCCATAGTCTTTTCATGACCGTTAAGTTCAAGGTTGTAATTGCGTCGAAACGTGTTTGCATTATTTTTCGCAGTAACTGCGAAGTTATAACCAATTCTAACTCCAGCTCTCAAGCTAACTGCAATATCTTCGTAACCTTCAACGGCCCTTTCATACCATCTAAATGTCTCATTCATACTTTTTTCTACAGTTCTACGCGCTTTAGCGTACTCTCTCATCTCGGTTCGGCAGTTGGATTCATCAATTTCTGCAAATGCAAACCCACTGAATAACATAATAAATAAAGTTAAAATTTTCATACTACCCCTTTTTGTTTATCAGAAATTACCCGACAAAAGAGTTTCAATAAACATGATCAAAGTCAATAGATATGAATAGAAACTTACAACGTAAAAAGCCAATGCGCCTCGACAACACACCACATTGAAACTAAGCTTTTAAACACAAGGTTTTATGAAAACGTTAAGTATGCTCTAAGTGTTTCTAGAGAAGGTTTTCTCCCCCTTCAAGAGGCCGGCTTTGTAGGGCCTGTTCAGCGATCTCAGAATACTCAGATTCAAAATCATCTCCGAGATTATGAAATGCAGGTGTAAATCTTTGTACTTCATTTCCTTCTGCTTTACTCCCTTCTTCTCCCACTACTGGTACACCTTGTGGAAAAATGATCTCTCTGGCCTCATCTGGCATGCTTATTCCAGCACGATCAAAGGATTCCTTAACGAGTCTAATCATTGAAGAACTTACCTTGAATTGACTGTATTTACTTGAATCTAACCAAAAGTAGACTCCCAGATTGACAGTGGAAGCACCTAGTGACTCCACATGTACGATGGGCTGAGGTTTATTTAAAACCTGAGGATGATTTCTCGCAACTTCCAAAGCAATTTTTTGGGCGTTAGCTATGTCGTCATCGTAGCCAATGCCAACTTGAAAAAACCTTCTAAGGTTCTTGTTGGCAGAATAATTAGTAAGAGTTTGGGTATAGGCCTGAGCATTCGGGATTTGTACATGATTGCCATCAAGTGTCATAAGAGTTGTACCACGACTTGAAAGCTGTCTAACATAACCAGTGTGTTCTCCTATTTTTATTAAATCCCCTATCTCATAAGGCCTCTGGAAGCTTAAGAGCACACTAGCAAAAAAATTTTCAGCAATATTTCTAAATGCAATCCCCACAGCGAGACCCGCCAGACCAGTACCGGTTAGAACAGTCACTGCTAGTTTTGTGAGACCTGTTACCTGTAGAGCTAAATAAGTAATTATGATAAAGATGGGACTTAGATAAACCTTTGTCATTAAGCTAGTTAAAAAATGGTTCTTGTATTTTCTCTCGAGCACTGGCCCTACGAACCTTGTGCCCATTTTTAAGAAAATTACGCCAGCTAAAAGAATGATCGCACCCAATACAAACTTAGGAAGATTGCCGATAAATTCTTGTTGAATGTCGCGTAATGATTCTTTTAAAAGATTAAAATCAACGACCTTGTCTGGATTTTTAATAGAAAGCTCACTTTGAACATGAATCACACCCTCAAGTTTTTTAGCAACCTCTTCAGCAAATTCACGGTCCTCAGAACTCTTGGCCACCCCATTAAGAGTTATAACTCCTTCATTACTTTGAATGTCTAGATTTTCAAAACGCTTAGAACTTTGAAGGACTTCGAACAGCCGGGACTCGATTTTATCATCATTTACATGAGTAGTAGGTTTAGCGTCTAGCATGGGTTCCTGGGCGACACCAAAAGTAGATAAAACGCTGAAAATCACATAGCAAAGTATTATTTTCATCGTTTTTTTATTTCACTTTCACAATGTTTTGGCCTTTAAAGAGCTAGAACTTCCTTTAGACTGGCCTGTATGTATTTAGAGGTCGATTGCTCCAGAGGTGAGTACAAGAGATGTCTCAAACTTCAAATTTCATGCAATTTCATCAATTCAAGTGGACAAGCCCCCATTTTTTAAAATATATCTAGTTTGATTTGCCTTGCCTATTTTGGCTAAGACATTAGATTCAACCCCATCTTTTAAATCACGACTAGCAGTAGCTGATGAAATATTTTTAAAGAGCTCCATGTACTGTTTTCTAGAAAAATCATCATCTTTAAAGATTTAGTAATTTTTGAACACTTCAAAAACTCATCAAGGTTGAATTAATGGGACTTCACAAAAGAACTAACTATATCGCCTGCGATAAAAGCAGCTGGAACCTCTTATAATAGGGAACTAAAGTTTAAGGGACACCTAATAAAAACTTATCAATAAAGACATTCCTCTCTTTAACGGGAATTCTATGCCCTGACTCAAAAGGATGAAATTCAACCTCGACATTACTAATTTTCAACATCTCATATAGTTCTTTGGCATTTTTGAAAGTTGGCCTTCTATCCGTTTTCCCATGGAGTATCAAAGTCCTCGCTTTAATTTTCTCACCGTGTGCCAGAACAGATCTTTCGCGAAACTGATAGCTCTCAGCTCCCCCTTCCCTTTTAATATTTCTTTTTAAAGGTCCATCCGGGAGTTCTTTGTAGAGAGCTTCAAGATCGTATGCACCTCCAATGAGAACGAGGTTTTTTATATCCCTGTCTCTCGCTGCGACCATTCCACTAATCATCGCACCTCTACTAATCCCTAAGAGGGTAATGTTATCTGAATCTGCAAGTTGTTGTTGAACCAAATGTTTTTTAACCGCTATTATCGCATCCTGAGTATACATCCCGCAAAAATCAGGCATGCCCTCACTGCCTCCATAACCTGGCTGAGATATCGCCACCGCTAGGAATCCTCGCTGCCTCCATTTATTTAAGACTTTCCATTTCACAAAATCATAACCACCATTTGGGTTAGTGCTCTGATGGCCATGAACAAAAATAATAGTCTTCAATGGCTTTTGTGAGATTGGCTTATTAATAAAGAATTCAACCTTCTTGCCATCTAATGGGTGCGAAAGAAACAACTGCTTTCCATCACCCACACTGGAAGTCTTTCGACCTTCACTAGAAATGGATGAACACGAAAGGCCAGAAACAATTACTGCCATTACAAAAAGGATATTGATTTTATTAGTCACAAAAACTCCCAAACAGCGTAATGTTTGCTATTTTGACTCATTGTTTTTCAGGATATATCAGAAATCCGGTTCAGTGGACCGAGCTACTTAATCATCGGTTCTAAAACTTCAAATGAAACATCAAATCCTGACTTAGCAATTAATTTAATTATAGCAAGCTCTCCAAGCGTATGCATAGGACAAGTATGTGATATATCAAATTCAGAAATTATCGGATAACTTCTCTTTCCAACGACTTCCACAATAAGATCATTCATATCAAATGGAGCATTTTCAGCATTGGGCATTTCTGCCTTACCAATTATCAGACCGGAAATTTTATCAAAGACTCCCATTAATTTTAATTGAGTTAAACTTCTTTCCTCTCGAGAGTATGGAGCCGCCATTTCTTCTATAAGCAAAATTTTATCTTCTACATTCGGGAAATATTCAGTCCCTGCCGCAGACATAAGGGTATTTAAATTACAAACTAGTATCTCTCCAGTGGCTTCACCCGGATTTAACACTTTCCATCCTTCATTTTCAACCCATTCTCTGTCTACGGTTTTCCAACTTCCGTCACTCCAATCTCTAAAGTGATTAGACCATCTTGGAAATGGTTTAAGTTCCCTAGGATATTGGACTTCACCAGAGACTGCATTTAAAAAGCTCTTAATCGTTTGTTGTTCACCATTAGGCCATTCACTAAACCAACTCATTAAGGCTGGTCCATAGAATGTTCTAAGTCCTGAATAATGAAGGATACTCAAATGTAGCGAGGTAACATCACTATACCCACAAATAATTTTTGGATTTTCTCGGATATATTTAAAATCCAAATAAGGGATCATGCTATTTGAGTTCATGCCACCTAAAGTAGAGATCAAGCATTTGACCTCAGGGTCTTTATATAGCGACATGAATTCTTCTGCACGAGCTTTTCCAGTGCCAGAGCGATATCCCTCAGATGACCTCTTTTCGGTTAGGTTCCCAAGCTTGACTTTAAAGCCCAATTCTTCAATAACTTTAATTCCGAGAAGGAATTTTTCTTCTGAAAAATCATATGCTGGATGGGATGGGGTAAAAATACCGACAGTGTCACCTTTACTTAAAGCAGGTGGAGAAATAAGTTCCATTAAGCAACCCCCTGAAGCTTGTTTTTTAATTTTTCTAGTTTTTTGTAACCCTTGAGATCCTTTAGGCCATTTGGAAACAAAAGCCTTTCAACTCTTACACCGTAAATCACGGAAAACCTTCCAGCCAGTTTAGCCCCAATATTTCTCTTATCATTCTCTAGTGCAGATAAGTTGGATACTGAAACTCCGACAGCACTTACGACTTCTTTTTGAGTAAGCCCAAATCTATTACGAAAGGCCTTTAGAATCTTACCTGTAGTCAATTTCCGAGTTTTAAAACTCATATTGACCTCCTGTGAATAGTCGTGATCAAAAGTAATTTAGATCACTTTAATTACAATTGCATTCTTAATAACGGAATATATTAATCTGCCACCTGTTTGATCTAAAGTAATTGAACGCTGTCCCTGTCTATCACTCTTCAAACCGTGATCATGTAACATTATAAATAACTCGGACTTAGTATATTCATCATAGCCAAGCTCTTCAATCTCCGTAATCCAATACTCAATCAGATCGCGAACTTCTGCATTAAACAATCCCTGCTTTCGATCTTTGTTAAACTTTGTCTCAATACTTTTATTTATCACAACTCTAGTTATCACACCTGACAACTCACCATAAATGATAACACTATTCAATGTGAGCTTTATAAGGCACCTTTATTACATACATGCCTGAGTCACCAAAGCCACCGAGGGACACCGAGGACACTTTTTCCTCGAAAAAACGTAACAATATTATAAGGTTAGAAGATACATGCCGGAGCTACCAGAGTGAGTTCAGGCTTAACAACAACATCAATGATTTTAAAAGGTTATTGAATAAAGAAACTTTCCTATACGCTTTCATTTTACTTCTATTTACTTGAAAACCTGTGCGTTTACTAAAGTCGGGTCTAATGGGTCTAATCGGATAAAATGCTACAAAGAAATAACGTTTTCATATTTAAAAGCCTCTTTCAAAACTGGACGGTGCTTTAAGAAATGACCAGAGCCATAAATTATAAATACCTTTGAACTTCTATTAATTAACTCTTCAGTTTTCTCTAAAATTGTCTCTTCTCTAGTTTTATCAACAATGACTGATAACTTCTGAATATAGTGCCCATCTTTGTAAGGAGCAATGTCATAATAGCGAGAATTCTTATAATTAAATACTGCATTCATATTGTTTTCGTAAATAGAGACAAAGTCGTTGTAATCAAATTTAATGTTAAGTAATCCAAGTCTTTTCTTGTTATTTTTTATATAGCTCTCAATCTCTTTTCTGGGATTATCTGGATCATATGCTCTATCAGCATCTCCTTGCCTCCATGAGGCTACCCCTCTATAAGTATAGAAAAACATCATCTCTCTTTCGCTTATTCCAAGCTCTAAAGAGTTCTTAAGAACTTCTATATGCTGTGGCTCACCACCGGTGACATCAATTCCTAAAATCTTAGATTTTTTGTAAGCATATAAACCTTCAACACACTTCTCCTCTAAGTCACATCTCTTCAGCATCGAATCACTAGGATTCTCTTGAAATGGTGGTATCTCGACAATCACCTCACTAGGTTTGAATTCTTTTAGAATAAAGTCAATTGCCTTGTGAGTTTTGCTTTGTACATCGGAAGTATGATTAGTGGATAAATAGATTAGCTCTTTTGTTCCCAATTTATATTTTACACAATAAGGCAACTTACTTGGATGTATGTCCTCAGAAGTTGGGTTTGATGATAAAGTATGAATAAGAGACATATTAAACTTCAAAAGGTTTTCATGACTCGAAACGAGTCTGTTTTTATCTCTTTTTGCCACAGTACAAGACAAAAGTGATATAAAAATTAAAATATAAATTAATCTTTTCATAATAAAATAATAACTAAAAATGAATCAATTGGTCTAAGTTAAATAATTATATCCCTTACTAAATAGTGCCAGAATTAAAGGAAGCTACTATCCTACTAAAACTACGGTTAAAATTTGGGATTAGACCCTGTTAGACCCATATTTTCTGTGATAATCTCCCACAAAACTTAGCAATAACAATAGGTTAAACAAAAAAATGCCCGAACTACCCGAGGTACAAACAATACGTGATCAGTTGAGTGCTTACATGCCTTTGAAGATTAGCTCATTAAAGCTTTCTGAGGTTGCTGAGTCTATCGTTCACACTCCTCTAGTTAAGCTTCGAGGCCAAGTGATTGAACGGATTTGGCGCAAAGGTAAAATGCTTGTTTTTGAAATAAGCGATGGGCGCAAAATTTTAAGTCACTTGGGCATGACAGGTTCGTGGAGAATTAGCTCTACTCCTTTAAAAGAGAAACATAATCATATCCAGATTAAAGGAAAGTGTGGTGATGAAGTTTTTTATTTAAGCTATGTTGACCCGCGCCGCTTTGGTCATCTTTATCTTTACGGTGAAGAAGATGCTCAAAAAAAGTTAGCTGAACTTGGAGCTGATCTTAAAAGTTCTGAGTTCACTTTTGATTACTTTAAAAGTGCTCTTGTTAAATATCCCGAAAGATTTATTAAGGTCTCGCTTCTAGATCAATCATTGTTTGCCGGCACAGGGAACTACATTGCTAATGAAATTTGTGCTCGTGCGTATGTTCGTCCTGATAGAAAGATTAAGAGCTTGAAAGGGCCAGAGATAGTTGCTCTATATCATGCCGTCGATGTTGTGGTATCTGGTGCCACAGAATCTGGTGGAACCACCTTTCAAGGTGGGTACGCTGATGTTAATGGAGATCGCGGTAAAGGCGTCCAGCATCTTGTGGTGTTCTATCAAAAGATCTGCCAAATGTGTGCAGTTACGCCTGTTAAGAAGATAACTCTGGCCCAACGCGGCACTTATTATTGCCCTAAGTGTCAAAAATAACACCATAGATTCCTTGCAAAATTGGTCCATAAGAAGATAGCTTTTTACCGTTAAAGTTTAAAAAAGGATCAATTCATGCGCACATACTTACTTCTAGCTATTTGTTTGGCCTTCTCCGCAAACGCCAAAGACGATGGAATTCTTATTATTGGAGACACAGGAAAAGACAACAAAGGACAAGCTCAGGTTGCTGATGCCATGGTGAATTACTGTCAGAGTGAGCTGTGCAATCTTGGAATGCTTGCAGGTGACGTTGTTTATCCAACAGGTGTCACCTCTGCAGATGATCCAATCCTTAAGACCATGTTTGATAAATATTACAACAAGCTTAAAGTCCCATTTTTAATCTCCATTGGAAATCATGACTATGGTGTGATCACAAATGATTGGAAACGTGGCTCCTATCAATTGAAGCACGCTGTGTTTAACCGCTACTTTGTTCTTCCGCACTATTACTATTTACATATGACAGACAATGCCGTTATCGCTGTAATAGACACCAATAGACTCTTTTGGTTTAAAGACACTTCTCGTATGAGAAATCTTATAGATATGGCCTACTCTTTAGCGAAGCAACAAGACAAGTGGTTTATGGTCATGGGACACCATCCTTACCTTTCAAATGGCAAGCATGGAAACGCTGGAAGATACGAAGGCGTGCCAGGTCTCGGTTGGATGATTAAAGACATTATCGAAGACCACGTTTGTGGCAAAGCACACTTCTTTATTGCAGGCCATGAGCACCTTCTGCAGGCCTTTGATGGAAATGTTGCAGGCTGTGACACTCAGCTGATTGTTTCCGGAGCGGCGGCCAAAGTCACTAAAATCGAAAGAGACACTCCCTCTTTGTTTGAGGCGGCAAAACTCGGATATTTCTATATGAAGGTAGAAAAAGAAGAAGTGAGAGTAAAAGCTCTGGATGTTGAAAACAACGTGCTTTATGAGAACATACACTTTAAAGCTGATTTCTAAGTAAGGAGGGATCCCTGTCCCTCCTCTATTAATAAACAGCTAAATTCTTAAAGGCCATTTTCTTGCATATAAGTTTAAACTTATTGAATCTCTCGTTGAGCTCTCTCATTTTCTTGGCATTGTTTCCGTGAGACTCTAGAAATAACTCAAAGTCCAATGCCGAAAAAGAATCAAAGTTTCTATCAAGAAACATCTCATACTCATCCAAAGCATCTTCTTGCTTTTCAAGATCTTCAATAAAGCTGTCGACCTCTTTTTTAAATGCTTGTGAGCAAAGATTGTTTAAAAAAATGGACTCTACTTTAAAATGTTTAAGTTCGTCCTGCCACCGTTTTTTCTCGCCCTTAAGGCCTGTCATTATTTTCATGAGGACTTGATACCTTAATTTGATGTTATTTCACCTTAAGAACGGCTTTATAGAAATAATGTACAACTAAAATAAGGTTAAGCTTACAGATGAAAGATTTTGTAAGGACTCATTCAAAACTTAATTTGTCAGATTTTATCATTTTGGATACCTTGTTTGAAACCACAAGGAGTCATGATGAGAATTGCTTTCATAACACTTTTGCTTAGCTTGAGCTGTTTTGCCAGCGTTAATTTCAAGGCCCATGTTGCCATCAATGGGGTCAAAGACACCACAGTGGATCCCGGCGCTCCAATTGCTATTGAAATCTTTTTCTCAAATCCTCAAACACAGAAAGTCTACAAAGAATTTCATCAGGCAGATGGAAAGCTTATGCACCTAGTGCTTGTAAAAAATGATCTATCAACTTTCAAGAAAGTGTACCCTTATTTTGACCCTGCCAGTGGGATTTTTAGAATCACTCTAAATACACCTCACTCCGACACCGACAACCTTCAGGCCTCAAAGGCCCTTCACTCCCCGGGAAGGTACTTTTTCATTGCCCAGGTTCATTCGACAGAGGGTGGTCTTTTCAGCTCCCACTTTTCGCTAAATGCTTCTGGAGACTCTACAAAAACTCCAATCGACCTTGATCCTATAGATGCGGACATGACTATAACGAAGTACTTTGGGAAAGAAGAAAAATCTTCTTTGCCTTATTACAAGGCAAAGCTCAGCCATAAAACGACTTCAGTTTGCAAGGCCATTGCCAATGAGTTTACCCTCGAAATCTCTGTTCTTGACGAGGATACAAACAAATACCTCCCAATCAAGGACACCATTCAAATCTTAGGCAAAGACGCTCAAGCAGTATGGCTATCTTCAACGTTGGCCTCAGGACATACCTCACATCATGCAATCTTTAGCGGAAGTGCTGCAAATGAGAGACTAGTGTTTAAATACCACGACCAGGGGACACTTTTGCCTGGAGTTCAAAAGGTTTGGTTCCAAATAAAGCATGAAGGGCGCCTCATAACGATGCCCTTTGTGTTTGAATATAATCCAGAACCTGTTACAGGTGACAACTGTTAAAAGTTGAATGCCGCTTTAAGCGGTAGGTGGTCTGATTTTCGGCGAATAAATTTGCCTTTAAGCGCCCTGCACGCCACAGGGGTGAGATTTCTGTAGTATATTCTGTCGAGTCGCACAAGCGGCACTCTTGAGGGAAATGTCTTGGCGCTTCTTCCATGCAAGGTGTGATGGGCCTCTTTAAACACGGCCCCAAGCTTCGACTGTCCAGCGTTGTTCCAATCGTTAAAATCCCCAAGCAGTATCATACGATCCACTTCTTTATGATTGTCTAAAATTCTTACAATCTTGTTCATCTGGTATAGTCTTTCTTGTCTTCTAAGTCCTAAGTGAGTGTGTAAAAGAAAGATCTGCTCATCACCGACATCAACCAGGCAATACTGTGCCTTTCGAGGTTCGTGCTCTTTATAAGTGAGATTCACCGAGTGTTTATCCTCAAGCGGAAACCTGCTAAAAATGACGTTGGACTGCGAAATTCCTAAAAGAGTTTCACAAGTTTTTTGGTAAAGGGAGTCTTTATACCCTACTGACTCCAGCAACATTCTCCATCTTCTAAATTTTGCCAATGGAAACTCTTGTAAGCATAAAATATCGGCATCAAGGTGTTCGACGACCTTCAATATGTCGGTATCAAATATGAAGGAGCTAAATTTTATGTTGTAGCTCACAACCTTTACATTCACGCGCTCATCCTCCGCCTAACAAACCTCATTCCAAACAAAAACAAAATGACAACAATGGCAATGGTTATGATGTTTGCCAAACTTGGGGATTGGAAAAGCTCGATCAGTTGTTTTTCAAAGAAAATTAAAGCAGTAGTTCCAGGAAGAACTCCAATAAATGTGCCTGTGATATACTTGGCAAAGCCCACTCTAAATTTCCCACAGACCATATTCACAAGAGGATAAGGAGCAACTGGCACAACTCTCAAAAACACTAAAGTTAACAACGAGTTTCTCTTCAACAGTCGTTTTAGTTGTTTCACCTTCTCTATTTTTGACTCTGCTTTTATTTCCGCGCCAAAGAAGGCCCCAAACCAGTAGGATATGCTTGCCACACTCAAAGCACCTGCGATTGCGGTAATGAACGCATGTCCCAAGTCTAAATATGCTCCACAAAGAAAGATGTACGCATTTAACGGAAAGAAGATTGGGCCTAAGGCGGTGTAGCTTAAAAAGAACACACCCATCAAAAGCAAAGAGCTCTCGACGTTAAATGTGGATAGAAATGCCTTAACAAAAGAATCCACCTGCCCAGGGTTAACATACAAAGCTCCTAGAACGGCAAGGCAGAGCATAGCAGCGCCAATTACTATTTTGTAGTTCATCATCACAAAGCGCTTTTTCGTGATAAACATTTGTCCGGCCCGTTCAAAGAACGTCATCTCCCTCTTGTCCAAGGGCAAATAGTCCTTATACTCGACCATGATTGACTTATCATGAAGAATGTCTTTCACTTCAACAATTTTATTATGTTTTTCTTTGGCCAACTCGAAGGTTTTAATAATTGATTTCCGTATATCAATTGGTTCACCATAACCGAGCAGTGTTTTAAAAATTCTATTTTTAAATTCGACAACCTTCTCTCCCACATAAAGGGCGTCAAGTTCATAGTCAAACTCCATGCTCCTGTTATTAATATTGGAAGATCCAATTTTTAAATACCTATCATCAGCAATAATGCACTTTGAGTGAATCTTCACATACTCTCTTTCATTGTCATCCCCCGTAAAGAGAGTATATATTTTCAAACGATTATGAGGGTCATTGCTTAAAAGGGTGTTTACATAATCAGTGAGAAGAGCTCCCATAGACATCTTTTCTATAAAAGGCATTTTACCGTAGGACACAACGATGACCACCTCAGGTCCGTTTTCCTTTTTTAAAACCTCCACCAGTAGCTCAACGATTTTTTCTGATGTTAAATACTGGTTTTCAATGTAAATGTAGTCCTGGGCATTTTGAATTAGCCATTTATGCATTTTAAAAGATGAACGATCTTGGGGATTGCCTTTAAATTTTGGAATTGTTCTTGAAAAGAGGACATTCCCCTCACCCTCGGAATGATTTGTCTCTAAAAAGCTTTTTTGACCAGCTTGAGATTCCCATAATTGATCAAAAAAGCTTGAAAACTTTTTAGTATTCTGTGACTTAAAATGGAATGCATAGTCCCTAAAAGGCTTGAAAACTTCACCATCCTTATCAACCCTTACTGGATCGTCGGACTTGTTATACTCTCCGTCCCTTCTTTCTAAATCTAAATCAATGCCTCCAACAAATAGGTCCTTGTTATCAACTACAACCATTTTTGAATGCATAGAAGACAACAGTGGGTGAAAGTCAAATCTCTCAAAATGGATATTGCTCTTATTTTGCAAAGCTATGCTTAGTCCGATGAATGGATCTCTGTCTGCAACATAGAAAATGGGATAATCCCAGATTAAGATCTTAACTTTCACAGTCTCAGGCAAGGAAAACAAAACCTCCTTCAAGGTCTTGCCATCTTCCCCCATGACAATGTCCATATTAAAGGACCATCCGCAAATAAGTATTGATTCCTGCGCCTGCTCAAAGTGTTGTCTAATTGTTTTAAAGTAAGCGTTGGCGCAAATTATCAGCTCAGGGTCATCGTCTTGAAGACTGTAAAAATAGGTGTCTTTAGGAAGTGACTTAAAATTCATGGCCGTGCTTTGTTAACATAGTTTAAAACTATCAGAGTCCCTAGTTCATTTCAATTTTACAAATGTTATACCTGGGCCAAAACTAGGTTCTAAGTAATTGGAATTTTGAAAACAAGAGGTTTGCATGAAAGAGTTCAACCCAAATATGCCACAGGATGTTTTAGCAAGACACAAGTTGGTTGCATACGTAACACTTATGGCGATACGGGATCTTTTGGGTTCTAACAAAGTGGAGAACACTGAGGTTGTGGCCCACACTTCAAAAGAACACACGGAATCACTTCTCAAAGAGCTCAAACAAGTAGGTCTTAAAGTTGTCGCTGTCTGCAACGGAGGCACCTGCACATGGAATGTAAAAGGCCTTGGAGCGAATGGTGACAGACAAGTAAAAATTGATCCAAGAGACACCTACTTCCTGGACTCGGATGTAGTGGTTCTAGATGAATCTAATGACTATATCGATCTGGAAGACTCCAAAAGTTTCAAATCAAAAATCCTAATCGAAACGGGTAAAAATATAACTGAAAAAGCAAAAGTCGCCCTTAAAGAAAGGGGCATAGAAGTGATTCCTCACAAATTTTTTCAATTGTACCCACTGAAAAACGTTGAAGATAAGAATGTGAAGGACTTTGCAGAGGGAATCCACGATGTTTGGACGGAAGTCTCAAAGTACGCGAAGTCAAAGCATGTGAGCTTCGACAACGCGTTTGAGTATATAAAGTCACAACAGATGCTTTAGGTTATTCTCTTATAGACTTTGAACGTCCAAGGGTGGTCATTGCGATCATCCTTAGGATGGTTAAAGCTTTTTTCAAGTCGCCACTCATCTTTATTGAATTCAGGAAAAAATGCGTCCGCCTTGGGAAACTCCCCATCAACTTCTGTCAGGTAAAGAACATCTGCTTTGTTCATCATTTGAGTATAAATCTTATCTCCACCAATGATTGCCAGTTCGGGAAACTCCTGTTCCTTTCCATAATCAAGAAGCGCTTCAATACTGTTCATTACAGTAACACCCTCGTGGGACCAACCTTCGTTTCTTGTTAAAACAATATTTTCTCGGCCAGGAAGAGGACGTCCTATAGACTCAAAAGTGTTTCTACCCATTGCTATGGGTTTTCCCATTGTGCACTTTTTAAAGTTTTTTAAATCATCCTTTAAGGTCCACGGCAGCTCGTTGTCGACCCCTATCTCTCTCTTGCGGCCCATGGCCACAACCAAAGAGATAATCATACGCTTACCTTTCCAGGAATATGCGGGTGAGCTTCATAGTTCAAAAGTTCAAAGTCTTCAAAGGTAAAGTCATCAATATTTTTCACGTCTGGATTGATCTTCATAGTTGGGAGAGACTTTGGTTCCCTAGAAAGTTGTGTTTCTACCTGTTCAAAGTGGTTTTTATAAATATGAGCGTCCCCAAAAGTGTGAATAAACTCACCAGGCTCCAACCCTGTAACTTGCGCCATCATCATCGTTAGAAGCGCATAACTTGCAATGTTGAAGGGAACACCCAAGAATATGTCAGCGCTTCTTTGATACAATTGGCAGCTAAGCTTGCCCTTGCTTACATAGAATTGAAACATCATATGACATGGAGGCAGCGCCATGTTTTCAAGCTCTCCCACGTTCCAGGCATTGACCAACAATCTTCTTGAGGTAGGATTGTTTTTAATTGATTCTATTACTTCTTTTATTTGATCATGGGTTTTGCCGTCAGCTCCCTTCCAAGATCTCCACTGAACTCCATAGACTGGACCTAAGTCGCCATTCTCATCAGCCCACTCATTCCAGATTCTAACACCGTTGTCTTGAAGGTACTTTACGTTTCCAGAGCCTTTTAAAAACCACAATAGCTCTAAAATTATACTTTTAAGGTGACACTTCTTGGTAGTGACCATAGGAAAACCTTCGCTTAAATTAAAGCGCATTTGATGGCCAAAAATAGAGCGGGTTCCTGTCCCGGTTCTATCAACCCGATCATCACCTTCAGTGTAGGCCTTTCTCATTAGATCTAAATATTGCTGCATTATGGTTCTCCTTCCTTCTCTCTGGTCTTGTGTGTATAATCAAATGGTAGCAGAGTAAAAATAGGATGTTAATCTATCAATTGGAGTTTACGCAACATGTCTAGCGTTTTAAGTGGTATCGATGTTTTAGAGGGCGACAAAGAATTACAAAAAGAATTTTCTGGAAATATTGGAGTTCTTTGCCATAGCGCAAGCGTAAATAAAAGCTTGGATCACACCCTTCAGTCCATGATTAAAATGTTCAAAGGACAGGTAAAAAAAGTGTATGGGCCTCAGCACGGCTTTGTGACAGATGTGCAAGACAATATGGTCGAGACGGATCACACTTTTCATCCATTCTTCAAACTGCCTGTTTATTCGCTTTATTCCGAGACCAGAATTCCAACTGATGAAATGTTGGAAGGAATCGACCATCTGTTTGTGGATCTTCAGGATGTCGGCACAAGAATCTACACATATATTTACACCCTCACTCTTCTTCTAGAAAAATGTGCGGGTAAAGATATCGAAGTTATTGTTTTGGATAGACCAAATCCAATTAACGCAAAAGACATTGAAGGCAATATCCTAGACACCAACTTCGCCAGTTTTGTTGGACGTCACCCAATACCTGTAAGGCATGGACTCACGATTGGAGAAGTCGCTTGCATGCACCAGAAATACTGGGCAAAGGAAAAGGCTAACTTGCGAGTTATTAAAATGAAGAACTATAGTCGTGGCATGAACTTTGAAGAAACAGGCCTTCCCTGGGTAATGCCATCTCCAAACCTTCCAACAGTTGAAGGCTGTTTCACTTTTGTGGGTACAGTTCTTTTTGAAGGCACAAACATTAGTGAGGGAAGAGGAAGCACTCGATCTCTTGAGATCGTAGGCCACCCAAAAATAAGGCCGTGGGAGCTTGAAGGTGAGCTAAAAGAGCTCTTTTCAGAAAACAACCTTACAGGTTTTAAGCTTCGCCCTCTTAACTTTATGCCTACTTTCCAAAAGCACGCAGGAACTGCTTGTGGAGGCTACCAAATTCATGTTCTAGACAGATCCGCATTTAGGCCTTGGAAGGTTTGCCAACTTCTCTGCCAAAAGTTTTACCAAGTTCTTGGAAGTGACTTTAAGTATAAAGAAGATCCTTATGAGTACGAGTTTGATAAGAACCCAGTCGATTTAATAAATGGAACTGACAAGGTCCGCATGTGGATGGAAAGTGGTGAAGGCCTGGAAAAACTTGAAGAAATTGAGGAGCAAGGAAGAGAAACATATATGGAACAGAGGGCCTCAATTCTTTTATATTAAGTAATTTCAAACAGTTAAGAACTTAATTCTAGCTTAACTTTTTCCCGACAATTCCGATAAGGAATATGACTCTGGGGGAATTATGTTAAGGCATTTGTTATTAATCACATTCTTGTGCATGCAATCTGCTATTGCGGACAGCTGGAAAGAGATTTCCCCACTCGATTATTGTCCAGATTTTAAAATCAAATTTGCTCAAACGGCCAACGACTCATACAAGCTCAAGATCCCCAAGGCAAATGAGAATGGTAGCTTGGTGAAAGAGGTAGCGGATATAAATGACCTATCCTCTATCACAGACACTCTCTTAGAACACTCTATTGCTATTTGCGCCAAAGACGAGACAGTGCTTGCTATTGAGCGTGACTCAATCGTTTTTAAGGTTCAAGAAAATAAGTCTTATCAAACTGAGTGTAGAAGACCCTACAAGTACACATCACCTTATATTGCCCTTATGACAGATATGGTTGAAGTTCTCCAACATAAAGGAAATCGTTGCGATCAGCTTCTCTCCTACACTGAACTTCAAACAAAGATAGACGATCTTTCAAGCAAAGACTTAATAAAGCTAGATTCTCCGGGCGATGTATTTCATAACTTAATTAAGCTTTTTACAGATGATCAAACAGATGAAATGGTCAATTTGTTTGCAACCTGCGGAGGCCAAAAGAACAGTCACAAGTTCGTTGAAAACTTGATCCTTTTGGAGTCAAAGAAAGCGTGTCTAATGCCATCTCCTCCCGGGCTTATGTCATTTGAAGAGGCCAAAAAGGTCGCAAGCTATGTTGGTAATAAATATAAAGACATGGGCATTACGGATCTTAATGGGAAAAAAGATGAAATCACCCATGATGCTATATTGGCCTTAACTGAATCTGTAACGAAAAAAGAAATAGGCAATCTCGTAGGGCCATTGGGTGTGGACCCTAATGATTTTGTGAATGAGTTGGACTCTTTCAAGGATCTGAAATCAAGAAAACTTAGTTCTTCAAACATAGACTACATCACAGAAGTTTTTGCCATAGACGCAACTTTTGAGGCAGCGGAAAAAGTCATTCCCATTCTAGGACGAGCAACCTTTAAAGATAAGCTTCCCGTCACTTGGAGTGATGCAAAAAAGGAAGCCTTTTTAAACACTAAGCTTCTACCCGGTTTAAATAAAACATATAACAAGTGTATAACAGCAGATGCCAATAGGCTTGGTTTTGCTCAAGGCACCGCTGAGGAAAGGTTGAAAGTCAGAAAAAAACTTAAACAAGACTATTGCGCGGCCAATCCTGATCAGTGCTTAAAGAAATCTTGCGACGAGAAAGTAAACCTGATCAGCAACTCACCTTTCATTTCCAACTCTCAGGTTATCCAAGGCTGTGTCATGAAGGCCATGCTTGAAAATATTCGTCCAATAATCAAGGCAGCAATTGCGGATCAGAGGGACACCTTCAAGCAGTTCTTTGATCTCGACAATCAATTAACAGAAGAAATCACTGAGAAAGGATGGCAAACCCTCAATTCTTGTATCGATGAAAAAGTCGGACTTCACCTTGGAAAAGAAGAAGGGATAAGCGTATCAAGAAGGCCAGAACACCTTCAAAAAGTTTCAGCAGAGGCCTTTACCAAGATTGTAACTGACTGTTCAACCGCATCAGAAAGTGTGATTGCTGAAGATCTTTATGGGCTA
This sequence comes from Halobacteriovoraceae bacterium, assembly GCA_002711995.1. Lineage (GTDB taxonomy): Bacteria > Bdellovibrionota > Bacteriovoracia > Bacteriovoracales > Bacteriovoracaceae > UBA845. Next base: position 252,016 of record PASN01000019.1, on the reverse strand, counting down.
ACTTTACGCTCTCAGCCGGCCTTGAAACAAAGTTTAAAAAACAGTAAAAAGAAGATAAAAGGCGGAGACCCTGTGGGACAGGCCGTGGATGAAATACTGGCAAGATCCTACTCCCCTTGTATGCGTAAACAACAAGCAGGAGGCGTAAAAGCTAACCCAGTGCTCTGTAGGCCAGCAGTTGAGATGGCCGCGGCGGGAAAAGTGATTGAAAAAACAATTTCAGACCTTTTTAAGGAGGCAGGCCTCGCAAAGGATCCAACTGCGACCTTGGCGATAAAAGAGTTTGAAAACTGCGCAGAAGAGTCTCTTAAAGAGACATTAAACATGACTGGCAAGCGCGCCCTTGCAACTTCAAGTGATGCAGAGGTTTATTTGGATAATAACCCAGCGTTTTTAAATTGTGTAAAGAACGCCGTAGTAAGCTCCTCTTCCATCATAGGTGGCACAGAACTTCAAAAAAGTGCAGACTCCTCAAAAGACTCAGTAAAAGATATGGACTACTTTTTATCCTTCAAACCTGAGGTCTCTGAAATGGTAGGCCAGTGTTTCAAGCGAAGACTTTCTAAAATAGACACGTGGTCTGGTTTCAACAAGTTTAACGACAACAAAGGACTGGATGCTTTAAAAGAGCAGTGCGGCCAGGAAGTGTCAGAGTTTATAATGCCAAAAGTCTTGAAGCGAGAGGCCACAATTCAGCTCTCGGATTTAAAGGGACAGGATTTATTGAGAACTACTGGTCAAGTTGAGCGCGTAATGTCCAAAGGTGTTCAGAAGTTGAAACAAAAATATAAAATTAACCAGACCAATCAGGAAGCAATTATAAAAGAAGCTTTAAGCTCACATATTGCCAACGGAGGAAGTCAAAACTCTTTCATAGAGGAATTCGGCCACGCAATCAAAGAAAATGCAATTGACAGCATTTATCAAAACCTAAGACGTGAACTAGGAAAATCCAACACCACAAGAGGCTACACAAGCTTCTTCAGAGCGCTAACTCCTCAGTGTATAAATACCCTCTTGGATCAGTACAGTGATGAAATACTTGTGCTCACGAAGAAGATGGAAGGCAGCTCCCAGAAAAAGAGCGATGACTCTACCCTACAGGGCGTTTTAATTGATTTAATCGTCAAAGGCCTTGACTACCAAGTCAAGTTAGGTAGGGAGTCCTATTACAATAAAATAAACCAGATAAAGGATGTCTGTAGAGATCCTAAAAGTTATAAAACACCAATGTCGCTAGCGAGATCCGGTGCATTTGACTTCATGCTTAAAGCGCAGATTCAAAACTCAACGGTTGCAAGCTTTAAAGAAATTACCCAAGGCCAATGTATCGATGATCTTAAGAAATTAGGAAACGCTAGTGCGGATAAGTTAATTGATAGTGTGTGCAGCTCTGAAGCAGGGCACCAAATTAATAGCGGCTTCGATGAACTATTAAATCTATTTAAAGACAACCCAGAGGCCAAAAGAGAGATACTGTTCATCAAAGAAAGACATGCGCAAATGCATAAGACAATAAATGAAAAACTGGAAAGCCCAAAGGCAATTGAATCAATGCTTTTCAGCTCTTTCTCTCTATTGTCTTATATCCATGAAAACTTCACCGATGTGATTGCAAACAATGAGGATGTGAAAAAAGAACTAAACATTAGAGTTGTAAGAAGACTCTTTCATGACAAAAGCTCCGGCTCTTTTGCAGACAAGTTCAGTAAAACACAGCTAAATGCTGGAGTTGGGCTTGGGGCGTATGAGATTATTAAGGCAGAGATTAGCCCGGAAGCAATTGATGACGCTGTTGAAGGTCTGGACATTGTAATTGACAAACACAAAGTAAGAAAAGCTGCGATCGAAGGTCTGGATTATCACTGGAAGCCAAGAAAATTGGATGAGCTGTTCTCCTGGCATAGAATGGAGACAGATGAGCGCGAGAAGTTAATCAATGCCCTATTCGAGAATGCAATAATGCCTTCGCTTAATGATGAACAAATGAATTCAGAGAAATTAAATGATGTTATCGCCCAAAACTTAAAGCACTACGTATACCCTGACTCACGTCGAAGCTTTCAGTCAAACCTTAAGAATGGCCTATCAAAATACGTTACGGAAAGGGCCACAGAAATGATCGGCATTGAATAAAAAAAATCCCAGGAACAAGGCCGGGGATTTTCTCTATTTTCAATTGTCTTGAAATAATTATCTAAACATTGATGGCATTGGCATTGGCATAACTCTTCTTGCAAAGTTTCTAGACTTGTTCTTTTTAACAACAACGTCTTTAACATTCACAAGAGACTCAGCGATTGCCTCTTCTACGCTCATAGCGTGAGTTAGTTTCGCAGCTTCAACAGCTCTGTTCATATTAACAATCCCACCAGTTTTTACTTTAGCAGTAAGCCAGTCTTTTGAATCAACAGTCCCCATAAGAATCTTTTTGATTTGCTTAGGAGTAAGATTCTTATTCATATCCTTAATTTGAGCTGCAACGTTTGCAACATAAGGAGCTGCTTGGGAAGTTCCACTAACAGGAAGGTATTCATCACCAGGAATTTGAGAGTTAATCAACATTCCTGGAGCTGCAACATCAACCATTTTTGTTCCGTAGTTCGAAAATGGCGCAATGAAGTTGTACTTATAAGTTGCAGCAACCGAGATTACATTGTCTGCCTGAATGTTAGTTGGGCTTGTAGGGTAAATATCGTTGTTCAGGCCATCATTACCCGCAGCAAAAACAAATAGTGTTTTTGGTGCAGCTTCCACCATTTTCTTACCTTGCTTGATAAGTGTATTGATGAAGAACTTAGAAACTTCGATAGTTTCCTCTTTAGTGGGAGCTCTCAAGAAAAAGATCTTAAAAATTGTAGGCACAATTTTAAGTGCTTGTGGAAAACCTGTTCCAAAAGAACCGTTGGCCACATCACTCTTATGTTGTCCAACGTAGTAAGCAATCTCTTCTAGTTGAAGCATTTGCTGCTCAGCAAGCTTCGTTAGAGAAGCTTTTAAAAGCTTCATTCTGATGCTTTTTGGCATGGCCTCTACGTTTGGCATTTGAGGATTAGACTTCTCATTTTTAGCAAATGGCTTAACTTCAGTAGGAATTAGTTTAACTGAAAGTAGCTTTGCCTTGTCATTGTCTTTGGCAGCGATACCAGCAACGTGTGTACCGTGAACAAAGTTTCCGAAGATTCCCATCTCTTTAATAAAGTTTTTGTCTTTTCTCTTCTCTTGAAGCCAAGCTATGTCTTCAGGAGTTTCGTTTCCTAAAAACTGACGGCCTTGGATGTCAAAAAATGTGAATGGATCTTCAGAAAAAGTGCCGATGTACTTTCTATCGATTACCAAGTTGTTGTTTTCAGCGAAGTTCCAGCCAAATACATCATCTTGGTAACCATTTCTATCTTCGTCTCTGCCGTTGTCGGCCTTCTCACCCGGGTTGATCCATAGCTTGTTAACCAAATCAACATGTTCTGTGTCTACACCAGAATCAATTATCGCTATGGTGGCGGCCTGTGCGCCTAAAGTCATACTCGTCAAGGCCGCTAATAAATACTTCATAAACTCTCCCTTTCAATCGTGGTGTAAGATTGTCAGGTTTTGAGCAAGAAGTGTCAACTTACAGAGTCTGTCATCTTAACTCAGGTATATTTGTGATGTAAGTTACGTCTTCGCCTCTGCCCTCGTCATCGGCAACTACGTTAGTTACGCGGCACGCATTTTGACTGTCATAAACGTAGTCTCTTTCGCCACGCACAAGAATCCCTTCAACCACACCTGTGTCAGCGTTAAATACTGCCGATCCGGAGTTTCCACCGTATGTATCAAGGTTTGCAGTGAAGTATGTGTCTTTAAGGGCTCTTACATTTGCTCCATCAGCAATTTTTGTAGGAAGACCAGTTGGGTGTCCAATAACAACTAAGTTGTCCCCTACCGCTGGTTCACCAGATTTTCTGTATTCAAGAAATCTTCTACCTTCCACAGCTCTATCAAGTCTGATTAGTGCCCAATCATCCTTAGACCATGAGTCTAGTGCTCTGTTCACAATATCCTTACAACCGTAAACGCTGTCTTTTCCAACAGAGATTTCGGCCTGAGTGTCAAATTCAACTTTAAAATCGAATACCCACTTGTACTTATTACACGATGATTGGTTTCTGATGCAGTGTCCTGCAGTTACTAGAAGATCTTCACCAACTAAGAAACCAGAGCAGTTTGCGGCCATAGGTTGTTTAGCGAATCTTTCTGAAGAGCAAATTCCGCCTTCTTCAAGACTTCTGGATACGATATCATATCCTCCATCTTCATTTTCTTCGACTTTGCTGCCACTGATCATCGCGGCTGTGGAGTTTGCCAGTTCAACGTACATTGCATTTGTGGATTCAAAAACATCAACCCTGTTGTCCTCTCCATAGACTACTTTAGTGGAAGCTTGCGCGTTCACAATTGATGCCAAAAGCGTAATAGCTAAGATTTTTTTCATTAGGAATTCCTTTTCCTTGTTTGATAAATGTTAAGAAATATTTTCAACTGAAACTGCGCAAAGGTAAACTAACCTTATCTTACATAAGAGGGGTTTCTTTGTGAGAATGAACCGCCTTTCTGTTCAAAACCCCAATTCTCCAAAGGTTTGAGCAAGGATCTTCAAATTCGAATACCCCGTCATTCAGACTACTTTTCATAGTTCCGGACTGGGATTTGTAGGCAAAAAGTTCGTATTTTTGTTGAAAGTTATTTAATTCGTGGGAATCTTTCACCGCAAGCTCAAACTGAGGATTGGGGTTTTGAAAGCTTCCCAGGGCCTGTATTAGGTTAAATCTTATGCCGCCAAGCAATACGAATGGCTGGTTGTTTTCGTAGCGAATTTCAACATCAAACATAAAGCCTAAAAATGAACTTTCTTTTTTAATATCATCACAATAGAGGTTTAAGGCATTAAAAATACATTCCATACATTTATAATAATGTATTTTCGCGCAATTTCAAAAGATTTTTGCCGCATCACTCAAAGCTTTAAAAGGCGCACTGTTGTGGGTGCGAAAAATGAGTTCGTTTCGAGAGTTGTTCAAAAGATTTTGCGCCACTAAGGTTTGCAAGCAGTCCAAATGCAACTGTGATTGCTGAAGCTTGGGGTCCATGTCTTTAGGAAAACGCATGAAGGATTTCCTGGACACTCCAACCAGTACTGGTAGCTTTGGAAACTGATTCGCAAATACCGAGAAGTGCTTCAAGAGGTCATGATTTTGCTGCCTTGTTTTTGAGAACCCAAAACAAGGATCGATGATTATCTCTCTTCCAAGGCACATAATAGTTTCAAGTCTTTCCTCGAACCACTCGCAAATTGAGTTCACAAAGTCCTTTCCCTCAAGTTCTGAAATATAATCCATATGATTGGAAGCTAGAGCTCTATTGGGAGCAAGGTTATGGGACAAAACGTAGATAAATTGAAGGTCACTTTTTAATAAGAGTATTAGGTCTTCATCGCACTGCCCTGAAATGTCATTAAATATTAATCGCGCTTTCGGCCAGGCCTTCTTGATAATGAGAGCGATTTCAAAAAACACCTCTGGCCTGTAGGTATCAATAGATATGATCCTCTCTTGGTCTGGGAAATTAAAAAGAATTGGTAAAAAGAAACTCTCCAGTCTAGTCAGTTCCTCTGATGCCCCTATCGGATCATTGAATGGCGCCGTGGATTCAGCTCCAATATCAACAATATCAAACTGATTTATAAATGCTTCAAAGGTTTCTTTTTGATTTTTTAGCGTTTTGAGCTTGTTGCCGTCGGAGAAAGAATTGGGGGTTATATTCATAACCCCCATAGTTTTGAATTTGTTCATTATGCCGGTGAAAGCTTAGGATTTGCTGGGCCTTCTTTTCCGTCATCTTTTTTAGCGACATCCTCTGTGGCCTCTTTTTTAGTAGTGCCTTCATCGTCGTCATCAGAGCTCATCAAAGGACTGCCAATGTCTTTTCCATCCATTAAGGCCTGAATTTGGTTGCTGTCCAATGTCTCCCAAAGAATAAGAGCGTTGGTCATATTCTCAAGAACATCTCTCTTTTCTGTAAGAATGTCTTTTGCCAATTGGTAGTTCTTTCTGATGATCTTACTAACTTCTTCATCAATCATTTTGGCCGTTTCCTCAGAGTAAACCGAATTGTTTTCCCCTGGGCCATATCCAAACGGCTGAGAGTCATTTCTTGTAAAGTTAACAGTTCCAAGAGTGTCACTCATCCCCCAATTGCACACCATCTTCCTAGCAAGGCCAGTTGCTCTTTCGATATCATTGGAAGCGCCGGAAGTGTAATCTCCAAAGACAAGTTCCTCCGCAAGTCTTCCGCCTAGAAGCATTGCGATCTCGTTATTTGCTCTCTCACGTGTAATGGATAGTTTGTCTTCATCTGGAAGAGTCAGAGTAACACCCAGTGCACCTCCACGAGGGATAATACTTACCTTGTGAACAGGATCAGTTTTTGGAAGAATCTGTCCAATGATTGTGTGTCCGGCTTCGTGATATGCCGTGTTTCTCTTTTCTTCATCAGAGATAACCATGGATCTTCTCTCAACACCCATAAGGACTTTATCTTTAGCTTTTTCAAAATCAGCGGTGGCAAGCTTTGTTTTGTTCTGTTTCGCAGCGATAAGAGCTGCTTCATTAACAAGGTTTGCAAGATCAGCACCAGTAAAGCCAGGAGTTCCTCTCGCGATAACCTCAAGGTTAACATTTTCTTCTAGAGGAGTCTTTTTTGTGTGAACCTTTAAAATTCCAAGACGTCCACGAACATCTGGCCTTCCAACAGTTACTCTTCTATCAAATCTGCCTGGACGCAATAGAGCTGGATCTAGAACGTCAACTCTGTTTGTTGCGGCCATAATAATGACCCCTTCGTTGGACTCAAATCCATCCATCTCAACAAGCATTTGGTTAAGAGTTTGCTCTCTCTCGTCATGTCCACCACCCATACCGTGACCTCTGTGACGACCGACAGCGTCAATCTCATCAATAAATATAATACAAGGTGCGGCTTTCTTACCTTGCTCAAATAGGTCTCTTACACGGCTTGCGCCAACACCTACAAACATTTCAACAAAGTCTGAACCAGAAATTGAGAAAAATGGAACACCGGCCTCACCAGCAACAGATCTAGCTAGCAATGTTTTACCAGTACCTGGAGGACCCACAAGTAGAACGCCTTTAGGTATCTTTCCACCTAGTTTCGTATATTTTTTTGGATCTTTAAGAAAGTCTACAATCTCGACCAACTCTTCCTTGGCCTCTTCAACGCCACTTACATCCTTAAATGTAACTTTCTTTTCATTCTCGTTAAGCATCTTTGCTTTGGACTTGCCAAAGCTCATCGCCTTTCCTCCGCCAGCTTGAAGCTGTCGCAAAAAGAAAAAGAAGATCACAAATAGGAGGATCATTGGGAACCAATTAATAAAGATAGTGGATAGCAGGCCTTGCTTTTCCTCTTCCTTATAATCTGGGATGATTCCGTGTTTTCTCAGAATTTTAAAGGTCTCATCACCTGTGTTTCCTGTAAGTTTAAACATGGCGCCATTTTCATAGCCTCCAATAAACTGGCCTTGAATCGTGGTTGAACCTTTAAAAGTAACTTCTTTTACTTTATCGCCTTCAACCGCGTTGATGAACTCGGAATAGGTTATTTGTTTTGCAGCCTCGTCTTTCTTTTCCAAGGCCTTCATTGCAAAGGCCATGATAAGGATTACCACAATCCATAAGGCCAAAGTTTTTTGCTGTTTTTTCATAAATAAATTCCTTCTTAAACAGATGGCAACTTCTTGTCAGCGTATATATTAGAAGCAAAAAATAGTCATATCAAGCTAAAGAGACAATAAAAGTCGCAGACGCAACTTTTTGTTTTTATTTCTGGCCCGCGTCCAATATTTGACTAGTTTCAAACCAGGTACCACCCCTTTCCCGACTAATTCGTTTTGCTCAGGTAATAGTGGGTGTGATTTTGAATATTCAATATTGAAACCTGGTTTTGACACCTGAGTCCATATGGGAAAAGAGACCTTTCCCTCTTTTACTAACTTGGCAATCAGCTCCTTAAATTCTTCAAGTCCCAAGTTGTATTCCGACCAATTAAATAGGTCGGAAGGTAGTTGAGATTTGCTTATAAATATATGATTGAAGCTCAGGTAGGTCCAAAGCCCTCCAGGTAAATTAAAAGGTCCACTTTTATAATTTTTAAGCGCTTTGACTATTTTATCTATTTGATGTGAAACGGATCCTCTGGAGTTTGGACTAAGTTCATTTAGCGCAATTTTTAATTCTTCTTCGAGCCCAGATGGGTCAAACTGAGAGCTATAAGAGATGAGGTGAACTCCCTCATGCACAGAAATTCTCTTAAAACTGCATTCCTTGCTTTTAGTAATGTGCAATCCAAGAGTTCTAGCTAGTTCATTATGTGACCTTACATAATGCTTAAGCATAGCCGGGTACCTAGGCCTCAACCTTGAGGATATTTCATTTCTTATGAAGTTTCTTTCAAAGCTTGTGTCCTGGTTTGTTGGATCCTCATTGAATGGAAGATTATAAGCTTTGGCGTATTGGTAGATTTGCTCCCGAGTGACACACATAAAGGGTCTTACAATCTGACCATTTATAACAGGGATACCAAGTTGTCCCTTTAATGATGAACTTCTTAGGCTTTGCATGAGGGACCACTCGAACGAGTCGTTTATGTGGTGGCCTAAAATCAGAAGTGAGTTTCTACTTAGGTGTTTTTTAAAGCACTTGTATCTTGCGCGTCGCGCAGCGGCCTCAAAGTTACTTTTACCAGAAAGACCTTCCAGTTCTTCGATTAAAAGTTCTACTCCTAAACCGGAGCAAAAATTTTGAACTAGTTTTTGGTCAAAGCTTTGGCCTTTCCTCGTTCCGTGATTTATAAAAATAGCCTGGAGCTGAAAGGAATATCCGAAGTTTTCAATATTATTTAGGGCCATCAATGCAGCAATGGAGTCAACACCGCCTGATACCGCAACAAGCACGTGATCCTGCCCTTTAAGTAGCTTGTGCTCCTTAATAAAACTATGAACGTGTTTCTCAAACCTATTGGTGAATGCTCTATCAAATGATTCCATACTAGATTTGAGAATAGTTTTTTTGATTATATGTGTACAGGGATTTGGGAGGCTTTCCCCTCCCTATATAGAAGTGAATTATTTAGATTCAGCTTCCTGCGCTTGGCGCTTACCTCTTTTATTATGCAGTCTTTTTTTCATGTACAGCTTATCAAGGTTCGCGATTTGATCAGCTTTTAAGATTCCTCTGGTTTCAAGCATCATTGAAAAGCGCTTATCTTCAAGGTTTCGCCTAACGTCTTGGAGCTTATTATGTTTTTCTTTAAGTGAGTTCTCTTTAACATCAGGTTTTTTTGCCATTTCTTTGAGTTCATTTTGAAGGCCTTTCTTTTCAGACCTAAGATCTTTAATCTCGCTGTGGTATTTCGAATGAATTTTCTCCATTTTTAAGACTTGATCCTCAGTTAAGTTAAGTTCTTTCTTTATTCTCTTTTTCCACTTCCCTTTGTCCCAGTGGCCTTCACCCTCTCCCGCAAAGGAGCTCCCAATCCAAAAGACAAAAAGAAACAATACAGTAATTAACTTCGTCATAAATCCTCCTTGTGAATTTGAACTTATGGCCTGCAAAATCTGTGGCATATTCCCAATTTAAACAAAAAGAAGTGATAGATATTTTTTTTACTTTAGCTATACAGAATTATTGACATTCCTTAGGCCGATAATTAATATGCAAAAACACTTTTCATATGGCGATGTAGCTCAGTTGGTTAGAGCGTCGGATTCATATCCCGAAGGTCGGCAGTTCAACTCTGCCCATCGCTACCAAAACTTTCAAACACTTAAACAACATTCAGACCTCAAAACGATTCTTCTTCTTTCCTGGTGTCTTGCACTGCACTCACATCAGCCAGATCGGACATTCAGCACTTTCAATCTGTAGTTCTCGACGTTCTTGAATCCGTAAGCATTCTTAATTATTGACTTTGCAATGTTGTTAAATCCTTCGGTTCGAGCGTTTGTGATACGTTTTTTGAAAAACCCTCAAAACCAAAAACATGTGCAACATGTGTGCAACCAAAAATTGAAAAGCCCCAAAAATTTCGTTCAAAAAACCCTTTAAGAACAAACTCGAGGCTACTTCTTCGATGCTATTGCCAAGAATCCTTGGTTACCATAAAGAGTTATTTACATTGAACTTTTTCTATTCCGTTGCTGGTAAACGCCATAAATGAACGATCAACTGAGTTAAAGTCAATCGCTGCATCCCAATAGGCTAAAGACCCATCAGTACGACATACTCCTACCATCTTTTCTCCGTGATAAATCTTCTGGAGTTTGTCGCCATAAACTTCTGGATATGCCTCATCTAGGGTAAACTCAGTGCCATAAATAGGCGATCGATCTAGCGTTTCCAGACTCCACTGCTTGGTGTCGGTGTCGAATGCGATCCATTGCCAGTTAGGATTCGAACGAGAGTGGTCACCAAATTTTCCAATGAAGTGTTTAGCATCCTGAAAGAAAGGAACTTGTGCCAAGTAGGCTGAAAATTCAAAGGAAGAGCCACTACGCTGAGATGAAATTTTACTCCAGGTTTTGGAGTCGAGATCGTATGAGTAAAATAAAAGCTCCCAGTAGGAGCGACTATGCCCGTATCCGGGGTGAAAATCTTCAAAGGAAACTAAGCAATACTTGTTATCCATGCAGAAAATATCTTCTAATTCCTTCTCAGAGAGATTGGCTGGAAATTTTTCATTGTCAATAGCGATGACCATTTCTGAATTATAGCTAGGGTAACCATGGAAAAGGACAGAGCGCCCGCCTGCAGGGTTAAGAACATATCCTTCAAAAAGGGAATTGTTTGGACGAAAGCGGTGCTCCAAATGCTGACTTCTTTGAGTAAAGCCAGCACTCCTAAACTTAGTCCAATCGTCGGCGATTAAGCGAAAGGCACCTTTAGCAACCTCAAAAACCAATGGCTGCTCTTTGCTGGTGAATAACAGATCTCCATTCTTCTGTACTTCAATGAATTTATTTCCTTGGTGCCCATGATTTCGGGTAAAGTACACTTTTGGAAGGGTTACAGAAAATTCCTCCACCGGTGGCCATTGTGCCATGCTGAGGGCCACAAGCTCTCCAGATTTTTTGTCTTCAGCTAACCTGGTCAAGTAAATGCGATTTCTCTGAATATCGGCAATTAACTTCTCAATGGATGCAAAGTCATTACTAGCATAATGTTTAAAGTCGACATGTGAGGTTTTAAACTCGCCGAGTTCATAGATTTCCTGACAGTCTTTTGTGTTTCCACCAAGTTGCTTTAATTTTCCTAAGATCTCTAAATCATCTCCCCAATATTTACAGACTTTTTTATTTAGTAGGTATTTGGAGCTAAATTCAAGTTCGTTTAACAAACGAAGAGTTATGTTTCGGTTGGGCAGTAAGCCTCCTCCCCAAACCGTTCTAAAAATATTACGCCCGGCTGGATGTTTAAGCTCATCGACTTTGGTGTCGATAATATGGCCCAATACTCTTTTGTGCTTGAGCATATACTGTAGAAATTTTAGCAATTCCTTTCCGTTTGAATCCGATCTAATTAGGGAAAATAAATTGAAGTCTGATTGTTTTTTTAGGATTGTTAGAAAGTTCTTTGCATCGGCCAATTTATTAAAAAGAGCTATACCATCTCTATAGCTCAACAGCCAATCCAACGGTTTTTCTTGAAAATTATTTGAGACTAAAGTCTCTAGCAGACCCTTCTTAACAATCAAGTCGATAAAAAAGATTTTAAATCTAAGGTCTCCGCTCCACTCAGTAATATTTTTACCATCCAGGAGTTGTCTACTTAAATCTATCTGATTCTCGTAAGTCGAGAGGTATAAATCCAACCAAGCTTGGTACCGATTTTTTAATTTCCATACACTCTTTTCATCAGAGTATGAAGAATCGTTCCAATTAAAAAATTTGTGAGCACTGACTTTCATGTATGCGAAAACACCAAGTTTTTTAATCACGTGAGCATTAGGGTCTAAAGTTTGGCCTTTAACCGAGCTCAAAAAGGCCAAGGTTTCAACACTCCCATTTGAAAGTGAGCATCCCAACGCAGTCTTGTTTAGACTCGAGTGAGGCAGATTAATATCAACTGTTTTAGTCGCATAGATAACGGCCATATCTTTAAGATCGTTTCTACAAGATGCTTCTACAAAAGCATCTTGTGAGTCTTGTTCAAAATTTATTAGCATCTTCCCAATTCGCACTGGGTTTTCTTTACCATCTGGCTTTGAAGAGTTTTTAGGACTGGACTCTGGTGAACAAGCAGTAAGAGTGAATAAAATAAAACTGAAGTTAATTAAACAAACCAGTGTTTGCACGAGTATCTCCCCTGTTAAAAGCCTTAAATTACTAGTTAAGTACCATGTGGTAACCACCTTTTCAACTTCCCACATGGAGGTTAAAAAATTCTAATCCCAGAGTCACATGCAGCTCTAGCCCCAGTTTAATTTTGGCACTTTAAGCGACTAATTCGATAACTAGGAATACTAAGTTAGCACTTCAGGCTGTTTTTTAGATCTTCTATACCTGTAAGCTGGGGAGAATTTCTTCAAAAAGGATTATTTATAAAGGCACGCTAAAATGAAAAAAGGCCAGCAGACTAGTTGGCCCTTATTTCTAAATTTCTTTGTTCCAAAGAAGTACTCGTCTTAAACCAAATAATTGGGTTTCTACCTTCTTTTTTGACAAAGAAAAGTTAGCGAACTCACGCGAGTGCTCTTTGAGTGGAAGCAAAGGATTCAAGGTCTTCATAATTCCTAAAAGAACCCGCCTTAGTTAAAACTAACAAAAAATTTCCAAACATACATTAATAGGCCTTCACAACGTAACCCGAAACTCTAAAACAAAACACACTGCAATTTAAAATCAGTTTTTATTGCCTGGTTTTAGACTTTCATAAATGAAAAAGAGCCGGAGTTTCCTCCGGCCCATATGGCATCTAAGTGTACATCGTCTTTAACGTCGGTTGGTTGGTTGAACGGTCCTATTCACCTAACCATACTACTAATTAGTCATATGTTTGTTCAAGCTCGTCTGTGCGCTCTTCCACTTGGTCAGCTTGTTGTTCCATACGTCCTTCCTCGTCGTATACTTCCTCTACTCTATCTCCACGCTCTTAAAGGTTGTCGGCCCTTTGCTCCAAAGGTCCTTCTCTATCACAGCCAACAAAACTTATTCCGAACATTCCTACCATCAAAAACATCAATAATTTCTTCATAATACTCTCCCTTCTTTCTGAATTAACTTCTTTTACCTCTTTAAGTTCTAAATAAACCTGCAATTGGAGTGCCGACAAGGATGCAAATCCACTTATATCTATCTCTTATTATTGGCGCTGATTATTTGAGCTAAGCACCTAAAAATACACATCCAAAGCGTGTCAGAGTGTAAATAGTTCAGTTGCAATTGATGCAGGGCAACAAAAAGAGTAAAACATGACAACTTTTATAAAGTTTACGGTTTTAACATCAGCTCAATAAATGAGTACTAAACGATAACCCAACACTAGGAGATAAAGATGAAATCTTTTAACAAGTCATTTGGAGCTTTGCTCCTGGCATCTGCTCTAACTGTTCCTTCCATGTCTCAAGCATTTGCACAAGAAGTGGATCAAGCAGTAGAGAATGAAGTGCCTTCATGCATTAAGTCAGGCGCTGCTTACACTAAGCGAATGAATGGCCAGCAAAGAAAGCAACTATACGTTCAAGGCACTATCACCGACTGCCAAGACAGAGTATGGGATATCACACTTATTCCAGGTTCAGACACATCCAAAAATATGACCGTTAAGGCCTTTAAAAGGTCCGGTGAAAGAATTGCCAACAATACCAAGCATATTATCGAGGGGGAAACCTACGCTAACCTTGGTCAAGATATAAAAGATACATTTGTTTACTCATACGATATGTCAAAAAACGGCCTTTCCACCATGAAAGATGGCGCTAAGAACGCTTTTGTTGACGGTATTGGCAAAACAATGATTATGAAAACTGGAAGAGATTGGTCAAATGGTTTCTCCAATGCAGGGGCAGTTGCAGCAGACGGAAACTTTGGCTGGCCTGTAGGTGTTATTTACTCAGGTCTTCTAAAGCCAGCTGGCCAGACAGTATTTAACGTTGGCAAGGCCTTAGTTTGGGATGTGACCCTAAAAGGCGGTGGCAAAGTAATATGGGGAGGTCTTAAAACAGTTACAGGTGGCGCAGGCATGATTGCAAGCCCGCTTCTCTCTCCTGGATATCAACTTATCCTTAGACCTTTAGGCGCTCTTACTATTTCAGTGCTAGATACAGTGGCCGTAGGTGGTATTGCTTCTGGCGCAGTTTATGTTTGGAATGGTGCTGCTTGGACTTTAAGTCAACTTAGCGATGTTCCAACCAGAGAGTCATCTGTTGCAGGACTTACTTTGGTAGACCTTGAGTTCGACCCTGATGCGCCTGAGAACCAACACATTGTAGCTAATATTGAATTCAATACCTTTGCTCAAATGATTCAGGCCCAGGTTGCCAATGTTCAAAAGAACAACAACCAAAAACCATATGAATCTGCTCTCGCTGCAAACAAAGAGGAAATCAAAAGACTCAGAAGTGAGATTGAGAAATTGCAAGATGAAAACGATGAGCTATATGACAAGATTAAAGAGGAAAAAATAAACTATGATCAAAACCCAGTTGTAAAAGCAATCAACGAAATGAGATACAGTGCCCGCTATCAAGCTGATGAGATTGTAATTGCAGATGACGTAAAGTTGGTAGTTAGAGACTTTAACTCTCTTAAAGAATTAGTGCTTGCAACAGCTAATGAAATGAATGTTGAAATGTCTAACGAGGAAGCTGAAGAAGTAGCAAATGAGCTTATTAAAACTTTTAGCGAAGACTTTGGACTTGAAGACCAAGATCAAGAATTGGCAGGACAAGTTGAACTAGGCTAGTTACTTGTACTAATTAAAAATTCAAGAAACATTAGGCTCCATTTTTGGAGCCTTTTTTATTCTCACTATGCTTATCCACATTTTTAATTGCAAATAATTTTCTTTGCATCTTCTAGCAGTTTTCCCCTGGTTATGTCGATACTTCTTAAAGGAGCAAAAACGTTTTCGAGAGTGAAAAGTGGAATATATACAACTACCTCCCCCTGCTTCAGGCCCACATAATCCATTCGACTTCCAGGGCCAATGTGAATTCCATGAGGATCAGTATAAAAGGCATCATTAACTAAACGCCACTCACCAGTCATCTTTACAGGACTAATCATTCCCCCATACTGAAGGCATTGATCCGCTAAACTGTCGCCAACAAGATCGAGGCATCCATAAGCATGATTGTTTTTTGAAAGTGCAAGTTTTGTGAAGTATTGCTTTACCTCAAATGAATAATAGCCAAGGTGCTTTGGGTTGCTCATGTCCACTGCAACCTCTTTAATAGAAGAGCAGAGTTTGAAAGCTTTGGTAGTGTGGCCTGCAGTAAAAATTTGATAGACAAAGAAACTTATAAATAAAATGACCAGAGAGGTAACAACACCAATACCTTTGAAAAGTGTTTTCAGACTCTTCGATGATTTTAATGGAAGTGATGTCAACATGTCCCCCTTGAGACTATGGCCGCTTTCGTAAAAGATCTAATTATAACGCTAGAGAGACTTAAAAGGAAACTTTACAGGATATAAAGCGATAAGGGGAAGGCAAAATAGAGCACACCAACTGCTCCGGTCTCAGAATGTATAAGGTTTAAAGCACCATCTTAAGAATGAAGGCATCACTTGAGCCATTGGAGACAATTCCAGTTGTTTTGGTAAACTGAATTGTGTCACTGAAGCTTCCGCCTATGAGAAGTTCACCATCGCTGTCGAGGTCCAGTGTTTTACCAGCATCATCTCCAGTGCCACCAAAGCTTTTTGAGGCAAGATGGTTGCCATTTGAGTCAAATTTCGCAACTAGGAAGTCAACTCCCCCGTTGCTTACAAGGTCTTCTCCACCAACATTTATTGTCCCTTGGAAGGTTGCTAAAAGAATTACATTTCCCTCTTCATCAAAGATCACATCCTGCGAAACATCTGAAGCACTCGTGCCGAATGCCTTGGCCCATGCAATAGAGCCCGAACTATCCACCTTCACAAGAATGATATCGTCTCCGCCTTGGTTAAGATGATTTATTCCATCAACGTTAAAGTTTCCACGGGATTGACCGGCCACTACAACTTCTCCACTGCCATTAACAGCAATATTTCTTGTGTACTCTTCTCCAGTGTCCCCAAAGTTCATAGACCAAATATGATTTCCACTTGAGTCGTATTTACCCAAAAAGATATCTCTGCCGCCAATCGGAGAAAGTGCTCCTCCTCCCAGGTCCACACTCCCTATCATTTCTCCTGAAGCATAAATATTATTTGAACTGTCATGGGCAACGTCCCAGAGGTAGTCCTTTTGGGAAAGTCCATAACTTGATGAAAACTGTGGTGTTCCAGAAGAATTATAGCTTGCAATAAAACCATCGGAATCGCCTGCAGACGTCTCGTTCCCAGAACCAAAATCAACTGTGCTTCTATAAAAACCTGAAGTGACAACATCATCCGCACTAGAAATGCTAAGGCCACTCATTTCTTCCCCCGAAGTCCCACCATAAGAGTTACCCCACAGTAGGTTTCCATCAGAGTCGTGCTTCGCCAGAACAACATCTCTATCTCCCGCGCTTCCCAAGTCACCTGCACCAAGATTTAAATCTGTCCAATATGTTCCTGCTGCATAAGAGTTGCCAACACTGTCCACGGCAATGGTGTCACAGAAACTTCTATCTTCTTTTTTGCCAGCGGTATGCAGCCACTTGATTTGCTTATTGCTTATTGAAAACCTACCAATCATAAATTCTTCGTTGGTTGTGTTTGCGTCAACGTTTATGCCATCAACAGAGTAAGAGTTTCTTGTCGATCCACAGAAAACAATATCCCCTCCAACTTGGACAATGCCGTTAATCTTGTCAGAGGAGCTTCCTCCAAAACTTTTAGCGTAATACACTTGTCCAAATTCTGGCGCAGTTTCACCTAAAGCAAGTTTTTCAAGCTTAGAGCATGAAACTAAGGCCAGCATAAGAAAAGGAACTAGAAAGAACTGTGAACGTCTATCCATGATATCTCCTGTGTAAACATCTTAACGGATTACACTAAACAGATGTAATATCTGTCACTTAGACACTTAAAGTTTCTTAACAATTTAAATTCTGCCAACATTGTTGGCCAAATTTGGCATTTTAAGGTTACTTCAACATCTACCTATCTATAGAGTCTTCTAAAAATTAGAACCAAACAATTAGTGGAACTTTATAACTACTCATAAAAAAGGAGAGCTGAAGTGGCCATAGAAAAGGATTTGAGAGGTTATAGGGAGTTTTTTTAGGCGTTAATCTTTAGCAAAATTAAGCTCGGCCTTAGTGTGGATGATCATGGCCTTTAAAAGTAAGATAATTAGAAGACCATTCAAGCTATGCCAAATGAAGTGCGTCCCTAAAGGAAAATGTTCGCAAATCTCCAAGTCATATGATCGGGCCGTAATTGACACTGTGAAAATTAAAACAGAAGCATACAAACAAATCGATACACCTTTCATTTTTTTAAGCCAAGTTATGGCACCTAGAACAAAGAGTGTTACGAGACTTGGAGCATACATTAATGAACCATTGAAATACTCAACGTATGCCTCAGATTTTAAATGAAGTGAAAGGGCAACAAATAGAGTGAGAAAAATTAGACGCGCCACTAATGGAGTGAGTAGCACAAACTGTAAAAAAAAGTTTATAGAGAAAATTTGAAATAATGTAATCGGAAGAATGTCTAGCCACATCGTAAGACTATTTGCAAAGGTGTGAAATAAAAAACTACCAATCCCTGTGGCCATAGCTAGATATGAACAAATTTTTATCTGTCTTACTTCAGATTTACTTGGCAACTTCCTTGACTCGGAAAGACCATAAACACCCGCTAGAAATATAAACAAATTAGTGAAGGCATTAATGGGTTCTGCCCAAAAGGAGGAATCAAGTCTTTCGCAATATAGGTCTAACTTCTTAAATCTAAACATTACTTTAACTGCTGAGGCCATGTCTAGAATAGAATGTGCCTTCAACCTCCTTACAAGAGCCCGTTATGTTATTGTAAACTGTGCCTAACTCATTGTAGCCATTGGTTTCTCGATCTAAGCACTTTAAGAAGCCATCTACCGTTGCTGGGTCCATTACGAGCAAAAAATTAGTTGGCATATCTTTAACTACCATTTCATCCCCGTCTTTCCCACATATTTTAGTTTTATCATAGTCGAACAATCGCTTACCTCTATAGTCATAGGCTTGAAACCAGAAATTATAACGTGCAAAATCACCACTCAACTGGGTAGGAAACACACAGATACCTCGAGAGTCTGCTACGACCTTAATATACCTAGTTCCATCATCCTCACCGCCAAAACAGCTCTCAACTTTAAGGTAACTTGGGCCACCATAGTAAATTTTCGTAAACTCCGAATGAACTGAACACTTTCTCTCGCCAACTTGCTCAATGACAGCGTTCTTAAACGTTGAATCAGTTAAGTCTGTCTTGGCCAGATCACATTCTGCGACTGCCCCCATGGCCCCTAAAAAAGTTCCAAGAAATAAGCTTCTTTTTAGTAATTTCATAAAGATCCCTTTTCAATCTATTCGGATCCCCATAAATATTCTTTAACCATACAGAATTGCTAATGAATTTGGTTGTTTTGCTCCTGTTCCTCCTTGAAGGCCTTAAGGATTTTAACCTCGCTTTCGGCCTTTTTAAGGAAAGCTGCCAGGTCTCCCTCATCTGAAATTTTAACAAGTTCTTTTAGAATTTTGTCCATTTCCTTTAAGGAGCTTTGAATGCGATCAATCAATTCCCGACTAGGGTCCATCTTGATAAGTTCTACGTATCCCAAGGCAATATTTAGATAATTGCCATACTCATGAGTCAGTCTTCTCATTATGAGGTAAGACGTCTCTCTCTTTTCATAATATACGGTTCTTTCGGCCAAAAGATCCTTCTCTCCGAGAATGAAAATAATAGGCAGTAAAATAAGAAACAACATTAAAAGATCGGCAACTCCAGCTCCTAGAGGGCTTTCAAGAAAAGGAGAACTCTCCATTTGGAAGTTATAACTTAGCACTGTCATGGCGATAATATTAAATACACTCCATGCTAAAACCCATGCCCCAAATTTCCTTCCGTTTACACTAAAAGCTATAACACAATGAAGAAGGTAACCCAGTATTATAGGAGATGCCGGTCCCCCCGTTTGAAAAACTCTTATCGGCATTAAGATAAACATAAGGATGTGGAGACCAATAGCTCCGTACCTGAGGTTTTTGGTTTTAATTAGATAGAACCCCTGGGCCAAAGCGAGCACAACCACCAAACCCGTTACCCATGTGGACCAGTCGTATTTGGCATATACTGTCACTCTAAAACCAAAAGCGATTCCCGTGGTGATCACAAAAACAAAACATACATATATTAAAATATTTAATTTGGTGGTCTCTAGGAGTCGGTGAACTTTTGCCTCTCCAAATAAATTGGTCTCGCTTTCAGAATTCATCGCTTAACTCTTTCAAATCATTCGTATTCAGACAACTTTTGGCTAGGCCATGTTTAATACTTTGGACACGCAAATGGACTTTTCTTAAGTTACTTTTTTGCGCTTGCCTTCCTTGGTGTTCATACCAGCCTGTCTTTCCAACTCTGAATCGACTTCCGCGCCAAGCATAAATACAAAAGAACTTATCGACAGCCAAATTAAGAGAACTGCAATTGCTCCCAAACTTCCATAGGTTTTATTGTAGTTGCCAAAATTTGAAACATACCAAGAAAACATCCCCGATGCTAAAAGCCATACAAAGGTGGCCATTGATGATCCAGGTGTGATCCATTTCCAATGTACCGCTTTCCTATTTGGAGCCCATCGATATAGGACACTTAGGGCGGATATGATCAAAACGGCCAACAGTGTCCAGCGGGCAAGTTGTACAATTGTTTGAGTAAAGTCACCAAGGTTAAAATAACTAAAGAGTGCAGGAACACCAGCGACTAAAAAAACAGCGACCATTCCAGTTATAATCCCACCAAGGGTTAACACCAAGGCCACACCGTTCTTTTTAAATATATTTCTGTCTTCACTTTCATCATAGGCAATATTTAGACCGGCCATCATCCCCTTAATGGCCTTGGAACCACTCCACACAGCAATAAGAATACTAATCGCCGCGGCATAGCTTGCAACACTATCTTCCGAAACAAGTCTTGTTAACTGCGTCTCAAAAACACCTATTATGTCTTCCGGCACCACCCCCTGAAGCGAGCTTACAATCGCAGTGACATCTTCAGGTGAGGCTACTAAACCATACAAGGCAACGAATGCTGCCAAAAGTGGAAAAAGACCTAGGAACGTATAGAAAGCAACACCAGCTGAAACTATGCCTACATTGTCCTTGGCAATTTGGTCTTTGGTTCTTACTGCGATTTGCTTCCAATCTCCAAAGTTAAAATCTGTAGGGGTATTCGCCCTTACACCCACAGGCCGTGACTTAAGAAAGCTAAACTCCATTCAAACTCCTTTAGTTGCTTTTAGAGATAGTTGCAAGTGCCATACCACTAGCCAAGTTTGAAATTAGAAAAGTTTAAACAGCAGAAAATTTCTTGTTCAATGTATCTTTAATGTCTGCAGGGATAGGCCGTGACGTTTGTTTATCATAATCAAAATGAACCATAATGGACTTTCCTTTAGCAACATGTTCGCCACCTTGCCATGCCTCTTGGATCACCGTCATTGAGGAGTTTCCAACTTTTTCCAGCCAGGTTTTAATTTCAACTTCTTGTCCAAAATTTGTCTGGGCAAGGTATTCAATTTCAATCTTGGCAATTATAAGGTTCCACTTTTTAGGATCCAAATCTGGGATAAAGACTTCAAACAACGGTCTTCTCGCCTCCTCAAACCAAGATGCAAAACTGGCATTGTTAATGTGTCCTAACGCGTCGGTGTCATTGAACCTAGGAAAGATTTTCATTTTAACCATTTTTATTCCTTATGTGGTTATAGTAATGAGATGAGTAGATTACATTATAACAGACTATGGTGGCTTTTAGGAGTCATCGGTCTGGCCATAATATTAGTATTTTCAATCCTTCCCAATGGTGGTGGAATCGTATCCCTTAACTTAAGTGATAAGGCCTTGCACTTCATAGCATACTTTTTTGCAGCATTTTACTTCAAGCAAATTTCCCATTCGCTTCTTAAAGTTGTAATCCTTTTAACTCTATATGGAGTTTTCATAGAAGGGATTCAATATCTTAGTGTATACAGAAGTTCGGAGTGGCTTGATATTTTAGCGAATATATCTGGCACGATTTCCGGTGCTTTGATTACCAAGTTTACTATGCCAAAGTTGATTCAAAACATTGATCAAAAAATTAAGGCAAAGTTGGACTATTAATGTTGATTTTTCAAGTCAACATTGTGGAAGCTTATTTTTATTGAAATTATTGATTAAGAAAATCATATCTATAAACATTAAGTATGATTTTTAATATAAAAGTCCTTCTTATCAACGCACTCTTATTCCCAATGCTAACTTGGGCTCAACTTTATAAAATAGATCGCAATGAGAAGGTCCAGTCCGCTCTTAAAAGGATCAATGAAAGAAGAATCTACTCTTTCATCAAAACTTTTTCCTCTTATAAAACCAGACACCACGCTACCAAAACGGGAATAAAAAGTGCTAAAGATCTACGAAAATATTGGCAAAAAATTTCTGCCAATAGATCGGACATTCAAGTCTTGCTTATTCACCATAGCGACACCCCTCAGCCTAGTGTGGTCGTTCATATTAAGGGAATCACTGACAATCGCATTGTTTTGGGTGGCCATATTGACTCAATAAACGACCACCAATCAGATGTAAACGCAATAGCACCTGGAGCGGGAGACAATGCAGCAGGAGTTGCAGTTCTAACGGAGGTTCTTAAAGTTCTTGTTGATTTAAACTACAGGCCAGTCAATACAATATCACTTTATGGCTATGCCGCTGAAGAGGTTGGACTCTTAGGCTCGAAATCCATAGCTCAAAACCTTGCCCAAGACAGAGCAAATATATTAGGTGTGGTTCAATTGGACGGTGTAAATTACAATTTTCAAGGTAAAGACCTTGTTTTAATCGCCGATTACACAAACTACTTTCAAAACCTCTTTCTAGGACGTTTAATTGACACTTACCTAAATGCGAGTTGGAGTTATGATAGATGTGGTTATCCTTGCTCTGATCATTATTCTTGGTGGGTTAAGGGTGTACCGGTCTCCTTCCCTTTTGAATCTGAACTTAGATATGAGAATCCTAATATCCATAGTGAGCTGGACACCATTGGCAACATGAATTATAACGCAAACCACGCAACACTTTTTGCAAAGCTAGCATTGGCCTTTGTAATAGAAATGGATAGGTAGTTTTTTACTTTCTTCTAAAGGTCATATAATGCGAGATTCTCTCTTTATCTGTGATACTTTCAAACAACTCTTCAGTATTTTTGCAGAAAAAGTCAATTTGATATGGCATTCGGGTGGTACCGAAGAAGGTGATAAAGAACCAGGAAAGACTTGAATATTTGTATTCTACTCTTAAGTCTTTTTCGTCTGAATCCACAGTTGTTCCAATAGAGCTCTTCTTGAAAAGCTCAACATTCACTTTGTTGCTCATACCTTTATTTATAGTCTAACAAAACAGAAATGCCAATGTATTCGATTCTGACGTGGATCAATCTTACTACCAATAATTGTTAAATAATATCTAATCGGCAGACCCAAACCAAGTTTATCTCAAGGTCAGTGTTAATCCTGTCTCACCTTGACCGCAGGTATAGGTTCCTTCCCATTTGCCTGCAACAGGTGAACCTGAGTCGCTCTGGGTTTTGTACAGGTTAAATTCTTTACAGTCTTGAAACTCAATTCTGCCGGTGAATGTTCCAGTTTTTTCATCTATGGAACCAGACAGAGGGACCATATCATAATGTTGTGGGCGCTTAATCCAGTTTGTTCCACCTAGTTTAAGATCACCGGATTTCGTGTTGTATGTACCCTGCATAGAATATATACCCGTGGGAACATTAGGTGATTTTGCAGTTGCATAAAAATGAAAGATCGCTCCAATTGAAATTTTTGTAGGCTTTGCAGGCTCTGGAGTCGGCCTTGGTTTTGGCTTTGTTTTTTCAACCTTTGCCACTGGAGCAGGAGCTGGGCTAGGCTTTGGAGTGGCATCAGCTTTTGTTGGAGTTGCCTTCGATTGCAACAACAAAACAAATATCATGACAAAAAGCAGGTCAAGCAAAGATGTTAATTGAACTACTGGCTTTTTTAACTTTTTTTTCATTGGGCCTGCTCTAATGGCGCGCTTTCGTTGTCTAAATATATATTTGAAAGGATATTTCGATACTCTTCAGACTCAACAATGACTCTTTCAATTTTCGGACTAAATGCACTCTCCACAACCATGAATAAGATTGAGAAGGTTATTCCAAGGATAGTTGTGTCCATGGCCAAAACAAAGGCACTCGACAAGGAAGTCACATCAATTTGAGCTCCTGACTGAAAAGCAGTCTGGGCAATCGCCAAAATTGTTCCAAGAATTCCCAAAAGGGGAAAGATTTGAACCAGTGTGGACATCACACTTGTAAACATCTCGATTTTATAAGTTCTGTTGTAAAATTGTCTTTCATTAACCTTTTGAGCATTTTTTCTGAAGGCATATCTAAAGCTTCTATCATTTGCGATCTTGGTGTTTATAAACTGGAGAGCTGCTTGTATTTTTTCATGAGCACTTTGGGACGAGTCTCTATCAGGAGCGTCTGAAAAACCTTTCAAAAGATTGTCGGCCACATCTAGCAATTTGGACTCATGCCCTTTAAGCATAAAAAATATTGAACCAACCAAATAGATTTCAACAACTGCAAATCCATAGATAATCAAGAAAATGTTGTCCGTTAATACACTGAATAAGCTCTGTACAATGTTTGCATCCAAAATCGGCCTCGTGGAATTTTAATTTATTAATAAATGTTAGTGTCTCGATAGACTTTGCGCAATTAAGCAATTTTTATCACATGCTGGTCTCTAGTTTGCTTAGTAGTTTCACTAATTTGGAGGATATATGGGTAACTTTGAACAGCATGGAATTTTGCACTACAGTGCTCCACATCATGACAAAATTTACGATGAGACGCACTCATTCATAAAGAGTATTGCCCGCAAGGCGCAACTGCCTACGAACTTGAGTCAAAAACTGGTGAGGTTGATTACTAAAGACATTACTCAGCTACTTCCCTCAGAAAAATCCAGGCCTTTCCGTCAGCTACTACCCGAAGGTTTAAAAAGAGAGTGTGAAACCTTAGAGTTGGCCAGGCCTGACAGGTCTTTAAATGCGAGACAGATTAAAAATCATATATTTAACTATACTGGCAGAGTAAGTGATTCCATCAAGTTTCCAAAAATCTTTTGGGCACAAGTAGAAAACTGGAACAGTGATAAGAGCGCAAACTCTCCGGACAAGGTCCTTTCCTCTTTGCCCTCTGATCTTAGAAAGCTCTTAAAGAGGGATCATTAACAGCAGTGGTCTGCTAAAATCGAAAGTGGCAGGTAAATACATAAATATAATAATCCAGCTACCGAGATCAAAACGATTAATAACCAAAGATAGGACTTCCTTCGAGCTTTTTTTGGCGACCTCATCTCTTTTTCCAAAAGGGCCAAGTTTTTTGTGTTCGCTTTCCATGCCACATCAAACAAGTCCCCAACGATTGGAATCGCTCCAACAATGCTATCAATGGCTGTATTAAGGACCATACGCCCCAGTGTTGCGCCTGACACATTTAGTGACCAGGCCTTGAAGATTATGTAGCTTGAAAGGGCAGCTCCGACGCTGTCCCCAACTCCAGGAATAAGACCTATTATAGAGTCCAACCCAAACCTTATTGGACCAATTGAGAATTTTGAGTCCAAAAGTTTTGAGTAAAATCGAACGTCCTTTAAGTCCTTTGATTTATTTATACCTACCCACCTTTACTCAAAAATAATATTATGAGCTCCAGTCTGCTTGAGAAGAGTTTCAGCCTTATCTTTTTCTTCCAATTCAATATGGAAGTCAACAACAACCTGATCATCGTTAAAATCAGATTCATCCACATCGACTTTATCTTCACTAAAGACAACTGCAAGCGCCGTTGAGAAAGCGGGAACAGTGAAGGCTCCTATAGCTCCTATAGCGATAACTGTTTGCCAGAAGCTCATATCCTGAAACGTGCTTATGGATTCAGTGGCCAAAAGAGCAAAACCTATAATGGCACCCAAAACAAATCCAGCGACCGCGCCATAAATCAAATTTCTACCAACTTTCCTGGTAACATCGCCTCTGGCGTTAAAGTTTTCAACATTCCCCCACTTCTTTTTGTAGTAGTTGATGTGGGTTACATGTATCCCTTTGCGTTTAAGTATTTCCATTGCCGTTCTAGCTTGTTTTGGACGGCCGTAAAAAGCTTTCAATCCTATTTCCATAAAAGAATTCCTCCTGAACATCACCCATTTTATACCAACAATTAAAAAACAGTAATGTTCAACGATTAGGCAAACCTTCAACAGAAATGATTCACAATCAATGCCAGATTCATACGGTTTTTTATCAACTTAATTTGTATATATATTTTTACATTTTATCAGAACAAGAAAATGATTCTTTTCTAAAATCATATTAAGTTGGACTCAAGGAGCTCCAACATGATCGCATCTACCAGCGTGGTAACTCATACATTCAATCAAAACAAAAACATTGAACACTTAATCAAAGGCCTAATAAAATCCAAGTTTAGTGATGAGCTGATTATAGTGGCCATGGGTGAAGAAGACCCTCAGGATGTGCTAGGAGAAGCCCTGCCATTTTCAACCAAAGTTTTCTATCTTCAACGACCATGTACAAGTCTTCCGTTGGCCCAGGCAAAAAATATAGGCTTCACTATGGCACAAGGAGAGGCGGTGGTGTTCATTGATCCTAACCACATACCTACACCCGAATTGTTCAAGAGCGTAGAGGAGCTGTTAACAATGTCTCCCAGATTAATAGTCACAGGTGAATGTAATGAATTGATAAAAAGACCTAGAAAAAATTGGAGTTACAGCTCCCTAAAGGATAATAGCCAAAAAGTAAAAATGAACACTGGCGTTAAAACTCTTACTAACGGTAACTTTGCCATGCTTAAATCTCTTTACATTGAGATGGAAGGATTTGAGGAGCGTTTTTTAGGCAACAGCGCGGAAATTGATTTTTTCATGCAAACAGAAGCAAAGGGTATTAAGACTGCTGTGTCAAAAGAAACGTGGACCTACTTAATAAAAGAAAGATCTAAACATCAGAATATGGATTTGGACAAGTTGATAGAATCTTCAGCGTTATTCTATTCTAAATGGGGATGCTTTCCGTCTGTGGAGTCATTAAAGGCTCTAAAAAGGAAAGGGCTTATTCATCTGAATGAATACTCGGGAACCTTAGAAAGAATGTAATCTCTAATAAAGTAAACTTTGGAAGGTAAATGAGCGGGCCCTAAGGCCCGCATTATTTATACGTGCATTAGCTCTTTCTTTAACAGTCCTGCGCTTCGCAGTTGCTTAAAGTTCTCAATTGCTTGGAAGTTAACATTGTCGTAAGAGCCTAAGATAACACCCACGCCAAGATCAATTGACTCTGTAAGGTTTCTGTAGAACTTTTGATAAATTTGCTCGTACATGTTTCTATTGCCATTTACGTCGTAACCTACAGATATAAAGATCTTTTTAACATCATTTTGCTTTGCCATGTAGTTTAAGAATTTTAGGTCATGGCAGTTCAAGGCAAGCTTGACCCCAATCCCCATGCTCTGTGAAAGAAGCGCTGTTTGAAGAGCTAAGTTTTGAGCAAAGTTGTTTCCTACAGAACAAACAACCATCTTATTTTCATAAGTATTGTTCATATCCTTGAAGTATTTAGTCATTAATGCATCATTGATGGTTGTGGCAACCATATTTGTAAAGTAGTCATCATTAATGTTTTTCTTATTTTCTTGAATGTGTTCCATTAAAGGCTGAACAATTTTTTCAATAAGTATATTTGAGTCTAGATCATAGGTCTTATTAATCTCATGCTCTAAAATGCCCAGTTTTTTCCACTGAATTCCCATTTTACAGTTGTGAAGAACTTCATTGGTGTCTATTTCGTTTTCTTTTTGGATCTTTTGCTTTGTGGAAGGCACAAACTTATCCAACATGTTCAACAATTCTTCGTCGTGTAGGCCGGCGATATCGGAAATACTGTTTCCAAAATCAACCAAACCTTTGAGCGCTTTGAGCCTCTTGATTTGTTCATTTGAATAGAGCCTTCTCTTGTTTTTATCTCTCATAGGCGTAATGGCATTGTATCGATTTTCCCAAGCTCTAACAGTGTGGGAGTTGATACCAGTAATCTTTGACACAAACTGAATTCCGTAACGATAATTTTCTTCCATTTCTTTCTCCTAGTTCTTAAGTTGCGTCTAACCTAACAAAGGATGTTCAAAAAAAAGTGAAGGGACAGTACAAAGATTGTAAATAATTTTTAACACACTTATCGAAGGATACTTTACAAACGTCGTAAACGACTGGACACGACCATGGATTCAAAAACGCCCTACAAACCCTTCCAGTCGGAATTTTAAGCGTTCGATATCTTGGCATTTTTCCATTTCCTTTAAATTAGGCATGGAATATTTGTAAAAGTTTTTTAACAATATAAGTGTATCAAATTTACCACGCAGGAGGATTATTTGAGATTTCTGACCCTTTTTTTAGTTTTATTGTCTTTAAACCTAAAAGCACGTCAAAACAACACATTCAAGCCTCAAAGCAATAAAAGCAAAAAAAGTAAAAAGCTCAAAAACAACGGCAACAATCTCCTAGACAAGTTTCAAATATCTTACCAGCTAAATGGTTTCAGCGAAGAACAAGAGGCAAAAATGGAACTTGCCCTTGAGAAACTCAAGATTGCAGTGAAATCAGAAGAATTCAAACAAGCTGTGCTTAATCATATTTATAAAGGCCAAAGACGCTTTTACAAAAGCAAAGGTATGACCAATCAAGAAGTTTATGACCACATTTTGAGGGGGGTTGAAGACTTATCTCCCATTGAAGACTTTGAGATGGATTTGAAGCTTACTTTATATCACAGCAAAACAAATACTGTCGGCTACACTTATCCCAACACCAATGAGATTTGGGTAAATGATAAGTACTTCAACAAATATACCTTAGGTGAGGTTGCCAACAATGCCATGCATGAGTGGCTACATAAAATCGGCTTTGAACATTCTTACTATAACAATCCCGACAGGCCATACACAGTTCCATATGCTATCGGCGAGATTATTGAGGACATAGTTAATAAACTATAGTTTCCCCGCCTAAAGTTTGATCGATTACGTCTTTTAGGTCTTGCAGGGAGATAGGTTTTTTCAAGATTTGAAGTTTCTCAGGAGATTTAACCTTGCTAGCTATTTCCTCCCTAGAGTACCCACTTATGATTATAAATGGAATGCTAATTCCTTTATCAAGAACCATTTGATAGAGGTTGGTTCCCAAATCATCTTTAAGACTCTCATCACTGATAATACAATCAATACCCTCTAAGCTAGGGTTTGACTCAAAATAACTCTCAAAATCACTACCCGATTCAAGAGTCAAGAGGTCAAAGCCATGCTTTTCCAAGTACATTTTCCACATAGCGAGTATATCTTTATTGTCATCTATTAAAATCAACTTTCTCATAGTGACAATATTTAAACATCTCACTAGCATAAAAAGAAGTATATTTTTTTGATACAAAGAAACTTAAGGTTGTGCCCAATGGAAATCGAGCTATACTTCACTGTTTTTATGGGGAAAAAGGCCTAAAATAATTATTTTAAGAAGCACTGCTTCAAATACAGACTTTATGAGGAGCAATATATGAAATTAGGACGTTTAATTTACATAATTCCAATTATGGCGGTATTTGTTGGCTGTTCTCAATCTCCTACAGGCAGAAGGCAGCTTACCCTTCTTCCAGAAGATCAGTTGGCAAAAATGGGAGATCAGTCCTTTCAACAAATGCAAAAACAACAAAAATTAAGCGATGACCCGGCCTTAAAAAGACGTATTGAATGCATAGCTGAGAGAATTGTATCCAGCATGTCAAAGAACAACAATTTCAGCGAGTGGGATGTTAAGGTATTTGACAGCGAAGCAGTGAATGCTTTCGCCACTCCAGGAAAAAATATAGGCGTATATACAGGCCTAATTAATGCGGCCCAATCAAATGATCAAATTGCTTCCGTGATAGGTCACGAGGTTGGCCATGTTCTCGCCAGTCATGGCAACGAAAGAATTAGTCAAAGCCTTATTGTTCAAGGCGGCTTAGTTGCAGCTGATATTGCTCTAGATTCGGGTAGTCCCCAAAAAAATCAGATGATTCTGGGAGCCTTAGGCCTGGGAGCTCAGTTAGGAATACTACTGCCATACTCAAGAAAGCACGAAAGTGAAGCGGACAAAATAGGATTAGACTTGATGGCAGAAGCGGGATTCAACCCAAGAGCAGCGGTTGAGTTTTGGGAAATCATGAAAAATCAAAGCAAGTCAGCTCCTCCAGAGTGGTTAAGCACCCACCCTGCCCCTCAAAGCAGAATTGAGAAGCTAAGAAGCAATATGAAAAGCGCACTTAAGACATACAATCGCAATAAGGGCCAGTTCACTAAGTGCCCCTCATAGCCAATATGGCACATTCGTTGCAGCTTTCCTCCTAAGATTTGATTAAACTCCTTAGGAGGAAGAAATGCTTAAAAATTTAAACTTTAAATCTCTATTTGTCATTTTATCAATTGCTACACTCAGCTTTAACCTACAGGCAAGGAAACTTGTCCGAAGCCATGACGCAACCACAATCACCGCAAACAAATACACACAAAACTTTTTTGAAGCAAAGGGCATTGTGGATACCAAAAAACGCGTTCGCTTCACGGGAGCAGAAAAAGAGAGCATGATTGTCACTCTCAAAAGAAAAGACGCGGCCAAAGAACCCATAGCGATTGATCTTGGAGACGCAAGCGATTTCGTACGAATAAAAGAAGGAAGAACCAAATTAAAGGTGGTTGGTCAATTGAGAGATATTGGTGAGCAGCCAGTTCTTATGGCGTCTGAAGTCTATATAGATGGCGAACTTGTTAAACTGACAAAGAGTGCGAACAGGCCATTGCAGGCAGAATAAACAAAGGAAATGGAATGAATAAACAATTAGAAAGAATACTTACTATTAGTTCAAAAAACAGCGGACCAGTCCTTAGTGCTTTTCTGAATCTAAAAGATGTGGACCATTCGCTTAAAAAGATTCGTAGTCTTTTCGTAAAGTGTAAAAATGAACTGGAGAAGTCAGGGCAGAGCATTTCAAAAATAGACAAACTGCTTGAAGACAACCTTGTTTCTGGAAATGAGTTGCAACTAGATAGCGGCCTAAAAGATGTAAATATTGCTCTATATGTTTTCGAAAATGAAATCATATCAATTAAGGTGAATCGTCACTTTGAAGATCAGTACTGCATCAATCAACATCCCTTCATTCTTCCCCTATTAAGAAATAACCTAAGCGATATAAAAGCAATCGTAATAAATAGGAATATGGCCAAGGTTTTTAATTTTGAAAATGACAATTTGAATGAGGTAGAAAGCAATCTTTCTTTAATTGATGACAAGGTGGATGAGTACGACAACCAATCTCTTCCAGATAGAAATAATGATCGTAAAGAGCAGTTTGTGAAAAGCTACTTAAAAAACTTCTTAAGCAATTTAGAAAAGTCAATTTTCAAAAAAGACGACAAACTACTCTTCCTAACTAACGAGGAGTACCTTTCCCCTTTAAAATCCTACATGGAGAACAGCCAATGGAAGAAGAACTTCATCGTTGAAAAGCACAATTTCCCAACAAAGGAATTAGGTCCAATCAAAGAGAGAATTGAACAAACAATTAAAAAAAACAAGATGGCCCATTTCAGGCCGGCAAGCAATAATCGACAGCGAGAGTACCACAGTCTTAACACCATAAGAAAGGAAGTGGACATCTACAACATGCAATCTTTCATCATGAAGGATTCACTAATTGGATTGGCACTAAGTTCAATGGATAGGCATCAAGACTTGAACCAATTCATATTAAGTTTGATAAGAAGCAGTGTCCAGGTTTCAACTTTTGAAAACCTAAAAGAAAACTTTATTGTAGAGGTAAAAAACATTCAAGATAGAAGCTTCATTGCTCAAGCTTAGCCCTCCTTTGGGTGAGTTCCTGCAAGATAGCGGAAGTACATGATGCACCTTCACAGGTGAAAGCATTGACTATGTTGTTCCTTGTGATTGAAACCTCATACTTCCTTTCGGAAGGAACTCTTCGACCTCTTATAATTAACTTTGGGCTGCTGCCAACGATTTCAATGTCTCCATTAGTTACACTATGTACTATTTTCTTCACTACAATACGCTCTGTCCTATCAGGATGGAGCAGCTTAACAACTAGATCATTTATGACTAAATCTTCAACCCCTCCATATGCCACCACCTCAGTAAACTTGTTTAAAGCTTGTGCCAGTTCGTAAGCATCGCTATGGTCCAACACCGCAACTCCCCCTCTGTATTGAACATTTGACCTTCTATTTCTTACTCCTAGGGACAGCCAGCCAATATCGTTTTTAAATGTCTTAAAATTTAAAACACTATTATTAACTTCCAGTCTTAAGTCTTCAATTTGAAGATCGGCCAAAAAGGTTTGTATATCAACATCATCGTAAGTGATATTCAGCTCAGAGTCCTCTATCTTTTTAGCGAGGTTTTTATCAAGTTGAACTGGAAAGTAGATACGGGCGCTTAGGACGACAATGAAAACTACCGCAAGGAAAACTCGAATCCAGTGAATCCTCTGTTTCCCTTCTTCTCTGTACTCAGAAAACAACATCTTAACTCGGTAATAACTTCTTAGCGATGGATCTTCGAGTAGAAAAAAATTCACCTCTCCCCCAAATAAAACACTTGCGAAGGTTAGTCTAAGCCATAGTAGCATTACTATAATAACTCCGAGCGCTCCATAAACCTTGTTGAAAGCTCCAAAGTTGCTAACATAAAAGCTAAACATAAGCGCCAAGAGACTTCCAAAGACAGTGGCGACAACTGCCCCTGGCAGAAACTTGTTCCAACCAATTTTTTTGCCATGAGCGGGCAGGTACTTGTAAACAAAACAAAGGCCAAAAACCATATAAAGTGAGACCACACTCCATTGGAATAAGATGAAAAGAAACTCCCACCTCTGGGAAGGATCAAAGAAGGAAAAAATCAAAGGCAATACTGTTAACATAAAACCTAGGAACATAAAGCTGGAAACAAGAACAAGAGTGTAAAGTATTGACTCACCAAGAGAAAATAAGAAATGCTTCTGATCTTTTCTACAAAAGACAATATTTAAGCTGTGGGCCAACGTTCTTGTTACGTTATTGGCCAACCATAAAGAAATAAGAAATGAAAATGCGGTTGCGATGTTAATAGTATTAAGATTTTCATTAATACGCTGTGCCTGTCCTTCAACCAGTTTATACATGTCAGGGGGCACCAGTTCTTTTATCAAACTAAAATGCCCCCAATCCAAATTAAAGTTTAAGATTAGGTAGATACCTACCAGTACGGATATTATTGGGATAAAACTTAGAAAACTGTGATAAGCAACGGAGCTTGAAAGGATAAATATATCATCGGTGTCCGCCTTGTTTCGAATCGCCTTTATTACCCTCTTCAATTTATCTCTTTTACGGGACATAAAAAAGACTATCTTCGAGAAATTGAATCAACCTCTGGAGTGGGAACAGACTTGGCAATCTTTTGCCCAAACCTGCCTCCTAGGCCATGGAAGATGTCGCCGTCCAGGCCAACCTTTGAGGCCATAAAGCTCAACATATAAAACAGTGAACTAACGGCCACAAAAAGAAAAAGGTCTGAGGAGAATGTGGACTTCTTCATCGCTCCCCCTCTTCGGGCGTTTTAGAGTAGAAGCTAAGATCCTTTTCTACCACGTCTAAATTTTGTTCGAGTCGATTAAGGTAAAATTCTATATCAGCAATTAGAGCTCCATCCTCTTCATTCCCTTCAATCTCCTTAAATCGATCCTGAAGATAGTCAATCAAAAAAAGAGCTTCCTCAAAATTATCTGAGTGAGTCAAATACCTTAATTTTTCATTTGTATCCACCGAGCTATCGAGCAAAAGGGATTTGTGCCTTAGAGAGTCAAATTTTCTCTCCAACAAGGTGCTTAACTCGACAGAGCTCTCCTCTTGCTTTTGAATTCGAGATTCTTCCACCGAAGATAAACGTTCATATTTAATACCGCTATTTGCGATGGCGAAGGCCATAAGGGAAAACATTCCGACATAAAGTATCTTTATCATTATTCCTCCTACAAGATATTAAAGAGTCTTCTATCAACAAGGTGCAACTTATTTAAAGGTATGTATAAATAGTCATAGAGTCCGTTCTGTAACTCCCACCTAATTTTTTCAAGACTATCAACGAAGCATATTGTTGAGTTCCAAAAGCTCTTGTCTTGCTCCATTAGAAGATCTGAAACTTCCTTGTTGTAGTTGGAAAGCACTAGCAATGTTTTCTTTTCATCATCCAGTTTGACGCCATTTCTAAGTTTGATAAGCATTTCTTCGCCTCACAATTAAACAGTTAAATCATGTTAACGATCCAAGAATTTAGTTGTAAAAACGTAATTACCTTTGCCCTGAAAAATGTTTTTCCGATGCTAAAGCTAGGCGAACAAACGTCTAAGCTTAGGATTTATTTGTGAGAGAAATATCAATGATGGGACAGCAAAGAAGACTCCCAAAGCGCCCCAGACCTTCCCCCATACTAAAAGGAAGAAAACTACTACGATACCTGGGATGTTTAAAAAACTGCCCATTATCTTCGGTTCAACCATGTTGCCAAAGGTAAATTGGACCAATGAGGTAGAAAGCAAGAGAAACCAAAACTCAGGCTCAAAACCATGGGCAAAATAAAACATTGGCAAAGGCAGCAAGGTCGCCACGATACTGCCAAGATTTGGTATAAAATTCAGTATAAAAACCAAGATGGCCACCGACTCCCAATAATCAATATCGAATGCCACAAAGATAAACGACACACAGACAGTGGTTACCAAACTTATAAAAAGCTTAATTCGGATGTAGGTCCGCAGCAAAGCGCCTGTGTCTCGAAAATCAAGCATTCGCTGCAAGTGTCTTTCAGGTGCGAAAAATATGAAAACATAAAAAATGAAAGACAGAGCAAAAAGGCTTAAGTAGCTAACTATTGAGAATGAAAAAAACTGCAACATCGACATAATGTGCTCTGTGATTTTTTGATCAACAAAGTACTCTTCCAAATCAAATCTATCCAAATAATCCAATAAAGAATCCTGAACTACTGCTAATTCTTTGCCGTGAGCATTAAAAAAGTCAAGCCAACCCTGTATCGCAAATGCAAACAGATAAAGGAGCATGCTAGACACAAACACAAATACCAGGCTTACAACAAGCACGCTCAAACCTTTGGGAATCTTATGAGCACGTCCCCATTTATAGAAAGGGTAAACAAACACTCCAAAGCATAGAGAATATGCAAGTGGAAGAAGAATATTTCTGAAATATATTAGACCAATAACGCTTAAAACCAAAAGCAGGCCATTGTAGTAAAATGGAATTCTTTTAACCATGGTCGATTTAGCGTCTATTAAATCGGACTAAAAAGGCCTTGCTCCAAACGGACTATTTCTATCGTTTAGCCTATTTCTTTGCTTTAGTACCTCGTTTTTTACAGTATCAAGAGCATCTCTTACACCAATAAGTAGTTGGTTATTTTTTTTTGGATGCATATACAGGCTCTCTGCCGCGCACTCTCACCTCAACTGAGCATTCAAATAAAACCGGACCTCGACTCTCTTCAGGGTTAACCTCCTTAATCCATACCAATACATTGGTAAAGTCTAAGTATGCATGATTCTCAAAATAGTCCTCAATATAGGCCCTCATCACATGATCATCCATATTCTCTTTATTTGCCAACTCGTTATA
Organism: Halobacteriovoraceae bacterium; assembly: GCA_002711995.1. Lineage (GTDB taxonomy): Bacteria > Bdellovibrionota > Bacteriovoracia > Bacteriovoracales > Bacteriovoracaceae > UBA845. Next base: position 216,726 of record PASN01000019.1, on the reverse strand, counting down.
GATATTAATCATTTTACGATCCCCTTGTTTTATTTTGATAGTTCCAACAGGCTTCTAACAATATATTCCAAAACTTGGCCTCTCTCGGCCGCTTGCTGTCCTAGCCTTTTCACCTTAGATGATAATGGAGATTTTCCACTCCATAAATTTTGACTGATGGACAAATCTTCACTGGACTTTGGTGAATTTCCTTCATGCACCATCCATAAAAAATCTGGATGATATTGAGTAATCCACTCTCCACCTACGATTCTACCCTTCTTATCTATTTCTAAATCGTATTTATAATGAATTTCGTATCCATTTGCTCGAGAATCGCTTCCTTCTTCATCGCCAAACAGAAGCTTTACCTTCATATGAACACCAACTAAGTAATGAGTCCCAATGCGGCGATTCCACTTATTCGGATCTTCAGGGTACTCACTCCTTTTAATCAGGGCATGTTTTAGAAGTCTTGACCTCAAACCGTTCTTAGGGTTCACATATTTATAGCTAAATCCCATGATCGGTCGATTCCACACATCTGAATCATAGGCGTTATCCATAATTAGAGTTTTACCGTGCAGACCAATATAGTTTAACAATGCCAAGTGAAGAGTGGCCGGATTAGTATCTAAGCATTCAGGTTTTCTAGAGCCCAGCTCATCGATATCGCAACGTCCTCCAATAAAAGATATATCGTAGTTATTTTCGGCCCAGGCATGTGCTGCTAGTCTTTTTATATCTTTCACACTAAAGGGGATGCTTCTACCGTCATAGGCCTTCACCTGGACGCTTCTTAGAGGTTCCGGGTACATGAAACTAGCAGGAGCTGTTCCGTGGCATATTCCTGCCCAATAGGCAATGCTGCCGAATGTTTTATAGACAGAATTTGAATAGTTCACCTCGTGATCAAAAAGGTAGGTCTTCTCTCCAAAGAGAAAATCATATTTCTCGGCTGCTGACATATCACTAAAACGTCCACTTTTTAAAAGCGATGAAGGAGGCGTGCTTTTAAACCGATTTAAGGTTTGTGGCCACTTCTCTTTTGAATTCTCCATTCCAGGTCTTTGGGCTAGCCCCCCCTTGCTAGTGGGAGAATTTATGTAACTCCAAAATTTTTCTTTGGAGGCACCTTCAAATAGTTTAATGTTATCGAAATAGAAGATATTGCTATGGAGTTTTTCGATTCCACTATATGCAGGCAATAGTTTTCTAAAATGATCTTCGCTTCGGTAACCACTTTTGGGTCTCCCAATAGAAACCCACATATCGTGAAATTGGCCGTTCCCCAATACAATGGTGTTCCTATGGGAGACTTTTTTGGGTGCGAGAGGTGATTTCCACCTCTCCAGGTCCATGGTCTCTTGACCATGGACATCCCCAATAATAATAAACAAAATAATCAGAAAACTGTGTTTCATACAAACGCTTCCTATTTAAGAATAGAGTCAACGATCTCAGGATTAATTTCCTTGTTAAGGCTTCCTCTCTCTATGGAGTCAGGGAAAGAAACAAGGTAGTCAGGGTGGTCCGTCTTACTGCCTTCAATCCACTCCCCGTCAGTCACATTCAAAGTTCCATTATTCCACTGACCTTTGAGAATATAATCGTAGGATTTGATAACTCTTTTAGTGCCTACATAATTGTGGTCGTCAACGTGTGGACTAGCAAATGTTACAAATGCCTTCACCTTTGCGCTGGTATTACTCAGTCTTTCGATGATGAACTTTACCTTGTAAACAGGAACGGTCCACACAGGAAATCGCGGATCGTAGTCCATTAATAATGGCATCTTGTTTTTTACAAGGTGATTCTGCGCAAGCTTGTGAAATTGATCAGGGTAAATGTCGTCATAATCGTCATTTCTATCCCCGTTAAATCGCTCTCCTATCATAATGTCTGAGATCCCAACGGCCTTTTCATACGTTTTCAGTAAAAGCGCCTTCTGATCTCCCACAGACCACTTAACACCTCCAACAGTCTTAGCTTCAGTTGGTTCAGGGTGAAGTACAGACGCTATTGCCCAAGCGTGACACAGGCCTGCCCATCCAACTTCATTAGGACGATATACTTCCCTCTCTTCGTACAGCGCAGACTCGGAAAACACATTAAACATTTTTCCCGAGTAATAGTCGTATTTTTCTAAAGGTGAAGCGCCACCTCTTGGTTTGTAAAACATGGTTTTTTCGTTCAGGGGATACCACCAAGCTGACCAAGGCTTGATTGAGCTTACTCCAGAAAACTCGCCTACTTTAACCTTTAAAGGCCCATACTTGTCAGTTGCCGAAAAAGTCTCTTTCTTTCTCGCCTCTTCTTCATAGACGGTGTTAATACGCTCCTCTACAGCTTCATTGCATGCAGAGAAAGCAAAAACCGCCACACCGATTCCAACAATTCTTTTAATTTCCATATTACGCTCCCTGTTGTTTGTTGCGAAAGGGCTCCAAGCACTTCCTGATTATGTGATTGTCCAAAAACTAAGATCATTTTGATCAACTACACAACCATCAAACAACGATAAAAAGATGGAGTAAAAACGAAATTTCCAACTGTATTACATCGTTATTTTCTTATAAACAAAAAAGGCCTGCATCAAGCAGGCCTTTATATATATTTTTTTAGAATAAAACTAAACTGCAATTGAAGACTGACCTCTCTCAAGCTCATGAACATTTTCTTCCAATTGCGAAAGATAGTAGTTGATATCTTCCTGAGTCCCGCCAACATCAAGGGAATCGTCCTGCTTCATCTCTAAAAGCAGGTCTTCTATAATCTCAATAGTGTCAAAGCCGTCAATCATCATCTCCTTATGTTGTCGTGCTACTTCACTGTCTTTCAAATCAATGAGTCTTCTCTTCAAGGTTTTAAACTTTCGCATGCTTCTTTTAAAGCTTTCCGCTTTGGCGAGTGTGGTGTTGCTATCCAAATTCATAATCTTCCTCCATGCCAATTTAAAAAAACTGGTTCCTAGTTTTGGTTATGAATAGAATTTTCTCTACCCACCATCCCTTAGTAAAAATGGATTGAAGAATGTCAAAGATTGAAATTCTCTATGTCAGAGAAATGATGAAACTGAATTAATAAGTACTTGGCTCGTAACAGGCTTGGAAATGTGTCCATTAAAACCGGCCTTTAGGTTTTCTTTTCTCTGCTCTTCCATGGCGTGTGCAGTAAGAGCTATGACAGGTTGTTCAAACTTTAGCTCCTCACGAAGCCTCTTAAGCACTTGATAACCATCCAGTTCTGGCATCTGTATATCCAACAAAATAAGATCGTAAGGTTTGCTTTTTGCCATTTCCAAGGCACTTTGACCAGAGTTTGCGACATCAACGTCAGCACCGGCGCCATCAAGGTATTTTTTAAAGATTCTGCTATTTTCGACTGCATCGTCGACGACTAATAACCTTTTGCCTGTTACTTTCTCAGTGTTGCCTCCCATAGGTAAAGTCGCCTGTTTTTTGGTAGGAACAAATTCCTTTACGCTAAACCAAAGACTAAAAGTGGAGCCCTCACCCTTTTTCGAGTAATCAAGCTTTATGTCTCCATTTAGTTCGTTAAGTATTTTTTTGGTCAAGGCCAACCCAAGACCTGTTCCAGAATGGTTGCGATTATAATTCGTGTTCTCTTGTGAGAAGATTTTAAAAATCTCATTCTTTGCTTTATCGGAGATCCCCTTACCGGTATCCTTAACAACAAATGTAAAAGTGGAGTTTTCCTTAGCGTAATAGATATCCATTGAAACATGTCCTTCGCTCGTAAATTTCACGGAATTGTTCAATACATTGAACAACGCCTGTTTAATTCTCTTAGAGTCTGACATTATTTTTTCAGGGATATCTGTCTTGTAGTTAAATTCGAGCTTAATATTCTTCTTTTCAGTCTTAAACTTTAAAATATTATAGAGATCGTCAAAAACCTTTTTGGGCTGAATTTTCTCAGTATTGACATTAAATTCCCCAATTTCCAGTTTTGAAAGGTCCAAGATCTCATCTATAAGTTTTAAAAGATGATTGGCATTATCATTGATTGTTTTAAAAGCTTCCTGTTTTTCTTTAGGCCCAAGCAGGCCTTCCGAAGCAAGAAGCTCCAAATAGCCTAAGATCGTGGTCATTGGTGTTCTAATTTCATGGTTGATGTTTGCCAAGAAATCGTTTTTCGCGCTTGAAGCAATTTGTGCATTAACAAGTGCTTGGTTTTTCTTTTCAAACTCAATAATCAATTTTTTATAAATGGGGTGAAAAAGCAGTCCCCAAAACATAACGATAACAAAAACGATAAAGAGTATTAGATAGTTCCCTATATTTTTTATCTTACTCTGAAAACTTTGCTGTTCACTTCTTGCAACCCTGACAGCGCTATTGAATGCAACAAGGAGTTTTCTATAGGCCAAGTTGCTTATGGGGGAAAGATCCATATTCATCCCTTTCCCACTGTAGAAAGTCTCTTTATCAACTCCCTTGAACTTAGATAGAAAAGACTCTATTTTCTCATTCAAATCTTCTACATTGAGTTGCTCTCTAAGCTGGCCGGCCAATACTTTATTAGGCATCAATTTAAAGCTTTCCAAAAACCTTTCATGATTTGTTCGTAAGTCTTCAAGCTCTTGAAGAACATTTTTTCTTAAAACTTCCTCTCCAACTCTTCCCTTAACTTCGCTATATCTTTGAATATAGTCAGAAATAACCACAATCGACTCCATTTGCACAGCAAGTAGATCATCAATCGCCTGTAAAGTATTCTGCTTTTCGATTAAGTTTGAATGGCTTTTATACAAGAACCCTGTAACGAGAAGTGTAATCACTAAAGCAAATAGTGAATAAACATAAAACTCAAATTTTACTCGTTTTAAAAAATGTTGAACTTCCATTAATCCGCTTTATTCCCTGGTAACAATTGTGATTCTTTATACTCTATATATTCCTTAGTATCATCACAAATTTTAAAGCAGATTTCTACTTTGCCAAGGCCGATTGCGGCTCTAAACCTGCTTGCAAAGGTCCTCAGCCCCCCAAAACCATAAGGTTCGGCATAGCCCTCCCATTTATGTAAAATTTTTTTTACATTTTGAAAGTTGTCTTCCTTGAGGCTTGCGCGAATATCTTTCAAATCTTGCTCTCGACTCTCTATAAAACTTTCAAGGTAATCCTCCAACCCATCCTCAGGAACCTCAAAGGCCGTAAAATTTTTAAAGTCTTTCATAAATATTCCTTAAGTATTCGCTTTTTTCTTAGATTTCTTGACCATTTTATTATAAAAAAGATGCCATGAGAAATATATTGCTAGTTGAAGATGCTGAAGAAATTTACCCACTCGTTAAAAAATCTTTATTATCCATCGCCACTGTCGATTGGGTTAAAGACTTAAACTCTGCAAGAGAAAAAATTGCCAACAACGAATATGATTTAATCTTATTAGATCTATACCTTCCCGATGGAAATGGCATAGACTTTCTTTCAGACCTGAGAAATGACAATTTCTCAACACCTGTCTTCCTACTGACTTCTGAGCAAGACATTAGCGAGAAAGTACTTAGCTTCAGCGCAGGAGCTGATGATTACATCACCAAGCCTTTCAACTCTCTTGAGCTAATGGCCAGAGTGGATGCAAGACTCAAAAAAGACAGCCTCAAAAACAAACAAGGCGACACTCTTAAATGGGGCAACTTGGAGTTAATTAAGTCTAAACAACTTGTTAAAGACAAGGCCAACAATGACATGCCTGACATTGAACTATCCTCTATTGAGTTTAAGCTATTCAATCTTCTTGCTATGAGCCAGGGGGACATTGTTTCTCGAGATACAATATTGAATGAAGTTTGGGGTAATGACGTATTTGTTTCTCCAAGGTCTGTAGATATCTACATAAGCAAACTTAGAAAGAAATTCTCAAGCTATCCTAACCTAATCAAATCTGTTCACGGAGTTGGTTACCAACTACAAAAATAGTTAATAAAATATTTTAATTAACATTAAATAATTGGAAAGCAGGACATTCAGAATGCCCTGCTCGGTGAGTGTGTTAGGCGTAATGCATTAGCATCCGATCAGGTGTGAAAAAGAGTTTTACCTCGATCACATCGCCACGATTAATCTCTTTGCAAAGGTCAATCATGGTGAAGTATCTAGGTATTATTTTTGTTCGTATTAGTTTTTTTATTTCACTGCTTAGATATTTATTTTTTAGCAACTTCTCATACTGAAGACATTGTTGTTGAGTGCACTTGAGAAGCTTTTTTATTTCATATTGCTTGTCTTTGTGGTTCTCCTTAAAGAAAAAACCTACAAACAACTTCTTAGAAAGGTTCTGGTATTTGGTTCCAATAATCCTCATGCCCTCATTGAAGATTTTGGTGTGTTCGTTTTTTAATGTGTGTGCAAAAGTTAGCTTGGATTCGTCAATATTTCCCACTAGGTCATTGTACTTAAGAATGATATCCTTCTCTTGGTAGATCATCTTCAGAAAATCTATAATCGCTTCTTCCTTTTTATTCATTTAAAACCTCCCTATCTGAAAAAGAGATTATCAGGGGCAACATCAAAAAAATTCTCCCTACTATCAAAATTAGGTAAATGAATTTTTACATAACTTACATATGTCACATGGCGACAATTTTGCTTGTTAATAAGGCAAGTTTTTAAGAAGGAGGAACAAAGTGAAGAAAAAAAGAAACGAAAAAAATGAAAACGTTAAAATTCAAAACGAAGAAATTAGAAAAAGAAAAGGCTGGAACACACCTAAGACTAAGGAAAGAACCAGTCCTGGCGAGCTTCACAAGGTTCAGTAGACACAAAGAAAATAACGAATTAAAACAGTAAAGAAAACGCGGCAAACGCCGCGTTTTTTTATTCCCATTTAAGTTGGTTCAGTTTTTTAAGCGACCAATTTCACAGATTTTTCCATATTAAATGTTAAAGAGTGTAAAAAAATGTTTACATTTTTCCGGCCTGGCGTTTAGGATCTTTATCAATTGGCCGTTCCCCAATTCCATAAAAAATAATTTATACCTATGGAGGGGACAATGACATTATCTAAGAAAATAGCAGTTTTATCTGTATTCTTGCTTGCAGCATGTGGAAAAGGCGGAAGTGGCGGAGGCGAAAGCAATGGTATTGCTGGAGCGGACCCTGCCTGTACTAAGAAGCTAAACCTTGTTGAAAACCAAGCAATGAATGAAGTAATTATCGGAGACCTTAAATGGTCAACTACCGAGTTGCTTAAAGATAAAGCTAAAAAAAGCAATGCTAGCTCTACAGCTCACTTAAGCATTAAAGCACGTTCATCTCGTTGCACAGGCTTTTTAATCAACAACAACACCATTATGACTAATAATCACTGTGTGACTAAACCTAGTGACGCTCGTGGCATAGTGGCGACTTTTAACTACACAAAGAACAACCCAGGTAAAAAGTACACTTGTGACAAGTTCATCATGACAAACTCAGGACTTGACGTTGCTTTGATCCAATGTCAAGGGAACCCTGGAGCTGAACAGTCTCAAGTAGTCCTTGGGGGCTTTAAAGGCGAGATTGGCGATAACATCTATATCACGCACCAGAACTGCAATTACAAAGCGAATTCAAGGTGTAAGCCAACGCAAAAATACTCTGAAGGCAAGTTGCTAGGAAGCAACGGCGGCCAAGTTGAACATAATGCTGATACTTTGCCAGGATCTTCAGGGAGCCCAATATTTGACGCAGATTCACATAAGGTGGTGGCAATCCACAATGCTGGACATAACTATGGACCAAACAATGGTGGAATGAATTACGGTATTCCTATGTACAAAATTGTACAATACCTAAAGTCGAGATACCCAAAGGTTGAGATGAACACCACTACAGATAGGGCCCCGGCCTACGCAAGTTGCGGACAGTGATAAAAGGCTTCTCCCTCCTCTTTATGCAGGAGGGAGCTCTTTTTAATAAACTTCAAACTTTTTCCTTGTATAGATTATTTCAATGGTAAAAGGTTTCTTAATCCAATCTTCTTTATAAAAATGTACCCAACACATATGGGAGGTTTTTTTTGAGAAGGTTAAATTACAATCAGCTCTATTATTTTTACATCATAGCGTCTTTGGGCAGTATTAAAGATGCTTGTGAAAAATTGCACCTTACACAGCCAACAATTTCAGGACAGTTGAAGGCCTTGGAAGAAGACCTGGGTTACAAACTCTTTGACCGAAAATATCGAAAATTAATTCTAAACGATATGGGAAAAATTGTTTTCAACAAAATAGAAAAGGTCTTTTTAGCTTCTGAAGAATTGGCCGAAGTGCCCTTGAAAAAGAACCAAGACCAAACACACCATTTGAGGGTCGGAATATTGAAGACTGTGCCTAATACGTTTGTGAATCATCTATACAAGGCCGTTTCAAAGCATAAAGGTATCAAGATAACAATTAAGACAGGACACCTTGAGGGTTTTGTTGAGATGCTAAACAAAGACCAGCTAGACATTGTTCTTTCGGACACACCATATACGTGTTTAAAAAACAAGTTTAACTCTCTAAACTTGGGATCCCACACGCTTTGTGCTGTAGGCACAAAAAAATTCTTACCCTTAAGAGACAATTTTCCAAACTCTTTAAGTGGCAAACCCTTTTTACACTACACTAGTGACAACACATTGAGAGAGGAGCTTGAAATGTTTTTCAATTTTAACAACCTCTCCCCAGAAGTTCATGGCATGATTGATGACGTAAACCTTCTTGTTCAAATGATAAAAGAGGGAGATCTTATTAGCATAGTTCCAAAGGAAAGTGTTGCATCAGATATTGACTCGGGTGAGCTGGCAAATCTTGGTGACATAGAGAGCATAAACCTCAACCGTTGGGCCATAATGTCTCAACACTCTCAGAAAAAAGCTTTTGTAACTGAATTATTAAACGACCTTGTATCGGAGTCCAAGGAGGCTTCACACCAAATGCGTGAACTTGTTTTATAAAAAATAACTTAGTGGCGAATCAAGAAATCCCATACTGCTTTCTTTTTCGCCACAGAGTTACAGTGGTAATACCAAGAATTTCACTGGCCCTGTCTAGATTTTTAACTCTTTCAAGCACCTGTTTTATATGCCGTTTTTCAACTTGCTCCAAGCTCATTAATGCTTCTTCCGCCGGACTTTTCTCGTTCGCATCACCATCTATAGATGGTTTATCTACTCTAGCCGACTCTTGAAGCACTTTGTCTTCCCATCGAACTTCTTCAACATCTTCAGGTGCATTGTTCGTCACAGGACTTGAAACTTCCTCACCAAAATAATTCTCAGGAAGATCGGCCTCCTTAAGGACCCAGTCATCACTTAGGTAACAAAGCCTCTCAATAGCGTTTTTAAGCTCTCTAACGTTTCCAGGCCAAGAGTATTGATAAAACTTGTCCCTCAATTTTTCTTCCAATTCATAGGGTCTTTCAGAGGGATAATTCTTTTCCATTTGTCTTAAGAACTTTTCAATTAGAATGGGAACATCTTCTTTTCTCTGTTTAAGTGGTGTTATCAAACACTCAAACATATTGAGCCTATAATACAAATCTTCTCTAAATAATCCCTTTTTAACCATATCAACAAGGTTTTTATTTGTGGCCGCGATGATACGCGTATCAACATACAAACTCTTGTTGCTGCCAACAGGGTCTATTTGTTTTTCCTGCAAGAATCTTAAGAGCTTGGCCTGACCGCTGGGCGGCAGCTCTCCTATTTCATCAAGAAACAATGTGCCTTTTTCAGCTTCTTGAATTTTTCCTTTTTTAGTTTTAGTTGCACCTGTAAAGGAACCTTTCTCGTGTCCAAAAAGCTCACTTTCTATGAGTTCACTTGGAAGCGTAGTGCAGTGCACCTCAATAAAAGGTCCATCAGCGACTTTTGAGCGGTCGTGAACTTCCTTTGCAAGGTAGGATTTCCCTGTTCCGGACTCGCCTGTAAGTAGAATTGTTGCATCGGTTGCAGCCACTTTATCAATGAATATTTGAAGCTTTTCCATTGACTTGGACTTAAGCCCTTTAAAATACTCCACCTTCTGGGAGCCTCCTAAAGGAGTTCTTTTCTCTTTTTTACTGACAACCTTCTCCACTTTGGAGAGAAGCTGTTTAAATTGATTGCTGTTAAAAGGTTTTGGGATAAAGTCAAATGCCCCCTCTTTTACTGCTGATACGGCCTTATCTATTGAAGCATAGGCAGTCATCATTACAACAAGGGAGTCAATGCCTTTATTTTTAATTTCATTTAGAAAATAAATCCCGTCAAAGTCATCCATTTTATAATCAGTTAAAATTAGATCGAATTTTTCAGACTCCAGCAAGCTGAGCGCGGAGACAACACTTTCCGCTTCCTTTGGTCTATGTCCAAGGTCTTTTATTCTCAAGGACAGGACATTTCGAATATTGGGGTCATCATCTAGAACAAGAATGTTGAGATTCATCTCTTCCCTCCATGCAAAAAGTCTTTTCGATTTCACCAACCACACTTTCAATCTTTTTAAGGTCTCTCATCATAGTGGAAAGAAGAATTTCCTTTTTCCCATCCACCGCACCATATGATTCCCATACCATTTCATTGGCCACAACCAAGGACTGCAAAGATGATCTTATGTCGTGAATCTGATCTCTTAAAATTTCGTTATTTCTATTACTGTGTGGTTCATTCATATTAATATTTATAAATAAATAATCAGGTTTTAGCATGTTTAATTATGTAAACTTTTATTAAATCTTTAGTTGCTTTGCCAAATCAAAGAAATGTCAAACTTAGATTGATTACATAGATACGCATCAAGAGATAGAGTCTATAAACTATGAGAGAACTGTATCTATGCGCCTCAAGTGAAGTTAAAACAAAAAATGAAAACCTATTGAGCTCTATCAAGGCCAATGGATTTAAAATAAAAACTTATTCACCAAAGGCCTCCTCGCCAGAGGACAAAGTGCTCGTGCTAGGTGGAGATGGAAGCCTTAACCACTTTTTAAACTTACATAGTGACTGCAGTCGTCTACCTCACCTTGTTTACCTGGCATGTGGAACAGGAAATGACTTCTCAAGACTTTTCAAAAATAGGGAGCCTACATTCGAAAACTTCTTAACTCTATATGAAGGGAAACCACTGGATATTCCAATTGCGATGTGCAATGAGCGATACTTTATTAATGTGGCATCAGGTGGAGATTTGGCAAGAATAACCAACCCTAGCGACGATGAGAAAAAGAAGAATTGGGGAAAACTAAGTTACTATCTTGAAGGAATAAAGGCCACGACCACCCTTGAAAGAAAGAAGTTTAAAATTACAGCTGGAAAAATAAAGAAACAAGTAGAGGCCGTTGGTTTTGTTATTGCCCAAGGTGCGTATGCTGGAGGTGGGATCAAAGTAACTCAAAGTGCGGGGCTACACCCCTATCTATTTGAGTGTTTATTTTTCAAAAGTGATAGCATATTTGATGGTCTAAGATCCTTTATAGAGCTTCAAAAAGACTTCTCGGAACTAGACTCCGACCAGGTGAGTTTTTTCAGGAGTGAATCTCTTACTATTGAATGCGACAAAAAGGACTGTGTAAAACTTGACGGTGAACCCTACTGGGACACCATTTTTAAATTTAAACACTCTGATGAAACTTTGCCCTTCATGATCTAAAAAAAAAGAGGGACCAAAGGCCCCTCATTATTTACAAACAGCTTCCTACTTACTCTGCCATCTTACCTGACTGAACGTCGTCTAAAAGAATGTAAGTTACACCCTTTTTCTTGTCCAATTCCAATTCTGGGTTCAAAGCACTGTTTAGGTCATTTTCCACTTCGTAAAAGTTTGCGTGTTTAACAGTTCCAGTAATGGTGACTTGAGACTCTTTGTCTGCAAGCTCTTTAAGATTCACAACCTTCCCTTTCGAAACAACTAAAATGTCATTTCCAAACCAAGTATTGCCTTCTAGGATAAATGAGCGATCTTCCATCACAATGTCGTCCACCTCTCCTTTAACTTTAACTTTCTTCCCGATAAAATCTTTGTAGTTGTCGTTAATTTTTTCTACGTTAACCTCTTGAACAAGAGTCGCCGTCTGTTGTTGCTTATTTTTATCATGATGTTTTGAACCTTCCATAGCATACGCTCCAGAAGCAAGCATACAGGCAGAAAAGATTGCAATTGCTGTGTTTTTCATAAAAACTCCTTTTTTAAGTTGCAAGTTTAACTTCTTACCCATACCGATGCAGTATTGATGCCAGCCCCCATTTAAGATCAAGATTTAAATATTTAATAAAATATTAATTATCTTAATATGTAGTCACATATCTAATGTCTTCTTCCAGTTTTGGCCGGCGCTCCTATTGCAGTCAATGGGGATAATCAAGTAAGGAGGTCTAAATGTTACAGTTGGCCATCATATTTTTTGTTGTAGCTTTAATTGCCGCTCTTTTTGGGTTTGGAGGAGTTGCCACGGCCAGCGCTTCAATAGCTCAGATACTCTTTTTCTTTTTTGTAGTGGCATTTTTAGTTTCATTGGTAATGCATTTTTTTAGAAGAACTTAATAAAGGAGAACAAAATGAAAAAATTTTTAACACCCCTATTTCTTATTCTATTCGGCCTTGGAATGGCATCTTGTGAAAGAGACACAGCTTTAGAAGATGCTGGTGAAGAGATCGGTGAAAGCCTAGAAGATACTACTGACGCAGTAGAGGACGAAATTTAAAAAAAGGGACTTACACGGTCCCTTTTTTATATTAGTAAAAAGATTATTGATTGGGCCGTCCCTATCACTATAAATATGACAGAACAGTAACCCATCATTTCTCTTAGGGAGCATTTTCCCGCCGCCAATACTGGCAAGGCCCAAAATGGCTGAACCATATTTGTCCAGGCATCTCCCCATGCTATGGCCATAGATGCCTTGGCAAAATCAACACCAAGTTCAGCGGCCACAGGCAGAATTACCGGCCCTTGCAATGCCCATTGCCCTCCCCCACTTGGCACAAAAAAGTTAACAATTCCCGCACTTAAATAGGAAAAGAACAGCAATGTGTCTGAAGTGGCAAAGGATAGTATTATTTCACTCATTTCCATGGCAAGTCCTGAGCCGGACATCATTCCCATTATTCCAGCGTAAAAAGGAAACTGAAGCAAAATACCACTCGAGCCTTTAACAGATTCATTAAACGCGTTTAAGAGTGAACTAGGCCGATAGTGAAGGGCGATTGCAAGAAACAGAAAAATAGTTATCATCATGTTCAAACTCGGGCCGCCACCACTGGCAAAATGATTCACGATATAGATAAGGAATAGAACCCCTATCAATATGCTTAGTAATAAAGAATTTTCCAATTTAGTTGCAGGACTTTCTTCATAGGCCTGAATTGGCTCTACATCATGGTGTTCCAGACTTACTTCTCTTAGGCCTTTTTCATCCTTTGCCATCCAACAGTTTATAAAGGTTAAAAGGGAAACAGTAACCACAAGAAGGAGAATGTTAAAGCCCGCATACAAGGTTTCGTTCACGCCTATAAACTCCCGAGAGATAATTTTTTGAATAGGGCCTTGTGGGTCAGTTAACTTTAGAGGGATTGAGCCGGACAATCCTCCATGCCATACAAGAAACCCTGAATAAGCGCTGGCGATAAGAAGCCCATAATTTACTCGTCTAAGTTTTTTAGCAACCTCCATGGCCAACAATGCAGAAACAACCAGCCCAAAGCCCCAATTCAAGTAAGACGCGACGCATGCACAAATAGTGACAAGTCCCACGGCCTGAACATTGTTCTTTGGAAGTTTTGCAATACTTAATAGAAATTTTTTTACTAAAGGAGCCTTCGCCAATGTGAAGCCCGTGACCAAAATCATGGCCATTTGCATGCCAAACTTTAAAAGGTTCCAAAACCCATCACCCCAATAGACCGCCATTTTTATAGGGTCCTCCCCCATAAAAAACCAACCAAATAGGAAGACAACCAGCGTTAAAATTATCGCAAACACATAGGCGTCTGGAAGATAACGTCTGGCAACACTGGTAAAAAGTCTCGCGATGTACTGCATAAATCTCTCAAAATAACGGTTTGCCCCAAAGCATTCCCTTTTTTATAAAAGTTTGTCAATTGGTCAGGCCATAGGCCTTTATATGGCCAAAAGGCTGAATTTTAATTAGGGTATAGATGCATTTTACAAGGAGAAAGCATGACAAAAGGATTGAACAAAGTAGTGGAAAGCTACGACCAGGCCCTTGAGGGACTTAAAGACGACATGTTGCTTATGGTTGGGGGTTTTGGCCTTTGTGGAATCCCAGAAGGATTAATTCAGAAGGTTGCGGACTCCGGAGTTAAAGGTCTTACTTGCATATCCAACAATGCTGGTGTTGACGGCTTCGGCCTTGGAAAGCTGCTTGAAAAGAGACAAATTAAAACAATGATTGGCTCTTATGTTGGCGAAAACAAACTCTTTGAACGGCTATTCCTAAGCGGTGAAATGGAAGTAATTCTTACTCCACAGGGAACACTTGCAGAAAAGATACGCGCAACAGGCGCTGGAATTCCTGCATTTTTCACAGCAACAGGCGCTGGTACCAAGGTTGCTGAAGGAAAAGAGACGAAAACTTACAATGGAAAAGAGTATATCTTGGAAGAGGCCTACCCTAAAGCAGACTTTGCGCTAGTCAGAGCATGGAAGGCAGACCGCTACGGGAACTTAATATTTAGAAAAACTGCAGCGAACTTTAACCCAATGATCGCGACGGCCGGAAAAATCACCGTGGCCGAGGTTGAAGAAATAGTTGAACCTGGCGAATTGGATCCAAACTACATTCACACTCCTGGGATCTTCGTTCACAGAGTGATCCAAGGGAAGTTTGAGAAGCGAATTGAACAAAGAACTGTAAAAGGAAATTAATATGGCCTTATCTAAACAACAAATAGCTCAAAGAATCGCCAAAGAACTCAAAGATGGCTACTACGTAAACCTAGGGATTGGCATACCAACTCTTGTGGCCAATTATGTGCCAGATGGCATAGAGATCATGCTTCAATCAGAAAATGGTCTTTTGGGCATGGGAGAATTTCCAGATGAGGAACACGTCGACGCCGATCTCATCAATGCTGGAAAACAAACGGTCACTGCAGTAAAAGGCGCGGCCTTTTTTGATTCGGCTACAAGTTTCTCAATGATTCGTGGTGGCCACGTTGACCTTACAGTTTTAGGCGCCTTTGAAATAGATGAAAAGGGAAACATTGCTTCATGGATGATCCCGGGCAAGCTTGTTAAAGGTATGGGTGGAGCGATGGACCTGGTGGCTGGAGCAGAAAATATTATTGTAGCCATGACTCATGCAAACAAGCATGGTGAGTCCAAGATTCTAAAAGAGTGTTCACTTCCTTTGACAGGAGTTAATTGTGTTAAGACAGTGGTTACCGATTTAGCAGTCATGGAGCTTAAGGACGGTGCTTTCCATCTAAAAGAGAGAGCCCCAGGAGTTTCTGTGGAAGAGATCCAAGAGAAAACTCAAGCTAAACTTGTCGTAGAGGGCGATATACCTGAAATTAGCTTTTAAGCGAGCGGTAAAGTTTTTTTTACAATAACCTACATAATCTAGGAAGATTGCATGTGGTGGTTTCGTATACTGTAAACCTATTAAGGAGCAGTATGAAAATCGCCCTGCTTGGCAATCTTCCAAAACCATTAGACAATTCACTGCATAGAGGGATTGAGCGCTTCAACTCAAACTTGGCACAAGAACTCGCTAAATTAGGTCACGAAGTCACAGTCTTCACCAACACCCCTCATGAGAATAATTGCGAAGTGAAACCGCTTCTTTGTTCCTCGGAAGCTTCCAAAGTTTTCAAACTCCATGAAAACAATTCTCAAGAATTTGCAAAAATAGCTCGAAGGGCATACTTAGCTGCCTTAAAAGAAATTGAATCTAAAAAATTTGAAATCATCCACAACAACAGTTTAGATACTCTGCCACTATTGGCCAGTTCGACCTTAAGCATCCCAATGCTGACTGGCCTTCACAGTGAACCGACTCCCAAGCAGAAATATTTGTTTGAGTATCAAACCTACAGACCTGACTCATTTTATTGCGCAACTTCCACTCATACAAAAAAGCATGGAAGGAGACTTTTCCGGATATTGACGTGGCAGTCGTTGAAAGCGGGACGCTTAAACTTGAAGAGTCAGTGGAGTTAAATCTTTCGAATAAAATACAAGGTGGAGTTTGGCTTGGCACCATCAAAGACCAATGTGGTTTAAAAGAGACATTAGAGGCGTGTCAATTGGCGGGAGTAAAAATAAAAATTTTTGGAGAAATAGAAAGTGAGAGTTATTTCACAAATGAAGTAGGCCCCCTACTTAGTAGAGATGCTTGTTTTCATGGAAGGATTGATAGTAAATCAATAAAAAGACACCTAAAAAATTCTCGATTTGCAATCGTTGGACCCGGTTTAAAGCGAGAGTGGCTCTTAGATCTTTTATCCAACGGGCTTCCGATCTTAGGGATGGTCAATCCACACCTTCAAGAATTAATCAATAGTTCAAATGGCAAACTATGGTCAAAATTAGACCCATTAGAGATGTCCAAAACCATAGCTTCAACTAAGGAATTGTGTAGAGTAAAGATTCAACAAAACGCCATCAAGAAATGGAATACTGCCGTTATGGCACGTAAATATGAAAAGGTTTATAATTTTTTAAAGGAAATCCATGACCGAAAAGCTAAAGAAAAAGCATATTGGTATTTATATACATCATCAAAACAAAGAACATTGGTATAGATTTAAAGAGCTCCTACCTCATTTCTGCGCAAAACTCACGGTATTGAGTTCTCTAGACTTAAGCGATGACATTGGCCATGGCAACACCTTCAAAAAGCTGCCTTTGGACAGAAGGGAGTGCTTTAAAAAACTAACAGATATTCTAAACGAATCGTCTCCGGATTTGTTCTATATTGATGAGTCAGTTGAAGTCGCTACCTTTATTAATCTTTTTGGCATCCCCTATGTGTTTGCCCGAATGAAAAACGGTAAAAAAGACGACCTCGCTTACCACCTCGCATGTGACGCTTCAATTTTCAATATAGCACCATACGACAATACCACCGAAGAAGACTGGTATAAAAGGACTCCATATTATGAAAAAACAAAATATCAGTTGGCTGAACAAAATGCGATAAACAGTAAACTTGTTTGTATGTACCTAGAGGAAGAATTTTGTTCAATGAGACAAAGGATAAATTAAGCCTACGCTGCGGCAGCCGCTCAGATCTAATCAATAAATTTGCAAATTTCTTTTGAAGCTCTAATAGAAAAGCTAAAAGCGTTTTTATAAAGCCCAAATACTCCGTAACAGTCTTCAGAAACACTTCCCCACCAAGGGGTTCTTTTAGCTCCCTTGAATCGGATTCCATGCTTAACTCTCCACTTGTCTTTTGCTGGAAGATTAAAGTCTTTTAAATGAGAGTTTATAAAGTCATAAATCCCTAAAGCTTCATCCGTCATTGGAAGCTGGCAAGAGTTGTTGTTCTCAGATGTAGATCCTATAAGAAGCTTTTTGTCGCTTGATCTATAGATGAGATGTTTTGATTCGATGGCAAGGCTGAAGCTTTTGTTACCAAATTCAAAGTCAGTTTCTAGGTATGTGCCTCTTACAGGCTTTGAGCGGTTCAGATAGTCTTTTACTTTCTCGTCATCGACCAGTGAAAGAAAGTCTTGCGACATATAGCCTGCGCAAAGAATAAGCTTGTCCGCAATAAGTGTATTGGAGTTTTGAGTTTTGACTTCGAATTTGTCCTCTTTTCTGTTCACTTCAATAACAAAGTCATTCAAATGTTCGGTGTTCTTAAATTGGGCCTTATGCCATTGGTAGTATTCGTATGGATCTATTAGGTACGCCTTTGACTTGATGGCCTTCATAGGAGTAGAAAACTTTATTCCTTCAACCTCATCAAGTTCCTCCCATCTAGAGTACCTTCTCTCCCACTTATCGCTGTTTCCGCCTGCATCACTCCATAATTGCCACTCATGCCCTTCATTAACACCACCTGGAGCTTCCTTATTGAAGAATTCTTCAAACTCCATATGGGAGTCATACATTAAGTCTCCAAGTGGACTAATGCCTTTTTGAACACCTCTCAAGCAATTGATTGAAGTTGTTCGGTATGAGCATTTAGGTGAAAAGGCCTCAGATCCAATGCGTATGATCTTGGAGTCAATAAATTTTTTTTCCAATTCTGCATTTATGCGCCAGGCTGCGACGCCATTTCCCACTATAACAATGGTTTTTGTTGTTTTCATATCCTGAATTTAGCATAGATATTGCCATTTGTGAGAGCTTTCATTATCGTATTGGTTCTTAATTTTTAACCAAACAAAGGGCTTACATGTCACTGGATACTAAAGCGCTGGCCTATGCAGCACAAAAAACTGAACTAGCCCTTAGAAAGGTCATGACTACTGTTGATTTATTAGTAACTCAAGAATGCACAATTCCATTTATATCTCGATATAGAAAGGAAGCTACTGGCAATCTTGATGAAGTTCAGATTCGTGCCATAAAAGACGCTTATGAAGAATATATTTAGATGGAAAAGCGTCGGGAATTTATTCTTGATGCGATTAAGAAACAAGAAAAGCTTACTCCAGAGCTAGAAAAGAAAATTCTAGCAGCTGATACACTTAATAAGCTAGAAGACCTTTACGCTCCATACAAGTCTAAGAGAAAAACCAAAGGCACCATTGCAAAAGAAAAAGGTCTTGAGCCATTGGCAGAGTTTCTTCTTACTTCAAAGAAGTCTTTTGAAGAATCAGTTGAAGAGCTTAAAAAACAGTTTGTTGACTCGAGCGAAGGTAAGGTTAAAGACCTTAAAGAAGCTCTTAATGGAGCTTGTGATATATTGGTGGAAAACTTCTCTCAAGACCCAGACCTTAAAGAAGATCTAAGAAAAGACTTTTGGACAGTTGGAAAGGTTAAAGCATCAAAAAGAAAAGACGCTGAAACAATCACTGACTGGGACAAGTTTAAAGACTTTTTTGAATTTGAAGAAAATGTTGAAAAGATCAAAGATCCAAAAAACACTCACAGATTCCTAGCGATGAGAAGAGGTATGAATCTTAAAGTGCTTAAGCTTGAGGTTGCCATAGACCAGGAACTCGCTTACCAAAAAGTCGAAGGGCATATGTTCCCAGACAGTGAGGGCCTAGGAAACTACGAGCTTCTGCAAAAGCTTGCTAAAAAAGCTTACGACAACTCCATCTCCTCTTCTCTTGATTTAGAGCTAAAGAGTGAGCTTAAAAGCATTGCAGACAATGCCGCCATTGACGTATTTGGCGTTAACCTTAAAAACCTTCTTCTTCAACCATACCTTGGCTCCAAGGCGGTACTAGGCATCGACCCTGGTATCAGAACTGGCTGTAAGGTTGTTGTAATTGATGACACTGGTAAATACGTTGGTGATCACGTTATCTATCCATTCGCGCCTAAGTTTGACACCCAAGGCTCAAAAGTCATTATTGACAAGCTTATTGAAGCTTTCCAAATTAAATACATTGCTATTGGAAATGGAACTAACGGCAGAGAGACTCTAGAATTTATTGAAGACAATATCGAAGCTGTAAAGTCCGGTGATGTTAAGGCCGCTATGATTAACGAGTCTGGCGCCTCAATTTACTCAGCTTCTGACATTGCTAGAAAAGAATTTCCAGACAAAGACGTTACTGTAAGAGGAGCGATCTCTATTGCAAGGAGGTTCCAAGACCCTCTAGCTGAGCTTGTTAAAATCGATCCTAAATCAATTGGTGTTGGTCAATATCAGCATGACGTCAACCAAGTAAGACTTAAGAAGTCTCTGGGCGCCGTAGTTGAAGACTGTGTTAACTTCGTAGGAGTTGACATCAACACTGCTTCAGCTCCTCTACTAAGCTACATTTCAGGCATCGGCCCATCCATCGCTGAAAATGTTGTTAAGACTAGAGAGAAAAAGGGTGTTTTTAAATCTAGAGGCCAACTTCTTGATGTTTCTAGGTTTAGTGAAAAAGTATTCCAACAAGCAGCTGGATTTTTAAGAATTTATAACGGTGACAATCCGCTAGATGGAACGTTTATTCACCCAGAGCAATACCCAATCCTTGAGGCGTGGGCAAAAGAGCAAGGAACAGACCTAAAGTCTTTGGTTCAAGACAATGAAGTCATTGCAAAACTTGAAAAAGACACCGCACTAAAAGAAAAAGTTGGCGATCTTACTTTTGCCGATATTGTTAAGTCTTTGAAAGCACCTAAGCAAGATCCTAGATCTGAATTTAAACCAGTGGAATTTAGAAAAGACGTTAGAAAAATTGACGATCTGAAATCCGGTCAGTGGTATACAGGTGTTGTTAACAACATCACAAACTTTGGAGCATTCGTTGATCTTGGAGTAAAAGAGTCAGGTCTTCTACACGTTTCTCAGATCGCTGACGAATTTATTGAGAATCCAATGGACAAGCTTAAAGTTGGTGAAAAGCTTAAAGTAAGAGTTATTGGTCTTGACCTTGAAAGAAAGAGAATTAGTCTTTCATGCAAGTCAGAGGACTCCGCAGACGCTCCAATGCCTTCCTCTTCTGGACCAAGAAAGAACAGGCATGGAAAAAGAGCTCCTATGCCTCCAAAAGACATCAAAAACAACGCTTTTGCAGGACTTAAGGGCCTAAAATTAAAATAAGGAAAAACTTTCTTTTTTAAATAGATTATTGGTCAACTTTGGTATGATAGATTCATGAGCAAAAAAGTTTATGAAGTAGCGACCAAAGTTGATCAAGATCTTAAGGCAAAGTTTCAGGAGGCGGAAAAAAGAAACGTCTCAATCCAAGATTTCATTCAGGACTTCATTCAACAATTTGTTTCCGATCAAACCAAGAAAGCATACATTACAGACCTTAAAAACTTTTTTGAATTTCTAAAGAAAGGTGATGTGCATGTCCATCATCCTGACCAGATTAAAGGGCACCACTTTCAATTTTATAGGGACGAACTAATAGAAGATGGTTATTCCAGCGCAACAATAAACAGACGCCTTGTGGCCATAAGATCTTTTATAAAATGGGCCATGGCCTGTAAGTTGATTGATTATAACCCATTAGACGTGGTGAAGCTTCCAAAGGTTCAAACCGAATCCCCAACACTCGCCTTTGATGATGACGAAGTTTTAAAGATGATAAACGCGCCTGACTCCAGCACAATGACAGGGGCCACTCACAAGCTTGTCATTGTTCTTTTGTTTTCATTGGGGTTAAGACGTTCGGAACTTGTAAACATTACGGTGGATGACCTAAGAAAGGAAAGAAAGCACTGGGCGGTGAGAATCAAAGGAAAAGGTGGAAAGGAAAGACATCTGCCACTCGCTCCATCGGTGCTCGAGGCGATAAAAGAGTACACCGACAAGATGGCCACTTTTGGAGTCCAATACTCTCCTGGCGACTATTTATTATGCACGCAAAAAACAAGATATAAAAACCCCCCGATCTCCGGCACTACCGTTTATCGCATAATTGAAAAGTATGCCAAGGCATGCGGAATTAATAAAAAAGTGTCGCCTCACTCTTGCCGAGCAACAGCGATCTCCCACTTATTGGACACTCAAAAGACGCCAATTAGAGATGTTGCAATCTTTGCAGGGCACTCAAAGATAACTACTACGGAAAGATACGATAAGCGCCGTGAGGGGCTCGACAACTCAGCTGCCTACGACATCGACTACAATTCAGACAAAGACGTCTCCTAAACGATTTTTCTTATATTGCCTATGAAGGATTGGTTCTCCTTCTTAAAAAAGCTAAAGGAGAAGTAGCTAAAGATACTTGCGACTAGATAGGGCACTGTAAATGAGCTCACCAATCCGAAAGCAGTAATCTTGACCGGCATAGATCTCTCGACAAAGAATTCAGGCATAACATTGACTTGGTTGCTGGATAAAAATGTTAAAAGTCCAAGGGCCGCTAATAGTCCCAGAGCGCAGAATAGAAAGCTCAAAAACTGAGTAAACACAAATGACAATCGCATCACTTCGCTCTTACTTTTCCCCAGAACCCAAAGGCTCATAAGGTCAATTTTTATTTTGTCGAAGAAGATTAAAAAACCACTGGTTATGCATAGGGCAACAAGCAAAGTCATGCTCACAAATAGAAAAATCATGACATTTGTTTCAAGCGCCAAGGCCCAAACAAGAGATTGATTCTTCTCTTCCCAACTAACAAATTTTCTATTCGGAAATAATCCTTGCGCCTTTTGAAAGTCCAAAGCGTCATGAAATAAAACTTTATTATAGGCCCTCTTTCGTATGAGATTTTGCACAAGAGAGGCCCTAGTCCAAGCATTTACCGAGTCAACTTCAGTAAGTTCACTCATATAAAAGTCACTTACATCTTCACTCACATACCTGGGAACATCCCCAAACAGTCTGTCCAAATGTGAAGGAGAAATGAATTGAATGGTTGATCCAAAATATGAATTTAAAAGATTAGAAAGATCCGCCCCAAGCACAACGCCCGAAGTGTCCTTTTTAGACAGAAACGGAGGTGTTCCATACTTGTATTCCACTCCGTGCAACACCACTGGTGTGACATAATTGCCTTTCTTGGCCATCAATTCTATTTCATACTCTGGATAAAAGGCCAAATTCTTACTTTCCAATTTTTGGAAGATGCCAGCATAGTCGTCGCTTTCATTTAGAACCATTTCTCCATGTCCAATCGCATTTTTGGATCTCTCAATCAATCCAGACTGAAGACCACCCATGATTGATTGAATAACAAGAAGTGAAAACGAAGACAAAAAAAGGCCAGCAACTGCTATGAAAAGCAGTCGCTGACGGGTTTTGGATTTAAAAATATATCCAAAAAAATACTTATAGAAGTAAAGATTCATTAAAGGTCGTAAAACTTCTTGCGATCAGAAACAAGGTCCTTCAAAAGTTTGGAAGGAGCATACCTGTGTTCATCCACGCTTTGAGCGAATTTTTCCAAAGACTCAAGAATTCGATCAAGTCCTTCGCTGTCAGCATACTTTAACAGGCCTCCTCTGAATGGAGGAAATCCAATTCCAAAAATAAGTCCCAAATCCACTGTTGCAGCATCCTCCACAATCTTGTCCTGAAGAATGTAAGCGGCCTCGTTGATCATTGGTAGGAACATTCTCATTTGAAGCTCAGTCTCACTCATAGACTTGTTCTCTTTTGGAAGAAGCTCAACCATTTCAGGATTCACACCTTCTTGTTTTCCATTCTCGTCGTATGTGTAGAAACCTTTATAATTCTTTTTGCCAAGAAGTTGCTTCTCTACCGCCTTAACTGACAATGGACTTGCTTTGTGTCTATCACCAAGGCCTTGTTCCATAATCTCACCAACATGCGCGCCAACATCAAGTCCGACTTCATCCATCAACCTGCAAGCGCCCATAGGCATGCCAAAATTTAAAGATGCTTTGTCGATAACTTCAATTGAAACGCCTTCTTGAAGAAGGTATGCGGCCTCATTTAAAAATGGCGCAAGAATTCTATTAACTAGAAACCCTGGGCCGTCATTGACAACGACAGGAGTCTTTTTTACATCCAATGTCCACTTGTAAAGCTTTCTGATTGTTTCTTCAGAAACTCCAGGGTGTCTAATGATTTCAACAAGTGGCATTTTATTAACAGGATTAAAAAAGTGAAGGCCTGCAAAGCGCTCAGGTTTTTCCAGTGCTTTTGCCATTTCCTCCACACTTAAAGATGACGTGTTTGATGTTAACAAACAGTCATCTTTTACTTCCTTCTCAACCTCAGCAAAGACTTTCTTCTTTACGTCTATGTTCTCAACAACAGCTTCAACTAAGAGATCAACGCTTTGAAAGCCGTTGTAATTAAGTGTCGGCTCAATGGATCTTTGCGCTCTTTGAAAGTCGTCTTCACTCATTCTGCGTCTTTTAACGGCCTTTCTAAATACGCTCGAGGCCTGCTTAAGACCAAGCTTTAGGCCTTGCTCGCTAACATCTTTCATTATAGGAGCTTGATTGTTCTTGGCAAAAAGCCAAGCAATACCACCACCCATTGTTCCAGCACCTAGTACCGCGCCTTTCTTAACGGACGGTATGCTCTCCTTATCTTCCATTTTCTTTGCGTTATCTTGTAAAAAGAAAACGTGTTGAAGATTCTTTGACTGAGATGTTTGAGACAACTCGCCAAACGCTCTAGCTTCCATTGATAGGTAGCTACTACGTTTTTTACCGTGGTTGTTTTCCAAATGATCCAAAATTTTAAGCGGAGCAGGATAGAAACCTTTAGTTGTTTCTAAGACTTTTTCACGAGCCTTTTGAAAAATAACCTTTCTGGCAATGAAGTTGTCAGAAGCTTTATTAGTTAAGGTTTCTGAAAAAGACATTTTATGGTTAGCGTCTTTAAATAGGAACTCACCCGAAAGCGGCAATAGCCTTTCTTTTGGCATCATAAATTCTATAAGTCCAAGCTTAAGTGCCTTCTTCGCTCTTACCTGCTTTCCAGTGAGAATAAGATCCAAAGAATTTGGAAGTCCTATTTTCTTAGGCATGCGGTAAGTGCCGCCAAAACCTGGCAGAACGCCAAGCATAACCTCTGGAAGCCCAAAAGATGTTTTTGAACTATCGCTTGCCGCAATCTTGTCACAAGCAAGAGCTAGCTCCATGCCTCCGCCCAGACACAGTCCGTGAACTAGCGCCATAGATGGTATTTTAAGATCTTCAATTTTATTAAATACAGATTGACCTTTTTCACAGCCTTCAACAGCTTCGGCCTCACTCGAAAGACCCTGAATAACAGAAACGTCCATTCCGGCCAGGAAACATTCTTCCTTATGGGAGAATAGAACAAGACCTTTTGCCTCTTTGTCTGAAGACACTTCATCCAGTGCCTGATCAAGTTCTGTTAAGCTTGTCTCAGTCAATACGGTCATGGACTTTTCTTCATTAAGTCCAAAACCAATGTAAACAATATTTTCTTTTTTCTCGTAGCTTATTTTAGTGTAGCTCATGCCTTATCCCCCGCTTGCAAATTCTCAACAATAACAGCTCCACCTTGACCGCCACCAATGCATAGTGATGCGATTCCATACTTGGCGCCTCTTTTCTTTAACTCATGGGCAAGTGTAACAACCAATCTAGATCCAGTGGATCCAACAGGGTGCCCTAGAGCGATGGCCCCACCGTTAACATTTAACTTGTTAAGATCAATCTCACCTAGAGCGTCAATGCCCCATTTGGCTGCAAGGTCTTTATCTTTTGCAACTTGCAAACAAGCAAGCACTTGCGCTGCAAACGCCTCGTTGATTTCAATCAGATCCATGTCCGCTAGACTCATGTTTGCTCTTTTAAGAACTCCATCCATCGCAAGCACTGGGCCTAGCCCCATTCTCTCAGGCTCTAGCCCGTGAAAGTGAAAGTCCACCATTTTGGCCATTGGTTTAAGGTTGTATTTTTCAACGGCCTCTTCGGAACACATAAGCCACATGCTGCCACCGTCGGTAATAGGACAAGCGTTGCCCACGGTTACGGTACCAGTTCTTTTTTCAAAGTATGGTTTTAATTTTCCAAGTTTCTCTATTGTTGAGTTGGCCCTTGGCCCGACATCTTCTGACACAAGATCATCAAGTTTCTCACCGCCAATAATTGGAAGAATCTCGTCTTTAAATTTTCCTTCCTCTTGAGCTTTAAGAGCTCTATTGTGAGACTCATTTGCAAACTCGTCTTGCTCAAGTCTTGAGATCCCAAACTCTCTTGCTAGCTTCTCTGCGGTCTGTCCCATGTTTAGGCCGCAAAACGGATCAGTCAGTCCCTGCTCAATGGCAATAACTGGACTTAAGTGAGGTATTCTAAAAGTGGTTGCCACTTTTATTTTATCTTTTGGAGTTTTTGCCTTCATCATTTCAAAAAAGAACTCAGTCATTTCTTTTTTATAAAGAAGAGGCATCTGAGACATGTTCTCCACACCGCCAGCAAAGATCACATCCGATCTTCCACTTGCTATCTTCACAAAAGCTTGAGACATCGCCTCCATACCAGAAGCGCAGTTTCTGTGAACGGTGTAGCCGCTGGTTTTTTTATCCAACCCCGCTTCCAATGCAATTACACGCCCAACATTTGGAAACTTAGCAGGATTTCCTGTGTTGCCAACTATAACTTCATCCACTTCATCCGCGGCAATATTGTGCTTTTCAACTAAATGACGAATTAGGCCGTGTCCGAGGTAAGGAACAGGAACTTCTTTTAAAGCGGTTCCACTTTTTGCCTGAGGAGTTCGAATCCCCTCAACGAGATAAACAGGTTTCATATTTGCTCCAATTATAATTATCAACTTTAACTATTTTAAATGATTTAGCTGATTTTACAATGAGCCTTTTTTAACATTTGTTCAAACTGGAGTGCGACTGTCGGACATAAAAAAACCCTCCACAAAGGAGGGTCTTATTTTTCGAGGTTGGTAGGTTGGTTTAATTAAAATTGAAACAACATACCTGCAAATACGCTAAACATGTTTGCTGAAATTAGCTCATTGTTAAGCTCTTCCAGTCTTCTTTGGTCAGGCCCGCTCATTGCGGACTCACTTGAAAGGTTGCCCCCAAGTCCTCTTGCATATTGAAGCTCAAGGTTCATACCAATATTTTTGGTGAAAATCACCTCAGAGCCACCTACTATTTGTGCCTTTACGTGACTGGAAATTACTTCCTCGTCGCCAAATCTCATTACATTCTGCTCCATACCGTTTTGGTAAGTGTAGCTTTGGTTGGTATTGTTCATATAGTTCATTGAAGAACGGTTGTATGAAAGACCGCCGCCAATGTAGGGTCTAAACCTGTTAGTCTTGGTTACAAAGAACTTTGAGTACAGCTCAAACCCTAGGTTTGAATACTCAACTTCTCTTCCGCCTGCGTAAGCGTTTGAATAGTCGCCTCTATCCCAACCAGACTGGTAATAGCCTTGGTATGCGTTTGCGAAGTCAGTAGTCTTAAGAATGGTGTACCCAAATCCCAGACCAACGCTTAATCTTTCAGTTATATCTGATTCGACTCTAAGACCAGCATCAATATTGGCCTCAAGGCTTTCGTTTTCAGAACTAATTGCCGTCATTCCAGAATAAGGAAGCACCTTAATCCTATCGCCCGCTTTTCCTGGAACGGAAATGCTCGCCTCTACTTTTTGTGGCGCGGCCTGACCAGTGCTAACAACGTCCTGGTTCCTTCTACCTCTTACAAATTCATCGCAATCTGGATCTGCTGCGTTTTCTTTCATAAGACAGTCGATTTTCTTATTAAATCTATCAATTGTTTCCTGAGACTCTTTTCTTTCGTCAATCATCTCTTCAGTTACATCCGCCAACTTCTCAGTGGTTCTAGAAAGTTCTTTGTACTTCTTTCCTTTTTCCTTGTTGACCTGAATTGCCTGCTTTTGTTTTCTAAGCTCGTTCTTTACTGTTTCAAGCTCGTGGTCTGTCGCTGGCGCTTCCTGCACATACCCATTAATGTTGATTGGGTCAGAGTTCAAGATGGCGTCTTCGTTGGCCATTGCTCCTGTAAGTGTACAAGCAGCTGTTGCCAACGCTAATAATACATTGCGTGTTTTGCTGTTGTTCGTTTTCATAGTTTTTGCTCCTCGAAAATAATATTTGCCTTTAAAGCATAACGAGAAGCTGCACCGCACAACACATTTTTCACACTACATAGAAATAATTACATTGGGTGTTTAGAATTTTTACACTAATGACGTTGTAAAATCAGCAACTTAGCGCTTAATTGTGAAGCGTTTATACTGGCCATTGTAACTTCCACCCTGAAACATCTGGTTAAACTCCCCTAAATAAGAATTAATTAGACTATTAGGTCCAGAAACAAGCGAATCTTCAAGGGATTTAAACAAGGACACTGTTATGACAGAAACTACGGCCAAAAGAAGAATGTACTCGACCATTGTTTGGCCAAGATCATTGAGATTTCTCATGGTGGTATTCTCTCAAAAACCCTGTTGGTTTTAAAGTCAGGTAAAGGATTGCCTCTTAATGGTTGAATATATTGAGAAGATAACCAAACAGGCCCAGGAATCTGCTTCTGAGAGGGCCACAGTAAACAAGCTTTTTAACGGGAACACCGTTTTGATAGCATTGGCCTCCGAGTTCAGACTTGATAGCCTGCCTCTTTGAATCAACTTTTTCCTCTATTTTCTCCAGCCAAACGTCATGGCCTTTATTGAACTCAATTTGAGACTCCCAATCAGTTTGATCGAGCCCAGGAAACACAGTATTTAAAGAGTGGTAAAGATCATCAGAGGCCTTCTTATAGTAGAAGCTTGGTTTTGCGCCTTCATAATTTGCATATACATAAAACGCCCGGGCCACATGCTTTTCATCAATAACAACTTCCCAATGTGGAAAATCTGTTCCCATTCTGTCCGCGGAAGAAAAAATTATTCTTTTTCCAACAAATCTTTCGGCAAATTTATGATCTAAAGGGCAGCTAACAGTGATGCTTTTATAAAGAGTTGATTCATGACGATATTCGAACTGAGGACCTTGTTCAAAGTGTCCAAACAGGTAAACCTTGTCCGTTTTAATAGCGCCTTCAAAACTATCTAAAAGAATGTACTCTAGGCTATTTTTATAAATCTCAAACCTTTGTATCTTGGCCTTCTTACTTTTCCCCCCCATGCTTTTATAGGAAAACATCAACTCTTCTTCCAATCGCTTAGTGTCAATGCGATATCTTGGCGACAATATTGCGGCCAAAAGATAGCGTGACTCTGTTTCAGACAGAACATTCGATATCAGAGTTTGAAAAAGCGCTTGCAGTATATAGTGAAGCTGATTTGTGACCAGCTGATCGCTTTCGAAGTATTTTAAAAATCTTTTAAAAACACTCTCAAGGGGCTCAGACTCACCTAAGAACAACCTCTTCTCATCAAGCTTTTTCTCATCCACAGAATCAACGGCAACCTTATTAAAAAAGCCATCTACCTGAGCGTCGAAACTCTCCGGAACTATCTGTTCAAGACTTTCAATAAACTCATTGGAAAAGCATTGTGGGAGCTTTCTTGCAAGCTCCTTTATGTTTGAAAACGGCGAGCTTCAAAGCTCAATCATTTTTTCATTGAGAAAAATAAGTGTGTTGTTCTGCTCTATAAATTGATCAATTCTGGCCAATGGCTCAATATTGTAAATTTGTCCAAGCTTTTGAAGGGTTTTCTTTTCAAGCTCTCCAATATTTGTGTTCCACTTATCCCCTAACTGAAAAGTTTCATCGTCTAGGACGAGGTTATCAATTCCCAACCTCGTTTTCTGCAAGATTGCAAAGGCAATGGATACGTACGACTTTCCAACGATAACGCTATTGTACGAATTAGATAGATCCATTGGTTTCCTCTTCCCCTACCTGCAACCATTTCATAACAGCTTTGCGCTTGTTTTTGGCCTGTTTTATAAACTTTGTAATATCAGACAATTCAGTTGAGATATCACTTTCAAAATTTTCAACCACATTATCCAATCTGTCCACAATCCTTAAACGATCAGGATAATTTTGAATAATCAAGTCATATTCTGTGGAGCGGTGGACTTTAGGCCCGCAATACACCATGCAGCCTGCCATGAAAGGCTCAAGAAGACTGTGAACAGACACACCATGTCCACCCCCGACAAAGGAGGCTCCAAAAATGGTGTAAAGCTCGCACAGAACACCTTTGAGATTTATGATGACAACTCCTGGGCGTTTAAAAAAGCTCTCTGCAACAGATTTGTTGTTAAGGAAATCCTTATTCCACTCATAGATGGGTTGTTCTGGAAACTTCTCTTTAAGTTTAACTTTCATAGAGCCTATAGAAGCATCGTCAAGCTTGTGCGGAACTAAACATAGGAAGTTATTTTTAAAGTCAAAACCATTATTGAATGCTTCGGTCTCGTACTCCCAAAAGCTTCCAAAAACTATGCGGCGTCTTGGGTTATACTCTTGAGCGAGCCTAAAAAAGGATTCGAAGTCTGGAAATCTATGCCCTAAAGTCTCATAGGCCTTTGCTTGCCTTTTCTCAATGGCGAGTGGCCTAAAGTCAAAGCTCTCGACTTTCGACTTTCTTATACCAAGTTTTTCTTCAAACCTTTCTTGGTCCAGTGCAGTCGCAGCAACGATTTTATCAAAGCTGTGATAAGAAAATGAATAGAACTTTTTTGCAGGCCCAGATTTTGTTTCAAAGTTCTTTAGGCTACCTGACAATAAAATAAACTCTACATCTTTCTTTCTTCCGTACTTCAAAAGCTCAGGAAAGAAGTCGTATCTGCAAAGCACTAATTTTTTAGCGCTAATCCACTTAAGAGGATCAGACCACCACCTACCTGGCAAGTAGGTTAAAAGAGGATAGCGAAAGATTCTTAAATTATCCGCAAACTCCTCCGCCAAAGCGGAGCACTGTTTTTTAACAGAGTCTGAAGCAAAGACAAGCTCGACCAAGGCTCCGCTGGAGAGCTCTTCCATAAGTACAGGTCTTATCTGTTCCAACTCTCCTTCACTGCTCACTTCAAAGCAGATGTCTGCAGTTTTAGAACTCAATTTAAAGGACTGTGAATGGGCGCAGCTTTCATTTAATCTTTCAAACTTTAGTCTTGTGTTGATCTTTGGAAATACGAAGAACACCCAATTGAAAAAAGGATAATAAAAAAGTCTTAAAAGCTGGTAAATTCTAAACATCCATCCCTCTTAAATATTCAAGTGCCTTTTCGGCCACGGACTGTGAACTCACCATCGTCATACAATATTGTTTTTTCCTAAAGCACGCTTTAGAGCCAGTTGTTGAGCATGGCCTGCACCACAAGTTGACAGAGAAAACTTTTGAATCCTTAAGCCGTGGAGAGAAGCCAAAAGACTCGCTTGTTGGACCAAAGATAGAATACACAGGTATTGAACAGGATTCAGCAACATGTGCCATCAAGGAGTCATTGCCAATTAACAGTGAGCCCTCTGCGACAACTTCCATCGACTGCGCAAGACTTAGCTTTCCTTGAAGATTCTTAAGTCTCTCAGGAAATTGCTTTTCAAGCTCATTAAAAACCGAACAAAAGTCATCTTCCTGGCCGCCCACCACAACGCAATTGAATGAGCTCTGATTGAGTATTTCCGATGCAACTTCATAAAACTTGTCCACTGGCCATCGCTTTGGAACAAAGCTTGCCCCGGGAGCAATCACCACGGTTTTTTGTTTTTCAAACTTAGCGCTCACAGAGCTTGTGGTCAGGGACTTTGATCCCGGAAAACTTAGTTCAATGAATTCAAGAAGCTCGCCTTCATCATAGGAGCTATTAAACGCCCATGCCAAATCAGAAATGTTTCGATCGTGAAGAGTTTTTTCTTTTTTAAGCAGATCAATTTTTGTGTTCACCAAGAGAGATCTTTCAAACCTTCTCTTATCCATTGGCAATGCCTGGGCCTCAGGCAAGAAGCAACGAGTAAAAAATGAGCGGGTTGTTCCATGCAGATCAACAATGAGATTAAATCTCTTAGGTTTTAGGACGGACCTTGTGAAGGAGTATAGATTCTTCAGATCCTTTGCTCCCGACATTTTCTTATAGGTCAGTATCTCATCGATATGTGGATGCCCTTCAATTAACGCTTCATTGCCTTTAAGGGTAAGGAAGCTAATATGACAATCTGGATACTTGGACTTTAGCCAAGAAGCAAATGATGTCTGCAGCACAATATCGCCCAGGCTTGAAAACCTGATTAAAAGAAAACGCATAAGCTAAAGCTTAATGATTTTTCAAAAACTTGGCCATCTCTTGCGCAAAATAGGTAAGAATTATGTCTGCGCCGGCCCTTTTAAAGGAGGTTAGGGTTTCAACCATAATCATTTCCCCATCAAGCCAGCCTTTTTCTTGGGCGGCCTTCACCATCGCATACTCCCCACTCACATTGTAAGCTGCTACCGGAAGGTGGCAATGCTGTTTTAGATCGCTAATAATATCTAGATAGCTGAGTCCAGGTTTGACCATAACAATGTCAGCGCCTTCATTGATATCAAGCTCAAGCTCTTTTAAGGCCTCTCTTCTATTGGCATAGTTCATTTGATAGGTTTTCTTGTCTCCGGCTTTAGGCGCAGAATCCAATGCGTCTCTAAAAGGCCCGT
The DNA here is from genome assembly GCA_002711995.1 of Halobacteriovoraceae bacterium. Lineage (GTDB taxonomy): Bacteria > Bdellovibrionota > Bacteriovoracia > Bacteriovoracales > Bacteriovoracaceae > UBA845. The sequence goes on along the minus strand of PASN01000019.1, from coordinate 184,654 downwards.
AAAAATGGCTGGCGTACTTTGCGGGGTAGGACATTATAAGCACATTGGTGAAGCCTTCAGCGTCAAGCGCTTCCCGAATAGCTCCCACTCTCCCATCCATCATGTCACTTGGACCAACGATATCGCTTCCAGCTCTTGCCTGAGCAAGCGCCATTTTGCAAAGAACCTCTAAAGTTGGATCATTTAAAATTTCCCCTGTATTTGGGTCCACAAGGCCATCATGTCCGTCACTGGAGTATGGGTCCAGCGCCACATCTGTCATGATAGTCATCTCAGGAGCTTTTTCTTTAACAGCTCTTACGGCCCTTTGGTTAAGACCTTTCTCATTATGTGCTTCTTTAGCATCTTTGGTTTTAAGTGACTCCTCGATTGCTGGAAAGAGCGCCACCGTTTTAACGCCAAGGTCCTGAAGCTTTAAGACTTCATCCACAAGCAAGTCCACGCTAAACCTTGACTGCCCTGGCATAGAGTCAATTGCAACCTTCTGAGACGTGCCTTCTATAAAAAATAGAGGAGCAATAAGGTCGCTGGCACTGACGTTGTTCTCCTCAACCATTGCTCTAATGGCGTCGCTTCTTCTTAATCTTCTTGGCCTAGAGTGTTGGAACATTGGTAACGCCCTTTGCTATGAGTGATTGAAACGCGATTGCGTACATTTTAATTTGCTTAACCATGTTGGCCAGGCCATTTGTCCTGTTCATGGAAAGATGTTCGGTGATGCCTATCTCTTTGAGAAAACCTGTGTCCTGGGACGTGATCTCCTCAGGAGTCAATCCAGAATAGGCCTCAACCAAAAGAGCAACAATCCCCTTAACAAGCACTGCGTCGCTATCCGCTTTAAATAGAACTTTTCCATCTTTTAATTCTGGAACAAGCCAGACTTGGGATTGACACCCTCTAACCTTAAACTTGTCAATCTTCTGGGATTCATCAAGTTCATTTAGAGACTTACCTGTTTTAATGAGCTCCCTGTAACGGTCCTCCCAATCGGAGTATTGATTAAATCGCTCAATAATCTGTTCTACAGCACTGTTTTTGCTAGGTTCTTGCATAGTGTTACACCTTCTGTCTTTGAGGCATTTTTTTAACACATCAGGCAAATATTTCCAATCAATAAATCCCCTTCAAAGGTTTAGCACCTATCCGTCCGAATAAGTCTATGAAGCAAAAGCACCGGAGAATGCTATGGATGGAAATGATCAAACATTTAACTTAAGCCCTATAACAGATGAAGAGTTTGAGGCATCAGGACTCTCAAAGTCTGATCTTTGGATGCTTCAATTTGATGAGGGCGATGTATTCGGCCCATTTTCAACTGAAATGCTTAGAGAGCATTCGGCAAAGAACGAAGAACTATACGATGGCTGCAAGGCCTTTAATGTGGTTTCTGAAAAGTGGAAAAGCTTCTACACGATATCCGAATTTCAAAGAAGAAGACCTAAACTGGTTCCGGCACAGGGACTGATTAATAGCGAAAGTTTTTTAGTTTTAACCAATGGCCAAAAGAACGGTCCATACACCTTGGATGAATTAAAACAAAAAGTTGCTCAAAAAGAGATCGTCCTAAACCAGGAAGTGAGTGTTGATGATGGAAAGACCTGGATTAAGCTCTATGAGCATCACGCCTTTGACAGAAGATTAAGACAAAACCAAGAAGAACTTCCCTTTCAACCAGAACCGGAGCTTTTCAGTAAGACTGAAGAGGAAATGTACTCCAAGGTGGTTTCTTTAGCGCAAAAGAAAGAAGACAGCACGGCCATCTCAGGACTAGCCTATATCGGACGTGGAAACGACAAAGGTCAAACCATGGCCAAAGACAAGCCTCAGGAGCAAGAGTCCCTGGCCACTGTCGCTCAATTTCCCCAAGTTAAAGCCAAGAAATCATTTTCTTGGAAGAAATTTTCAATGGCGATGGGTCTTGTCTTAGTTGTTAGTGCCGCATTCAATACGTTTAACTCCTCATCAATCGATGACTCTCATCAGCTGGGAGAAACTTTTGAGGGAGACACAAAGCGTATAAACAATACAGATCGAGGGACAAGGGTAAGAAAGCCCGCGTCAGTGAATAAAAACAAGAGAAAGCGTCCTGCGAGAGTGCAGAGAGCTAAGAAGTACGAGGACAGAAGTCCTAGAAATGACAGAGTAAAAAGAAATAGACCGGAAAGATTTAGAGAGGAAGAGAGAATCTCACACACATATGAGGACTTCGAAAATCTTGATATTGAAGACCCAATGGTGCGGGAAGAGCTTACAAGAGAGCTTGCAGGCGAAATTTTAAATAGAAATGAAGACAATCCACCAATGGATGACAATGGTGAGTATACAGACAGTCCAGATTATCCGGATTATCCTGAAGAGCAAGACTATCCAGAAGAGCTTCCACCTGAACAAGAAAGCAGAGAAGCTGAATACCAAGATGAGCCAGCTTACGAAGAGTATTCAGACTTTGAATAAGCTTGAAGAAGCTTCTTAGGCCGTGATATCTATAGGGCAATATGATAGATCAAAATCTTATTGCCCGGTTTCAACCTTATAGACCTACGAATTCCTTATTCTTAAGCTTTGAAGGCATTGAAGGCTCAGGCAAAACAACTCAAATTCAAAGATTAAAAGCATCACTTGAAGAGCTTGGGCTCAATGTGACATTAATGAGAGAGCCAGGCGGAACTCCATTTGGAGAAAAAATGCGGGAGGCCATCCTCACTTCGGAAGAAAAAATCTCGCCGGTTGCCGAGGCATGTCTTATGGCCGCCTCTAGGGCACAGCTCCTTGAACAAAGAATAATCCCCTTGCTGGAGGAAAAAGACAATATCGTCATCGTGGACCGCTATATAGACAGCTCCCTGGCCTACCAAGGAAGCGCAAGAGGACTTGGAGCCCAAAGCGTTCTTGAGATACACAACAGGCATCCTCTTACAATTGTTCCTTCCCTCACCTTTTATTTAAAGATTGATCTTGAGACTTCTATGAAGAGGCAAGACCATCGTGGCTCAAAGAAAGACTATTTTGAGAAAGAGAACTCCCAGTTCTACACAAAATTGATAGAAGGCTATGACCATGCCTGTTCAATTTTTACAGAACGTTTCCAAGTAATTGATGGGAAGAAAACACAGGATGAAGTATCCAGCGACATCTTGAGTGCTGCCCAAAAACTAATTAAAGGCTAAATTGTGGACAATATACAAAAAAACTTAGTGGAAAAGGCCAAAAAATCTATGATTGGCCACTTCTTTATTGTTAACCCTCCTGGAAGGGCCAAGGACCCAAAAAAGGACCTCATGCGCTGGACAGAGCAGATAGTGCAAGAGTTCTTCAAGTCAAAAAATGCCCAAACCAGCGAATTAAAAAACAATGAAGATGTGCTCATTTTAGATGATGAGCTTGTGAACAAAAAGTTTTATGACAAGTCGGTGGTGGACTTGGTTTCCAAGTTTTTATCCCATTTGCCGACCCGAGCGGACAGAAAGTTTGTGGTCATAGAAGATCTTTCAAAACTATCGGAGATTCACAACAACAAACTTTTAAAGATCTTTGAAGAACCACCGGTTAGCTCAACCATTTTTCTCTTAAACCCTTCTTTAGTGAAAGTTCTTCCAACGATTGATTCTAGAGCGATAACAATTCGCGCCATGGTCAAACAAACGGCCCTTGAACAGGCAGACCTTGGGGCTTGGAGAAAGAAGCTGGAGAAAAAGGACATGCACCAGTTTTGCGACTTTTTCAAAACCCGCAAGGAGGAAGAGGTATCACTGGCCCAGGCACTTCTTGACCAAATAGATCCAAACTCCAATGCCCAACTATTCCGCAAGGCACAAAAATATCTGGAAGCACAAGCGGAAGACTCAAAATTTAACCACAACAGCTACTCTAGACTGGCCAGATTGAGGGAAATTTATTTAGAGATTGAAGGCCAATCCTCGAGCTTGTCTAATTCTTGACTGATCGCTTGATTAACTAGACAATGGTTAACCAGACACCCATATGGACTATAAATGAACGAAAATACTAGCTCCGAAAGCGAGAGCTCCCAAGATATAGAAAAAAATTATGTTTCCCAATCTTCCATCAAGGAAGAGGTAACTGAATCCAATTGCAGATTTCAGCCAGGACAGCCTCTTAAATTTGTAAGAGTTAGGTTTCCTGGACATGCTAGAAGCTACCCTTTCCTGATTGGGCAGAGAAAGCTCGCCTACGGACAAAAAGTGATGGCCATGAGTGATCGTGGGATGGCCGTTGGATACGTAAACTCATTCACCTATGAGCTTCCTTTTGACAAGTCCATGCTTCCTCTTAGAAGCATCAATAAAATCGCTAGTGAAGAAGACATTGTTAGTGAAAAAGAAACCTACCAGAAGCAAAAAGAAACAGAAACGCTTTGCCAGCGCCTAATTGATAAACACAACTTGGATATGAACCTCACGCATGTTGAGTTCACCCAATTTGGTAAAAAGGTTGTGTTTTACTTTGTGGCCCCAGCAAGAGTTGACTTTAGAGGCCTAGTTAAAGACCTTGTGGGCGAGCTAAAGCTCAGAATAGAGCTTCGTCAGATCAGCGTTAGGGACCGCTCTGCATCTATGGGTGCATTAGGCCCATGTGGAAGAGAGCTTTGTTGCTCCTCATTCCTATCAAGATACGGCAATGTCTCTATCAAAATGGCCAAGAACCAAAACCTTACTTTGAACTACTCAAAGCTTAATGGTGTTTGTGGCCAACTCAAATGTTGTCTTCAATACGAAGATGAAGTCTATCATCAAAAGAGAAAGAAACTTCCGCCAGAGGGATCATTTATTGAAACGACCAATGGGGACAAGGGGAAAATCTTTAGACTTCATATTTTGAGTGAGCAGTTCGACGTGCTTACAGAACGTGGAAAAATTAAAAGATACACTCAAAGTTATTTTAAAAGAAAGCTCAAGCGAAGCGACGTTAATATGCCAGAGCGTTTCGAAAATATTTCTGATGAGACAAATACAGTATTAGGCCTAAACGATGTTCAGGCCAAAAACTCAAGACGTTTTGAAAACGAGATCAACAAACTTAAGATTAAAGCAGGAACATATGCTTCCGAAGTTTTCGAAGAACTCACAGGTGTTTCCCAGGAAGAACAACAAACAACTCCTCAGCAAGTAGAGGCCAAGAAAGAAAAAGAGCTTCTTAAGATTGAAAGAGAGGCCTTGAAAAAGCACGGCCACCGTGTTGAGAGAGAAAGACCAGAAGCCTCTCCAGCTGAAGAAGCCGTTCCGAGTGAGGACCCTAAAGAAAAGAGAGAATCTAAACCTCGACAAGATCGTGGAGATAGACGCCCAAGGGGAAAGAGACCTCCAAGAAAAGGCGGAAATCGCAGAAGAGGACCTAGACAAGGGCAAAAACCTGGCAACAAGGATTCCAAGAAGTCTGATTCTTAATAAAGGCCATGGGACAAATCAAAGTAGTACATACTTCCGACTGGCACTTGGGAAAACGTCTTTATAGAAAAGACAGAGAAGAAGAGCACCTTCTTTTTCTAAATTGGCTAGTTGGCCACCTTGAATCTCAGAGCGCGGATGTTTTAGTTATTGCAGGCGATATCTTTGACTCCCCCACACCGGCCCACAGCGCTTTAAAAAACTATTACGACTTCTTAAAAAAGGTGAATGACCTTGGAGTTCAAACTGTGGTTATCAGCGGCAATCATGACTCTCAAGGCCTTATCGCTGCACCTAAAAACCTCTTAAAAGACAACAAAACACATCTATATCCCAGGCTTGAGACAGAATTAAGAAAGAATATTTGCCATTTAAATATTAATGGAAATGATCTTTGGATTAAGTCACTTCCCTACTTTAGAAACTATGAGCTTATAAAACTTGCAAGCGAACTTGATATGTTTGATGAGGAGCTTCCAAGGGAAGAAGTTTTCAAGAATACTCTCAAGAGATTTTTTGAGTACTGGCCAGAAGAGGCCACCAAAAACAAAATGCTTTTGTCCCACCACGTTTTCGGTGATTATGCCGCCACAGGTTCAGAGCATTTTATTGGACTTAGCGGGATCGAGTCTGTCTCAATAGATTGGCTTAAGGGAAATACGGACTATGCCGCCTTAGGGCATATCCATAAGTATCAGGCCTTATCGCAAGAGCCTCCTTCCATCTACACAGGATCGCCGCTTCAGATGCGCTTTTCAGAGAGCAAGCAAAAGCATATAAGCAATATGATTTTTGACAACGGCCTCATCTCTCATGAAAAAGTTGAGATACCTGTCTTCAGAGAGTTGGTCCAAGTAAAAACAAACTCTCAAACTTATGAGTCTGACATTGAGAAAAAACTCAAAAATGTTCAGGGAGAACTTCTTCCTTATGTGGAAGTTCAGATGGAGATGCTTGAATCCCGAACAGGAATGGTGGACATCGTAAAAGAGCTATGCTCAAAGCTTGACTGTGAGCTATTGTCTTTCCTTCCCATACTTAAAGAAAAAGACACCATTGAACCCGAGAGCATAGGCGCCAATGAGCTTAATGTTGTTGAGTTATTTAAGCGTTTCTATAAAGAAAAGTATCCACAGTCCGAGGCCGTTCCCACTTACCTCGAGCAACACTTTAAGGCCTTAATAGACGAGAGCGGCGATGAAGATTCATAAACTAAGAATTTACAATATTGCCTCCCTCAAAGGCGAACACTTCATAGACTTTGACGAGTTTCAGGCGGATCATGGAAGCTTTGCCATCACTGGCGACACAGGAGCTGGGAAGTCTTCAATTTTAAACTCAATCGCATTGGCGCTATACGGACAAAACTATAAGAGAAATCTTACTCAAGGTGATTTCATAACTCTAGGCCAGGCCGAGGGTAAAATAGAACTTGAATTCTCATGTTCCGAGAAGCGCTACATGAGTGTTTGGGACTGTCGAATAAGAAAAAAGAACGGAGAATTCTTAAAACAACCAAGGCTAAGCAAAGAATTTTATGAAATAAAAGGTGGCGAAAAGCATATTTTGGACATCTCGCCAGAGGACGTGATTCACTTAAACTTTGAGCAATTCTGTAAAACAATTATTCTGAATCAAGGCCAATTTGCAAAGTTCCTGACAAGTGGTTTTAAAGATAGAAAAGACATACTGGAAAAGCTCTACCACGGTGAGAAACTCCAAGGGCTAAATCCTTTACTGCGCTCAAAGATCAACCAACTTGTTGGACAGGTGGAGAAAATAGAGGCCGAAATTTCAGGCCTTGGACAAGGCCTATTAGATGATGTGTCAGAGGAAGGTCTAAACACGCTTGATGAAGAACTAAAGACCCTCAAGGCCAAACATAACTTTCTTGATGAGCTCAACTCCCACTTTAAGGACATTTCCCATCTTAATGAAAAGATAAAAGAGGCAAAGTTTAAGATAGAGGAACTTGAGCATAAAAAGAAAGAACAAACCAGACTTCTAAACGACAAATCCAAAGAACACGAAGAATTCAATAAGAAGCGTGATTCTTTTTTAACAAAACAAAAAGAGCTTTCCCCAAAGCTTCACCAAGCCATAGAGGGAAAAAAGACACTGGCCCAAACTAATGGAAAGATAGACCAAGAAACCCAAATTATTGAAAAGCTAACCTCAAACCATCAAAATGAGAAGGCCAATCTAGATAAGCTTTCAAAAAAGCTCAAACAAAAAGAAGCTCAACTAGCAGAGCTAAGTTCAAGTCCCCTTTTCAAGAAACTTGAACCTGACAACTTCCTAAAGCTCAAAGACCTCTACCACAATTGGCTCAAAGCTCATTCAGAACTTGGTGGAGCTAAAAAGTTAAACGACCACCACCGACAATTATATACAGAAACCTCAAACGAGCTTAAAAGCCTTTCAACTGAACAAAGTGAAGCTGTTGAAAGCTTAAAAAGCTTGCAAGAACAATTAAAGGTTCATGATCCCGACAAGTTGCATAAGAGACAATCAGAACTACAGGTCACTCTCACAAGACTTGAGACTCATCATAGGGAGCTGTCTTCAATAAGTGAGGAGATGGAGTCTTCCAAAGAGGCCCTTACAAAGAACGCGCAAGAGATAAAGCGCCTTGAGGATAAAGATTTAGAGAATCAAAAACAAATAGAAATTCAAAAGGACGCTTTAAAGGCAAGAAAGCTAGAAGGCGCAAGGCACATTTGCATAGAAGAGTCGATCGAAAACAATGTTTGTGTTGTATGTGAAAGCACAGATATTTCTCACCTGAACCTTAGTGAGATTCAAACAGAGCAGGAAAAGATAGCTCAGTACGAGTCAAATCTCGAAAAACTCGACCAGGTGGCAAACGAATTATTCCAATCTATAGAAAGGGTTCGCACATCCCAGAAAGCTCACCAAGCAACCGAAAAAAAACTTAAAGAGAAAGTTACTTCTATCAAGGGGCATTTTCTGAGCGCCAATCACGCCGCACTCGAGCCTTTAGGACTTGAGAAAGAGGAAGACCTTTCTATTCTAGATGAGAAACTGAGGGAGAGCTTTAACCAGGTAAAACAAAATGTGGAGAAGGCACAGGAGCTTCAATCTAGAATGCACACTGTCGCAGAAAAAACTCGCTCTCTGAACTCTCGGATAAGTTCCCTAAGGCAAAGGCTAGACAAACTGAAGATTGATGGCGAAGCAAGTTCAAACCGACTTCGCTCTCTTAAGCAAGATCTTGAAAACTATGAAAAGGAAATCTTTAAAGTTGCAGGCCTGGATGACCCTTCAAAAATTAAAGCGTTCATTGATTTGGTTGAGAAGGCCCAAGAAGTGCAAAATGATATGCGCACTACGGAGCAGAGCAAGCTCCACTCAATTGAAAAGATTAAAGACTTTGAGCAAAGAATCAAAGAAAACAAGTCAGGCCTTGAGTCTTTAATAAAAGATTCACAAGCACTCGATCAAAAGATAAAGGCAATAACAGGCGGCGCTGATCCTCAAGTCACTTTGAATGAGCTGGAGAAAGAGTCGGATCTCTTTGAGTTCAATAAAAGAAAAATAGAAAATGACATAAAGTCATTAGAAATTGAAAAAAGCGCGCTCTTCTCAAGGGCACACACCTTCTCTGAACAATTAAAAGAGCAACAGTCTCTTCTGCTAATTCATTGGCAGCAAATGACCGACCACCTAAATGGTGACAGGCCAAAGCTTCGTGAAGAGCTTGAAGGCCCTCTTGGAGAGATTCAAAAACAAGAACTGCCGTGTGACGAAGAAGTTTTAAAGATCACTAAAGATCTAACTCATGAGAGCTTAGGCCATTCGAAAGAAACACTCTCAGAATTTCAGGAAAGGATCACAGAGTACAAAACTATTCTCGCAAGACAAAATGCGGCCAAAGAAAAAATTAAAGAGCATAAAAAAGAGCTTCAAAAGGCCCAAGAATTAAAGTCTCAATGGGAGGAGCTTTATCAACTGATTGGAAAGGACGAATTTAGAAACTATATTCTGGCCATGGTTGAAAAAGTGCTCATTCAACAGACAAATATTGAGCTTGGAAAGCTTTGCGATGGAAGATACCTTATTCAGCATAAACGCGCTTCAAGTAAGCTTGCACCTGACTTTTACATCATTGATAAGTTTCGAGGTGAAGAACTTAGAAAAGTAAGCACTCTTTCTGGTGGTGAGACGTTTATGGTCTCTTTGGCCATGGCATTGGCCTTGGCGGAACTAACACGTGGAAGCGCGGATCTTGACTCATTTTTCATAGATGAAGGGTTTGGCACATTAGACCAAGACTCTCTGGAAGATGCCTTGGCCATGCTTCAAGATATAGAAACCCGTGGAAAACAGATTGGTCTAATTTCCCACGTTAAAGAGCTTACCCAGCGAATTCCAGTGAACATTCACTTGCAAAAGAACCAACTAGGCAACAGCAAAATCGAGATCGTTTACAATTAATTTTTCTTTACCGCCTGGCAAGGTCCAATGGAGCACTGAACCTCGTACTCTCCCGATTGATTGCAACCAGTCGCTTTAAAACTATCAGCATGAGCAGTTACTGTAACTTCCTCAAGCTCGCAGTTAAAGTCATACATTGCGCGCTTTGCGACAATTTTGTCAGGTGAAGTTTTAGTATGGTGCGCGCAAGATAGAGCAAGAAAGCAGAGTACAAGAAATTTCATATTTAACCCCTTTTTATACGATTGTACAAAATGGAGTTCGCCATTACAATGAGGGAATTATTATTGACACTCACGTACATATGTATCCAGGCCTTGATTATGGACTCCAAAAGCTTGGGATCGACTTTGACACCCAAAAGCTTCCTTTTAAAAAATTAAAATCCATTGGGCTTAAACCTAGACAAAAGTGGAACATGATGATGCAGGATGCTGCGTCCAACATGCGTAAACTGCCACAAAAAGCATTGCCCTTTGTTGAAAAGGCGCATGCGCTCTCCACAATAGGAAACGTCGCAATTTGTTGCTCCAAAGAGGACCTTATAAAGAGCATGGACGAGAATGGCATAGATAAATCCATTGTCATAGCCCACCCTCCACTGATTCCTAACGAGTTTATTTTAGAAGAGTGCAACAATAACGACAGGCTTATACCTGTGGTTAACATTCCTAACACTGTAAATGAGCCGAAGAAGGTCTTAAGAGATTATGTGGACCAGGGAGCTGTCGCCTTAAAAATTCACGCAGCGGCGGATGGTAAACAGAACAAAGACAATCATTACAGACTTTTATTAGAGCAGGCCAATGAGCTTAAGCTTCCAGTCATAATTCATACAGGCTGCATTCATATACAACCTGCGTATAAAGATCCTGATATGGGCCATGCCAAACATTTTGAACCATGGTTTCAAGAATACCCAAATATAAAATTTGTTCTAGCACACATGAATTATCACTATCCTGAGACAGCAATTGAGTTTTGCGAAAATTACTCAAATGTATATTGCGATTGTTCCTGGCAGCCTGCCGAGATCATAGACGAGGCGCTAAAGAGAATACCAAAGAAAATAATGTTTGGAACGGACTGGCCTTTAATCGGCAGCAATCAAACCACTATGGTGAAGAGAACCGAGAGCTTGCTGATTGACGAGGCCCTAAAGGAGCAGTTTTATAAGCAAACTGCTCAAAAGGTTTTTAAATTATAAACATTCAGGGGCCTTGGACAAATCGATACTTCCACCTCCAAGCAAGGTAGGTTTAAACTTTTCACGTATAAAGTTCAAGTGACACTGCTCAAACACAAATATGAAATCATTGTGCTCCACTTTCTTTCTGTCTCTACAGTAGCTCATTATATCATCCGCATTTTCTGATTGCTCACAACACTCAATTGTGTTGCATTGAGCGGCGTGCATCATGCCCATTGAATGTCCAACTTCATGTATCAGTTCACTGACAATCATTTCATCAGAAAGAAATTTAACCTTATTGCCATTGGGAACTTCAAAAGCGATTTCTCTTGGATGCTCTACTATTGCAAACCTTCCATACTGTATTCCAAGACCTTCAAATTGAGCTCCCGTCACCAACAGCATAAGATCCACTTCTTCCATGACCTTTTTTTCAGTATTGGCCTTCATCGCTTTATAGGCCTCTCTAGTAATTGTTTCAACAACTCTTTTATCATAAGAATAGCTAATCCTTTTTAATCTTTCACGGTCGTTGATCCCTTCAAGAGAGAGCTTTCCAACTTTGTAATTAAGAAAGTCATAGCTATCGATATGTTTTACATCGAGTTCAATTTCGCCTGCGGTTGCTATTGAAAACTTTTCAACAAGCTTTGGCGCGATTCTCTCAAGATCCTCTTTGGTAGATGTTGTTCCATAGCCTATTAATGCCACTTTGATTACTGGCACATCCCTTTTTGCATATCTAGTTTTCTTTGCATCAGAATAAAGATTTCTCTCCTTAACGAATAAGTCCGTTAAGAAATTGGCCTGAGCATTGGCACTAATAAGAAGGAAGGTAAGGATCTGGATGGAGTTTATTAAATATTTCATGAATTTAGTTTAACTTAGGTAACTAAATCCACTAGGACTCAAAGAAAAATTTATAGGAGTGTTAAGATCTTAACGGCCGTTTAACTAACTGAATTCACATGTTATTTAATATAAAGCTGGTCTTGTTTCAGCTTGATATCCTTATCAGGAACGTATGTTCGATCAAATTCTCTTTTGGCATTTTTAAGGAAATAGTAATGATAAGAGACAATTAACTGTGCAGCCTTTTGAACCGGTTTACTTGTCATAATCCTAGCGATTTCTTTAAGTTCAGTGTCTTGATAGTCTTCAAACTTGTTTCCAAGATATTTTAAAGTGTAGAAGCTAAATTGCTTATAGATGTCTTCCAACCTTTCCACGTCTCTCCCTACTTCAGTAGTGTCTGCTGTCTCTAGGATCGCTAAAAGCTCCTTTTTTCTATAGAGCTCTTTTGACAATTCATTCTTTTGATCGACAACAAGAAGGTTCAGTTTGTGAAGGTTCAATACTTTTTGAAGAAGCTTGGCCCTGTTTTTTGAAAGCTTGCTCAACTTTGCTTGATCAAGTCTCTTGTATGCGCCAACTAGAAAGGCATCGGTATTTAGGTGAGTAAGAATTTTTGCATTAAAAGGATTGCTATAAAAGCGCTCAATTTCTTCGAGTTCAGAAGTCTCAAAGTTGTGCATAAGCTGCTTTATGAGGCCCGATTGATACCTAAAAAGATCAAAAGATTTGTAAAAAGATTCTTCTTTGAGAGATAGTGCGGAGTCAGGTGAATATGGATTTGTTGGCTCCGGCACAGCGCCTTTTTTGATGCTGGCCACGAACTCTCCAAACTCTTGAATTCTAGTTTTCTCTATTACTTTTTTAACCGCAAGATACTCTTTAGTCTCGTTTTGAGCGAATGCGCTTAATGAAAGCATTGCAAGAAATATAAAGTACTTTACCATACTTATTTATCGGCACCGCCGCGCAATTACTTTAAAAGGTAGTTGTGCAAACCTTGAACCGTGGCATGGCCTGTAAACGAGTTATTAATAATTACATCGCTTATTTTACCTTCAAACTTTTTTCCAGCTCCACGCCCATTTGGTCCATTTTGGAAATGCGTGCCGTTATCTATCCCTCCAATGGAGCCAGCACCATCATGTGGAAACAGCCTTGAAGAGATATTTGCAGTCCCCATTCTCTGTCCATTAATAGAGCATTCCAGAATGGAGTCTGACTCCGGTCCCTGATAAGAGAAAGCTAACGTGACCACATTCACACTAAAGGCGACAACATTGGCGCTAAGTCCAACATAAGGCTGTTGTCCATCTCCACCATCAGTTATATTCCAAAAACCACAATGCGCTTTTCCTTCATGAAGGTATATAATCAGCCCTCTATCCACATCGCCCTGTTCAAATAAAACCTGCTTTGAATTGACGTCATCAAAAACTTCGAAGTTAACGGTCACGCTCTTTTCAACTGTTGGCATGGTGTTAAGTTCTGGTGAGTCATTTGCAATTAGGTGGTTTCTTCCATTGAAAATAACTTTTGAATTTGAGAGATCAAACCCTGGTCTCCTTTTGGAGTCCGAGTAAAAATGGTTATCAAAACCAGAAGTGTCCCCCCACATTTGAACTTCTTCGAGAAAGTCGCCTTGAGTTGGCGTATTTCCGTCCCGATCATAAACACTCATTAAATCATTTGAGGAGAGATTTAAGACTAAATTTGGGATGTCCCTCATAAAGTCAAAGATTCTCCAGGGATCACTTATAGCTTTATGGGAAACATTCCCAAGTTCGTCAACCGCCCTAATGGATAGATAGTACTCAATCCCCTTTTCAAGTTTTAATGCAACCCCGTCAATACCGTCAATAACCTGATAACTTAATACCTGACCAATATTTTTCCAGTATAAGTTCTCAGTCCCTCCTGGAGTTTGACCAATAGCAACCTCGTAGTATGAAGTGGTAAAGAGATTTGGATCAATGGGTTGCCAACTTGCAGTTGCAGCTCTATCTACCAATGAGTTGTTAAAAATTGCTAAGTTGTTTGGCCTGGAAAGGTCATCTTGTCCCCACTTTCCCATCATGTAGGCATGCACATACTCAATCTCTGGGTCATTAAGAGACTGGTTTGTCATCATGAACTCATGGATCTCACCTCTGAAATAACTTCCATTTCCACGAGACTTTCCAGTATGGAAGTGTGTGCCATTGACCTTCATGCCAATCCCCACACCTGCTTCATCAGGATGAATTCTACTTGAGGAAATGGCGGAGCCAACCTTTACTCCATTAAGGTGACAATCAAAACCACCATAACCATCAGAATTGCTGAAGTGGTAGTTTATGGTAACAGCGTAGGCCTTGTTCTTCTCAATAGCTGAAGATATTCCAACAAAGGGCTGAGCACCATCGCCATCATTTCTTATGTTCCAGACCCCACACCGAAGAACACCTTCAGAAATATAGATATTAAGCCCTCTTCTTCTACCTCCTAGCTCAAACAAGGTCTGTGTTTCATAAACATTGTTTTCAGTTCTAAAGGAAATTGATATCGATTTCTGATCAATAATGGATTGATCTAGATCCGGATGGGACTGTGCCACAAGCCCGTGTGAGGAGCCGTTAAAGAATACACTCCCATCTGTGTAATAAGGCCTCTCTGAAGCTTGTTGAGCAAAAAAGGTATGAGTGTCACCTAGAGTGGAAATGTCATTCCACTCTTGTACGGAGTTATCAAACGCGGCCGAGTCTGGATCATTTCCAAAAGTGTCCAAGACAGTGCTTGTGACTGAGGAGTCTAAGTGAGCAATAAGCTCAGGTAGACTTGACTGTAGCTCTGCCACTTGCCAAGGATTGGAGACTGTGACTTCAGATCGATTCCCAGCATAGTCCACGGCCCTTACGGACGTGTAATAATCGACACCACTAGAAAGTGATAGATTAAAGCCATTCAGGCCTGATATGGCAGTGTAACTTAATGTGTTGCCAACGGCCTTAAACCCAATAGAGACATCGTCAAGCCCAGGCGCAGTTCCGATGGCCATCTCATAGAATCTGAGGGCGCAGTTGTCAGCTGGCGCTTGCCATAAGATTTCAGGACTGGAGGTTTCGGTAGCCTCGCCTGCTACACTTAATGTATTGATAGAGTTAGGATTAGTATTATCCCAACGAAACCCAATAGTGTCTGTGGCGGGGTTAGACTCAAGTCCATTCTCATCAACTACAATCACAGTTGGAAAGAATGCTTGGCATTCTTCAATCCCTAATAAATTTTGAAACACATATGAATTGTTTTCACCAATAGCTGTGTGCCCAACAATATCATCACTTCCCGGTGTTGAACCAAGCCCTACCTTTATTAAGTAGTTGCCTGACAGAGAAGGATTAACCCAAGAAATAAGAGGTGAGCTAATTGGCAAATCACCACTTACCCATGTTTGGGAGCTTGCGACTTCACTAACACCTGGAGGTGGATCTAGCTGAATTAGCATTCCAGCTGAACACGTGGAGACGCTTAGGACTCCATCAGAGCTTTCACTTACAACATTGAAACTATAGGTTTTCAAATTCGCGCCAATAAAGGTGTCGCTGGAGATGCTAGTGGAAAGTGTTTTTGATTTCACCGGCTCGCCTGAGCAGTCACCATTTACATAGTATCTTACTGCCTGCCCGGACACATTGCTTGAGATGCTGGGCGTCCACGTTGCAATCACCTCCAGTGCGTTATGTGGGCTTATTTGCACCCAAGTAAGATTAGTGGCCTGGGCAACTGGAGCAAAAACATTCACAGTAATAGAATCGCTAAACTCATCAAGTCTAGCTTCAATAATAGAGCTTCCAGGGTTTTGAGCGCTCAGCTTCCCAGTGGGCAGGATAGTAGTAGAAGAGTTGTCTGAGTTCCACATAACTTCTCTTGTAAGATCGATTTGAACACCATTGGACAAAGCTCCAGAAGCATTCAATTGAAAAGCTTCTCCCACACCTAAAGAGAGGTTTTTGGGCGTAATAGAAATCGTTTCAAGCTCCGGACACAAAACTTGAACTGCGGTAACATCAGCGGTGCCAACATTTCCAACTCCGCCGTTTACAGTACATTCAATTAACTCGTATCCGGGTGCCGATACCAGGACATGATAAGCGTCTCCAGATGAAAGCTGAGTGTTAAACATGAAATTAGTTTGACCTGGGTTTATCTGAATTGTCTCTTGAGCATTAAGGGTAAGTTCAATTTGACCATAATTTAGTCCTTCAACAATCCCTCCAACGGAGTAGGTTTGAACAATCTGGCCTTCCCCTAACCAATCATGAATAGGATAGGTATACTCGCCTAACTGGCCTGGCAATTCATAACCAGTGTTAGGCATTCTCCAGGCGCCCTCGGATACAAAGTCAAGGCCTGGGTAAGTGGCAGAGTCTCCCGCATTAGAAATAGACACCTGATCACCATGATCATTATGCCCAACCTGGTCATATTCTAAAGCATAAAGAGAGTTGAAACCTACAGTGTTGGCCACTCCCTCGGCACCAATGATTGGGCCAAATAAAGAAAGATCCTCCGAGCTCTCAACAGCTCTCTGAACCTGTCCATAGAAGTAGACATTGGATATCGAGCCCTCTGAAGAGTTGGCATACCCAACGATCCCTCCAGATTGTGCCTTGGCAACTACATTGCTTAAGGAAAAGCTGTCTTGAATAGACCCATTCAATAGATACCCAACAAGACCCCCCGCGTGTCTAAAAGATGCGTCCACATCTCCTGTGGAGTAACAATATCTCGTAGAACCACGGTGTAGGCCTACTAGCCCCCCCACCGAAGAGCGCGCTCCGACTATATTTCCATTGGCGTAACACTCGCTAAGTGATCCACCTCTAAAATATCCAATCAGTCCACCGACGTAGTCAGCAAGTCCTCCCGAGATAGTGATGTTTCCAGTGGAGTAAACTCTCTGATAATCAGAGGTCCAGTTGTTTGCGTAGCCTAATAGCCCACCCACATATGCATTTGGTGTAGGGTTAACAATATTGATATTTGCGGTTGAGTAGCTATCTTGAAGAACCTCACCGAAGAAAAAGCCTGCAATTCCACCAGCAAATGCGGTGTAAGAGTAGACCTCCCCTGTGAAGAAGCTACCAGTTAGAATCGAGTCTTTACCCGCAAATCTTCCAGCAAGCCCACCAACATATTGAGCTTTGGCGTTTACGCTCATCGAAGAAAATGAATTTGTTAAAACGGAAGACTCCGAAACGTGTCCAAGGAGTCCTCCAACATGCGAGCGAACACTATTATACTTTTGATCTAATACATTTACTTGCCCCTGGCTTTGCAGGTTATTAAGACTCCCTTGGATAAGACTGCCAATTATTCCGCCAACATTATCCCCTCCAGAAGTAACTGTTCCGTTAAATGCTGCGGTATCTAGATTAAACGTTGTTAGCTCAACTAGTCCTACAATTCCGCCAAGGTTTGCCTCTTTGGCATTGCTTATCGTGGATACATCTCCAGAAGCGCTAATGTTAACAAGGCTACCACCTCTTAGATGCCCTGCGATTCCACCCACATTCTCTTTCTTACCGGAAACATTTCCATTTTGGGTAATGTTTTCAAAAACAATATTGGATTCTAAGCTAGAACCTATAAATCCCCCAACATTATTTAGACCGGTCACTGTGTTTTTTAAATCTAGATTCCTTGCGCTTAAGCTCCCTTCAAGTGTGGAAACATATCCAATAACTCCGCCTGTGAATCCATTCCCTTTCACATTAATTTCTGTGTTTACTTGATCCAAGTGAAGGTCCACCTCAGAGTTCACAAGCCCTATAAGACCACCAGTGTAGAGGATTCCCTCAACGGCCCCTTTAGCGTTCACATTGCTCAAGGTACCTTGCCCTACCCAACTACCAGTAAGGAGTCCTACACGTTCGTAGCCTCTCACATTGGCGCCTTGAATGTTTAAATTTCTAATTGATGCATCTTTAACAAGTCTAAAAAGACCAGCTCCTACAGCAGATGGCTTTTTAACGATATAGTTCTTAATGGCGTGGCCATTCCCTTCAATGGAGCCAGTGAACACAGACTGAATTGGACTGATGGTATTGCCTCCAAAGTCAATATCGTTCATCAACTCAAAACTTGCGCCATGGTTAAACGCTATGTTCGCAAAATGGCCGGCGTGACATATTTTAAAAGGTCTTCCTGCTCCATCCCCACCCAAATGAGAGTTGGCGTATGTTCCTTTTATTGCCTCTTCTTGCTCGCAAAGATCATCGCTTTTGATCATACTTTTATTAACAATATTTGAGTTTTGAGTTCCATCCAAACTCTTCATGTGTACTGTGAAATTAACAGTGCCCACGGGAAGCCCCTTAACATCAAGCACTGCCGCCCAACGATGGTTCTTTTGACATACGGAAGATATTGAGAAATCCCCACCAATCAATATTCGATTGCCAGGTATGCCACACTCCCCATATACAAGCTTTAAATTGCTCACAACCTCAGAATTTGTTGATGGTGCTTCGACAGTGATTGCCAAACTGTCAGGAGAAACTGTCAATGGAGGATCATTAGTGTCAATAACATCTAAATGATCTTGGTCCAAGTCAGACAAAACATCACTGTCATGGATAAATATTGATGAATGGCTTAACTCCAACGGATTATGATCAAAGACCTCAGGAATTTGAAAACCTTGATTAATTTCTCTTAGCCAATCAAAGCTTGCATAAAGATAGTCATCCATCAAAAATGGAAGCTTAAAATCTTCACTAGGCTCGGCCCATACATCCTCTCCAAAGTTAAAGTTAGTGTAGTACACAGGGTTTCTAAGCTGTGGGATTGTTAAGGGATCGCCTACATTGTTCCCTATAAAGGGGGTAAGATTGTGATCTAGAAATTGGTTTGTGTTGGCGTAGAAAGCATTTTCAAAACCTCCAACACCTTCAAGTCCAACAATATTGCCAAAGGTAGTGTCTTCAAATATTGAACCGGCCAGCTTTGAAATCGTTCCAATAAAATATCCACGCCTTAAGTTTGAAGCAAATGAATTGTGCCACCCCACAAGACCTCCAACTTCACCTTTGCCCTGAACGGTTCCTTTTGCAAAAACATCAGATATGTTTGCTTCATGGACAAGGCCTGCTATGGATCCAACATATCTAAACTTGGCATTAAGGTTGGCGTGGGCATAGGACTTTGAAATGTCTGCTTTGGTGTATCCCACGATACCCCCAACTTTACTTCTAGGCCCGTTGATATCCCCCACAAAGTACGACTCGGAAAGCGCTTCTCCATTAAGATAGCCAAAAAGGCCACCAACATAATCCGCGATGCCGTCAACAACTTCTATATCACCTTTTGAATAAAGTCTTGTATGAACGCCAGCATTGTTGGAGCTGTGCCCTGCAATTAATCCGACATAAGAGTTGGGTGTTGGATTAGTTACCACAACCTTCGCCTGAGCGAAGGTGTTCGCAAGCATTGAGCCGCCGAACACTCCAGCTATACCACCAATGTGTGATGTGTAAGCTGAAAGTTCTCCTTTATAATATGAACCTGTGATTGTGGATGACTGTCCATTCATAATTCCAACAAGCCCACCAACATATTGAGACTTGCTATCAATTGATACATGAGACCTTGCATCTTCTATACTTGAAGAAAGACTTATGCCTCCGGCAACTCCACCCACAAACTTTGTGACGCTGTCATATTTTGTGTCCAGAACCTCTATATTACCTCTAAATTTCGAGCTGGTTAAAGATAAGGAGTGAGTCTTGCCAACAAGTCCGCCAACATAGTGCCCGCCTGCATTAATATTGGTTGTGCTGTACACATCTGTGACTGTTAAAAGGTCTCGACTCTCACCTACTACACCACCTACAAATGCATCTTCGGCGCTTACTGAGCTTGATACCACCCCAACGTTTTTAAGATTTGAGATCACACCACCAGGGATCTGGCCAGCGACGCCTCCAACATATTTTCCAAGAGAGCTGACGTTGCCTATCCTTTCGGTATTTTGGATTGTAAAGTTTGGCTCCAGAGATCTCCCGACAATTCCACCTACATAATCAATGCCTGATACCCTGGTTAAAATGTAAGAGTTATTAACATTAAATGAGCCGTTGCGAGTTACTATGTAGCTTACCAGTCCACCAACATAGTTGTTGCCGCCAACCTCGACCTCCACACTTGCATTGGTAATATTCAAAGCTGAAGAGGTGTTGCCAAGCCCTACAAGTCCACCAATGAAGCTGACTCCTCCAACCTTTCCCTGCACCTTAATATTTTCAATAGTCCCTGTGCCTCGCCAGTCACCGGCCAGAATACCCACCCTCTGATAACCTTCAACAAGCGCATTTTTAATGGCAATATTTCTTACAGTTGCTCCATGAGCAAACTTAAAAAGCCCCACACTTATGCCATTGCCTTTTAAGTCTTTAACCACGATGTTGGATATTTGAAACCCATTACCGTCCAGGACTCCCCTGAAAGGAATTGCAATTGGTTCAATAGTCTTATTTGAGAAATCAATGTTCTTGCCAAGGACAAAGCTTTTGCTTGGAAAAAATCTAATATTGGAAAACTGTTCTTGATTACAGATTACATATGGAGAAGTGTCTCCATCACCTCCGGTTTTATAGTTCGCAAATAGCTCACTCGCATTATGCTCAAAACAGAGCTGCTCTCCTTTAATTAATTCAACACTCTCAATATTTGAGTTTTCTGTGTAATCGGTATTAAAGATCTGTGCCCGAACACTGAATGCCCCAGCTTCAATTTCAGAAGTTTCAATTGCGGCGGCCCAAGTGAAATCTTTTTGGCAGATTGAGTAAACCACTTTGCTTAATGAAGGGGACGATATTTGAATGGGATAATTGTAATTACTGCACTCGCCACTTATGAAAAGTTTATCCAAGACCTTTGAGCTGGTGGTGGGGCTTTTTATATTAAGTCCAATCCCCTGGAACACTGGATTTATACTCGGGTCAAGATTGGGAGAAATCGGACTGGTCTGCTCGCCTACACATGAAGACACTAGGGAAAGCGCAATAAGCTGAATCAGTTTAATTAAATGTTTAAAGTTCAAATGACAACTCCCTATTCACACAATTTCTATCGGAGTTATTAAGAAGCTTTTAACAAGTCATGTATTTGTGGGCCTTTAGAGGTAAATTTTGTCCTTAAAAATAATTAAGTTTTTCAAGCTGAGCATAAAAATGTTGGCGGCGAACCTTCTGAGTGGAACTAAAGAAAACCTTATCTATTTGAGCTTTTAAGCAACTACGAATATTTACGAAGTAAAGCCTAAGCATAGTTTAAAATATTCCGAAGAAACATTTTGTATTGCTTTAGTTAAATAAGGAGATATATGCGATCCGTTCTTATAACTATTTCTCTCACTCTCCTCGCAAGCTGCTCAAAGGACGTACGCATTGGTGAGACACAAAGTGTGACAAAGAATGAGTTCATGAGAGTTACACAAACAGATGACTTTTCCCAAACACGATCTTTGTTTTACGACGATAACCAAAATATTTATGTGGCTGGCAGATTTAATGGCACGATAAGTTTTAAAGCGGAAGTTTCAAATGATACCTTCACCGCACCCGGCACCGATGCTGTTTACATTACAAAACTTGATAAAGATGGTGCTTACGAATGGACAAGAATTTTAGGTGACAGTGGTACAAGCTATGCAAGACCCAAGGACATAAGGGTAGACTCACTTGGCAATATAATTATTCTCGGTGACTTTACAGGAACTCTAGATACAAACCCAGGCCCTGGTTCGCAGACTCTTACAAGTAACGGAAATCAGGATATATTTCTAGTAAAGCTTGATCAAAATGGAGACTTCATCACTTCTTTTAATATAGGTAATACCGGTTATGATGATTCCGAAAGTTTAGAGATAGATAGTTCCGACAACATTTACTATGCTGGAACGATTCATGGAAAATCCACTGATACAGATTTTGACCCCACCGTAGGTTCAGACAACCTTGCTGCGCCAGGTGGCTTTAACAGCTACGACGTTTTTGTAACCAAGATTAATAGTGACAATTCTTACGCATGGACTTATTACGTAGGGAGCAGTGGCACAGAATGGACCGGTGCGGTGGACGTAGACAATACGGGCAATGTCTACTTTTCCGCAAAATATTCGGGTACTATCGATTTGGACAACTCTGGCGGCACGGTAAACCACACGTCCGTGGGCAGCCATGATATATTTATTCTTAAAATATCTTCCACTGGAAACTACCTTGACTCAATTTCAATCGGTGGCGATCAATCCGAAAGCGTTTATGACATTGATGTCGACACCTCTGGAGACATCATAGTTACAGGATCTCACCAGAGTACGAACTTTGAATTTGATCCAGGTGCTGGCTCGCAAACTTCAGGCACAAACGGTGACATTGATATTTACCTCGCAAAGTACGACTCAAGTCTAGATTTAATATGGTCACACAGCATAGGCTCAGATCAGAGCGACCGAGCGCATGCTCTGGATGTTGGAGATGATGGTACTGTATATTTAGCAGGTTATTTTTCAGGAACGATGGACGCAGACCCAGGAACAAATAACTACAGCATAGGCCCTCACACCAATGGGGTAGCTGATACTTTGATTTTAAAACTAAATTCGAGTGGTGACTACTTAAACTCTTATCATTTGGGTAGTTCAGGTTCGGACCAAATCTATGACCTCAAACTAGTGGGTGAAGAAGTTGCTGTAGTCGGTGGCTTTAGAAGTCCAGCATTTCCTTCAGGCGTTTACACAACAGAAAGTGAAACGCTTACAGGAAATGAAAATGGATTTATTTTAAAGTTTGAGGATTAAAGAAGCAGACATGCTCACAGCATGCCTGCTTGAATTGAAATATTTAAAATTCAACGTGACCTGGTGTTCTGTGGAATGGAATTACATCACGGATATTGCTCATTCCCGTGATGTACATAACAGCTCTCTCAAACCCAAGGCCAAAGCCAGAGTGAGGAACAGTTCCATGGCGTCTAAGATCTAGGAACCAATCATAAAGGTCCTCTTCCATACCCATTTCATTCATTCTCTTAACAAGTTTGTCGTAGTTCTCTTCTCTTTGAGAACCACCGATAATCTCTCCAACACCTGGTACTAGGATATCCATAGCGCGAACAGTCTTACCGTCTTCGTTTTGCTTCATGTAGAATGCTTTTATGTCACGAGGGTAATCAGTCACAATAACTGGCCCTTTGAAGTGCTCGTCAGTCAAATAGCGCTCGTGCTCAGTTTGAAGATCAGCGCCCCACTCTACTTTATATTCAAACTTTTTATTGGACTTTAAAAGGATGTCCACAGCTTCCGTATAAGTAATTTTCTTAAATGGAGTTTTCGCCACATGCTCAAGCTTGGATTTTAAACCTTTATCAATAAAACGATTTAGAAACTCCAGCTCTTCAGGGCATTTTTCCATCGCGTAGTTGATCATGTATTGGATGTACTCGGCTCCTAAAGCAGCGATATCATCAAGATCAGCAAAAGCAACTTCAGGCTCAATCATCCAAAACTCAGCAAGGTGTCTTGGAGTGTTGGAGTTTTCAGATCTAAAGGTTGGGCCAAATGTATAGATGCTACCAAGGGCAGTTGCGAAGGCCTCTCCTTCAAGTTGTCCAGTAACACAAAGATAGGCCTGCTTACCGAAGTAATCTTCACTCCAGTCGATCTCCCCTTTGTCAGTTTTTGGAGGGTTTGCAGGATCAAGAGTGGATACTCTAAACAACTCTCCAGCACCTTCCGCATCCATAGCGGTTACAATTGGTGTGTTTACATAAAAGAAGCCTTTTTCATCAAAGAACTTGTGAGTTGCTTGCGCCAAGTGGTGGCGAATTCTAAAGACCGCGCGAAATGTGTTGGTTCTAGGTCTAAGGTGGGCGATCTCACGAAGAAACTCCATTGAAGTTCCTTTCTTCTGAAGTGGATAATCCTCGCCCACATTTCCATAAACTTCAACAGATGTTGCCTGAAGCTCAATTGGCTGCTTGCCTTGAGACTCAACAACCTTTCCAGTGATGGCCATAGAAGCGCCAGTTCCACACTTGGAGAACTCCTCATAGTTTGGGAGGTCTGCATCTGCAATTATTTGAAGGTCCCCTTGAGAAGTTCCATCATTTAGAATTATAAAGTTAAAAGTCTTTGTTTTACGTTGAGACCTAACCCAACCCTTTACAACAACTTCTTCACCAACAGGTTTTTGAGCGTAGAGCTCTTTTACAGTCCAACGTTTCATTCATTGCTCTCCGTGAATTGATTAACAACTTCTTTTGCCTCGGCCCATGTAAGACGAGGCCCAAACTGGGAAACTATTTTTGAGCTTGAAAGGCTTGCAAGCTTTCCAGCATCGGCCATCCCATGTCCATGAGTTAGGGCGTAAAGGAAAGCTCCTGCAAACATGTCACCTGCGCCGTTTGAGTCAACAGCAGTGGTTTTATATGGTTCGATATCGATAAATGTAGTTTCGTCCCAAAGAATTGCACCGTTTTTTCCTAGAGTAATAGCAAAACGTTTTGCGTGCTTTTTCATCTCTTCTCTGGCCTTCATCATATCGTCAGTCTGAGTGAATTCCATTGCTTCAGCTTCATTACAGAAAAGTAGATCAACGCCACCATCAAGAATCTCGGCAACATTGTCTCTAAAAAATTTAACCATGTTTGGATCACTCATTGTGAATGCGACTTTTACACCATTTTCTCTTGCGATCTTTTTTGCTTTAAGCGCGGCTTTTTGACCTCTTGGACTTGCAACAAGGTAACCTTCAATGTAGAGCCACTTTGAATTTTTAATCTCTTCTTCCACTAGCTCGTCCTCACCAAATGTTGCAGTGATTCCAAGGTATGTGTTCATTGTTCTCTCTGCGTCTGGTGTAACCATAACCATACACTTTCCAGTTGTGCCCTCAGGTGCGGTTTCTGGGGTATATTTAGTGTGAACACCATTTTCTTTAAGATCTCCTAGATAAAACTTTCCAGTTTCATCATTTGAAACTTTGCACGAGTAAAATGAGTTGCCACCGAACTGACTTACAGCGATTACAGTGTTTGCAGCGCTACCGCCACATGCTTTCTTAATTTCGTCATTTTGCATTGTATGCAAAACTTCAAGCAATTCGTTTTGACGATCCTCCTCCACAAGAGTCATCAGGCCTTTTTCCACGTTGTTTTTAGTGAAAAATTCATCATTTACTTTAAATTCCATATCGACCAAAGCGTTGCCGATACCATATACATCGTATTTCATCGAAGCTCCCAATTTTTAAGGTGTTTTTCGCAGTTACAATACCGAATTTACAAGGAAATAGCTAGAGCAAATGGCATTCATCGGTATGGTCTCCTTATGAACTATAGATTTCATGAAAATAGCTACGGTCACATCTTGATTCGACCTCTTCACAAGACATGGCAAACCTAATGAAGTACGAAGAAATTCCCACGAACGCTCCTTCTTAGTAAAATCAGCAACCTAAATTGATTTGCCAATAATTGGAAGCACCTATGATGGAAATTTGAGCCGTTATGCCTAAAACTTGATTGAAAAATAAATTAAATTTAGAATAATTTCTATGAGAAATTTAAATAAACCAATTCTAAGTACGCTTCTTTTTGGAGCTTTCCTATCTCAATCTATCAGCGCTCAGGAGAGATTTTTCTCTGAATTAGAATATGAAACTCCAGCTGAAGTAGAAAAGGCGCGGGCCGCCTTTGTTAAAAAGAGGCCTGATGCCTCTCAATGCGACCAGGTGCACAAATCACTATCACATACTCGAGATGAAATTGCCGAATATGCCGACATGTTTAATGAGAAGGCCACTAAGTGTGTTGAGGGCCTACAGAATGATCAATCTTACAAATGTTTGAAGGCGGAATTGGATTTCTATAAAAGTGTAAGAAAGTGTGCTGTCACTTTGCCAAAAGTAGTAGGACCCACACCAGAGAAAGCTAAAGCGCGTGCGGAGACATTTTTCGCTTGTGAAGATGAAGCAAAGATTAAGAGGGACAAGATCTTAAAAGAGCCCATATGCAAAGGCTATGTTAAGTTAACTGACACAAAGAATCATCCAAACCATTTAAGGTCCACCACATGGAAAAGCATTTTGCGATCTAAGTGGGCTCCCATTGTCCTTCGTACTAATAGCGACTCAAAGCTCGATGATAAAAATATAATTAAGCAGAAATTTTCAACATGTTATAGGCAGGCATGGTTTGACACCAACAGGCACGCCTATCTAAATGCAGATGGTCCTGAAAAAAGTCATTCCTGCCGGCCTTATGTTACAATAGGAAGTTGCCTCAGAAATTTGCACAGATTTAGATGTGTCTACAACCGCCAATTTGCCTATAGACTTAAGGCTTCTGACAGAATGACTTTTCTTAGTGAAAAGATTGCCAAACATAAAGACAAACTAATAGGCCAAGGTGGTTGGGTGACCCAATCCGACCTTCAGACATGGAAAGATAACTTTTTTCCACTCTATGACAACCTAGGAAATAAAATAAATGGAGGCGGACTCATTGATTATGGCCTGGACACGAAAGGAAAGTTTTATCGTGCAAAACTTGAATTTGAGATTTGGGAAGAAGATAACCTAAACTACATTCCTGACTTAAAAGATGGATTTAAGCTTCAGTGGAGAGACAAAGATAGAGGTCAAATTAAATGGGCAAAACTCGGTAAAAATGTCCAATCGCATCTGAAACGTTTTTATGAGACGTCCAAAGGTAAAAAGAGAATGTATCTAGGATACAACATAAAAGATAAAACATTACACCTGGAGGCAAGTCTTGATAGCAAGCGCGTACTGAGTTTACAGCTTCAAAAAATAGAAAATACTGGCTCCGAAGCTGTGTATGAAGCAAAAGAAGAAGTGCAAACAATTGCAAATGATTCTAAGACAGAAGATAAAAAAGAGAACAAAAACTCCATTATTGAAGAAAAAGAACCAGTTAAAGCAGGGCCTGTTGTTGAAAGGGACAAACTTGTAAAAACGCCTCCCACTACGCCAGGGCCTATAGAATCAAAAGAGAATGTAGTTGGCGGGGAGAAGACTGTGAGATCGACTAAGGTTGAGCCAGAATCCCTAGGTCCAGAATCGGCTCTTGTAAGGCTGGAGAACAACTCAATAACAGAGCCCGAGAAAGAAGTGCTAAAAATAGAGTCAGGCTGTGATGCTGGCACGAAGAAAAACAATCTTGCCTATTTTAGGGAGAGAAAAGAACAAATTTTTACAAACCTATACCGCGACATGGTTGATTTGAAATGTGGCGCTAGTGACAAGACTGGTTGTAATGACTCAGAAGTCTTTAATAGATTGGTGAACTTTCGACAGACCTATGAAGAATTGTCCGGTCAGATTAAGAAATGGCAAGACCAGTCACATGTTGTTACCCCAGAGCTCTGCTCAAAGCTCTACTTAAAGTAGGCAAGCTTTAATTTAAAAAGCTCTATTTTGACACGTTGATTTTACTATAGCTAAAGGTAAAGGCCCTCAAAGAAATGAGGGCCAGGTGATTTTTTTAAAACTTATTGAAACATTGCATCACATACTTCTTGCGAAGTTTTCCACCAGGATCTGGCATTTTTGTAGCTACGACTTCTCTGGCCGTTAAAGGAAACCCTTATATCATCCGCGTAGCCGACTTTTGAGTCTTCAACAAACTCAACACATTGGTTGTAGATTTCATCCTCGCTTTGGCCAACAAAGCTGAAGTGTTTATCTTCAATCTTTCCGGAAGCGGAAGTGTATCTAAATGAAACAGGTGTGCCAATTTGATATAGGGCAACTGTTTGAAGCTCCATACAGATACTTTCCTGGCCATTCCAATGACCAAATTGAATATCTCCAAAGCTATACCTTCTGCCATCTGCAGAAACTTTAAACTTTGATGCGTAGTGAATATTGTTACGATTAGAAAAGTCCAGACATTGATTGTAGAAATCATCCATGCCAGTTGCAGCAATATAGAAATCATAATTATCTATCGAGCCTTTAAAAGTAATTGGAGCTGGTCTTGAAGGTCTAGGTGGCACCGGTGGAGATGGCATTGGTGGTGTCTGATCAAGCCTTACACACTCAAGTTCTGTAAGATTATGTTCCATCTCATATTTTTTTTCTGCTCTTTTGCATTCGCGCAAAGGGTCTCTACACGTTTGCCCTTCAAAAACATTTTGTCCCAATACGGTCCCTTGGTATTGAAGTTCCACAAAGCAAGTATTTGCTAAAGCTGAAAAGCTAGTTAGAAAAGTTGTGGCAAGAATAAGATTTTTCATAATTCTCCTAAGGTTTAAATACTGAAGCTTCAACTACCACAACAAAAGAATGCAACGCACAAAAAAAGAAGAACCGTGTAATTTTACTAGACCTCACCCCGAACTTAATTTCAGCAGCTTAGCTTGCGAAGACCTGACAGAAGAAGCTAAAGAGTGGGAGTATCTTGACTATGTAAGAAACCCAAAAAACTATATCTAAACTAAAGGGTTACGGTGTGAGCTTTGCGAGGTGAAGCTTACCAATCTCATTTTTAGATATAAACATCATATATGGTGCTCTTTTTACCAAAAGAAACTTCAGGAGCCTCTATGAGTGGAACAGCTTTGGAAGAGCGCTTTATCACCAATCGTTTTCCGGTTGCCTTCAAAGCAGATCCTACTTGAACGATATCTGAATCAACTTGCACAACGTCCCGGAATATCCGCATCTCTTTTCTTGGAGCGGCCTTTTCATTTTTCTGTTCATACATGGGATCATAGTACGCCACATCAAAATCCCCTCTTTCTGAAATCAGATCAAGAGTGCCATTTGGGATAAACTCAAACCGAGCTTCAAACTCAACAAACTTTAAAGCATTTAAAATTAATGCCTGAACAATAGGGTTTCTTTCACATGCCAGCACATCGCAGCCCATTGCCAAGATAAGCATTGAGTCTTTTAAAGTACCTGCCGTTGCATCGAGAACTTTTGGTCTTGGCCTGCCTTTCTTTATACCCAAGGCCTTTGCAAGCGGCTGTGAATAAACAGAATTTTTATAGAAAAACCGTTGATGGTATTTAAGTTGAGACTCAAGTTCAAAAGAAATAGGCCCAGAGCTTTTACTTTGCAAAAAGAGACGATGATCTGAATCATACTCAAACTGCTCTCCTCTATCCAAATGAGGCTCCAACACGGCGGCTTCGGCTGGCAAGGCCTTCTTGAAAGCATTGAAGTCTATTTCTTGTTCTTTGTTAAAAAATCTCATAAATCCGAGTCACATTAGCATAATTTTGCGCTATATACTAAGGTTCAATTAGAACATTTTGGTCAAAAAGGTAAGTATATATGAGCTATGTAAACCCCCGTGAAAATTATCCTTTCTATGTTGGCGTGAATAAGGATGAAGAAAAGCAAATGCTAGAATCATTAGGTCTAAACTCAGTAAAAGACCTATTTAAACATATAGGCACTGATCCCCTAATGGATAAGCTTGACCTGCCAGTTCACAAAAAGGGTGAAGAGCTTAAAGAGCACCTAAAGAGCATCGCCTCTAAAAATAAAAAGGCAATTAACTTCATTGGTGACGGCCTTCAAGAAATATCTGTTCCGGCAATCGTTCCGATGGTTTGCTCAATAAGAGGCCTTACCACAGCGTATACACCTTACCAGCCAGAAAGAAGCCAAGGAACACTGCAAAGCTTGTGGATCTACCAATCAGTTATTAGCGAGATAACTGGATTTGAGGCCATTAACGCTTCTCTTTATGAGAGATCAACTTGTCTTCATGAGGCCTTCAACTGTGCTCTCAGAATGAGCAGAGGAAAAGACACAGTCATCGTTGCAGAGAATATCTACCCTGGCGACAAAGAAGTTATTGATACATTGATTAAAGAAACAAACCTTAAGGTTGTTTACGCTCCAATAGATAAAGGCACTTCAAGAGTTGAGCTTAAAAAGTTAAAGGAGTTGATCGAATCAACACCGACTGCAGCGGCTCTGGCCTTCTCCCAGATTAACAGCTTTGGACAAATTGAGGATTTCGACTCCCTCACCGATCTTGCGCATGACAACTCCCTGTTAACCATCGGAATCGTTGACCCTGTTGCTTTAGCAAATGACGGACTTAAAGAGCCCGCCGCATGGGGTTCAAACAAAGAAGGAGCCGACATTATGGTTGGAGAGGGACAACACTTGGCCCTTGATCCAAATTTTGGAGGTCCAGGACTTGGGATTTTTGGCGTTAGAAATAACGAAAACGTTAAAAATGGACTTCGCGCCAGCGCGGGCAGGTTTATCGGAAAAACTGTTGATGAGTTCGGTGAAACTTGCAAAAGCATTATCCTATCCACGCGCGAACAACATATCAGAAGAGAAAAAGCGACATCGAATATTTGCTCCAATCAATCTTTCATAGCCACAGCTGCTGGCGCATCAGTTCTAGCTCTCGGTGACAAGGGTCTAAACGAAATCTTCACTAAGGCGCATGAAAACGCAAGATTGGCCGCGCAAGAGCTTACAAAGTTTGAGGGCGTGAATCTTAAGTTTGAAAATGAATTTTTTAATGAAATAACATTGAAGTTCGATACAGATATTGATGAGCTAATCAAGGCCGCAAGTGAAGAAGGCCTGCATATAGGATCCAACGTTAGCAATCGTTGTGGCATTGACGAAAATCTATTGTTGGTGTCCTTTAGCGACAAAAGAACTGAACAAGATCTTTCAAAGCTTACACGATTCTTTAAAGAGAGACTTCAAAGAAAGAGCATCTCCAGTACGATGGCCGAGCTAAAACCTTATCAGAAAAGAGTTAACAAGGCCTCAATCCCTAGTTTTGAAACAGCTGAGCTGTACGAATATTATCAAAAACTTGGAAAACAAAACCTTTCACCTGACGAGGGGCTCTACCCGCTTGGCTCTTGCACCATGAAATACAATCCGGAAGTGAATGACTGGGCAGCTGGCCTTGAAGGTTTTACCCAAACACATCCTCAGGCTCCAGAATCAGATATCCAAGGAAATCTGGAAATTCTTTTTAACATTCAAGAATGGTTTAAAAAGATCACAGGACTTCCAGGTGTGACCACCCAACCTGTTGCAGGTGCGCAAGGTGAACTTGTTGGACTAAAAATGTTTCAGGCCTACCACCGTGACAACGGAGACGCGAATAAAAGAAACATCGTAATAATTCCGAGGTCTGCACATGGCACAAACCCTGCGACGGCCACAATGGCAGGTTATGAAACCAAAAAGGTTAAAGGCGAAGCATTTGGTATTGTAGGCCTTGATGCTCTACCCACAGGTGAGATGGATTTTGAAAAACTAAAAAGCACAATTGAGCAGTATGGCGAGCGCCTGGCAGGTGTAATGGTCACCAATCCCAACACAGCAGGGATTTTTGAAACTAAGTTTAAAGAGATGAGCGACCTTGTACACCAGGCCGGAGGTCTAGTTTACATGGACGGCGCAAATATGAACGCGATAGCGGGGTGGATTGACCTCAATACTTTAGGCGTTGATGCTGTTCACAACAACCTTCACAAAACTTGGTCAATTCCACATGGCGGCGGCGGGCCAGGCGATGCAATAGTTGCCGTTAGTGAGAAACTTGTCGACTACATGCCAGGCAAACAAATAAAGCTTGAAGACGGTGTTTACTCAACTTTTAAGACTGATAAAAGCATTGGATCATTCCATCGTCATCATGGAAACTTTGCTCACAAGGTTAGAGCTTATACATATCTAGCAGCATTAGGTGCAGAGGGCATTAGAAGAATGAGCGCCATAGCAACCTTAAGCGCGAGATACTTATATAAAGAGCTTAAAAGCGTCTACCCTATTCTTCCAGCGGGTTCTGAAGACTCACCTAGAATGCATGAGTTCATCCTTACTCTTTCACCAGAAATGTTTGAAAAGATTGAAAAGGCGGGAACTCCAAAGGCGCAGGCAATTGCTAAGGTGGGAAAACTATTCTTGGACTTTGGCTTCCACGCTCCAACAGTTGCTTTTCCAGAACAATATGGACTAATGATCGAGCCAACAGAGTCCTACACAAAAGAAGAGCTTGATCAGTTTGCTGAGGTTGTGAAGTCAATTCACAAGATGATCCATGAGTACCCTCAGGTTCTCACGACTGCGCCTCATTTCACACCAGTTGGAAAAGTCGATGAGCTGACAGCAAATAAGAGACCAATGCTTTCCGAGAAGATTGAGACCAAGCTTCCTAGTGTGGCCACGGACAAGGTCGCTCCTGAAGTTTTACGAAATATGCCATTTGGCGAGCTTCAGGAAAAGATCCTTGCCGCACATGAGTCTAAGCTTGCTGCAAACTAGACAAGCATTTGATTTACTTTCCACTGGCCTCGACCCAAAATGTCGAGGCTTGATTTTCTGTCTCCCTATAATACAGTTGCCCGCATGAAGATGCTGGCAACCCTTTTACTATTAATCTTTTCCCTGCACACCCATGCAAAACAAAGCTATGTGCGCGTATACAACTTCAAATCTCCTTACGGAGTTGATTGGAGTACCCCTAGGTCTCTAGTTCTTTCCGCCTTAAAAAACAAGCTTGGGTTAAGTCTTGGACTCACCAAGAATAAAAGGATCATAGGACACAACGCGGTCGAGATTTCTTGCTTTCCACCCAATGGCAATGAGATCAAAAAACTGGCAGGTATGGCGTCCCTAGACTCCACAGGGGAAGCATTAAAGCTTTTATTTTCCCAGAACTCAGGACTTGGGGTTTTGTTTCATAGGTTCAAGGGCAGGTTGGAGACTGAAGATGAGTTAAAGGGCGAGATTGAACAGGGTTTGAAGACAGGTAATGTTAATTCAATGACCTACCAGACGACATATAAAAAGTGCCAAAAGCTTTTACTCCATCTTGATACATGGGTAGAGAAAAAGGCCTATCTCAACTATGGCCTCAACGAAGCACCACTTAAGTACACCGGCGCAGGATGTTCTGCCTTTGCCATGACTTTCTTAAAGGATTTCGAAATAGCGCCAAAGAGTGACTATGTTAATTGGCAAAAAACAGTAAGAATCAACCCATCCTTAATTGGTCCACATAATAGAGTGTCTTACACCTCTTCAAATCAAAACTACCATCCTGTAAAAAAAGGCGAAGGGCCAGGCATTCTGGAAATCCTTCTTCAATCTCAATGGGCGTCCCCCCGTAATAAGGACGCGGTTGAATTAACATTTTGGTCTCCAGATCAGGCGTATGATTGGGTCAATGCAAGACTTCCAGAGGGCAGTACAGATTTAAGGTTAAAAAACTAACGCTCCAACTGAGAGGGAAATCGTGAAATTAATTCTCTTTTCCAGACTTTCATCCTCCTCTATCACTTGAGCGTCAAGAGACGAGTCGTTCACCAAAAAAAATTCATCCCAATAAACGACAAACATATTCGCCTCAACAAAAGAGATGTTATCTTCTAAAAACTTCTTTACTCCTGTGACAATTCCGACATTTTTTAAAAGCAGTTTATTTTTCTTTTCTATGCCAGGCTCGTTCTTTGAGAAGTTTCTGTATTGAATGTGGTTTAAAGTTAATGCTGGGCCCATGCCCAAATAGTAGCTCTTCCAGCCCTCTGGCCGGTAATATAAAGGAAGACTGTAGTAGTTAGTTCTGATGAAGGCGTCGCCCTTAATTTCTTCGTTGTCAATTTCCACCCTTGTGCTATCTCTAAAAGGTGCAAATGCGACCGTTGCATCAAGCCCCAATAATAACTGTGAGTTTATTTGGTAGTGAACATGTCCTCCCACCAGAAATGAAAAGTAATCTCCGCCTTTCTCAGGTCTGTTGCCAGCTATATCTTGAAGTATATAGCCACCTCTAAAATAGACACGCAATTTATTGTCCACATTGGCAAAGGCCGTTGAAAAAAGCATCGTCAGTATAAAATATTTAATCAAAGCGCCACCCTCCTAAAACACTTGCCCCTCCCCTAAGTGGAATAATGCCAGCTTTGAAATCGTTCTTATTGGTTAAAAAAGAAAAAGGATTTATGATCCTCCCTATGGCTCTATAAAACTTGCGATTGGAGTTAAGCAGTTCCACAGACACACGCTCGATTCCAGTTCCCAGCATGGCCCCGAATATGGGCGTATTGATTGTATCTTGAGCGCTTGGTCTTTCAGTATAGCTCTCGATAAGAGTTTCAAAGTACAAGCTGGAAAGTGCGCCTAAAAGAAAGGACTTTTCACGTGTATACCCATAGGCCCTATAGAATAAAAACACTTGTGCACCCGTTAGAGGATGACCTAGGAGATTCCATACACTATTGTCGGGATCGTACTGAAAGTCTAAAAACCTTCTTTTATAGCCTTCCCACGATCCATCTTCTCTGATTGTGTCCGACTGGGTAAGCATATAACCAACAGCATGAAAGACAAAGACTTGTCCTTGACGATAGGCCGTTTCTTTAAAACTGTGTTCTCTATTTTTATACTCGAAACTATGAACGCTAAACGAAGCGCATAAAAGATACGGCCAAAGAAAATTTAAATGCTTTAAAAAAAGCACAGCTCTTTCTATGGAA
This sequence comes from Halobacteriovoraceae bacterium, assembly GCA_002711995.1. GTDB lineage: Bacteria > Bdellovibrionota > Bacteriovoracia > Bacteriovoracales > Bacteriovoracaceae > UBA845. The sequence goes on along the minus strand of PASN01000019.1, from coordinate 150,201 downwards.
ATTGCCTATCCTTAAATTGCAGCCTTGGTGGAGCATCAGTCTCAAATTCCAATTCAAGTTGGGAGTTATTATCCCCAAAAACATTCATATCATCCCGAGGGGAATAATCCCAGGCCACGTCTTCTATATAAATAGAGTTATCTATTATGAACTCAGGCTCCTGCATTTGTTGAGGGACTGAAGGGCCTTCAATTTGCGCGTCAGCTGTGTACAAATGATAAATATCCTTACCAGTATTGTTGTAGTCCTTGCCTCCACAACTGGTAAAAAGAAGTCCTATCACTGACAGGACCAGTACATTAAAAAAATTCATGCGGCCTCCTTTAAATTAATAAAGGAGCAAAATAGGCGCCATTCAACCCATAAACGAAAACACTCAACTAAAAAAGGAGCAGAAATTTCTTATATTCTTCTTAATATTTAAACCTGATTCAAGCTAAAGGTCTTATTATCCGTATATATAACTAAGAATTAGATTAAGATGATCTTAACAGGCTTAAAACTTGGATAAAAAAGAAGAACAAACACATTCACTTTACTTTGATAACATGGAAGTGTTAACGCCAAAGCAATCTGTCTCTTCAAGCAGCGTTAAAGTAGAATCTAATTGGACCCCTTCATGGGAAAATATATTAAGATACTTCTTAGAATACAAGGCGGCCCTTGTGGCAACATCAGTATTGATACCGATATTGCTTTTCTCACTGTTTCAAAACCGTGTGTACAAGGCAACCGTTGGCCTTAAAATCGAGCCCGGCCAGGATTTAACCTCTAATATTCTATCCGACTCAATATTAGGAATTCGCTCCAATAAAAACTCTTTGGACAACATTCCAGAGAGGGCCCTCGCAAAGGCGAGCAGCATGTCCTTTTACCAAGAGCTAACTGATATAGTAATAAGTGAGAAAGAATATGATTTTATAAAATTTAAACTCGGCGAAGAGAGAAAAGGCTGGGTTGAATTTGTAAAAAAGAAATTGTTGGGAAAGATTCAACTAAGTGGACAAGAACAAATACATTCAAGGATAAGCGAACAACTGGAACAGGTAATTACAGTTAAGAAGAAAGGTGAAAACAATATTCTTTTTACCGTTGGCACAAAAAATATTGGCCTCACAAAAGATATTCAAAAACTTATTAAAAACCAATCTGCAAAATTGCTTGTAAAGGATCCACTAACAGAGGCCAAGGGAGCGCTTAAAATAATTGAAGACAGTGAATCGGCCATTTTTGAGGAACTAGATAACCTTGACTCTCGAATCCTTAATCTTCAAAGTGAATTTAAAACACTTATTCCACAAGAGTTGCCCGCTCGTTACTCGAGCATGAGGTTAGAGATAGAAAAAGGGATTCTTAAAAATGTCACTCAAGAAAGACAGCTGCAAAAAAGATAAAACAATTGACAATAAAATCAAAAAAGGACCAGACCTTTGACTACTCCATCGAAAAAGAAAAGGAAGAGCTTCTAAAAGAGCTAACAGGGCTCAAGGCGGGAACCAAACACCTCACAAGGTCCCTTGCAACATTAGAGTCTGAATATAAGGAACTTCCAGAGTTTAGTTCAAAAATAGAAAAATACACGCTAAGAAAGAAGATTTTGCTGGAGAAATTAAACAAGTTAACAGAGCAAATCTCCCTTGCAAAGATTTCGTATGAGAAAGTAAAAACTTCTATCACCAACTTAAACACAAATGAAAAAATCCAAGTTACAAGCACTTTAAAAATCTTTCTAAAGACTTTAATCGTCTCACTAACGCTCATAGGCATGTTAATCGCAGGCCTTTATTACAAGCAAAGTTTATTCCCAGTACTAATGTCTAAAAATCAACTCGTGTTGCCGGAGAACTCCTTGGCCGTGACAATTCCAAAGGTTTCGTCTAGGAAGGACTCTCACATAACTGGCAATCACCCTAGAAAAATAGCTTTAGAAAACTTTTATAACGCTCAAATAAGTTCACTAAAGTGGATAAGCATAACCTCTATATCCAAAAATCAAAATATGGGTAACGAGGTGAAAAGTTTATTGGAAACTATGCTTGCAAGAGGAAAAAAGGTCATCCTTATAAAACTGGATCAGGCAAATTTTGATAAAAAGCATGTGAAGAGGTTAAAAAAGGCCTATGCTAAAGACTTTGAATTTATAGAACTGAATTCAAAGAGTTATAAAAATGAATTTCCCAACAAAAGAGCAATAAGAAAGGTCATGAACTCTCACGCTGAAAGCGATCACCTTGTGGTTCTAACTGAAAACCTGTACGCATCCCCAGATGGTCTTATAATGTCTCAAATGGTGGAAAAGAGCTTTATATTTGTTGAAATGTTTAAAACAACAGAGAAGAATATTAAAAAATTCAACAAAAGAAAGGCCGAATTGGCATCCCAGTTAAAAAATAAATTTCAATATGTATTAACAAACGCTCAAACCTACGATGATTTAAACTCATTCATTTACCCCAATGGAGATTCAAGTGAAAAAGACTCACTTTTGCAAGAGGCTGCTTAGTGCAACAATTGCGACTTTAATAACACTTACCTCAAGCGGCGCGGCCGCTCAAGATTACTTTAGAGCGACTGAAAGCAAAACAAGGTACTCCCTAAAGGGAAGCGAATACATTTCTGGTCAAAATTACAAAGACGCGCTCATGAGAGTGAGCTTGTTGGGAGCAGTGAACAAGCCTGGCTCCCATGTAGTTCCAGCAAACAGTGAGCTTACTTCCCTACTAGCATTCGCAGGTGGACCAACCAAAGAGGCGGACATCGAGGAAATCACAATAAAAAGAAAATCAAAAAACGGCTATACTGTGATCACCCACGACCTGGAAAGCTTTCTTCAAAGCGAGTCACAGAAGGACTTAAAGCTAAGGCCGAATGATCTAGTGCATGTGCCTCAAAAGAAACCTTTCATAAGCGACAACGGCTTGAAAGTTTTAACCGTTGCCTCGACAATTCTAGGCCTGATTGTTTCAGGTCTCGTGATCGATGACAGACTCTAGATTGTCTGTCTCTAAAACCTTAGCAAGCTCAAAGCTTTTGTATCTTTTAAACAATTTTACCGAAGCTTTGTTCTTGCGAGATTCAAATATATTCCTTGCAAGCACCACATTGTCAGCAGCAAACACTCTGACGCAGTCTCCAGACTTTGAAACAATTTGATTTTCAGCGATTGTAATGTTTTTTGTTTGCTCTGCCTTCTCTTCAAAGTTGCCCAGCACGATGCCATGCCCGTTAGACGATGAAATTTGATTTAGACTTATAATGCATCCTTGAACGCCGTGGCGTAAAAAGATGGCCGCATCGTTAGGGTTCTTATTGTTTTTATTACAGTTCTTAATAACGTTTGACTTGATAATGAAGTCGGCAACTTTATTTTTTTTCTTCAAGTGGACTTTACCCGAGCTAACAAGAATTCCTGAAAACACACACCCATTTATGATGTTGTTTTCCACGATGACTTTAGAGCTTGCCCCCTTCCCATCAGGAGATATGCCCTTTAAATCTAGCCCATGAACAGCGCAGTTATTGATGATATTAGAAGAAATAATTAATTCCTCGCCACTCCAATAGGTATCTATCGCGTCAGCGCTTTCTCCTGTTTTTTTGCCAACATTGTCAAAAGTGTTTTTTGAGATGAGAACCTTCCTGACACCTTGTCTTAATCTAATAGAGTCCCTTGCACTGTTTTTAAAGAAGTTTCCTTCAATGTTAATTCTTGAAACGCTGCTTAAATAGATGTGTCTGGAAAAACCGTCGCATGAATTATTGATAAAGGTTATAGGCCCAACGGGTTTGTCAAAAGTAAGGTCTCCATCTTTATTGGAATTGATATCGGCCTTTAAGACACAGTATGCATCTCCTTCAAAGGCACAGTTTTTAATTGTAAGATTCTCACAGCCTTGAAGCATCCTTATGGCCGAAGAGTGTTTTTTAGGTCCAATGGAAGCTTTAAACGATACATTGTCGAGAACTACGTTTTTGCCCTGTATAACAATAGCATCAGGACCTGTTAGCTCAACGACACCAGGGCCTAAAATATAGTCATTGTCTTTGAGTACCAATTTTTTAATTTTTAAGGAACTCCCGTTTAGCTTAATCTTTCTCTTCTCCTTTACAGCTCCAAACAAACTAGGAGTGATTGTTCCTGATATAGCCGCTACAGTAGCCCCCAAGAACTGCTTTCTTGTAAGCTTCATACGCGCTCCTTGGAAAAGAACATAGACTTGTCATCCATCTCCCCTCCACTTTTGTAAATTCGATCAATTTCTCTGGCAGTTCTAGAAACATCAAAGGCCGTGCGGGCCAGTGCAGCTCCCTTCTTAGCCATATCCTTAAGCAAAATCTTATTGCTCTTTGCTTTTTTAATAGATTTGGCGGCCTCTGAAGGACACCTCTCTATAAGTATTCCTGTTTTGTTATTGATAATTAGCTCTGGAAGTCCACCAACATTTGATGCGATTACTGGCACCTCATGAAGCAGGGGTTCAAGCACCCCACCACAATTCTCACTAAATGGCATATGCATGCACATGTCCATAGTGTTCCATCCTTTGGAAACTTCAAAGGGGGCAAGCGCCCCAGGCATAAGACAGTTTTCTGGAACTAGACTTCGAAGTTTCTTTTCGTAATTTACTCCTTCTCCCCACTGTTCACCCCAAAACACACCTTTAATCCCATCTCCCTTTAACTTTGAGAGTGCTTCAAACATCATTTCATGTCCTTTTAGGCCTTTAGTCTGAAAGAGATATTTTTTAGGAGAATAAAAATAGCTTATATTTCCTACTACAAAATCACGATCCCCCAGCGAGAGCTCACTTCTTAGGCCTTTTCCACCCAATGAATAGTCCTCGATAGTGTTTCCATAATAGCTCATTCCAACCTTGGAAGCGTCTACTTCTTCACTTAAATAAAGACTGCGTATCGCGTGACTGGATGCGATCCAAAAATCTTGCTTCCTAGCGCTGTAAAGATCCCACTTCTTAAATAAAGCATTCTCCATATGGAGCGGGCCAGGCACTTGAAATGCAACGGGAACATGTGTTGAATACCGCGCCATTAATGTGGTGGAGAAAAAGTGTGAGTGGATAATATCAGGTTTAAAATCCTCAACGATGTTTTGCAAAAAAACTTTTCTATAAGGAAATTCCCATGGACTTTTAACCGGAAGCTCGACATTTCCAAAGAATAGCTCTGCACCAGTCTTATCCCAGGCATTCATCATTTTACCATTCTGTTGTGGTAGAATAACTCCGATTTCATGGCCAAGTTCCACTAAAACTTTAACTTGCTCAGCCGCCCACCTTGCGCCATCAGAGGTTTTTACCAGGTGTAAGACTCTCATACCGCCTCTTCCAAATGCTTTTTAATATAGGAGTAAAACTCCATTCTTCTGTTATCAAGTTTATGGACTAAGTAATCTTTAGCGGCCTCGTTGTTCCTTCTTGAAACTTGAAGCTTAGTTTCCTCATCTAAATTCATGAGAGCAATCATTTTCTGGGCGAGGTCTGCAACATCATTCACTTGGGCTATCCACTTATCATCGATCAATTCTCGTATGCCACCAATATTGCTTCCTACACAAGCACAGCCACATGCCATGGCCTCAATCATTGCCCGAGGTAGACCCTCTCCTCTTGAAGGGAGCACAAAATATGGTGAATTCAATAAATACTCTCTAACCTCTTTAGAACTCGCCACAGAGCCGTGAAATTTTACAGAATTCTCAATCCCAAGCTTGATTGCAGACGCCTCTAGTTCTGCTCTCTTTCTTCCATCCCCCAAAATGTTTAACTTAGCATTTGGAAACTTCTCTAAAACAATTTTGAAGCTTTTAATGAGAACATCAGGCGCTTTTTGATATTGCTCCAAAGTGCCAACAAAAAGCCAATTTTGATTATCACTGCCAAAATCACTCCTTTGCGCAAAAAAATCCTCACTCAAGCTAATACTGGAGGCATTTATAGTTTTTAATGAATTCATTGGTGGGTATCTTTTCTGAAGAGCGGTTTTTGTAACATAAGATGAAAACTTTGCGGCCGCACACTGCTGTTTTAGTTTATAGGCGAAATAACTTCTTAAGAAAGGTCTAGCCGGATGATTGATGGCCCCTTTGGCGAATACGTCCCATGGATCTCCCACAACTTCAACAGCATAAGGTATATTGGCCTTCTTAAGCATAGGCCCAAGTAGGTCCGCAATTGGAGAGCCAATTCTCAGAATAAATGCGCCCCTATAGTGATTCACAAGATATTGAAGTTTTCTCTTCATTCGAGGAAGACTCAAAAGGCCTTGCTTTAAACCAACATAATGATCCAAGGGATAAATCCTAATTTTGTCAGAACACACCCGAATCTCTTTGCCACTTAGTTTTTCAACATTCTTCACCCTTGCCACTATTAAAACTTCCGAAAACACTTGAAGATAGCGCTCCCAAAAGGTTTGATCAAAGGCACCTGATGTGTAGAGTTTTCCTTCGCAAGATATGAATCTGTGTTCCAAAGTGACTATGGCCCTCATGCGTTCTTCCTTATACTTAATAAATATGATGTTGTATTTATGAATAGATAAATAATGATGGCGTAAAGGATACCTTTAAAAAGCGCCAAGGAATCGTTTCTTAATGCATACATAACGAAGCCAACGCTAAACAACGTAAGATATCTGAAAAACTCACTGGAAGAAAATTTCGATAAAAGGACTCTCCAGTAGAATGCCAAGCTTAAATAAACCAGAACAACTCCTGCAAATCCAAAGTTAATATAACCTTCAGCATCCAAAGCAAATCCGTACCCACTGTCACTGGCCGGGGCGTATAAATTTTTGAACCATGCCAAATTGTTATAATCGGTTTTGTAGACAAAACTTGGAGCAAGGTTTATCAATGAATTTAAAAAGGTCTCACCATAAAAGAATTCATGTCCTTGCTCGAACACCTTGAGCACAAAAGTGTTAATAAAAAGAATTGAGCCCTGACTCAGAACGGCGGACACAATATTCCCGGCCTCTTGAGTGCCATCCCTAAGATAGAATATAATTGTTCCCAAGACGCCTAGTGAGACTCCGCCGAAGGCAAGCTTTCGCCACGAAACCTTTTTGCCCTCGACTAGCGACTTCATTATGAATATCGATGCTAAGGGAAAAATAAAATCTCTCTCAGCAACCACTAAACAGTAAACAATATAAACCGCAACGTTGAGCCAATATATTTTTGCAAGGCCATCAACTCTTTTTGCGCTAAAATAAAACGCGCAAAAGTAAAGCTGCAACAGAAGGTATATGTAGTGAAGCTGTGGAAGAGCAATGCTGATCATTTCTATCTTTGTGGCTCCTTGCGCTTTAAGAGGAAGCATTAAAAGGCATTTTGCTCCACCATATACAATACTTCCCATAAGTGCGATTTTAAGAGCTTCCCACCTGTGGGGCTCGTCAGAATTTTCATCGGGAACCAATGAGTGATCTTTGAAAATTAAGTGAGGGAAAGCAAAGCTAAGAATTCCCAAAGACATGATCATTGCCGCAGAAGGAATATGCTCTTTTACAATTCCAAAATAAATAGGCATGCCCAATAAATAGTTCACCACCGGTCCAAAACCAAAAAAGAAGTAGAAAAGCAGGATATATCCTATAGGGTCCTTGCTCTTAGACTTTCCTAACTTTAAGACGACTACCCCAAGTGAGAAGATAGTCCACAATAAAACTGTCCACCAATCACTCATGAGGATGGCCTCCAAGCCCAGTAGAGCCCACACTGCACAATCAGTGCGAGAGTCCAAGAGTAATAACAGGCCTCTATGCCAATAAGTTTGATTAAGGGGTATAAAACGATGGCATGAACGCCGAGTGCAATGAGGTTTAGATTAAAGTGAGCTTTAAAGCTTCCCTTGGACATGAAATCGTAAAAAAAATAGGAACTAATGAATGACAGAAAGATTGCTCCTAGAAGTCCAGGGCTTAACTCTGTGGCCTTGATGTATTCAGGCCCAAAGATTACCCTGTATATTTCTGTATCGAAATTAATAAATATCAAGGAGCACGCTATAAAGATCACCAAAGGTATTACAACCTTCTCTTTCAAACTCGCGCTTGTAAACTTTGGCAGTATGGAGTTTAGGTAACTATTAAAGAGCAACTGCCAAACAGAGTAAAAAGCAAAAGAGACCGAATAAATGGCGGTGGCCTCTTTTCCTAAAGTGTAGGCCAGAAAAATTCTTGGAAGAGAGATATTTAAACTCAAAAGCGAGGCCGAACCTCCAAGCCAAAAAGTGCTTCTGATCAATGAGGCTACCTTCTGAAGAGAGAAAGACCAGTCTTGATTATTTACAGTAAGGATATAAGGGATTGTTCCCAAAATGCTTAATAGACCAGAAATTCCAAATGAGGTGAATATTCCAACTTTGCTCTCTAATAAAAATACTAAACAGCCATAGACCAATAAACTTCTTAATATATGCCTACCAGAAGCCCTTTTGAGTTTGTCTATTTTATGATCGTACATAAACGGCAATTCAAAAATTAATTCAGAGGCCTTTAGAACAAAGACTCCCCAAAAGAATTGATTTACAACTTCCAAGACACTTCCCGCCACCAACGCCACCGCCAACGCCAGCACCATACTTAAAATCCTGGTATGCACATAATGGGAAAACTCCATATTGGAAGAGTCTTTTGCCAGAAAGTAATTCTTCAGATGAAACGAGAAAAACAAAAAGGTTGGTGCCAGGCAAGCGAGTGCGAGATTATAGTCACCAGTTTCTGTCAGCGAATAATTTTTCGCTATTGTGGCCAGGAGAATCCAGTTTCCGACCGCCAAGATAACTTGGCTAAGTATAAAGATTATCTTAACAGTCAATATTCCCCCACACTGTTTACACTTCATTATAATTTATTGATTTCACATACCTAAGGAGAGAATTTTTTGCCTTTAGTTTTCTTTATTAAAGAAGTTTTAAAACTATACGAACTATAACAGTAGAATATAAAGAAAATCTTTATACTTATTAAGACCAACCTAATCAAAAATTGGAGATTACATGACCAAGCCACTCAATGATCCCAGTGCACTAGAATTGGACCTAGAGGATATTGTCGGCCGAAACTTCGAAAAACCCGACCTAAAAGCTCTAAGGACTAGAACTAAAGGTAAAACAGTTCTCGTAACAGGAGCTGGAGGCTCAATTGGTTCGGAGCTTGCCAATCAGTTGGCCGAAATGGAGCTCAAAACGTTAATACTCGTAGATAACTCAGAGTACAATCTCTATAAAGTAAATGAATCTCTAGCACATGTTTGTGAAGAAAATTCAATTGAGTTGGTCCCTTCACTGGCAAATATCTGTGAATACACTCCAATGGAGAATTTGTTCGTTAAGCACAAGCCAGATTTCATCTATCATGCTGCCGCTTTTAAACATGTCCCATTGGTGGAAAGCAATCCCCAAGCTGGAATTGTTAACAATATAGCAGGGACACAAAACATTCTAAACCTATGCGTGTTACACGGAATAGAGAAGTTCACCTTGATTTCCACTGACAAGGCAGTCCGCACCACCAATCTCATGGGGGCCACAAAAAGAGTTTGTGAGCTTATGATGAACCACTATGCAAATAAGCACGGACTCGATCTTTGCGCTGTCAGATTTGGAAACGTCGCGGGCAGTAGTGGGAGTCTCATTCCAAAACTTCATTCACAGATTATTAAAAACAAACCATTAACCATAACTGATGAAAGAATGACTCGTTACTTTATGTTGATACCAGAGGCGGTGGGTCTCGTCTTAAGTTCGAGTATGTCATGCAATCGAGGAGATATTGCACTTCTAAACATGGGAAGACCAATTCGCATCATGGACATTGCAAAGAAAATGATTTCTCTGTGCGGCAAAAACCCCAAAAGCTACCCTATTAAGTTTGTGGGAACACGGCCAGGAGAGAAGCTATATGAGGAACTTAGCCTAAATACTGAAGACCTCTTTAAAAATGGTCAAAGCTTTGCAACGCTAAAGGATGGAGACATCCCATTCACACCAATGGTATTTAACGGCCGTCCCTACAATGACATATCTCAAGCGGTGTTCGACATTCTTTTTTATGCCAACAACCATAGTAAAATGAGCGTCAATCTTCTCTGGGCCGCAATCGACAGCGATTTATCACTTCAAGAATCCCTTTTTGACGAAGACCTGTTCGAGCAATCCAAAGAGATAGAGGCGGCATGATGAAGAAAAGAGCATTGGATTTAACTATAATTTTTTTAAGTCTGCCAATCACTCTTCCAATCATGGCGGTGACTTCCCTTTTACTGTTGGTCATTCAGGGCAGACCTATATTTTTTCGTCAACAAAGAATTGGAAAAGACCTTAGACCTTTCAACCTTATAAAGTTTCGCACTATGCACACAGGAAAGGGTGATGACATGCAAAGGGTCACACCAATAGGCAGAATATTAAGAAAACTGTCAATAGATGAGCTACCAGAGATTTTAAACATTCTCAAAGGAGAGATGTCTATTGTTGGCCCACGCCCACTACCTGTGGAATATAGGCCATTTTTTTCTTCTCAAGAACAGCAAAGACACAAAGTTCTTCCAGGATTAACAGGGCTTGCTCAAGTATGTGGTCGCAACCAATTCTCTTGGAGAGATAAGTTCCAAAAGGACATTGAGTATTTGGAAAACCGTTCTCTTTGGCTGGATGTAAAATTAATTTTTAAGACATTTTTTGCAATCTTTAACTTCTCCAATGTTAATGCTGATAAGGGTAAAACGATGGAACGTCTCAGTGACCGTCTCTACCTAATAGGCGCTGGCGGGCATGCCAAAGTTGTCTACGAAGCGGCGATAGAGTCTGGAAAAGAGATTGCAGGTTTTTATGATGATAATACAAACTTGCACAACACCCACTTATATGGACACAAAGTGCGTCCCTTAAGTGAGATACCAAAAGGTGCATTGGTAATCTTGGCAATAGGATCAGCTGAGGTTCGAAAAAAACTGAGCACCCGCTACTCAAGGTTTGGTGTGGTTAGGCATCCCAAGTCTTGGATCTCTAGAAGCGCGAAAGTTGGCCCTGGCACTGTAATCTTTGCAGGAGCAAAAATACAGGCAAAAACAAAGCTCGGAGAACACTGCATAGTTAACACAAATTCTTCTATTGACCATGACTGTGTCATAGAAAACTTTGTCCACGCCGCGCCTGGAACAACCCTCTGCGGAAACGTCCATATAGGTGCGGAATCATTGATTGGAGTGGGAAGCTCAATTGTGCCAGGTGTGAAAGTGGCCAAGAATTCCGTTATTGGAGCAGGCTCCACAGTAGTAAACGATCTAAACAGTGAAGGGTGTCTATGGATAGGCACTCCCTCAAAAAAGAAGAAGGAATATTCGATGAAATCAGAAGCGCTAAACATCCCTATGGCCATGCCAGACATTACAAGTGAAGAAGAGCAAGCGGTGCTCGAAGTTGTGCAATCAAAAAGATTGGCCTTAGGCCCCAAGATAAAAGAATTTGAAGAGCTCTTTGCAAAATACACAAATAGAAAGCATGCCATCGCCGTTAGCTCCGGCACCGCAGGTTTACACTTAGCGCTTATGGCATTGGGAGTTGGCGCTGGTGATGAGGTCCTTGTTCCATCCTACACCTTTGTCGCCAGCGTCAATTGCATATTATATGTGGGAGCTGTTCCAGTCTTTGTTGATATAAATAAAGATGACTACTGCATTGATGTCAGCGACGCTGAATCCAAAATTTCAGAGAAAACGAAAGCGATTGTTAGTGTTGATGTGTTTGGACATCCTGCTCCTTTGGATAAGCTGGAAAACTTGTGCAACGAACACAACCTATTCCTAGTGGATGACAGCTGTGAAGCTCTGGGAGCCAAACTCCACAATAGAAAAGTGGGCAACTATGGAGATGTTGCAAGCTTTGCTTTCTACCCTAACAAGCAGATTACAACGGGCGAAGGCGGCATGATCGTCACAGACAATGACGAAGTGGCCAGAAAATGCAGAATGCTAATGAATCAAGGAAGAGACACAATGTCCCAGTGGCTAGAACACGCCGTTCTTGGATACAACTATAGGATGAGTGAAGTTCAAGCTGCGCTTGGCGTTGTTCAAATGAAAAGGCTTGATGAAATCTTGGCAAAAAGAGAAAGGGCCGCTGCCTGGTATAATGAGGCCTTCAAAGATTCACCTTGGCTAAAGACTCAGACCATAAAATCAGGTGTGGAAATGAGCTGGTTTGTCTTTGTTGTGACTTTAAACGAAGGTCTAAATAGAGACGAAGTCATTAAAAAACTGCAAGAAAGAAATATTGTGGCGCGCGCATACTTCACTCCGATCCATACCCAACCCTACTTGAAAGACTATCCAACAAAAGGAGAAGACCAGCTTCCGAACACCCTTAATATTGGTGAGAGAACAATGGCCTTGCCTTTCTTTGGAGATATGACAAAAGAGCAGTGCGAATACGTGGCAAGCGAGTTAAATCAAGTGCTCGCTTCTATCGCCATTACTCCAAAAATAGCTGCGTAGCTTTGACCAATCGCAAAGGGTCTGAGATGATGAGGCAATGTGTTTTAGCGTTAAAATCGACAAAGATATTAAGCGCCTCGCCTCAAACTTTCAGGCCCTTCCTGATGTAAAGTCTTTTCACGAGTTAAAATCTCTTCAAAATTATGAGAAGAATCTTTCGCCTCAAGAGTTAAAAAATTCTTTAGGACTAAAAAGAGTATCCAAATCAAGTTGCTTTAAAACACCTGAAGATGACGGAGTTGTTTATCCCAACTACTTTGCCCCAGTTATAACTTTCGATCAAGGAAGGCGGGTTGTCCGTCCCATGCGTTACAGGGTTAGACCGGCCCACTCTAAAGAGGAGATACCTTCAAAGTACAATGTTTTTAACGCGAGAATTGACGCTTTGGAGTCTAGAAAAACTTGGAAAGGCCTCTTCATGAAGAATCACGGCCTTTTTCCTTTTTATAGTTTCTATGAATGGGTTGAAGATCAAAGTGGAAAAAAGAGACTAATAAATTTTAAACCCAATAACGCTAAAATGATGTGGGCACCCTGTCTCTATGACACTTGGACTAGCTCCGATGGAAAAATCCAATTCTCCTCCTTTGCCATAATCACTGATGAGCCTCCTAAAGAAGTTGAAGAAATGGGACATGACAGGTGCCCCATTTTCTTAAGGAGCGATAAATTTGACAGCTGGCTAGATCCCAACAAAATGGACAAAGCTTATGCCTACAATATCTTAAAGCAAAAAGAATCAACTCACTTTGAATCAAACTTTCCCACTTCTTAAATTGGAACTTTAATTGCAGCTACATCATTAAACATCCATCACTATTGCGTGACCCTAAGGAGTTTAAGATGAAGTTAAAAAAATTAAGTCTTCAAGGATTATTAGCGGCACTGTTGTGCTTTATAGCGGTTTCTTGCGCGACTCCCGAGCCTTACCAAGAGGAAACCTACTACGACAGCTATTACGACTATTACGATGCAGGCTACTACTCTCCCTATGACCCCTACTACGACGAAGAGGATGACTGGTTTTACGACTACTACGACACCGATTTTGATGAGATGGAATACGACTATGATGATGACCTCTATGAAGAAGAACTTGACTACGAATACCAACCACTTGAAGGAGACTACGAGTGGGAAGTTGACGAAGATATAATTTAAAAACCTATTTAGGAGGCCTTTATGAAAAAGATTTTAAGCATATTCGCCTTTGCATTGATGATTTCAAGTTTTAACGCCAATGCATTGGTCGATGACTACAACTACTATGATTATTACGATGCAGGCTGGTATGACGACACATCGTATGACTATTACGACGCTGATGACGACTGGTTTTACGACTACTACGCCTATGACGATGAAACATTCGACTACGATTACACAGACTATGAGTATGAGTATGATTGGATTGAGGGCGAATACGAGTGGGAAGAAGAAGGACTGTTTTAATCACAAAAGGAATGAGTTATGAAAATTAAAAGCACAATACTATCAATATTTTTAGCCGGAGGCATTGCCTACGCCGGAGAACATGAAGGGGAAGCAAAGACCGTCAATCCCGAACAAGGTAATGTTCAACAGCAACAAGATGTAAAAAAAGACACCCTTAAAAAAGCTCGGGAAATGCGGCAAGTCCAAGGGACAATTCTAAAACACAAAACAGTAAGAATCGCTCCCAAAGGACAGGAGACTAAAAAGGAAAAACATAGCGAATCTCTTGTGGTCCTAATAAAACCAAACAAAGGCAATGACCGCTTAGTAGTTGACTTGGGACAGCCTGCAAATTTGCCAGAAATAACTGATGGAAAGACTAAAATTCAGGCAAAAGGAAGATTGGTTAAGCTTGATAAGAAAGAGTTTTTTGTGGCCAAAGAGGCCAAGTTTGACGGCAATGCTGTTACATTGAATAGAACATCTCCTAAACAGGCCCAGGAGGCTCCAAAGAAGCAGGCCCAAGAAGAAAGCCTAAAACAAGAGCAAACAGAGACCCCTGAAAGTGATCAAAAAACCGAATCACACAGTGAGCAAATGTAGGACAAAATCTCTTGAGCGAAGGTGTTAAAACCTTCGCTCTCCTAGCATAAAATTAATTTAATTAATTATTGCCTAGCGGCAAATGAGAGGATATATTTTGCAAAATTATAAATTAAACAGTCCTAAACCTTGGCCTTAGGCCATATCCAGGCTGGTTTGTTCACTATTCGAAGGTATTCATGATTTTATCATTCTCAAAACTTAAAGGCATTGATCATAAAACTGAGATTTTATCCGGATTGACCGTAGCATTGGCACTCGTGCCTGAGGCAGTTGCTTTTGCTTTGGTAGCAGGAGTATCCCCCATTTTAGGGTTATATGCGGCCTTTATGGTGTGTTTTATTACCTCAGCTTTTGGAGGAAGACCTGGAATGATATCCGGAGCCACAGGTGCCCTTGCCGTAGTTATGGTAAACCTAGTTACTTCACATGGAGTTGAGTACCTTTTTGCAACAGTTGTTCTTATGGGAATTATTCAGGTTGCGGTTGGATTATTGAAGCTTGGAAAGTTTATCAGGTTGGTTCCTGCGCCTGTTATATATGGCTTTGTTAACGGCCTTGCGATCATAATCGGAATGGCACAACTCCAACACTTTAAAACAGCTGACGGCTCATGGCTTGCCAGTGGACCTCTAGCTCTCATGCTTGGTTTATGTGCTGTAACAATGGCGATCATCTACCTTTTACCAAAGGTCTCAAAAGCAATCCCCGCTCCATTGGCAGCAATTCTAACGGTTTCCGTTATTGCGATAGGGCTTGACCTTGATACCAAAACAGTTGGGGACCTGGCATCAATCAAAGCCGGGCTTCCAAGCTTTCACTTTCCACAAGTTCCATTCACTTTTGAAACTTTAAAGATCATCCTTCCCTATTCATTAATTTTGGCGGGCATTGGGCTTATTGAATCCCTACTTACCCTAACTCTTATTGATGAGATGACTGAAACTAGAGGTCAAGGAAACAAAGAATGCAAGGCCCAAGGTTTTGCCAATATTGTAACTGGCTTTTTTGGCGGTATGGGTGGTTGTGCAATGATCGGCCAAAGTATTATCAATGTAAGCTCTGGAGGAAGAAGCAGACTCTCCGGTATCGTAGCGGCAATATCTTTACTAGTGTTTATACTTTTTGCATCTGGGCTAATTGAACAGATACCTATGGCAGCGCTTGTAGGTCTGATGTTTATGGTCAGTATTGGAACCTTTGAGTGGGCAACATTTAAAATCCTACATAAAGTACCTAAAGCTGACGCTATCATAATTGTCGCAGTGACAGTTTTAACTCTTGTTTTTGACCTGGCCATTGCCGTTTTAGTGGGCGTGATCTTAGCTGCACTTGTTTTTGCTTGGGACAACTCGGTAAGAATTAGAGCAAGAAAGCGCGTAGATGATAAGGGTGTTAAGCACTATGAAATCTATGGCCCTTTGTTCTTTGCATCGATTGCCGCATTTCATGAAAAGTTTGATCCACAAAATGATCCTGAAGATGTGATTGTTGACTTCAAGGAATCAAGAGTGGTTGACCAAAGTGGCATTGAAGCTCTAAATCAATTAACTCAGAGGTACTCTAGAGTTGGGAAGAGAGTTTGTATTCGCCACCTCAGCGAAGAATGCATAAAGCTTTTAGGCAAGGCCGGAAGCATGGTTGAAGTCAATATCGAAGAAGATCCTAGCTATCACGTATTCACTGACGAATTGGCCTAAAAATATAATAATTTTATTTGGGTTGCTCATAGAGTGACCCAATTCACAAATCCTCGGCGTAAGCACTTGAAAACAGGTATCTACCACATATAAATTTCCCGTAAATTCTACCAAGTAAGATACATTCTTTTGAAAATTGAGCTATGTTACCCCAATGAAAATTGGGTTGACCTTACTTCTATTTATATATTCCGCCTTTGCGTCAGAAGAGCTTATCTTCAAAAAGCTTAGTGAGCAGAACTCACTCGATAAGCAGGCCAAACTTCTTTATTGGGCAAACCACTTCATAGGGCTACCTTACGACCCAACCGGTCCCCTGGGTGAAGGAAGTGATGGACTCTATGACCAAGATCCCCTATACAGATTCGATACCTTTGACTGCACAACTTTCGTAGAGACCTTGATCGCGTTATCCAATTCAGTGGACAAAACCTCCTTCTTAGATGCTATGAACCAAGTAAGATATAGAGATGGTTTTGTATCCTATTTAGATAGAAACCACATTATTTCCCAAAGCTGGGTCCCGAACAACATCGAGAACCACTTCATATTTAACAATACCTCCTTTTTTGCGTCACACTTTGTAAAAGAGGCCTCTGCAATAATAGATTTGGCCAATTGGCTCAAGTTTCACAAGGTTACATCTTTGAAACTTCCCCATCTAAGTGAGAAAACAAAATTAGAGAGACTAAACCAACTTAGAGAAGAGGCCATTAGATTTTCTCCAGAAGAAGTTAGAATTGACTACCTATCCATCAAAGAGGTCCTCTATAATTGGGAACTGTTCTTGTTGGGTTTAAAAGAAAAGACTTATATTTTGAATATTGTCCGACCAAATTGGGAGCTTAAACATTTAATTGGAACCAATTTAAATATTTCCCATCAAGGAGTGCTCGAAGTCGCCAACGATGGCGTTTACTTCATTCATGCTAGCAGTGCGGGCAAAGTGTTAAAAATCTCTCTTAGGTCCTATCTTGAAAAAATTAAAGATTCCAGCACCATAAAGGGCTTTTCACTTTATTCAATTTAAGTCGAGCTCAATCCTTACAGGCCATCATAATCCGCTAGGAAACTTATTCCAAATAACAAATAATGCAGCATTCTGGTACCCTTTTTGTATATGCGCATTATTTGTATTTTAACCTTTATTCTACTCTCTTATGGAAGTGAAGCACAGGAAGTGTTTAAGTCTTACAGCTTCTCTCAAGTTAAGAAAAAGGCAATAGAGCTCAAGAAAGAGGGACGTGAGTTTAAACTAGGTTATGTTAACACACCAATTACCGCCTTTCATGTTTATGAAAATGGCCGCCTTATAAAAAAGTTTTATAAAGAACTTCCCAATAGATACCTTTCCCCAAAGTACAAGGTCGCCAAAAAACAAATAAAAGTTAAAAGGTTTATTTTAAAGATAAAGCCTAAAAAAGACCCATGGGAAGACTTGTTTGCAGATTCTCGAGGGCTGAAGTTCCACTCTGCTGCGATTGCGATCACCGGCAAGGATAAGTACGAGTACTCCACTTTTCAAAATGCGAGTAAAAAGTTCTCTTTTGGCTATAAAGACTACACTTTCAACATTGAGCCTTTCTTGGAGGTTAAGTCTGAGTTTGATCAAGGGAATGAGGGAAATATTGATTTTTTTGAGTTCACCTTCCAGACGGACTTTGAAAGCTCAAGTCTATCTCTGGGACGACAAATCGTTCAATGGGGTGTTTTTGACGAGTTGTCCGGCTTTGATATTTTAACAGCAACTAGGGATCCTTACCTATTTTTTTGGGATGGAAGGGATCTAAGACTGCCTAAAGACATCGCACTTTGGACCTACTATGGGGAATCATCCAAGTGGGACTTCTATTTGGAAGCTCCCAGACCAGACCAAGACTACACGACAAGAACTTCAACATTCGAAGCAGTGGATTTAGAGCAAGGAAGAGTGAGAGGGGCAGCTGATCAAATACCACTATTAGCTGCATCAAAATTCAATTTTTCAGCAGACCGAGAAGTGAATTATGGCCTGAGGCTTTCCACTATATTCTTTGGTATAGACACTCAGCTTCTAATTGGAAAAATACTTGATGAGAATGAAGAGATTGTTTTTAGTCCCGCCTATATTAATATGCTTGTGAGCCAAATTCCTGATCCAGCGGCCTTAGAAAATGGTCTTATGCTGAAAAAGAAAAGCCGCTCCATCTATGGTGTCTCTTTTCAAAAACAACTTGAGAGCATGCTCGCGAAATTGGAAGTGACGGCCAAAGATAATTATGAAGTTTTAACTGAGGAATTTAAACTTGAGCAGGCCACAAACTATATGTTCAACTTAGGACTTGAAGGCTCAATTGACTCAATCGCTTTGGACCTATTTCTTCAATTTAATCATCAAGAGTTTCATGACCAAGAATTGTTGTTGAACGACAAGCAATCACTGTTAATATTGGAAGCAAGAAAGAGTTTTTTATCTGATCGATTGGGGTTTGCCTTCAGGACACTGTACAACACCAATGATGGGAGTAACTACCTCTCGCCTCAATTAAACTACTCTAGCAATGATATGGTTTCTTATTATTTAAAATATTTTAATTTCCAAGGGGATCCGGAAACGTTTTTCGGATTCAACAGAGAGGACCACGCTTTAATGGTTGGGCTTAAGGTAAATCTATGAAAAACAAATTTATTATTGCGATTTTTATCGCTGTCGCACTCTTTTCAGGCTTTCTTGCAAAGGATGTAATTGTATCAAACATCCCGGCAACTTACTTGCCAAAAGACATGCCCTCAAATGTTTTAAATGCTAAGTTGCGAAAGCAGTTTGGATCGGATGAGCTCTTTATCTTTATGTTCCAGTTGGAGGAATTTTCAAAAGAGTCTCTTACCAAGTTTCAAAAGGTAGTCGACCGCGCCAAAAGAGTTAAAAACGTAAAGGAAATAAGATCCATTTTTGACCATGAGGTAATAACCGGTGATGCGGATGCGGTTTATGTAAAGAAAGAGTTCAACGTGGACAATTTCGAGGCGGAACTCAAAGAGCTTCAAAATGATGAAGTCGCTAAGGACTTGTATCTGGATTATGATAATAAAATTTTGTCATTGGTGGTGGAGCCAACTTTAATTGGAGAATCTTTACAGAGACACGAGCTTAAAACTCAGATAGAAAAAGAGTTTCAAAAGCTATCCGACTCTGGCGCAACGTTTTTAGGCACGGCCGGAGAGCTAAGCGTTGACACCCATCAATTCGAAGAGATGATCAATGTTCTCACCCTTGTAGTGCCGTTAACGAGTATTTTCTCCATGGCGGTAATTTTCTTTTTATTCAGAAGCATCGGCTCCATTGTGGTTCTACAAATAGGAAGCACTGTTGTCACAGGTGTCTGTATAGGACTTTATGGCGCATTTGAGCTTCCTTATAATATGGTATCCACAATGATACCAAGTCTAATGATGGCCATTACCATTTCTTTCTTCATCCACCTCCTTAACCACAGCGAAGAAGATGACTTTAACAGTTACGATGAAGCAGCGAAGAAGGTATTTAAACCCACGATGTACTCAGGCATAACAACCTCTATTGGCCTATTTGCTCTTGCAGCAAGCCCTATCCCCCCAATTAGATACATCGGTCTAGTCGGTGGGGTCGGTGTAATAACATCGGTTTTATTCATTCTATTTGTTTCGCCAATTCTATTGAGGACGTTCAAAGTAAAGTTAAAGAAAAAGTCCTTTAACGACATGTTGATGCGAAAGTTGGATTTCTTGATCTCCACAGTGTTGAACGCCCCAAGAAAGACCGCTGTATTTATGCTCGCCACCTTGTGCATTTTTGGATTTTTCGGAACATATGTTGAGTCTGAATCAAGTCTTTATGAATTCTTCCCTAAAGATCATGCCCTAAACAGAGGGAACAATCTATTTAAAAAGCATTTTGTTGGAACAACACCGATCGACATATCTCTCAAAGTTGAGGAAGGCAGCCTTTTAAACGCCGATAGAATGCGTGAAATACTAAACA
This sequence comes from Halobacteriovoraceae bacterium, assembly GCA_002711995.1. GTDB lineage: Bacteria > Bdellovibrionota > Bacteriovoracia > Bacteriovoracales > Bacteriovoracaceae > UBA845. The sequence continues at coordinate 129,944 of PASN01000019.1, read as the reverse complement.
TGCAAGCGGAGCTAGAAAAGCTTGAAGATGTGACAAAGGTTTATTCTTTCGCAAACGTTTTAAGAACTTTCCATAAAAAGTTCTCACTTTCAAGCTTTGACGCTGCCAGCAGTGAAATGTTAGAACAATACCTTTTCATATATGACGGCCAAGATCTATATGATTTCATGGACAGGGATGGCACCCTTGGAAGAGTGAATTTAAGCCTTACCGAGAACAGAGCAAATTTAATAGAAAAACAAATAGAGAAAGTTGAAGAAATTATTAAAAACACCAATCTAAAGGGACTAAAAGTCGCTTTGGCGGGAAGTGGAAAGCTTTTCTCTGACCAAGAAAATTTATTGATCGGCGGCTTCACTCAAGGCTTCGTTTTAAGCTTTGGTCTAGTTAGCCTCTGCCTAGTGCTCTTGTTTAAAAGTTTAGGCTCAGGAATGCTTATGATGGTTCCAAACCTCTCCCCCATAATAATGAGCTTTGGCTTTATGGGAATTTTCAATATATGGCTGGACTTTGGAACAGCAATGATTTCAAGCCTAACACTAGGTATCGCTGTGGACGATACAATACACATGTTTCACTCAATGAAGAAAAATATTGAAATTCATGGTGTTAATGATGGAATAAGAATGGCCTACCGCGAATCAGGAACAAGCATTACAATGACGACATTCATTCTGTGCACCCAGTTTATGCTGTTAATGTTCTCTGATTTTTTACCTTTAAAAAACTTTGGCTTTATTACTTCAATAGGTCTATTTAGCGCTCTAGTTTTTGATTTAATACTTCTGCCAGCGCTTATGAAAATAAACCATGAAGGTTTTTTTAACTACAAACTTAAACATCAACCATAAAAAGGACTGTTGCTATGAAACTTTTTATCTTGCTTGCAATTATCGCAACCCAAACATTCGCAAATGACGCGGAAAAAATCATGAAGTCGCTATATCATGCGAACCGTCCCACAACTGCCATTTACAAGGCAAAAATGATTATTGAAGGAGCTGGAAGAAACTCTGAAAGAGAATTTGTAACGATAGGTAAAACGAACAATATTGATGATGCGGAAAATCTTGTGAAATTTCAGAAGCCTTCCAAATTTAGAAATGTCTCTCTCCTTACAAAGAACTACCCTAATAAAAACAGTTCTCAATGGATCTACCTTCCCGCTTTGAAGAAAGTTAGAAGGCTTGATAGCTCTTCAAAGTCAGGTAGATTTGTGGGCAGTGACATCTATTACACAGATATGGAAAACAGACACTACAGCAAAGATAACCACAAACTTGTTGGAAAGAAGGGAAATTTAGCTGTTATTGAGAGCACCCCTAAAGAGAAAGACATTTACTCTAAAATGATCAACACAATTGACTTAGAAAAGATGGTTATAGTGAAGGCCCAATTCTTTATTGATGGCAAGCCAGAGAAGACAACTGTTTCCTCAGACTTCAAAAAGGATGCTGGGGTTTGGTTTGCTCAGAAGTCAGTCGTTACAAGTCATGTGATTGATCAAAAAACGACAACAATCATTACTAAACACATTTTTAACAAGAGGGTAAAGAACAATTACTTTAATCACTTTCGTCTTGGCGATGAGTTGAAAGAAAATTTTTAATAATGAGAAAGGCCCTTCTAAGGGCCTTTTTTCAGAACTTTATTCTTCTAAATCTCCCATTTCAACTAATTGAAACGCAAGCTCTAGAGCTTGAGTGGCATTCAGTCTAGGATCGCAAAGTGTCTTATATGCTCCTTTAGCAAGCTCAGCATGGGTGATATTCTGTCCACCACCTAGACATTCGACAACGTCCTTGCCTGTCAATTCAAAGTGAACCCCTCCAGCGTATGTGCCCTCGGCCTTGTGAACTTCATTGAAGCCTCTCACTTCTTTTAAAATTGTTTCGAATTTTCTTGTTTTATAGCCATTGGGAGCAACTACTGTGTTTCCATGCATTGGGTCGCAACTCCACACAACATTTCTGCCCTCTGCCTTTATCTTCCTAATAAGGTGTACTAATTTGGAGGAAATTAGGTCTTCTCCCATTCTTGTAATGAGGGTCAATCGACCAGGCTCATTTCTTGGATTAAGTTTATCGACAAGGACCATTAGGTCGTCAGGAGTCATTGTAGGTCCACATTTCAACCCGATTGGATTTTTTACGCCTCTTAAAAACTCAACGTGCGCCCCATCCGGCTGACGTGTCCTTTCACCAATCCAAAGCATATGAGCTGAACAATCGTACCAATCCCCTTCATATCCATCCTCAGGTCTTGCAGTTGTGCTGTCTCTTCTAGTCAACGCCTGCTCATAATTGAGCAACAAGGCCTCATGTGAGGTGTAAAACTCACTCTCTCTAATTTGTGGGCTTGTATCTCCAGTGATTCCAATTGCCTGCATAAAGGCCAGTGTTTCATCCAGTCTATTGGCCATTTTTTCATCCCTTTTAGACTGACTGCTTTTTTTCACAAATTCCAAGTTCCAGGCGTGAACCTGGTGAAGATCGGCATAACCACCTTGGGAAAGGGCTCTTAAAAGGTTCATAGTTGCAGATGATTGCACATAACCTCTTATCATGCGCTCAGGATCGGGGACTCTAGACGCTTCATTAAATGGGTGTCCATTAATAATATCACCGCGATAAGACGGAAGAGTAATGCCATCTTTAGTTTCTTCGTCGCTAGATCTTGGTTTGGCAAATTGGCCGGCGACCCGGCCTACCTTAACAACTGGCTTTTGTTCTCCAAACGTTAGAATAACGGCCATCTGCAAAAGGATTCTAAGATTATCTCTAATTACGGCCGAGTTAAACTCACCGAAACTTTCAGCACAATCCCCCCCCTGTAAAAGGAAGGCATCTCCGTTGCAAACTTGCGCCAACCTATTCTTGAGTTGCCTCGCTTCTCCGGCAAAAACAAGTGGTGGATACTCACTAAGGGTAGACTCAACCTCCTCCAGTTTCTTTTGATCTGGATACTCTGGAATTTGACGTTTCTCTTTCTCTCTCCAAGACTCTGGGGACCATTTACCATTACTCATCTGCGACCTCGCTTGATGTTTTACTTTGTATATCTTTTGATAAATCATGAATCATGTCAAAGAAGACCTTGGTAAACTCTGGATCAAGACCAAGCTCCTTTGCGTGCTTGAGCCTGTTCTCTAGAAGGCTCTCCCACCTATTGCTTTGATGAAGTGACATATTATTTTTCTTTTTATGCTTTCCTATTTGTTCGCAAAGTTTAAATCTCTTTGAAAGAGATTCAAGAATTTTCCTATCTTCGACGTCAATTTGGTTTCGCAAAGCTTCGAGCTGATCAACAGAGTCACTCATTAGAACCTCCGTTTTTGTCCATATTTTCCAGGACTCTTTTTATCTCATTTGACTGGGACATAAGCGCCTTTGTTAAATCGTAATTTTTAGTCGTGAGTGCAAGGTGAAAGATCTTCAAATGATCAATATAGGAGGCAAGCGCCTCAACAATATATTGGTTATTGTGTTCAAAAATTGGGGCCCACATATCAGGAGAACTTTTTGCAAGTCTTACTGTTGATTCAAAACCGGCCCCGGCCAGATTAAAAATCTCAGTGACTTTCTTCTCTTTATCAAGCACGGTGCTTGCCAAAACAAATGAGCTAATATGTGACAGGTGTGAAACATATGCCGCGTTCAAGTCATGCTCGCTAGCATTCATATGAGTAATTTTCATCCCGAGAGCTTTAAATATGTCACATACTCTATCTAAGTGCGCCTTCCAACAGTCGTCAGGGTCGCAAATAACAGTGACTTTGTTTTTAAATAAATCCAGCTGCGCGGCCTCTGGCCCAGAAAATTCGGTACCCGACATAGGATGGGCAGGGATATATTGACCTCTATTCGGGTGGTCTTTAACACTTTCAATGATCTCAAGCTTAGTAGAGCCAACATCCGTAACAGTTTGATCCTCTGATATATTATCCAAAATTTGGGGTAAAAGAGTAACTACAGCGTTGACTGGCGTGCAAAGGATGATTAAATCACAATTACTAGAGGCATCCTCGAGTGTGGCGACATTGTCCACAAGTCCCAACTCCAAGGCCTTGTCTGAATTTTCCTGGCTAGAGTCTACTCCATGAATTTCCTGGCATATCCCCTTGGCCCTGAGATCTTTGGCCAATGAGCCTCCAATAAGACCTAGTCCTACAATTGCGACCCTCATTTCACCACTTCCTTAATTCTATCATAAGCTTCTATGAGTTTTTCTTCTGAAGCACAAAGAGAAATCCTTATGTGCCGTTCACCATTTTTTCCAAAAATAAAACCAGGGGTTAAGAATACGCCAGCTTTATAAAGAAGATCGTCGACAATATTGGCGACTTCCATTTCGTCATTTTTCACCTTTGCCCATACAAACATTCCAACCTGGTCATCCTCGTATGAAAGGTCCAACAAGTCGCAAATCTTAAAAGCAAGGTCCCTTCTAGTGGCATAAAGTTTGTTGTTTTCTTCGTACCAGATATCATCCAGTTTCAAAGCTTCGATGGCCCCTTCTTGAATTGGTATAAACATGCCTGAATCCATATTGGTTTTTATTCTAGTGACGGCCTCAATAAGCTCCGGTGAACCAAGCAACATTCCAACTCTCCAACCGGCCATGTTAAGACATTTACTAAGTGAGTTAAGCTCCGCGCAATTGGATTGGTCGGTGTCGCTTAAAAGTATACTAACATGCTTTTTGGAATTCCCAACAAGAGAATATGGATTGTCATTGCATAGAAATATATTGTGTTTCTTTGCAAACTTTAATAACTCTTTAAAGGTTTCTTCACCAGCATCAGTTCCTGTCGGCATATGAGGATAGTTGATCCACATAAGCTTAGTGTTTTCCCCCACAAGGTTTTCAAGTTGTGAAAAGTCAGGGAGCCAGTGATTATCGGACGTTAGGTCGTATTTTACCACATTCGCCCCTATCATATTTGCAATGGAGCCGTAAGCAGGATAGCCAGGATCTGGCACTAAAACCTCATCCCCTGGATTAAGAAATGCCAAAGAAAGCAATACGATTCCTTCCTTTGATCCGGCCAATGGAAGAATTTGAGTTTGTTCATTTAGCTCGGTTCCAAAATGTTTTGCGTGCCAATTTTTTATTGCGCTTTTAAGACTTGGTAAACCACCATAAGGGGCGTAGCCGTGGGATGATGGTGACTTTACACTATCTATCAGGCCTTGAATAACCTTCTCTGACGTGGGGTGGTCAGGACTGCCAATACCTAAGTTTATTATATCTCTCCCTTGCTCTCTAAGGGATGCAACCTCTTTAAGCTTCTTTGAGAAGTAGTACTCTGGAGTCTTCTGAGCTCTTTCCGCCAATTTCATAACAGCACCTTTTCACCGCTCTTGTATTCCCCGTAGGATGAAAAGTTTAATGCCCTTCCTTCAAGCCATTTTATTGCGCTTGTATAATCATCTAAGCTGCTCCATTCCAAATCAACATGAAAGGCGTAATGGTACGGCCTTCCCAAAATAGGCAAAGAATGAATCTTAGTCATATTGATTTCATAGGCGTCGAAAATAGCAAGCACCTTGGCCAAGCTGCCTGGGTCGTGCTTAACTTCAAAACGAATGGAGGACTTGTTTGCAGATTCAACTTGCTTAAAGTCTTCCTTCCTGCATAAAACTAAAAACCTTGTAAAATTAGCGGAGTCTGTCTCAATATTTTTCTTTAAAACTTTTAGTCCATACTCGTCTCCAGCCAGAACACTAGCTACCGCTGCGGTATGCACCTCTCCATTCACTACAATATCTTTTGCGCTTTGTGCGGTGTCATCACTCTCTACCAATTGCACATTTGGAAGACTCCGAAGGTATTTCTGACATTGAAGCAAGGCCATAGGATGTGACTTAACTACTTTTATATTTTGTATATCGGAGTGCTTATGCCCAAGCAAGGCCATTTCAATTTTTACAAAAACCTCACCCACAATCTTAAAATCATGGTTTTCCATTAGTCCATAGTTTGAAAGAATGCTCCCAGCTATAGCATTCTCCACGGCCATCACTGCGAAATCAAGGTCTTTACTCTTAAGTCCATCTAAAAGGTCTGGAAAACTCAAATGTTCAATAAGTTCCAAATCAGGAGCTTTACTAAAATACTTTCTTGCGGCCAGGTCATGAAAGGAAGCCTTTACACCTTGAATACCAACTTTCATAAAAGCTCCTATTAACTTTTAGATTTATCTGATGAAGGGATAATGATTAGGGAATACAACCCCAGTAATTCCTTATCTTTAAGTAACTTTTCGATTATTCTTCGAAAAAGTTGAACAATTTGATTTCAAATCTACAAAACGATCCAGTGCTTGTGAAAACTTTCACTTCGCCCCCACGCTTATGAATAAATTCAAGAAAAGCACTAACTCCCACACCTCTTCCACTTGTCTTGGAGATCCGTTTGCTTCCACTCAACCTATTTTGAAAAAGGTGGTTGGGAATTTCAACAACTGAATTATTTTGACTAACTAAATGTCCTTTAAACAAAGATAAATCAAGGCCTCGTCCATCATCGGAAAAGCAGATCAGAAGATTTTTTTTATTTTCCTTAAAAGAAATGTGGATGCTGCCTTGTGGTTCTTTTCCCAACCTCTCCATTTCAAGAGCATCTTCAATACCATGGCCTATGCTGTTTCCTATTAAATGAGTCGCATAGAGCTGAAATTCTTGTAAAAAATCTTTTCTTATTATAACACCGAAGTCCTCTATAGAAATTGGATTTAATTTCTTATTGGCCTCTTTGCTTAGATTAAGAGCATAGTCACTAAGAAAGACTAAGGCACGAGAAGGCCTTTCATATCCTTCACTAGGTAGAGAAGGTTTCCAATCATTTAGGTTTAAGTATGATGAATTTCTAGCGATGACATCCGCAAATGTCTTTTCCACAATGTTTATAATTTCTAAAACTTCAGGATAAGACTTGCTAGCAAGTTCTGCTTCAACTTCATGCAGATACTCTGCTAGATCATCCATATAGAAAGCGCCCACATTTCCCTTGAGAGTATGAACAATTCGAAAGAGCTCCTCCCTAGCTTCAAGTTTGAAACCACACTCTTTCATGCGCGCAAGCAATGCGGCACTACTGGTATAAAGACACTTAAACTGCTCAGTATGAGAAGCTATTTTTTGATCTGTCTTCAAGAGATTCTTTTTTAAACTAACGGCCAATGAGGACTCCCTTGCCAATTAGGCCCTACTCTTTAAAACATAAAAGCGATTGCCAATTCAATGGCAGCTAATTATCTTTCGGGCAAATACCTACCGGGAGAAATAAGGCCATTTGGATCAAAGGCCTTCTTAACTTCTCTTAGATAGTTCAAATAATTTTTATCAGAAAAATAGAGATCCATGTCTTTGATATTAGTTCTGTAACTGTAGTGACCTTCTCTATTCAACCTTTCTTGCATAAGGCGCACACACTCCCGCGCCTTTTTAGAATCTTCTCGTGGATATTCCACACTTACCACCGCTTCAAGAACGTTGGCCAGAAGCGGATTAAGTGTAATGGAAGGATCCAAAGAATACTCTTTAGCGGTAGTCTTGATAATCTCCACCATTTCTAAACATGATTGTTTAGATAGGTCTGTTATCGGTAGGCAGTACGAAAAACCCTTTTCCGCACCATCCACCATCTCAGCTAGCTTCTCATGCTTTAAAAAGGTATCGTGATTTAGAACACTTCCCAAGGCCGCGTTTGTTGCTTCGCCAAAGTACAAAAATCTAAAAGGCTTGGTGCCAAGAAGAACATTGTATATACCCAGTTTTTTAAAAGGACTTAAAATTTTAAAAACTCTTTCTATGAATTTTACATTCATAATTTCGATCTTGGCATACCGCTTGAGCTTTCTTTTTAATCTCTTGACCTTGTACTTTGCCTCGTCATTATTTCCACAAATAATACCTGAAGCAACCCAAGGAGAATTGATAACCTTCATGAAAAGGTCTTTTGCCCTTTCTTCTCCATGATCGCACCCATTTTCTTTTAAAACTTTACGCATGAAAGGAACAACCGCCCCTTGGGCGCGCTCAGTATTGGCAATATGAAATATTGAGTTAATGGTTCCTTCTTCAAAAAGCTCTGAGTAGACATCAAGGCAATTGGACACATCCTCCAAGCTTTTAAACTTAAGCTGAACAGAGTAATAGGCCTCTTGAAACCTTTTTAACTTAAAGGCCATCTTAGTAACAATCCCAAAATTTGATTGAAAGAAAAGCCCTGTTAGATCGGCGCCAACGCCAAACTTATAACTATGCTTTGTCTTTGTGTTCTCCAAACGCCAGTTTCCAGTCTTTAAGAAGTCACCCTTTCCCGTTAAAACCTCAAGCCCCATAACACTTTCCACTCGCAAAGAGTTGTAGGAGATACCTCTTTCAAGGGTGTTTCCCACAACACTGGTCTCCTTGGAGGATCCTGTTACATCAAGGTAGAAGGGAGATCCTTTCTCTTTTAAAAAGTCTGAAAGCTGTTCCTGGGTTACCCCTGGTTCTAAAACTACGACGCCATTTTTCTCGTCGTATTCTAAAATCTTGTTTAGTTTTGATAAGTTAATTACAATACTTTTTCTATCAACAGGGATTTTGGAACCCATCCCCCAATTAAAGCCAGTGCTTACAGGATAGATTCTAGTGTTGTCCCTAATTGCGATTTGAACTATCTCCTGAAGCTCTTCCAAGTCTTCAGGAATTACTTCTTGTAAATTCTTAGTGCCGTAATTAGTGACATTTTCGTATACGTATGTCTTGAAATAAAAATCTTGAAGAGTCTTTTCCATTGGTTGCACCTTATAAAGTTTTACAACCTATCGGAATATAAAGATGTTTTTTGAGACTTATTTATTAAGTTACCAAAACAGCCTGGCGCCTACAGAGGACCTATTACCCGAGTATTTCAGATCACCATCTGAGAAGCTATAACTTCTAAACTGCCCATATAGTCCGCACTCTCTCTCTATGAATACACATGACAGGCGATACTCAACATCGAGGTTTAAATTGGAGCTCTTAATCCCTACAAGGTAGTCCCCCGTATACGAGATGGAGCCAAACCAGTCCTCGGTATTTTTAAAATAACCTATTCCCAAAGGAAGACTGCCCCTGGAAGCTGCTTTAAGGTCATCATTTTCAATATTAAGAATCGAGCTGTACTTGAGGCCTAAAATGGCTCGCAGTCCTCCCTTGAGCTTCACAGAGACGCTTGAGTTTAAATCAACTGGCCTTTGAGTCTTATTATCTCCTGAAGTGTCAGTGCTAATAACTTCAAAGATTTCAAGGGATGCCTCAAGCGAGTAATCAAGGCCTTTATAACACTTTGTACATATACTTTGGGCACCAAGCTCCAATGCAGCTCCGGTAAAATTGAAATCTCCACCGCTTTCGTCAAGTTCATTGCTTCGAAGGCCATAGTTCATGAATATGTTGTTAAATTTTAATGTTCCAGGAACCAACCTTTCCCTGCGCTTGGCAATTCTTTCAACTCTCTCTTTTTTCTTTTTTATGGCCTGGGCCAGGGCCAGCCTTTTCTCCTCTAGTTCCTTGAGTCTTTCCTGTTCAATCCTTGCCTTTTCCTGCTCTTTTCTAAGTCTCTCTTTTCGCTCCCTTTCCTTTTGGGCGGCCAGCTTTTTCTTCCTTTCAAGCTCAAGTCTTCTTCTTTCCCTCTCTCGCTCCTCACGTTTTTCTCTTTCTATTAACGCGAGTCTCTCCTGTCTTTCAAGCTCTTCTTTTCTAAGTCTTTCTTCTTCTTTTTTTCTCTCAAGCTCAAGCCTTCTTTTTTCCCTCTCTCGCTCAAGGCGCTTCTTCCTTTCTATTAAAGCTAGCCTCTTCTGCCTTTCAAGCTCCTCTTTTCTTAGCCTTTCTTCTTCTTTTTTCCTCTCAATTTCGGCCAGTCGCTCGAGCTCTTTTTGCCTTTCTAGTTCGAGCGCTGCAAGCCGTTCCATCTCTTTTCTTCGTCTCTCTTCTTCAAGCTTTCTTAGCTGTTCCTTTTTTGCAATTTCTTTTTGCCTCTTCAACTCTTCTGCTTTGAGTCTTTCTAAAATGGCCTGTGCCTTTTTCTCTAAATCCTTTTTTAAGGATTCATTCCGAGTCAGCTTGATACTGTTTCCAACAGTACTCTCCCCTTTATCCTGGGAGAAAAACACTTTCTTCTCAATATTCTCCACTGTGATCACACTTTCATTTTTATTGGAGAGCTCAACGCTGGTTCCTGCAACATTTAGCTTTTTGCTAACCTTTTTGACTTTGCGTCTTTTGGACTTATTAGACTTTGTTTTTTTCTTGGTGTTGGATACCTGGATCCTACCCTTGACCAGATTCAACTCTAATTCTTGATTATTGCTTTGTTCCACAAGAACTAGAGAGTTTGGTGCGACATTGATATTAAAATCAGAGAATTGCAGTTCAACAGAAGAATTAGTTTTGGTGTATCCCTTGTCTCCCTCTTCAAGAAGAGATCCTTCGGCTGCCTCTGTCCAAACAAGAGTTCTGGAATGGCCTAGTTTAACCTCCCCTTTCTTTTGAGAGACTTCGGCTACGGGTTGAGATTTTTGAAAGTGCTCTTGTTCCTCATCCAAGCTAAATAGCGCTCCAGCAGCTATGAATAATACTGCAATACTGATGGATAGAAGATCAATTTTTTCGAGTTTTATCATTTATCCAATAATTGCCTTGAAGAAAGTGACATCATCAAGCAACTCCATCTCGCCTTGGTAGTCATCCAAATTTTTGGCGAGTTTTTCTCCAAACTGGTCCACATCTTCTTTTACCAGTTTCAAAAAGGTTCGAATCAGTCGACCATCTCCGTATTGCTTTCCATCGACATTCTCTAGCTCTGTGATGCCATCGGTGTATCCAAAAAGAATGTGTTTTCCCTCTTTGACAGCAACTTTTTCATTCTTATAAGTTGAGTCTGCCGCCTCTCCCAGTCTCTTTCCAATATCACCAGACAAGGGCCTAATGTCTTGTCTTGTTTTACCGGAGTTCAAGTGTAGAAGGAATGGAGGATTATGGCTTGCATTGGCAAACTCAAGGGTTCGTGAGTCTGATTCCCATGAGCATACAAAGAAGGTCATGTTGTAATTGTGAGAATCATTATTTATTGCGTGGTTGAGATGAGTTAAAACATCCGCGGGAGTCAAACTCTCATTTTTTCCAACTGTGTTTTTAATTGTTTTAATGCAGCTATAAACTACAGCAGTGATCATCGCCGCAGGTGCCCCGTGACCAGTGGCGTCCCCTATGAGAATAAAGTCCTTGCCGGAGATGTTTGTTACACCCCACCAATCTCCCCCGCACTCGCTGGCGGCCTTGTAAAAGCCACTAACCTGAAGTTCCTTGCCTACATATTCATTGTCTTGGAAAAAAGAATCTTGAATAACTTTGGTTACCTGCATTTCCTTTTCAAGGCGAACCTTTTCTTTTTCACCTTCGATATAGGTTGCGAGTTGATCCTGCATGTAGTTGAAAGAGTCCCCAAGGGTTTTAAACTCATCTTTGGTTTTGATGCTAACTTTATTTGTGAAATCACCTTTTGAGATCTTCTCAGTAATAGCTGTCAAAGTTTTAAGAGGGTTGACGATCTTATTTACCCAAAAAAGGCTTATGACGATAAACACACCAATGGGGATAAGGGTGATTTGGACACCAGTCTCTATAAACGTGTAAAGAGATCTAAGCATTAGGGACTTCTCAATAACCTTAACTTGACTGAGACCTAAATCAGTCAGTTTAAAGCTTGCAATAAAGCTATCTTCAGTCTCTTTAAGTTCAATGCTCTCACCCTTTGCCAATTTGGCAGCACTCTCAGAAACCCCATCAGCGAGAAACATCTCCCCATTTCTAAACTCGAATCCATGGGCGCCTAAATTATCAACAGTAAAGGCGACAAACTCGGACACTAGTGAAATGGAAACAAATTTGACCGGCGCCTTTGAGTTCGTATAAGCGACGTATTTCCCATCCAAAAGCGAAATGCCATCCACAAGTTTGCCCTTATTTTGAATAACGGCCTCATTCAACTCTTTTAAATCAAAAGTTCCTGTGTCTGATTGACAGTTCTTGGCAGTCAGCTGGTTTTTGTTAAATTTATAGATGCACTTAATAAGGTCTTGCTTTGAACTAAGTTCTCCTGGTTTTCCAGATGATGCCAATTCTGCTTCAAATTTGGTGAAAATGCCGTTAACCAATAATTCATAAAACAAGACTTGCTTTTTAGAAGACGCCATTGAATTTAGGGCTACTTCGCTTACAAATGCTTTTTTATCGTCAATGTAAATATTTATGGTGTTATAGATAGAAATCGCCCCGAGCACAGTCAGGGCAGTGAGTACTAGGATTTGAAACTTAACTTTTAACTTCATTCTACATCTTTAGAAATTGAAAGTACTTTTCAGCAACATCGTCGAACTCCAATGGCCTTCCATCTTTAGTTTTCTGTTCTGGAACTTCAAGGTTTTGCCCAATGTCTGCGGGACTCATGAGAACATCGATCTCATCATCCGTTTCAGGGTCGTAAAATGGAACATAAAAACTTTCCACGGTCACGTTTTCAGAAACCACACCTTTTACCATGTTCATCACTAGAACAAATATTTTGGGACAGTTTTTATAGGTAATTTTTCTATCTTTAAGGTTTTCCAAAAGTAGAAGCCATTCACGAATTCCAGTTGAATTCATAAGGTTTAGATTTGAGAAATCAAATACCACTTCCTTACCTTCAAACTTTTTACTTATATCTGGGTCAAAGTTTTCATCAACTCTAGGGCCCGGCATGGCCAAGGTAAGATTTGCGTCGTTTTGTGAGAATTCCATAATCATTCCTTGATTTTTGGTATAGATGAATAAGTTAGGAATATTATACTAAATTAATGAAATTAGTCACTTATTTAAAATCTCAATAAATAACCTAAAGTTATACCCGAGTAATCCGATCAGAATCAAAGCAGTATCAACTCAGCAATGGTAAAGTTAATGAATAAACTAATCAAGCTTCTTACAGACTCTTTTCCTCACCTATCACCAGATCTAATCTTAGATAGAAGCAGTGCAGAATTTAGCTTTAATAAAAACACTATATCATCCCACCCTGTTCTGTGCGCGAGTATTTCTTTAACTGAGCCTCAAGACATAAAGTCCCTTATTAAGTTGGCCATTGCCCACGACTTTTCTATTCAACCTATAGGTTCAGGAAAAAACTGGGGTTATGGCAGTGTGGGGCATGGCGATAACAGAGATGTTGTAGTCCTAGACTTATCCCATATGAATAAAATAGTCGCAGTGGACAAGGATTTAGGGCTTGTAAACATAGGTCCCGGCGTGACTCAGCAACAACTTTACAATTTTCTCGAAGAAAATGGATGGGAATACATGTGTCCCGCCACGGGAGCTGGTCCAACAGTTAGTGTGTTAGCGAATGCGATAGAGAGAGGCTACGGACTCACTCCCCATGTTGACCACTTCATGGCAGTTAACGCTTTAAGGGGAATTATTCCAAACCCAGAACTCTGGGGCGCCGATGAAAAAGATTATATTTATCACTCCGCCATAAAGGGCCTGGACATGTCCGATGAAAAGTTTGTGGACGATACTTTTAAATGGGGCCTAGGCCCTTACATGGAAGGGTTATTCACGCAGTCTAGCTTTGCAATCATTACAGAGGGAACAATAAGGCTCGCCAAGAAACCAAAAAACTTCACCTCTTTTGCAATTAAGGTTAACGATCATTCTAAACTAGATGATGCATTGGACTTCATAAGAGAAACTCTTTCAGAGTTTGAAGGAATTGTTCCGGCCATAAACCTAATGGATAAAAGGCGATTAATAGCAATGAATGGAGAGAATCCAAACGGGCCCGACAATCAAAAGCTGTTGAGTGAAGAACAAATCAAATCCTTAACCAAAAAGAACCTTCTTCCCGAATGGGTCATTGTTGGCTCCATATACGGCAATGAGTGCGTGGTGGATGTTGTAAAAAAACGGATTAAAAAGCTCTCAAGGCCATTAGGCCTAATTTTATTCTCAAACAGCCTTCTCTTTAAAATTGGAGATATGGTTAGCAGCGCGTTTCCTTTTGGCCTATTAAAAACGCTTAGACATAATATCGAAAATGTAAAAGAAGGGAACAGGATCATGCTTGGCATTCCTAGACAGATGGCCCTTCCCCTTGCCTACTGGAAAAATGCAAACATGTCCCCAGATTTAAACCGGGAATTAAACCCATCAAAAGATGATTGTGGTCTACTCTGGTACGCGCCATTGGTGCCAATGAAAAACCACAAAGTGAATGAATATATTAATTTCATTAGAAGAGTCGCTTCCAAGCACAAGGTAGAGCCGTTGATTACACTTACAGTTCTTCATTACGACTGTATAGACTCAACAATCCCTATTCTTTTCAATAAAAACGATCCAGAGTCTGTTGAGGCCGCCAAGGCATGCATTGATGAGCTTTTTGAAGAAGGAAGAAAGCTTGGTTTCATTCCATACCGTTTAAATATTGATCAACAAATAGAAAAGCTAGATCCCAATCACATCCACTGGAAAACATGCTCTCTAATTAAGAGTGCGCTTGATCCACACAATGTGATCTCTCCGAATAGATACAACCCCGGAAATAGCAATCTTCAGGGCGATAAAAAGGTTGATATTGCTTTGGCCTAGGCCTTTTCAGCATAAACTCAGCCTTTACTACGAGCATCAAACAGCTTATATTACGAGCACAAAAATCAGAATTTAAACGGATAGGTCATGAGTAAAGATTTAGAACGCTGCACATTTGCGATTATTTCCCACCCGGATGCCGGTAAAACCACGGTTACCGAGAAACTACTATGGTTCGGTGGTGTTGTTAGGGATCAAAGCGGAATGGTAAAATCTAAATCAGGTGACTATGCAAAGTCAGACTGGATGCAAATGGAGCAGGACAGGGGAATTTCCATAACCTCATCCGTCATGAGTTACATCTACAATGATCGATACGTGCACCTCTTAGACACTCCAGGTCACAAAGACTTCAGTGAGGACACTTATCGAACTTTGACTGCCGTGGAATCTGTTCTAATGATGATTGACTCCGCTAAGGGCGTAGAGGAACAAACTCAAAAGTTAATGGAAGTTTGCCGCCTGCGTGACACTCCCATCGTTACGTTTATGAACAAGTACGATCGTGACTCCCTTGACCCATTTGAGCTCATAGACAACGTCGAAAAAGAGCTAAGTATTCAATGCGTTCCAATGACTTGGCCAGTTGGCGCTGGAGTGGACTTCAAAGGAGTCTATGACATTGCGACGAAAAGCATCCGCTCTTTCAAGGGTCAAAAGAACCCATTTGAGCCTAAGATTATTGACGCTTCAGATCTTAACTCTCCTGAGGTTGTGGAGTTTATTGGTGAAACACTTAGAGATAAGCTGGAAGAAGACCTTATGATGGTTGAGGAGCTTATTCCAGAGTTCAATGTTGAAGAGTACCTTGCTGGCATTCAAACTCCAGTCTTCTTTGGATCTGCCCTCTATAACTTTGGTGTCAAAGAAGTGTTGGACATGATTACTTCAAAGGCTCCCGCTCCAAAACCTCGTAAAGCATTGCTGCCTCCTTTTGATTCAGACTCTGAGGAAGTGATTGTCGATCCGAAAGATAAGAATTTTTCTGGATTCATATTCAAAATCCAGGCAAACATGGACAAGAAGCATAGAGACAGAATTGCATTTATGCGTGTGTGCTCCGGAAAGTTTGAAAGAAACACCAAGCTTTACCACGTGAGAACTCAAAAAGAAGTTAAGATCGCAGCCCCTCAAATCTTCCAAGCAAGAGATAGAGAACTTGTGGACTACGCCTACCCTGGAGATATTATTGGTCTTCACGATACAGGCAAATACCAAATTGGGGACACATTCACTCATGGCAAAAAGTTTCGCTACACTGGCATACCAAGCTTTGCACCTGAGCTTTTCCGCAAAGTATCCCTAAAGGATCCACTTAAAGCAAAACACTTAGACAAAGGCCTTAAACAACTTTCTGAAGAGGGAGCCGTTCAAACCTTTCTGCGTCCTGCAACTCAGGAGAAAATGCTTGGCGCTGTTGGGATGCTTCAGTTTGAAGTCGTTAAATTTAGATTGGAAGATGAGTACAATGTTAGGGCCGACTATGAGGGAACACCATTCATAGGCGTAAGATGGTTGAAGTTTGTAGATAAAAAGCAGGAAGACGCTTTTAGTAAACAGTACTCATCCAATATACTGTTTGATGGCAAAGATAGAAAGTGTTACGGCGTGAAATCAGAGTGGGATTTAAAATTATGTCAGGAAAAGTATCCTGATGTTAAGTTTTTCAAGAACTCGGACTACATAGAATCCCACCACTAAGGATTCACTCATTGCCTTTCTGCCCCTCTCCAATCGAGGTAAGGGAATCGGTCGTAAGTTTTAACCTTGCTTTGTTCTTCCTGCATCATTTTCGGTGTCGGTTCATCAACAAGTTCAACCTGGTAATCTTTAGGCCCGCTGGCGCAAGTTACTGCAAACAAACCAGCTCCAAGCAATAGTCCTATTTGAGTAAGTTTTATCTTCATACGCGCCTCCATGCTTAAGTGAATTTTATCACTTTGGAGTGCCTTAAAAAATTTCAAAAAAGTGTATTTTCAAATTAGATTTTACGAAGTGGTAAACAATTTAACCAACCTTTCCAAAGCGTTTTCAGGTGAGAAAGGCTTTAAAATAATAGTATCCGCAATTTTTGAAATCTTCTCTTCTTTGTCCGCTCCAAGATCAACTCCGCCAGTCATTAGCGCTTTCTTGATAGTCGGATCCATAACTTTAAGGATCTCAAAGAGCTCAAGGCCACTCATACCTGACATTTGCATATCTGATAGAACCAGGTCGTAATTCTTATCTTCACTTAAAACCTTTAGGGCCTTTTCAGCGCTATTAACCAGAGTGGTCTCGACACCCTCTTCTTCAAAAAACTCTTCTAGAACTTCACCAATATCTTCTTCATCATCCACAATAAGAATGGACTTAAAGGGCAAAGCATTGCTTAAAAATGTTTTAGAATCCAAAACTTCACGATCCTGAACCTTATCAATTAATTCAGGCAACATCACCGTGAATTCACAGCCACGTCCAGGCAGACTTTGACAGTGAATTTCTCCACCATGTTCCTTAACAATTCTATGTGTAACCGCCAGGCCAATTCCTGTTCCAACGTTGGGAGCTTTAGTGGTAAAGAATGGGTTAAATATGTTCTCCATATCTTCTTTCTTTATTCCCTGCCCATTGTCTTTTACAACAACTTTTGCAAACTCTCCATCTCTGGATACCGTCACCCTAATAAGTCTATGATCTTGCCCCTCAGTGGCATCGCGCGCATTGCTAAGTAGATTAACTATCACTTGATGAAATTTTCCTCGATTGCCATGGACAATGAGAGAGTCAATATCACTTTCAAGCTCAAGTGTAATTCCTTGGTTCAGATACAATTGGTTTAATAAAAAGAATGTTTCTTTTATAGCGTCCACAACATTAAAAGAGCTGCCACTTTCATCCATTCTTGAGAACGTTCTGAGCTCTCCCACAATTTTGGCAATCCTGTCTAGGGCAAAGTTCATCTTTTCAAGGCCTGCACCTAGTGAAGAAGACCTGTCCACCTTTCTGAGTATCATTCCAAGATGTCCATTTATAATCTGAAGCGGATTATTTATTTCATGTCCAACACCGGCGGCAAGCTCGCCAATAGCGGCAAGCTTGGAGTTTTGTTGCGCCACAAACCTCTGCTCATCAAGCTCCTTCTTGCGCTTAATATCTTCAGTCTTATCTATAACTTGGGCTATGAAACCTAGAACAGCTCCCTCCTTGTTATGGACTGGGTACCCTATGGTCTCCCCCATAAAAAAAGATCCATCGCTTCTTCTATACTTTACGACATATGAATTCGAATCAATTTCTTTATTATTTTTTGAAAAACGAGAGGCCTGACGCCCATATTCTTCCGGATCAGCATAGAGAGTTGAAGTGCACCTGCCGAAGACCTCCTCCTCCTTTAGGCCATACAACTTTAAAAATGACTTATTCGCAAGCTGAAGCTTTCTCTCAGCAGAGGCGACCGCAATGCCAATTGGACTCTCATTAAAAACACCTTCAAAGAGCGTTTGAACAGTTTCGCTCTGACTTGTTAAATGCTTATGAACCCTCTCTCTTTCATGGGATTCAAGAACAGCTTCTATCCACTTTGCAAGAATTCTGACAAACTCAATCTCCCCCTTGGAAAATGGATTCTTTTTTACTCCAGGAGATGAAAAGTTTAGCGTGCCGTAAGGCCTGGAGTTAACAATTAAAGGTACGCCAAGATAGCTTTCCAATTTAAAGTTTATGAAGCTTGGATGATTTTTAAACACTGGATCTCTGCCAGCATTTATAGTGCTAACTATACTTTGGTTTTTCCACGTAACGTCACAATATGTGCCTTCCAATTCAAATTTTGTTCCGGGAGCAATTGACTCTCCATCTGATGCGCTGGACATGAGGACCGTATAAGAGTCTTCCTTGATTTTACTAATAATCGCAAGTGGAAGCTCCAAAAAATTAATGGCAGCATCAAGTCCAAATCTGATTTTTTGATTCCACTCCAAGTCTGTATTTCTAGCTATGGTGCCTAA
Source organism: Halobacteriovoraceae bacterium (assembly GCA_002711995.1). Taxonomy (GTDB): domain Bacteria; phylum Bdellovibrionota; class Bacteriovoracia; order Bacteriovoracales; family Bacteriovoracaceae; genus UBA845. Next base: position 111,289 of record PASN01000019.1, on the reverse strand, counting down.
TGTGTTAAGAGCTCTCTCATAGTGATCCAATTCATTTTCATTTTTGGATGTTTGATCCACGATCTCTTCCAACATTAAAACAACAAAATGAGAGCCTTCAATTTCAGCACTATTAAAAACTGCCTTATACTTTCTAGATTCAAAAGAAAGCTCTTTGATCTCACATGGACCTTTTCCATCTATACATTGTTGAGTTTTACTTTGAATGTTTTTGGATTTATCTATTTGAGAGTTCTTATTCGTCCCAAAACTCAATTGATCTTTGGCCACTTCATTTTGGTAAACAATGTTTTTAGCTGAATCAAATACAAACACTGGTCTTGGATTTGTTTCAAAAACTCTAAAAAAGTCGAGCATGTTGTATTATTCCTGTTGAAGGTATTTAATAAATTTTAAGGGTAAAACGTGAGCTTGAGCAGAGGGCAATGTTTTCAATCGTACTTAAACATTTCTAAAATTTTATCAGTAAGTTGATCCTGGACAACTTTGTCACCGGATATAAGCCAGTACTTTTCCTTTATGTTCTCTAAAGTGCCAATTTTGACCAAGTTGGTCTCTATCTCAAACACCCGCATTGCAAGCTCCGGTAAAAAAACGAGACCGACTCCCTGCGCGGCCAAGAGTTTTTTTACTCCATAGTCCTGGCACTGCGCCCGCAAATTATAAGAGACCTTTAGCGTTTCCAACTCACTTTCGATATCAGAGCGAAGTTTTGACTGCTCTGTTTGCATCACAAATGGGGCGCCCTCTAATGATTGAGGGAAATCTATGGAAAGACTTTCAAACTTTTTATGTCCATAGACCCCAATTTGACTTTCCCCCACAAGATAGTTTTTAAGATTTTTGCCGCGAGGAGAGGCCTTATTGCTAAGAACGATATCTAATTCATGTGACTGCAGCTTTTTTGACAGATCCTCCCACTCGGCCTCAAAAGTTAGAATATTGATGTCTGGGTCCTGCTCAAGGGCAAACTCCACAAGCTTTGAAACCATCGCCTTCGGAATCCCTGCCAAGGCCCCTATTCTTAATCTTTTGTGAGAATAGGTTTTGGACTGGAAAGAATCTAAAAACTCCTCCCCCTTATTAAAAATTTCCTCAGCGTAAACCAAGGCCTTCTTTCCAGCGTCAGTCAAAGAGAGCTTCCTGTTTTTACGCTCAAACAACAGTACCCCTAGACTCTCTTCAAGTTGCTTTAATTGGTGGCTCAGCGCTGGCTGGCCTACCAACAGCTTTTCACTAGCTTTGGCTATTGAGCCCTCTTTTGCAATTTCTCGGAAGTATAAAAGGTGGTGATAATTCAGCCATTTCATTGGGATATTTTACATATAATTTTGATATAGGCTTATTGAAAGATTGTATTGTTCAACGTTTGTTAAAGTGTGTAGTGTGTCCTTCGCCTTTTAGGAAAAAAGGCACACACACATCCTCATTGGTTTCCCTCTCAAAGAATCAATGAAAACAAGTTTTAACGCGAAAGCGCAAAGCAGCCCCTCGAATGAAGGGCTGTTTTTTTATGGCTTTATAAAACTTAAGTTGTACAAACCTTGTACCCTAGGCAGAATACGCCATGACCTTGAGTTATCTTTACGCTTCAATAATAAGTTCTTTTTCAGGACTCTATCTATTTTTCTTCATGTCTAGTGTCGTAAACTTCATAAAGAAAAAAAATATCGAGTCCTTCAAGCTAGCACTTTTAATATTTTGCGCGTTTTTTTTTGGCCAGCGGACCGGCCTATCTCTACTACGTGGAAAACTTAAACAACAAAGTTATACTCTTCACCCTTTGCGCCTTTTTTAACTATTCCGCGATTTTACTATATGTTGATATCATCACAAAGAGGTTCGGAATAGGCAGATGGGGCCTCACACTTTTAAAGGGATGTTTAGCAGGAGTCTTAGGTGCTATCTTTTTGGCAGTTGTGGAGTGCTTCATGGGGCAAAGTGGAAGCTTTTATTCATTTGATGGACCCACGCCAGACAACTATTTTTTGCAATCCGTGGTTGAAAGCATTAGGCCAACAGAGACAACGAGACTGATAAGCTTATCTGGAACGGCACTAACGTTGATCGCCAATCTTTATTTACTTTTACAATTTTCTCGCATCAAGCTAGTTGGAATAGATCGACTTATAATGGCCGGAGTTGCTGTGAGTTTTATCGCAAAATTTAATGATTTTTTAATGACCTCAGGAGTTGGCTACTACTTAATTCCGCTTGGGTTTTTAAGCTACTTTTTTGAGATCGTATACTTCCAGTTCAACTTGGTGACCGGAGAGGATCAAACCTCCCAAACATCACCAGTATAAAGAAGATCTTCGATCTTGCCTTTTTCTTTTTGAGATAAAACATCCTTCATCTGAGCGTGAACATCTCTATCATAAACTGAGTCACCATCTCTCTGATTTAGAATCCCCATAGGCACAACGTCTTTCATTTCACTTAACATATGAACTAAAGATGGCTTTGAAGGGTCATGAACAACAAGTTCAGACTCATCGTTAAACTCTCCTGCAACAAGGGAGAAATCTTCAAGTTTTACACCCTTGTCTTTGTTCGCACCATAAACCATTGGTTGTCCAGGGACCACTCGCACAGTATGCTCGTCTCTGGTTTTTCTATTGGTGAATTGGTCATGAACCTTATCATTGAAAATTACACAGTTCTGATAGACCTCAATCACGCTACACCCCTCGTGAGCGTCCGCGGCCTTAAAGACTTCGATCATATGTTTTGGGTCGGTGTCCATCGTTCTTGCAAAAAAGGTGGACCCAGCTCCAAGTGCAAATTTCAGTGGGGAGAATGGCCTATCAACTGACCCGTATGGAGTGGACTTTGTGCTTAAACCTTTTTGTGAGGTTGGAGAATATTGCCCCTTGGTAAGGCCATATATTTCATTGTTAAAAAGAATAATATTGATATTTACGTTTCTTCTTATTATATGAGCAAGATGGTTCCCTCCAATACTAAGGCCATCTCCATCACCTGTGATCATCCACACACTTAGGTCTGGATTCTGAAGTTTTAAACCTGTAGCAAAAGCGGGAGCTCTGCCGTGTATTGAGTGCATCCCATATGTCGACATATAGTAAGGGAACCTTGAAGAGCACCCAATCCCGGATATAACGGCAACTTGGGAGGGTTCTTTACCTATCTGCGCCATCGCCATTTGAGCGGCGGACAAAATAGCGTAATCCCCACATCCAGGACACCACTTTATCTCCTGGTCACTTGAAAAATCTTTCTTAGTCAGCTTTTTTACTTCAGTCATATTTATAACTCTTCCAGTTCTCTATCAATCATTTGGGTAAGCTCTCTAATCATAAATGGCTTGCCCTGAACCTTGTTGTATCCCTTAGCATTACAGTTAAAGCGGGAGTTCAACAGACCTTTTAGTTGACCATTGTTAAGCTCGGCAACAACGATCTTTTTAAATCCACCTAGGATATCAGATACATTTTTTGGCATTGGACTTAAATATCTCATGTGCATAAGGCTCACACTCGCGCCCTTCGCCCTCATTTGATTTACCGCCTGATAAGTTGCTCCATAGGTGCCACCCCAGGACACAACAAGAAGGTCACCTTCTGTTTCTCCCAGAACTTCTTGCTCTGGAATGTGATCAGCGATTTTATCCACTTTATTTTGTCTAGTGCGAACCATCAATTCATGGTTGGCAGGATCATAAGACACATTGCCAGTGCGATCTTCCTTCTCAAGTCCACCCACACGATGCATAAGTTCAGGAGTTCCTGGAATTGCCCAATTTCTTACTAAGGTCTCCTCGTCCCTATCGTAAGGGAAGAATTCTTTATCTTTATAATCTTCAGGCCCAACAAGTTTGGTTTTAATTTGCCTAAACTCCGTTCTCACGTCTGGTATTTTCCATGGCTCAGACCCATTGGCGATAAAACCATCTGTAAGAAGCATAACAGGAGTCATGTGCTCAAGAGTGATTCTTGCGGCCTCAAAGGCCATATCAAAACAATCGCTAGGACTTTTAGCGGCAAGCACAACCATAGGACTTTCGCCATTTCTGCCGTACATTGCCATATTTAAATCAGACTGTTCAGTCTTGGTTGGAAGTCCCGTACTAGGGCCACCCCTTTGAATGTCTACTACAACCAAAGGCAGCTCAAGCATGACTGCCAAATTTATTGCTTCTGACTTTAATGCGATTCCCGGCCCTGAAGAAGTGGTGATTCCCAAAGCGCCACCAAAGCTCGCTCCTATGGAAGAACAAACGGCCGCAATTTCATCTTCGGCCTGAAACGTCATAACACCATGGTTTTTATGCTTTGAAAGCTCATGCAATACATCGGATGCGGGAGTAATTGGGTATGATCCTAAAAATAGATTGATGCCAGCATTTTCCGCGGCCCAAATAAAGCCCCATGCTGTGGCCGTGTTACCATTAATCTGACGATAGGTACCCTTTTCGATTGTAGCAGGTTTTACTTTATATCGATGTCCTGTTAGCTCAATCGTGTCAGCAAAGTTATAGCCGGCCTTTAAAGCGGTAATATTTGCCTCAATCAGCTCCTGCTTGCCCTTAAACTTATGCTCTATCCAGCGAATCGTTGGCTCAAGCTCCCTATGGTACATAAAGTATGTCATACCCAACGCGTAAAAGTTTTTACACCGAGTCTTAGACTTGGTGTCTAGATCCAACTCGCTTAAAGCTTCTTTTGTTTGAGATGTGATGGGAACCTTAATAACTTCATAGCTGCCAAGCTCTTTCCAGTCCAATGGGTTGTCTTCAAGCCCCGCCTTCTTAAAATTTCCGCTGGTGAAAGCATCTTCATTGACGATTATGACACCGCCTCTTTTTAGATCTTCGAGGTTTGCTTTCAATGCCGCAGGGTTCATGGCAACTAAGATGTCCGGACTGTCTCCCGGCGTGTTAATCTCAGTGGCGCCAAAGTTAATTTGGAAGCCTGAAATCCCGGCAACAGTGCCTTGAGGGGCCCTAATCTCGGCGGGAAAATCGGGAAAAGTGCTTATGTCGTTACCCATTAGGGCACTTGTGGCGGAAAATTGACCGCCAGTGAGTTGCATTCCGTCTCCGGAGTCTCCAGAGAACCTAATTACTATATTTTCAACTTCTTGAGGTTGTTGTTCTTGCATAGATATTCCTGTCTTTACTTAGGCAAACTATACAAAAAATAGGGTGTTTTGTAACCTATTTATTGAAATTGGGTGATGCCTTATGGCAGGTATTTCTCGAACAATTCACGCATGTAAACATCGTAGTGTGGAAGGATAGGCCTTATCGAATCAAGGTCCTGTTCGCGGGCATGCTTTTGAATAGCTTTTGTAATTTCCTCTAACTGATGAAAATGATAACTTTTAGCGGTTCCCACCACTTTGTGGCAGTAGTCCCTTATACTTTGCATATCTTCTGATTCAATGTAGCCAAGAAATTCTTGGTAATCGTTTTTACGGTTTTCAATATATCGAGGAACAAATTTGGCAATGCTTTCATGAAGACTAGAAACATCATCTGTGGTGGTAAATTTAAAGGTCATATTATTCCTCGTTTTTATAAAACTCTTTAGAGTATTCAAGCTTTTGGAGTTGGCGTTTAATTATCAGCTCGGCCAACTTAAGACTGACCTTGTTTATCTCTCCAAGATTGAATGCCGCATCGGTCTCCCTGTCATTGACATCAATTCTATAAAGGGCCTGTAAAAGCTTGTCCAAATCAGTTTGAATGAAGTGCTTGACTCTAAAAGCAAGCTTTTCTTTCAAGTAGTCAAGGTATGCACTTTCAGAGTCCAGACCTCTCTCATCCACCACCAAGTCGAAGTTGAAATTAGTTGAAAGATTTCTTTCGAGCTCGCTTTTTTTAATCATTTTTATTAGCGTGGTGCACAGTTAATTGGTTAAAAGGAATAACATAACCAAACTTATTACATGCTTCCACTAAAAAAGAGTTAAGCTTTCGCTCAAAGTAAGGCTTTCTAGAAGCGAGTTTTCCTCTGCACTTTAAAAAGATTCGCACATCCAATGAGCTTGCTCCGGCCTGCTTGAACTCCACGGCCATTGCCTGAAAGTCATCTTTGTCAGCTTCAAACTCTTCTTGCAACCTAGTTTGGACATGGTTTTTAAAGTTTTTAACCACATCGGACAACACTACTTCCTGGTGAGCATAATCCACACCAAAGACAACTTCGATCCCAAAGTCGTTTGATAAATTTATTGGATTTAAAGCTAAAAAGTCCTGAGTAGCTATCGTTTTAACCTGGTCTCCGATGAGTTTTAAGCTCACATACTCAGGTGACTGCATCATCACCTTTCCAAAGCTTCCATCACTCAGTTCAACCCAATCGTCTTTTCTTGTTGGAAACCATGGCTCCGAGTCACCTACAGGACGGGAATAAGACTCTAAAAGCAGTTTGGAGTTCACCCTCAATGTGCCGCCACTTAGGGCCGGGTTAACCAGTCTGCAGTAGTATCCAAGAGTTTTCACTTTCCAAGGAAGGCCGTTAAAAACTAAACGCTCCCCTTCTCTCACAGCTCCAAAATTTAAAACGATTTTAAACAGTTCAAAATATTGTGGGAGATAGTTCCTTGAGCTCCAAACGATTCCAAAGAGAAGAAGCACTATGAACGTTACAAGTACCCAGTCATTTAAAAGGTACAAAGTCGCGACCGCAATAAACAGCGCCGCCACAAAAGTGAATATTGAATAAAAAACTTTAAGGGGGCGCTTGACCCAGTGAACCTGTCCAGGGTGGTCCACAGCTTTGCCCATTCTTATCATAAAAAGGGAAATAAAACGGTCCTGCCCCATTCCGAGAAGCCAGTACAGCCCTAGAAAAACCGCAAGAGCAAGAATTAAGTTTTTTCCTTTGGTCTTGAAGAAGTCAAAAATAGCGTAAGAAACATTTGAGAATAGCCCTCCCTCAGCAGTCTCCATCTTAAGAAGTTTAAACTGAGTGTCTTCAAGCTCTATCCTCACGGATTTCTTAACCTCGTTTACGGCCTTAATGGATTTGTCTATGGCCCTCTTTAGCTGTTTTTGCTTGTTGCTTTTTGCAAACTCTTCCAATTTCTGCTCTGCGGTCCTCGCAGCTTCAAGCTTTTCATTCAATTTCTCTGTTCTTTCTTTCAGTTGCTGAATAGCTCTTGGGCGTTCAGATATCTTTTTTATTCCATCAATTAACGGATCAACAATATCTTTGATATCTTTGGATAGGTTCGTCTCTTCCGGTCTTTGGTCCGCTTTTCTAAGATTAATGTTAGTGGCCGTTTCAATGAACTCAAACCGCTTACTTTCATATTCCGACTGGAGCTTGTCTAGTTCACTTTCGAGTTTTAGCCTTATGACAAGATCTTGTTCTTCAGTAATTTTCTTCTTGGCCAAAAAGATATTGCTTTGGAGTTGCACCAACTCTCTTCTTATTCTTTTTAGACGCTCGGTTTTGATTTGCTCAAACTTTTTTTCTAGCTTGGTTTCTTCCTTATCTTCTTCTGCAAAAACATTTGTGGAAAATAACGCTAGACACAACAATAGGGGCAGTAAAAATCCATTTCTCATGTGCTATAGTATAAAAAAAGAAGAGCTGTTAAGCTATTAAAAATATAAAAAGAAGACTGGTACAATTATGGTAAAACGCGACGAACTTGTTAAATTCTTGGATAATCTTTTAAATGTGAAAACTTTTAGCGACTATGGCCCAAATGGACTTCAAATAGAGGGAAAAGAGGAAGTCAAAAAAATAGCTTTTGCTGTTTCGGCCACAAGAGAATCCATAGAGAAGGCGTGCGAAAAGAAGGCCGACGCAATGATAGTGCATCATGGGCTATTTTGGAGCTTTCATGGGCCTCGAACTATAACAAACGCATTTGGGAAAAGAGTTACTCCTCTTATAAAAAATGATATCAACCTTCTGGGCTACCACTTGCCCCTTGATGCTCATATTGAATACGGAAACGCCGCAGCAATAGCTAAGAAGCTTGAAATGGAAAACTTTGAGCCTTTTGGTGACAGAAAAGGCAGTCCTCTTGGTGTGAAGGCGCGCTTCAAACAACCTTTAGGCCCTGCCCAGTTAAAGAGTAAGCTGGAAGCTATTCTTGGACACTCAGTAATCCACAGCTGCCCTAGCGAAGAAAAGATTGAGTCAATGGGCATTATCACAGGAGGAGCAAACTCCGACTGGTTAAGCGCCCAAGCAGATGGCCTTGATGCCTACCTAACTGGAGAAATATCTGAACACGATTGGCATGAGGCCAAAGAAGGCAACGTGCATTTCTTCGCAGGCGGCCATAACGCAACTGAGCAGTTTGGCGTGCAGGAAATTATGAACCTCTTGGAATCAAAGCACCCTGAACTTGAGTGCTTTTACATCCCGAGTGACAATCCGGCCTAACTATTCGCCCTTAACAACAATATTGTTTGTAACTCTGTCCACGCCCTGAACCTGAGCTGCAATTCTTTCGGCCCTATTCTTTTCGGATTTACTTCTAACAAATCCACTCAAAAGAACAGTCTGCTTAAACGTGTCGACATTTATATCTGTCCCCGACACATCTTCATCTTTTAAGAGCTGTGTTTTCACTCTCGTGGTGATGGCAGCAGAGTCTATGGCCTGTCCAAAGCTTTCATCTTGTGGACCGCCAGCACACGCTCCAACACCAAGCAACATAGTCATCATCAGAAATAGTTGAATTGTCTTCATTGTCCCACTCCTTGTTCATTAAAAACAAATTACATCCACTATTAAATTGGGATTTTATGCATATGAACACTGCGGGAATTTATAAAAATGAATGATATGGCCAAGATATAGGCCATACAAGGTCAAATACGAGAGGTCTAGTTAAAGACCTCTCGATATTAAAGGCTAGTCTAAGTAGCCGCGTTTTTGTTGATCTCTTTCTATTGATCTGAAAAGTGCTCCAAAGTTGCCCTCTCCAAACGCTAGGTGATTCTTTCTTTGAATGATTTCAAAGAAGATTGGACCAATAACATTTTTGGTAAAGATTTGAAGAAGGTATCCCTCGTCGTCACCATCAACCAAGATTTGCAGCTCTTGAAGTTTCTTATGATCTTCAGTTACATTTGGAACACGCTCAAAAACTTCTTGGTAGTACTGATCGTCCATGTCCAAAGTGTCCACACCTTCTTTAGTTAAAGCAGATACAGACTTGATGATATCCTTAGTGGCCAAAGCGATATGCTGAACACCAGCTCCTTTGTACTCTTCAAGGTATTCATTAATTTGGGATTTTTTATCAGACCCCTCATTGATTGGAATGCAGAAGCTTCCATCAGGCGATCTAAGCGCATAAGAAGTAAGTCCAGTTTTAACACCTTTAATGTCGAAGTATCTAACTTCAGTAAAACCAAAAATGTCTTTATAAAAGTCAGACCACTTCTTCATGGTACCCTGCTCAACGTTATTCGTTAGGTGGTCAACAAACTCAAAACCTAGATCAGGGACAATATCTGGATTTTCTAATGGTACAAAACCCATTTTTTCGTAGCGTTTTTCATCTTTAAAATTGTCGATGAAGTAAATAAGACTGTCTCCAATCCCTTTGATTGCTGGAATCTCTTTGCCTTCACTTTTGTAATCACCAGCGCTTTCAGCTTTGGTGGCGCCTCTTTCAACACCTTTTTCAAAAGCAAAGTTTGCGTCGTCAACTCTCCAACCCATTGAGCTTACACATGGCCCGTGTTCTTTATAAAAATCCGTTCCAAAAGATTGTGGCTCGTAGTTCAAAAGAAATACAATGTCGTTTTGCTGATAAAGGTCTATTTTTTTTTGCTCATGTCTAGCAAGTCTGGAAAAGCCAAAGGCCAAAAATAGTTTATGTAAGGCAGAAGGGTCTTCCGAGCTAAACTCAGTAAATTCAATGCCTCTTAAATTCAAATGATTTTCACCACTCATAGTCACCTCATTTTTGCGTTAGAATTTTGTGGGATCATACACACTAAAAGGTTCATAGTAAAATAAGCTTAGACTAATTTCAGGGACTTATTGGAAAGAAAATTCTTGGACATGAATCACTCTACGCACCTCATCATTGCCATAGCCTGTAAGTGAGCTCTCATCCTTTATTTGGCCATTTAACTTTAGGGAGTACACCTTTTCACACCCAGATTTTGAAACCGGATTAAAATCCACCTTCTTGCCCCTGGATAAACGCTGCAGCACTTCTTGAAAGTCGTTGTTTGACCCTCTTCCAACTGCCAGTTTTTCACCATTTATAAGGATGTAGCTTGCGCCTTTTAAACACTGGTTTTTGTGAAAGGTGCCGGAGTACTGATAGCTCTGGTTGCAACCAAATAGACAAAGAATCATAAGCGCACTAGCAAGTTTCATAAGCTCTTCCATCTTAGCTTGTTAAGATTTTTGTTTTTTCTTGGAGCAGATAATAGTTCTTTAATTTATTTGGCACCTCTTTAGGAATTTCAATTTTCGGCTCCTCATACTTCTCAAGAAAGTCAACTCCAAACTCCACACCTTCTTCTTTCAAAATCCAGTCGAGTTTTTTTTGATCAAACTCCCCCGCCTTTGCGATCAGCTGAAGCATTTGTGAACTCCAACTTAAATTAGACAGGTCTGCCAAACTTAAGCTCTTTATTTTACCAAGGTTAATTTCTTTAAGGTTTATTTCAACAATCGACTTTTGTTTCAGCTCTAAAAATTTTAGAACCGCTTGCCTTTGTGGCAATGTTAAAAAAAGGCACTGAGCGATGTGTTGCTTGAGCTCCCCCATCCTAAAACTTCTCTCATACTCTTCAATAAGTATTTGATGCTTTGATAGAAACTCAAATGGAAAAACAGAGGGACGGAGTTCGCAGCAGACGGACAGCATGGTTAGAGGCTTTTGGCCTTTTTGAGTTTCCAATCTTAGATAGTGAGAATTAAGAGATAGCTCCATATTTTTAAGCAGAGCAATTAAAGACAATTCCATCTCCAAATTAAGCTTAACACTAAACCTCACCGCCCTTAGAAAGCGGACAGGATCTTTAACAAAACTCACATTGTCACAGGCCCTCAAAAGCCCAAGCTTTAAATCTTGAACTCCATTAAGAGGATCCACCAATCTCCACTGGCCGCCGTAATACTCAAACATAATTGCATTTAGAGTGAAGTCTCTTCTCTTGAAGCCATTGGAGTAATCCATATCGCTTACAAACTTAGCAGTAAAATTTGAATGGCCCACAGTATTATTGAAAATTTCAAGCCTTGGAAGTCCAAGCTCTAAGCTGTATTCTCCTACAGAAACCTCGTGAACATTATAGCCTTTTTCATAAACACTATAGTCTTTGCTTAGCAATTCAATGAGACTTTTAAATTTTGAAAGAAGCTCCCTTTCCTCAAGATCCTCTGTTGGCCTAAGTTCAACATCAACATCGTGAGAAAGAGTCTTTTCTCTCAACCAGTCCCGGGTGCATCCACCAATTATGCCCGACTTAAAACCCTGCTCGCTAACTTTATTTAAAAAGGCTAAAACATCTTTAGGAAGTTTAGAGTGAAATAGAGCTAGCTCTTTCATTTAAAGATTTAGATTATCGACTTCTTTTAACAAGAAATCATAAAGAGTATCTATTTTTAGGCTGTTCTTATCTTCTGGGTGATAAATAAAATTGAAAACGCTCGATTGAACATAGTCCTCTTTTCCTAACTGTCCCACTTTGTTCTTAAAATAAGATCTTCTTAAAACATGAGTCGGAACAACAGCAATACCTAATCCTTCATTAACCGCTTGAAGGATCTGTCCAAAGGCGTTCACCACAAGACGAGGAGAAGCTCCTCTTGGAACCTGTCCAAACCTTTGTTTGCACCAGGTGTAAAAAAGGTGATCTTTCTCTTCAAAGAATATCAAAGGTTGCTCAATAATTTCTTTCAATCCAGTTTCACTGTTGATGTTTAGGCCCTTAGGGAAAACCAATGTGGACATCTCGTTATGTAAAATTTCAGACTCGGAATGCGCTGGAGTCAAATGACTTGGAAGAATCAAGCAATCAATATCTCTATTTTCAAATTCTCGGATCAGCTTATCTGGATAGTCCATCTGAACCTTAACGTTCAATTCTGAAAAGTGACCAGCGAAATCAATCAGTCTCGTAGCTACCCAGCTTTTTCCTATCCCAAACATGGTGCCAAGGGTAACACCACCAATGATTTTGTTTTTTTCCTGCTGAATCTCACTAATCATGTCTTCAAAACGCTTGGAGTAGTTTTTTGAAAGCTTGGCTAGCTTTCTCCCTCCAGGCGTTAAAACCATTTTTTTACCCTGACGGGTGATAACGGAAAAGCCAACCTTTGACTCTAAGGTCTTGATATTCTGACTTACGGCAGACTGTGTTATACCAAGAGACTCAGCCGCCTGAGAGAGGCTTTCGGCCTTAGTTAGGGCCATAAGAACTTGTAATTGCGAAGATTCAATCATAAATGCATAAAAACACGCCCAATAGAATTTGTCTAGAACCTATTAGAAAAACTTATAAGTTTTATGTGGTCAAACTTAACTAAACTAAAAAGGCCATAAGACGTTTTAGCGGCCGTAAAAACTCTAAACACTTTTTATAGTTCAGATCAAAATTAGGTCGGTTTCAGCTGGCAGTGTGCTTGCTACATATTTCTTTATGAATAAATTGTTTTTTATCTTAATCTTTTCAATTTCCAAGCTTTGGGCAAGTTGTCCTGACTACTCTGTCCCATTGGCTATCGTGGAGAAGCACCTTGTGAAGTCTAAGACCTTAGGACTTAAAAGCAAAGGTTTAGTATTGGATGCAAGCTGCAGCAATGCTCTGGATTATGCCCAGATTAGACTTTTAATTGCAACTGAAGGGTATAATTACACCCCAATATATTTTGAATTGGTAAATGCTTTTTCAAAAGAGGATGCAGAATTCAATTCCGGAAACAAGTTTTATAAAGTCGCCGTGTCCTCTAAGAACCCGCTTCTACCATTGGTTGCTTTGATTGAAGGCTCACGCATAAACGAGCTTAATAAGGTTGCGAAATCCGCCCTATCTTTGATGGTAAAAATTCCCATGCCAAAAGTGGAATCTCCTAAAGGAATCACCGGCAAAACCTCAGGCCCGAAACAGTTTGATAGCAAAACTAAAATTGGATCTTCGGCCGATAGTAGCTACGACTATTATTTAATAACGGATCAAAATTCCACTCATTCAAAGATTGTATTTGAGAACTCTCGCATCGCTCATAAGGCCAGAGCTTCAAGGCCCTATTCTCTAAAAGGGCCTCTCCACCCGAAAGATTTAGAAGTTTTTAACAACGATCTTAAAGAGTTAATTCTATATTTCGAGGATGACCTAAACACAGAACTTACAAAGCAGGTGAATATTGCGGCACAAGACTTAATCTCAGACACCAAAGACGATGACATACAGGTCTTGGAATTTTTAGAGTTTAAACACAATCTTCTAGATGCCACACCAGGAATTGACCTAGTGGATGGAAACACAGTTGAGCTTGCCTACCCCGCCGGAGAAAGTGGGATTTATTTAAAGGTTAAGTTTAGAGTCAGAGCACAAACGAAGTACTTTAGAAAGACCACGAATATCTCGGTCACCATTAAAAACTTAAAAGTGTCTAACTTAATCCACGTTAGTCCGCAAGAAGATGGCTCGGTTGAGGTAACTATTCCTAATGAAGTAAAAGTAAAAGGCTCCGTCGACATTGATTTTAGCAATGACATACTAAATCTAATTATTAGCGCTATAGAGAAAACCTTTGACCCTCTTTCAAAAAAACTTAGAGAAGTTGTGGCGGACACACTCAAAGAAGATTTAAAAGAAGATTTAGAAAAACTTGTCAATGCATCCAAAAACCCTTTCGGGAAAGAGATGGAGGTTTTGGCCCCATATTCGGCACCAGTTGAAAACAAAGAACAAATAATTCAAAAGATCGAAGATAAAATGTTTCGCCACCATCTAGCAGACTCCACTCTGCAAAATCCAGTATTAAGAAATGAAGACAAGCTTACTTGGAAGGACTACCAACAATTAGACCTTGATAGCTTGGAGTATGATAGAGCAACCATTGGTATGGACGGCGCCATTTGGACTGGAACCTTTCTCACCTCTATGGCGTTAAAATACTCAGTGACCCAGAGTGGACAGGACCTAGAACGTATACAGCTTCTCCTGGATAAAATAAATGTACTTGCCACGGTCAATGGAGCTGGGCCTTTATCAAGAAGCGCTATACCAGAAAGCAGCCGTTGGTATGAGCAACTTGAACGTGAAGGTAGACTTCAAACATTTAGAAGCAAGCTAATTGAAGGTGAATACTGGCATAGTTTCCAAGGCTACCAAGGTGTAAGCAGGGACCAATATATGGGAGTCATGACAGGACTCATAAACACCTTCATGTATGTCCATGACCCGCACACCAGGGACAAGGCCAAAAGAATTTTTAAACACCTTTTAGACTACTTGATTCATACAAACTGGATAGTGTTTGAGGATCACCCTGGCAATCTATTTGATGAAAGTGAGCCAAGAACCTTACCTGCCCATTACGCGGGAATAGGACTTCACAAACTCACTTACCTATTGGCGGGAAAGATAATGTTTCCTGAAGATGAAACTTATCAGGCCCAGTATATTAAGTACCTGCCATTGGCCAAAATGGTTTGGTTTCTTGACTTTATTTCAAGTCTTGAACCTCTTGATGAGTACTATAACTACAATCTTAAGCACACCCTATATCTGACTCTCTCGAACATCCTGGAAGATGAGCAGCTTCAAGGACACTTTTCAAAAGGCATAAAAATCTTTGAACACTATATAGGACATCATAAAAACCCATATTTCAGCGCAATCAGATATGTTACCGCCCAGAGCTTTGGAATCGACTTGGACTTCTACTCAATGAAAGAGGAGATACATGAAAACTACAACGGCGCATTTTACAGAGCACACAATATGGGCATGGCAACCGAAGATGAAAAGGAACTCGCAAAGATATACTCTGACAAGCTAACCATCGCTTACACACTTAGTGGTGAGAAAAGGTACAAAGTCCCTGCGGCCATTCCCCCACGATTTAGAAATTATTCTTTAGACTTTCTATGGCAAAGAGACCCATTCACTCCCCTAAATATAAACTCCCGTATTAAGCGAGGGAACATTGCAGGGCTTGATATGCACATTATGTACTGGCTTTTAAGAGCAAAAGACATTCGATAGCAAAAAAAAAGGGGCCTTGTTAGGCCCCTTCTAGCAAGTGAATGCTTATTTTTGATTAATCATCGTTAGCAAGTTTTTCTTCTCTAGCTTTGATTACTTCAGCTTGAATGTTTGATGGACACTCTTTGTATTCAGCAAATTCCATAGAGTAAGTCGCTTTACCAGCTGTACCAGACCTTAGGTCAGTTGAGTAACCAAACATTTCAGATAGAGGAACCTGAGCGTTAACAATAGTCTCTCCACCATGTCCAGCTTCTGAACCTTGGATGATACCACGTCTAGAAGAAAGGTCACCAATTACGAAACCTTGGAAATCATCTGGAGTTTCAACTTGAACTTGCATGAATGGCTCAAGAAGAACAGCGTCAGCTTTAGAGATACCTTGTCTCATTGCCTGACGAGATGCAATTCTAAACGCCATATCAGAGGAGTCAACATCGTGGTACTTACCGTCGTTTAGGTCAACTTCAACGTTGATAAGTGGGAATGCGGCCAATGGACCTTTTTCCATGATGTCTTCAAAACCTTTTTCACAAGCACCAATAAATTCAGAAGGAATTGATCCACCTTTAATATTGTTGTTAAACTTAAAGTTTTGATCTTCTCTTTCTTTCTTGTCATCAGTAAGTGGTCTGATAACACCAACAACTTGACCAAACTGACCAGAACCACCAGTTTGCTTCTTGTGAGTGTAATCAAAAGCGGCTTCAGTTCTAATTGTCTCTCTGTAGTTAACCTGAGGAGCACCAACTTCTACATCAGCTTTGTACTCACGCTTTAGACGCTCTACATAAATTTCAAGGTGAAGCTCACCCATACCTGCAATTCTTGTCTCACCAGATTCTTCGTCAGTGAAAACGTGGAATGTAGGATCTTCTTTTCTAAATCTGTTAAGACCTTTAGACATTTTCGCCTGCTGATCTTTATCTTTTGCCTTAATGGAAAGCTCGATAACTGGAATTGGAACGTGCATTCCTTCACAAGAGATATCAAGTAGGTCGTCAGATCCAACAAATGTGTCACCAGAAGCACAGTCAACACCAACCATTGCGATAATATCGCCTGCTCCGGCCATTTCAATATTTTCTCTATCGTTAGAGTTCATTCTAACCATTCTACCTACACGAACCTTTTTACCAGTTCTTGTATTCCAAACAGTGTCACCTTTAGTAATCTTACCTTGGTAAACTCTTGTGTAAGTCAACTGACCAAACTGCTCGTCAGTAATTTTAAATGCCATACAAACAAGTGGTTTTTCAAAGTCTGGCTCAAGAGTGATTTTTTCTTCGCCACCCTTAGTTTCTTTGATACCAGTAGGCTTAACACAAGAAACTGGTGAAGGAAGGTATCTAGCAACAGCGTTTAGTAGTGGTTGAACACCTTTATTCTTAAATGCAGAACCCATGTAAACAGGAACTAACTCAAGAGAGTTTACACCAGCTCTAACACACTTGTGGATTTCCTCGATAGTTGGCTCTTCACCTTCAAGGTATTTTTCCATGATTTCATCGTCAAATGCAGATACTTCATCAAGCATCTCTGCTCTTTTCTCTTCCATTAGGTCCACTAGGTCAGCTGGACACTCTTCAATTCTAACGTTTTCACCGTTTGAACCATCAAAGTAGTAAGCCTCTTTAGTGATAAGGTCTACAACACCTTCGAAGTTTTCCTCAGCACCAATAGGGATTTGCATAAGAACAGCGTTAAGGTGAAGCTTCTCTTTAAGCTCTCTTGCACCTTTGTCTGCGCCAGCACCCATACGGTCCATCTTGTTAAGGAAAGCAAGCCTTGGAACGTTATATCTTTTCATCTGTCTATCAACTGTAATTGATTGTGCCTGAACACCAGAAACAGAACAAAGAACTAGAATCGCACCATCTAGAACTCTTAGAGATCTCTCAACTTCAACTGTGAAGTCAACGTGGCCCGGAGTATCGATAATATTGATTTTGATTGACTTGCCGTCACCTTCAGCAAAAGTGATGCCTTTTTTGTCAAAACCATGCCAGTGAACAGTAGTAGCCGCTGAAGTGATTGTAATCCCCTTCTCTTTCTCTAGCTCCATGTGGTCCATTTTTGCGCCGTCACTGCCGCCACGAACGTCTTCAATCTTGTGAATCATGTCACAGTAGAAGAGAATTCTTTCTGTTAGTGTCGTCTTTCCCGAGTCAATATGGGCCGAAATCCCAATATTTCTCGTCTTTGGTAAGTTTTTCATTCTTTCTCCAACGGGTATAAAGTTATTACTTCGCGTTAATTTTTTGCAAATTTATCGGAATCTTAAGAAAAAATCCAATAAGAGTCAATCAAATTACAGCCTTTAATCCAGCATTATTTTAACCTTAATATTTGAATCGGATTAAAATGCTTCATTGCCCAAAATCACCTTGCGCTTTTAGACCTTTTTCATTAATAATACTGCCCATGTCTTATCGTGATTTATCAAAAGAAATACTGTATGAAGGTGTTAAAACGCTTGTAAACACCGAATCCGCTCATATTCACTTGGCACAGCAAAAGCTTTACACTCTGTTTAGCATTGGGTTTCAGTACCTACTGTACAAATCCACTAAAGAAGCTGGACACTACATTATTAGAGTTGAAGACAGTTATCTACTGGATAAGCTGCAAAAGAAGTCCAAAGATCAATCAAGTAGAAGATTCATGCAAAGCTTAGCCCTTCCAAGAAAGTTTAAGTATGGTGGATCAGTATTCCACTTGGATTTTTTCAATCTCTCAACCTGGGCCAATACAAATGAGCTTCCAAAAGAAAAGGTCAAAGGTGCCCTTATTGTAAAAAACGCCACCAAAAAGCCGTTTGGAGACTACTTCGTTGATGAAGAAGATGAGCAAATGAAGGCCATGCTTGAATCACTGCCAGCTGATTACTACTATTCATCGCTGCAACAGTTTGTTCCTAAAACAATCGTTATCGCTTATGACGAAGAATATAATGATGTTGAACAGGTAAGATTCCCATTTATCAAAGAAGAGCCTAAGGAGAAGCTTTCCCGAGGTGTAAACATAGCAAGTGATGTTAACCTTGATGATTTAAAGGACTAGCTTCTTAGAATCTTTTTTATATTATCCATTTCCATTTTAGAAGACAAAGCTCCACCGCAACTTGGAGCACTATACTCTTCCTCGTGTGGCCTATAATTGATTTCGGCCCCTTTGGAGCTCACTGGAGTATACACAAGCCTGGAACCTAGTGACTTCTGTAATTCCTTCATCTCATCAGAGCTATAAAGAGAGGGGTCTAAAGCATAAAGCTCAAGGCCTAAAGTTTGTAGAGTGCTAAGACTTACCTTTGAACATGCATGTATTCCAACCCTACCGAGCTTTAAAGTGGATGAACTTTTCAGCTTGGATATAAACCTCTTTAAAACATCTATGTTGTCTTCACAAAATGCAAGAACAGGCTCGTCCAATAAAAACAAAAACGGGTCACTGCTTAATATATTAAACTCTTTTTGAGTTGCAATTAATTGGTCCAGGTAATTGTCCAAGATCTCTTCAGACTTTGTATGATGGTCTAAAGCGGACAAGAGCGTTAAAGGACCGCATGCTTGCCACTTATATGTTGAACCAAGCCTTTCAAAGAATTCACTTTTAGCGCTGAAACTTAAAAGAGAGCTCTTCTTTTGACTGTCAACTTTCACCGCGGCTCCTGTAAATGAGTAGCCTTCCAAACACTCAAAGGCCTGGTTCAGCATAAACTCATCCTCATACAACTGAGGCAAGTTTGGCAAAGTGGGCACATCAAAAGAGAACACATAATCTATTGCCTCTTCAACACTCTCAAAAGGAAGACTTCCAATAAGAAATGATTTCATAATCTTTTTATGACTTGTTCGAATTTTTTTAGAATCTCTTTTTCATGACCTATGTTGCACTGACCTAAAGATACACGTAGTCCGTTTTTTGCGTAATCTCTTAGTCCCATTGAGATCAATGTATTTGAGGGCTCAACTGAGCCAGCTGAGCAGGCGGATCCACTACTGATATCAAGGCCTGCCATATCAAACTGTATTAGAGAAATGTCGGCCTTCTTGGACTTTATTATGAAGTTTAATGTATTCACAGCTCTACCGTATTTAGAATCCTTGCCAACAACAATGGCATCCTCACGGTTAAGAACAAGCTGTTCGAGCTTGTTCCGCAAGACCTCAATAGCTGAAAGATCCAAACCTTGGATATCTTCCAAAGCAAGTTTAATGGATATGGCACCTAAAACATTTTCGGTTCCACCTCTAAGGCCCGATTGTTGAGCTCCGCCTTTCATTAAAGGTTTAAAAGGAAAAGCTTTTCTAACAAAGCTAAACCCAATTCCTTTCATAGCGCCAAACTTGTGAGCTGAATAAGTGTACGCATCCAATCCAGTGCTTAAACGCTCCCAGTTAATGATCTTTCCAGGAGACTGAGTGGAATCCACATGCACAAAACAATCGGCTTTCTCTTTCAGCGACAGGGCGTCCTCAAGGCTCCAACGAACACCCGTTTCATTGTGTACATATAGAAAGTTTGCAAAGGCCCTGCCCTTATTTTTGGTCTTCCAACTCTTAATCAGCTCAATATTGTGCTCCAACTCAAAGTCCCCGCTAGAAGAAATAGACATGGGGATCGTTTCCACGCCCCGCTCTTCTAGAGCTTTGGCACTTGAGATTGTCGCGGGATGATCACTCTCGCAATAAAACATCGCGTCACCCTCTTGGGCAGCTTCAAAAAACGAGCGAATTCCTTCAGTTGCTCCAGAGTGGAAAACTAAATGATATTCGGAAGCGTCCAGGTCAAATAAATTAAATAGAAAGTCTTCTACTTGATTCAGACACTTTCGAGAAAATTTTCCAGAGGTGTGTATCGATGCCGGGTTGGCAAAAGGAAAATCCCCTTTCTCTAAATAGCTTTTGAAGCTCGTAGAAAAAGGGGATGTAGCATTATAATCCAGATAAAATCTATTTTTCAAAATTACTGGTTAATCTCTCCAATATTTGGTCTGATTACAGACTCAGAGCTTGTTTGGCCCATATTAGAGCTTTGAGCTTCTGAAGCTTCTCTGTTTTCAGTTCCCTGAGCGCCCATACCAGCTTCTCTAGACTTTCTTTGAAGATCGCCAAGAGTAGTTGTGCTCAAGTATTCTTGCATTAGAATACCAAGGTTTTGGAAAAAGTTACGAGTTAGGTTGAACTCAGTAGTGTTAACTTTTGCAGCTTCACCTTCGTTAGGTCTAACCTCAACACCAGAGCTTGGGTTTCCAAGAATATCTTTTGCTGGGTTAATGTTTTCACCAACACATTCAAGAACGTCCTTAATAGTAATTTCGTCCATTGATCTAGCTAAAACGTAACCACCACCTGGTCCTCTTACAGACTTAACAACTCTACCAGTTCTTAGCTTTCTAAAAAGCTGCTCTAGGTAGTGAAGAGAGATAGCTTGTCTTGTGGAAATTTCTTGCAATCTAACCGGGTTACCGCTTGAGTGAAAAGTCAGGTCAAGCATAGCTCTTACTGCGTAACGGCCTTTTGATGTAAGTCTCATTGTAAATCCTCCATAATCTGATTAAACATAATTTTTGTTTTAGTTGGGACATCTTCTTCCTTAGAGTCCGTGCTAATATTCGACCGAAATTTTCAATCCGGTAAATATCACAATAAAAATTATCACTCTTTTTGGTTGTTGACGTCAACTGTTAATTACTAAAGAAATATTAAAAAGAACTTACATTTCAAAATGGCCATAAATTATTGAAATTATTCATTTGTTGCGATATGTAAACATGGAGTTTTTGGATGCGCGTGGAAGTAATTTCCGACTTTTGCGCTCAGTCGAAATTTAGTACCCCTCAAGCTTCTTCAGAAAGAAGTTTCTACTAAAGCTAGACTTATCTTCGTCTTCAATTTGGGCCTGACTATTTACCTCTATTTCCAGACAATATAAATCAAACTCTTCAGGCACTTCTTTAAGTATAGTGCTTAAGTAGGTTTTCCCCCACTCAACTAAAAAATAATTTTTATCTTCTAAGTAAAGTTGAAGCTCTAAATGATAAATTTCCTCAGGTTCTTTTAATCGATAGAAGTCAGCATGCAAAACTGTGTTGGTTTCAGACAGTACTGCATAGCTTGGACTAAGTGTTTCGTCATCGCTTATAAAACTTTTTGCAAAAGTAGTTTTACCCGCTCCCATTGGCCCATCCAGTAGGATTAACGCCTTAGGTTTAACGGCCTCTTTCAACTCGTGCGCTACATATGGCAAGTCAGCCGCAAAAACCTTTTTCCATTCTCTAACCAATTTCTCTGACAAGATTATTCTCCATAAATAATTTTATCCATCTGACTTTCAAGCTCTTGGAATGTCTTTGAAAAGCAATCTATCAGCGAAGACGCAGTCATGGCCCTAACTCCGTGCTTTTCAGCTGCAAAGTGTCCAGACATCGTATGGGCAAGCACGCTCATACCCAAGGTCTGATTAAAGACTTTGTATCTATCGCTTAAGGAGATGCTTTTATCTTTCAACTCAGGCTCCTGGCCTAAAAGGCCTGCAAGTATGCCCGCTAGAACATCACCAACTCCGCCAGTCGCCATTCCATCGTTTGGATAGTAGTTAAAGAACACATTGCCATCACTAAGGCCCATATAAGTGCATGGCCCTTTTAAGATTACCGAGCAATTGATCTGCTCAACCAAGTCTTGCAGGTGCTGCACCGGTCGCCTTTCAAGCTCTGAGTATTCAATATTGCAAAAGCGGGAGAACTCTCCAAAGTGAGGCGTAATAACCGTGGGAGCATTCCTAACTGTAAAGGCTCCCTTGTCTTCGTTAAGCTTTAGAACGTTAATAGCGTCAGCATCAAGAACAACTGGGCCATCAAAATTATTTAATATCTCAAGGGTCAGTCTCCGTGCCCTTGTTGACCTAGCGAGACCAGGGCCAATAACGATAGAAGAGTATTTATTTAGATCTTTGATTAGTCGAGGCCATTTGGACACATCAAGTGGTAGATACCCAGTCATGATCTCTGGAATGAGTCTATCCATTAACTCCTTATATTGTGGTTCCCAAGTAGCTGCTGTAACAAGTCCGGCCCCTGTTTTCAAAGCGGCCTGAGAGGCCATCACAAGAGCTCCGGTAAGTCCATGAGACCCACCCAAACATAGAGGATGTCCAAAGACTTTTTTGTCTGCAAACTTGTCACGCTTGCTGGAAGGATCCACCACGTCTTCTAAGTTTAGAAGACGCTTATTTCCTTCTGTTAGCAAGACTCTCGGAAAGCCTACCCTAAGCACTTCCACATCTC
The DNA here is from genome assembly GCA_002711995.1 of Halobacteriovoraceae bacterium. Lineage (GTDB taxonomy): Bacteria > Bdellovibrionota > Bacteriovoracia > Bacteriovoracales > Bacteriovoracaceae > UBA845. The sequence goes on along the minus strand of PASN01000019.1, from coordinate 88,820 downwards.
CAACCAGTCTAACCCCGTCAGCTTCGTAATATCCAAGCTTAGGAAGGGCCACGGCCAAAGTCAGATCCGCGCTAATTGCCTTGCCTTGAATAAAACCTGTGTCGCCTTCAACTCCCGATGGAATGTCAATTGAGATCGTGTAAGAGCTGTTGCTGTTTACAAAGTCCACCACTTCATAAAGAAAGTTGGACATCGGCAATCTTACTCCCGTTCCAAAAATTGCATCAATAAATATGATGCTTCCTGAAACCTGTGAGCAATAGCTTGCAAGCTGCTCAATATCTTCAATCATGTTGACTTTAACGCCGAAGGACTTCGCCATCTCCAATTGCACTTTCAACTCATCGCTGGTGCTGTCTTCTCCAAACAGCATAAAGGCCCTAACCTTTCTGCCTAAACTTGTTAGGTGTCTTGCCACGGAAAGACCATCCGCTCCATTGTTGCCTCGGCCAATCAAAAAGATGATCTCGCTGTTTCGAAATTTAGAGAGTATTTTGCTCTCAATGACGCTAGCGCCTTTGGAACCAACGTTCTCTATGATCAAGCGCTCGTCAAAACCAAACTCTTTTTGAGCGCGGATCTCAATGTCTTTCATCTCGTTTATATCGACAATCCTCATGGGAACTCCGTTTTATTTATTACTTTCCAAAACCTCAATCAGCTTCTTTACTGAGCTTTCCAGCCCTGAAAACACAGCATCACAGATAATCCAGTGGCCAATATTGTATTCAGCAAACAACTTATTCTCGGCCAAAGGAACAAGGCTTTCGTCGGTTAGGCCATGCCCAGCATGATACCCAATATTTTTTGACTCTATAAATTCTTTCTCACTTCTAAACCGCTCTATGAAGTCTTCAATAGGATTGTCCTGAAGAAACGCCTGGGCATAGTCGCCAGTATGGATTTCGACTGCGTCGATGTTAAGTTCAACACACTTTTCTAAGGTTTTACGATCAGCTTCAACGAATAGTGAGATTTTAACACCCGGGATTTCTTTTTTGAATTTTTCACAAGCGGCCTTCACTTTCTGGTAATTCTCATCATCCAAAAGGTTGAGGCCACCCTCTGTTGTTCTCTCTTCTCTTTTCTCAGGAACAATACAAATCCAGTCAGGTCTTGTGTCGACAGCAATTTCTATAATTCCTGGGTCCACGCCTAGCTCAAGGTTTAATGGTTTTCCATATCTTTGGGTCACAAGCTTCACCGCGTTTACATCCGGGTCTTGAATATGCCTTCTATCTTCTCTTAAATGAATGGTAATTTGATCGGCTCCGGCCTCTAAAGAGATTCTTGCCGCTTCCGTAATAGAAGGGTAATGCTCCCCTCTGGCCTGTCTAAGAGTAGCAACATGGTCAATGTTAACACCTAATCTGGACATAGATCTCTCCTATTTAGCCAAGCTGGTTTTTACAACTTCCACAAGTTCATCACAGCACTCTCTTACCAGCGCTTCATCTTCACCCTCTACCATAACTCTGGCCAAGTTCTCTGTCCCGCTGTAACGCAGCAGCACCCTTCCTGTGCCTTTAAGTGTTTTGTTTACTTTCTCAACCGCCTTTTCAACCTCAGGAAGCTCTTCAAACGGTTTCTTTTCTTTAACACTCACGTTTTTCATGATTTGAGGGTACAGTTCAATTTCATCCAAAAGCGAGGAAAGTGGTTTGTCGTAATGTTTAACGCACTCTATAACCTTTAGCGCCGCCAATATGCCGTCACCTGTGGTTGTGTGCTTCTTAAACACCAAGTGTCCACTCGGCTCTCCGCCAAAGCAAGAACCAGACTGCAACATTCTTTCAACAATATAGCGATCACCAACCTTGGTTCTAAATAGCTTTAATCCAACTTTTTCAAAGTATTTTTCAAGTCCAAAGTTTGTCATTACGGTCCCAACGATTTCATTGACACCATTCAATGAGTCAGTGTCTTTAAGGAACTTTGCAAGAACACCCATCAGCTTGTCCCCGTCAACCACTCTGCCTTTGTCATCAATAATTGCGATTCTGTCTCCATCGCCATCGAGACAAATTCCAAGGTCAGCTCTGTATAACTGCGCCTTTTCAGCACAGGTTTCAGGGTGTAGCGCTCCTACACCTTTATTGATATTTGTGCCATCCGGTGAATTTCCAATTGAGATTACTTCCGCCCCTAGCTCTCTAAACGCTAGTGGCGCAACCTTATAGCCTGCTCCATTGGCGCCATCAACAATAAGACGCATTCCTTCCAAGTTGTAGTCTGAACTAAAAGCGCTTTTAACCTGGACAATATATCTGCCCATGGCCTCATCAAGCCTTTTTGCGTTACCGAGTTGGTCATCCAATTTAATGTCGATAAGCTCTGGATTAAGAACCATATTTTCAAGCTCCAGCTCCACCGAGTCAGGCAGCTTATGTCCAGTTCTATCAAAGAGTTTTATCCCATTGTCGTAGAAAGCGTTGTGAGAGGCCGAGATCATGACTCCCGCATCAGCTCTCATTGACTGGGTTACAAATGCAACGCCAGGGGTTGGCATGGGGCCTGTCAGTATCGCTCTTCCACCCTGTGAACACACACCTGCAGAGAATGCCTGCTCAAGCATGTAGCAGCTCAGTCGAGTGTCTTTGCCAATAATAATTAATGGTTTCTTAGATTTTGTTTTCTTTTGAAAATAGCTGGTGGCCGCTCTTCCAAGCGCAAAGGCAATCTCTCCAGTCATCGGATAAACATTGGCCCTGCCCCTAATACCATCAGTTCCAAACAACTTTCTGCTCATAATTATTTTCCTTCCACTTCTACAGATATTGAACTTGGCTGAATCTCCAACAGGTGAAGCCCCGGAGGAAGCTTTGCCACCAAAGGGATTTCCACTTTGCCTCTGGCATTGTCTGGGACTTCAGCGATGACATTAATATCTTTTGTTCCGTATTTAAACTTTTCCTTATTATCCGCTAATACCATAAGATTAACGCTTCGCCTATCCACCTCTTTGATAAGCTTTGAACTTAAAAACTTCACAGGTATATTCTTAAGAATCATATTCGCTCTAGTCGGATGAATTGTGTACTTGAATTCAACAAACTCTTGCTCAAGCATAATTCGCTCATCTGGGCCTTGCAAAGGTACCTTCAAGCTGGAATCCCCAGTAAGGCCATTCAACTCTATTGGACCGGTTTCAACATACTTTAATTTTCGGACAAGCGAGATTGGTCCCTCCACCAAGATTTTTTTTGGCTCGACGCTTGAGCCCACCATTTTATGATCGCTGGGGACCTCCCCTATAATCATCTTTCTTACAGGAACTTCTTTTATTAAGGACTTCTCAAGCTTTACAATCAATCGACTTGGCTCAACTCTAGTTAACTCAACACCAAAGGGAAAAGTCATCCCAAGCTCGGCCACATTGATTTCATATCTTGTTTTGTTTTTCTCAAATATCTTTTTAAGGTCTACTACGAGTTTTTCATCATCGGACATGATTGATCGCACAAACACTCTAGGCCCAGAAATCGCGTATGTAATTTCCCCCACCGGCTGGTTTTTGACCGAGTATCCCACAGGGGCCTTGTATTCAAGTTTAACGATCTTCTCACCTTTGGTCTGGGCGCTGCTTAAGACGTACAACCATAAAAAGAATGCGAAAAAGACAGAGAAGCCTTTTAGGACATGTTTACGCTTCTTCTTGGCGTCCATGCTCATACACTTCTCCTAGCTTCGCTAAGATCCTCAAGGCCTTCAGACCTCTCGGTTACAAGAAGTTGTCTAAGATGTTTTCGAAGCGCTTCCTCGTTTTTCATATAAAAGAACTGACCGTTGTGGCACAGGTTTACCCTGCCAGTCTCCTCACTAACAACCAATACAACAGCGTCACTCACTTCAGTAATTCCCAATGCGGCCCTATGTCTAGTTCCCAAATGGGAGTCTATTTCCACATTTTTAGAAAGTGGCAAAAAGCAGCCGGCGCTTTGAATTCTATTTTCATAGATGATCACTGCGCCGTCATGCAAAGGTGAATTTGATTGGAAAATTGAATACAGGATATCTGAATGCACGCGACAATCCAGTCTAGTCCCGGTAAGTGAATAGTTTAAAAGGCCATGGTTCTTTTCAAAAACAATCAAAGCGCCAGTCTTCTCTCTACTCAGGGCGGTTGAGGCCGTCACAACTTCTTCAATCTGAACATTATAGCGAGTTCTTTTTCTCCGCCCAATAATCTTGGCCTCTCCAAACGCTACTAGAGCAGAGCGTATCTGATCTTGGAAAAGAATAATTAGAATCACAAAGAAGTAGTCAAAGAAGTGATTTAAAATCCAATTTAGCGAATAAAGCTCATAGCTAAGACTGAACCAATACAAAGTGGCCAGGGCAGCTAGGCCTAAAAGCATTTGAACGGCCCTAGTCCCCTGTACAATAAGCAGGAAACGGTAAAGGATGAACGCCACAATGGCGATATCCAAAAAGTCCGTCGCGGTAAAATTTCCAATGAAACCTATTAAATAGTTCAAAGCGCATCCGTAAACAAATTTATATCTTATCTATCGGATATTTATGGAGAAATCTAAAATAAAAAAGGCCTCGGAAGAGGCCTTAAGCTATGCTGCTGATGAGTCTTCTGATTGATTCTTTTTTGAGAGCTCGTCGTAGACTTTGTCTGAGATGAGAAGTTTCTTTCTTAAGGCCTCTCTAGATATGCCCATTGCCTTGGCGGCCTTGGACTTATTGCCTTTGTTTCGCTTGATTTCAGCGTAGATCATTTCTCTTTCCACGAGCGCCACCCTGTCTTTAAGAGAGATAGTGTAATCTCTAGCAAATGGTATGGTGTCCAGGCCTTTGATTGACGCTTTTGAGAGATCAACAATCGGAGCCGCTCCGTTTTTAATTTTAGAGATTATATGCGCCTTTGGATTGTAAAGCACCGCTTTCTCCACAGCTTTTTGAAGCTCGTGAACATTTCCAGGCCAGTCATATGTTTTTAGCTCTTCTTTCACTTCATCAGAGAATTCCTTTAGTAAAAGCCCCTGCTTTCTACACTCTTTTCTTAAGAAGTATGAAAGTAGGTCCTCAACATCTTGAACTCTTTTTCTTAACGGAGCCACTTCTAAAATGGACGAAAGCGCCATATCTAAGAGATCTTCGTTAAATTCCCCTTCCTCTTTTGTTAGCTTTTCCAGGTCAACGCTTGAAGTGAATATGACTCTAGCGTCCAAAGTCATTTGACTTCCAGGCACTCTTCTATCTTTAAGAACTTTTACAAGTTTTGTTTGCAAGCTCAATGGCATGTGTCCCACTTCATGCAGCACTACAGTGCCACCCCTGCACACTTCCATAAGACTTGATTCTTCATCGCTTCCAAAGAGCTTTCTTTCAAGCTCTTCTTGATCAACACCCTTGCATGGTATGACTTCAAACTTCTCAAGCCCTCTTTTGCCTTCATTGTGAATAATTCTTGCAAGGAGCTTTTTGCCAGTTCCAAACTCTCCCTTTATAAGAAGTGGTGTGTCGATATCCTTAAGCTGAACAATGGATTTTCTAATCTCATTTGTTTGTGGAGATCTTCCAATATAAGCATATTCCCTGTCGTAAGGAGTTGAAAACCTCCTGATAAGCGACTTCTCAGAGATTGGATTGTAATTGTGAAACACAGAGGAAAAGATCAAGGCCAAAACCTTCATCATTTTTTCATCTTCCATTGTGAATCGATCTTCGTTTCTTTTGTTAAGAACCTCAATAACCCCAATGACTTTGTCCTCTCTATTTGTAAGCGGAGAACAAAGGATGGACCTTGTGGAAAAACCAGTTTTGGCATCCACTTCTTCGCTAAAACGAACCTTGTCAGTTTCACAGTCAATATTTAAAGGAACGCCTGTTGTAAAAACACTTCCTGCAATTCCCTTACGATAGTCAAACTTCAAAAGATCTTTATCGATCCCTAGCGCGGCCGCAGCTTCCAGCTCATTGGTTTTTGGATTAATTAAAAATATTGACGCTCTTTGGGCGTTCAAGATTCTTGAAATCTCTTCCAGCATGTTGTTCAGAAAGCCTTCTTGAGATCCAAATGCGGTAATGTCTTTAAAGAGTGAAAGCATTAGTGAAAATACTTCAAAAGACTCTGTGGCCTTTTTGTATCTCTCACTTAACGCCATATTGGCCAGACATCCTCTCGCTCTATCAGGAGAGAAGCTGGTTACGTATTGCTCTATAAAGCGTCTCATATTTTTTTGATCGTCTTTATCGACCTCAATTCCGTAAAGCATCTTGTCCTCTTCCAGCTCGTAGCCAAAAGATCTTACAACATGCCCTTCCACATCAATGCGAAGTCTTTTGAATTGCAGTGAGATTCTAATGTTTGTTTCCACTCCGAGTCTTGAGCTTGAAATAAAACCGATCCCCGTAACGGAAACATCGGCCAAAGTGGCATCTTTGATATACTCAAACTGCCCTAGTTCGTTTTCATACTCAATGAGGCACCTTACTTCGTCCCCTTTCTCAACAGGAATTCTAAAAGACTGAAAGAACTTAAATTCTTCAAAACTTGTAAACATAGATTCTCCTTAAAACAAATCTGTCTTATAGATCGGAGAATCAATCCAAATTCTTTAGCTTTTTGGCAATAATTTGTGGCACCTCTAAATTTTAAGAGTATTCCAGTACTTTTCGGCCTCATAGAGCTCATTTTCGCAAAATACAGGCACATACTTGGCGAGTTCCTTCGAAATTAGCCCCTGCCCCTCTATTAATGTGCCAGAGAAAGATCCATCATAGATTTGTCTGACTCCACAACTGGGACTTTTGTCCTTCATAATCGCCATCGATATGGAGTTATCATTTATGAATGCTTCTAGGTTATCCACTAAAGATCTGAATTTTTCAGTAATGACAACTCCGCTTTCATCCACAACCTCACCATTTTTCAGCTCGATTGGGGCTCGAGGAACGCTCATTCCAGATGCAACTTCAGGACAGAGTGAGACTATTTGATCCGAGGCGGCCAATCTAGCAATCCAACTACTGTTCATAAAGCAGTTACCACCGTCATAACGGACGTTTTGTCCTAGCAAGCACGAACTGACCAATATCTTCATTTGACTGCCCTTTTTAACATCCCAACAACCGAATCCATCTCATCTTTTATCAACTCAACGCCTGGGTAGCAATTGAGATCGATTGGATACAATTCTCCCTCAAATTCTAGAAAATCCACTGCTGCAAAGCGAGGACTTAATTGATTGAAAATAACATCGGCCATATCCTCTAATCTTTGGCCAGGCCTTGTAACTTTTTGAGCGCTGCCGCCCTTAAAAAGGTTTCCTCCTGTCTTTTCAAACCAAAACCTGCGATCACCAATAAAGACACACCTAAACTCTGAGGAGAAGTTCAGTCCTTTTTGCACGATGTAATTTTGATCTTTCAAACTTGAAATTGAAATCAGGAGCTCTTCCAGACTGTCAAACTTCGTTACTCCTCTGCCTTGCATCCCCCTAATAGTCTTTAAAACCCAGGCACCTTCCTTATCTGGTTGATTTGGAAGTTTATAGGTTTCCAAAGCATTCAACTCATTATCCAATAGCCACTGATGTTGAATCCATTTGTCTCTACAGATTCGTTGAAATGCTACTGGGTTTAAAGTATTTGCTCCTTCCCTCTGTAGGACATCAATGTCTAGGTCACTGTAGTCCATCCCATACTTTCTATGTATTACCAGGTCTGCTTTTTGATAGCTCTCTGCAACTTTGGCCTTCATTCCGGCCTGTTCTGCGGCGGCGCGAAGAAAACTCACACTTTCTAGCTCAGGATTTGAAGTAATTATTAGGGCTGTATTCATCATTCTTTATACTTTAAGGTTTAATCTAAATCTAATACAATAAACCGAACTTTATAGGAACACGCATGTTGAAAGCAATTATAGTATTTTTGTCGGCCTTATTTGTAAGCTGCTCCAATATTAAACCCATTCTCACGTCAATAACTGATGGCGATAAAGAAAACACCGCAGTTGAAATAGAAGCGGAGACTAAAAAAATAGAAAAGGCCCCCAGGCCAGAGGTTTATGTTGTTAAAACCAAAGAGAACAGCCAAAAGGTTAAAACCTATTGCGACAAGACCAATAAGTTTTTCAATAAATATGAATGGGGTAAAAGTGGCTGTCACGACTACACTTGGCACCATGTAAGGAACTCTTTCTGGGGCAATCCAATAGTTTGGTTTGTTTTCGGTGACGAGGAGAAAAGGAAGAAAGTGGACATGAACGTCACATTGGTGATGTGCGGTGTCCATGGGGACGAGATAACTCCTGTGAAATTTTGTTACGATCTAATGGATGATTTAAAGAACAATCCAGAGGTTATTGGCGACAATTTAATCGTGATAGCTCCCCTAGTGGCCCCTGACTCTTTCTTTAGATCAAGGCCTACGAGAACAAACGCTCGGGGTGTGGATGTTAACAGAAATTTTCCCACCAAAGACTGGGTCAACAACGCTAAAAGGCTTTGGAAAAGAAGGTACGGATCCGATCCAAGAAGGTTTCCTGGCAAGTACGCTCTCAGTGAGCAGGAGACAATTTTTCAGGTAAATCTTATAAACCTCTACAAACCAAATAAGATCATCAGTGTTCACGCACCATTAACTCTTCTTGACTATGATGGCCCCTCATTTACTCAGAAAAAAGGGATCGTTGCCAAGAAGCTATTAGAGGAAATGAGTGACAAGGCCGGAAAATACAAAATAAGCGACTACCCATTCTTCACAGGAAGTTTGGGAAATTGGGCCGGTAATGAAAAAAGAATACCAACCTTTACTTTAGAGCTTCCAAACTCTGATTGGCACAAAACGGACAGGTACTACAACATGTTCAGAAGCGCCATCCACCACGCAATACAGCATGACATGGTCGTACCACCACTAGATACCGATTCTGGTGAAAGAAAGTATAGCGGCAACCACTCACACAACTAAATGTTCAAAGCGGTTGCCTTTTCCAGCCTTTATATTTCTTTGGCCGCAATTTCACTTTCTCTATTCTACCAATTTATAGGAGAATCGATTCACATTCCAAGAACAATAATAATAGGTTTAGGCACCTTCATTTCCTATAACATTGTTCAAATTTTGCCGTTGCTTAAAAGACCTCCCACCTCGGAGAGAGGACGGTGGATACAGGCCAAGCAAAAAACGTTATGGATTTTGATAGGAGCTTCAACAATTGGAATTGGCCTTCTTAGTCAATTTTTAGGCCTAAAAGATATTCTGAACTTTTCTCATTTGCTTTTATTGTCATTGCTGTATGAGGGCGTTGTGCTAAGAAAAGGATTAAGATCCATTCCTTTTTTTAAGCCTTTTCTAATCTCATATGTGTGGGCCATGACTTGTGCCTTTCCTGTTTTTGGAACTTACACAGTCCTACCTACTATTGAGTGCTTTCTCTTTATTTTTTCTTTGTGTTTGCTTTTCGATTTGAGAGACGTACAAGATGACTTAAGACAAAATATCAAAACATTCGCGAACCGTTATGGAGCATTGGCAGCAAAGATGCTTTCTCTGTCTTCGCTTTTGGCCTCTGTGTTGCTGCTTTTAGTGTTCACAGATCTATCCATACTCTTACTGACTATTTTTTTAATATTAGGTATCGCACTCATTAGCACTGCAAATGAAAGGTCTAGCGACCTATACTACCTCTACTTTGTGGACGGACTAATATTAATTAAGCTTTTTCTACTTCTGGAAGCTTTCTAAGGACGATGATTGGCAATAAGATTAATATTGCTCCCACAATATAAGGGGCTCCAGAGCCCATCTTCCAGTACATGACACTTGCGAATGCAGGTCCAAAAACTCTTCCTAATGAGCCTAAAGATCTGAACACCCCCAAGGCCTCACCCTGTGAGTCTACAGGAGTGTACAAAGACACAAGGCTTGTCAAAGTTGGTATGGCCATAGCACTGCCAATTGCCAAAAACAAAAGGCCTACATAAAGGATAAAAGAGTTTGTAGCAAAGCTCACCGCCAAAAGCCCTGGAATAATCATAGCCAGACCTCTAATTGCCATGGATTTTTCTCCAACGGAGCTGGCCTTCCTTCTTACATATCCACCTTGAGTAAAAGCGATGACCAGGCCTATAAAAATAAACATATATGCGTTTTCTATGGGCGTGTAAGCAAGTCTCTCAACAGCAAGAAAAGTAAGGGTGAATTCCATCCCACTGAACAGGGTTATAAATAGGAAATATCCCAGATTCGCTCTGTTCACCCCTGGATATGGCAAAGGTTTTAAAAGCTTAAGCGGGTTGGAGGTTCTTTTGGTCGTGTTCTTTTCTTTTAGAGTTTCTTTATACTTTGAAAAGATGAGCACAAAATTTATAAGGCCTAAAATTGCAGCAAAAGCAGCTGGGACAGAGAAAGGATTAATACCATATGCAATCAGGCCTGGGTTAATCTGAGTCAAGTCAATCATACTCAATAGCCCACCAATGGCAGGTCCAAATATAAATCCAAGAGCAAAGGCAATCCCCACAAAGGCCATACCTTTCGAGCGGTTCTCACTTGAGGTCACATCTGCAACAATAGCAGTGGCCACAGAAAGGTTTCCGGCCATAAGTCCACCTAGCACTCTTGCAACTAGCAGCAAAGTAAATGAGCCAGAGAAGATCCAAAGAACATAACTTAAGAACAGACCAAAAATAGAGAAAAGCATAACTGGTCTTCTTCCAATCCTATCGGACAGCCGCCCCCAAAATGGAGATGCAAAGAACTGCAACAAACTATAAAGCGCGCCCAAAGCTCCACCAAATAATGCCACAGAGCTCATGCTCGCCTGACCTATGGAGCCAAATGCCTCAAGTTGCCCAAAGAAGCCATGAAGAATTGCATTATTTGAATCGTTTTCAAGATAGAATTTTGCAAGGGCCGGAAACATGGGAAAAATGATTGAAAACCCCACCAAGTCTAGGAACAGAGTCAAGAATACTAGCTTTACGTTCTTTTTTGCTTCTGGCTCCATCGGAGGGCTTTTTTGTTTTTGCTCTGGAAGACTCCTTCTCAGCTCTTTTTCATCGGTCTTATAAAAAAGTTCATCAAGTTCTTTTTGAGAACCATTGCAAAGTACATTTATAAAATGAGCATAATCTTTGGCCCAATCGGCATCATCGTTTAAACACTCAATGAAGATAAGCTCGCCACCGGCCTCTTCAACTTCTTCCCTTAGCTCATTTCCAATCTCATCCGTGGTCTCGAGACAATCAACAACAAAGCTTGGGCAATAGCATGCAATTTTTTTGGAGCCTTTCTCAACGAGATCTATGGCGTATTCATCTGTTGCAGGTCCCAGCCACTGCTCTGAGCCAAATCGACTCTGAAAAACCATGTGGATTTTGTCCTCTGGGTAATTAAGCTTTTGCTTCAAAAGATGAAAAGTCTCATAGCAGTGAAAGTAATACTCATCCTTCTTTTGAAGAACTCTTCTAAGTGGTATTCCATGGAATGAGATTAAAAGCTCTTCTGGATTTTCCTTGTCTAAATAATTTTGAATTTTTTTAGCACCCAAATCAATGAATGCTTTGAGCTTGTGGTAGGAGCTAATTACGGTCACTGATGGGATATTAACCCTAGTGCCCAAGTCCTTTCCCAATTGATCGTAAACGCTTGCCACTGTTGACTCAGAGTATTGAGGGAATTGTGGAAGAACCACGACCCTGTCGGCCCTTTCGCTAGAGTCTTCTGTTTCCCATTCGTCGATAACGTCACTCACTCTAGGCGAGCTTAAAAGGAAGGCATGGTTTATCTCAAGGTTATCATCAATATGTTCTCCAACTGCGCTGGTGAACTGCTTTGTATTCTCAATCAAAGGAAATTTGCCGTTTTCATATATTCTAGAGTAGGCCTCGGCACTCTTTTTAGGCCTAAAGGGAAGCACAAATAGGTTTAAAATGATTTTCCATAATAGTGAATTGATATCCACAACACGCGGATCTCCAAGAAATTCCTTTAAATAGGCCCTTACATCTTTTGTATCCACAGATTTAGGTGAGCCTAATTGACCAATGATAACTTTTGTCTTTCTAAACATACTCGCCTTTATTGATATGAAATTAGCTCTATTTTTCCTAAAATTAGATATAAAGGCAAACTTAAAAAGAAATAGATTTCAGACACTTGCCCCATACCCTAACCCAGATCAATACTTTTTTTCGCAGGTTTGTGGGCATATGCGTAAATGGTTTATTTTTTATGAAAAATAATATAGAAGTTAAGTTACACTAAGACATCAAATCACGGATTAAAAATGCCAGCAAAAAAAATAGCCAAAAAGGCCAAATCTAAGTCTAATAAACAAAGAACTGACAAAGAACTAAAGGGTGTGACTCTTCTTGGAAGTGAGAAGACAGAGTATAGCCAAAACTACGCTCCAGAAGTTTTAGAGTCTTTTCCGAACAAAAACCCTAAGTTTGACGCTTGGACCACTTTTGTTTGCACTGAGTTCACTTCTCTTTGTCCGAAGACTGGCCAGCCTGACTTTGCAAAGGTTTTCATCAATTACGTTGCTGACAAAACCATGGTTGAGTCAAAGTCTCTTAAGCTATATCTATTCAGCTTCAGAAATCATGGAGACTTTCATGAGGATTGCATTCAAAAGATATGCAACGATCTTTATGACCTAATGAAACCAAAGTATATTGAAGTTATTGGCGAGTTTACCCCAAGAGGCGGAATTGCAATCTTTCCATTTTCATCAAGATCCAACTCCCAAGCAAAATATAAAAGAATTAAAGAAGAAAGATTTCTATCCTACTCCCCAGGGAAGTACTCAACAGATCTTTCGAAAGTATACTAAAAGAGGTTTAAGATGTTCGGTTTAGGAACTACAGAATTAGTAATTATCGCGTTTGTTGTCGTTCTACTTTTTGGAGGAAAAAGACTCCCTCAACTTGGAAGATCAATGGGAAGTGCTATCACCAACTTTAAAAAGGGTCTAAACTCACCAGATGACTCAAAAGAAGAAAACAAAAAAGAAGAGGCCTAAGTCTCAATTGTGCCCTCTTAAAAAAGGGGGGCACACTTTCCTATTTGTTTAAGAATAGATCCAAGCTTTCCAAAACAACAGACTCCTCCCCCTTTGCATTACCCGATCTTTCAATAATATCAGTGGCGACAGTTAAGTAGTCCAACTCAACATTTTGCCTTGAGGCGATTTCAAGTACGTACCGCGTGGCCCTATCAACAAGCTTATAATTACTTGGTCGCACATAAGTCATCATATTTCCATAGACCCTATCCATTCGACACATGACAAGAGTGGAGTGTATATTCATTAACATTTTTAAAGCGATCTGATTAATAACGAATTCATCTGAAGGCAGTCTCAAATTAAAGGCGGCATTCCTAAATTCAAAGCTCAAGCTACGCTCATCGCCCAAAACTTTAAAAACTTCACCAGGCCTTCTATCCAAAACCTTGTTAGAGAAATCAAATTTGTATATCTCATCTAAATCAAGTTTTCTTGAAAGATCCTGCCAATTAAGTCCCCGGGGCGTGCGATTAAGAATCGAACTCCATGCAGACTCAGAAGCTGGCTCCCCCGCAATCGTTAAAAAGCTAAGAGATCTTGGTCCCAAAGATGATTGCTCAAAAGGAATTAAGTTAAAGGTTGGCGATCGCTCAGTAGTATCTGTAAGAATAGTAATCGCATTTGCAGCGTTACTAAGGTAGTTAACATGACCTTTGCTCTTATAAACCAGTTCCTCGAGCTCAATAAAGGTTGAAAGGAACTGGGCGTCCAACATCTTTAAGTTATTAATTTCTTCTAATGCTTTTTGTTTAAATTTTTTTATCTCTTTTTCTGGGAAGAATAAAGCGAAGCTCAAGGCCAACATCTGTACGGTGCTCGCTTGCATCCTAGTTGACCCAGAAATTGCCATAGGCCCAACGCTTAAATTGAGCTTATTTATACTTTTATTTTCGAGAATCTCTCGACTACGTGAAATCCCACTTAATTCAGAGTCTGGATTACAGTACAGAAACCAAGTATTTCCTGACTTACTTGCCTCAATCGTTGCACCGATAACAAAAGATGTTTCACCACCCTCTGTGACCCCAACAAAAAGATCTCCTTGCTGGTGCCCCAACTCTTTTAGCTGTCTTGCCCCAAAAGATGAATTGTCCTCAAAGCTTTCGACAGACTTCACTAAAGCGTAGTCGCCGCCGGCCATAAATGAGACAACTTGATCATTGCCTGGATTCATCCTTCTCCAAAATGTTTCCAAGGCAATCGATAACCTTCCAGTTGCCCCACAACCGCCAAAGAATATTTTTTTACCAGCTCTTAATACAGAGTGGATAGTTTCCGACAACTCAAAAATCTCTTCTAGCTTGGGAATCAAGTGCTCTAGTGCTTGGTCATCAACGTTTGCCAGCTTTTTTATAGCTTGTGGTAAGTCTTCCTGTGCCACAAAGGACAGGTTTTTAGTGTCATCGTGAAAGGACTCGGTAGTCAGCTTTCCAAGATTAAAATCTTTATACAACTCAAGGAACTCTTTCATAGGTTTATGATAGTTCATTTTTCTAAAATTTTGGAAAAAAGATCTTTTAAATTTATTGAATAGGATTTGTAGTACCTGATCGGTGCTCAACACCTAGATCACTAAAGGCCTGGAATACTCTGTGCATTTTATGCAGTTCACTTTGAACACTCACAGTATCACGACATGAACTGTAAAGGATCCTAGCACAGTGCTCAATCGCCTTGCGTTGTCCTGAAGACTTGGCCGCCAAATGCATTCTGTTTAATGAAGACATCCAATGCATAGAAGTTGAGTAACTGGTCGCAACATACTGAGACAACCCTTTGTTCAGATGCTCAAAGATTTCCTCGGTACATAAAGGCCTAATTAAAACACGAGCAACAGAGTTCTCATCCCTTATAACTGAGTACTTCGTATCCTTATCAATCATCTTCAAAAGTGCTGCCTCCATCCAATCAATACAACTCATGGCCGTAATTGGATCATTTATCCCGGGAGACAATGCCCTTACTGCAACTTCAATAAGTTGGCTAAAAAGATACATTAAATTTTGTGGTAGAGTCCTCCCTTCCCCATAGGCATAAAATTCATTCAATTCTTGTCTTTGTTTATTACTGAGCTCAACAGATGCTCTGGCAAGCACTACTCGACCATTACTAAAATCACCTGGTCTCTGGTTTAAACACAACTGAATATCCTCATCTTTGGCCCATGAAGTAATTCCTTCTAAATCAATTGCTTGAACGTATCCAACACTATTTGAGTAGGTTTCAAAGGATAAATTTGACTCCAGCTCCTTATATTCTTCAACCTTTTTAGGAGAATCCAATACATCCATATTCTTAAGCCTTTCCTCCTCTGGAAATTTTTTATCGATCATATCAATAGTCTGGGTTGCAATTTTGTAAACGATACTTTCAATACGAAGGGAGTTTGGAATATGGTGGATATAATAAATTAAAAAACCAATACAAGACAAGGCCAAAAGATAAGATACAAAAATAGATAAATATGGAACAAACGCTAGTTCTGGGTCTTCATATAAACAAATGAGAATGGTGGAAGCATATACAAAAGTAGACGTATAAACACCTAATGTGACTTGATTCCCTCTATCCCTCATAAAATTGTTAAGAATCCTTGGACCAAACTGACTGGATGCAGTTGAGACCGTTAAAATAGTTAAAGAAAATACGACACCCACAACGGTTATAACTGCCCCAACCAAAGTACCTAAATAAGTTCTGACAGTACTTAGGGAAAGTTCTTTTAGAAAGAAGACATTCTTTAGAAAATTTCCAATTTCCTTTTTATGATTGAAATCCAAATTAAGGGTAAGCAAAGCACCAACAAGGGCCATAAAAAACAAAGTAGAGGGAAAGAACCAATAACTGGAAGTGAGTCGATCTTTGAATTTAATAAGAAGTTTGCGCATTAATATACCTATAATTCTAAAGTTATCGCTAATTATCGATAAATTTAATCTTCTTTGACAAGGCCACTTCCTTGTCTAAACTTTGGACGGCCCAGTAATGTGTCCAGTGTGAACCCAAGTGATATTCACTTCTACAAACCAATCTTAATAACCCCCCTGCCATTTATTTGTGATTCTAATGCCTTAAGTAAGAGAATCGGCTAGAACATTATAGTGCTAATTAATTGTCTAATTCTTATACAGGACAGAATTTTTTTCACCTTAAGTATTGCAGGGCCCGGGTTTGTTTTATTCTAAACAAAATTTAAAAAAGGGGTTATGCATGAAAAAATTGATTATTACTGGAATTATTCTTTTTAATTCCTTTGCTGCTTATTCTAGCTCGAGTGCTATGTACAATCTTGTAGCAACCGGTGGCGAAAAAAATCATTTTTTTCTCAGTGCCTGCCTAGACGTTGAAACAGCAAATTGCGTTAACGTAGGACCAGAAGAAGGGATTTATATCCCTGCACTAAAAAATAAATTACACCAAATGAGTGAAGAATCAGATGATTTATCATCAAGTATCATTTTGAGCAATGGGGCAACCGCAGTCACTACATTAGTCACAGCTGCTTCTTTTTTTGTTCCACCAGCTTATTTGTTTTGGATGCCGGCCTTGGGGGTTCTTGCTATTGAGAATTACAACATGAGAATGGAAAAAGACATATTAGACACTGCAAGCTTAAAGCTTAATGCTACTATTGATGGTAGAGCAGGTTTTGGAGATCCAATATCAGCAGTGGATTTAAAAGCGCTGTCTCAATTACTGTCCACTTTAAAAGAAGAGAATTCTGAAATCTATGCCAACTTAGAGGAATATAATAATGAACTTGTAAAGTTTAGATACATGGATTCACCGATGAGCTTTGTTAGCTTTGGAAAACGTTACTGTGGAGAGGATTTATCTGAAGAGCTATTCCTATCTTATTATAAAAAGATTTCTGAAATTGAGGCCAATAACAACTTTCAGATTCCAAGAAGTACCATTAAGGAATTCGTCGAAACAGTACTTTTGTATAATTGCGTAAATGTTTATGATGCTTAAAACTTCAACATTCACGCTAATTTTCCTAACTACGGCCATTGGAGCTGAGGCAGACAAAGCAATTAAGAAGTTGTGGGGAGAAACAACCGAGTCTAGCTTTGAGTCAGTCTTGCAATATGCTCCAAGGCTTATGGGGTACACTTTTGAGGACATTATTACATCAAGACTTAGTCAAAGGGCCACAAAAACAATAATAGGAACAGCGAGACTCCCGTTTGATCCAACCAAAAGTGCTTATGAACTCTCAGATGGACTGTCCAACATTCCAGGAGTTATTCACGACGCGGTATCAGACACTGTCGGGTTAATTAAAAATGTAAATTACGCCTCATACCCCAAAACCAGTAGAATAAGGCTGTGTAGCTCAAATCTTGTGAGTAATCTTACCAGCGAAGTAACACCCATGCACCTAGTGAATCCAATGTTTCACCTAGGAGCGATAATTGACGAGAAGTTATACGAGACCACTGACTCTACAGCTGGAAGCTATGAATTAAGAGACCAAGTAGAAAAGGGCGGTCTTGTTTGTCATAACATCCCCATAAAAAGCTACGAGCCGGTTGACTTGGCAATAGAAAGACTAATGTGCATAGACCGTGGTTTTGAGCAATCCTATGACTTCCTAGGCTACAATTGTGGTGGGTATACTAAAGACGTTCTTTTAATGGCAGGCCTTGGATTTCCTCAGGCCATAAATTGGGGCGTGGGCACCGAGCTTACACTACCCAGACATGAGGAAGATTACAAAAATAACAAGGCAAAAATTCGTAAAGAATGTGATGATCACATTCAAAATATCCGCTCAATGATTTTTAAGCTTAACAGAGGTATAAAACCAACAAGGGAGCTGCAAAACTTTCTGTCCACAAATACAGAAATTGGAATGGGTCTATTCTTTCAACTATTAGTATTGAAAGACAAGGTTGATAACTTTGATCTCTCCCCTATTTTAACAAGATTTAAAAAGATGGACGAGCTTTCGAGCGTGATTCTCGACTCAAGGGGGGAAATAAGGCGAAAGTACAGATACCTTTTTCAAAACCTCATTGAAACGATACCTGAAGGCGGATTTATCTATGACTCTAGATATGCTCCAGCATATGAAATCTTAAAAAAAGCAATAGATTCTAAGGACCTTCCCAAAAAATAGGACAAACTTTCCTAAGCATTCGGCTTTTTCACGGATGCTCTAAACTTTAGCATCCCACTTGGCACCCACCTTGCTTCAATATAGCTAGACAGTAAGACATCACTTGTAATTACAGCGACTTAATTCTGCCAAGGAACGAATGAAATGTTTAAAATTCTGACAGTATCTATTTTATTCTCATTTTTTAGTTTTGCGCAAACTGCTAAAATTTCACTGGATGCTCACCTTCACTACTTTCCAGAGCATGATGGGTTTTTAGGCATTGCAGAACCTCCGTGCGAAGATGTATGGGCAGAGGTTATTGAATCCGACGGGGAAATGTTTCGTTATAAGGCCATAGACTGCTCTCAACAATCCATCGATGAAATGGACATGTTATCCTATAAAGACTTCATAAAAGACGACCAAGTCCAGACAGCACTCCTAATTTCGCCAAGCTTTGATATTAGGAAGGAAAGTAAAACAGGAAATCATGAAGGCCACAATCATGGCCCGAAAAACGTCCACTGGAATAAAAACGAAAACCTCATTACTCCATTCGATCAACGTACCTCAGAACTGACCCAAAAACATCCAGGTAAGTTTATTGGCATCTGCGGACTAAACTACAGCTGGGAGAAGGACGATGCAGTTAAGAGAGTCTCTGACTGTTTAAACCTTCCAGGTATGAAGGGGTTAAAAATTCACTTTTACGCGAACGAAAACAAAGAGCTCCTTAGACAGAGTAATGCACAAGAAGTAGTCGAAGAAACTTTTAAAGTTATTTCTAAGAATAATCCCGTTATTTTATGGCATATCGACACAGAGGTTCCAGAAGGTGAATTTAACGAAATTAAATATGTTTTCTCGCTGGCAAAAAAGTATCCAAATATGAACTTCGTACTTGCCCACTCTATGTCTGAGCCTCAAAAGGTTGACTATCTATTAGGTCTAGAGAAAAAGCACGGTGCTAAGTTAAAGAACTTATACTTAGAAACCTCAGCAGCAGATCATGATGAAATGATGGACGCTTGGAAAAGGTTTGGCCTGGAGAGAGTTCTATTTGGCAGCGACAATTTCAATTACAACAATAATGCTATAAACAAATTTAAGAAGGCCTTTTCAAAAGATGAGGTGAATCTAATTGGAAACCTTAACCCGGAAAGCCTCCTAAGAAAAATAGGGAGAAATGAAGTGGATAACTCAGATAGAACGATTACCAACAAAGTGGAAGACACCTTTTTACCTGTTAAAACCAATAAGACTAAAGGCTTAGAGGTGAATTTAAACTAATCTCAAGTGTAGCAAAATGAATTTAAATGCTAGGCCCACCCCGCGGGTTTACCTTCAGACAAACCACTTGCCCAATAGTATATACCGGTATATACTAAAACCATGAAACTAAGTGAGATTGTAACAGAATTAAAAGCTGCAAAGATAAACTACATGATTGTTGGAGGCTACGCCGTTAACTTTCATGGCTATTCTAGAAACACTGTCGACATCGACTTAATCATCAAGTTAACCCTAGCCAACCTCAAAAAAGTAGAAAAAATTTTGAATGGTCTTGGTATGGTTTCCAAGCTTCCAATTGATGCTGCTTCAGTATTCAAATTCAGAGAAGAGTATATTCAAAATAGAAACATGATCGCCTGGAATTTCTATAGCGAGGAGGACCCAACAGACCAAGTTGATATTCTTATTACCCATGATGTGAGTGACTTTAAGGCTGAGAAATTCAAAGTTGGGGATATGATCTTTAAAGTTATTTCAAAAGATGATCTCATAGCCATGAAAAAAGAATCTGGCCGTGAGAAAGACCTTTTGGACATTAAGGAGCTTTCAAAATGAAAGACGCCACCAAAAGAATACAATGGCTGGAATCTATGAGAGAGTTGAATAAGGCCAAAAAGGTAAAAAAGCCAAAGCTTATTTCAATGAAGATAGACCCTGACCTCTTAGAGGCATTCAAATTAAAATGTGAAATTGAAAAACGTCCTTACACCACAAGAATTAAAGAGCTGATGCAAGAGTACCTAGAAAAAGGTCAATAAACCTGTCTAAAGCTTCCTAATGCGATGTTACTAAATATAATTAAATCCCCTGTTAGTTTACTGACACTCCCATGTAAGTTTCTACAAGACTCTACTATGACATCAAGAAAATTGAGAGAATTAAAAAAAGAATTTACTATTTACTCTTCA
Source organism: Halobacteriovoraceae bacterium (assembly GCA_002711995.1). Classification (GTDB taxonomy): domain Bacteria; phylum Bdellovibrionota; class Bacteriovoracia; order Bacteriovoracales; family Bacteriovoracaceae; genus UBA845. The sequence goes on along the minus strand of PASN01000019.1, from coordinate 68,482 downwards.
CTTTTTGAAGATAAGGATAAACGTTGAGAACGCTAATTACTGGATTCATTCTCCTTTGCTCGTTGGCCATATCAGCTAGTGAACAGACTAAGTTAAAATCAAAAGATGCATTAAGAGATTTTGTTTTCGTCGTTGCGAATAATTCAGGTGGGATAAATACAATTGATAACTGGAGTGCCCTCCATAATGTTATCAGTGAGATATCAGGCGTGCAAGTTGCTGACTCCCTCTTAAATCCTCAAAATAGCGAAACCATTAATAAAAGTATAATTCGTATCATGTCCATAAGATCTAGTGCTCAAACGTTAGCGCTTTTGACTTCTGACCCCGTAATTTTAGGATCAGAGACATATGATGGAAAGACGATAGTTCAGGCAAAACCGTATGATAGTGAAACTCTGCCAGTTTATGAAATTACCTGCTCTCAAGAGGACGTTTCAGGGTGGTTTGGTATTAAGTCTATAGAGGAGGTCTGCCGGGTAAGCTCCATCCATTTCAATTCAGGAGAGGTAGCTCTCGTTATTATTGATATGCAACCGGTCTATATGACCCTGAGAGGTGGGAATCCAGACGAACCAAGTAATGCGAAAAAATTAAAAGCTCTTTTTAAAAATCAAATTCAAGCGGTCGAAATTGCGAAAGCATTTAATCAACCAATCATTGTTGTTGAGACGAGTGGCCTTGGCAGGACAGATCAAAGGATCTTGAATGCCCTAGAAGACTACGATAGAGCATATTATTTTGAAAAGAATAAGAATGGAATGCTAGACTTCGGTAGCACAAGCAGTAAAGCTCTCACCCACTTTTTCAACGAAAATGATATAAACGAAGTGGTTGTAATGGGGGCAAATGGAGGTGCTTGCGTTCGCGAAAGCATTTGGGGCGCAATCTCTCTGGGAAATATCCAAGTGAGCGCATTTACCAATGGAATTGCAGACTTCAACTATGAGAGCTATATCTACCCGTATAGTGATCGATACAAAGAAGACTTTCCTCTAAGATTTTATGAGATCAATGATATAAATGTACTAAATGCTTTGCTGGATAATCAAACAGACTTTTAGTAACGTTTTTCTCAAATGTTCATTTCTGATCATTGAAGCTCAATATTGTTCAAATAGAGGAAGTTAAGGATACTTCTCTCCCCCGCCTAGGGCCCCAGGGACGTTGAGCTTCCAATACAAAAGAAACTAGAGATGTTGGTAAAAGTCAACAATCTAGTCCAGGTAAACAAAAGCCCTTAGTAACCCAATAATTATAATGATCCGCATTTTGGTGAGTAAGGTAGAGTTTGGCCTCTTTGGTTTTACCGCTATTTAGCTTTGGGTTTCCTGGTATTCTTTTTGTTCTATAAATATAAAGAGGAATCTTTCTGGAGTATGGGTATGGCCCATCGCCATTACCAAGAAAGTAAACAGGTACTCCATTGCTTGAATACTTTCCATCTTTTTCGCCAGAAACAAAATATACGTAGTCCTCGGCACCACAAAGATGGGACAGTTCATGCACGATAGCCCCCACCCCTCTGGTTTTGTTCACGCTGAAAAAACTGGGACACAAGCTAATTTTTTTTACTAATAATTTCATTATAGGCATTGGATATCCAGGAACGGATGCTAACTCCTTTCCAATGCATTCTCCTGATGCAATTCTACAGGAGTAAGTAATTTCGCTAATTTTCTCTTTCATGCAAAGAAAAACTTTCTTTATCTTTTCCAGATCTTTTGAATGTTTGCTTGTTAGGTTTTTACCTTCATAAGCTAGAACGTCTATAAAAAGTCTTTCCATTTTTCTCTTAGCTTCTCCATGGACTAAGGCAAGCTTCAACTTTTGGTCATCATTACAACCCTCATACGTTGGAACATCTGATTTATCGCCACAAGTTCCAGTTATCTCAGGTTCCAAAGCTTCGTTGAGCTGTTTCAGATGATGAGAAACTGAAAGGACCGTACCATGTAGAGTCGAATCAACCTCTGCGAAAGAGCCTTTAGAAAAGCATAGTGCGAGCAAAACTGAGGTGGTAAAAAATAAAAGTATATTTTTATTCAAGTCCATATACTTCTTTTCGACCAGCTCCGGTAAATGCTTTAACTTGCCGGAACTTAGCTTTATCCCCACTCCTGCTTGTTTTTTCTGGGCTTAAACTTAACACCACTAAGAGTCCGCTCCATAGCCCCTTCTGTTATAGCGTAGCCTTAGTTATGAATGCTTAAAGACCTAATAAACCTAATTTTTACTGTCCCTTAAGTTAGGTAATATTAATTCATATAAGGATTCAATCTTTACCTCCAAATTTCCGATAAAGTTGCATGTTAAGGTTTTACGTTTTGATGGCCATATTAACATTTACAGCACATGGGCAAGAGCCTGTTCCTTGTGAGATATCAGAATCTCACAAGGAACAGGCTCTTACTAACCTAAAAGTAAATTGTGGAGGACCGAATTTTTTCATGTCACCTCAAAGCCTTATGAAAGAATCGGTTATTGAGTTGGAGGTTTACGCTATCCCAATTGGGTCTAGTGAAGATTCACACCTAAGGCTTGATCCAATAGAAGTTCAATTGGATGATACTGTATGCAAAAGCTACGAGTGCTTTAAATCACAAGATATTCTTTTATTGTTATCCGAATCCTACCCTAGGGAATACAAAAAAATAGAAGATGCTCTATCAAAATTAAAAGTTGCAGTTAAATTGAAGTTAGAAAATACGACTTTGAAAAGTGCAATCCTAGATCCGCGCACCCCTGCCTTTGGCACCCCTCCTGGGGAAGTGTTCTACTCTGAGGAAGACATATATTTTTCCAACAATCTTTTGGGAATCCTCGACGCGAATATGGAAACAGTATCATTGGACTTCAATCTTTCCCCTCAAGAGCAATACGATGCGGAAAGAAATAAACTGGAGATTGTCTTACAAGAGCCTCTCCTAAGCACCCCCGCCACTTGCGGATTTGAATTAGTACTTTTTTCATCAGACTACATGCTGGATGTTTATTACGACAACGCGGATGAACTTGCAGTTATTATTCTCGAAAATCATAAACAATACCAAGACATAGCAGTTGGCCTAGAGCTAAATGTGGTTGAACTTAGTTATTGCCTCAGCAAGAAGGTTCATAATATATCAAAACATCTATCAAAAGAGCTCGAAGAAGAGTTAGAAGACACTTACGGAAGCATTGATTGTTCCGAGTTTAGGATAGAATAACTCTTTTTTATTGTTCGATACAAGCTCTAGATTAACGGAAGAGAGCACTTAGCACCTAGAGGTTAAAACCCATTATGTTTTTAAACTATCATCCGAAAAGCCTATAAAGGGAGTAAACTATGAACAGTAAAAGCATATTAATCTTCATTATGGCCACATCCACACTTGCGAATGCGAAAAGCATAGACATCGATCTTTCATCATCTACTCTCTTTATGCAGCCATTTATAGGAGTAGATCAAAAGCCAAAAGTTTCGTCGAACAACGAGAATTGGGAAATAGACGAGTCCAACCCCCTTCATTTTAAATATACTGAAAAATTCGGCAATAACATCCCTGCTCAGGTTTCTGATTTTTATTACACCAAGACTGGTACACTACAGGGTATTACCAATAGTATTCCAGACTCACGAGACAAAATAGTCCACCATATAAAAATAGATCCAACTACGAAATATGCTAGTTCGAGAACCGAATGCGTGAAAACAACGGAAGGGACCCAGTGCTCTACGGCCAGCACAAATTTTTGTAAATACCTTAGGACATCAAACGTTCTACGAGGAGGATTTATAGGAAAAGCTAGACAGTGCCAGGCATCCTGCGATTCAACCTTTCAGGTTCTAAAAACCATTCCTAGTCGTTATATAAATGAAGCAATGTCTGAAGAGGAACATAATTTAAATGTCCTCCAAAAAGCTGGTGTAGTTAGCGACAATCCATTTAGCCATGTAAAAAGTCTAGCCAAAGACGGTAAAGCAATTGGGGAAAAGCTAAAAAGCTTAATAAACATTGCGGGGCTTTGTAGAACCCACTTGGTAAGAAAATCCCAAAAGGAGCTTAGCCAACCATTGGACCTAAGCAATAAAGAGATCAAGGAATATAGCTCCCCTGCTTATGAGGCCATTCAAAATTAAGGGCTCGCTCGCTAGCCTAATGAATTTAATAGGCACACGCTAAAGCAGCATAGTACCTTTACTCATAAACCGATCTAAAGTTTTAACTGCGACTTGGGTATTTTTGAAATGCTCAGGTCACAAATGTTCATTTTTGGTCAAACAGGCGTAACTAAATGTAACTCTCAAGCACAGGCCCTGCGAGAAGAACACAGGACCTAATGAAAGCGAGGTAGCATTTATTTGCCACTCAAAACGTATAGGACCTTCTGGGCAAACAATTCAGATGAAAATGGGTCCCTGCCAGTCACAAGGTTTCCATCTACGACAACGTAAGGTTTATCTTCCTCCCCAGCTGAATAATTCACTCTACCCATCTGGACTAATAGTCCCTTAACTCTTTTATATCCAGTAACTCTCCTACCTTGTGCTACAGGATGCCCAGTTCCACTTAAGTTGTTTGCAACACCTAAAAGTCCAGTGGAAGAGCACAAAAGTGCTACAACTTTTCCTTCATGCATGAAATTAGCTAGGGCCTTATGAACATCTTCATTTGGGAAGAAGTCCTCCCAGGCACCATTGCCTCCCGCAAAAACGATGGCATCATAGTCATCAACATTAATTCCTTTGAAAGTGATATCTCCCATAACAGCAGGATAAGATGACACTTGCCTCTCATCAGGCTTTGTTGGTCTAGGATACTTGGTTGCCGTTGTGACTGTATGCCCGGCCTCTTTAAATGCCTCTAGAGGTACATAGTATTCAGGGGCATAAAAGCCCTCAGAAACCATCATGAGTATTTTTTTGCTGTCAGTTTTTGCTAAGCAGGCCATGGAAGTCATTAATGTTAAGAATAGAGCTGTAAATTTCATATATCCTCCTAGTTTCGATTAAGAATGTGTCATATTTACTTGCTCATTAGATATTTGAAAAATTTAAAGTTAAAATACCTGGTATAAGAAAAGGCAATACCATGGACCTTAATAGAATTAAGTACTTTCAAGCAGTTGCGTTAACCAAGAATATTTCAAAAGCTTGCTCTTTGGTACATTTATCCCAACCAGCACTAAGCTTGCAGATTCAGGCTTTAGAGAGCGATCTCGGTATAAAGCTGTTTGAACGAAACAACAGAGGACTGATTCTTACAGAGGAAGGAGTAAAGCTCCACGAGAGAGCAAGTATGCTACTGGACTGGGAGCGCGAGACTTTGGATATTATAAATGATTTGAATGTTCCGTCAGGGCAACTAAGAATTGGCACTTACACCACAGCTTCTTCTTACTTACTATCGCCAATTCTAAACGAGTTTCTTCAACGCTATAAAGATATAAACATTTCCTATGACTACTCACCCACTGACCAAATTCTTGAAAAAATAAAGACGCTAGAGCTGGATTGTGCTGTAGTCTCAGAGGTTCCTGATGACAAAGGAATTGAGTCTGTCCCCTTTTATCATTGCGAACTTATTCTAGTGGCGAGTGCGAGAATGAAAATGCCGAACAAGCTAAAACCAAGCGAGTTATCAAAATCCCCTTTTCTTTCCTATCCACTTCGGCTTGATTACTGTTACCAAGAAGTTGAAAGAAAGCTTGGAAAATATTTGAAGCGGGCGCCTGCAAGGATAGAGTCAGAAAGCTTCGACACCCTCAAACAGTCCCTCCTTGCCGAGCTGGGAATAACCTTTATGCCAAGATATTTAGTTCACAAAGAGCTAGAGCAGGGTCTGCTAAAGGAATTGGAAGTTTCAAATTTTACTCTCCCGATAACTTTTTCTTTTGTCCAAAAAAAGTACAGAATACTCCCAAAGAAGGTTCAGGCTTTTAAAGAGCATTTAACCTCGAGTTTTCAAAAGTAAAGTCCTGACCCCAATAAGAAACGGTACTAAAGGACAACAACCTAAAGCAAATCTCAAAATGTTTCTTTGTAAATGACTTGGAGAAATTGATTTCTAGGGAACTTTAAAACAAGAATAAAAAAAGGGGGCCTCGTGCTTGTTACGCCGAGGCTTAAACCTAAAACTACTTAGAACCCGCTCTAAGGTCCCCTTTGCTGCAAGATAGCCTTTTATTGACGTTTCCTTAAATGGTCATTTCCGGTCACCAATGTCCAATACTGGTCAAACAGACGTAACTGAATGTAACTAACCACCCGGAAACACAGCTACCTGTTAGATTCCTAACACCCCCTTGTAATCCGCTCAAAGGCTCTACACTCAGGTCATGATAGCTGCGAAGATAAAAAAGGAAATGTTTAATAATCAGCTAAAACATAAACAGGAGAATATAAATGAAACATTTTTTACTATTGGTACTTCTTAGTTTTATGTCTCTGAGCGTTTTTTCCCAAGATGGTTATAACAGCGGATTTGAAACAGATGGGAGTAAAAAACAAGATTTACCGCTCCCTTGCTATGTTTCACAAAAGTTCGTCCTTACACCAAACGTTACCTGGCCAGACGCCGAAGAGATTGTAGGTGTTTTTTATCTAAGTCTTGATGAACCATCTGGAGAACTCCAAGAAAAGCTTGTTGATATAAGCTTCGTACAAAGATCAATTTTGCGATCTTCTGATCTGGGGTACAGAAGTTTAGAAGAGGCTAAGAGAAGAATGTCAAAACAAAATGATGTGCCTTTGAAGCTTCTCAAGCAAGCTAAAAAGGAGCAAGTAGAAAACCTTAAAAAGCTTCAGACCCTGGGGGTGTGTAAGCAAGAGACTATCGAGGCTCTATAACATCTACCTTAAGAATTTAAACTTCCCAATAAGGCTGGTGCTTCAGACCAGCCTTGTTTATTTTATTTAAAGCTCTTAAGAACAGCTTTAAAAGCATATTAAAACATTTAAATGTAACTTGATTTTTTTTGAAATGCTCGGGTCTTGCTCAAGCAAGGAAAGAGAATAAAAAGGCGGCCTCCTGCTTGTTACTCAGAGGCGAAAACCAAAGACCACTTTGACCCCACTCCCAAATCCCTTTAGCTGCAACATAGACTTTTATTGACGTTTTCTTCAAATGGTCATTCTCGGTCACTAAGGTTCATTCTTGGCCAAACAGGCGTAACTAACTGTAATGAACCAACCTGGAATAAAATCACCTGTTAGTTTTTTAACATCCCATGAATTTTCTTCAAACGTCATTAAATCCAAACATAAAAAGTAAGAGAATATGAATAAATAACTTACCCGTGGAGGAACAATGAAAACTCTAATTTCTGTCCTAATGATTTTTTCTTCGCTCTCAACATTCGCATATGAAGGAATAATTGCGGAACCAAGGGATATTGAACTCATCCCTGTAAATGGTTTTTCCTGCTCGGATAGATTAGATATTAAAGTCTCAGGGTTTCACATCAGGGACTTTGTTGGATACGCGGCATTTTCGGGTGTACAGCATTCCTATGACCCCGCAGAACAGACAGACTGTTTATCTTCTCAAAACTGGAACCGGATTTTAGAATACAACAACCTATACAGAGGTATTTTAGATGATGCTCTTGAGGAAGGTAAAAGAGTCAAAATTCTCCCAGAAAACACACCAGAGAGTAGAATAATTTTAATTGATTAATCCTTCTGATAATTAAAATTCTTAAAGGCCAGTCCCTGACTTTATTTTTACAAAGATTAGCCAAAATAAAATTTAGACAATCCTCTAGAAAGGCAAGTTAAACTGTTTGTAAACGGGCTGGTATTAATTGAATTAAAGAAGATTTTTCAATTTTGGTCAAATAGGCGTAACCAAATGTAACTAAAACTCCCTAAGCAAATCCAGGACTTAGACTTTAGCCCAAAGTCCGACACATTCATTTTTCATAGGCGAATTAATTTTAGGTCATTAAACTTAAAACTACTTTATATCTTTTCTGATGTGTTAGTCCGAGAAGTCGGAGATCGCCATGAATCAAAAACAAAAAATAATCAGAATAATCAACGAGGAAATCAACCAGTTTCAAAGGGAATTACAACGCTATATCAAAGCGGGTCTGATGAAAGATGCCAAGATCGCCTCCAAAGCCCTGAAAAGACTGGAAGTAATGATTAAAAGGATCCAGGATGAGGCTTAAGTCCCTCCTGCAAATGTCCGATAAAGATCTACAAGGAGACGATATGAAGGCATCAGTAAAAATGACAGAGTTTGCAAGCTCACTGCTTGGTACTGACTTCGAATCAGACATCCACCACATCTTAATTGGAATGATTGGGAATCTACTTGAAAAGAAAGGCTCCATTTCAGAAGCAGACATCATTGCCGAAATCGAAGCTATGAAAAAGAACATTCATACTGGAAAAACCAACGATGAAAATGCCGCCTAATTGTCTTAAAAAGCAAGCCTCCTATTTGTTACGCTGAAGCCAAATCCGAAACTGAATACTCAAGAATCCTAATATAGAATGGGATAAAAGGCGAAACCAGATGGAGTGCTTTGACCTAGGTAAGTTAAAAAAGCTCATCGAAAAATATGCACTTGCTCTAAGATCTGACTCTCAACTCGGATTCTGTCTGAGCATTTGCCGAGAGAATGAAGATCTATATGAACACTCTTGTGGTCCAGTTAGCAGGTTTTCAATTCTTCCAATAGCATCCCTTACAAAACATCTCACAGCCATTACTGCTTTTAGAAAAGAAATACTAAGCAAGAGCTTAGGTTACTACTTCGATTGCCCACCCAAATTTCGTGATATATCAATTAAAGATTTAGCAAACCACACCTCTGGCATTCCGGAGTTTTTATATCTGCCGACTGATGAACAAATCAACTCATGGAGTATAGATCAAACTATAGAATTTATATTTTCATTAAAACCTAAAGAGAGAGGTCACTTTCACTATACAAACAGCAACTATGTCCTTCTAAGTAAAACCTTAGAGTTAGAGTGTGGGGTGAGATATGATCATTGCATTAAGCAGACACTCTTTAATCAGCTAGAGATGCCCTTTACATACAGTTATGATGAGATTTTAGAAAGGAGGGCGGTTCTTGGGCCACTTTTTTTGAAGGGCCGAAGCAAATGGTCTGCTGCAGAGGTAAATAGAGGGAACAGAGGCTGGGGTGATAGCAGTTTCTACTCCTCCATAGATGATCTGAATAGGTGGGTTACCTCTCGTTGTTTCATAGAACATACTTCTCAACTCATTAGCTTGCAGTCGAATAGGCCATATCTTAATGGTCTTTTTTTAAACTCTGAAAAGTCTCTGGTTTTTCATTCAGGGTCAACGCCAGGCTCAGAATCTTTTTTAGCAAGTTTTGCAAATGAGAAAGTGTCAGTCACATACTTAAGCAACCACACCTCTGAACAATCCCAAGAGTTGATCCCCAGCCTAATGGAAGTAATAGGCGCACGCTAAAACCACATAATGCTTAGGCTCACAAACCTATCTAAAGTTTTAAATGTAACTTGGGTATTTTTGAAATGCTCGAAACAAGCTCTACCAAGGAAAGGGAATAAAAAAAGGGGGCCTCCTGCTTGGCCCCCCTCTTTACTTCGGCATCCTTGCCTCTTTCAGCAACATCCTGTCGCCTACACTTATAAGTATAACCATAAGACCTAGTTAAAAAAAGTAATTTTTTAGTAAGGCAAAGATTTCCTTTTAATGCCGGACAAAGGTTATCCGACATACATACAAGATTTGTTTGATGTAAGAATCTGTTATTTAAATTTCTTTTGACTTCTAGTCTTTTTGGGCGATTTGACACATAATTAATGTAGCTAAATATTGATTTTTTGGAGATAAACAAAGTGATTCAGTCTGTTTTACATTTTTTTGGCCTTGGTGAGAAATTTCCAGCAAAAACTTTTTCTTACTATCTTCCCGCTCCACCAAAAAGGAAAAGTGGATATCAAGAAAAAGAGTTCGATCGTATTATCGAACACCTTAGAGAAAAAGAATTTGAAATAATAGACATGAAAATCCAATCTCACACTATAGAAAACCATGGTGGTGTGTGGATCTTTTGCCTTCTTAGACCTCTAAGTTCAAATGCATCCAAAATGGAAATCAATATCGACTACCAAGACATAGCAGGTTTGAACCCAGAGAACATTGAAATGGATCCGGACATTATTCATGAGAGTTAGTTTTCTATTTTTAATTCTATTAACTTCAAGCTGCGCTTATTTTATAAATAACTTCGATCCAAATAGGTTGAGTCAGGAAATATCAACCTACAAGCCAAGCAATAAAAAACTCTATTGCGAAACCAATTCAGAAGTCCAGTTGGTTAATAGCAATAAGGCATCACAAAGAGCATTCAGCACCTTTCTAAATAAAACGAAATTAAAACTCTCCTTCGCTGACAAGGCCGTTTTATGGTCACTTGCTCAAATGAATTTAAGACCAGACCTCGCTTCCCCAACATCAAAACTTCAAATTTTTATTAAGACAAATAAGGGATTTGATTATTTTCATTTCTACAGCAAAGAAAAAGAGGCCTACCCATATACCTATGGCCTTAGCTATATTTTAAAAAAGTACAATAGTCGCCACTCTCTTCTAAAACTTGCCAATGCCCTGGATAAAAACTTTCCAAACGTGTTTACAGTTAATAAAGAACTTGAAGTTTTTCTATCTGAGAACAAAAAGGCCATAGCAGCAAACCCTCTCTTCGAGAAAAAATATATGCGGGCGGATGAAACTCTAAAGGAAAACGAAAAGGTACCAAGGGTAGACCTCTCATACCTCATAAAAAGTCTCCCAAGATCAAATGCTAAGGTAGAAGTTAGCGAGTCTCTATTTGAATATAAGACAGAGGCCAATATGGTTGCAAGCTGCAACTACGACATGAAGCTCTACTCAAACTCAATCTATTTAATTCATGACGACTTTATTAAAAGCCACTTATTTGGATTCAAAAATAAGGAAGGCTCTTTCTTGGCGTCTGCCACCCAAAGAAAAGCTAAAATCTCCCCTGTTGGCAAAAGCATTTTCTTCAAGGGAGAATCTCAAACAAGATCAGCTGCATTTTGCTCATTCAAGTCGCCAGTAGATGACAAGAAGAACCTTTGGTTTGTATCTAGTGACTCCAGAGATCCTGGACAACATATCTATCATATAATGGTGTATGGTATTAAATCCTCAAGCTCTCCTAATGAAGTCTCAGAATTAATTGCCTTTTCCCGCCACCTATTTTTGGAAGATCCCACGCGTTTGATCTTTGAATCCAACAGAAGCTCCAAGCAACAGCTCGATGGACTATTAAAGCTCAACCTTCCCATTTACAACGCTAGAAAGCTGGGCAAGGTATGGGCGATGTACAAGGATAAGAACGACCATAACTTGATTATTGACGACAGGACGGATGGCCAAATAACATGTGGCAAATAAAGGTCAAAGGCCTTGCCAGTGGAAAGGTTTGGACTTTTGGCATTCAAAGCGATCAATTAAGGACAGATATTTTATCATTCCTAAGGGCACAGGGACTCCCAATAGCATCTTCGTGCAGCGGCAAAGGTCAATGTGAGAAATGCGTTTTTAATGAGTCAAATTTAAGCTGTCGGGAGTGGGTGAAAAATTGGGTAGGTAAAGAGATCACCTTTACCTACTTATGATTTTAAATTTAGAAAGCCTTCGTTTGTCCCACTCCATTCACAAAGAATGTTTTAGAGCTTCTGCTTTCTTTCAAAACTGTTTTAATCTTATAATCGATGGCTAAAACCGCTCCAGCTATTGGTTCTTCGTCAGTCCCCTGGTTGATGATTGACTGAACGCTAAAGTTTGCATTCAACTCATACCCCCAGCTTACTTGAACTGAAGTCGCCTTAATTTGAGTTCCGGTTAAGTACTTGCCTTTGCCATCAAGACTCCCACCATAGTTATAAATAAGCATGAATTCAAAACTAACAGGGCTCATTCCCAAGTAGTTCTTGGCAACAACTTTATATTTCTTGGCCTTAGGTGTGGACCAGTTTGATAGTCTGAAAGAATCAACAGGTGTACCTTTCTCATCCATTGGAAGAACACTAAGGGACTTTGACTCACCGATATTTACTACCGGTCTTCCGGCCTCAATGATTTTGTAGATCTCTTTGCCAATTGCGATAAGGTTTCTGGTTGTCATGATGACATCGTCTATTCTTGCCTTCTGGTAAGATCTGGTGATTTGCCCGTATGCCATTTCAAGGTCTGTAGGAAGCTTTTGGTCTTGAAGGAGTGTTTCGTTTTGAGAGCCGTCTTCATTTTCTTCCACCTCGTACATCTCAACGCTCTGTATCGTTTGGTATTGGTCATCATAATATTCAGCACTTCCGTAGCTATTAAATCCGACAATCAGTGCTAATAAGCTTAATTTTGTTTTTCCCACTTCTACCCCTTGAAAGAAATACAGGATTTTGATTGGGGAGTTTTTACATAAGTCCGACGGATATCGTCAACGAATTAATTTGAAAAAATTACTTAATAAATCTTACACGTGAAATAAACCAGCAAGTTCCTAAAATTATGCAATTTTATGGTTGCAATGTTGTATTTATTTGATAAATTTTGTCCGTTTCTGGCATTAGAGATTCTAATAGAAACTATTAACCCCACTAATAGAGAGAGTGTATGAAAAACTTTTTGGCCTTAATGATTACAATTTTTTCCCTAGAAGCTTATGGAAAGCTGGTTATTTCAACCTACAACATAAGAAACTTCGATTATGATGAGAGAAGCAGGGTTAGAACCAATAAAGACTTCTTATATAAGACTATCAAGGGGTTGAACGCAGACTTCATAGGTGTTCAAGAGATCAATAAAACAAAAGTTTTCGCAGACTATATAAAGAATAAGTTTGATGGAAGGTATGAAACAGTTCTTTCAAACTGTGGCGGCGCTCACGACCAAAGACTAGGATTTGTTTACGATGCCAAGAAATTTGAGCTTATCAAGTTCGAAGAAGATCTAAGAGTTTCCAATCCTCATTCCCCAAATCAAGGATTTTGCAATAATGGCTCAAGACCTCTAGCGATCGGAACTTTCAAGATGACTGACACAGGCAAGACTTTTGTTGCAATCAGCCTACACCTAAAGTCTGGAGGAAGAGAGAAATCAATAAAGAAAAGATTTAAGCAATTACAAATTCTTTCTGAAGTTCTTGAGGAACAGAGAAGAAAGGGTATTAAGAACTTTGTTGTTATGGGTGACTTCAATAGCACAGAGTACATCTTTAAAGGCGAAAACTATAAAAAGTTTAAAAAGGTTGTGAGACAAATGGGGCTTGTTGATGTCACTGAGTCAATTTCTTGCACATCTTACTGGTGGGGCGGACGTAGAGATGGAAGAGAATATCCTTCTCAACTTGACCATATCCTAGTTTCCGGCGGATTCTACTCAAATGTAAAAGGATCTAACGCTCCTGCTAAGATAACTACTAAAGTTCACGGTCACTGCGCTCAGCTTAAATGCGCTGTAACTTCAGAGTATGATATGGGAATAAGCTATGATGAAGTAAGCGACCACTGCCCTATCGCGAGTGAGCTTAAATGAAGTATTTAAGTTTCGACCTTGAGGCCACAGGCCTTGAAGAGGATGCAAGGATCATCGAATTTGCGATGATCCCATTCAACACAGAAGACTTTACATTAAATCACGACCTTTCAAAGCAGTTCTATGTTAAGTGCCCAAGCTTTGAAGAGCTTGAGCCCAACCTTAGCTCATGGGTAAAAGAACATAATAAAGAGCTTATCCAAAAGGCGCATAAAGAAGGCGTTGAGCTTAGTGAGTTCAAAAACATTATGGAAGAGTATCTTTCGTCAAAAGAAGTAAAAGAATACTTTGGCAATGAAAAGATAGTTCTCTTTGGTAAATCAATATCAGCAATTGATCTTCCCTTTTTAAACAGAGATCTTGGTTGGGAATGGATGAACACTCACTTTCATCATAGAAACTTGGACCTTTCCTGCTACGCTATGGGACTTGTGGATATGGGCCTTCTTGAACCAGGCATGGACTCAGGATCAAAAATGATGAATTTTCTTGGTATGGGTGAAGTTCACCACACGGCCCTTGAGGATGCTGAAAACACAGCAATCATGTACCTTAAACTTCTAAGGATGTTTGGCAAACAAGAGTCTTAGTGCTTGTGTGCCAAGCGCATCTTTTGCACCCTGCGCAAGTAGTTGGCAGTGTCGCGAACCTTATTGTTTTTTCTAATCTCAAAGTGAACGTGCGGACCGCTTGATCTACCGCTTGAGCCTACTTGGGCGATGACCTCGCCTTGTCCAACCTTTTGCCCTTTACGCACGTAATTCTGCTTATTATGGGCGTAAACTGTATGGTAGCCACCATCATGTTTAATAACGACAACTCTTCCGTATCCCCTCATTCGCCCAGAGAATATAACCTTGCCTCTGTCAGCGGCTAAAATATGAGAACCGCTTCTGGCCGGAATATCAATTCCATCGTGGTGTCTGCCTCTTCTCATCCCATAATACGAAGAGATCCTCTTGGCCGAAGGAACAGGCCATATGAATCTGCCTGTGTCTCTGTAGTCAAAACCAGAATCACGTCCGGGATTGTCTAGAAACTGCATAAACCCTGTATTTGTGGGTTGAAACACCCATTTGCCATTCTTATTGACGTACCTGCCGCTTTTCATGGCGCAGGATGTAATGAATAAAATACTCAAAGTGATAATTGTAAGTCTCAAGTTCATCTCGCTGCTTTGTTACACGCCAACAATGCAGCGTGTCAATTACTCTACGCAAGACTTTAGGCCGTCTATCACTTCAGACACTTCAACATCTCTTCCCCAAAGATTTTGAAGCTGAACTGAAATATAACCGTCGGCCACATTATTACAATCGGAGCCTGGAATATCCTGGTGGCCTTTATAAATGCCGCCCACCCAGTAATAGGCCTTGCCCCTGATGTCTTGCCTTTCAACTACCTCTTCGGAATAAATTTGATAACCTGAAGTCGAAATCTTGACACCTTTTATAAGATTCTGGGGAAGGTTTGGAACGTTTATATTGAGTACAGACATCTCAGGGATGTGCTTATGAATTCCTTTGGAAACTAACTTATTGATATAATTGGCAGCAACATCAAAGTGCTGCTCATCCTTGAAGTTTTTAATTACAAGACTTGCGGCAATAGCAGGCACACCTCTAAAAGCCGCTTCTCTTGCAGCTGCGACGGTTCCTGAATAAAAGCGATCCTGCCCTAAGTTTGCGCCTACATTGATTCCTGAAACAACAAGATCAGGCCTGGAATCTTTTAACAAATGCCCAAGCCCTACAAGAATGCAGTCTGCGGGAAAACCGGAGCAAGAGTAAATGTTTTCTTCCAATTTGTTGAGTCGAATCGGCTCGCCAAGAGTAATGCCGTGTCCACAGCTGCTTCTTTCTCTATTAGGCGCGATGGTTACAACTTCGCAGTCCTTGGCCAGAGTTTCTCTTAAAATGATATTGCCTTTGGCGCGTACGCCGTCATCGTTGGATGTTAGGATTTTCATTAGCTTTCCAAATTTAAAATTCTTTTAGCGTGTTCAAGGTGTGAACTTACAAGATTCATATCTATATGTCTGTAAGACTTTTCCACTTGTTGATTGATTTCAAAGCCGTAGGTGTTGGCAGGTAGAAAATCTAAAACACTCTCACTTAGGTGATCGCTCCAATCAAGTCGAAGATCAATGAACTGGTCGTCCCTTTTTAAATCTAAGATTTCTTTTAAGAAAGTGTAGAGCTGATTCGATTCTTGTAGCTTTTCAAAGTATTTATAAGTAAAAGACACACCATGAAGATTGGGCTCATTTGGTATTTTTCTATAGTCCATCGTCTCATTAAAGCGCCAAATAATAGGCAGCCCAAACTTTGAACAATTGCTCAACTCTTTAAGCTCGCCAAGCTCCAAAAAACAATTGCCACTATTCAACAGCCCCTCTTTTTTTGCAGAGCTTATAAGCTGCTCAATCACAAAATCTTTTTCACCATCGAAGATAAATGAATAAGTGTCATTGTCTCCGTTTGTTGCCTTTAGCATTTCAATGATTTTGTACATTGGCGTAAAATTAAAACTTGTTGGCCTTAAGTCAAAGGCGAAGTTCTTTACCCCTATCCTTTTTAGATAGAGAAAAAATTCGATGTCATAAATGCCGCGAACTTTGAATCTCATGGGTACATATTATAACAAGAATGTTTTAAGAGGCCTGAAAAAGCGTGATCGGAAAGATGTTCCCACAGATTCGGGATGGAACTGATAAGATATTAAACCTTTACCTGAAAGCATAAAGATTTCTTTATTATTTACAAAGGCATCAATATCATTACTTTTCAAAAACTCTTTGTCTTTAGCCTTCACACCTAGTGAATTATACCTTTGAACAAAAACCTGACTCTCTGAGGTCCCTAATAATTTTCTGGCCTTAATATCTAGTCCAATCTTTTCAACCTCACCGTGCTTTGGGTTAATAGATCTGTCGACTTCATAACCTAAAGCTCGAGCTATCAATTGATGTCCTAGACAAATCCCCATGAGAAAGAGATCCTTTCTAGTCAGGATTTTTTTAACCGCCGTGACGATCTCCGGGTAGTCATCTGGATGAAATGGCCCAGGCCCAAGCACTATGGCAAGTTTCCCTTTGGTATTGATATTGGTTTCCAGAAACTCTTTTATCGAATTTTTACTTATCACCGTGGCCTTAAGGCCTGATAAAGAAATTTCACTATAAATATTGTAGGTAAAGCTATCGTCGAAGTCGCAGATGTAAACCATCACTGCAGCCTATTAAAACTAAAAAAGTCTGAACGGTAAGTTTCAAACTCTCGATTGCCTAGGTTAAAGACGAAGTTCACGGAGTAGCGCTCATCAACAACAGTCTTTCTATAGTTTAAGTTAAAGATCCAGCAGTTATTATTTGGCATAAAATCCGCTTGATAAATAGTTCTAATGTTCTCACTGGCGTCCAGATCGGTTTCCCTAAGAGCAGAAAAACCTAGCGTGTCCACAGGCCTTACTTGTCCACCAAGTTTAAGAGTTCTAAGGTCCGAACCAGGTAGAGTGTTTGCCGAATAAGCACCCAAGAGATTGAAGATGCCAAAACGTCTTTGAAAGCTTAAGTTGGTGATCTGATCACTGGATTGATGAAAGTAATACTCTTTAAAGTCTAGTCTCCATAGAGGTGCCGTGTAGCCAGTGTGTACAAATAATCTCGTAAGTCTATCATTGAAAGTTGTTTTTTCTTCTTCATCATCAAGCAAAAAGCCTTGCGATAGATTGAAAAAGCCCACTCTAGAATAAGTAAAATTATCTCTTAAATATCTTTGATCCTGAAAGTAGTTGGCGCTTTTTGGCGACTTTCTGATCAACAAATTATTCCATTGAAATTCAAGAGTGTTTTTCCGAGGGATAATGGTCCTTGTAAGATTGGAGCCAAGCTCTGCTTGATCTTCAAGAATAGCATCTTCGTAGTCAAACCATCCCTCTGGAGCTTGAATTTGATTGAGAAATCTTTGATTGCCCTGCTCTTTGGAGTTTGTGATTAGGTGATGAATAAATTTAAACTCTTGTGAATGTCTAAAACTATTTTTAACCACTAAGACACTGTCTTCTGTTAGCGACTCCTCAAAATCAGGAATTGCTCCCACAAGATCAGGGCTAACCTTTTCTTTCTTCTCAGGAAACACTTTTTTAAGCTCGTCTTTCTCGAGCTCTTTCACTGAAAGCTTTTCCTCATAGGCCAGACCAAAAATCTTGTCCATGGTAAAGCTAAGTTCCGTCTTTAAAAAGCCAGCAGTTTTTTGAAAGTACTTCTCATCGTCATCTTTAAAGTCGTATTCTTGAAAGCTTTGGGAATACTTTGAGCTCATACTCACTGGCCCATAGTTGAAAAAGTGCCAATGAAGGTATGGTGTTGCGCTAAAACGAGCGGCATTTCTTAAGAATTCACTCTCCTGCTCATCTCTTTGACTAAACACAGTGTAGTCAGAGTCAAGGCCTACAGATATGTTTTGCAAAAACAATTTGTCACTGTGAAAAAGGTTTTGAGGCATGATATTAAAATAAACAGACGGTAGAGTCTGAACATATGACTTATCAAACATAGTGGGATCGGAAACGAAGAGATTTCTTCTATACTGCGCCTCCACCCCAATGTTTGCATTCATAAATCTGTTTTCTAGGAATGCGTTGGCCCCAGTGGAGCTCTCCAAAAGATAGTCATCTGTGTAGTTTGGAAAGTCTCTAAAGAAGTCCAGGTCTTTGGTGCCTGTCGCAATTATGTGAGAGGAAAGGTTGTTGGTCCATTGTTGGTGCGCCTCAAACTCATAAAAGTGTCTAAAGTAGGATCTCTCACTTACATCTCTATCAGTTTTGCCTGGCAGATAAATTTTATCCTCTAATAATCTATGGTTGTATTCAAGCCAATTTTCTTGCGCGAAGACTTGCCTATATTCGAGGTCAGCGCCCACACCTCTATTGCCCCAGAAAGAAGGTGTGAAAGTTAAATCTTTACTATCATCTATGGCCCAATAAAAAGGCTGTTGTAGAGCAACACCCTCTTGAGGTCTGGTTGATATTGTAGGAAATAAAAGTCCAGACTCTCTTTTAGTTTTTATCGGCAGAGCGATGAACGGTAGATATAGAATGTGAATGCCTTTAACCTTTGTAAGGGCATGAGTAATTTTAACGTATTGTTTTAATTCGATTTCGATCTCTTCGCCATAGATCGACCACGACTCGGTACAGTCCTTACAGGTTGTAAACTCGGCCTTTTCCGCTAAATAAAGATCCTGCCCTTTTTTCACCAAGGCCTCTGCCACGATGTTGAATTGGCCAGTTATGATTCTGGCATTGTTCATTGATAGCTCACCCGTTGCGGAGTTGAACTCAATTCTAGAGCCATATATTGTTATGTCTTGGCTAATGAAACGAACATTACCCTCCATTAGCACATGACCTGTGCCCATATTCAAGGAAGCTCTTTCACCGTATAGGGTTTCTTTACCAGAAAGAATAACAACGTTTCCAACTGCCTCAAATACTCCGCCATCTTTTCGGTATGCTTTTTCAGAGTAAACAGAGACAGCGTCTCCAAGTTTTAGTTGTAGATTTTTATCTTCTTGAGCTTGAGCATTGGAGAAGCTGGCCAATAAAATAATTGGAGCCAAGCACAAGAGCTTTCTCTTGAGGGGATTCTTTAAAAAATTCAACAGCGTCATTAACAAATTTAACTCGAGCTTTTTTCGCCAGCGACTCAACCAAGTCTTGGCGCATCGCCTTTGGATGTTTAAAGGCGCATAACACAATATTTTCTCTTCCACCCCGCCATGCAATTATTGAATCAAGCATGGCCTTGGCGTCTTCAGGCCGTCGGTCGGAAAAGGACATAAGAACTAGTTCGTAATTACTAGTATACTTGTCATGTTTTAAGAATTGAACACCTTTTCTCACTCCATCCGTGTTATGTGACGTGAGTCCGTGACACTGCGTTCCATAAAGCTCAAACTCTATCAGTGGTGAGCCAACAAGATCTTTTTCCAAAGGTCTTTTTAAAACTTTTTCCACACATACTTTTGCCAAGAGAAGATTTCTTTCGGAAAAGTTCATTGATTTGTCACACACTTTCTCTTCAAAGAGGTCAACCCAGTTGCATCCCAGGTCCTTGGAAAGTTCGGCAGTAATGCGTCTTAAGTATGAGAGTTCGAAGTTTGTAATAAGGGTTTTGTCTTTTCTAGCAATTCCAAATTTTTCTTTAAGAATTAGCTCATACCTGTTTCCTAAATACTCCTGATGATCTCTTGAAATGGAAGTAATAAGAGAGATATCGGCATCAACAGCATTCACAGCATCCATGCGTCCACCAAGGCCAACTTCCAGCACTAAAACATCACAGTCCTTTGCCCATATTAAAAACACAAGAAAGAGAAATTCAAAATAGCTAACTTCCATCTTGGCGTCTTTCAGAACCTGATGGGCGCTAAGGCAAACCTTCTCCAAAACTCTGCCTTCAACCAGGCGGCCATTCTTAGAATATCTTTCAGACAAAGAGATCAAATGAGGAGAGGTCCATAGGGCACAATTTGTTTCTTCACAAAGACGTTTGTAAATAGCTCGACTTGTTTGACCTTTGCCATTAGTGCCAGCAATGGAGATAATTCTTTTTTGAGATAGGTTTAGATCAAAAAGGTCCATGGCCTTGGATATTCTTTCAAGGCCAGGTGTGAAAGCTTCATAACCAATATTGGTTTCAAGCCACTTTTCAAGATTCATTTGGAGAACATATCAACAAAGAAAGATACTTCCTTCTTCATGTCCTTTCTATCTACGATTCGATCAATAAATCCGTGCTCCAAAAGAAACTCGGACCTTTGAAATCCCTCAGGAAGGGTTTGTCGAATTGACTGCTCAATAACTCTAGGTCCGGCAAATCCAATCAAGGCCTTCGGTTCAGCAATATTAATGTCTCCAAGCATAGAGAAGCTTGCAGCACATCCGCCGGTGGTTGGATCTGTAAGTATCGAAATATAGGGAATTCCATTTTCTTTTAAGCGTTTTCTAGATGCTGAGGTCTTGGCCATCTGCATAAGTGACAGTATCCCCTCTTGCATTCTAGCGCCGCCGGAGCAGCTGACCACAATAACGGGAGCTTTTCTTTTTAGTCCCTCATCCATTGCCAAAGCAATCTTCTCTCCAGTAACAACCCCCATGGAGCCGCCCATGAACCTGAAATCCATGCAAGCAATCACAGTCTCTTTGCCATTGACCTTGCCAACGCCACAAACTGTTCCATCTTTTTTATCGGTGTTTTTATATGCCTTGGCCAAGCGATCTTCGTAGCTAACTTTATCGCTAAATTGAAGAGGGTTTTGAGTTTCTAGCTCTGTGCCAAACTCCTCGAAGCTTCCCTCATCCATTAAGAGCTCAATTCTCTTTTCAGCTTCCATTCTGTAGTGATGTCCACAGAATGGGCATACATTCCAGTTCTTCTCTAATTTATCTGTTTGCAATATTTCTGAACACCCATTGCATTTCTTCCAAATGCCTGCTGGAGTGCTCGATCCCTGCCTTTTTACATTTTTAAGCTTGGGATTTTTAACACTATTAAACCAACCCATATCAATCCTTTTCGACTATATATCAGCCACATAGTAATCAACTTTGCCCTCTAAGTAAATTAACCTATGTGAATTGTCGCCTTTTTAAATTGGCACACTTACTAACCATACCTGACGTAAATAGCCGATTTTACAATTAAATATTTTTAAGCCCGTCCAAGAAGCTAAACTATTGATGTGAACCTACCGAAACGGAAATTGATGATAATTAAAAATGCTCTTACAATTCTAGCTCTATGCTTTTTTGCGGCTTCAGCGGCAAAAGCAAGCTATGTGAGCTACCCTGACTTTGTTCAGATGCCTCGAGAGAAAAAGATCGAGGTGATTGAAATGGTTCAGGATTATATTGTCGAATCAGAGTATCAATCCAGACTCCTACTTAAAAAGCATTCTCCTAAATACACCTGGTGGGACAAGGCCATCCAAAGCTTCAATGCGTACGCGGCGGGAGCCTCGGCAGTCGAAAATCCTTCTTGCATGTACGGCGGATGGCTCTCAGTTGCCTATAAGAACTCGCGCCAAAGACTTCTTTGCTCAAATCCTAAAAAGATAAGATCAGGCAGAACAGACTACGAACGAAAGGCCAGACTTGGAATGGTCAAAGATAAGAAACTCTTGGAGGAGATGCAACTCTCGAGCGAACTGTACCAAGACTCGTACGACAATATCAAAAAAGGCGAATACGTAATGATTGACTTTAAGACCCAAGGTGGTCTTTCTGTTCAACTACACCCCTCTCCTCATAGCAAACGTCCATGCCAAGTTGAAAAAAAAGGCGACATTATCTGCAATCCAACAATCTTTGGAGCTCCTGAAGGAAAACCTTTGTGTGTTCCGGGGGATGAAAACAAACGAGGGTTTAATTCAAGCTACCTCTGTCAGCAAGCTGTGAAGCTTATAAAAGAAAAAGGCCTTGGCGAGAAAACTAAGATGGAGAATGGCACCTCAAAAGTCTACAACGACATGATGGATGTTCTGATTTCAAAATCTATTGCCGATGATGCTCACAGAAAACACTTTCTAAACAACCTTCAACGAATGTACAACATGTGCATGTGCGCCAGAGACGCTGACTACAACTCAAATAAAAATGTAATCAATCAAGAGTTCGCCCAAAAAATGTTCAATACAAGAACTTGCGTTGGTGTTTTGAATCAGAGTCGCGAGGTTTTGAAAAAGGTAAGCGCTTCAAGTTGTAATGTCATTTCAGAGGACGACGGTTTTAACTGGGACAACTTTCTTGAGAAGGCGCTTGTAAATTTAAATAACGAGCTTGATGTTTTAGACAAGATTGCCAACAGTGTAACCTCTCTCAATAGAGATATAAAAGTGGCAGATCCCTTCAACTCAAACGAGACTTTAAAAATTCACGAAATAAGAACCAAAGCAATAGAAGCTAGACGTCCTCAATCTTACTGCCATGTGGACTTAGAAGTGCCTAAGCCTAAGTCAACTCCAGTTTGTAATTTGAGCATTGGTTGGAATGAAGATAAGACAAAGGCCATTGTGTTGGACTTTCAGCCAAACCTCGATGGAGCTTCGATTCTTAATTTTAAATTTTCATCCGAACTCTCAGGCACCCAAGGCAATCATAGTTTCAATGTTCCCGACGACGCTTTTGAGTTCAGTGTGAATGCAAGCTATCAAGAGGTTGAGTGCCAATCAAACACGCTAGAAAAGCCTGTAAAAGAAGTGGAGTACTCCTGTGAACTTGCTGCTGGGGAATTAAATAAAGAAGGGCTCTTCCCTATCGAAGTGACTTTTTCAGAAGGACTGGCCCCAGAAGATGTTGAAAACGAAAAGTGGAGCCTGAATGTTGTGAAAAAAGAAAAGAAAAACTTTATATCCATCAGTGAAGTTAGTGATACACCACTTGAGTACTCAGCGACTACAAGGTCTAAAAAGCCACTATCATGCGCCATAGCATTGGAAATGCCACAATGTGAAGTAAAGGGTCTTAAAGTGGTAAAAGAGGAAGATGGCCATTATTGGAGTGGAAGTTTTGAAATAACAAAAGCTGATGGGCCACAGTTAACCTCTTCCATTGAGGGAGTCGATCCTGAAAAGAAAAAATTTAAAATTAAAAAAGACACTGATGACCAGGCAACTTTTGTGGTCGAGCTATTTGAGCGGCCAGTGACTTGCTCTGGAACCTATGAAAGGCCAGAGGAGCCAGAAGAGAAAAGTGATGACTGCTCAATTGAGTTGGCCGTGGAGCAAACCGATGGTGGAGTCTATGTTAGGCCTGTAAATGCCATGGATGAAGGTAAAGAAGTTGATCTTGATGACACAACTTATGGCCTTCAATTCTTTAACATGTCAAAAGAGCCAGAAGAGGAAACCACAGAGGAAAGCGAAGATATCTTAGGTGATCTTGAAATGGTTGATGCTGAGCCTGAAAAGGTTGAAGAGAGCGATGAAGGGCCTAGTGGCCTTGCATTGGGACTAGAAGAAGACAATAGCGTCTTTATTGAAAACAGCAAAGAAGACCAAGAGATAATGGTGCTTATGACCACTCCAAAAGGTTGTGAGGCCAAGGCGAATAAAACGGTGAAAGCGAACAAAGACTTTAAGCTTGATCCTAAGTACAAGCAACCAAATTTGCAGAATCCTCAAATGAACCCAATTCAAAGAAGACGAGGCGGTTTTTTAATGAGAGGAACTCGTTAATTAATCAAAGTGAAAACGAACATCGTCAGCGTACATAATGTGGAGACGATCCTCTTTGAGTGCCGTGATCTCTTGAATTAATTCTTCCTGATAGTTTGGCTTAAGATGGCCTAGATAAACTGGAACTTCCTTAGGCATTTTTTTAAGCTCTTCTTTCATCGTGGCGGGAGGGTGGTGATCGGATAGGTCCGCCACAGTTTGAAGTTTATTTGGAAAACTCACCTCTGTGAATATTGCCTTCAAATTTTTATACTTCTTTCCAACTTCCCAGATTCTTTCTGTTGCTTTGGTGTCTTGTGTAAACAGAATTGCAACATCGCCCTTCTCCACTATAAATCCCATGGCATCTCCTGGATGCGCAACATGCACTGGCATTATCTTGTATTCGCCAAGCTTAATCTCTTTTTCAGCTGGTATCGAGTTAAAGCGCATAGTGGGTTTTTCTTTTGTGGGAAGCAAAGAAAAGTCAGGCCATATAGTTTCGTTGAAAAGATGGTCTTTGATAGCTTTGTTTACCGTTTTATGAGTATAAACTTCAAAAGGTTTATCTTTAAGGCCAAAACAGTTGTCACAAATAAAAGCAAGATCCTTGGTGTGGTCAAGGTGACTGTGGGATATCAGGATATGATCGATCTTTAATTGATCTTCAATATCCAGCCCAGAGGCAACACTTCCAGCGTCAATTAATAGAGATTCATCTATTAGATAGCTAGTGGCGCTATAATTTTTGGTGACGCCTCCATGGCCTCCAATAATTTTTACCTGCACAACTCTCCTTGGTTTAACAATATTGTCACTTAATAACCAAAATTTTTAAAGTGAATTTATTGGAGAAATCTTTTTTCCTATCTACGATCGAGTTTTGAGTAAATTTCTTTGGAGTTTTCGCCAGTTATTTCGGCCAATAGCTTGGATAGAAGCTTAGGTTTTGCCCCCTTGGCCAAAATCTCTTGCGCCAATTTTGACACCTCTCCAGTGGCGGTGTTTTTTTTCTGAGAATTATGGGCAAGAATTACAAACTCCCCTTTCTCCACCACATCAACCTTTGTTTTCTCCCACTTAGAACCTTTGAAGCGATAAACACTCTGGTAAGTTTTGGTGAGTTCTCTACAGATTGCGAAGTCCCACTCAGGTAACTCTCTGGACAAATGATCCATGGTTTTTTTAATTCTTGAAACGCCTTCAAAGAAAATATGTGTTCCATACTGGTAACTCATTAGCGAAATAAATTGATCAAGTTTTCCTTTATCCCTACCTATAAATCCATGAAAGTGAAACGGTGTTGCTGGGAGTCCTGACAGTTCGAGCGCGGCCATCGGAGCATTCACACCAGGAAGAGTTTGAATGTCCACACTATTCTCAATCGCAAGTTTTACTAAAGGAAGCGCAGGGTCGCTTATTACTGGTGAGCCAGCGTCACTTACATAATGCACCTCGCCCTCTTTCATTGCTTTAAGCATCCCTTGAAGTGAAGTCTCCTCAGAATGATCATGAAACGCCCAAATTCGTTTTTCTGAATAATCAATCTCAAGTCTGGTCAAAAGCTCTTTTAATACCCGAGTATCCTCGGCAACAATGGTGGAGCATTCCATTAATTTATTTTTGGCCCTAATAGTTATGTCTTCCAAATTTCCAATAGGTACAGTTATTAATGTTAAACCTGCCACGATATCACCGCCTAATTTTTCCCCGTAAAAAACGTCAGGCCCACATGTTAGAATAAATTAGCTGTTAAGTCACTTTTAGAGAAAGGGAGAAGATCTATGTCAATGAAGGCCAATATTTTAAGAGACGCCATGGGAAACATTATCGTTCAGATGCAAGGAGACCTTGGATATGAGCACAGTATGCCTCTAAGATCCGAGCTGAAAGAGCTTGCTGAAGAGAACCCTCACGCCAAAATTACAATTGATTTGGGTGGGCTGGATTTCGTAGGTTCGTCTGGAATTTGTCACTTTGTTGAAACTGTTCAGCTTTTAAATAAAGAAGAGTCAGTAAACAAGAGAATTGGTCTTTCAAATGTGGGACAAGAGTTCAAAAAGGTATTCAGGCTATTCACTATGGATGAAGCTGAAGTCATCTGGGATGAGTTTGGAATGGACAACGATAACACAAAGGACATGAACACGGCCTTTGGAAACAGAAAAAGAACTTTTGAGATGTAAATCTACTAGAACTTAAGATTCAATAGGTTCATATAAATGGGAGGCATTGTGCTTCCCTTTTTATTTTGAAAGCTTTGGTACTCTTGCTGAATTTCCATAACACGTCTTGGGCTTCCAAAAAAACCACCATCATCTTGTGGGGCAGGAGCTCCAAACCCACCACTTGGCGGTGGGAATCCACCTGCTGGCGGATAACCTGGAGGTCCATATGGATCAGGTTCAGGATATGTGTTGTAGTCTTCTCCACCTGCGCCTTTGTAAGAAGTTAAAACGTAAGTTCCAAAAATTATCCCAGCGTAAAGCCCTAGAGACGCCCCTTGTGCAATAGCTCTGCTGTTCGTGCCAAAGGCCATGGAAGCAAAACCTAATAATGCGCCCCCCACAGTTCCATAAGTACAAACCACGGCGAAGGCCTTAACTTTAGGGTCCATTGCCGCATGAGCGCTGTTTAGCGGGAAAACGAGGGAAAAGCATAAAATAAGGGAGAAGATTAAGTTTTTCATCACTTATAAGGTTAAAAAACCCCTGGCGTTTTGGCAATTTTTTAATGAACCAAGACTATAATAGCTCTTTTACACCCTTAAATGATCGACGGTGAATCGGAGTAACACCAAGCTGTATTAATGCCTCTTTGTGTGCTTTAGTTGGATATCCGGCGTGCTTTTTGAGCCCATAGCCTGGATACTGTATATCATACAAGGCCATTTTATAATCCCTGAACTCTTTTGCGATAATGGATGCCATGCCGATACTTAAAAGTTTCGAGTCCCCTTTGACTACAGGTTCCACATTCGCCCCGGGAACATCGAAGGTCTTGTTGCCATCAATCAATACAATTGAACCTTCCTGAGTGCATAGTGAACTAGCTGCCTTTTTCATACAACTCAGAGACGCCTGAAGAATATTGATCTGATCAATCTCTGATGGAGAATGCTCACACAACATGAATGAAAATGAGCAGCCCTGAAACTCCACCTCGTAAGCTTCATTCACGGCCAAACTCGCCACATTGATATTGAGCGACTCGAGAATGCCTAATCGCTTTTTCGTGGTTAGCTTTTTGGAGTCCAGAACACCCAACTCTAAAAAGCTTTGCAGCACTTTATCATTGGACCTTTTAAGTTTAAGGGCACAACCCACCACAGGACCTGCGATTGGACCTCTTCCAACTTCATCGCAACCAATGACTGCTTCAAATGTTTCAAGATATTTAGAGTCTAGAGTTTCTGACATATTTAGCAAGGTATTAAAATAGGCAATAAAAAAGCGATTTGCGACACCCCTCAAGGCATCGCATATCGCTTTGACTTTTTCTTCATTGAGTGAAGAATCTAATCTAAGAATGAATCTTAAATTATGAGTTCTTCTTGGCCTGAGCCTTTTGAGAGTAATCAGTCTCGATTCTAGCTGCTTTACCAGTTCTTTCTCTCAAGTAGAAGTGCTTAGCTCTTCTTACTTTACCACGCTTAAGAACCTTCACAGATTCAACGTTTGGAGAATGGTAAGGAAATTCTCTTTCCACACCAATACCACTAGACATCTTTCTTACTCTGAAGTGTCCGTCAGTGTTTCTCTGGTTGCCTTTAATAGCAATAACAACACCGTCGAAAAGCTGAATACGAGATTTCCCGCCCTCAGAAATTCTAACTGAAACAGAAACTGTGTCACCTGCTTTAAATTCTGGGAAAGATTCCGCGAATTTAGACATGTGATTTTTGTTTACCAAGTCTACCAAGTTCATAAAAACTCCACTTAATGCCTTCCTTTCACCCCGCGCTTGTCTTCAACATTTATAGGCCAGAGGGAAGGGTAATATTTATTCTGGACTCAGAGGCTTCCGCGTAGGCGGTCACAATAAATTGCGACGGCCGACCTAACCGAAAGATGGTTATAACCATCTTTGGCCGCACCGAAAATGGGCTCCAAGCGATAATCCCCATTTTCCGTGACAGAGGCATGTAATCCCCAACCTGTACCAAATATCAGAATCATAGGCCTATTGTCAACTTCTAACTTGTTGCGTAAATCGGCGCATGTTCCGTCATAATCTTTAAACCCGGCGGCAGTGGCAACCTTTATCGGCTCCTGCCCGTGTTTCTTCTCTATTTCTTTATAGGCGTCCTCTAGTGAATTCGCCATGTTAATGAATGAAAGAGCATCCTTTCTATCTGGATTGTACTCATTTCCGTAGTCAGTATTCCAGTGATCAAGAATGTTCTGAACAAGAGCATGCTGCTTTTCCACAGGAGTGACAATAAAGTACCCATCAAACCCAAAAGTTCTCGCACTTCGGGCAATGTCGTGAATATCAAGATTTGTAACACTAGTCGTTACAATATCCCCTCTTTTATTAACAATAGGATGGTGGACCAAGGCCAAATAGCAATTTTTCATAGAGTTGTTTTTAACAGAGAATTGGATAAGAATCCATCAGTTTCGGCCCACTTTGAAAAATTCTTAACCATTAACTACAAGGCCCTAATTTATAGAGGATGGTCAGCAATTATGAGGGTCTCTGAAAAGAATATTAATCATGCTGGTTGTAGAGGGCGTTTCGATTTGCTAATATCATAGAACATGATCAGGTGGTGGAGTGCGCGAACACCCCACCTAAATCATCGTTTGATTAAGTCTAGAATTGAATTAATAATATCCAAAACTAGTTTAATCAAAGTCAAAACCCTGATTATGTCTTCCATAACAAATGCCTTTTGATAAAGGCTCCCCTTCATTGGGGAGTCACGGAAGCTGCGCGCTTTTTACAGCAGTGCAGTTCAATGTTCAGTAGAATTCAAACAGATAGAGTGAAGTTTTTCGTAAATGAAATTCCAAAGCCTCACTACCAGTTGGGCAACGGCAGCTTGAGCGAAACCGAGCTAGTCTGTAAAGACGATCCTCTTTCTTCTCGCCTTGCGATAAGAGATCTCAGGGCCTAGAAGGGTGGCGGAGCATTTTTTTAAAAGAACTTAAAATGATACTCCGACGAGAATAGCCCTCTCTTTTATAATATCACTTTAATACAACTATATTTCCATCATAGTCACATCTTATCGAATCTAATATTGAGCCAACACTTTCACCACGAAGAGTATCCGTTGAGAAATCAGATTCATCAATTCTCATTTTTGCGGCTCTTAGCTCTGATTTACATGTGTCATAGTCCAATTCTAAATCAGAGGTGTCGATAAATATCCTATCATCGGTTTCAACAACATTTTCATCACCAAAAGAGAAGGTTACGTGTTCTATCAGTCTTTCTTTTGCATCTAAGTCTTCTGACCAATGATAGCCAGTAATCCCTACTGCTGTAACGATATAAAGCAAAACAGTAAAAAGTATAAAGGCTGCACCTTGTTGATTATTCAAAACTGATCTCATCGTATACCTCGTCTCAAAAGTTCGTATTATCCCAAAAGTTTGGTCTCATTCGTCACCTGGGCCTGGAACTTGGTTTATGTTTAATTCCATAAATCATATTGCAAGGCCAAATCATGTACTAGGTCTATTGAAATCTTTCCACGTACTTTTTAAAAGTGTCGAAAAATAATACGATTTCTGGGAAATTGGCTACAATAAAGAGGTAGGTATTCGCCCACCATTTCCTTCAATGTATTCTTATCCAATATTAACACCCAAAAAGAGTTGAGTATGGGTTAGCTAATCAAAGTCAACACAGTTTCAGTGTAAGGAAAAACCTAACTAAGTCACGCTAGGAAGGAAACCAACCCCTTCCCCATGTTAACCTCACAGAAAGACCTTAAGTTATTGTTAATTCGATGAATTGATCAACAAAATTAGGTTTAAACATATCAACTACAAGGAGTTACTAATGGCAACTACAGTTTTAGAAGCGAAAAAGAGAGTTCCAAACCTTTCAAGAGGTGAGCTTATGAAGGAGCGTAAAAACGGAAAAATCCCAGCAGTATTCTTCGGCCAAGGAATAGACTCCGTCCCTCTTTTTGTGGACCTGACAGATTTCAACAGAACATTTGACGCCAATGGAAAGATTTTTGAGATAAAGATCGGAAATCAAAAGAAGCTTGTAAATACCAAAACGATTCAATGGGACCCTCAAAGAAAGCACATTTGGCATATTGATTTCTATGCCCTCAAAAAGGGTGTTGAAACAACTGTAAAAGTTCCAGTAACTTTAGTTGGAGAAGCTGCCGGCCAAAAAGAAGGTGGCAGTGTTCAGCAAAGACAAGACGTTCTAGAAGTGACTGGTACTCCAATGAATATCCCTGAAGAGATCAAAGTAGACGTAAGCAAACTGGGTATTGGAGACAGCATCCATGTTTCAGACTTAAATATCTCATCTGATCTTACAATGGAGGCAGATGGAGAGCTGACAGTAGCAACAGTGGTTCCACCACAAAAAGCTGAGGAGTCGGAACCTGAGGAGCCAGTGGCATTAAACGCAGAGACCGTCACTACAGAAACAGAAACTAAGGCAGAGTAGACCCATATTAGGCCTTAGAAGCAAAGGGACGGTGCCTGGAGTTTGAAGACTTCAGGCAACAACCCAATATTTAAACGACCTTAAGGCTTAGATTGCTTTTCTTGGAATAAGTCGGTGGGCCATTGTTGGTAGGTTTTCGATTTGTTACTATATGGATGCATGACAGGAGGGAAAGAGCTCATCACACCTCCCCTAAACCATCACTTGATCAAGTCAAGAATCGCAGCTACCAAATGCAAGACTATCGCGATCAAACTCAGGGCCATTGTCATGTCTTCCATAACAAAAAACCTTTTTCAAAAGGCCCCTCTTCATTGAGGAGTCATGGAAGCTGCTAGTGTTTTACAACAGCAGCAGCAATGGAAGCTCTCTTCGAACAAGCTCCTTCTTTGAATCTATTTCATATTTGAAAATCGCCCAAGATTTAGGCGTAAGGCATCTTCATCGTGAAGACATTGTTCCCATCTCTATGGGAATAGAGTAAGTCTCCGCCGTTATTATCCATATTTCTTTTGCCAAGACTCAGGCCAAGCCCAGTGCCTTTATTAATGTCCCTTGTGGTAAAGAAAGGCTGAAACATTCGCTCTTGGACATCATGGGGGATTTCCTGTCCAGGGTTGCACACGCTTAACTCAACAAATTCTTCAGCGCAAAGACAGTCGATGGTGACAACATTATCACTAGATCCTTCCAGAGCTTGAATTGCATTGTGAAGAAGGCCTAAAAGTGTTTGAGCGTACTCGCTTAGGTGTCCCCTAACCTCTCCTGAACTCGTAGGCATAATAACTTCAACACCTGTTTCTTGGAGATTTTTGAAAAGAAGCGGCATTACCGCCTCAACAATCTTAATCGTCTCAAAACTTTCGTATTCCTGTTGAGCGCTAACTCTGGAAAGATGCCTCATACTTTTAACTATCTTTCCTATTCTAAGTGTCGCATCTTGCGCTTTCTTCAGCTCGGCAGTCGCTTCATGAGCTCCCTGAGCAACCAAGGCCTTTTCAAGTTTCCAATGATGTCCTAAAACAATTGTAAGTGGATTGTTTATTTCATGGCCTATTCCTGCGGCCATCTCACCAATGGACGCAAACTTGGAAGCATTTAAGCTTTTAAGTTTCTCGGCCTCAAGCTCCTGTTGGAGAGCAAATCTTTTTTGTTCTTCCTGGAGAAACATGTTCTTCTCCAATGAAAGCTCCGCACTTTTAAGAACCTCGCGTCCAACTCTTTTTATTACGTTGGAAAGGGCCACTAGGATCAACACCAATGTTGAAATAAACAATTCATAATAGGGGCCGCTTTGAATATAGATCCGAACAATAAAAGGAACTATCATCAAAAATACAAAAGCAACTCCGACAAATCTGTCTGCAACATTGGACATTCCTCCGCCGCATGCCATCCCAACAATGAAAGCAATCATAATACCATCAATCTGTGGTGGAGTTTGCCCGATACCAATGAAAGAGATCATACCGTAAGCAAAAGCGCTGCCTACAGTAAATATTCTGTGAAGCTTTAAAAACTTATAAGCATTGGAAGACTCACCTCTATAGGCAAGGCCTAGTCCCAACCTTAGTGCGTATAAGATGGTCACTATTGTTGCCCAAATAGCTAAGGGCTGTATTGGAAGAAAGTCTTTGAGGATTAAGAGCAGAAGGAAAATACCTAATAAGGAAGGCACTACAACAGTCCACTTGTTTGTAAAAATGGCCTTAAGTTTGTAGTGAATAAGTTCTTCGCTCATTATTTTTCCAAAAGATCCGGCCTGTACTTTTTAGTTATCTCCAAACTGGATTTTTTCTTTCTTGCATCAATTCTCTTGTGGTCCCCAGAAATATACTCTTCAGGTATAGACTGGCCTTCAAATTCGCGAGGCCGAGTATAGAGAGCATGTTCTAGCATACCTTGTGAAAATGATTCATCTTCAACTGAAAGCTTGTTGCCAACCACTCCTGGAACAAACCTCATGCTGGCATCGAGTATACACATTACTGCCAATTCACCGCCGGTCAAAATGAAGTCTCCTAAAGAAACATACTCATCCACATACTTCTCTAAAAAGCGCTCATCAATGCCCTCATATCTTCCACAGAGAAATACAACATCTTGCGCGGCGCTAAAATCCAACACCCTTGAAGCGAAATCAATTGCAAATGAGTTATCCAAGGTTTTTCCCCTAGGGGCAGGGCATACCACATGAAGCTCAGAAACATCTTTGTAGCCACCCTTCTTAACAACTCCCTCAAGAAGCGCTTTCTGAAGTACGTCCGCGCGCATAATCATGCCCTGTCCACCACCAAACGGACTATCATCTACCCCTTTATAGCCTTTGGGAGAATATTCTGCGATTTGCACTGTATTCAGCTCAAACTCACCATTCTCACCTCCTCGCTCATTACGTAAAGCACTTCCCAAGACGCCATGCTCTTTCAAAGGGGCGAAGTAATCTGGGAAAAGGGTTAGTATCCAAATTCTCTTAGTTTTCATATAAGCTCAGGCTCGATCATTACAATATGGCCTTCCTCGATGTTTACCTCAGGAAAGAACTGCTCAACAAACGGCAACTCAACCGTTCCCTTGCTTTTCTTCACTACCAATACGGTTTGCGCTCCATTGTCGAAGTAAGTTTTAACCTTTCCAAGCTCTACGCCTTTCTCATCTAAGACTTTGAGCCCAACAAGATCTTCGAGATAGTAGCTTCCATCCTCAGGCTCAGGAAGTTCAGACCTATTAATATAAATTTCAAAAGGGATCATGCTTTCTACAGAGTTTCTATCTTCAACTCCAGAAAAGTAAAGAATGCACTTATTTCCAAAGCTGATTGAGTTAACCTCAAACTCTTCACCGTCTTCCGAGATGCTGCTCGATTTATTCTTTGGCCTTAATATAACTTTGCTTCCAGCCTCGAGACTGCTGTCATGGTGATTAATTAAATGCGCGCTAAAGCCACCTTTAATTCCATGTGGCCTTGAGCAGGAGCCTAAATGTATTAGTTTATCTTTCATATGCCACCATAAAAAAAACCTCGATAGCAATACCGAGGTTTTATAATAATCTTTTAAATTTAAAAAAGTTTTATTCAATAATTTCTAAGACTGATCTTTTCTTTAGCTTAGTCGAGGCGGCATTTAAGATCGTTCTTAATGCTCTAGCAGTTCTTCCCTGCTTACCAATAACTTTTCCAAGATCTGACTTGTCTACTTTTAACTCAACTACCGTAGTTTGTTCTCCCTCAATCTCGTTGACTTCAACTTGATCGGGCATGTCTACCAAGGATTTCCCTACGTATTCAATTAAGTCCCTAAGCTCGCTCATAACACCTACTTGGTTAGAATTAACATCTTAGGAATATTTTACACCTTAAAACAGTTATTTCAAAAACTTTTTACTAAAATTAAAGCTTAACGCCGTTCTTTTTGAACAAAGAAGAAACAGTGTCAGAGATTTGAGCACCTTTAGTTACCCAACTCTTGATTGACTCAACGTTTACATCTTTAAGAACTTCTTCTGCGTTTGGATCGTATTGTCCTAGTTTTTCCAAGAACTTACCGTCTCTAGCTTCTCTAGAGTTAGCTGCTACGATAGTGTAAACTGGTCTGTGAGTTCTTCCGCCTCTTGCTAATCTAATTTTAACCATTTATGTCTCCTGCCTAATTAAGTTTTTTAGGGAACCTTTTTATTTCAATCGATGCTTAAAGTCAAACAAATCTTAGAAAAAGCGACTTCCAAATGGATTTTTCTTCTTTCCCTTCTTCTTTTTCTTGTTTTGATTTGGGGCCTGTCTAAAGCCTGGCATAGGGCCCATTCCTGGGATATTAGGCATTCCGCCACCTTTCATCATACCGGCCATATTAATCATCATGCCTTGCATTTGTTCAAATTTCTTAATGAAATCCTTAACTGCGGACTCGGTTGTTCCCGAGCCTTTTGCCACTCTCTTAATACGAGATTCTGTTTTCAGCAACTTATGATCATCTTTCTCTTTTTTAGTCATAGAGCTGATAATGACTTTCATTTTCTTCATTTCATCTTCAGCAGGGCTAAGATCACCTAAGTTTCTTAGCATTCCCCCCATGCCAGGAAGCATTTTAAGAATGCTTGTCATTGAGCCAAGTTTGTTAATTTGCTCCATTTGCTTCATGAAGTCGTTAATGGTGAACTGCTGGTTCTCCAAACGCTTCATCATGTTTTCAGCTTCTTTTTCGTCTATAGTTTCTTGGGCCTTCTCAACTAGAGTTACGACGTCACCCATATCTAGGATTCGTCCCGCCAGTCTGTCTGGATGGAATGGCTCTAGGTCCTTCATCTTCTCGCCAGTTGAGATATATTTAATTGGAACCTGAGTCACATGTCTAATAGAGAGGGCTGCACCACCTCTGGCGTCAGAATCCATCTTGGAAAGAGCAACACCAGTAAGGCCTACTTTTTCGTGAAATACCTTGGCGACATTTACGGCCTCTTGACCAGTCATCGCATCCGCAACGAGAAGAACTTCAGGGTTTACAAGCTCATTTTTGGCATCAACCAACTGGCCCATAAGTTCTTCGTCAACTTGTAGTCTACCGGCGGTATCGATAATCACCACTTCTTTTCCAAGCTTCTTCGCCTCTTCCATACCTGCCTTAACAATGTCTTTTGGCAGCATGGAAAGGTCAGAGTCGAAATAGTCAATCTGAAGGCCTTTGGCGTGTTTGATTAACTGATCTTTTGCGGCAGGACGGAAGTTGTCCGCAGGGATAAAGTAAACTTCCTTCTTCTTTTTATTCTTAAGCACATGGCCAAGCTTTCCAGTAAAGGTAGTCTTACCAGCACCATTCAGACCTACAATCAGTATAGGATTGAGTGGACGGTCAAGCTTTAGATCTTTATGCTCTTCGCCCATAACCTCTGCAAGTTTGTCATGGACAATTTTGGTGAATTGCTCGCCTGGGTTAACTCCTCTTAAAACTTTTTCACCAATGGCCTCTTCTTTAACCATGGCGATAAATTCTTTTACAACTTTAAAGTTAACATCAGCTTCTAGAAGAGCAGTTCTAATCTCTTTTAAAGCATCTTCAATATTAGATTCGTTAATGCTGCCTTTCCCTGAAAGGTTCTTAAAAGCATCCTGAAACTTCTCACTTAAATTGTCGAACATTGCCTTATCCTTATTTAATTAATTCAAAAATTTTCTCTTTACACTCTTTAACAGTGGCAGCGACATGTTTGGCCCCAGCGTCGAATAGAGCCTGCCGATGTCTTAAATCATTACTTGTGGCCCAAGTAACCCCTATCGAGTGAGATCCAAAGTTAGAAGCTCCGGCCATGTCGGCCATACTGTCTCCAATAACAACAACTGATCTTGGATCCACATCCCCCAACATTTCTTTAAGGCCCTCAACGTCAGGTTTTGGATAGCTGTCAGTTGAGCAATAGAGTTCTTCAAACCGGGTAATGATATCAAGGGATTTTAAAAATTCAACTGTCGAGTGCCGGGTTCTAGCAGTCCAAACGTACAGTTTAACCCCTTTCTGTCCTAATTCATCAAGCATTTTCCAAACACCTGGATACATGCGACCCTGCCCATTGGTGTCCACAAGTGTGCCATCGTGGTCAAAGACTATATGTTCTACTTTTTTTGGGTCAATTTTAAGCATTTGTCCCTTCGTCTATTTACACAGAACTCATTTAGGTGTAGAGATTAACTCCATGCATAGTAGAGCTTTTTCAGAAGACTTACAAGCCAAAATAGACAAGTACAAGGCCTTGCGCAACCCCATTCAATTGGGCGATGTGCACTTTGAGTCACCTTTAATTTTGGCGCCGATGGCCGGTATCTGCACGCCACCTTTCCGTTTATTAATGGAAGATCTTGGTGCGGGTGGAACCGTGAGTGAACTTATCAGCGCTCACGGTATTAATCACGGCAACCAAAGAACTAGAGATATGCTCAAAATTGATGAGCGTGAAGAAAATATTGGGATTCAATTATTTGGCGAGGATCCTGAGTCCATGGCGCAGGCCTGCGAAGTTGTTCAAAGAGAAAACCCAAAGTTTGTTGATATCAATATGGGTTGCCCTGTTAGAAAAGTTGTTTCTAAAGGTGGTGGCAGCGCTTTGATGAAAGAAATTGAGGCCCTTGCACCCCTATTCGCTCAGATGAAGAAAGCTCTTGATGTGCCTTTGTCCATCAAAATTAGAATGGGCTGGGATGCGGAAGGAATTAACGCTGATAAAATAGAAGAAGTTGCAAGAAACGAAGGCATCGAGTGGGTTGCCATCCATGGCCGAACTAGGGCCCAACAATACACAGGCAGTGCAAACTGGGACTACATAGAAGAGTTCGCCAAAGGTGCCACACTTCCAATTATAGGAAATGGAGATCTACACCAGGCCCACCAAGTTGCTGCAAGAATGGAAAATACCAATTGCAAGGCGCTCATGATCGCCAGAGGCTGCCTCAGAAACCCTTTTATATTCTTAGAGTCTCTTGCCTTTGACCCTACAGAGACAGAGTCTCCTTTTAAGGGCAAAGATTACTTTGAAGCGATTGAGAGATATTACCAATATTGTCTTGAAGCTTATGACAGAGAAAGAACAATCCTTATTCAGGCCAGAAAAATAATCGTATGGTTTGCTGCAGGCTTTCCAAGCGCTGCCAAGTTTAGAAGCTTAATGTTTCAATCTAAAACTTTGGATGAGACGATGAAAATTGCTGAAGACTACTTCAAAAGTCTCGGAGAGCAAGGCAAGCGAATAAATTACGATGAGGCCTTCATGAATGGTGGGCACGGCTAAGTAACTGATTCCCCGACAATAATAGTATTAAACTCAAGTTTAAATTCCTTTTTTACGATATGGGAAGCATGAAGCTTCTTCTTGTGGCGATCATCGCTTTATATTCACCTATTGGTATTGCTAGCACTGAACAGTGCAAAGAAATCCGCAACCAACTTCTTGCTATTGAAGCAAAAATTCAATCAAGCAATGAAAAAGACTGTAGTGATTGCAAAAGCCACCTTGAGCTTCAAAATAAATACAACGCTTTAATGGGCAAACTTATAATCTATGAAGGACTAATAGGAATAGGAAAGTCCATCGAGGACGATCACAAGGCAATAACAAAACTAGACAGGCCACAAGTTGTTAAAGCAACCAAGCTGGCCAAAAGTTTTATCACCAACTACACCAAGGCCGCTCTTCTAGACCAAAGTATAGAGGTCGACTTTTGGAAACGACCAGATGGAAGAATCTTTGATGGAAAGAGCGACCTTCAATACCAACTCTTTTATAAATCCCAGTGTGAAAGAAGTGACCCTAAAATAAAAAGCTTCTGCCAAACAGTGGAACGCGTAAAAAAAGACGAGGCGGTTGATTATAGAGACATTTTCACAACTCTTGCGAGCTTCTCCAAGGCACACGGCCACAGCTTAAGTGATAGAGACAAAGAGCATAACTTTGAGAAATATAGAAAATCCTTAGAGCTTTCTATCGATGGCAAAAAGGTTGCCTACAAGTCTCCGGAGGGAGCGCAGCTCGTTTCCAAAGTAAACACCCTAAGGTTGTTGCTAAAGGATCAAAGAAAAGACCCTACAGATGAAAACTCAGAAAAGATTCTTGCAATAGCAAAAGGCCTCGAACCTGTTGAAGTAAACTACGGCGATCGTATAGAGCAAACCAATCCAAAGTTTCAAGACTACTTTGATTCAAAGTTTAAAAAAGGCATTGCAGGATTTAATCATGCCACCAGAGCTATTTTTCAAAAAGATACGGCACTGGAAAACTTAAACAAGCTTGAAGAAGTTCTAGGAAATAGGTTAAAAGCTTCAAAACAAGCTATAGCAGGACAGATTAAAGACAAGGCTTCTTGTAGTGGAGATAGCTTTGAGAAACTAAACGCATGTTTTAAATCAAAATGTTCACCAGGCCATTCTGGAAAGTGTCGTCAAACGGATAAAAATAAATCATTCGTTTCCAACCTCCACACCATTTCTGATCA
Organism: Halobacteriovoraceae bacterium; assembly: GCA_002711995.1. Classification (GTDB taxonomy): domain Bacteria; phylum Bdellovibrionota; class Bacteriovoracia; order Bacteriovoracales; family Bacteriovoracaceae; genus UBA845. The sequence continues at coordinate 30,089 of PASN01000019.1, read as the reverse complement.
ACTAAAGGCCCTGGATGAGTTTACAGAGTTAGACAAAAGAATTCAAAAAGCTAAGAGATGCATCAAATCAACCAATGACCAAATCGTTGCAAGTGACTGTATAAACTCTTTAAAAAGAGACCTCTCTGTGGTGGCCAAGGATGAGGTTGAGCAACTTAAAAGGGATCTTCACCTTCATGAGGCCAAACTGGAAAACTTAAATAAAGTGGAACCTTTTAAATCTCTAAAACTGTCAAAGGCCATGGGGCTTTTGGCCTATAGAAACAAATGCTTAAGAGAAGATAAAAGCGTGGAAGGCTTTAAATCCCTTTGTGGAATTAAAGACATCGACAGCTTTGCTCAATCCGCCATATCCCTATCAAAAGATACCCAGGATATAATTGACTACTCTCAGAACCCTTTTCTAAACAAAGGTCTAAAAATGCCGGGTGGAGAGCATGGCATAAGAGTTTCTGAGTTCCTAGACAACTGTAAAAGCACCCCAACCAATCCTCTTTGCAAGATGTACAAGAATGATGAAGTGCTCAACGGCAAACTTGATGAAAAATTAAAACGAGTAGGAAGAACGATTACGGCCAATAAAACTAAAAATAGAAAAGTAGCTCCAAGAGTTAAATTTAAAGAGAGTGAAGAGGATAAACTATCAAGTCAGTTCATAAGTGGCATGGCATCCACCTTGCTAAACTCAGGAGTTCCATTTTACTTACAAATGGAAAACAGCAAAATGAATCATGAAATGCAGATGAGTTATTATCAAAACAGACTCAGCTTCATGAAAAGCCAAAGGGAATACTTCGAGGCCAACCCTCAAGTTTATTATTACAACTCCTATCCCCAAACCAATTATGGATATTCACTGTACGACTTTGGCGATGCCACTTCTTTTGGAGGATCATCCACCACGGCCATGTTCAACGACCCTTCCAACTTTGGACAATTTAGCTTTAGCTTCGATCCGATGGACCCTTATGGAGACAGCAACTTCACCTCAACCCCAGGCAGCACTCCGGCCACGAATCCACCATCAACTGGATTTACCTTCGGGAACTGACCAATCTTATTGGCGCTAGGCAATTTTGACCATCATATTGGTGAACTCGCTACCCGGAATAAATACAAATAATTACAGCGAGTTAACACCTCAATAGACCTCTTTTAAACCAATAGAGTCAAGTTATTTGGCCGTCTCCCTTAAAATAAATACAAGTCATTTAAATACGGTCATTTAGACCGATAAGTAGCCTGTATGAAGTTTCTAATTTTAATTACATTAACGACCTTGCTTTCCTCGTGCTTGCCCGAACAGGCCCCTCGCGTGTTGGAAGACAGTGTGGATGTTACAGGCAATGATCCCAATTCAAATGTTATCGACCAGCCAGCGGATTCTAAACCGCTTTACTGGCTAGACAGTGGAAATCAAGTTGCCACGCTTCAGGTAAATTATGACAACCTAAAAAACCATTACATCTTTGGCTCTTCCGTAGATTCGTTTCTGCAATTGGAGGAGAACTTTACCTCTCAATATTGCTTGCACGCGAACTTCCTAACGGGCTCCACCCCATCCAAACCGTTAATCGCAAAAGCGACTCCCGCTATCACTACTGACTACAGCACCGGAAAGAGAACAAGGTATTTTAGAATTCAACTTTCCGCATCCTCCGGAAACGAAATTTGCAACAAAGATATTCTTCTCAACGACTCGCCACTCACCATTTCGAATGCACCGTTAAATAGCTCTGTGGCGTTTAACACCACCGATGTCTGCGCAGACTGCTTAGGTGTAATTAACACCAATGAGCTTAAAATCTACAAAATAAACACCAGCTCCTACTTGGAATTGCTGGACACTGCCGAAGTGAACTATCAGGATCTAAACATCAGCATAGATATGAATGGAAACACGCCAGGCTCCATAGGAACCTGCTCTGATGCCGGATGCAAGGCTGATGGCTTTGACTGTTGCATTCAAGGACAGTGTGTAAAGGAAGCGACTGTAAAGCAGTCAGGAGTCGACGCCGACCCGCAAGGCTTTAGCAACGCAGAAAGCGAAAAGGCCACAAATCCGAACTGGTATCTTAAATATCCTCAATACTATTTTAGTTGCCTAGAAGATCCACAAAATGGTGGAGGTGGAGACGACGAAGATCCAACAGATCCAGAAGCAGACGCAGAGGCAAGAAGACTTGCAATGATCGCAGACTATGAATGTGTTGAAGAGATGAAAGAGAAATCAGTGGAGAATCCATTTCACTCAGCTCCTTACAACTCTTCTGAAACGTATTCCAAGTGTGAGACCTCAACCACCACTGATGACATGTACTACGAATCAGTACTTAAAAGGTTATACAGCAACTGTGGCTGCGCAGAAAAAGACGACTTGTCCCTGATGGTCAAAAACTGCCCAGCATACACCTACAAACTTGTTTATGAGGATGATACTCAAACAGAAATTTCCAGCGTTGCCTGTGTGACTCCTCCAAACCACGACAATGATCTTCCATTTCAAGACTTGGAAGTTATGGTGAGCTCGCGAAGCGCTCCACATAGATTTTTCAGCGCTTCAAATGAGGAGGTTGATCCTTACAGCTCAACTCAATCCTCCACCACACAAGAGGGAGAACCTTTCCAGTACTTGGATAACTCAAAGCTCTTTCCACTCAATGGAAGCTTTAATATGAACTCCATACTTGGCCAAATGACCGTGAGTCTGGACCAAGCAAGGCCTGCAAAGGTAGTGGAGCTTGATTTTGATAAAACTTACTATATTGCGGCATTGGACGGTTACTACACTGCATGTCCTGAATGTGGAAACGACAGCTGGTTCACAAACTTCTCCCCTTTCCCTAGCACGCAAGATGGTTTAGGACTTAGGGCCAGAGGTTTTACCACATCTCGAGATACTTGGGGAACAAACTCACCTGGTGGAAACTATGAAGACACCATCTTTGGTAGAGCTTGCTGGGTGCCGCCAACAATGCTTCCTTACGCCCACAATCCAAACTCTTCACAGCAACAGCAAAGACTAAATAGACTAAGCGCTCAAGCGGCCATGTACACCAACGGCTATCAAAGAGACTGGTTTGGATTTAACAAAGGGGCCTTGATTGGCTCATTCGATGGTGTAACCTGGTTTGCGATTGGCAAAGGTAGAAAAGTAAAATCCACAAGCGACAAGCTTTACTTTGCCATCAACGCGCCTTTTGCCGACCTCGCTTCCCCTACGGACCACTTGGTAAGTGTTCAAGAGTATGACTTCATGACAACTGCTGCGCAATACGACTACAACCCTGAAGTTGAAATAAACAGTCCCTTCCAAAACGATGGCGGACTTTGCCAGAAGTATCACGAATGTGAAACAGACGCCCATTGTATCAGCACACTAGGCTGGGAATACTCTTGTGTGGATGTTTATCAATACAAAACCAAATGGCCTGCATTTGATCCAGATGGAGCAAAAGAACTCGCTTCCGATGAAAGAGTTGGCGCTTTGGCGCAGTTTCTTCAACAAGGAGAACTGCCACCGGGAACAAGCTCTAAAAGATGTGTCTATCGAGGAGCAGGCGCTCCATGCGCGGTTGACCTAACAACAGTCAATGAAAACAAAAGAAAGGCCTTGGCGTGCGCTCCAAACTTCTACTGCGCAAACCTAACGTCTGCAGACTTTAACAAAGAAGATGCCCGATACGCAGCTCCTCTTGAAAACCAACAAGACGTGAAGAACCATATTTTTGGAAAAGACGCCAACGTACTCGGAAGACCTAAAGATTATGTGGTTACCAGTGGCGGCTCAGCACTTCCCAATGAGGTGAGAACCGCCATACATGAAAATGTGTCTTTAATATCAAACCTTGGGGCCAACACCCACGGCCTTTGTAGGCCTGCCAAGTCGGTGCCCACACTTGCCGGAGCGAACACATCCAACTTCGATCCACTGGAACAGCATAAGTCCAAGGACACACAGAGCAGAACAGATTTTATTTCGCAAATTGGCGGCTGCAACGCCACTCTTTATACAAGCTTAAAGTACAGCTCGTGTCCAATACTGGATAGCGATGGCAACTATTTGCACCTAAAAGATTCATTTATCAATGACCAGGTTCAGATTAGCGACACTTTCATAAGTGGAACTTTCGATAAGCAAGATGCTACGGAGTACTACTCTATTCAACAAAACATGTGTGGAATGGAGGCCGTGGACACTGCCGCTGGCGATCTAAGCTTCTTAACTGAAGAACAGATTAGAGAGTACTCGGCATTTAAACAAATTGAAGCAAGAACACTCGCTTCAAGCGATGTTCAAACGCAGCCTACTCTAGCTCAAAACGCATGTTTCAGAAGGGCCGGATCAGTCTGTCACACAAACTATGACTGTTCTCCAAACTATAAACATTACGAGTTAATTGATATCCTAGGCGGGGATGTCTTTGGAAACATCGCTGAAAGAAAATACTGGGAAGAATACCTTGTGTGCTCACAAGAGAGTAGAGAGCCTGTGCTTACCGCAGACTCCTCACCTGAGGAGCTGGACGCCTTTAACTCTTACACTATGGCAAACAATAGATGTTGTAGAGAAATTGGCAAAGACATCACCATGTACACGGAAGACTCTCCTCTATCCCCAGAGTCTCAAGATTTAAGATCGGACATTTATGGCGGTCTACAGCCTAACAACCCTAACCGTTACTCGAGATATGCCGCTTCCCTTCCAATGGTTGACGACACAACCTTGGAGGCCTCGGTTTCCAATGCAAGAGTGAGTGCCAAGCGTCCAAACGATCCAACGTTGAATCCTGGAGATCCAACAATACTAAATAAGAACCAGTGGAAAAACATTCATGACGCCGGTGCAAGAACATGTTGTGGAGGCAACTGGGTGAGAAAGTTCTCAGATGGAACCAATGATTGGAGCAAGAAAAGGTTGAGTCTTGATGTCTCAAACTTTAAGTGCATTAACTATCAAACACCTTTAATGTTGACCGAAGATCCGGCCGCCTACAATCTGACAAGCAGCGATCTAAGCAAAGATCGTGAAAACTTCTGTGTGGACTCAGGTCTAAGCGCCGCTGGCTGTGCCCAGTCCTCTCTAGGATCAATTGACACCCTTTCAAGCGCAGCTCCTCCTGCACTTGACTACACCACGTTTAAAATGACTATTGACACTGATCCAGAGCAAATGAATGATAGAGACCTTTGGAGAGCTAATCCATGGGCATTCATGCAGCTGCTTCCATATGACTCTCAAGAAGACGCTCCATTTTTTGAGTGGAATACTGATCTTCCTGCTTTAATTGAAAACAGGGATGCTAAACGTTACATCCACACAAGAATACCTTCTTTTATTTCATTTAGTGATATAAGCGAAGTAAGAATAGATCTTGAAAACCCATATAAAGACCAAGGCGGCCAAACCTTGCATCCAGGAGGATCATGTCGAAGGCTGACTCCTTCAAGTTATGACTGCAACGCCACACCTCAAGGTTGGAATGGCCTTTGCGGGGACTCTGTGGACAATGTAAGCTGGAGCCCTAGCACTGCATGCAGCGAAGCTGATCAGTGTTGCTACATGTATGACCCAAGCACCAGAATTCTAAAGGTCGCTTATTCTCAAGGAATTATTGACGACACTGTTGACGGCGGTCCAGCAACTGAATACGAATTTTATGGACATAAGTCTCACTCTCTATACTTGGATTTCATAGCTCCTGGGACGCTTCTATGGGAGCAGACTAAGGTGCCTGGCACCGCGGCCATAGATGACCCTAACTATCTTCCTCACAGAAGAAGCTCGCGCCCAGGTGATGCCCTATATTATTTGGAAAAGCTTGCTAAGCTCGAATACATTGGCATTCCACAGATGACCTATGAGCCAGTCTTTTGCAATGACATCTACCAAAAAGTCGTGCCAGGAATTTTCAGTGACGCCATAGAGACGGTTTCCGATTTCATCAACAACCCTGAGACATTTGTAGACCCTGACGCAGACACATATTGGAGCGTGCAGGGCTCCCCTGGTGCCGCCTATGATCCGTACGCTCACTGGGATCCTTCAACAGATCTGAAAAAAGTGGCGGACCAAAAACTACTCGCGCACGAACCGATATTCTCGGACAACGAGTTTAAATGTTGTCTGCCTCTAGGCTCTCCTATTGACTCAAGCGAAAGCGCTTCTATTTGCTGCAGTGGCGCCGCTGTGGAAGGAGAAAATGACTCTAGAAAATGCGCCTTGCCAAGTGGAACGAACTTAAATGTTTACTTTAATAAATTTGTAAGTGGTGAAGGCCTAGATGACCAGTACCTATCAACTGCTCAACCGCTTGATGTAGACGACTTTGACCCGGCCACGGGTGAGCCGAAGACAAGCTCATCTGTAATTTCAAAGCTAAGAGCAATTGGCGAGGAGCTATGCGCTAGCGGCAAAGTTAGAAGAGGCGGAGCATTTGGACCATTTGACGGAGAACCATACGCCAACCTTGAGCCTGAGGACTCTCAGCCCGCCAAGGTGAACAGCCTTGTGGATTCAATATACGACAGTGGCACAAGCAACAATGCAAATGTTGGATACAATGTGTTCAGCGAAGGCTTTAGATGGAACCACCACGTTTATTGCGATGGAGAATAATTTGAAAACAAAAACACCTGCTGAAAGCGCTGTTGAAATGCGTGAAATGGTTATGCCAACCGACACCAACAAACACGGAACCATCTTTGGTGGAAAGATTATGTCTTGGATAGATATCGCCGCAGCGATGGCAGCTGAGAGACACTGCAACAACCCAGTTGTTACGGCCCATATTTCAGACATAGACTTCATCTCCCCTATAAATGTGGGCTACCACGTAAGCATTAAGGCAAGTGTAAACTATGTGGGCACCAGCTCTATGATAGTCGGTGTAAGGGTCGATAGTGAAAACCCTTACACGGGTGATAAGAAAAAAACAACAAAAGCATATGTTACCTTTGTGGCCATAGACGAGGCAGGAAGACCTAGAGAAGTCCCAAGGCTTAAACCGGAGAGCTCTGATGAAAAGAGAAGGTTTGAGAACGCCAAAGCACGTTCCCACTCTAAGAAAACGTTGAGTCAAAAATTAAAGAACTAGCCTAGGTTTATTCATTTTTTCATTTTCAAACCGAAAAGACATGAAAGGGGAATCCATGAAAAACTTTGATGAACAGGTTAAGTTAATTTTTAGATTGGCACAGAAATACAACAAGTATCCAAAGGCCACATACTGGTTGAACTTGTTGGCGACCGCAGTGCTTGCTTGGGGTCTTTTTATAGCGGCCTATCTTTCAGATGGACTCGTGCAAAGAGCTATTTATCTAGTGCCTTCAATTTTTGCCCTATACAGACTGGCTACCTTTACCCATGAGGTTGTTCATATAAAAAAAGGACAGGTTCCAGGCTTTAGACTTGCATGGAGTGTATTGTGCGGAATCCCTCTTCTGGCGCCCCACTTTATGTATAGAGAGCTTCACCTCGCCCACCACTCTAAAAATAAATACAACACCGATAAAGACATAGAGTATTTTCCATTTTTTGGAAAAGCTTTCTCCATGCATACCTACTATTTTAAAAACTTGGCATTACCTTTCTTGAGCCTGTACCGGTTTGCGATATTGCCCTTAACTTTCTTTGTAGGTGGTAAAATAAGAAATTTGATTGAGCAAAAGGCCTCATGCATGGGCATTAGATTTGTCTTCACTAGGGAGAAGCTTAAAAATAAAACAGAAAGGAAGTATTGGGTTATCGAAGAGATGGCGACATTCATCTATGTTTGGTCAATAATTGGACTGATCACCTCAAATAACCTTGCCATTGATCTGGTTTATCAATGGGCCGTCGCGATGGTAGCCATTTTAACGCTTAACACTTTTAGATTCCTAAGCGCCACCCATCTTTACTGGGGTCAAGGTGAAAAGATGACTTTTGAGCAACACATAATGGACTCTGTTAATATTAAGAATAAAGGTGTGTTCGCAAAGCTTATTGCGCCCGTTGGACAGACCTACCACGGCCTCCACCACATCGTTCCTTTTGTGCCAGGCCTTGAGCTTCACAAACTTCACAAAGACATCATGAGTGAAATAGATGAAAGTCATTTTTATCACAAGATAAACTACGAGGGTTTTCTACAAGTCTATGGGCTTCTTCTAAAAGGGAAAGGCCCTGAGCATGAAACTCAAAAATTAGAGGCCGCTTAAGACAGCTCTTGTATCAAAAGCTCGTATGGGGCAAGTTCAAAGCTCTTGCCCTTACACTCAATCTCATTCTTTTTATTTTCAAGATTAAAGGCAACTAAAACTGGACTCTCCCCTCTCAGAAAAGAAAAAACACCAGGATTTAGCTCCACCACCTCAAAACTCGCCTTTGGATGGAACTGTTCGAAAGATTTCTTTTTCCTGATGAGATCAAGCATTCTTTTCATAACAGAGGTTTCATGGCCTGAAAGGTCCAAAGGGTATGAGAACTTTTTACGATTAAGACGTCTTGGTATTCCAGATTTTTCATATCCTTCTTGCCAGTTTTTTGTTCCAAAAAAGTTATGAACATAATGAGCGCCTATTCCAGGCAGAAACATGGCCAGAGCGTGAGAATTCGCAATTTTTCGAACTAGTTCGTCCTCCTTAAGCTCCTTATCCTCTAGATAGCTGGACCATGTGATATTTAACTCATAAGGTTTTTGCTCTCCATTGGCGCCGGTCTTCATTCCAATTTTTCCACCTCGCTCTTTGGCGTGGGAGCACATAGCAAGGACATCGTCCTCACTGGCTATGCCCTCTAATCCACGAAGGCCTATGCCATCATGTGTGGATGTAAAGTTCAGAAATGCGCATTCATCTGGTATCTTAAATACGTCTTTTGCCCACTGATTTAGCAGTTGGTTGTTCCCAAAGGTCATACCGTGTAAAAGCAAAGGAGCAAAAGAAAAGTTGTAAACAACATGGGCCTCATCGCTGCCATTTCCCCAATAGGTAATGTTCTCCTGGTGAGGAACATTGCTTTCTGTAATGATTAAAAGTTTTGGATTAATTTCTTGAGCTATGGCCCTCATAAGCTTTACAAAAGCGTGGGTTTTCTCGTGGTGAGAGCAATCAGTGCCTAGTTCCTTCCACATAAAGGGAACCGCATCCACCCTAAAGAACTCTGCACCTTTTTCTATGTACAGAAAGAAGCACTCCAAAAGATATTTAACCATATCCTTGTTAGATATATTGGTGTCCACTTGGTCAGGACCGAAGGTAGTCCAAACATGCATTGTCTTTTCACCGACTTTGAAAGGTGTAAGGAGAGGAGAGGTTCTTGGCCTTACAACTTTTGAAATATTCTCTTGAAAGCTTTTGTCCTTATAAGTTTCATCATCAAAGAAATGAAACATGTCCATATACTTCTTATCCCCATCCAGCGCTTTTAAGAACAAGGGACTTTTGGAGGAGAGATGATTAAAGACGCAATCCACCATTTTACCGGGGTTAAGAGATTTTACATCGCTCCACTCTCCATATTCTTTGCACACTTCATGATAATTAATTGGTGAAAAGCCATCGTCGCTTGTCCAAGGATAGAATGGCAGAATATGAACATGAGAAAACTCCCCTTCCATTTCATTCTCTAAAAACTTGTCGAGGTTTTGTAGATAGCTTCTGTCTTCCGACTGGAACTGATCAGGGTATGTGATGAGAACAACTTGGTCAGTTGAATAAAGGGACCCAGATTCACTTATATTGCTTTTTAGTTTTTGAATATTTTCATTTATAAATGGAATGAGCTCTTCCATTTGAGGGTTCAATGTCTCTAAAAGCTCTTTTATTTTATTCACGCCACAATATCCTTACATCCATCAAGTTGTTCATCGTTGGTCCTGTTTTAATCAGAGAGCCTTTCTTTTTGAAATAGTTGTATGAGTCTTGTTTTTGAAGGTGCTCTAAAGCTTCTTCCCTATCATACAATTCGTAATCAATGTACGCTCCGGCAGCATCTGTAGGTCCGTCTGTGCCGTCAGTTCCCAAACTTAAAATTTTGATATCTCTATTATCCGGGTCATTATAAAGCATATGAGCGAAATGCAAAACAAAGTGTGTGCTTCTTCCGCCAAGCCCAGCATCCGATAAAACTTTTAATGTTCCTTCTCCACCGCTTAGGACAACTTCTTCTTTAGTTGGAAGACTCCCAAGCATGCTCTGGCACATCTCTTCCAAAGTGCAGTCATATATTGCATCAATCCGGGCGTTTTTATGACCGCTGGTGAGTCTTTTTAAAAGAGTTCCGGCCGATTGAGTTAAGACGGATTGAACCCGTTTATCAGCCCTTTCCTTATTTATTAGTGGCCCAGAACTCACATCAGCGATTTCTTCATTAGGTATGTCACATGTAACCAGCTGAACAATATTGTCGCAGGGAATGAAGTTTAAAAGACCTCCATTTTTTACTTTGGATATGGCCTTTCGGGCTGCGTTCATTTGATTGATATTAAGTCCACTATTGAGAAGTTCTTGGTGTTTGGCCTGAAGCTGCTTAAAACTCATGCCATCAACAGGCATTTCTAAAAGAGCTGATCCCCCGCCCGATAGCAAAAAAATTAAAACATCGTCTTTGTTTGCTTTTTGAAGCATCGAGATAAACTTTTTGGTTTGACCAATGTTATCTTCGGTAATCACAGGATGATCACCTTCAAGCTGAGCAATTTCTTCATCCTCAACGATATGCTCTCTTTTTGTATAAGAAACGCACATGCCAAGCTTATTCTTAAGTTTCGAGCCATTGATCAAGTTTTTCATTGCTTCAACCTCAAAACTTGCCGCCTTGCCTAGTCCAAATAGATGAACTTGTCGCGGGACATCAATGACACTCCCTTCAATAAAAATTTGGTTATGGTAAAATTTAAAGATATTTTTAAAAACATCGGCCGGTTTTAAGAGGTTCAATATTTCCTCGATAAATGTCTCGGCCTTATAAGGAAGACTCATATGCAACTACACTCTCTAGATTGGGTTATCATCATCCTATACCTCATAGGAATGATTGGTCTAAGCGTTTTTCTGGCGCGTGGTCAGAAAGATCAGAAGGATTATTACCTTGGTGGCAATAACACTGGTGCTTGGCCAATAGCTATTTCTACCATGGCAACGCAGTGCTCGACAAATTCTATTCTAGGCGCCCCAGCCTTTGTCGCTTTCTCTGTTGGTGGCGGACTCTTGTGGCTTCAGTATGAAATTGCGGTACCTTTTGCAATGATCTTTCTAATGATCTTCCTACTACCTTTGTACAGAAGACTTGGAATCATCTCTGTATACGCTTATCTAGAAAAGCGGTTCAATAAAACCACAAGACTTGTGCTTTCATTGTTATTTCAGTTTATAAGGGCATTTGGGACCGGTGTCACAGTTTATGGAATCTCGATTGTTATATCCTACTGCACTGGCATAAATTTTACTTGGGCAGTTGTTCTTCTTGGCGTAATCACCATTGTATATGACTCTATTGGTGGTATGAAGGCCGTAATTTACTCGGATGTTATTCAGATGATTGTTTTATATGGTGCAATTATCTTCACTGTCTTTGTCGCAATGGATCTAGTGGGCGGTTTTAGTGAAACGTTGGCCACATTTGACCCTGAGCGAATGAAGGCCTTGGACTTCTCATCTGCTGGCTTTGACGGCAACAGCTTCACTTTCCTTCCCTCCTTAATTGGGGGCTTCTTCCTTTATATAGCCTATTACGGCTGCGACCAATCTCAAGTTCAAAGAGAGCTTTCCACAAAGAGTGTGGATGATACCAATTGGGCGCTTTTCATAAATGGAATGATGCGCTTTCCACTAGTTTTAACCTACTGCTTCCTTGGTGTTTGTATTGGCGCATACGTCACGAAAAATCCTGACTTTATTAATCTGTTGCCACTTGAGAATGGTGAACCGAACTATAACTTGTCAGTTCCTGTGTTTGTAATTAAGTACTTTCCAGTCGGCGCTGTTGGCCTTGTGATGGTTGGTCTTTTTTCCGCGGCCATGTCATCTTTGGACTCAACAATAAATTCTTTGAGCGCAACAACTATGCAGGATGTTTTTAAAAGTTATTTAAACAAGCAATTCACCGACAAGCAGGAACTTTACATCTCAAAGGCGCTCACTGTTTTTTGGGGCACCGTTTGCACAGTTTTCGCATTCAACGTAGGTGATATTTCCGACTCCATTATCGTTTCAATGAATAAGATTGGCTCACTAGCAAATGGCCCAATCTTGGGTGTCTTTTTACTTGGCATATTAACTAAGAGGGCCAATGGACTTGGTGCAATTAGTGGACTAGTCGCAGGTTTCATAGTCAATGCTATCTTTTGGGTCTATATCCCGCAAGTAAGCTGGGCCTGGTGGAACATGATTGGCTTTATCATATGCTTTGGATTTGGCTATATGGTTAGTTTTGCCAAAGAAACCGACACTAAGAGAATTGCACCTTATACATATGAAGATTTCAAAAAGCATGGAAAAGATATATTTAAGGTGAACTGGAAAAAATATTACGCAATTTTGGCCGCTTGGGGCCTTGCGATTTTGGCCTTTTCTTACGCTTTATAAAAAAAAGCGCCTCGTTCGAGGCGCTCATATGTTATGCAGGATAACTTTTAATTCTTCCGCGTGTGTGTTGAGGCAAGGAATTAAAAGCAAAGGATAATTTAATCACCAATGACTTATTATCTCTTCAGGCCAAGAAATTGGAGAGCGTTTTACCGCCCTCCTATTTTCTTAGGAACAACCAGTGGTTGAACCACAAGTATCACATTTCATACAAGAGCCGTTTCTCAAAAGAGTAAAGGATTGGCATTCTGGACATGCTTCACCTTCGTATCCCTTCATTTTAGCTTCTTGCATTTTACGAGCTTGAGTTACCATGCCAGCATCTCTTTCGCGAGAGTAAACTTTATTAGTTTCTACACTCACAGTTCCATCGGCGTGGTGAACTTCCTCTTTTTTCTCAATCATCTCAAGAAGTGGCTCTTCATCTTTGGTCTCGCCAGTGATTTTGTCACTCTCAAGGTCTGTTGGCTTAACGTGTACTAGATCGTGACGTCCTAAGTACTTGCAAGCAAGATCTCTAAACACGTAGTCAATTACAGAGGTCGCCATCTTTAAGTTGTCATGGCCCATAACCATTCCGTTTGGCTCAAACTTTGTGAAAGTGAACGCTTCCACAAACTCCTCAAGAGGCACACCGTACTGAAGCCCTAGTGAGATTGCAATTGAGAAACAGTTCATCAAAGAGCGGTAAGCAGCACCTTCTTTGTGCATATCAATGAAGATCTCTCCAAGAGTTCCATCATCATACTGTCCAGTTCTTAGGTAAACTTTGTGTCCACCAACACTAGCTTTTTGAGTGTAGCCAACTCTTCTGTTAGGAAGGGACTTTCTCTTTGAGATTTCTTTGTAGATGATCTTTTCAACGATCTTCTGAGCAACTTTTTCAACTTTTTCTGTCTGAGGCATCTCATCCATGTCATCGTCAAGAAGACCAAGATCTTCAAACGCTGACGCGTTAAGAGGCTGAGAAAGCTTAGATCCATCTCTGTAGATAGCGTTTGCTTTAGTCATTAGTGACCAAGAAAGCATGTACGCTTCAGAGATATCATCAACTGTGGCCTCATTTGGCATGTTGATTGTCTTAGAGATAGCTCCAGAAAGGTATGGCTGACAAGCTGCCATCATCTTAATGTGTCCGGCCCAAGAGATTAGTCTTGTACCGTATCTTCCACACTTGTTTGCGCAGTCAAATACTGGCAAGTGCTCTTCTTTAAGGTGAGGCGCGCCTTCTACAGTCATTGTTCCACAAACATAATCATTTGCTTTTTGAATGTCTTTTTGATCAATCCCAAGCTCTTTAAGAATGTTTAGTTCTGGATCAGAAAGCTTAGCTTCGTCAATCTTCAAAGTCTTTGTAAGGAACTCGTCTCCCAAAGTGTAGCGGTTGAAAGCAAATGTGATGTCAAATGCTGACTCAAGAGAAGCTTCAATTGCCGAGATTTTTTCATCAGTAAAACCAAGAGATCTTAGTCTTTCGTGATCAATACCCGGAGCTTGAGCAAGTGTTCCGTACCCAACAGCGTACTTAACGATCTCGTCAATTTCTTTCTTTTTGTACCCAAGAGTTTTTAGCGCTTGAGGCACAGACTGGTTGATGATTTTGAAATAGCCGCCACCAGCAAGTTTCTTAAATTTAGTAAGTGCAAAGTCAGGCTCAACACCAGTAGTGTCACAGTCCATAACTAGACCAATTGTTCCCGTAGGAGCAAGAACCGTTGTCTGAGCGTTTCTAAATCCGTGTTTTTCACCGTACTCTAGAGCTAGGTCCCACTGCTCTCTCGCGCTGTCCACCAAATAGCTTTCAACAAATTTAGGGTTTAGCGGCTGTGGAGTAACTGTAAGTCCTTCATATTCAGAAGACTTGGCATTGTGTACCGCTCTTCTGTGGTTTCTGATAACTTTAAGCATGTGCTCTTTATTAGCTTCGTATCTGGCAAATGCTCCGTGCTCTTTTGCAAGAAGCGCTGAAGTTTTGTAACTTGCGCCACCTAGAATTGCGGTCAAGGCCGCAGCGATGTTTCTACCTTCGTCAGAGTCATAAGCAATACCCATTCTCATAAGAAGAGCGCCAATATTCGCAAATCCAAGGCCTAAAGTTCTGTAGTCATAAGACCTTCTAGCGATTTCCTCTGAAGGAAATTGTGCCATAAGAACAGAGATTTCAAGAACCACAGTCCAAACTTCACAAGCGTGGATGTATTTTTCAATTTCGAACATTCCAGTAACTTCATCCATAAACTTGACAAGGTTTAGAGATGCAAGGTTACAAGCGGTGTCGTCCAAAAACATGTACTCGGAACATGGGTTGGAAGCGTTGATTCTTCCATCCTCAGGGCATGTGTGCCACTCGTTAATAGTGTCATCAAACTGAACACCTGGGTCGGCCGATTGCCATGCGGACTCAGAAATCATTCCCCAAAGCTCTTTAGCTTTGATCGTTCTGATTGTTTTACCAGTGGTTCTAGAGATTAGTTCCCACTCTTCGTCTTTCTCAAGGGCCTGGAAGAACTTATTTGGAATTCTTACTGAGTTGTTGGAGTTCTGACCACTCACAGTAGCGTACGCCTCAGAGTTCCAGTCTGTATCATATACTTCAAACTCAATGTCAGTGAAGCCTTGCTTTGCAAGATCAAGACAGCGAGAAATATAGTTCATTGGAACTTGATCAACGCTCGCTTCACGAATAGCTTTTTTCAAAGCTTTATTGCTTTTAGCGCACACTTTTTCAGTGTCGCTTAGACCTGCTTCATTGATTGCTTTAAAGATGTTTGTAAGGTGTTTTTTACAAACTTTTGATCCAGTAACCAAAGAAGCAACTTTTCTTTCTTCTTTAACTTTCCACTGAATGAAGTCAACAATATCCGGGTGGTCAAGGTCAAGACAAACCATTTTGGCAGCTCTTCTTGTTGTTCCACCAGACTTGATCGCGCCTGCTGCTCTGTCACCAATTTTAAGAAAAGACATTAGGCCTGAAGAGAAACCGCCGCCAGAAAGGTTTTCACCTTCACCTCTGATGTTAGAGAAGTTTGTCCCTGTGCCTGAACCATATTTGAAAAGTCTTCCCTCTCTAGACCAAAGGTCCATGATTCCACCTTCATTCACCAAATCATCTTTGATTGATTGAATGAAGCACGCGTGTGGTTGTGGTCTTTCATATGCTGAGGTGGAACTTTTTACTTTTCCTGTTTTTGGATCTACGTACTTGTGGCCTTGTGGGCTGCCTTTAATTCCATATGCTGTGTGAAGTCCAGTGTTAAACCACTGAGGAGAATTCGGAGCTGCCATTTGATTGGCAAGCATAAAAGCAAGCTCGCCTTGGAAAGCGTCAGCGTCTTCTTTGGAGTCAAAGTAGTTGTACTTTTCACCCCAAGTTCTCCAACAAGAAGAAAGTCTGTCGAATACTTGTCTTGAATCGGTTTCAGAACCCAGAACCGGGTTTCCATTATCATCCTGGATTACCTTACCTTTTTCATCAAGCTGAGGAACGCCAGTTTTTCTGAAGTATTTTTGTGCGATGATATCTGTCGCCACCTGTGACCATGTATTAGGCACAGTAACTTCCATGGTTGAGTTGCTAGATCCATCAACATTCTTGACTTCACTTGTTCTTTTTTCAAATTTCATGCCCGCGTACGGACTTTTTCCCTTCCTAGTAAAAAGACGCTTAATCTTCACTCTCTTCTCCTTAATCTGAATAAATATATGTTCGACTGTGTTGCTATAATTTAATTAAAAGGGAGCGAAGTTCTTTCGTCAACACAATATCTGGTTGTTTTTTATCGTCAATTTTATGACAAGCACTACATATAGTATTAACACCCCGTTCCGTTTAGGATTATAATTTTTAAATCATTGAAATCTCATTCTAAAAAAAATCTGGCCTGTATCTAAGTTTTTTAGAACGTCATAGCGCGGTTGTCGGCCATTCCCACAAATTTTATTTTTGTTTTTTGTTCATTTTTCCTGGTATTTGATTTTTGCTTGATGATTTAAAATAGGAACAACTTTATAAGGGCCTTTATGAGACTATTTTTAATATCAATCCTATGCACACACTCCCTACTTGCGAATATCACTGAGAAGCAAATACAAGTGCTTAAAAACAAGTCTCAGATAACCTATGAGGACCTGGCCCACGAGAACCCAGGCTGCCCTGAGAACTCAATTTGCTCGAAGGAAATGGGCGAAAAGATGAAAAAGTGGAGCTCTTTTATGGAGAGCACGGATCATAGCAACGCTAAATCGATAGAAACCTTTCGGGCAAAGCATGGACTCCCTGTTTCGTTTCTTGTGGAGAAACAAGGAATTCTAGGCATCGACCCTATTCTCTACAATTCTAGATGTAGACACCACAATCCAAAAGACAAAAACAAGGTTGTATACGTTGGCACCCAGTTCTTTAGAAACAATCCGAAAAGCGAGTATGTTAATTTCGACAAGGCATGGGTGGACAAGGAGGAATATGAGCTTCCTTTTGAAGACGTCCCTCTCATGATTAAAGATAAAAAACTGGTCATTACCAGAGTCTACGAAAACAAATTCTTTCACCTAGGGATAGCTAAGACTGGAGAATGGAAGGTTATGAACCTTTCTAAAAAAGAAATCAACAAAGCAATGCAAACATTAGAGAGTACCAACTGCAAGGAGCAACAAGCTCCAGGGAGGTTCCATTTAAAAACTTTCTGCAAGAGCATCTGGGATGCAGACTTAAAAAAATCTAGAGTTGTTAGACTTTCTTGGGCATGCCACTAGAATTAGTTTCCGGTTTATTCTATGACTCTTAAAAAGCTCATCTTTGTGATGGAGGTTCTTTCGTTATCAGAGAAACAAACAGAAGCATGACTTCTTTCAGTCACCACACCTCTTAAACGGTCTTGAAGGTCAGCATTTACTGCATAGAAGTTCACATCTTGGATTTTATAATTGGCGCCACTAGATTGAATGCCACTCTCAACATAGAGACAGTTCACTTCAGTGTCCAAACATCTTCCATCACCTTCAGAAAAAGCATAGATCCAATAAGGGGCCGCGCCAGTTTTAATTACTCTAAGCGGTCTTTGACCTCTGGAGATGGCAGCTTCCACATGTTTACACACATCGGCCATTTCATCTCTGTCGTCCACAACGATGTTTTTAAATGGAGCTTGATCGCTTGAAGTGAATGTTAAAAGGTTTCCACGGTCTTCAACTCCAACAGTGAAGTTAGGAATCAAATTAGTGTCTTCGTTTGCGCATGTTTTTTTGGAACCATTGAATTCAATTTCTGTGCCTTGGCTGGCAAATGTTCTAAAAAGAGTTTTCTTTGCTTTAAGATCAAGACAAAGAGTTCTGATAGTGTTTGCCTCTTCAGCGCTTATCGTCTCAGTCGTTTCGATGGATCGAATTTTATCAAGCCTCTCCTCTAAGTTCTTGTCAGCATCAATAGGCACGCTTGGCCCACAAGCTGCAAATGTAAAACAGATCGTTGTTAAGAGTGCTTTTTTCATATTAATCCTTTATATAGGATATATTTTTATTTGGTTGCTTAAGTCTGTCAACATAGCCTTTAAACCACTGTGCGTTCAGCTTGTTGAACATTTGTCTTTCAAAATAGTCAGGCCCACTTGCTCCGCCAACCTTAATACTGTCTAAGAGATAATAATTTGTAACAGGTGTGACTTTCAATAGTGCCTTCAAAGCATCCTCAGAGCGGTTAAAGCTTCTATCGGAGGAGTAATATTTTGAGTAGTTTCTAAAAACAAAATAACCCTCGCTTGCTCCAGTTTCACAAAGGTCTTTCACCTCTTTTTTGGTTATTTTGTAGTAATTTTCAAATGTCTCTCTAACTGTCTCTGTGTCAACGTAACTCTCCTCCCTAATATAGGTTAGAAGATCAGTTTCGCTGTCCACAGGCAAGGCCAACATAGGGTTGGAAAGCACCTGTGCGGAATCCGCCAAAGACTTCCAATCTTTCGAAAGACTGAAGCTCTCCGATGCGGCCTTCAATTTTTTCTTATAATTTAACAGATGGTTATGAAAGGCCGGACAGTAGTTTTTATTGCTCTGAGAGAGCCCAAGAACTTTTTCCATTTTGATTTTTTGCTTATACATCCCAAGAAAGTAGGCCTCTTTGTTACTTAGGGAGTTTTCAGCTACAGAAGCAATGGATCTAGACGCCCTAATATTGCTTAATTCCGCATAAAAGAATTGAGGTTTTTCATATGAGTCTTGTTCAAACACCACTCTTTTAAATTTTGACTCTAGCATATTTGGCGCCTTGGAAGCGCAAGATGCTAGAACTAAGCAGAATAAAAGTGAAACAGACTTCATAAAACCTCCCCTGCATTGCTTATCGGACTGATCGGATATAAAGTTAATTACTTTCGGAATTGGCAATTTCATCGGCCGTGATGAGTGCTTCTAGTACTTCTTGCGACTCATTATCAACAGCGCCCATGTACTCAACTAGAACTTCTGTTTCATCATCATCTTCCTGCACCTCGGAAGGGTCTGGAAGATCCAAGTCTTCAGGGCCTGTATCTTTTTTCGGACTAAAGTTAAAATATGCCCAAGTGGCGCCGCCAAAGGCCATGAGTCCCAAAAACTTATAGGCACCGCGCGCGTCTTCCCCACCGATTGGACCAAGCTTTTCGGCAATCTCTTTAGCTGATTGGATCTGCTCATAGATATGTGGCTCATTTTTTTGAGCATGGCGTTCAAGGGCGGCCAGGGTGTCCTGGTATTTACCTTCACGCAGCCTCGCAAAGTTTACCCAGAACCTCTCAGGATCAACCTCTTGAAGCTCCTCTTTAACTTTCTCCATCTTTGCGGGAGCGCTTTTATTGGAGTTATGAGTTACTCTATTCACAATAGTATGGTGAATCTCTTTATACTCTTTATTGAAGACTGATTGAAAAAGCTTAACCACCATTTTCTTTTGCGCCCATGACATCTTGCTTGCTGCCCGAAACAGTCGGCTAAGAATACGAAACTTATTTACATACATTTTCACAAGGCCTATGCCTTCGGTGATAAACTCCCTTTTCCTCGCAACCAAAATCGCTTCAGGGTGGGAGTTGAAAACATTTCTGACATAATCAATGGAAAGCGACTGCCTCCCGGGTGCAAACCTCTCAAGAAGGACTCTTAGAGTGTCAGAGGACAGGCCTACTCTTTCATAAAACTTCTTTATTGTTTCTTGGCAAACTTTATCGCAATGCTCTTTGGTTTGGAGCTTCCTAAGCCTCGTTCTCACAAGGTTGTACTCATCAAAGTAAACACCCAGGTTTCTATAGTGCCTTTTAAGAATCTTCTCAACCCTTCTGAGCTCACTCTCCACATTTGAGGACTTTCCTATTCTGGCCGCAGACTCTGCAACCAAATATGGTGATACTCTAAAATCCTCCAAAAACTTGGCCGGATTTTTTATTTCAGATTTATGGGCAAGCCTTAATGCTTTTGCCAGCACTGAATAATTGTCTATGGTTAAAACTGAAGTCTCCACGGTGTTAAACAGCGCCTTATAAGTTCCAAGGGCATCGTAAAGCTTTCCAGACAGAAACCTCTCTTCCGCCTGCTCAAACTTTGCAAGAGCGTTTTTGGCCCATGTGGGTGCCAAAATCTCATTGTCATTGGTGTGTGCCCTAAACCTTTGAGACATTCTTTCTAGCTTATTAATTCGTTCCACGCTTTGTAGATCGGCCCCATAGATGTTGGCGATGTTTTCGCGAAACATGAGCTCACAGATCTCTTGCGAGAATACGTTAAAAGAAAAAATGAGTATAAGAATGGCGTTTTTCATCTATAGGCTTATCGGCTATAATGGGCAAAAAGTTGACCAGAAAAGGGCCTCATAATGAATTATTGGCTATTTAAATCCGAACCTGATGAATTCTCCATAGATGACCTAAAGTCCTCTACAACCACACCTTGGGAGGGTGTTAGGAATTACCAAGCAAGAAACTTCATGCGGGATGAATGCAAGAAAGGCGATTTGATCCTCTTCTATCATTCTAGCTGCAAAAATATTGGTGTTGCAGGGGTTGCAACAGTGTCCAAAGAGGCCTTTCCAGACAAGGCGCAGTTTGACGAGAACTCCCCCTATTACGACCCAAAGTCCAGCGAGGAAAAACCTAGATGGTTCTGCTGCGAGGTAAAATTTAAGTCAAAATTCAATAAGGTTGTGCCCCTCAAGGACATAAAAGAAAATGCAAAGCTAAAGGACATGCACCTTGTGAAAAAGGGCTCTAGACTATCCATTCAGCCGGTTAAAAAGGATGAGTTTGAAGAGGTCCTGAACATGTCCAGGACCATATGATTAAAGTTTGGTGTAGTTTCCGTTTTCTTTATTAAGCTCAAATTCAACTTGAGTTTCAAAAGAGTGTTTTTCCCCACCTGCTGAAACATCGAAGCGATATTTTCCAGGCTCCAGCACCTTATAGAACTCTCCAGAAGAGAATCCAAAGCTTCCCAAGCTTTTTGTGTCAGGAGATAGCTTAGTGATTTTGACCTTTCCTTCAGCACTGTCTTTAAGCTTAAAGCCAGCGCCTTGGTGAATGGACTCAGCAAACACTAGCATGCTTTCTTTATTGTCTTTATAAAAGGAAGGAATTGAGCTGTAATGCGGCCATTTCTTGGCAGACAATTCAACTGTAACCTGTAAGTCGTTATGCCAGAAGTATGACCAGTCTTGCATTCCACCATGGAGCTTGTACCAGTCAGCGCCATTTGTCACACCGTCCTCAAACCTATTCGAGGTGTACATTGGGTAGTTCTCTTTTGAGTATCTTAACGAAAGCTCTTTAACTAAAGCATCCACTGGGTGTCTGTCGTAGGTGGAATCCCAAGGATAGTTCACAACAACAGCTCCGCCATGGAAATTGGCGGAAAGAGCAAATTGGCGCTTTCTGTGAAGTTTCATCACGGCCACAGTCTCTGGTTGCCTTTTGTTCCATGTATTGGCCTCACCTTTAGTCCAGTCAGGAAAATTTCTATTAAGATCAACCCAGTTTGCGTTTCCACGTCTTTTTCTCTTAGACCCATCTGGGTTCATGCTTGGCATGATAAACAACTCTGTGTTGTCAATTAGCCAAGTAATCCTGGAGTTGTTTCCATATCCTTCAAGAAGGTCTTTGATAAAAAATTGAGTTAGTTCTCTGCCGGTAATCTCATTCCCGTGCATGCTTGAAATGTACTTGAACTCTGGTTCAGTCTCATCCTTTTTCACATTGTCAGATATTTTCACCATCCAAAGCTCTCTTCCCTCTACAGACTTCCCAATAGACTCAAGGGACATGATATGAGGATAAAGCTTAGCAAGAGCTTTTAAGGAACTGGTGATCTCTTCGTACGTTGGATATTTTGATCGAGACTTATTGTGATGATGAGTATGCTCAATAACTCTATGATCAACACCGATTTGCTCCAGCCATTTTTTCGTACCCTTTGGGCCATATAGCTCAAATCCATCCTGAGAAACGTGATCGATGGTCAATTCGACCCTTTCAGAAGCAAGCTTTAAAAAGCTAGAGTCTGTGACAAAAAGCTGCTCCTGCACGACGCCTGAATAGGCCGCAACAGAAAAGAGCAGAGCAATAAAAAGTTTAAGCATATTTCCCCCTAAGGTTTCAGAAACTATATGAGTAACCGCAGATTTGAAAGAGAGTGTGAAATTTGTGCCTGCAGGTTATCTCAGAACGTACAGGCGATTTCTGGAAGAATAAAGGGATAGAAAGCCATTTGAAGCTTTAAGTTGTCCAAATATGGCCGACTGATCACTCCCTAGGCTAAATTCATCTTTTACCTTCAAAGAAACTGGCTCAAGAAAGAACACTTTCTGAGACATTGTGGCCACAGCAAGTCCATCCTTCCACTTCGCAATTGAGGAGATTCCCTCACTAACAAGAGACTTTTTCATGATAACCTTGCCAGTGGAGTCAACGATGGCTACTTTTCCAAAAACAGTGCCCACAACCAGATTTCCATTCATTTTAACAGGTGCATGCGCAACCTTAAGTGGAACGGTTCTTAGAACAACTCCATTGTCAGGATTTACAAATTTCATATAGTCAGAGGCCGAACCTGCGACAATTTTTCCATCGTAATAAACAGGATCAACATCTACATCCACAAACTTTAGTCCACCACCTAAGCGTTGCTCCCAAACGACAACTCCCTCTTCCATTGAAAGAGAAACCAAGTATCCGTCTGCAAACCCTACAATCAAGCGGTTCTTGTACGGTAAAGGTCTCGATACTCGTTGAAGAGTGGTTGTGAAAGGTACTGAGCGCTTATATGACCAGAATACTTTTCCAGTGGCCGCATCAAGGGCAACAAGTCTATGGTCCCGAAGATGGAAAAACATCCTTCCTCCAGACACGACAGGAGCACTCTCAATGGGAGAGCCTAAGTCAATTGAGTACTCTAGATCGCCTGTTATATAGTTTCTTGCGAAAACACGGCCCTCAATAGATCCATAAATAACAAGATTTTCAAATAGTGAAGGTTGGGCGTTAATCGCCTGTTTTTCCTCGGCCTCCCAAAGAACTCGTCCAGTCTCCAATTGATAACTTCTCATATAACCATCAAGAGAACCCATAAATACAAGGTCCTCATGAACAAGCGGAGATCCAACACCTATGGGAAGGTTCCCAGAAGAATAGTCTGGATCCAAGTTTTTTGCCCAGGCCACAGTAAATAGCTTTTGCTCTTTTTTTGGAGCTTCAACGGACTTGATGCCCTTCTTTATAGAAGAGCATCCAACGATCAAAAAAAGAACCAGAAGCTTAATCATTATTCCTACTTTTTAATTTGTTGAAGGTACAAACGAGCATATTTTGCATACTCAGTGTTCTCATGGTTTTTAATCACATGGTCCAAAAAGCTTTTTGCTTTTTCTGTATTCCCTTTAGCAAGCTGCAAACGTCCTAACTCTAGATAGTTCTTAGCTTCAAGAACTTCGTAGTTTGCTCCCACTAGGGACTCATAAATTGAGATCGCTTTATCCTGCTGACCAAGATTTTCGTAAACTGGGGCAAGTTTAGTACCAAGGAATAAATACATTTGAGATCCGACTGAAAACTCCCCTAGCCACTTTTCTAAAATTTGGGCCACCTCAGAAGCTTTTCCTTCTTCCATAAGCTTTTCAGTTGCTTCAAGCACATATGGGACCAAGTTTGGATTTCCAATAAGCTCTGGTCTGATATCTAAAATAGCTTTGACTGTTTCTTCTGCTTTGGCCTCACCCTTGATAAAAGGAGCGATCACCTTTGATTGAACAGCGTAGGCCTTATCCAACATCTCATTTTCTTGCTTGTTAGCTTGGTTCTTATAAATGCTGATTGCGATTACTGCCAAAACAATAATGACACCTGCAATCATAATAGGTTTTTTGTTTTCGTTAATGACATGGCCTAAATCCGTCTTATTAAGAGTTTCATCCAATGTCTGAGCTTGTGTTTCGTTGGCCATAAATTATCTCCATTTAATTTAAATCCAAAAAAGTATATGGTTAAATTCAATAAGTTGTCAAAGCTGATTGGATCAATTAGGATTTTAGCATGCGTTTATTAATCATTGTTTTTACTGTATTTTTCTGCAACGTATCAAGTGTCAACGCCATGAACTTGGCCGGCCGTTTGGGCATTGGGTTATCCAACCAAATCGTCACAGGCATTGATACTCTATCCTTAAAATTGCAAAGAAATCGCTCGACAGCATTTGGAGCTTTGCTTGGACTGAACTCAAGCTCGGACGCTTCTAATTACGCAATTGGTCTAAAAGGCTACCGAGTAATATACGATGAGCCCCAACTAAACTTTTACTCTGCCTTCACAGGTGCTTTATTCACTTATGAGGACGAATCTGACGACACCGACAGCGGCTACCAAGCAGAAGCTGCTTTTGGAACAGAGTTTAGCTTTCAAGGCCTTGAGAGTCTTGGGTTTAGCTTTGAGTTTGGACTAGGAGTTATTAAGTACCAAGGGGCAACTGCTGTAAGAACAATAGGGCATAACGTTCTTTCTTCAGCGATCCACTTTTACCTATAATGAAATTAAACTTCCTTCTTATTATATTAGCCCTCTCCACATCGGCACTGGCCCAATTCAACCAGGCCTTTGATATGGAAGATGACTTGGAGATTGGTGGGGACATATTCTCTGACTTCAATGAGGACCTTGAAGCGGCACAAGTTGAAGAGGATGAAAGGTTTTACCGCTATTCAAGGTTTGTAAGTTTTAATTTAGGCGTGGGTATGACCACATTCTCTGGAAACAGAGGCCTCGCTTACGAAGACAACCATCCATCCTTTGGTCTGTCTCTAATGTACTTTTTAGATTTTCAGAATGTCTTCACAATGGGTATCGAGTATTCCGAACACACCATGTTTATCGATACATTCGTTAACGCTCACAGAACTCAAATTTTGGGTGCAGTAGAGACTAGTATGCTAAGGCCATTCTTTGGTTTTAGATATTATATAGACACATCAGACCTAGGCACGGCCATTACCTACTCCAACCCATACCTAACAGGAAGATTGGAATATTGGTATCAAACCAACAAGTTTATTGAACGAAAAAATATTAGCGACCAGTCTGATGGTGGTATTGGAGTTGCGTTTGGAGCAGGTCTCGAGTTTCCCATTGAAATCAAAAAGAGATACTTCAACGTAGAAATTCTCTACCACCGTGTAAATTTCTTTGATAAACACACTATGGACTACAGACAGATTCCTGCCGATGATCCCGACCATGACTTTGCCGCAAGGCCTAGTGAATATGGTTACGAGGATCTGACAGGAAACTCTTTAAGTGTTTTCTTTAACTACGTTCTTTCTTGGTAAGCGCCACCTAGGATTTGGCGGCGCTTTTTTGCAATCGTCTTTCAATGTCAGTGCTTGTTCTAAAAATTAGATGCACTGGTGTATTGATGAATTGGAACTCTCTTCTAAGTCCGTTTTGCAGATACCTTCTATAGTTTTCAGGAATTCCCTGGGACTTATTGGTAAAGAGCAAAAATGTTGGAGGAGAAGCTTTTAACATTGAAGCGTACTTCACTCTAAATCTTTTTCCAGCAGACTTATTTAAGATAATTGGGTGCTTATCCACAAGATAAGAGATTGTTTTATTCAGTCTACCTGTGGAGACCTTCTGTCTTCTAATAATCATAGTGTTCATTAGAGAGCGCTTAAGGTGTGAGAAGTAGCTTCCCTTTTTTGCTGAAATTGGAACAAGCTCACAAAATCCAAGCCAAGGAATGGTTGCTCTTAGATCAAGAAGCCATTCTCTTTTCTTTTTCCCATCATTCATAATGTCCTTCATAAGATCGACTTTATTCAAACAAATGATGATCGACTTTCCTTTTTCAAGAGCGATATCACAAAGTCTTCTATCTTGATGGGTAATACCTTTAGTGGCGTCAACCATAAAAATAACAACATCACACTCTGTAATTGCTTTAAGCGAACGATAAACTGACTGTTCTTCAATAAAGCCTTTTACACGCTTTTGCTTTCTAATACCTGCGGTATCAATGATCTTGATTGATCTATATGGATTTTCCTCTTCAACCTCTTCAGGTCTCTCTTCGTCAACTTCTTGCTCAGTTGCTTCAAGAGACTTCTCAAGGTCTTCAACTTTAAAGATATCGTCCTCTCCAAGATCCTCTTCGATTTCAATTTCTTTGTCGTCTTCATCGTCAAGGCCGCTTTGAAGATCAGGTGACATTTGGTCATAAGCAAATAGTTCTTGCTCTCCAAACTGCTCTTCATATTCTTGAAACTCTTCTAGCAAGGCCATGTTGTTTTTTCTGAACTTGTCATCCACAGCACCTAGCTCTTTTGCTTTGTCCCCAAAGAAAAGATCAAAATACGCTTCAATTGGATCAACCGTGGCGCCTGGTATGTCAGAAACAAGAGCTCTTTGAGCACCTACGAATCTATTTAGCAGTGTGGATTTTCCGGCATTTGGAGCTCCAATAATGGCAACACTTCCAACAACATCGTGATTTGGCTTAACACCCTTTTGGATGTCTTTCTCATCACTTTCTTTTTTCTCAAAGTCTTGAGCGAAAGTGTAGAGTCTATCTTTAAGATCTTGCAGCCCCCTATTGTGTTCAGCAGATATAATCATAAAGTCGTCTTCTTTAAGGCCTAACTCATAGAAGTCGGCCTCATCGCCCCACTGCTTGTCGGAGTCAAACTTATTGATAAGAAGCCACATTTTCTTTTTAGTTGTTCTGATGTAGTCAGCGATAGTTTTATCAAAAGGAAGAAGTCATTCTCTAACGTCCACTACAAAAAGAATTAAATCAGACTCTTCAATCGCTAGCTTTGCCTGCTCGGCCATTTCATCAAAAAATGGCTCAGCAGGAGCTCTTTGCTTTCTTTTATCTTCTTCAATCTTCTCTGGATAGAATCCACCTGTGTCCACAACAATGATGTCCGTTGGGTTCTCACCTGTTGGCGATTCAACGGAGCAGATATCGTAGTGACGGTCTCTGGTCACACCCGGCTGGTCAAAAGTCATTGCTTTGAATGACTTCTTCATCAGGCGGTTGAAGACAGTACTTTTTCCTACGTTCGGTCGCCCAATTAAGGATACGACTGCTGAGCGGTTTCTCATTTTTGTCTCCAAACTCTGTTTGACTTGTTTGTTCTTGGGAGTCCCAATTCGTCTAGAACGTAGTTGTTCTTAAACCATTTTGGACTTACTTTTACGTGAAGGTTAAGGTGAGTTCTAGCTCCAACCATTGCTTCAATTTTCTTTCTGGCGTTTGTGCCAATTTGCTTAATAACACTTCCCTTTGATCCAACAACGATAGCTCTTTGAGAAGGACGGTTAACAAGAATTGTTGCAGAGATTTTACAGTCAAACTCTTTCCCGTCTTTTGTTGTCATTGGGTCTTGATAGTCGTCAACAACTACAGCTAGCTCGTACGGAAGCTCGTCCTTTAGAATTTTAAAGGCCTGCTCTCTGATATACTCGCTGGCGAAGAAGCGCATGTTCTTGTTGGAAACGTCACCTTGTGGGTAGAAGTGCGGTCCTGGTTTTGCTTCATCAACAAGAGCTCCAGTTAGAATATGGATATTGTCTCCGGTTTTTGCTGAAATTGGGATGTATCTCTCAACACTTGGGATAAGCTCTTTAATTTTTGCAAACAGCTCATCCATTTCCTCTTCAGTTTTATTCGCTCTATCTTGCTTAGTGAAAAGAACCCATGTTTTTGAAAGCTCTCTATCAAATGCTTTCTTAAAATCAATAACGTCTTGAAGCGGATCATTGTTAAGATCCACAAGAAGAAGATTCAAATCAACTCCTTCAGCTCCAAATTGAGCTTGTCCTGTCATACGAATATTGATTTCTTGGTTTGAGGAGTGAGCGCCCGGAGTGTCTACAAGAACAATCTCAGTTCTATCCACAACAAAAACAGCTTGAAAATGATTTCTAGTTGTTTGTGGCTTAGACGATACAATACTTAGGTCAAACCCTAAGAGTTGATTTGCAAGAGTGGATTTACCTGCGTTTGGCTTGCCTAAAAGCGCAACCATAAGGTGTTTATTGTGTGGGTGCTGGTCGGTCATTAACATCTATATTCTCCTGGGTTAATTCATTTGTTTTAAAACTAAGCGGGCAAGCTCTTGCATGCCTTTCTTTTTGGATTTATGGGTAAGCTCTCCAAGCTTCTGGTCTTTAATAGAAACGGAGATTTTAAACATTTTTTCTTTTTCATGCCCAACTTCTACTGAGCTGTACTTTGGAACTTCTTTATGAAGCTTCATAAGCTTCTCTTGAAGCCTGGACTTGGCGTCGAAGTCATTAATTGAGCTCATCTCAAAAAGGTCTGTGTGCTCTTGAGCATAGCTTTGAAAGATTTCTAGACACCTATCTCTTGAAGTATCGAGGCCATGAGTTAAATAAACAGCTCCAAGATAGGCCTCAAAACAGTTTGCAAGAAGCGAGTCTTTGTTGTGACCTTTTTCTCTATACTCACCCTTTCCAAGCATAATAAGCTTTTGAAACTTTACATGCCTCGCGAGAGCGCTAAGAGAGGATTCGTTTACGATACTGCTTCTGAGTTTGCTAAGCTTTCCCTCTTTAGTTGTTGGGTGAAGGTCCATCAGTCTTTCAGAGACAACAAGTTGAAGAACGGAGTCTCCAAGAAATTCAAGCCTCTCATTGTCCTTAAGCTCTTCTTTTGATTCATGAGCAAATGATTTATGCGTGAACGCCTCAAATAAAAGCTCAGGTGCTGTGGTATCTAAATTTAGTTGATTTGCTTTTTTAACAAACTCTCGCATCAGATCTTCCCTTGTGAAGGAAGGATGCAAGGGCATAAATTCGTTTAAAAAATAATCTGAAAGTAGATCATTTTTCATTGTCTCTCCAAGGTGATCATGGCCCAAGGCCAACATAGGTTAAGTGAGGCGAAGCATAGCGCTACGCCTCCAAAACAGCAACGATCAAATTTACTCAATCGTAATTTTGGTTACAACTTTGCTTCCAGACTTGTTCTTAAATCTCATTCCGTCCTGAGTTCCTACAATTTCTCTTTTTTGTCTGATTTTAAGTTTTGCATTAAAAATTCTTGAGTTTCCTACACATACATACTCTTCGCTATACCAAGACCAGCTCATGAAGTTGAATCTAGAGCTTGAATCCACGTAATCACAAACAGCGTTGTTTTCGAATTCTATCTTTGAAAGAGCTCCGCTAATTGTTTGGTCGCTAGCAAGAGCTGACATTGAGAGCATTAGAGTGGTTGCGGCAATTAGTTTTTTCATCGTTTCCTCGGGGTGTTAGGTTTATTTAATTGCATAAACATATACACGCCCAACCGACTCACTGCAACATATTCAAACTGTTTGCATTATTTTTACATGGCTGAGATTTTATACTCCATGAAGAATATTACCTCACCCACTTACACGAAAGCTGATTCTCATAGCTCTTTACTTTCGGAGTCCCATCAGGGCCTGATATTACTCCGTGAAGAGAGCCTTTATCACCATTGATGCTGAAAACAATTTTTGAAAAAGAATATGGCTCAATTTCTTTTAAGGCATTGTCGGCTACAACCATAAGGGTATTTTTATAAACTGAATTCTCAAGAGTTGCCTTGGAGGCCTTTGGTTTGAAAACATCCACTTCACCGCTTGGGTATGCCACCTCAAGAATTAGTTGATAGTTCTTGCTGTCGATTTCTCTATCCACTGCAACGGATACATAATCAATCCCAAGACCAGGGTAAATGCACTCCACAAAAGACGGCGCTGTAGCTTGAGCGGAAGCAGAGATTACCATTGCAATAAGGAGAAGAATTGATTTCATAAAGTTTCCTTTCGTCAGAATTTCGATAACTTTTAAAATCTTAGCACCACCTGTTCACTCAGCTCTATTCCAATGAAAATTTTATACACGCTGTAATAGACTGGACACTTCAATAGTAAGCGCCCCAAATGTTGTGCAGATTCTATTATTTAAGATTGAGCTATCAATTGGCCGAGATATGGCAAATTTTCGTGTCGATTATGGCGATCT
>PASN01000018.1 GCA_002711995.1 Halobacteriovoraceae bacterium | reverse complement strand
TGAAGTAATTTAAACTTTTAAATTAGCTCATAGTTCGTTTGGTGTTCTAGACGAAGTAGCTCATGTCACCATGTCTACCGTCGGAGGGACACTAAAAGTGTCTCGTCTATTCATCCGACATCGTTCATTGAACGGGTCCTTTCTCATCTTGATTGTCCGCAAGGACAAATCTATAAACTTTATTCAAATGTCAAAGAGCTTCTAAATTTTTTCTAAATTTTGAAAGTTCAGCATTTTTACAACATTAAAAATTCAAAGGCAAGAAAAAAAAAAGCGAAAAAGCAAAAAAAGTTTTTTAAGTTGGTGGAGATGACAGGAGTCGAACCTGCGACCCTCTGAATGCAAATCAGATGCTCTCCCAACTGAGCTACACCCCCACTTAACAAACTTGCTGTGTTCGCGAAGGCATAATCTAGAAAAACTGTTATTTCCTGTCAATATCTTTTTTCAAAAAAATGTATAAAATATTTCGAAGAGGCAATTTTTCAGTATTAATAGGCTCAAAAATGACTTTAAAGGAAATCAAACCATGGAAACAAGGCCTAAAGCTTTTAACCTAATAGTTCTAATAACCATCGCGGTTGTTTTTTCAAGCTCCTGTTTTAAAGAAGGAAAGAAAACATCCAGTACGGCCAATAAGGAGTTAGTAAGATTAAAAACAGTGCATGGAGACCTTCTTATTAAACTTTTTAAAGAAAAAGCTCCAATTACCACCTCCCGCTTTAAAAGCTTGGTGAAAGATGGCTTCTACAATGGATTAAAATTTCACCGAGTTATTCCTAACTTTGTCGTTCAAGGTGGTGACCCTACGGGAACCGGCACAGGAGGTAGTGGAATGAAATTAAAGGCCGAATTAAATTCAATTCCACACGAAAAGGGCACAGTCGCAATGGCACGTGGGACAGATATCAATAGTGCTGATTCTCAATTTTATATTGCACTCAAAACGCTTCCACACCTTGATGGTAAATACACAGTATTTGGGAAGGTAGTTAAAGGTATCAAAATTTTAGATAGTATAAGAAAAGGCGACAAGATGCTGTCTGTGAGTCTAGAAAGTAATTGATATACTTCAATTGGAAAGAACACGTGCATAGTCTTGTTTTAAAACTCCCACATAGCAATTCTAGCTTAAAGAGAGCTTACTCTATTCTTTTTAAACTAGATGTTTTTAATCCAAATAAAGACTTTGTTTGTGCCGTAGGGACCTCCAAAGACCGTCTTACTTTCCAAAATAGTAGACTCTTCAACAGAAGATACTCGTGATAAAAACTCTTTTAAGTTATTTCGCTTAACGTAGAGATTGAAGTAAAGGCCTCCAGGAATACTCGTTCCAGGTTTTACATTATCAACTTGTTTTATCTCGAAGAATTTTAAGATCTGAAGTAGCTTTTGTTTCGTTTCTTTAGGGTTCACAGAGGTCATCATAACCCTGTAAGCCTTTCTTCTCCCATATCTAGAATCCCGATAGCCACCCTTCTTAACTTCTTCGTATTCAGATTGCTCTAGATCCGCAACAGTAAAGTCACGAGGTAGAGCTTCGACTGAAGTTAAAGCAACGTCCGACTCAACCTCATACCTTTTAGCTTTACCTTCGTCTTTAAAAATATTTTTTGATTCAATCGCCTCAAGTTTTTCAAGCTCTTTATAACTTAGCTCCACCTCGTTATCGGCTAAAGGATCCTTCGATTTAAAGGAGAGACTTTTATCCAGCCAGAAAAAGTTTGGCTCAAACAAAGAAATCTTTTCGATCAAATAGTCTTCGTAATGTTTATTTACAACCTTAACGGTAAAGATCAAGAGGCCGCCAAAGATGAACAACAAGGCCAACTCTTGGAAAAACTTCACTTGTTTTTTAAAACTTGCTTTTTTAACGAGGGAGTCAATCTTCACTTTTGATTCAGCGTTCATCTTAGTCAGTAGCTCACAAATAGTCCGCCAATCAGGATACAGCGTCACCTCCAAGCTAGTAAGCACATCCTCCTCCAACGAACCTCGAAACCCACTATTGAGACCAAAACTCTCTTTGATATCTTCAAATTTTAAATAAAGATTTTTACTTACAATTGTGCCCACCTGAAAACAATCATTAAGTTTTTCTTCCATGTGAGGGTATCTTTCTATGAAAAAATCCCTGAGAACCAAAGCTATGGTTTTTTCATCATGCTGGGAAACTTTTGCGAGATCCCTAATTGAAAAGTCTTTATATAAGAAAAGATAGCATATGAACTTTTCACGAAGCCAGTTGAACCAAGTTACCAAAGGACCTGAAGTTGCCTTGTTCCTCATAAGTTCAAGTCTTAAAAAATAAAATTCTATTTCTCTATTATCTAGAAAAAGCTCGCTCCAAAATACATGGAACTCCTCAAGGAATCTTCCCTCCCAAGAAATACTTTCAAGATCAAGTTCCAGCCAATCTTTGAATTGGTTTAAGTCTTCTTCATTCATTTTTACATCAAACATTTAAACTCTCTTCAACAGTATTGAAATCCCCTGACCTCCGCCAATACATGCGGATGCAACTCCAAATTCTTTCTTTAATTTTGAAAGCTGCCTTGCCAGGGTCAAGGTAATTCGAGCTCCAGTTGCTCCTAAAGGATGCCCTATAGCAATTGAGCCACCCCATATGTTTAATTTTTCTTTTTCAATTTTCAACTCATTAGAACACGCCAATACCTGAGAGGCAAAAGCTTCATTGATTTCAAAAAGATCTACTTCATCCACCGAAGTCTCATTTCTTTTCAATAGATTATTCACCGCAGGCACCGGCCCAATTCCCATAATAGTAGGATCAACACCCACAACTTCTCCGTCAATTATCTCAGCAAGTGGTGAAAGCTTGTGCTTTTCAACAGCAGATTCGGAAGCAACAAGAATAGAGCACGCACCATCAACAACACCTGACGCCGTTGCGGGGGTGACGACCCCGTCTTGTTGGAAGCTTGGCCTGAGCCTTTGCATTTCATCCAAGCTTGCCTGCTCTCTAACATGTTCATCTCTGTTGCAAACACCATTTTTTGTGTTTACTGAAGCAATCTCATCTTCAAGGAATTTTTGAGCATGTGCCCTTTGAGCTTTTTGATGAGACTCCATTGAGAACAAGTCACATTCTTTACGAGTGATGTTATGAGTTCTCGCTAATTTTTCTGCGGTCAACGCCATTGGAGTTTCTGTATATTTATCAGTTAGAGTATCTAGAAGCATATCAACAGTTCTTAAACTTCCATACCTTACACCAAACCTTCCACCGTATATTAATTGAGGCATCATTGACATATTTTCAGATCCAGCTGCTAATACAATTTCGGCCTGTTGAAGCTTAATTAAATTAACTGCATCCATGATTGCTTGAATCCCTGATCCGCAGAGCCTATTAACATTGTACCCTGGAGTCGTCTGAGGCATTCCCAACTTTAAGGCCAAGTGGCGTCCCCCATAGATCGTGTCCGTTGTAGAGGGAGCGACATTGCCAAAAATCACATGGTCAATCTGGTCAACAGGCAATTCAACTGAGGATAAAAGGGACTTTGAAGCATGGACAGCAAGGTCAACTGGATTCATGTCTTTAAGGCTTCCGCCAAATTTCCCAAAAGGCGTGCGCTTGCCCATCACCAAATAAACCTTTTTTCCATTATTTAAGGTGGTCTTAGCCATTTTTTGCCTCCTTGAACCTTTCACTTTGTCTTTAGTATTATATTACAAGAATGTCTTTAAAGGCATTACTATCAAACAGGAAAAATATGGACGGCATAAAGCTACATTCCTACCAAAAGAAGCAAGAGGCGATGCAAACTCGGCACGCTTTTCAACTTCGAAAAGAAAACCGTGAAATGCGGGCGGAATTGGATAAATTAAAAGAACATAATCAGGCGGCCGTTAAGAGAATTGAAAAAGAATACAACCAAGAGGCTTTTCAAGAACAGGCCGAGCTAGAAACTAAACTTAACGAAATTCGCAAAAAGAACGAGAGAATCATCGAGAACGAAGAAAAACGTTATGAAAAGATGAGGGAAGAAACCATCCTCACTCATGAGCAACAATTGGAAGAATTACAATTGGCGCACGAGAAAGAAATACAGAACCAAAAAGAGAAGCACCAAGAGTACATCGAAAATGCCCGCAGAAGAATTGAAGCGGAAAAGATGAAACTTGAAGGATAATAAGAGGAGCAATTGATGGACAACAATTCAACGCAAAAAGGCTACTACATAAATGGAAAAAAGCAGGCCATTGAGTTGCTCCAACATCTTGATGGTGCCGAGAGACAAAAGCTCCTAAGAAACATTGGTCTTAAGAATGCGTCTATGGCCAAGGAGTTGTCTGAGCAAAGTTTTTCATTTAAAGACCTTTTGAATGCGGACTCCGAATCTCTTGCTAAGATCATGCAGGTTACAACTCCCGCTATTATTGGACTCGCACTATACTTATCACCCAAAACATTTCAAAAAAGAGTACTAACCTCAATGGACAGAAACCGGGCGGAACAGGCCTTTAATGTAATGAGCAGAGATCTTAGCTCTAAAAAGAATGAGTGCCTAAAAGCTCAAAATAGAGTCCTTCAAAACGCAATCGAGCTTAGTAGAAGAGGAATCGTTAAACTTTCAAGTTAATTTGTTTTGTATAAGGGCGTAGTCCTCTTCTTTTAGGGACTCTCCTTTGTATAATCGATCATCCTCGATTCTATGCTCAGTAATAGAGTCGGAAGTGTTTTTAATTTTTTCACTCATGTTAACAAGTATATTTCGAATCCACTCACTCTTGCTATTTACAATTTTTTGAACATCCTCCGCAGGCACCTCAACCAGCTCACAGTCCTCTAAAACAACTGCTGAATGGTCGTGCTTCCTGCGAAAACCAAGGACAGTTTCCTCGGCTACAAAATCTCCCTTCCCCGCAATATAGGTAACTACAAGCCTATCGTGTTTCTTAACACACGCAACTCTTCCTGACTGTACGATATAGAACCTTTTAGCTGCCTGGCCCTCTAAAAAGACTACGTCTCCGCGGCTATAATTTTGTGTGGACATACTCCTCCTCTATTTTTTCTTCAAGAATTGTCCCGTACCTCAAACCGTAAGTGCTTACTTTAAACTTCTCAACACCAACGATTTCTCCAAGTTTCTGAGTTAAGAGTAGTCCTCCACGAATCGCCCGCGACCTTTTACCCAAAAATGGAAACTCCGCCAGAAACTGTTCAGGTGAAAAATTAAAATATCGCTTAACTAGATTGTTTACATCCTCCATTTCGAGGATATGTCCATGAACCTGATCTTCCACGAAGTTTTTATTTTCTAAATGCATATTGGCCAGAGAAGTTAATGTTCCAGCAACACAGTGTAATAGCGAAGTGCGAGTTTTGCTTAAATCTTCTTGAAATGGTTCCAACGCTTTAGAGAAATTGGAAATGAAATCATTTGACTCAAGCCAATTGGTCGTTCGGACTGAGCCAACAGGCAAGCTAAATGAATAATCGATTTTTGATTGTTTATTTACTGCAATAAATTCGGTGGATGCTCCACCAATATCCATTATAAACATACTTTGGCCGTCTCCATTTTCTCCAACAAGGACTCCCTGTGTGGAGTAGTAGGCCTCACCCTTTCCATTAATTATAGTGACATCAATACCGAGTTCATTTCGAACCCTATTGAAAAACTCCCTTGAGTTTCTAGCGACACGACTGGCCTCAGTTGCTGTAGCAGTTATCCTATTAGGAGAGACACCTGCTTGTTCACAAATATTCTTATACTCCTTCAAGGCCTGAAAGCTATCTTCCATTGCCTCAGGAATAAATTCACCGATCTCATCTAAGTTCCTTCCAAGTCCAGTAATCCTAGATTCATTCTCGATGATTTGGATAATTTTATTACTCGAAACCTCCGCAACCAATAAAAGAATGGAGTTTGAGCCAATGTCAATTGACGCTTTTTTCATATACTTGTCGCCTCTTTAAAGGAACATTGTTTTTCACAATCTAAAAATTAAAGTTTAAAGCCTTTCAACAAATCTTTTGCTTTATTCTTTAAGTTCTCTTCTAATTTCTTTTTCTCAACATCCAGCTTTTTTCGAATTTTCTTTTTTTGCTTGGATATTTCAGCCTTAGCGGCCCTTTCTGCAATTTTATCAGTAGTGTACTTGTATTCTGGTAAAATAGAGAAACCGTTGCCTTTAAGTAGAACTGGGAGATCACTCTGTCCTGTGACCTTTTTCACATCTTCCTCTATGTCTTTTACAATTAGGCTTGCTTTTATTGAGGACGGTAGATTCTCCGCCATGCCCACTTTTCCATCAGCTTTAATGATCGCGTTGTTTTTATTTCCATAAAAGCTAAATTGCTTGAGAAAAATGAATCTCTCGGTGGCCGTGGCCATAATTTTTAGTCTGTCGAACCTATCAGTAAGATTAAGTTTCTCAGAAGACACCTTTCCTTTTGCAAATGGGATCTTGTTTAATAGTGGCATAACAAAGGATGATAAGTTTAAATTTTTCAACTCACCATTAAAAGCACTTACATCTGTCTCCACTTTATAAGATATCTCATTTTTCTTATTGAAGACTCCATCCACAACTCCTTCATACTTTCCACTAATCTCACTGAGAAAAGGTGGTAAGAAAGCATTAAGGCCTCTTAAATCCATTTTCTTCAGTTCAAGCTTAAATCTTGAATTGATATCATCTGTTTTTAAAATCGTGGTTTTAGTGTCTAAGTGGGCACTGCCACCGCCATAGGTAATTTGCATTTTAGGGGTGGATATTACCTGTCCCTTTCCAGACACTTTCCCATTTATAAGCATTTCCTGCTTATCTACGAAGATGTGCTTTCCTTCAATTTTCAAATTAAAAGGTGGAAATTCCACATCAGAGGAGCTTTTGTTAACTGGAGAGGTAGAAGCCACACCGCTCTCTTCCTCTTCCAGATTTTCTTTCTTATCTTCCTGCTCGCTATAAAGAGCATCTTGAATAAAAGACTTTTCAAGCACAATATTGGTAACCAACAGCTTCATATCAATTGGAGATAAAGAGCTTAGTTTATCAGGGAATCTCATCGGATTGAGCTTAGTGATGAGATCAAGCGTTGCCACCCCTGATAAAAGTTCGTTTTTAACTTTCGCAGAAAGAACTTCCCCCTCATACTTGCCACTTAGACTGGTTTTGACCTGCTGGTCTTTAAGATTTATTTCAATTGGTTTTGTTAAAGAAAACGAAAGTCCCGGCCTAAGACGCTTTCTTTCAAGGTTTATTGCTGTAGAACCTTTGAGTTTGAATTCGCTTTTATTAAAAGAAATATCATCTATGTTTAAAATCTCACCTACTTTTTGTAATTTGAGAGCAAAATTTAAATTAGATAAAGATATATTCGTGAATTGCTCACTGACATTGAATTTTGTCTCAAGCCCGTATAGAGAGCCAGCCTCAGACCGAATGTCTCCATTAATAATTTGCTCGGGAGACATTTTAATTTTTATCACATTCTTTAGGTTGGGAATATCCAGATCCAACCAAGAGAGGTTTATGTTCTCAACTCCAACCATCATGTTTAAGTCAAGAATGCCCTCTTTTACGTACTTGTTAAGGGCGATTTCCCCAATGATTTGTGTGTTGGCCTTAACATTTTTTTCAGCATCGATGCCATAATCAACATTTGAAATAATCTCAAACGCTGTTGTTTTCTTTAAGTTTAAATCTTTTAGAAGAACTTTATTAACTAAAATCTCGGTTGGCCTACTGTCGCCTTGAAAATAATTCAACTTTAAGTTTGAAACTTTCAAGTCCACTTTGCTTTTTTCAACGAAACTAGGAAGTTGAAGATTACCCTTATCCTCCTTTTTTTCCCCTTTTGACTCTTCTTTGGAAGAAACTGGCTCGGCCGCAGGCAGCACGCGACTCCAATTGTTTGTTCCATCTTGAAAGACTTTAAAGTTTAGTTCCGGGGATAACACTTTGACGTCTACCGTCCCTCCGTTCGTAAGAATAGATACGATGGGAATATCGACACTAAGCTCCTTTACATCAAAAAGAACCTCTTTTGTACGGCATACGATATATTAAAATCCTGTACACTCAGATCAACAGTGAATCCCAAGCTATATTCAACCTCTCTAATTTTAACCTTAGAACCAGGCAGCGCTTTTTCAACGGCTTCAATGGTTTTGGCCTTTATAAGATCGGGGTCAATTTTTTGAGATACGAAATAGAAAACTGCTCCCACTCCAACGATTAAGACCAGCAACAACCCGATTAAAATTTTTACTTTCCTATTCATTTATCCACCTTAAATTTTTTCTATTGGCGCAAACTTGGCCATAAATTTCTTTCTGGCGCCATCTCTAAATAAAATCACTATTTTTTCTTCTTTCCCCACACCTCTGGTTTCCAGAATTTTTCCTTCCCCATAAAGCTTGTGCTTTACCATTGTGCCTTCAGGAAACTTGCTTGATGGACCAGGTGTACGACTTGGCGTGAAGGTTTGACTATAAACGACTTCGGTTTCGGCAAAGTCATTGGACTGATTAAACTCATCGTCGTAGTCAAATCCATTAGAAACACTTTTCTTTTTCTTTCCAAAAGGAGAATTGGCCTTATAGAAATCCCATTTGTAATAGCTTTCTGGTATTTCATCCAAAAACCTACTAGGTCCATTAAACTTAACACTTCCCCACAACATTCTTCCTTGTGCGAAAAGGATATACAGCTTTTTCATGGCCCTTGTCATGGCCACATAAAAGAGCCTTCTCTCTTCTTCAATGGCCTCATCGCCACTCTCAATACTTCTGTATGAAGGAAAGAGGGTCTCTTCTGTTCCAGTCACAAAAACATATGGGTATTCTAAGCCTTTTGAACCATGAATCGTCATCATTGAGACTTCTTTTTCAGGCTCTTCCGTTTCGTCAACAGCGCTGTCTAAAGCGATATTTTCCAGAAAGCCAGTCATAGTCGGTTCGTCCATCTCTGATTCATATTGCTTAATTGCAGAAACGAGCTCTTCCAAGTTTTCCAGTCTTGCTTGAGCTTCATAAGTTTTCTCGGCCGCCAAAGACTCGTAATAACCTGACTCATGCAAAAGTTTCTCATATAGCTCAGAAGGGAGTCGCTTTTCAGACTCAAACACCTTTCCTTCTTGAATTAGACTTACAAATCAACCAAGCGAACTTTTCACTTTTGCTGAAAGCCTAAGATGTTTATATTCCTCAGGAGAATTGATAAGCAACTCAAGCATCTCCCATAGACTGATGTTTTGCTTTACGGCCTCATCTTCAATCTTTCTGAGTGTGCGAACACCTATCCCTCTTGCTGGTGTGTTTACAACGCGGCTTAAAGCAAGAGAGTCTTTTTCGTTAACCACAAGACGCAGGTAACTCAACATATCTTTAATTTCTTTTCTCTCGTAGAACTTTATGCCAGCAACCACTCTGTATGGAATCTTAATGCTTCTCAGGGCATCTTCTATAACTCTAGACTGGGCGTTTGTTCTATAGAAAATTGCGATGTCGGTAGCTTCCACCCCTGAAACTAAAAGGTTTTTTACCTCTTTAGCAACGAATTCTGCTTCGGCCTTATCATCAGGACACTCCATCACTTGTATAGAGTCCCCTCTTTCATTATCGGTCCAAAGCTCTTTTCCTTTTCTCTGCTCATTTCTTGAAATAACATGAGAGGCAGCTTCGATGATATTTTTTGAGGATCTATAATTTTGCTCTAATTTAATTAGCTGAGCTTCATCATAGATTTTTTCAAAATCCAGTATGTTTCTAATATCCGCTCCACGCCAGCTATATATTGATTGATCCTCATCACCAACCACACAAATATTGCGTGATCTGTCGGCCAACATCTTTACCAGTTTAAACTGAGCGCGGTTTGTATCTTGATACTCATCCACAAGAAGGTACTTAAAGCGTTTTTGATACCTTTCCAAAACTTCTGGAAAATTGTCAAAAAGGTTCAAGACTCCTGTAATTAGCCCTCCAAAATCAACTGCATTTGACTTGTGAAGTTCCGCTTCATATTCAACAAAGAAATCATAGAAAAGATCATCCTTATCCACTTCATCTAGCAACGGATCCTCTTTAGCTCCTACGTAATGCCCAGCATTTTTTGCGTCTTCTATAAAATACTGCACTTCACTAGGGTGAATCTCCTTCTGGGAAATTCCTCTTTTCCCAAGAATGGCCTTGATAACGCTTTTTTGTTCAGAGCTATCATAAATTGTGAAGTTTCGGCTAAGACCTAAGTACTGTGCCTCCATTCTCAACACTCTAGAGCAAAAAGCGTGAAAGGTTGTTATCTGCAGCGCCCCCATATCAAACTGGCTGCCGGCCGCAATTCTTTCTCTCATCTCTTTTGCGGCCTTATTCGAAAATGTCACGGCCAAAAGTTGAAAAGGACTAACTCTTTTATCTTCAAGGAGGTATTGGATTCGGCTTACAAGGGTTCTAGTCTTTCCTGACCCTGCCCCCGCCAAAACCATAACTGGTCCCTCAGTCTGTAGGACCGCTTGCTTTTGAGCTTTATTAAGATGCTCTAAATCCATTATTCCACCGTAACCGATTTGGCCAAGTTTCTAGGTTTATCGATGTCAGTACCCTTAAGTTTGGCTATATAATAACTTAGAAGTTGTAGCACGACATTTGTAAGCACTGGCGAGGTGTGGGTTAATCCCTTGAAGTTTAGGCCAAAGAAGTAATCTGAGATATCTTTCAGTTCTTTATTGCCCTCTTCGCCTACGATCATCATGATGCCTCTTCTCGCCTTAACTTCTTGGGCATTTGAAAGCGTTTTGTCGTAGAGCTCGGGAGTAACGATGGCGATGTTAACCATGTTTTCATCGATAAGAGATATTGGCCCATGCTTTAGCTCTCCGGCTGCATATCCTTCAGCGTGAACATAGGCAATTTCTTTAAGTTTTAAAGCACCCTCAAGCGCTATTGGGAATTGCTCTCCACGCCCTGTGAATATAAAACCGTTATGTTGATAAATTTCCTGAGCGATGGCCTTAATTTCATCAGTTCTCAACAAAATCTCGTCAATTCTATCGGCAAGTGTGGATAATTCGGCCTTTAGTTTCTTATCCTCAAGCTTCCCGGCCATAGACATCGACATCAAAAGCCCAGTTAGAACCTGCTGAGTGAAGGCCTTAGTACTGGCCACACCAATTTCAATTCCCGCCTTAATTAAAAAGTTAGCATCACAGTTTCTAAATAAAGTTGATCCCTCAACATTCACAATAGAGTAGGTGCTAAGGCCACTCTCCTGGCACAACTCTTGGCAAGCTAAGGTGTCAGCTGTTTCTCCAGACTGACTAATGAATAGCCCCATCTCATTCGAATTAAGGACCGGATTCTTGTATCTGAACTCACTAGCAAAGTCGCTGTGGACTCTAATAGAGTTGATCTTTTCAAAGAAGTTTTTAAGAACCATACCTGCGTGCAGGGCAGTTCCACAGGCCGCAATATGGATATAAGGGAAATCATTTGAAATTGAGCTTA
This sequence comes from Halobacteriovoraceae bacterium, assembly GCA_002711995.1. Classification (GTDB taxonomy): domain Bacteria; phylum Bdellovibrionota; class Bacteriovoracia; order Bacteriovoracales; family Bacteriovoracaceae; genus UBA845. Next base: position 187,948 of record PASN01000018.1, on the reverse strand, counting down.
AGCCTTCCTTTCCCTCTCCCTCCAAGTAATGTTCAACAAGCTTTTTAATCAATGCTGGCTGCTCATGGATTTCTTTAAGCATGAAATGCTCAAAGTTTCCTTTGCTGACAACGTCCAGCTCAACCTTTTTTTGCTGCATCTTATAGTTGGAGGTTGGTTTATTTTCCAAATCAAAAAACAGTACTTCGTCACCTTTGTTTTCATAAGAGCACTGACATAGGACTTCATCTCCAGGAAAGTATATGTCCTCAGCAAATCCCACTAATGCATAGGGGTCAGACGAAGCGTAAACTTCGCGGGATTTTGGATTAAACCCACAAACTAGAGGAGCGGAACTTTTAATTGACCAAATAGTATTTTCACCTTTCTTCATCACGACAAAGGCAGAGTTGCCCTCTATCTGTTTAAAAGTTTCAATAATGGCCAGTCTAATGTCTTTTTCTTTTTCATAGGTATAGGTCAAAAGATTAAGAAAGGCTTCCGAGTCTGTTTCAGTCTGAAACTTAAAGCCTTTATCCTCTAAAAAAGATTTGATTTTATTAGCATTTTCGATGATTCCGTTATGAACGATTGAAAATGTCTCATTTTGATGGGGGTGGGCGTTAGTATCGTTAACTTTCCCGTGGGTCGCCCAGCGAGTATGCCCGATTGCAGTATGGGAAGTTGGCCTCTCTTTGGCCACTACAGCTTTGAGGTTTTCAAGCTTTCCTTCCTTTTTTAATGTTCTTAATCCCTCAGACGTTTGAAAACTAATTCCTGCCGAGTCGTATCCTCTATATTCTAAGCGGCTAAGACCTTCAAGCACAGGTGCAATAGCATCTTGGGAGCCGCAGTATCCAACAATTCCACACATAAAATATCCTTCGTTTAAAGGTCAATTTTTACCATTTAGAAGGCATAGAAGCCAGTTTTTTGCGCAGCAAGAATTAATCTTTTTTCTTTAGAAATCTCTTTGCCATCCCCTCTTTCGTAACTTGTCTGCCTCTAGCGATTCCAAAGCCTCCGCTAGGAATATCTTTATTAATGGTGGATCCACTTGCGACATACACTTCATCGCCCAAGGTAATTGGAGCTATCATTTGAGAGTCAGAGCCAATAAAGCTATTTTTCCCTATGGTTGTAAGGTGTTTTTGCACCCCATCATAATTACAGGTAATAAACCCACAGCCAAGGTTTGTGTTCTCCCCAATATTGGCATCCCCCACATAGCTTAAGTGGGAAACGCTTACTTTTTTGTCTAGCTTTGCATTCTTAGTTTCAACAAAATTTCCAATCTTAGAGCCTGCGCCAATTTCAGACCCAGGCCTTATTCTTGCCATTGGGCCAATTCTAACATCTTCTTTAATGAGACTTTTCTCCAAGTAGCTATTCGCAAAAATTGAGCAATTATTTTGGACTTCAGAGTTCTTAATCACCACACCAGACTCTAATATGCAGTTTTGGCCGATTGTGGTTTCTCCTTCAAGTGTAACTCCTGGATAAACAACACTGCCTGCACCGATCTCTACACTTTCTTCAATATAGCATGAGCTTGAGTTGATAAACCTGACACCAGCTAACTGATGTTTCAGAATTATATTCCTTTGTTTTATAAGAGAGGCCTCTTCTAGTTGAACAAGGTTGTTTATCCCCAAAAATTTGTAGGAATCCTCATAGTTTACGGCCTTTACATTGAAGCTCTTTTTAAAAAGGTCTGTTAAATAGAACTCACCCGATTTATTTTCATTTTCTATAGAGCCCAAGTGTTCTTTAATGTGCGATGTTCTAAAAAAGTACAGTCCACTATTAACGAGGTTAATCCTTCTTTGGTCCTCACTGGCGTCTTTTTCTTCAACGATATCAAATCCTTGACCTCCCATTACAATGCGCCCATAGCCAGTGGGATTGGGTGTGTTGAAAACAGCAGCGCTGGCCTGAGCGTCTTCATCATCTTGCAAGGCCTTAAACAATTTGCCAAACTCTTCTTTGCCAATAAGTGGAGTGTCTGCGCAGACTACCAAGGTGTATTTTGAATCCCATGCGTCTTTGTTCTGTTCAAAATAACACTGAAGAGCGTGAGCGGTTCCTTTTTGTTCTTCCTGGGTAACAAAAGATACATCTGCCCAGTTGCTTGAAATGCTCTTCTTCACTTCTTCTTTCTTATGTCCAACCACTACGGAAATTTTTGCTTGTAATTCGTATTCGTTTTGAAATGAATCTAAATTGGATAAAACATGGTCTATGAGGGGTTTTCCAAGCATTGGGCATAAAGATTTAGGAATATCCACCTTCAACCTTGTTCCTTTACCTGCAGCTAATATTACTATACCTAATGAGTCGGCCATAAAACACCTATTGTTTAAAAATATCTCTAAGTTGTTAAAATTAAGTTTTTCATACTTATCTTATCAAATAATACTGACAAGAAAACACCTTTAGCTGGGACAAATTATCTCCAAAAACAAAAAAATATCATAAAGATTCCTTTAGCTTGACCCGAAACATTATAAGCAAATGGAATTGTCCGCGCGTTCAATTATTGTAAGTTGGAGGAACACGTTATGGTTACAAATTACGAGGGTGACAGCATTGAGTTTAAAGAACCGCTCCCTCTCCTGCCTATTAGAGATTTAGTTGTTTACCCTTTTATGATCCTGCCATTATTTGTAGGTAGAGATTCCTCGATTAAAGCGGTTGAAGAAGCCTTAAACAACACAGACAGATTAATCTTGCTTGCCAGTCAAAAAGACATTCAGGCCGAGCGCCCTACCCCAGACGAAATCTACGAGATGGGTACGGTAGCAATGATCATGAGAATGAGAAAGCTTCCAGACGGAAGAGTTAAGATTCTAGTTCAAGGTTTGACTAAGGCGAGAATTACTTCTTTCACCGACACTTCTGAGTTTTACAACGTAAACGTTGAAAAAGTTCATCCAGTGGAGCCGGAAGAAACCCAAAATGTTATCGAAGCATTGATGAGAAGCGCCAGAGAAAATCTGGAAAAAGTAATCAATGTTGGCAAGGTTTTATCGCCAGACATACTAATGGTGCTTGAGGATATTCAAGATCCGGGAAGGCTCGCAGACTTAATTGCTTCCAATTTAAACTTGAAAGTTGAAGAGGCGCAAATCATTTTGGAAACTTTGGATCCAACAGAGCGTCTTCATAGAATCAATGACATTTTAGACCGTGAGCTTGAAATCTACGCAATGCAAGCGAAGATCAAGTCCAGCGCTAAAGGCGAGATAAGCAAAACTCAAAAAGAATATTTCCTTAGAGAACAGATCAAAGCAATAAAATCTGAACTTGGAGATGAAGAAGTTGTAGACGAGTTTTCTGAACTTCGTGACAAAATCCAATCCAAAGGAATGCCAGAAGAAGCTGAGAAAGAGACCCTTAAGCAGCTTGCGAGACTTGAAAGAATGCATCCAGATTCAAGTGAATCCAGCATTCTTAGAACGTACCTGGAGTGGATGACTGATCTTCCTTGGTCAGAAGCTTCAGAGGAGTTAACAGAGCTTGCTTTTGCCAAAGAGGTTTTGGACAAAGACCACTTCGACTTAGAAAAAATAAAAGAAAGAATACTAGAGTATCTTGCTGTTAGATCATTGAAGGGCGGCAAGGTTAAAGGCCCAATCCTTTGTTTCTCAGGGCCTCCAGGGGTAGGTAAAACCTCACTTGGAAAGTCAATCGCCAAGGCCACAGGCAGAGAGTTTGTAAGAATTTCTCTAGGTGGTGTAAAGGACGAGTCAGAGATCAGAGGTCATAGAAGAACTTATGTTGGAGCAATGCCCGGAAGATTTATACAAGCAATGAAGCAAGCTAAAACCAACAATCCTGTCATTATGCTGGATGAGGTGGACAAGCTTGGATCCGACTACAAAGGCGACCCTTCAAGTGCCCTATTAGAAGTACTTGATCCTGAGCAAAACACAAGCTTCAGAGATCACTACTTAAACGTTCCATATGATCTTTCCAACGTAATGTTTGTGGCAACCGCAAATGTTTTGGAAAACATTCCAGGTCCTCTAAGAGACAGAATGGAAGTTATAAATTTAAGTGGATACTCCCAAGAGGAAAAGCTTGCGATTTCAAAGCAATACCTTATCCCAAAACAAATGGATGAAAACGGCATCACCCATGATCACGTTGAATTTCATGATGAGGGTGTAGTAAGCGTAATTGACGGCTTTACTAGAGAGGCCGGACTAAGAAACCTTGAAAGACAGATTGGAGCGCTTTGTAGAAAAGTTGCAAAAAAGATCGCTTCAGGCGAAAACTCCAAGACTCATATTCTTTCTCCAACAGTTGAAGAATTGCTTGGACCGGCCATGTACTCAAAAGAAGATGGCAAAGAATTTGACGAGATTGGGGTTGCCACAGGCCTTGCGTGGACTGCGGCTGGAGGAGAGATCCTTTTCATAGAAGCAACCAAAATGAAAGGCAAAGGCATGACCCTTACAGGCCAGCTTGGCGATGTGATGAAAGAGTCTGCACAGGCAGCAGTTGGATACATCAGAAGCAATGCAAAAGACCTTGGTGTTGATGAAGATCTTTTTGACAGCAATGAGATTCATATTCACTTGCCTGCGGGAGCGATACCTAAGGATGGCCCAAGTGCCGGTATCACCCTAGCAACTTCAATTGTCTCTCTATTGACCAACTCATTTGTGAGCAAAGATATAGCGATGACTGGTGAGATCACTTTGACTGGGAAAGTTTTGCCGGTTGGAGGAATTAAAGAAAAGGCCCTTGCGGCGATGAGATGTGGAATTGAAACAATCATCATTCCATGGAAAAACCAGAAAGACCTGGTGGAGATTCCAGAGAAGTATCGCAAGAAGCTTAATTTCGTGCCAGTAAAGAACTTTCAAGAGGTTCTAGCGGTGGCACTCCTTGACTGGGAGCCACAAAAAGAGGTTACCGAAAAACCTCAAAGACCATCAAGACCAAATCGAGCGGCAGCTTAAGATTTCATAAAAGAGGACCATAACGGTCCTCTTTTTTTTTTACTTTGCATTATCCTCTTTAATTTCGCTACAATACTCACATGGAGAAAAGCATGGAAGCTAATTCAAAATTGAGAGTGCTTGTTGTTGATGATTCTGACTTTTCCAGAAACAACATAGCCAAAATGCTCGAAGGCACCCGCTACAATGTGATTGGTGAAGCGGCCAGCGCCAATGAAGCTATTAATATTCTTAAAGACAGAAAAGCTCACATTGCAATCGTTGACGTTGTTATGCCTGAGGTAAGCGGCATTGAACTCGCTGATCAACTCACTGATATGTTTAACTCAATAAATATTGTTATGATCTCTTCTCTGGCCCAAGAAAACATTATTATGGACGCCATCTCGGCCGGAGCATCCGACTTTCTTCAAAAGCCTTTCGATAAAGAGATCCTATTAAGCTCTCTGGGCAAGATTGCCTCAACTATCGAGGAGGAATAAATGAGACTGGAAGTGGTAACCAAAAAAACTAGAGATCACTTTCTAATGGAAGGGATTCAAAGCTCCATTTGCCCTGAGGTGAATATTTATAATCAAGCGCATTTAGAGCTTGAAAGACCTTTAGTCAGAGCATCGCGAATTCATAAAAAAACCAATAATGAAATAGGTGTCATTTTCAATATTGAAGGTGAGCTTTCAGGGAAAGCGATTTGTCTTATTGATTTGTACGGCAAGGAAATTAACTCAAATGATGTAAACAGACTTCACTCTCTTTTCTCAGAGAGTATGAATATCCTTTTAGGTCAACTTCTTACAAATTTTGAGGAAGAGACGGAAATCATGAGTGTTATCACGTCCCCTAAACTCATTTCTCGATCAGAAACATTTAGCAACTCCGGCGCTAACAGTGATTTAAAAATGTCTTTAGGCTACAAGCTAATATCAAATCAAGAATCGTACAATTGTCGTATATATATCTTGGCAAACGAGATTAATGGAAAAGAGGTGTAGAACAAATGATTGGCATTATTTTCAAATCAACAATTGCTTTTAGTGTTAGTTACATACTTCTCTCCTTCCAAATTAATGATGCATACATATTTGACCACTTAAATAGAATCACAGGTCCTGTCGGCACAAACATTCAAATGGTTTTATCTGACAGTGCTTCTCACACCTGGGATAAAACCAAGACCTACGGCAAACAGGTTTTTAACAACTCTAGACCTCAAGACCTTGAGGCAACAATAGAAGACACAGTTGACAAGACTCAGTCCGCACTTAAGAAGAGGCTTCCTAAGGCCCAACGATTCGTCAAAGAGTCTCAAGAGTCATTTCTTGAGGAGCTTCGAAAAGAAGAAAAAGACGGACTTTCTAAAATTATTATGGAAAACGAATAAAAAAAACCACGCTCCGGGGAGAGCGTGGCTTTTGGGAAAATGGGGAAAGGGGTATCAATAATGGCCCGAAGGCCACCATTTTCTTTTTTAGTTTCCTGTTGCAGAAGCACCTTCTGAAATTACTTCTTCAACCTCTCCAGTTGCAACTGCTTTACCTGCAGATCTGTCGCCGCAAATTGCACCATTAGTGTCTACGTGATCCACACCCGCAGCAAGCGCTGATGTAGTAAATAATGCAGTGGCAAGTAATGTGTAAAATAGGTTTTTCATGTTCTCTCCTTGTTTAATCTCTTGCCTTTATTAATGCGAATACCGTGCCAAAATGGTCAAACGCTAAACTACTGTTTTTACGCTAATAATTTTATATAAATTGTTTATTTTATTTACACTGACTAGAAAATGATCAAGTTTAGGGATTATATGAAGATGTTGTAGCGCGAACCAATATGGGTGATGATATAGGCATAAAAAAAGCCGCTACATGAGCGGCTCTTATTTAGGTTTTAAGCGTTTTTAGTCTTTATTGACCGTCGTACCCTGAGCCTCTTCATTCTCGGCGGCTACGGTAGCCTCTTCACCCTCAGCACTTCTTTCAGTAGCACACTTATCGGCTCCTGGATCTGTTTCCACCTCATTGGCAAAACCAGTCACTGCAAACATTGCTAGGAAAAGATTAATTACAAATAGTTTTTTCATATCGTACCTCGTGTTTTTACATGTTTAAGTTAACGCCAGCTGGCTTAACAATGGCCAGAAGGTTTTGAAAGGCCTGAGTAACCTGCATTGCCATCTTATGGCCTGCTTTAGACTCAACTCTTTTGATATCGCCGTAGTTGTCGTACGTTACGCGAATCTGTCCAACCTTATCCATTTTTATAACCTCTGGCTTGTCTAGAGCGTTGTACTCGAAAGACAGAGTTCTAACCTTTTTAGTCTTTTTGTCTTTATCCACCATTTTAGAGATCTTTTCTTTGCTGTTATAGATCAAAAGAACCGCTTTTCCTGCAGAGTTAACCGCTCTCTCGAGGTTTCCTTGATCATTGTAAGCAAATTTCGTCCAACCTTTGGCATTGGTAACTTTTTTGATTTTCTTGTGCTTCTTATCGTATTCAATTTGAACGAAGTCACCTTTAGTGGATGTCTTTTTAGTTAACAGGCCATCATCATTGTATTCAAAGTTTGTTACGTGCTTGCCTCTAGCAATTTTTAGAGGAAGTCCACAACACTCAGAGTAGATGGTCTCAGTTTTGATGCCATTAATCTTAGTGGCGATTCTATAAGTGTATCTTGCGCCATCTGGCTTAGTTTTGATTTCATATTCGTACTTGTTTGTAACAGGCTTCCCGTTAAAACCAGTCTTAGTAACCTCAGTCCAGTAGTGGTCATTTGGTTTCTTAGGGTTACTGCCATACTTATACTTGGTTACATCGCCATTTCTGTCTTTGATTTCAGATACAAAGAAGGTTTTATCCTCATAATCCATCTTCATGAAATCTTCAGGCTCACCTTTCTTTCTACTTGGATTATAAACAACTCTAACCATGTTGTGGTTGGTATCATAGCGATACTCATACTCGTTGCCTTGAATATCTTTTGAGTAAACTAGGTTTTCTCCGTCGTACTTAAACGTTGCTTTTTTCTCGCCAGTTGTCCAAAGGTGCTTGATTCTCTTACCATTGGAATACCAGTCAAAGTAAACCTGAGCTCCTTTGGAGTCTTTAATACTTTTAAGCTTATTTTTGTTGTAAACAAGCTCAACAGTATAATTGCCTTTAGTCTTCACCTTTGTCAGATTACCGGCCTTGTCAAAGTGCTCTTCTTTACCATCGTTTGAAATTCTTTTATAGCCAGTCTTCTGAACCACTACTTTTTGAATTCCACGTTGATTGGAGTAAAGCTCAGATCCAGCGGCGATCTTTGTTTTCACGTTAAAATTTTGAGCATAAGCATGTCTAAGCTCTGCATTATTTTTAAGTCTTTTAAGCAATGGCTTAACCGATGAAGCTGGAAGTTTATTTTTCTTTCTCATAACTTCAACGATTTTCTTTGCGGCGGCGTCGGCGTCAACAGAGTTTTTAGGGCAGAATCTTGTTTTACCACCTGCTCCATATTCGTGAATAACCACACATCCATCTGCGGAAGGCACTAGCTTTGTCTCATAGACAGTACCCCAACCAAATCCGTACCATCCCACAGATGTGGATTTAGAATTATAGGTTCTTTTTAAGTCGAATCCCACAATGTCGGAGTAAGAGATATAGAAGTTACCATTCTTCAGATTAACTCCGGCATAACTTGATAAACTCAATGCCCCAGCGACAAGAAATAATAAAATTTTTGTTCCTCTCATGCCCTTTCCTTTTGCATTAAAAACTTTTGCTCAATCCTATTATCGGCAGGATTATTGAAAAGCTTTAAGACTATTTTAGCGCGCTAAACCTTGATTTTTACGATTTTTAGAATTACCGCAAGGCCTGCAAATGACAGTCCCACGGCAATTGCCAGAACGATGTTTCCAATTACAGTGCCATACAAAGCATCCATGGCCTCAGGATCGGAGCTTGTAAAGATCCCCATCATAGCAAAGGGCATGCAGAAAATGATATAGCCCTGGAACTTGCCTTGGGCTACATAGGTGTCAATTTTTTGTGCCAGTCTTACCCTTTCACGGATAACCTGGGTGATGGTGTCAAATACCTCGGCAAGGTTACCACCTGTTTCCCTTAATATATTCACACTGGATACAAACATTTGATTATCTTGTGTAGGCACTCTTTTTACCAAATTCTCAAATGCCTCCTCTAAAGGAACACCGATTTTGGTCTGTTGCAAGATAGTGTTAAATTCCTGGCTAACTGGCGCGGGAAGCTCATCAACAACAAGACCAAGAGATTGCGGCACAGAAAGTCCTGCTCTCAACCCGTTGGATAAAAGGTTTAAAGCGTCGACCATTTGTCCTTCGTACTTCTTTACTCTTCTGCTCACTAAGTGATCAATTATAGGTCTTGGGGACTTCCAGCCCACAATTGAGACGGCAGATGCAACAAAAAGACCGGCGGTGAACTTTCCCATAAGGGCAAAAATCCCCAGCACAATGACCCCAAGTCCAAAGGATAAAAACAGAAGTGCGTATGTGATGTTTTTTGATTCTATTTCAACATGTAAAAGCTCTAGCTTTTGCATAATATAATCTCTTGTCCCAAAGGTTTGGTCCTCGATCCAAGCAAAAAGTTTTAAAGAGTTTTTATAAGAGTAGAGAAAGAAAATTAAACCTACGGCGATCAAAATTCCTTTCCGTCCCAAAATATCAGAGAAAAAGTTAATGCTTCCTGCACTCTTTTGGGCGAAAGCGTTAGCTGCGAAGAACAATAATAGTAGTGATGCTTTCCATTTAATCATTCTTAAAAAGACCTCTTGGCACTTTATAACCCTTCTTCTCTAGAGACTCGATAAACTTGGGGATAAAGCCGGTTGCCATGAACTTGCCTATGATTTTACCCTGTTTACTCATTCCCTCTTGTTTATACACAAAGATATCTTGAAGAGTTATTACCTCACCTTGCAGACCACCCACTTCAGTAATGTTCATGATTTTACGAGAGCCATCTTCCAGCCTGGATTGTTGAACCACCATGTGCACAGCGGAGGCAATCATCTCTTTAATTGCCTTTGGCGAGATGCCCGCACCTGCATATTGAACAAGAGTTTCCAGTCTGGACATACAATCTCTTGGAGTGTTGGAGTGCACAGTGGTTAAACTTCCGTCGTGCCCAGTATTCATTGCCTGAAGCATATCTAGAGTCTCTCCCCCTCTACACTCTCCAACCACAATTCTATCTGGCTTCATTCTAAGCGTTTGCTTCACAAGACATCTAATATCAACGGCACCCTCTCCCTCAAGTGACGGTGGTTTGGTTTCAAGTCGCACCACGTGATCCTGTGGGAAGTCCAATTCCGCCGAATCTTCACATGTGATGATTCTTTCATTGGCCGGAATAAAACCACCAAGCATGTTGATCAGAGTTGTCTTACCAGAGCCCGTACCACCAGAGACAACCATGTTTCGATGTGCCTCAACCGAGATTCTTAAAAAGTCGGCCATGTTTTGAGTCATTGAACCAAACTGAATCAAATCCTTGTACGTAAGTCTGTTCTCAGGAAACTTTCTAATTGTAATTGTTCCACCATCTAGGGCACATGGAGGAATTATGGCGTGCACTCGAGAACCATCTGCAAGTCTTGCATCAACGTATGGTGTTTTCTCGTCAATTCTTCTGCCCAGGGGGGCCACAATTCTTTCAATTACATTGAGAACCTGGCGATCATTGGTGAAAGTAATCTCACTTCTTTTATTTTTTCCGGCCTGCTCGTAGTAGATCTTCTTAGGCCCTACAACCATAATTTCTGAGATCGATTTATCCGCTAGCATATCCTCGAGTGGACCTAATCCCAAGGCCTCGTCCAGAATCTCTTTTACGATTCTATTCATATCTTCTCGACCTTTTAAAAGAGTTTTTGTGTCCTCTTTGCCAAGAAGTTCAACTACTAATTTTTTGGTTTTTTCGCGCAAAATAATCTGTGCTTTTGGATCACTGTCATCTTGTTTTTTCATATCCATCTCTTCAACGAGAGACTTATGAATTCTGGATTTTAATTCAGTCCAAGGATCTTTTCCTGAGCGTGAGGTTGTGGCGCTAGCACTACTTTTAGAAGCTGCGGTGCCTTCGGGTTTTTTGAGCCTCTCAAGGGACTTTAAAACATTTTTCTGCTTTAGCTTTCTAACAATATCAACAACACCCTGAGCAAATGGCGAATTTTTAGCAATGGTCATTAAAGGAGTGGACGAGCTTAACGCTCTTGCACAAGTTTGATCATCCCTTGGAACAACTCCAAACACAGGCTTGCCAATCTGTCTGCCCACAACATCAGGTCCAACTGGATGTCCCTTCTGATATTGGTTCATTACGATTTGGATCATCTCTTTTGGAAAAAGGAGTGTGGCGAGTTCGGAGTAGAGTCTCTTGGACTGATTTGCCGCTAAGAGATCAGGTGTCACTACGATGTTAATCATCGTTGAGTACTCCAAGGCCTTCAGAGCAAGTTCATTTAGCTCACTTCCCACATCAATTATTGTAACCGCGTAGAGACTTGTTACCGCTTTAAGAAATTTCCCAAGTCCTTCAGGATTAACTTGGTCTGCGGCAGTTCTATCACTTGGCATTCCTATATAGTGAACGCCGGCCTTATGCATGCCAATAAACATATTTATTGATTTGGGATCTATTGCCCCGCTGAATTCACTTAGCTCTTTTACTGTCTTTTTACTTTTAATTCCGGTAATTAGGCCTTGATCACCACACGCCTTTTGATCAAAGTCCAACAATAGGGCCTTTTGCCTATTTTCAGAAGCGAAGGCGAAGGCAAGGTTCGCGGCAAACTGGGACTTGCCCACGCCGCCTTTTCCTCCAACAATGCTGATTATGTGTCCGGCCATTATCTTTGCCTTTTCCTAAACTTTTTTCTAATTTCCTCAGTTCCAGTTGCAGCGGATTGCACAAGCTCTGGAGTAATAAACACCACGAACTGAGATTTTGAAGTGTTGTATCCCTTACTTCTCAATAGATTGAATAGGACTGAAGCCCCCTCTTCTTCTCCGCTGACTCCAGAGGTCCCTCCACTTGGAAGGTTCTTATCGTAGTTTGTGCTTGATGAATTTTGAACAATCCCACCAATCGCAGCAGACTCTTTCGACTTCACAACTAAATTTGTCGTTATAGAGTTTTGGATTGAGGTCGGCTGTCCACCTGCGGCGTCACTTCCTGGAAGTGCCACTGTCACGCTTAGACCTCTCAAAAAAACATTCTCCCCCTCTCCAACGGAAGGGGTTACTTTCATTGTGTAGGTCAAAGTTGTTTTATCCGCCTGTGCGAACTCTCCAGAGCCTACTTGAATAGGAATTTCTCTTGTTTTATTTATAGTCGCTTCTTGATTTTCTTGAGTCACGACCATCCCGGATTGAATCACCCTAGCGTAGCCTGCAGATTTGGCGCTACTTAGCTTTGGAAAAAGATTTGAGATGGTGCCAGACAAAGTGCCGTCACTTTTTGTAACAATTCCACCTTGCTCGCTTTTTCCAAAAGAAATACTGCCTGACTGATTCATTAGAGGGTTCCACTGGAAGGCAAATATCTTCTGATAGTCTTTTGTGAGTTCAACAAATTGTGAAGTAACTTTGATCAGCTTTGGTGGTGGAGCTGGGTCTTTTTTTTCATTTACAGCAATGTAGTTTAAAAGCTCTCCAACTTCAGTTTCACGAAATCTCTCTCCCCCCTGAGCTCTGGCTAAACTTTGAATTGTGCCAGGAATTAATCCTTTGGCAATCTCTGTTGCAAGATCTTTCTTAGCGGCACTATTTACAACACCCTCAAGCCAGTAGTCTTTGTTTACGACTCTCACTCGAACATCTTTCATGTTGTTTCGATTAATTTCTTCCTGCATTTTTCTAGCGATAATTCTTTGAGTCTGATTGGACATCTCAATCAATGGAAGAACATCGGGGTAAGCGGCCAGAACCGTTGCAATTCTCCCAATGTCTCCAGGCACAACAATCGCTCCTTCCAGAACAACCTTTCCACCTTTAATTCCAATCTCTATGCCCTCTACATCACCTAAAAGGTCTCTAAGTTCCCTAACAACGTTTGACTTCCCATCAGAGGTTACTGTCACAATATACTTGTCTCGAATGTCCCCGGAGCCGTCTCTTATCGTGACAGAGGTTTTGCCGGGCTTTACTCCTCTAAAAGTAATTTCTTGTTTTGCGGGAGACAGAATTAAACGAAGCTTGCTCTGGTCTCCGACAGATACTTTCGTGTTGAATTTGTAGTCTAGCTTTATGATCTCATCGATCCCAATCGCCACCTCGAGTGGAGTTTCTTTTATTTCCGCCACTTGGGCGAATGATAAAGAGGAATATAATAAAACTATTGCGGCGATTAACTTCATATTACTGTCTTCTTCTATCGGCCTGTTCTGAGAAGTATGCCTTTGCCTCAGCAGCGTCTTCACCTAGAACATCAAAGAGTCTTGTGCCAGAAATTCTTTCTATCGCTTTATCGTCATTGTTTCTAAGAGAAAGGAAAATTCCATTTCCAGCAGTTATTAAAAAGATAAGTTTCTGCACTTCATATGGAGTAAGCTCCAACGTGACCGTATTAAAGTTTGTATATGTGTTAAGGTTCATGGCCTTAACTTCTTTATCAATCTTGTTTCCGATCATGGGAATTTCTTTAGTGACATATTTTCCCGTGGCAAGAACATAAACATCCTGAAGAACCGTTTTAACTTTCAACATTTCTTTTCTTCCGCCAGCATAGTCAACCATGGTCAGGACATCCACTCTATCACCCGGCTTGAGGAGACGACTTACGGCCTGTTGCTCATCCACCTGAACACTAAAACCTCTTTTTCCCACACTAATCTGTCTTGAGAGTCCAGTCCTCTCTCCAGGCCATGTGACTCTAGGCTTTGTGATCTGCTCCCCCTCTTTAATAGGAACTGCCGCTATGGTGTTGTAGACCTCTTCCGGGCTATTGAAAGATCCAGGCATTTTAAATTTTTGAGGAACATTGATAAGCGTAACTTTTCTATCATCGATAAGTTCAAGCTCTTTGATATCAGTCTTTGCTACCAGAACCGGAACTTCACTTCCGTACTGTTCTTTAAAGCCAGACTCAACCCCGTCAATATAAGAGTAAACCATAAACATGGCTATACCAGCGATCAACAGACTAAGCGTGAAAGCTCTACTATTCATAAACTTTCCTTTTCAACAAACGTTGGTTTCTCTTCTATTTTATAATTTTCAAGGGCTTAACGATATGGAGGAAGAAAACTCCATTCTTTACATTGCTATGCAGCTGGCCTGATCAATAACTTCAGCAGGAGAGGATATCTGTGATCCAGTTAAAGAGATATTTGGAAGTCTGACTAAATTAGTTCCCTCTCTCACATATGTAGCACCGCAGATGCCGTAAACAGTGCCAACTCTAATGTACTGAGTTGTGGCCGATTCATAGGACTCCTCACATGAGTCCTCCTCACGATTTCCCAGAGGTATGTTGAGTTTAAAACAAGCGGCAAGAGGTACATCCCCTATTTGTCTTTCACCCCAAAGGTTCACATGCTGTCCAAAGCGATTGAATGGAGGTGGTCCCTGCCCGCGGTAGGCAACTGGAGCCGAAGAGTTGTTCTGAAGACGATAGTAAAAGTATGCTCTCGTAACTTTTTGCTGGTTAATGGATGCGTTTATCGCATTTGCAATACTCATGGTAACCGAATACATCATCAGTAAAAACGGCAGAAATAAGATGAATTCCATTAAGGCCTGGCCTTTTTGGTTCAATATTTTTTTCTTAGCAGCCATTGTCAAACACCGTAACATCCATAACTGAGCCGCAGCCACCAAGCCCCATTGCACCACAGGTGCTTCTTATGCACTGCAGCCGCACAGGTTCTTTGCCAAGAAACGACTCTGACAGAAAATTTGCTTCATTAGTCCCCCCAACCAGGTTTAGCGGGGTGGTTCTTTCTTTAAACATGGCCGTGGAGCCAGACATGGCCTGGGCGTTTTCGATTGGCACATTAACTTTGAATATCGCTTCGATATCAAATGATGCCAAAGGGTATCGATTAAATGTGTCTCTTGCTCTATTGGCCGCCGAGGCGATACTTGCGTCCACGGTGTTGGTACTACCGCTGTCATAGGACAAAAAGGTTCTTGAGGCCATAAAGTTTGCATAATGAACAAGGTATCCGCGGGTCATATTTATGGCCAAGCTCACAAACAATAATGACAATCCTATGCCAAAGGCAAAGGTTAAAATAAACTCAATAGAGGCCTGTCCCTTCTGATCAGTTTGCAGGATACGCCTCTCTTGGTCTAAAGAATCTCGTGGCGCCATTGCCGTAATACGAGTCGTGATTTCGGTCTCCATAGTTTGGTTGTGAATAGAAGTCTTTTCCTCCCAAGGCGTGCCTATAAGAATACTCTATTCTTGCTCTAAAAACTGAGTCGAATTTTCCATCAGGGCCAAAGTAGGATTGCCAGTAGTCGGACTTAAAAACAAATGTCGTAAGAGAGACAACAACGGCAAGAAGTAGAATATACTCCACTAAAGTTTGTCCCTGTTGATCTAAAATGTTGCTCTTATGCTTAATCCCATCCATAGCCATGCAATAAGTATAACAGGGGCATAAGAAAATTTTGTACCGAAGCAACTTTTTACCGTCTTTATATCTTTGATTTTCAATGCATTAACCAGAGTGTTCCAGTTACCTAAGGTATTCTGAATCAATAGAAATGTTCCAATAAGAACTGTGGAAAGTAGAAGGTAATAGAAAACTCTATCCTGCAGGCCTATTGGCACCAATAAAAAGAAGGTAAACAAAAACTTTGAATCCCCTCCTCCCATAATATTTAGAAGAAACAAAATAAAGCCCACAAACAAAAATGCGCCAGAATACATAAACGCTTGAGGCTCCAAAGAGTAGTACTGCGGAGCAACCAGTAGCAATACAGCAAAAGCTCCAAGGTTCAAGAATGACCAAAGATTTGGTATTTTATTGGTTTTAATATCCCCGTAAGAAACAACAATAAGCTCTAACAAGATGAAAATGTATATAGGCCATGGAATCACTGTCTGTATCCGTTTCTGTATCCATTCCAAAAGCACTGAGTCTCGCAAGTGCCTGTCATGAGATTCATAGTCATAACATGGGCCAGGTTTCCAAAGGAATCCCTCATGAAGTCGGTGAATGAGCCTAATAACTTTGTTGAAATGAGAACAAGGAACATAAGCGCGAAAAGATATTCAACCAAGGCCTGACCACCTTGGCTGAATTTATTTAGCTTTTTCATGCTTAAATTATAGAAGATCTAGAGTGTATTTACCCAATAGAGAAAAATTTGCCTGAAACTCTTTATACTTAAAGCTCTCCAAGTTCTTGATCAGCTCTTGTAAAGACACTACCAATAAGGCCTTCAAGCTTTTCTTGTAAAGTATCTTTAAACTTTAGAATAATAACAGCAACAACCGCTACAAGAAGAATGTATTCAGTTGAAGTTTGTCCACTCTCGTCTTTGAGAAATTCCACAATTTTATTTTTCATAGTCAGCTCCTCTCTATTGGATACAATTACTTTTCGGGTGGAGCCCTTAAAAACTTTAAAGGTTATTTTCCCTTTTTTATAAATTATATCAGTTATCAACAACCAATTCAACGCGAAGCGCTACAAAGTACTCTAAACGCCTGTAAAGACAGGGATAAAGCAATGTTCAAGCAATTTTCCCTGTAACAACCTTGCCAATTATCTGGTACAATAAAGACAGACCTGGGGATGAAGCATAATACGAGTTTCGCCCTACAATGTATTTTTCGGGAGCTGTCCCTGATCACAGTGAGCATGCCCAACAATCGTGGAATTGCGATTGATAAATGGGAAGCCTAAAGTGATTACTAATTGCGCCCACCTTCTTTGAAGGGGCGCGAAACCGAAGTCTTCCCCCAGGTCTTCATTTCTTTTCCTCTTTTCAAGCGCTTGACACTTCTTGCAAATACCTTGATGATTTAAATATGGAAAAAGTCCCTTCAAACAATATTTCTACAACTTGGATTGAAAATCTTGCTTTAGACGAGATCAACATGGAGGAATCTGGAGTAATCAACTTCAATGACCACCTGAATCCGTTGCGTCTTTTGGAAGAGTCTTCAATAGAGCTGATGGAAAGCTTAAAAGAGCTTTTTGAGATCTACACCACCAAGTTCAATGAGTTTAGAGGGAGCAAAGACAACTCCAGTTCTATAAAAATGTTTAAGATCTCCAATACGGTCAATGACTTCATGCTCTACAGAAATACACTTAAGCTTGTCGTTGCAAGAAGAAGCGAAGACGTAATATCCATTGGGTTTCTTTCCAATACTGGTGGTACCTTCGCAGCTAGAATGAACTTTGAGGAAGGGTCTTCTAGAAAAATTCATGAGATTAAAGCACATGTAGGACCGTTCAATAATATAGTGTGGAAGTTTAAGGGCGAATCAATTAATTTGGACGCTTTGGTAAAGCACTATCTTACAGAGTTTATCAAACACAGTTCTAGATAAATGTTACTCCACTTCCCTGAGCAGACTTCTTAGACGAAACCTTGCCCATAAACCTTTTGTAAATATTCTCTGCAACCTCTTCCCATGTTGGCATTGAAATTCCAAAGCTTTGTTCAACGTTTTCAGTGTCCATGGCAAAGTACATCTCCTCTCCGAGGCTTTGAAGAGCGATCCTGTTTTCAGTTCTTGGAAATTGCCAATCCCCCCTTGAAAGAAGTGCTACGTCTCCCCCACTTTTCTCCAAATAAGATTTTGTAAATTCATACCTATTGGCAAGGTTCTTTGAACTAAGCTGAAAAAGTCTATTTGTTATGTTCTGTTCAATTGCCTTTTTAAAAATGTCCACAACGGTCCAAACATCAATGAATCCGTGATTGATTTTTGTGTCGCAGACTATCTTTTCGCCTTTAAAACTAAGCTTCTCCACGGCCTCCAGCCATGTTAAATCATGCGGATTATAGGACCTCCCCATTATCGGAGCACACCTAAAGATTAGATAATTCAGACACGATTTCTGAATATAAAATTCAGCCGACGCCACAGTATTCCCATACACACTTGAGGGCATTGGAGTGTCATTTTCTCTAAATAGAGTGTTTTCTCCGGAAAAGATAAAGCTTGTGGAAAAATACACAAACTTTGACTTATACCTCTCAGATGCGGAAGACACATTGAAGACACCCGCAGTGTTAAGAGCGTCCGCAACTTTTGGAAACTTTTGACAGGCGTTCATATCGCTTAATCCCACAGAATACACAGTCACATCAGGTTTGAACAAGAACACAACCTTTTGAACCATGTCTTTGTCATGCACATCACATTTAATTGATAAAATGCCTGGAATATCAACCGGAGTGGAAAAGTACGTTCCCACGACTCTGTATTCATCCTTGAGTTGCTCGGCCAAATTTGAGCCTAGAAAAGATGAAATTCCGAAGATCAACACTGTCTTTTTGGTTTTCATAGAAATATTTTAGCCGCTTGAAGCTTATTAATACATAAGGAAAATGAGGCCGGAATGAATGGGGTCGGGTAATTTAAAACTATAGAAATATAAAAAACCTTGCCGCATTCGCGGCAAGGTTTCGTGTAGTGTGTGACTTTTAGCCTAGTAGTTTTAGCGCAAAGTTTGGCGCTTGATTCGCTTGGGACAACACTGAAACACCTGCTTGATTAAGAATCTGGTTCTTAGTCATTTTAGCTGTTTCGGCTGCCACATCGACATCTCTAATCCTTGAATTGGCCTGAGAAAAGTTCTCTTCAGTGACCCCCAAGTTGTTTCCAACTGAAGTGAGCCTGTTTTGAAGAGCACCCAGTTCCGCTCGAAATCCGTTGACTTGAACCAAAGCGTCGTCAAGTCTTTGGAGTGACATCTGGGCGTTCTCTTGTGTTGCCACAGATTCTGCCGACAATCCCAAGGACTCAAGAGTCGAGTTAATGATAGATCCATCGTATTTAAGCCTATCATTAAACGGATTGTTGCCAATTCCAATTTGTATTTCAAGCATTCCGCCTTGCCCATCAAGCAATTTGGTTCCGTTGAACTCTGAGGACTTAGAGATCCTTTGAATCTCTTCTTTAAGCTGTTCAAACTCAATATTTGAAAAGCTTCTCTCAGTGTCTCCGACCGTGTCAGATGCCGCTTGCACTGCCAGCTCGCGCAATCGGATGATAATATTTGATACCTCCGACAATCCGCCTTCTGCTGTTTGTACAAGTGAGATGCCATCTTCCGCGTTCCTTTTTGCCTGTTGTATGCTTCGGATTTGCGACTTTAGTTTTTCACTAATCGCCAACCCTGCGGCGTCGTCCGCTGCTCGAGTTATTCTCGACCCAGAAGACAATTTTCTCAAGTTACTATTTAAATCTCTTGTGGTTTTGCCTAGTGCTCTTTGAGCCGAAAGACTCGCCACGTTTGTATTTACTCTTAATCCCATATTTAAGCTCCGTCGTTATACATATAAACCTCCTGTTCAAAAATTCGAGCATCATGCTCTTAAGTTGTTATTAGTTGACACTGTTTGTTTACTTGCCAACTTTGCTAAACCACTTACGACGTCACACATTTCCACGTAAGTCGTTAATTCGTTCATTAACGGTTGCAGGATTTTTTTACATCAGTTTTGCAAAAGCAAGCTTAAGCTTTGGGGGCTATTAGCTTGCTGCCGCTTGAATCAAGTTCAACGCGCTGGTTGTCGACTGATTCGCTTGAGCTAGTACGGAAGTGCCCGCTTGCATCAAGATGTTGTTTTTAGTCAACTCAGCAGTCGCACTTGCCACGTCCGTGTCTCTTACACGAGAGTTTGCAGCACTTAGGTTTTCAACACTGATTTGAATGTTGTTAACCGTTGACTGAAGTCTGTTTTGAAGCGCACCAAAGTCAGCTCTAATACCTGAAACCGATACAATTGCTTGGTCGATCGCCGATAGAGAGTTTTGAGCGGAGATCTTGTCCGCAACTGATGCTAGGTTAAGTCCCAAAGCGGCCACATTTACGTCAGCGCTTGAAGCGTCGAATGTAAGTCTGTCACTTAAAGGATCATTTCTTGTTCCAATTTGAATATCAAATACAGCTCCGGTTCCGTTTAGAAGTGGAACTCGGTTAAATTCTGTATAGTTTGCAATACGGTCCATTTCAGATACCAATTGCTCAAATTCAACGTTTAAGAACTTTCTCTCTGTTGATCCGATGGTGTCTGAAGCTGCTTGTACCGCAAGCTCTCTAAGTCTAATAAGGATGTTTGAAACTTCTGTAAGCCCGCCTTCCGCGATTTGAACTAGAGAGATGCCGTCAGCTGCGTTTCTTTCAGCTTGGCCTAGACCTCTAATTTGTGCTTTTAAGTTTTCTGAGATTGCCAACCCTGCTGCGTCGTCGCCAGCTCGGTTAATTCTTTGACCTGAAGACAATTGTTCCAAAGTCTTCTGCATTCCAAGTCTCGTTTTGTGCAAGTTCCTTTGCGCGTTTAGAGACGAAACATTGGTGTTAATACGTAAACCCATATTAATCCTCCTTGATACGGGACCCATTGCCTTCCGTGGCATTGGAGACGAAAATTCAGTTGAATTAACCGTCACTAAGCTTTTCGTCCAAACCGTCCAAGCCTTTAGAAAAATCGTAAAATAATTAGACATTTTTCAAAACCCCACTAAAACCACAAAAACATCTGCAATTTCAACAACTTAAGGCTGGGCAGGATTTGCCTCCTGGGTTTTATTGTCTTAAGATTAGTCAAAATAGTGAAAGGAAACCTTGTGAAACTGACCAATCTGGCCACACGTCCCGACAAATTCATAGACACCATGGAGTTAATTGAGCGTTCATTCAACTACTCGGAGCAAAATAGCTTTAAAGAAGACTTCTATCCCCTTGTTGAGAAAGGTAATTTAGAGAACTGCTGGGTTCTTCTTTCAGAAAACGATAAAGTTGTCGCTCATAGTGGGTGTATGAGAAGGAATATCTCCATATTAAATAAAGACATTGAGATACTTTTGATTGGCGGAGTGGCCGTTGATGAAAATCACAGAGGCCAGGGACATAGCTCCACCCTTTTAAGGCATATTCTTGAAGAACATAGCGACTTGGCATTTCAAGTTTTGTGGAGCGAGAAGATCGAAATGTATAGAAAGCTTGGATTCATTCCATGTGTTGGACTTTATGAACTCTCCAAGACAGATTCTAAAAGTAGTTTTAAGAAAGTTTGCTTTGAGGAACTTTCTCAAAGTGAACTAAAAGATATAAAGAAGCTTTACAAACAATCCAAAGAGCACCGCCTGGCACGCTCCGACAATGATTGGAAAAATATAGCTTCTATCAAAAGTACAGAGCTATTTATAAAGAAGAACAATGAGGGCATTGCCAATTATTTCTTTATTAATAATGGACAGGACCTGACAGGGATTATTCATGAGTATGGCGATCTTTCAGATCTAAATGAAATGCGCGCTCATGGCAAGGTATGGTCGCCCGTTCAAAAAAGAGAATCCATCTCCCTCTTTGGCTGCCTTGCAAAAATTGGAAATGAGACAGACTTTAAAGAGGCGATAGCACTATTAAGTGACTCCAGGGTTGAGGTTGAATCTGTCGGAGAAGAGATAAAGTTTAAATTTCAAGAGACAACTTTCTCACTTGGCCACGAAGATTTTTTACAAGGAATCTTGGGTCCTAATCGATTTGAAGAGTTGGCGGATTTGCCACCAATCTTTATTAGTGGATTAGATAGTATCTGAGTTATTTTTGTCTGAAGAATACACTGGCCTGAACAATCGTGGCGCCTGCAATTGCCCACAAGATGTAAACTATGACCGGAATATTTGAAAGTCTTTGATAGTCAAAGTCCTTTAGAAGAAACACTCCAGAGAAGACCAAGGTCGCCGCAAAAACCATCATCCCCAGAAAATACAACCCGTTTGAGACTTGCTTAATCTCTTTTTGAATGCCATTGAGTTTAATATCTAAGACGTACTTCTTTCTAGCAAATTCCTTTAAAAGCCACCTAAGATGTCTAGGAATAATTCTAGCGCTATTTACAGCATCTCGACCTATCCACATGGCCTCTTCCATCAGGGTTTCTTTAGAGACAAGATCTTTCATTACATCTTTAATTTGATCATCAAGAATCTCAAAGATGTTTAAATCGATATTTATAGACTTGCCCACACCATCTAGGGTCATCAGCGCCCTAAAGATAACAAACCACTCCCTTGGCAGGTATATTTGATGCTTGCTTAGAGTTAGAACAATTGAGTGAGTCATTGACGTTATGTCGATTTGTTGAACGCTTAAACCTAAGTAAGGTGCAAGGGCGTCTCTAATGTCTCTCTGCAACACTTCATGATCGGGGATGACGTCGTAGTCGGCGACATCCAAAAACTCATAAACAAGATTTTCATAATTGTTCGTCACCAGAGCAAATAGAATCGCTACTAAATTCGTTCTATTTTTCCGACTTAGAGAGCCCATGAGTCCAAAGTCGATAAGGCCAATTCTTTTGTCTTTCAGAAGAAAGAAGTTCCCACCGTGCAGGTCAGCGTGAAAGAACCCATCAACAAGCATGGTGTGGGTAAACATTTTTACACATTTGCCAAGTTTGTCTTCCAGCTCTGGGTCTTCTTCTTTTATGTTTCTTATTGATGTGAATGGTTTTCCATCAAGGAACTCCATTATCAGTACATCAGGAGTCGAGAGTTCATTGTGAATATTTGGAATCTTAAAGATTCCTTCTTCGTCAATTTTTTCAATGTTTGCTTTTAAGGTTTCACAATTTTGAGCTTCCAAAAGAAAGTTCAGCTCTAATTGAATGCTTTTAAAGAAATCCTCTATGGCCCTTGATATTCCAAGATACTTTATATCCGTTGAGACTTTCTCAGCCTGGGCTATCATAAACGCGATGATCTCAAAGTCAGTTTTAATATGAGACGCAATTTTTGGACGCTTAACCTTAACTACGACATCTTCTCCACTAATTAATTTTGCCTTATACACCACACCAATGGAGGCCACTCCGATTGGATCCTCATCTATTGATGCGAATACCTCTTCAAGCTTCTTTCCAAGAGAGCTTTCAAGCTGAGCGCGCGCCACATCAAAGCTAATTGGCGCGACCTTGTCTTGTAGTTTGCGCAGTTCTTCTATAAGTGCAGGGTCAAGTATGTCTTCTCTTGTGGAAAGAAGCTGGCCGACTTTAATAAAGCTTGGACCTAGCTCTTCAAAGCTTTTACGAAGGCGAAACCCAAGTGAGTGCCAAAATGTTTTTGACTCTGGATCCTCTTCCAAAGCGGCGAGGATTCTCTTCTTAGGAAGCACGATTCCAGGTATTTTAGTATGCAGGTTGGTTTTGATGATAAATTCATCAAATCCGTTTCTCCAAAAGACATTGAGAATCTCCCGAAAGCGGCCAACATTTCGAATCGTTTTTGTCAGGCCAATACCTGTTTTAACTATATCCATACAGTAAGTTTATCAAGCATCGGGTTTTCTACAACTTAGACAAAAATGATAGCCAATTTTTCCTATGACTAAATCCTCTTATCCTATTAGAATTGAAATATGAGATATTTTTACCTGATCTTTTTACTTGGAATTGCCAACTCTTTTGCAGTGGAAACCTGCTCACGGGTTGCTGTAATCAACTACCAAGAAGTTTTAGTTGATGCGGGCTCGAGTAAAAAAGGAGAAGGTTTAAGATTCTACTTAGAAAAAGACCAAGTCGCCAAAGAGCTCTTAGACGAATACCAGGAGAAAAACCGCCCAAGTGCGTGGAGTGCGGGAACCAGTACCCTGGGATCTCTTATGGTTCTTGCTGGCCTAACCCAAACTGGCGATAGCGACGGCATCGCCAATAGAAACACACTTTTATATGGCGGTGGAATCTTAGTAGCCATTACCTACCTGACATCAAAAACCATTCAGTACAATAATGAAGGGATTCTCAAGCAAGCGGTGGATCAATACAACAAAAGAAACCGCCCCCAAATTTTCTTCTCTCCATACGGCGATGGAAACACTGCGGGTTTTGGTGTAGGACTTAACCAGGAGTTTTAAAATGTCTGTAAAATGTTATAATTGCCAGACCTCTTTGGACCTGAGCCCTAATATGGATGTCGCCAGAACCGAAGAGTGCGAGAAATGTTATACCGATCTTAGGTGCTGCAAGATGTGCTCTTTTTACGATAAGAGCGCTTACAATGAGTGCAGAGAGCCTACAGCGGATAGAATAGTTGAAAAGGAAAAAGCAAATTTTTGCGACTTTTTTAAATTAGGCGCAAAGAATGGCCAGGAGAATCCAAAAGTAGATCTCCTAGCGCAGGCCAACGCTTTGTTTAAAAAGTAAAAACTGGAGAATAAAATGGCAAATCACCCTATGACCCTTGTTGGTAAAAACATGCTACAAGAAGAGCTTGATCAACTAATTAAAGTTGACCGCGAGGAAGTAAAAATAGCAATAGCTGAAGCTCGTGAGCATGGCGACTTGAAAGAAAACGCAGAATACCATGCGGCCAAGGAGAAGCAGTCCCATATTGAAGGCAGGATTGCCGAGTTACAGTCCAAACTCGCCAATGCAAATGTAATTGACGTATCGAAATTAGATCAAGAAAAGGTTGTCTTTGGCGCAACCGTAACCCTCTTTAGTGAAGAAAAAGAGGAAAGCTTCGTCTATCAACTTGTCGGTGAAGATGAAGCGCAGACTAATAAGAATAAAATATCCTACAGCAGCCCTTTAGGTAAATCTCTTCTTGGCAAAGAAGAGGGCGATGAGGTCATAGTAAAAGCTCCGAAAGGAGATGTTCACTATGTCGTCGAAGAAATTGAGTACAAATAAGAATATTCTCTGGGATAGTGATCTCTTGTCACTATCCAAAACTTCGCGTCCTTCACAGTCACTTCTGAAACTCAAGGATGCAGGTATAGAAAAAATAGAGGACCTTCTCTGGGTTCTTCCTCTGAGGGTGCAAAGTGCCCCTTCAATAAGGCCTTTTCATCAAATGCAAGAGGGCGAACTTTTTCTTGGAGAGGGCACTTTGCTTGGCCTAGACCTTTCTCCGGCCTTTGGAAAACGAGGCAAAGGGCGAGTTCAACTCTTTAACGCGACAGTTACAGTAAAAGACTCAATCTCAGAAGAAATCGCGGTCCTGAAATTTTTCAACACATACCCAAGTTTCAAAAAACAATTTGAGAGCAAAAAGGCATTCAGTTTTATGGGTGTGCCAAATGTTTACAAAGGAAGCATCCAAATAACCAACCCGAAGATTGATCCGAAAGATGTTCAATCCTCAGATGGAATGCTCGTTGAGTACCCTACAGTTAATGGCGTTTCCGGAAGGCTTGTTAAAGGAATCGTTGAAAAAATTCCCGATGCTTTATGGGATACCGAGCTGTCGACGCCCACCTTAGTTATAAATCAAGATATTGTTTTGCATAGGTCATTCAGCATTTTGCACGGCCGGGTATCCTCCACAAAAGAAGAAAGAGAGAAGGCCAAAAAGGATATAATTTACTGGGAGTTCTTTCATGATCAATTAAAGGTACACGCCCGAAAAACGGCCAATAAGTCTTTAAAGGCTCCCAAGATTGCTTGGGATGATAAGTCGTATACAGGCTTCCTTAAATCTCTCCCCTACACACTTACTCAAGATCAATGCGAAGTTGTCGCCCAAGTAAAAAAAGATATGACCCAAGGCAGCCCTATGATGAGGATGGTACAAGGAGATGTTGGATGCGGTAAAACAACAGTTGCCTTTTTGGCCATGGCCATGACCGCCGAACAAGGTGGCCAGGTTGCTATGATGTGTCCCACAGAGTCTTTGGCCTTGCAGCACTTTCAGACATTAAACCAAGTTCTGCCCGAGAAGTTCAAACCAGAACTGCTTTTAGGGAGCACAAAACCTTCTAGAAAAAAAGAGATTTACGCTTCCTTAGAAAGTGGAAGTTGCCAGGTTGTTATCGGCACCCACTCCTTAATTCAAGACAGTGTTAAATTTAATAATCTACAGTTATGTATCATTGATGAGCAGCACAAGTTTGGTGTTGAACAAAGACATAAACTGTCACTCAAAGGCGATGGAGTTCACACTCTTATTATGAGCGCCACCCCCATACCGAGAACTCTCCAAATGGCGCAATATGGAGATTTGGACATCTCAACAATTCGAACAATGCCCTCGGGCAGGAAGGGCATAAAAACCAGGATTGTCACTGAAGGCACTTACGAGAAGTACCTTAGCTTTATTAAGACACGGCTGGCCTTGAAAGAGCAAGTATACATTGTCGTTCCCGCCATATCTGAGTCTGAAGTTCTCGATATAACCCATGTTCAAGGAATTGAGACTGAATATAAGAAGTATTTTTCTGAACACAGTATTGAGTGTCTTCACGGAAAACTTAAACCCGAGGAAAAGCAGAGAATTTTCAAGGATTTCTCATCTCAAAAAATCGATATTTTAATTTCAACATCTGTTGTGGAAGTTGGTGTAAATGTGCCATCGGCCACTGTCATGAGTATTTACAATCCGGAACGCTTTGGACTTAGCTCGCTTCATCAATTGCGAGGAAGAGTTGGAAGAGGAGATCGTCCGGGCTTTTGTTTTCTTGTCTCCACACAAAGAATATCCCCCGAATCCATGAACAGGTTGAAGGTTATAGAGCAAAGTGTTGACGGATTTCATATAGCAGAGGCCGATCTCAAAAACAGAGGCGAGGGGGACTTATTTGGAGTCTCTCAATCTGGAATGATCTCCACAAAGAAGGTGGCAAGCATCTTTGAACACTTTGATATTTTTGATCAGGTCAACAAAGATATTGCTAAGATAGCAAAAGCTCGCCCTGATGAGCTTAATGATATTCTTGTGGCCATTGCAAAGGATCAAAAAGTTTCATCTACCATCTAGCCATCATGTGTCTTATAATCTGACTATGATCGTCATCGAAGTTCTGGAATGCCCAGATCAGGATTATTTAGGACAGTTTAGCTTCTATAAAAGCTTTATAAGAATTGGCTCAGGTCAAAGTGTTGAGTTTTGCCTTAATGACAAACAAATAAAAAAAAATCATTTGGTTTTGGACATCCAAGACAACCAACTTAACGCAGCGGCCTCTGAAGAGAGCGATCTTTTCTGGGTCAATGGAAAGAGAACAGCTGGCATAAAAAGTTTAAAAGTTGGTGATACGATTCAAATTGGTGAAACAAAATTCAAAATTGTTAACTTTCTCAATATGCCTATTGAGAGTAAAAGAGAACGTTTAAACCGAAACACAGAGGAGCTCATTAAGAGTAACTCCCCTCTTTTGAGCTACATTAAAAATCTGCAGGAAAAAGCATGAATGTTGAGACGGCCAACTATTTTAAAACAACTGACGGCGAGCAGATTTTCTACTCAACAAATTTTTCATCAAGAGAGCTAACTTCTGACGACACTGTTCTCATGTTTAACTACGGGTTGGTATGCAGCAACCATCACTGGTCCAAGCAGTTAAGTTTCTTCGATGAAAAAGGCTACAAAATTCTCATTCATGACTATAGAGGGCATTATCAATCAACAGGGAAAAGCCAGTTGGAAAACATCACCTTCAAGAACATAGCTTCAGACATGAAAGAGCTATGTGATTATTTGGGAATTCAATCCACTGTTCAGATTGGCCACAGCATGGGTGTGAATGTGGCCCTTGAGTTTGCTCGCAGATGGCCTGAGCTCACTAAAAAAGTTGTTGTAATCTCAGGAACGGCGATTCCTGTTTATAACATTATGTTCGATACAAATCTCACCGAGCAGGTCACTCCCGCACTGATTAAGGGATTGTCCAAGTTTCCCACCATATTTAAATCTGCTTGGAAGTATGGCGGGGGGAACCCAATAGTAAAAAAAATTGTTCATCATGGTGGGGTCAATGTCGACACCGTGCCAGAAGAGTTTATTGAGATTTATCTAAATCGTCTTGGAGTGCTTGGACCTGAACTCTTTTTTCAACTAATAGAACAAATGAACAAACATGACATTTTATCCTACCTGCCTCAAATAGAGTCTGAAACGTTGGTGATAGGTGGCGACCAGGACAAGGTTATTCCAAATTACCTACAGAAACTTTTGGTTAAAGAGCTTCCAAACGCCAAGCTTTATCTGGTAAGGAAAGGAAGCCATGTTCCACAGGTAGACTTTCCAAGTTTTATAAATGAAAGAATAGACCTTTTTCTAACTCAAAGTCTTTAAGTTTCAAGGTTTTTAAACTCGATAAGAGGTCTAAACAAGCGTTTCATTGCTGACTTGAGTTGAGACTTCTTATACTCTAGGTGGCTTGCCTCGCCCTCGGTATTTTTGAGATGACTGGCGATGTCTGTGATCTGAACTTCATATGGATAAAAGAATCTTACATCCCTAGCTATCGATGATGTATCAAGCGAAAGTATCTTTTTTGCCAAGTCACAGTCCTCTTGTTCTTTAGCGAGTTTTTTCACCTCGTTGAAGTCTTTAAGGAAGGGATTTCTATATTTGATCAACTGTCTACAAGTGAAATGGATCGCCTTGTACTCGGAAGAAGAGTGAACATTAACCCCATCAGGCTTTGCATAAACCGAACACTCTTCGGCCAGATGTTCAAGCTTTTCGGCAAATTTAACTTCCTCCACCTCAGACTTTAAGCTTTCTTTTAAGATTTCGAAGTAGCCGGTCTTAAACTTTTCCATATCAACGAGTGTGTTATGAGACCTGGAAGGTTTAATATTATTAACTATAGTTATGTAGTTTTGGTAAAGAAACTTAAGAACTCTTAGTGAATCCACCTTAGTTTTAGTAACAAACCTCACGCCAATTCTGTCAAAGAGCTCCTCTGCCACATTTTCTCTTTTATGGAGAAGTTTTATGATAATGCTTTCTCGAGTTTTTTTGGCCTTAGTCTCAAATTCAATGAGTGGAATCGCACTCGATTCATCTCCAGTGCCTAGGTACAGATTGTCGTTTTCATCTCTTTGTATGAATTTATAAAATCTATCAAAAATTTGTGTTTGAATGGTGGAGAAGTATCGATATCGAAGATCTTTGTCTGCGTGCAGAATAGTGTGCATGACTTTTAATATCACTCCGGCCCAAATCATCTCCTCTTTCGAAGACTGATCTTCTGTTTTTTTATTTGTTGCAATCATCAACAGTTCTTCCACATCCAGAATAGCGTAGAACCTGTTAGGCACTGATACGTCTAGGCCTTGTGCATTACCTTCCTTTAAAAAGTATCTTTTAATAAACTGAATTGCTTCTTGATAGATCCCAAAGAGCTCGGCTTTTTGAACAGGGTCATGGACATCAAAACCATATCCAATTAGAAACTCATAAGCGGCATTTGAGCCGTCGAAATGCGAAAGGTAGTTTTTGGCATCCAGAGAGGATTTTCCACCTGCCATTATTTCAAAGGTTTCCCAATTGAATTTGTAACTCTCTAGATAATCTGGTCGATTCATATAATTCTAACTATTTAGCCTTGATAATATTGAGCAAGAAGTTATCCTAATAGGAATGAAATATCAAAACAATATGCCCTTTATCATTTCGAAGTGGTTCTTAAGCTTTTTTTACGTTGGTTTTATAAGAAAAGCGCCAGGAACCTTTGGAAGCATTGCAACGCTACCTTTTATACTTTTATTATCTCACTTAGGTATTTCTTTCAACGCCCTTATCGCTTTAATCATCATTCTTACAATAGTATCAAGCATCAGCGCTGAATATGTTCAAAGAATGATTAAAACCCATGACCCTCAATGGATAGTGATGGATGAAGTTATTGGCATGCTTGTAACGTGGGCATTTGTCTTTCCTTCCACTGACTATAAAGTTCTTATTCCAGTTCTAGGTCTTTTTAGGCTCTTTGATATTATAAAGATTTGGCCGGCGAGTTATTTTGATAATAAGATTAAACATGGCTTTGGCACGATCGTTGATGATATTGTAAGTGGGATCATGGCCGGTTTTATACTGTGGGCCCTAAATAATTACTACTTGAATCCTTAAATTTCCAACAATTTTAGTCACTTAAAATTTCCGTACTTTTTCCGTAAATTGCTTGGCGAATAGGTCTTATGATGCTATTTTTTAACCAATCTAATTTATTTTTAAGGAGACAAGTAGATGGCAACAAGTTCAAATCAAATGAGTAATGACAACAAGAAAAAAGCTCTTGATCTAGCCCTTTCCACAATTGAGAAACAATTCGGTAAAGGCGCCATCATGAAGCTTAGCTCCGACGGAGAGGCTCCAAAAATCCCTTCTATCCCTACTGGTTGTTTAGGCCTTGACCTTGCACTTGGCATTGGCGGTATTCCCAAGGGTAGAATTATGGAAATCTATGGGCCAGAATCTTCCGGTAAAACAACTTTAACTCTTCACATTGCGGCTGAATGTCAAAAGCAAGGGGGAACAGTTGCATTCGTTGATGCTGAGCATGCACTTGATACTCAATACGCTGCAAAGCTTGGTGTTGATATTCCAAATACTTTGATCTCTCAACCAGACAGTGGTGAGCAGGCCCTAGAAATTACTGACATGCTTGTAAGATCAGGCGCAGTTAACCTTTTGATCGTTGATTCTGTTGCGGCCTTAACTCCAAGAGCTGAACTTGAAGGTGATATGGGTGACTCTCATATGGGTCTTCAAGCAAGACTAATGTCTCAGGCCTTGAGAAAGCTAACAGGTTCAATCTCTAGATCAAACTGTACCGTTATCTTCATTAACCAACTAAGAATGAAGATCGGTGTAATGTTTGGAAACCCAGAAACAACTACAGGTGGTAACGCACTTAAGTTCTACTCTTCTGTAAGAATGGACATTAGAAGAATCGGGGCAATTAAAGATAGCGACAATGTGATTGGAAATAGAACTAGAGTGAAAGTTGTTAAAAACAAAGTAGCTCCTCCATTTAGAGAGATTGAATTTGATATCATGTATGGTGCTGGTATCTCTAAAGAAGGTGACGTTCTTGACCTTGCCGTAAAAGAAAAGATCGTTGATAAGGCCGGTGCTTGGTACTCTTATGAGAATACTAAAATTGGTCAAGGTCGTGAGAATGCTAAGCAATTCCTTATGGACAATCCAGAGGTAATGGATGAAGTGAAAACTAAGGTTCTTGCTAAGCATGGACTTGCAACTTTGCCTGAGCCAAATGTGGACATGGAAACAGGAGAGATTTTAGAAGAAGAAGCTCCTGCTAAAACAAAAAAGGCCACAAAAAAGTCTAAGAAAACTATTCAATAAACCAATTTAAGGGGAGAGCAATCTCCCCTTTTTCTTTTATGTCTACAGATTCATATAACTACTCTCTTAAACTTTTAGCAAAACGCGACTACAGCAAGTTCAAGCTTCGTCAGAAGCTGGCCTCTAGATTTTCAGATGAGGAGATAGAAGAGGCCATAGAACTACTTCTAGAGAAAAACTTTCTCCGAGAAGAGGAGTATGCTCGAATAAGAATAAAAAGCTTACTCATCAGTGGCAACTCAAACTCTTTGATTAAACTGAAGCTGGAAAATGAAGAGCTGAAGGTCAGCGACGATCTTATTAATCAAGTAAAAGAGGACAATGGTCTTGGGGAAGCATCTTCTATTGAAGAGCTTATTCGAAAGAAGATGCGTCACAAAGAAGTACCGGTCTGCGATAATGAACTATTAAAGCTAAAGCATAAACTTCTTAACTTTTTAGCTTCTAAAGGACACAATCTTGAGGAGTCTCAGGAACAAATTGATAAGTGGCTTAGAACCGGTGAGTGTATATAAATGATCAACGATCTCCCAAAGGACTGGTCTTTAATTTTAGGGCCAGAGACTAAGAAAGAATATTTTTCAAACTTGTCCACATTTTTGAATAAAGAATACGACGATAAATCTGTATTTCCTCAAAAGGACAATATCTTTGAGGCCTTTAATCTTTGCTCCTTCGATGACGTGAAGGTCGTAATCTTTGGACAGGATCCTTACCACGGTGAGGGACAAGCGCATGGGCTCGCCTTTTCGGTTAAAAAAGGAGTGAAAGTCCCTCCTTCCTTAAAGAATATCTATAAAGAATTAAAGAGTGATCTAAGCATAGATCCTCCAGATCACGGTAATCTTGAAAAGTGGGCCAAACAAGGTGTCCTACTTTTAAATTCAGTGCTCACAGTTAGAAAGTCAGAGGCCGGCTCTCATAGAAAGAAGGGCTGGGAAAGCTTCACAGATGCAATCGTTGAAGAGCTAAACAAGCAAAAAGAAGGATTAGTCTTTATTCTTTGGGGTAGGGATGCTCAGAAGAAAGCAGAATCAGTCGATAGACAAAAGCATCTTGTACTAGAATGTGCTCACCCTTCACCATTTTCTGCAAGAAACTTTCATGGGAACAAACATTTTTCGAAGACAAATGAATACTTGAGGGTCAATAATAAAAGGCCCATTGACTGGGCCCTTTAATTATAATTACTCTAGATTTAAAGCTTTCTCTATTCTTAGCATTTGCTTTTTAAGCTCTTCATTCTCAGCTTTTAGCTTTTTGTTCTCTTCTTTAATAGAAGCAATTTCTCTTTGGTTGTCTTCAACCTCAGAAAAGAGTTTAGCAATCTTAAAGTATAAAGTCTTAATCGAATCTACAATTGGAGCTATTAGGCCAACGTAGTTTACTCCAAGGAAGTTGCCATCTTTATTCTCAGAAACTAATTCAGGATAAACCGTTTGAACTTCCTGAGCGATAAATCCAAATTGCTCTTTTTCCCCTCTAAGCCCTCTATCTTTCCAAAAGTACCTAACAGGCTGTAAAGAAAGAATACTTTCAAGAGACTTATCTATAGGCTTTATTTCTTCTTTTAGGTTCACGTCTGATGAGGTTACTGTTCCAGATACCCATAGGTTTCCATGAACCTCACTATCTGCAAAAGACCTGAATCCACCATCAAACACAGCTTCCCCAACAGTATAAATTGTATTGTTTACTGATGCTGTACCAGATACTGCAAGAGAACCACCAAGTGATGTGTTGCTGGAGTTTACAGAAAGGCCGTTGTTTAAATTTGTCACTGCTCCATTGACTGTAAGTCCATTATTTAGATTGGCCAGACCACCTGTAACAGTAAGTCCACTGTTATGGGTAGACGAACCGTTAACAGTTAAGTTGTCATCGACATTTAGATGTCTATTTACCGCCAAATCTCTTGTAATCGTCGCATCCCTTCCCACACTCAGGTCATCATCAATATCTGCATGTCTACCTACTGTTAAGTCTCTTGTAATTGTTGCATTTCTACCAACAGACAAATCTCTATTAGCTCCCGCCACGACCAAATGGTGATTGATTGTCGTAAGCCCGTCCACTGTAAGGGTGTTATTGATATCAGTGGCACCGTCAATTCTTCCAGTGCCTGTTGCATGAAGATTTCCATTAACGTCGGTATTTCCAGTTATATCTGCACCGCCAGCGGTAACAGTTAATCCACCACTTTCAACGGTAAGACTATTTCTGATTGTAGTGCCTGCAGCATCACATGTTTCCATAAATGGAGTACCAGCATTTCCAGCAGTAGCGAGGTTTATACAGTCACCTTGCCCCCACATGCCGACACCATTATCTTCGGCTCTTTCATTGCCCCATCTGACGACATAGTTGGCAGGAATCCCCACGGCATCCATTAAGGCAGGGATACCCCAAGGTGTCGATACTGCGTTAGGTGTTATTACAAACCTTGCAGGTGGACTAGGAGAATCAGGTCCAGCAGTGTCATAGTCACCTATTACGGCAGATTTAAATGGATTTTCTAGCCACTCAACCCCACCGATAGTGTCATAGTCCCAGCGGCCAAGTGCTGTGGACTCAGTCGAACAGGAAATCATTAGGTTTGGAGCCCCATTCCATGAACAAGCTAATGGAACTCTTTCTCTCTTATTTCTTGCTCCAATCTTATTCGCCCCAGCTGCATTATCATTTCTGGATAGGTCAAAAATGACCTCACATGAAGTATCGTTTATTCTACTCAGAGTTAATCCATCTACATTATATTCTCCACTGGTAGATGGTAATCTTTCTCCCGTCTCTGCAAGGGTAATACCATTGGCGTAAATCCCAGCAATAGGCATAGTGTTTCCCGCTGCCAGGTTTATATTGTCGCCTGGGTTGCCGTCATTATTAACATCCCATGCCGCCAAACAAACTGCGTTGTCCTCCAGCATGTTTGGAAACCTCTGACTTATGTAGCTGGAAAGTTCGGCCTTCGTTGCAACACTACGCATGCCTTTTTGAGCATTCTCGTTAATTTTCATTGTGCCGAGTGCGATAACAGACGAAATCCCGGCCGCAACCATGACTTCAATTAGAGAGATACCGTTTTGATTTAATTTAAACATACTCATAATTCCACTCTTTTACTTTTTTACCATCATAACACTAATTACTAATGGAAAAGTGTAAGCTATTGATTTAACGACCAATTAATTTATCCTCATAAAGCTAGAGCGTATTTAGCGCCCAACTTTTAAGGCATCAGTACAATATTCCAAAACATTTATTACTATTTCGGTAAGTAAGGAGATAACCATTAGTTAAGATTTCATCATCAAATTTTTGGAAAGATGAGCTAAAGGTCAACTTTGAGAGAACAACTCCTGAGCGCTCAATATAAGGGTCGATATCAAGTTTAGTCTTAGCACCTATGTCTGTATGAGCTTTCCCAACCTTTGCAAGCTTTCCCCCGTCATTAAACCGAGGGTTGCAGGTATTGAAATCCAGGTAGGAGTTCAACTCTTTGAGAGAATAGTAATGAATCTTGGTCAGTTTATTGAGATTCTGTGCTTTTTCCACTTTTTCAGGAAAGTCATAAAATAAAAAAGAGAATGTTGCAAAATACAAAGCGGCAAAAATGAGGCGCACCCGATAAGACTTAGCTTTTTTCATTAGAATAAAGAAATGATGCGCTATTTTAGTAAACATAAATACATTATATCTACACTGGCATTTATTACACTAGTACTGCCTTCCCTGAACAATTTGCCCTATGGGGATGATAATCAGTTTATTTTTGACAGCTTCCTCCAATATGTGGACAGCATTTTTAGCTTTTGGAATCCAAAGAGTAACTTCTTTAAAAGTTGGCCTTTATCCTACTCTGTTTTGACAGTGATGTTTAATACCTTTGAGCAAAATGTTATCCCCTATCGAATATTAAATTTAATTCTGCACTTAGGTAATTCGTTTTTATTTCTAAGCTTTCTGAAGAAAATTAAACCGTCCGGCAAAGACGGAGGGTACTTTATTGTATTTTTACTTTTTCTCATTCATCCAATTTCCTACTTTACGCACAACTGGATCTTTCAAATAAAGACTCTATTATGCATGTTCTTCACATTGCTTTTCTTGAATTTGATTGAAAGAAAGAAGAAGGATGACAACTTAATAGAGCTCGGTGCTTTTACTTCATTTATCTTAGCAATCAACAGCAAGATTGCTTGTGTTTTACTGCCTTTTTATCTTTTAACTAAGAGGGAAAATTACAAAACAAGAATTGGCCATCTATCAATCACCGCCATCTACTTTTTAGTATCGGGTTACTATGGACTTGTTAATGTCAAAGGTATTGACTCTTTTTTTGAGGAAAAGACTAGGGCCTCTCAATCGATTGTAGAGTATCCCAACTCAGGCAAGGTCTCGGAGGATGAGCCAGATGGGCCAGAACTAAAGAGCTATGTCGGAGTGCCCTTTAAAGAGCAACTTAGGCATTCCCTCCAAAACCTAGGTGGCCAGTTCACTAAGCTAGAGTCATTAAGAGAAAAGAGCCTCTTATCCCTTTTCACTTTTGGAAGGTATATGGCGTCAACTGTTGGAATTAGCACATTCGCTTTGCTGTATGAGTCTAACTATGAAAGCTTAAACATTTACAACTTTGTAGTCTTTCCATTGATGGGATTTCTTTTCCTGCTGTTTAGTTTTTCCAAGGATAGAATAAAAGAAACAGGACTGCTGCTCATATTTTTTATTCCAGTGAGTGGACTCTTCTATATTCCTTATATGAAATACTCATATATTTCTCATCACTGGTTTTACATGGCCTTGCCATTTGCTTTAACCTTAATCATTTTTGATAGGTCAAAGTGGGTTAAACTAATAGTGTGCTCCAGCATCTGCACACATTTCCTAGTCACTTCCTTTAACCTAACCAGCACAGAAAAGGCGATAGACTATAGCCTTAACAAAGTAAAAAACCCTCTATTATTTGCATACAAGATGGAAACTTTTGAGAAGCAAAAACGCTACGAAGGTGGCCATAAAATGGCACAAATGCTTGCAATGGCAAATGGAGAAGACACTCCAATCACAACTAAAACCAAACTAAGAATGTCTATAGAGGGCCCTCTAGACAACAGCCTTGTAAGAGACCTTAGAGAATATTTAAACTTTTTGATCTCAACAGATAAAGAAATAAAGGCCTCTATTTTCTTGGATAAACTCGGCAAAGCTCTTTCCTATGAAGAGCGTGTACTTTACAGAGCAATGCTGCAGACAAAAATCAGGAAAAACTCCAAAAGTAACTTAGAAAAGGTTCATGAGATCTTCTTTTCCACAAAGTAAACAATGTCTTTCTCAAATTCTTCTTCAGTTTCGAATTCGAATTTGATTAGAATCTTCGTCATGACCACTGGAATCTTAAAGACCAAGCTAATGTAGCCTTCTATGTTTTTTTGAATTCTTGGTGAAGTGAGTACTTGCCCCTCACCAGCAAGTATGGAAACTTTGTACTGGGAGGACTTCAGGTTGCCAAGCTTAATACTAACTTTATGCCAGGTTGGCTTCAAAGTTTTCTGAAATGCAACCAAGCATTCATTGTCCGAAGAGACTTCCTTTGACTTATTTTCACCAATCCAACTCCAGTTTTCTTTATGCTGGTCATCATTGACATCAATTTGAAAGGACTTAAAGTTAAACTCTAGATCTTCTTCACCTTTAAACTCTATATAGACCTTAGGGTCCTTAAAGTTTTCAAAAGCGTAAAAGTTAATGCCCATTGCAGAGAGTTTTTTATTCAAAGTGAATGATTCGAAAACAATGTCGTCTGAAAAGCAGTTAACTAAACCAGCGCATAGTGGTCCTCTAACGTTGACCAAATCTTCAAAGACAAAGCATGCAGAATAAGTTTTTCCTGCTTCAAGCTCTTCCAACTCAAAAAATATTTTGTTCTTCTCAGAATCACTGTCGCCTATTTGAGCAAGTTTAAACTCTTCATTTATTTCAGAAGTTAAAAAAGATAATTTGTGCACCCCTGAACAAGTATAGATTTTCTTGGTTTCGTCTAAATAGAGTTTTGAAGGTGCTATTTTATTATTCAAAAGAAACTTTTTGTTTTTAGAGATAAGCTCTTTAAAAGTGTTTGAAAACAGACCTCTTTCCCTAAGAAAGATAGAAAATAGTTTTTTAAACTCGCTTTCTGAATCCTTCCATCTCCAAATGCCAAAATGGTCCCTTTCAATTCTCCTCTTAAGTTCTGGCAACATCAAGTTGAACAATTGAATCATATTATCATATTGTTTTGGCGCAGGATGGCTTACATGACCTAATTCATCATCGATATAGCCGTAATTAAAGCTTTCTTTATTTTGATTTTCAAAAATATCTTTTGAGGTCCAGGTTAAGGTTTCGATGACACCAAGGTCGGCCTTAGTAATGTTTTTAAAAAGGATTCCATCATTGCTTCCATCATGAAAGAGATCAAAGAACTTCCCTAGTTTTGATATTCCACTGTGGTTAAACGCCCATATCAACCCCGGCGCATAGAAAGACTCCTCTCCTACTTCAATTGCCTTCACGCTAGAAAGCGTCTTCTTGCCCGTAGTCTCATCAATGAAGAATGAAAATGGCTGAACGACATCCTTTGTTTTCAACTTCTTTAAAAGATTATCAATCCAACTAGAGCTATTTATAATCACATCAATATCTGAGAAAATATAGGTTCGGGCACCGGCACACACATTAATTGCCAAATTAAAAAGCGACTCTTTATGCCATAACCCTTCATAGGCCTTATTTTCTTTTATTCTTATGGTGGACAAGTCTTTAAGGCCTTTAAATGCCGAAGAGTCTCCATCTATTGAGACATGCAGGTGATGAACGCTTGGACAATTCTGTTTAAGATTCATGTGGCATTTTCGCAAAACTTCGAGGTAGCCCTGCCCCCAGCTTGCAGTGATAAACACATCCTTTTCAAAAGCGTTCTCAAACATATTCAAACTTTCAACTTGATCAAGCTCTTTAAGGGATGATTCAAGTCTTTTTTGCAGCTCTAGATCTCCTAAATCTTCATGAATGTGATTTGTCTTTCCATCACGAAGTTTCAAAGCATATTTGACCATGCATAAGGAGTTAAAAACCTGATCTTCAAATTGCTTCGAGTTTTCATATAAAACGTAAGAGTCTATAATTCCAAGAAAGTAAAAAAGACCAAAGCACTCTCGAGACAAACAAATCTTTCCTGAATCAAGCTCCTCACTTAGTGAAAAGTGACCTTTGTAGTAGTCCCTTTTTAAAATCTTTTCTATAGAAGCATTGTCAATTTGAATTCCCAGAGTTTCTTTCAGCTTGTTCACATCTAAATTGGACAAAAGAAATGACAAAGTTCTAATGACATCTTCTCGAGATCTAAGATTGCCCATGCTCTTGCTAGTTTCAAATTCTTCAAAGTCAAAGCTAGTTGCAAGCTTTTCTATAATCTTTCCCACCCTTATGAGATTTCTTTTAGCACAGGCAATTCTATAGGAGTTGATTTCACCATTTCCAGGTTTGAGATTTATAAAAAGCCACTCCACATAAAAATAAACATCATCTAAGCGATCTAGTATATTTTTTTTGGGGTAGGATAACCTCTTTGCCTTAATCTCCAACTTCCTTCCAAGTGGCATCCAGCTTTCAAAGTCACTGTTTTTAAAGCTTCCATATCTAATTTGATTCTTAAGCTCATCCAGGGTGTAAGTATCAACATCTTTCACTACAGGAAGGAGTTTTTTAATTATTGATATTCTTTTATCGTCACTTTCAGGTTTGTCATATTCATATATAAGAACAAAGTCCAAGTCACTTACGACTGGCTCCCAATTTCCACAGGCATAACTGCCTTTAAGGTACAAATAGTCACCACATGTGAAGGCTTTCATGTAAGCTCTGGCACATAGATAACTTAGTTTATACCCAAGATTAAAGAGTAGTTTCCCAGGAGCAGTCCTCCCGATCATATACAAACCATTAAGCAGACCTTCATTATTCATAGCTATCCAACAATCCTTTTACTCCCAAGAAGTTTTTTTGGGGCTCATTTGTTAAATAAACTTCATAGCAGCGTGAATTTCGCAAAAGTGAAAGTGCAGCAAAACTTCTCATCAAAATAGTTTTAATATTTATTAATTTATCTTTAAAACTTGATTCCAAATAATATTCTATGACCATTGGCAGTCCCACCCCAACGATCATATTCTTAACCAAGTATTTTAACATTTTTAATTTCTTAATTTCTTTAACCTCGGGGTGTCCATCGCGATGAACTCTGATTCCCTGGAATAGTACGGTTTTTTTCTTGGGTGCTGAGACCTTGTTTTTAAACTCAAGAATATTAATGAGGTCCTTAGGCCCGTATTCCACCCTCTCGAACCGATATGCTTTGTTTTTGTATTTAGAAAGCTTTTCTTGGGTATAGCTATTAAGCTCAAAGCCAAGCCTTATAGGAAACGGGAGAACCTCCCCTCTAGCATTTATCAAAGGAGTATCATCCGAAAGAAGCTCATAACCATCTTCGTCTAAAAAGTAGGAGAATAAAGTTGTTTTTCCCCCCTTCATGTTCATCATGCCAATCAAGGCCGTATCACCTTTGGAAACTCCAAAGGCATGAATTTTGTGCAGTCCATTCTGGTCATGATATTTGGTCTCTCGTGATAGGATTGCCAAATATATTATCTCGTGCAAATAAGATTCGGTTTTAGCAAATACTTCAATCACATTTGTTCTGTAATTTATTATTGAAACTGCCTGTCCATAGAAATAGTTATAGCGGAGATTTCCCTTTTCAAATGTCATGGCCCTAACGTTCTGCTTTACCGTCGCTAGTCCAGTCGGAACTTTTTCATCAATTTCTTCGGTAATCTCTGCTTTTATTGATAGGTCAACTTCCCCAGTCTCCTGGGATTGAAAATATGCAAAGTCCTTTATTAAGAGATTTGCCATCTCTTCAGACTCAAGCTCTACTTTTATAGTGAATCCATGAAAGTTAAAGTATTTCTTCATCAAAGCTTTTTCCTCTTAACCTGGCAACTCCACCTACGGCATATCCCAGAGTCTGCCCCACAGGATATGAGAAATTGAATATTACAAATAATAACATGGCCGTGGGAATATCCAGCACTCTTTTGGTTTTAAGAAATATGGACAATGAATTTACAGATATCGCCAAGAGGTAAATGCCAAGCAAGGCGTAAAAATACAATGGACTCCAAAAAGCAGTGCCGAACAAAGCGCATAGAAAAACATGGTGCGCAATAAACCACGGCCTAAAAGATTTGGGATAGGCCACAATGCTCACACTTCTATA
Organism: Halobacteriovoraceae bacterium; assembly: GCA_002711995.1. GTDB lineage: Bacteria > Bdellovibrionota > Bacteriovoracia > Bacteriovoracales > Bacteriovoracaceae > UBA845. The sequence goes on along the minus strand of PASN01000018.1, from coordinate 147,415 downwards.
AATGCCTGCCAAGAATAAGACTCTCATTATCTTAAAAAGCGATGTTTTGCGGTTATGATATAAGTACAAATGAGGAACTCTCATCATTATATGTCCCTCATCCTTGAGTATGCTTAAAAGATAATTCTCTTCATTTCTTCTAAAATGCTTTGGGAAGCCTCTTGTTTTGAAAATATTTCGCTTTGCCCAAAAATTGCAGAGAATTAAAGTTGTCTCATCTGCTTCCTCAACAGCGCCATCTTTTTCGACCTTATGCCTCTTATTGGTTGGGCCAGTGGCAAGAAAGCTCTCCATTACATGGCCTAGGCAATTTTGAAAGCCAGAGGACTTAGCGCCGCTTTGATCAGGACCTCCAAATATATCCACACCAGGATTATTTTGAATAAATGAATGTGCTTTTGAAAAATAGTCTAAAGGCAGAGTGATATCGTCATCTAAAAAGCATATATAATCTTGCTTAACATCCTTGATCAGAAGATTTCTTGCTTCCCCCACTGGGAGAGGAGTATTCAGTGACCTGTAGTTCAGTTTTTGCTCATTTAGCCACGATGCCGTTTTCTCATCCTTTCCGTTTAAAAGGATGTAATATTCAATTTTAAAAGGATTTTCCCTCTGGTTTTCAATGCTTTTAAGGCATTCAATCAGCAACTCCACCCTTCCATGAGTTAAAATTAAAACCGCGACTTCCAATTGCGCTCCGCAAAACGTATAATGAACAAGTTATAGTATTATTTTTACACAGTTTTTTGGAAATTCATAAGTATTCAAGGATTATAAAAATTGTCTCTTTTATGCTAATAAAGTGAAAAGGATTGAGGTGATTATGCAAGCAAAAGAGCTTAGAAAAAAGTTTACATCATATTTTAGCGAAAAAGGACATTCAAAGATTCCTTCATCTTCTTTGGTACCGCTGAATGACCCTACCCTGCTTTTCAACAATGCAGGAATGAACCAGTTTAAAGACTACTTTACTGGCAAGGCTAAAGCTCAAAACCCAAGGGCCACATCCATTCAAAAATGTGTGAGGGCCGGAGGTAAGCACAACGATCTTGAGAATGTGGGTTTTACGGCCCGCCATCATACCTTTTTCGAAATGCTTGGAAACTTCTCCTTTGGTGACTACTTTAAAAAAGAAGCGATCTCTTTTGCGTGGGAGTTTCTTACAAAAGAATTAAAAATCGATAAAGACAAATTATACGTGACCGTTCACCACACAGATCAAGAAGCGGCCGATATCTGGCATGAGCAGGAAGGTGTTCCGCGAGATCGAATTTTCTTTAGAGGTGACAAAGACAACTTTTGGGAAATGGGAGACCTTGGCCCTTGTGGCCCTTCCTCTGAAATATTCTATGACCATGGCCAAGAGCATAGCGATGGATCCGACACTTCTGAATGTATATTGGATGACGAAAGTCGATACGTGGAAATTTGGAACCTCGTATTTATGCAGTATGAAAAATATAGAGAGGATGGAGAGATCAAAAAAAGAAACCTCCCAAGGCCAAGCGTTGACACAGGTGCAGGACTGGAAAGACTGTCAGCAGTTATAAATGGCGTATACTGGAACTATGACACAGACCTTTTCATGCCATTAATAGATGAACTCGAAAAAATTTCTGGTAAAAAGTACGCTGAATTTAGCTCCAGCATGAGAGTCATTGCCGACCATGTCAAAAGTGCCACGATGCTACTAACTGATGGGGTTATTCCTTCCAATGATGGACGTGGCTATGTGCTAAGAAGAATCATCAGAAGAGGTGTAAGACACCTTGATGTATTAGGTATTAAAGAGACAACGCTACCAAAATTAATTCCGATAGTTTTCAACATTCTTGGCGAAGAATATCCACAAAACGCCGCGAACCAGGCGCTTGCAGAGAACTACTTAAAGCTTGAGGAAGAGAACTTTAGACAGACTCTCTCTACAGGGCTTGACCTGCTTAACAAACAAATGAAAAAGCTAAAGGAACAGAAAGAGACCATTCTCGATGGGAAAACAGCTTTTAAATTTTATGACACATATGGATTCCCTGTGGATCTTACTCAAACCATCCTGGAAGAAAACAACCTAGAGGTTGACGAGGAAGGATTTAAGAAGGCAATGGAAGAACAGAAAAGTCGCTCAAAGCAGGCTTCTCAGTTTCAGGCAGGCGAAGATAATCTTAAAACATTCTACTCCATTAAAGAGAGTTCTGGTCCAACGAAGTTTCTTGGATACGATCAAATTGACTCTGTTGCGAAGCTAGTTGCTAAAGAGAACATAAATGGCGTCGACTTTCTTATTTTTGACCAAACACCATTTTACGGCGAGAGCGGTGGTCAAGCAGGTGACAAAGGCGAGATCTTTAAAAACGGAAAACTCGTTGCTAAGGTTTTGGACACTCAAATACCTGTGGAAGGCCTTATTGCTCATGTCTGTGAAATTGTGGATGAGAATGAGATAAACCACGGCGAATTCGAACTTAAAATAGACTTCGAAAACCGCCAGCTCACAATGAGAAACCATTCGGCCACTCACCTTCTTCAAGCTTCCTTAATAAGCGTTCTAGGTGATCACATTAAACAGGCCGGCTCAATGGTTAGCAAGGATAGATTAAGATTTGATTTTACTCATCCTAAGGCAATGACCAAAGAAGAAATAAAGGAAGTTGAAAAACTAGTAAATCTTCAAATTCAAAAGTCACTTCCAGTAGAAGCTCAATACATGAGCATGAAAGAGGCGCAGGAAAAAGGCGCAATGGCATTATTTGGAGAAAAATACGGAAGCGAAGTAAGAGTTCTAACAATGGGAGAATTTTCAATGGAGTTATGTGGTGGAACACATGTATCCAACACCTCCGATATTGGTTTATTCGTAATCACGAATGAAACTTCACTTTCAAGTGGCGTTAGAAGAATGGAGGCGATGACTTCAACAGGAGCGTTGGACTACCTTACCAATCGTTCCGAAGTTCTTGAGCAGGTGGAAAGAAAACTTGCCTGCAAGACCTCTGCAGTTTTGGAAAAAGTGGAGGGACTTCAAAAAGAAGTTAAAACTAAATCCAAAGAGATCAAATCAATGCAAGACAAGTTGCAGGCACAAAAAAGTAAAGACCTCTTCAGCGATGTGAAAGACATTGGCAAAGAATATGGACTTGTAGTTGCTGACTTAGGTAATGAGAGCCCTAAAAGCTTTAGGAACCTTTCTGATAAATTCGTTGATCAAAACAAAAAAGACGTTCTCTTGCTTGTGAGCGAGCAAGACGGCAAGTCAAATTACCTTTGCAGAACGCATAAGGCCAATGCAGTCGTTGACTGCTCAAGTGCTTTAAAAGCCGCTCAAAGTGAATTCAATGGCCGTGGCGGGGGACGAAAGGACATGGCACAGGGCTCTGGTGACATTGCCAAAGATGCATTCATCCAAATCTTTGAAAAAACTCTAAGGCAATTGTAATGAGACTACTTCTTGTTTTTTTGATTCTTGGCGCTATCAGCTGTGATAGCGCCAAGAAAAAGAAACAAGACAACATTTTAGATGTGGTTCTGACCGCTAAATTATCAGGGCTTGATCCAGCAATATCTTATGACACTGTCAGCGCTCAAGTCGTTTATCAAGTACATGAAACTTTATATGAGTATGACTACCTCATTAGGCCATACTCTATAAAGCCTCTACTCGCAAAAGAGCTTCCCAAAATAACGGACGACGGTCTGACTTACACAATTCAAATTAAAAAGAACGTACAATATCATCCGCACCCGGCATTAAAAGAAACAAGAATTTTAAAGGCACAAGACTTTGTTAATCAAATAAAACGAATTGCCTATAAAAAAACTCAAAGCCCCGGTTGGTGGCTTTTCGCAGATAAAATCAAGGGTCTAAACGATTTTAGATCAAAGGTTGATAATTTAAGAGAGTTTGAAAGTACTAAGGTTGAGGGACTCAAGGCCCTAAACGACAATACACTTCAAATAAAACTTGAAACGAAATACCCGCAACTGCTATACGCTCTGGCCATGAGCTTTACCGCTCCAACACCCCTTGAGCTTATCAAGCACTTTGAAAATGATTTATCCCAAATTCCCATAGGAACAGGACCTTTTTTATTTTTAAATTGGGAAAAGAATTTGGAGGTTAATTTGGCCGCCAATCCCAACTATCACAGCAACACTTTTCCTAAGTCAGGAGACAGATTTTCATATGAGAACAATCTTCTAAAAGATGCTGGCAAAAAAATTCCATTTCTGGATGGGATAAGATTTCATGTGATAAACGAGGCCAGGCCTAGGATGCAAAACTTTTTAAAAGGCAATTTGGACTTCATCGTTCTAACCAAAGACTATTTACAAATGGCCCTAAACTATAAGGGTGCGCTTAAAAAAGAATTAAAAGAAAAGGGAGTATCCCTTCAAGTAGCGCCAACACTTACCTATTGGTGGCTTGCCTTTAATATGAAAGATTCCATTGTTGGGAAAAATCTAAACCTCAGAAAAGCCATCGCCCACGCTATAGACAATGAGAGGTTCATCAAAATCTTTACAAATAACACTGGGCTCAAGGCCAATTCAATCTTTCCACCGGGAATTCCAGGCTACAGTCCATCCAGTGAACTGCCATATAGCTATGATCTTGATAAGGCCAAAAGCTTTCTTTCTAAGGCCGGTTTCCCTAATGGAAAAGGTCTCTCAGCTCTCTCCTACGATGTAAGAGGAGCAAGCTCTACCTCAAGGCAAATGGCAGAATTTATAAAAAGTGAACTTGAAAAAATTGGTATAAAAATCAAAATCAATATCAACACCTTTCCAGCCTTCCTTAAGAAAGCTCAAAATGGACAGCTACAGTTTTGGCAAGGTGGCTGGACGATGGACTACCCAGATCCTGAAAATATTGGTCAACTCCTCATTAGCGGCAATCACCCTCCAGGGCCCAACACTTCTTACTACTCAAATCCAAAGGTGGATAAGCTTTATCAATCGCTTTCCAAACTTAAGAGAGAGGCAAACCCTGGCCCTATAATGATGAAGATAGAAAAACAGATCAATTCAGACCTTCCATGGATAATGCAATACTACGCTCGGAGTTATGTCCTTTCTCACAAAAGGGTAAAAAATTTCCGGTACTCCGACATTGTGTTTAACATGTATAAATACCTAAGATTAGACTAATACCCGACCTTTAAATGTTGCTAATCTTTTTCATCTTGATCAGCTCCTAAAGTTTTACCCTACAAAGCCGTAAAGTTTAGTGAACCAAAGCTCAAGGAAAAGAGTGATGAAAAGATCCTGCATGACATTATTTACCGCAATTTGCGGACTGCTTTTAACCACCACGGCCCTATCTAGGGAGCATCAAATATATTCCATAATGGAAGAGGTTCCGATGGGATATGAGAATGAAGTGAATAAAAAGAACTATTACGTCAACATTGGTCAAAACCAAGGAGTTGAGCAAGGCACTGTACTTGATGTTTATAGAGTGATCTCAAAGCTCAACCCTTATGAGAATCAAAAAAGAATTAATCATAGGGTAAAGATCGGAGAACTTAAAGTTCTACATGCAGATGAAGAAGCTGCCATTGGAGCATTAGAGAAGCTAAACCAAGGCAAGGACACTCCACTTTTTGAAATTGAAAACTTTATGATTGGCGATCACGTTAGTGTTAGTGTGAACGATTAAATATTGGTTTAGATGTAATCGTCTCGCAAACCAGCACCCCTTCATGGCAATTTATAACGTTAGCACTGACCAGGTACTCTTTGCAGATCTCAAAGCTTTGGCCCTCTAACACCAAACGCTCCACTCTTTGGCCCATGAACCACCCCTTAAAGTGAAAGTCATAGCGATTTGTTCCAATTACCTTTAAGCAAGTCGCAATAATGTAAATTTTTTTATTCCTCATAACCCTTGATTGCATTCAAATAATGGTAATTTAAGGGTAAAATAAGTTATTGTTTTTTAATCGGTTTGCAACCTCGCGTAATGCTTTTCCCATCGCTTAGGAGTCGAATGAAGTTAAAGAAGAGATCAATAGGTGACTTATTTCTAGATAGAGTGAAGAAGTCTTCAGACTCAAACTCTATAGGCTGGATAGAAGATGACGTTATTAAGTTCATAGACTTTCAACAGTATTATGACACCGTTGAATCCCTAGCTCTTGCCTTTAGAAAACACGGACTTGATCGCCAGGACAAGGTTGCGATTTTAGGGAATACCACAAAAGAGTGGCATTTCTGTGATGTTTCGCTCTTATGCTCCGGCGCTATAGTTGTTCCAATCTATCACACCTACACTGCAGATGAGATTGCATACATACTCAATCATAGCGAATCTAAAATTCTTGTAGTTGAGGATCTTAAACTTTTAAATAAAGTTGCCTCCGTTATGGATAAGCTTAAACACTTAAAACAAGTTGTTTTGATAAAGGCATCCACAGGCTCAAACAAGATCTTACCTGAGCGAGTATCCCTGTATAATTATGAAGACATGTTGTCCGAAGGCCAGGAAGAAGCTCAGTACCATCCTGATGTTTTTGAGACTATAATCACCGAAACACCAGAATCTGACTTGGCCACAATTATTTATACCTCAGGCACTACAGGCAAACCAAAGGGTGCGGCAATTAAGCAACTGGCCTTCACCCAAATGCTTCTAAATGTGCATAGATTTTCACATCATGCTTTTGATTCTAATGATCGCTCCCTCACTTTCCTTCCTCTTTCACATGTATTTGGAAGGGCCGACTCATTTTTGCCACTAATCTTTGGGTGGGAGTGCGTGTACGCTAGATCAATACAGACAATCATTGATGACATAGCTCTTGTGAGACCGACTATAATGCTGTCTGTCCCTAGAATTTTTGAAAAGATATATGCAAAGATTAATCAATCACTGGAGCAAAGCAATCTTGTAAAACAACACTTGTTTGACTGGGCAACTGAAAAGGCCAAGGAGTACTTTGCATGCCTCGATAGTGACAAAACCCCTCCGACATCCACAATTTTGCAATATCAGCTTGCTTATAAACTTGTGTTTAGCAAAATATACAATATGTTTGGTGGCCGAATACGCTACTTCATAAGTGGAGGAGCGCCTCTTAGCAAGGAGATAATCTACTTCCTTCGCTACTCAGGCCTTACTATTCTTGAAGGTTATGGCCTTACGGAAACTGTTGCTCCATGTGTTTTAAACCCTTTCCCAAAGCAGCTTCCTGGAAGTGTTGGGCAACCAATGGGAGATGTTCAAATCAGCTTTGCCGAAGATGGAGAGATCCTTGTAAAGTCTGAAGCACTATTTACAGAGTATTATAAGGAACCTGAAAAAACCGAAGAAGTCATTGATGAAGATGGTTGGTTTCACACTGGCGACATAGGAAAGTTTACAAAGGATGGCTACCTTGTGATTACGGATCGAAAAAAAGACATCATTATCACAAGTGGCGGAAAAAACGTTGCCCCACAAAAGATTGAAAACCTCGCAAAACTTCAGCCCCATATAGCTCAATGCATTCTTGTAGGTGAAAAGAGAAAGTATCTCACAGCACTAATCTCCATAGAGAAAGAGCTCTTTGAAAGAGAATTTTCTGAACTGGGAATTTCCAAAGATATGGACATTTCTGAAATAGTGAAGCTTCCTGAAGTTCATGAAATCATCAGCTCTGAACTTGAGACCGTTAACTCTGAGCTTGCAAAGTTTGAAACCATAAAAGAATACTACATTCTCCCACTAGAGCTAACCAATGAGAATTACTTAACTCCATCATTAAAGGTTAAGAAAAAAGAACTAATAAAGGACTTTAGTGGAGAAATAGATGCAATGTATCAAGATTAGGTTTTGACAAATAAACAGAACAGCTTTATAAATTGTTGTTTAATTGAATTAATTTAAGAGGTGCTTAATGGCTCGTGTAACAATCGAAGATTGCCTAGAAAAAGTAGAAAATAGATACGAACTTGTTCATTTGACTGCAAAAAGAGTTAAACAACTTAGAGAAGGCGCTGACTCTCTAGTTCGCAGTAAAAACAAAGAAGTTGTTACAGCTTTAAGAGAAATCGCAGCAGACAAAGTTACTCACGCTCCAGTTGAAGAATACGATTCAGAAGAATTTTAAATTTTATTTTTATATAAAAAAGAAAAGGCCGGTTTTAACCGGCCTTTTTTATTTCCTTAGAGCTATCTTTAGAACTTCATCAAAATGCTGGACTGGGTAGAACTTAACACCTTTTCTGTGGCGATCAGGTACTTCCTTCAGATCCTTTTCGTTTTGATGAGGAAGAATAATTTCTTTTATCCCCGCCCTTTTTGCGGCTAAAACTTTTTCTTTGATTCCACCAACAGGCAGGACCTTTCCTGTAAGACTAAGCTCACCTGTCATAGCAACCTGTCCTCTTACCTTTTTATTTTTTGCTAGAGAATAAAGGGCCAGGGCCATCGTTATACCCGCGCTCGGACCATCTTTTGGAGTAGCACCAGCAGGCAAGTGAAGGTGAACTTCATGATTTGCCAAAAAGTCCAAAGACTCTTCTGGGTTTTTCTCTTCAGATGTTTGCTTTCTTTTGGTTTTAGAAAGTTTTTTCCCTGACTTTGCTTCCTCAAGCTCTTTTTGAAGAAGTCCTTTAATATAACTATATGCTAAGCTTGCAGACTCTCCCATAACTTCTCCAAGTTGGCCTGTTAGCTTGAAGCCTTTTCCTTGAAGTGGAAGGGTTTCAACAAAAAGAATTTCCCCACCATATGAAGTCCATGCAAGGCCAGTAACCACACCTGGATTAAGAGGTTTTTGAGCGACTTCACTCTGAAATCTTTTAGGACCTAAAATCTCTTCAAGGTCTTTAACTGCTGGAGAGAACTTTTTGGCTTTCCCTTTGGCTGAGACTTTCTCAAGAGCTGCATGTCTGCAGAGTTTGGCAACAAACTGCTCCATTCTTCTCACACCAGGTTCACGGGCATAGTCCTGAATAAGAGCTTTCAGAGTGGTTTTAGTTAATCCGAAATCCCTTGAGTTTAGGCCGTGCTTTTTAAGCTGCTTTGGAATAACCCACTTACTTGCAATATGAACCTTTTCTTCCATGGTGTAGCCACTAAGCTCGATAAGCTCCATTCTGTCCAGCAACGCTTCAGGAATTTCCCCAATATAGTTCGCAGTTGCAATGAATAAAACTTTGCTTAAATCAAACGGCACATCAAGATAGTTATCAATAAAAGTTTTGTTTTGTTCTGGATCCAACACTTCAAGCAAGGCCGAAGAAGGGTCACCCTGGTAAGATCTACCAAGCTTGTCGATTTCATCAAGCATGATTACTGGGTTGTTAACCTCCACCCTTTTTAGGGCCTGAATCAGCTTCCCAGGCATCGCGCCAACATAGGTTCTTCTGTGACCTTTAATTTCAGCTTCATCTCTCATGCCACCGAGGCTAAATCTGTAAAACTTTCTGTTCAAAGAGTTGGCCACACTGTGTCCCAGGGATGTCTTACCAACACCTGGAGGCCCAGCTAAACATAGGATCGTTCCATCATATTCCGGCTTGAGCTGTCTCACAGCAAGAAACTCTAATATCCTTTGTTTCGCCTTTTCAAGGCCATAGTGATCATTTTCTAAAAGCTTTTTCGCTTTTGAAATGTCCACTTTGTCTTCAGTATGTTTGTTCCAAGGAAGTTGAGTCATCCAAGTTAAGTATGTCCTAGTCACATTATACTCAGGCGAAGAGTCTGGAATTGATTCAAGTCTCTCAAGCTCTTCCATCGCAGCTTCTTTAGCCTCCTCAGGCATGCCACTTTCCTCAATTTCCTCTTTAAACTTTTTCAGATCTCGGGACTTTTCATCTTCATCCATCCCAAGCTCTGAACGAATGACCTTAAGCTGCTCTCTTAGAAAATATTCCCTTTGATACTTGTTAACCTTGTCGTTAACTTCATCAGTAATTTTCTTTTGTATATCAGCGACGTCTTTTTCTCTTTTTAGGTAAACTAGTAGCTTTGCAAATCTCTTTTTTACGACCAAAGTCTCAAGAAAGTCTTGAGCTTCCGGAACATCTAAAGAAAGCGCAAATGCAACCAAGTCAGCTAAAGAGCCCGGGGAAGGAGAATTCAACATCGCAAGCTTCATCTCCTCATTAAAATAAGGATTTATTTCACTGAGTTTTTTAACTTGGTTGATAACACTTCTAGTGTAAGCGTCAAGCTCTTCATCTGCTTCGTGAACATCTTCAAAAATTTCACTCTTCACCACTAATAGTGGGGACTCTTGGGTGAACTTTGTGATTCTGTAGCGCTTAAGACCGTGGACAAGCAAGTTAACAGATCCATCTGGCAGTTTTAACTTTTTAACAACCTTACAGAGCACACCAACTTTATAGATATCTTTTGAGCTTAAATCTTTAAGATCAGGATCATACGCCTCAACTTCGTACTCTTGGATATTGGTTTCTTCCTCTTCCTCGAAGTCTTCGTCAACCTCTCCAAGACTCTCCATAACCTCTTGCACTTCTTTAAACTTAACTAAGTTCAAGGCCACATAGCCAGATTTGCCAATTTGTTGATCCAACTCAGGCGTAAATTTTTCTTCGCTTAAAATAATTGGAGCAATCATTCCAGGAAAAATGGGGCTATTAACTATAGGGATAACAACCACTTCTTTTGGCATCTCGGTCAGTTGTTCAACCTGAGGGTTCAATTTTATTTTAGCGTCATTCTTTGATGACATTGCACACTCCTAATTTTTATTTTTTTGCGTCTATTACAATTCTTCCAGGGTTTTCCAAGTAAAAGATGTCAAAGCTGACATCGGACTTAAATGAAATTTCCACTGAAAGGTTCTCTTTATCAATATTGAAAAAACTAATGTCTTTAAGATATTTAACATCGCTGACAGACTTCATTGATCTTTGAAGATCTGTATTAAAGAAATCCATTCGGATTTTCTTATCTTCTTGGGAAATATGTCCGTAGACCTTTGGGGGAGTTGCTGAACCGAAGTCAAAGACAATTCTTTCATAACCTTTTGAAGATCTATAACTGTTTCTGATCGATATTAAGGTTTTAGGTCCAGGCTTAAGGTCGGAGTGAAAAACTCCCTGGTCAAAGAAAATGGACCTTTTTCTTGATGAGATCTTCCAAATTCTTTCTGTTAAAAGATTTTGAGCACTGGCAAAACTACTTAACGCTAGCGCAATAAGAATCAAAAATTTCATACCCTTCCTTGGTTAAAACTGTTCTTGTAAGAATCATATATAAAAATAAGGGCTTAGACAAAGGAATCGTTTCCCTTTTTGCAGAGCGCAAAAAAGCTGATAGCAACGATCAGGCCGAAAATAAAACTTAATGTACCCTGATTATTCCCCTCTCCAGCATCCTTTATTGTGGCACATGACATTCCCTGTTGTTGTCCAAGAGTTGAGGAAACGTTCGACAGTGGTTCATATGCCTTGGAACCTGGGCCAGCATCACCCTCCATACAAAGAGAGTTATCTTCGTAGGGAGTATCATCAAAGGCCTCCAACTGATTGCCAAAGCTATCCACTATCGTAGCGGAAATAAAGTAAATTGATCTTTCATTTGTTAAAGATTTTTGAGAGGCGAATATTTCTGTTTTCTCGCTTGAGGTTAGTTCTTGCGGATAGATATTGAGCTCAAAAATATTATTAGAATTTAGTGATGATAATGGCCTTGAAAATTCATAATCAAGAAGCAACTTAGCTGTGACTGGATCAGAAGAGACACTATAAGAGCTACTGGTTGCCTCATCCGCTCTTTTAGAGTGAAGATTAAGCCCTATTGCCGAACCAAGTTTTCTAGTTGAAACGTTAACTTTTAAATACAGCTGTCCCCAGGCCCCAACGTCAAGGCCGCTATAATCTAAAATCAATTTGTCTGGGTCGGTTCCATCTTTTATTTCACTCTCAGTAAAATAACCTGTAAAGGTGGTGTGAAGCTTGCTTTCTTCAAAGTAGCTGTGAACCACTGCTGCGTCCGCAGACTCATCAAGTTTTTGCACTAGGTATTCCGACTTTGCAGGTGTGGAGCATTTAACGCTAAACACACCGACATCAACCATTTCTGACTGGGTGACGTAAATTGCTTGTGCGTTTCCCATGTGTCTTGCACCACATTTAGAGAAAAAACTTGGAGAATAGACCTTCCCACCACAGTAATTTGATTGAACTGTTGTAAACCTTTCTAAAAGATTAGCCTTTGAGCGCATAGGCGCCATAAACAGAACATAACTTTCATTTGCATCAAGCCCTTTAATCTCAAAGCTTCCGTCTTCTTCAGTAAAGACTCCCATTGCCACCTCATTAGTCTCCAGATTTATGGCCTGCACATGGGCCCCAAACACAGGTGAATGGCCTTCACGCAAAACCTTGCCTTTAATGCCGGTTTCGCTGGAGAGATCATAAAGACTTTTAATTCCACTTTTGTCGTCTGAATGAATGGAATGCTGGCCTTTAAAAATAGAGTAAATCATGGAAGAGTCATGCACTTCGGAGTGGTTCAGCCCTAAGAGATGCCCCAACTCGTGGGTGATGACATCCCCTACATAGGCGACCGGTCCAGAAGAGCTAGACTTGTCTGAAGTGAAACTGGCTCCACTGTAGAAAGACTCATTCATTAAAATATCGGCACTCATTATAGAGCCATTGGAGCTATCATAATTAATGCTCGTGATTGCGAGAACACCTTTTCCAAAAAAGGCCGGATTGTTTGAAAACCTGAAACTTGCACCAGCACCCAGCTCTGGAGGATAAGACGTAAAGACTGGATTGACTTTTAGAGGTGAGACTTTATTCCATTCATCCACTCCTTCATTGATAGCCGCTTGAACATCGTCAGAGTTTATGTTTAAAGAATTTTGGTCAACTGGATTAGCATATAGATTTATGTTTGTTCTTGATCCATTCCACCTAAGTTTTTTACCGTCAACTCCTGTGGAGTAAAGATAGGCCATAGCATGATGGGATAGAAGAAGAACTAGCAGTAACTTTTTCATGATTTGTTTTTTCTACTACTGAGTCTAAAGGTAAAGCCCATGGCCCCAAGAAGAAGCACTAGCCAAAATGAGCTGTTTTCATCCGCAACCTGGACCGAAGAGGAACTTGCTGAAGCTATTGATCTTGAATTGGCTGATTTTATTTGATGGGAAGCTTTATTCTCCACAGCTCTCTCATACTTATCTTTAAATCTTTTTTGGAACTTTTCACCTTTGAGTCTTTGCGCCATGTCCACAAAGTTTCTAAAAACCATCTGCCCCACGTCTGGAACTTGCGGAAATACTTGATTTACCATCACAAAACTGGTGCCCACTTTTTTAAGTGAAAACTTGCCAAGACCCAGGTTGTACACCCAGTTTTTATTTTCATGAGAGCTTGTAAAGACAACAACCTTTTCACCAATTGAAAATCTCGGCGCGCCAGGAACCCTTCTAGCCTCTTCGCCCAAACTTCCCCCCGGAAAGAATAACTCCACATGCCCATTTGAGACATCTGTTCCCATCCACATATCAGCTCTAATGAACGCCTTTGTAACTATGCCAAACTTGGGGTCTCTAAGAGAAGTTGTGCTTAAAACTTCCCCCTGAACCACCCCTTTAGAGCTAAGCAGTTGGTCTTTTACACTCATAGGAGCGAATGTCGTGGCGAAGCATTGCAAACCAAGAAATGTCAATAAAATCATACACTTAAACATGAAAACCCCAAAGTACCAGTCTCCACTAACTATTCGGCTAAAACTTGAGCAATCTTGAACTTTGGGGTTCTTCTTCTTAAAACTCTAGCGTGTGGCTAGCAACATGCTTATAGAAGTCGTTTTGATCGATAAGGACAATAGTATTGTTTTGAGATGTAAGCTTTTGAAGAAAGAGGCTAACTGCTTGCAGCTCTCTTCTAGAGAGGCCAAATGATAGATTCTCAAACACCAAGAATGAGTTATAGATCTCTTTTTGAAGCTGGCTTAAAAGGTACAACCTTTGCCTTTCTCCACCAGATAGTGAGTTCACCGCTCTATCCAGGGACAGGTAATCAAGCTTTAGGATTTTAAGGTATTCATTTATTCTTCTGTACTTTGGAGTTAGCTTTATCTTTTTAACCACTTCACTTATTGGCATGGAGTAGGCCTGAGCAACGGTCATTTCTCCGTCAGATAAAGACGCATACACAGGTTTAAGCTTAAGGCCTTTGCAGTCTTCACATTCAATAATGATATCCTCTAAAAATTGCATCTCCACGACTTTATACCCCCGTCCCTCACATGCAGGGCAATGCCCAAGCGCTGAGTTTGGAGACAAATGACCCTCTTTAAGACCCATGGATTTCGCAGTGGGTGTCTTCAAGAAATGCTTTCTAACAATGGAGAACATGTCTGTCATAGAGCCGAACGTGGATCTAGATGTGTATCGGTTAAGGTTGGCGTCCACCACAAAAACGTCTTGAATTGCCTGGTCAGAGTTAATGGATTTTGCAGTGCCTTTGGTCACATCTAGGGACTGGCCATAAGCGCGGTAATATAGCTCACTAGCTAAAACATTAATTATTCTTGCTGTTTTTCCACTGCCAGAAGCGCCTTTGACCCAAGTAATCTCGTTCAAAGGAAGCTTAAAGTCAGAAAAAGTCTTACCGTAAACGTTAGGTTCTTCGACTTTGATCCTCTCCCTTTTGTTTGAATTTAGAGGGGATATTTCAATCTTAAATGGATGCTTTCCAACAAAGTCTTTATAGCTGCCATTAAAAAGGACTTCCCCGCCACGGCTTCCTGATTCAGGACCTATAAAGACAAAACGGTCACTTCGTTTATGAAAGTACTCCGAGTGATCAATCAGAAAGACAGTATTGCCTTGAGAGACAAGGTTCTTTAGTCCCTTAAAGAGCTTCTCTTTCTCTTTTTCACTTAAACCGAGACTAGGTTCATCAAAGATAAACAACGCTCCAGTTCCCTCATAGGACAGATGTTTTAAGAGGAGTAATCGCTGGTACTCACCTGCTGAAACAGATTTCACCTTGCGAGTAAGCTTCAAATGACCAAGTCCTATTCCAATCGCCGTCTCCAGAATGTTGATTAGCGACTTTAGCAACAATCTAAAGTCTTTTGACATTGCCCTTTGATCAAATGAGCAGAAATAATCGTAAACTTCCGAGAGATCCATCTTCCAGAGATCATAGAAAGAAGTCTCTTCTTCAAGATAAAAGTGCTCCACCTCTGGTGATATTCTAGTGCCCTGGCAAGTGTTGCAACTAACCTCTTTTTGCTTGCCCCTCACAAATATTCGAACACTTGGTTTGTACTTTTTAGTTTCAAGCCAATCAAAGAGAGCGTTTAGTCCACAGTAGCTACTTTTACCTTTATATAAAATATCCCAGAAGGAGCCGGGAAGCTCAGCTATTGGTTTTGTGGTTGAGATTTTCTGCGCTTTAAGCACACGAATCAGGTCTTTATATTCTTGGGAAAAGCGTTTGTACTCTAGAAATTTAACCCCTCCATCTTTAACTGAGATTTTATTATCCACCAGCTTTTCTTTATCGTACTCTAGTGTTGCTCCGAAGCCATTGCATTTTCCACAAGCACCAAGAGCATTGAAAGCGGTAAAGTTAGCGGGACTCTTGGCAACAAGCCCTCCCCTATGACATTTAGGGCATATTTTTTGTTTAACAACCGGAGTTTTCGAGATGTTATTGGCCTCGTCTATTAAATAGATATCGATTTCTTTCTCAAGATAAGGGATAAGCTTCTGATCGAGTTTGGAAATGTTTTTCTTTTTAAACCTCAGAATTTCCCAATAAGGGTCCGAGGCCTCAAAGTCTTTAATCTTCTCTCCAAATGATCTTGAAGGGTATGGAGCGTTTGAAAAGAACTTTAAGAAGTCTGATCTTGATATCGCTAAATGAAACTTCGCTCCTTCATCGTACTCACTAAGAGGAGTTTCTAAGACTTGTGCAAAGCTTAGCCTTTCCAAGGGAATCATGTGTTCCGGACAGTATTCATTAGCGTGATGAAAATATAGATTTTGGAAGATCTCACTAAGCCTCATTGTATCCGCAATTACTGAGCGTGTGCCCATAACTGGATTAATCTGGGGAAGGCCAAATACCGGAAGAACCGGAAAAATCTCATCAACATCGACAGGAGCTGGTCGGTCTGAAAAAAACTTCAAATAATTTGGGAATGAATTTAAAAATCGTCTTTTTGATTCATTGTAGACCGTGTGGAAAGCCAAGGAAGTCTTACCTGATCCAGATGGCCCTCCAAAACAGGTTATGGCCTTGGTTGGCAGGTCTATGTCTATTGATTTTAGGTTGTTAACCCTTGCGCCTCTTATGCGAATAACATTTTCACTCATAGGTCTTTATACCAAAAAAAAGGCCCACCAAAAAGGCGGGCCTTGATATAAAAGATATATTGAATGATATTATCTTTTCGAGAATTGGTAAGATCTTCTGGCACCAGCAAGACCGTACTTCTTTCTTTCGACCTTTCTAGCGTCTCTAGTAAGAAATCCAGCAGCTTTAAGTGGAGATCTGTTTCCGTCGTTAAGAGCAGCCAAAACTCTAGCAATTCCAAGTCTAATTGCACCAGCTTGACCAGTAATCCCGCCACCTTTTACATTGATGTTTACATCATACTTGTCACCAAGCTCTAAAAGCTTGAAAGGTTGCTCAACAACATATCTTGATGTTGCCTTTGGAAAATAATCTGTTAGCTCTCTTTTGTTAACAGTGATTTTTCCTGTGCCTTCAGCTACATATACTCTAGCTATTGAAGATTTTCTTCTACCAACAGCATGACCTAAATAAGTTTTTCCCTTAGCCATAATTTATTCCTTATTAACCGTTAATTTCGTATTTTTCTGGTTTTTGAGCTTCGTGAGAATGTTCAGCTCCAGCGAAAACTTTTAACTTGGTTAATTGCTTTCTACCTAAAGAAGTTTTTGGAAGCATGCCTTTAACAGCTTCAGAAACAACTCTATCAGGAGTTTTTTCCATCATTTCACGAGCAGTTTTGCTCTTGATTCCACCGATGAAACCAGTGTGCCAGTAATAATTTTTCTTATTAAGCTTATCACCAGTAAATCTGATTTTATCCGCGTTAGTCACAACAACAAAATCCCCACACTCTTGGTTTGGAGTAAAAGTTGGCTTGTGCTTTCCCCTTAACAATGTTGCCACTTCGGAGGCTAATCTACCAACTACAACGTCTGTAGCGTCAATAACCCACCATTTCTTATCGGCGTCTTCCTTTCTAGCTACGAAAGATTTTTGAGTATACATACCATTTCCTTTAAATACGGTTGAAAATTCCCGCTATTCATAGCGGCCTCTGGGCTCAGATGTCAAGATTGCCTACCATAATTACTTGCCTTCTTCTGAACGGGGATTAGAAGAAGCCAATTGACACATGAAGCCTTCCAGGGCTCTCAAGACTACCACTTTCGTCCTTTTTTCTCAAGAGTTTTATACCATAGTCAAAATCTAAAGATCCAACCGGTGTGAGATATTTGAAAGTGAAACCAACTGAAGATCTTAATTCTGAAGTGTCATAGGAGTCTACAAATACGCGCCCAGTGTCATAAAACACCCCAAACATTGATGTATCACTAATAAAGAACCTAGGTTCCAATTTGAGAACGGCCATGTACGCCTTATTGTCGACTTGGACTTCGCTAATATCCATTCCACTTGGCAGCCTATTAATTTCATCATCTTCATAGCCGCGAACAACATCCACACCGTTTAGACGGAAAACCTTGATATTAGGGATATATCCATCCTCTTTGGCCAAGTTTTCCTGCATGCCGGCAGCTAAGGATATTGCAAATGTTCCAAGACCCATTGGGACATAAAACCTATTTCTTGAAATTACTTTGTAATAATTAATAGTGAGCTCTTCATCATCTTGGCTAAAAAGGGCAGGATTTGCAGTTTCCATTGAAAGGTTAAACCAAGAACCGGAGATTGGGTTTATCCTATTATCTCTAAAATCAAAGGTTACGCTTGGTGTAATAGAGCCAATTCTGAAGGTGCCTTCTTCTCTCTCGACGGAAGCATCAAACTGTTCAATATTTTCAAACTGCTGCCTTAAAGAAGCGGAAAACCACGGAGTGAAGTCCTTATTTATAGTGTAGTTGATTCTTCTAATATCAGCGTCAAAAGAAAAAAACCTTCTTCTTGATGATGAAATAGACGAGCTAAAATCGACATCAGAGTTAAATATATGGTTCTCTGCATAATCGACGGCCAAATCGTACTCTATAAGAGAGCTGGATTCCTCTCTTCTTCTTTCATCCAAGCTGTTAAGATTAAATCTTTTGTTAACCTGACCTTTAAATGAAATTCGTTTATTCATTCCATCCAGATTGTTATAGGTCACATTTGTTGAAAGCTTTAGTCCTATATCCGTTCTTACCCCTGGGGCTATCTCTATTATGCCAAAATCTTTCTCCCGCACACTGACAAGTATGTCAGCAGTGTTTGCTCTGTTTGGTATCGGCTCTATAAGAACACTAGCAAAAATATTAAGCCCTAAAAGGTTTGTTTGGGATTGTTGAATCGCCTCCCTCGTGACAACATCCCCACTCTTTAACTCCAACTCCCGCCTGATGAGCTTCGTTCTTGTTTTTCTATTGCCCACAATAATTACTTGGTCCACGTAAAAGACTTTATCCAAATCAATTTCAATGTTTATTAAAACATTCGAGTTTTCATTTTTATAGCGAACGATATTTCCACTGTTTTTGTTCTTGATCGATGCGTAGTAGAAGCCTTTTTGTCTCAACCTATTCTCTATCATTTCCAGATCAGTCTTAAAGGTTGTTGGGTTGAAGAACTTTTTTTCTGTATTAGTAAGCATTGAAATCAATTCTTGTTCAAGATCTTCACCTACACCTTTTATTGTAAGCTTTTCCACTACGGCCTTCACACCTTCACGCAACCTATAGGTTATATAGACCTTTCCGTTTACAAGATTTAGGCGGGGATCCTCCACGAGGACATTAACATAGCCCCTTATGATGTATTCTTTTCTCAGAAGAGAGGTAAAGCTATTAACGTATTCTTGCTGAAAGAAACCTGTCTTAACTACAGACGGAGCCTCTTTAAAAAACAAGGCCCTGAGCCTTTTCGAACTTAAAACACTATTTCCATTGAATTCAATGCTCTGAATCTTGGTTCTGATGTTTTCATCAATTTTAATCTTGTAGAAATTTACTTTCTCGCCATTGATATTTTTATAGCTCTCCAACTGGGTCTCCACATCGGCTTTAGTAAAGCCGGCCTCTGCGTATAGTCCCTTTACGCTTTGGGAGACAGAATCCGTTGAAAGCTTTCTTTTAAAGCCAAGGACAGTGTTTTCCAATAGTTCTTTTATTTTTGTTGTATTAAAGAATTGATTTCCATCGACCTTAAACACATGAAGCTCATTGCTCTTTATGGCCACATTAAGCTTCATTTTTCTTCCACCCATTGCCTCACTATCCAATGAGATTTCTGCTAAATAATACCCATATTCTATATAGAGTTGTCTGAGCTCTTCCAATGTGTTCTTTACTTCTTGGAGGTGATAGTTTTCACCTTTAAACCTGCTAAGCATTCGCTTGCCAACTGCTTTTAAAAACTCGGAATCTGATGAAATTTGAATTTCATTCACAACAACAGGCGGGCCGGGAAGAATATTTATTTCCAGGCTAACTCCTTCATCTTCCTCTTTAAAGGCATAATTAATTTTTACGTCTGGAAACCCTTGGCTTTGGATCACTTCCTGAAGCAGTAGTTTTGATTTCAACAAGAGCTTGTCATCCAAAAATTCCATTTCTCTAACGGGAAGAATTGTCGGAAGTTCAATGCCATAGTCATCGCCAATGATGTTGGTGTCATAATCAAGCAGAACTTTTTTGACTCCGAGCTCAATATTAACGGAAAGGCCCTCTTGCTCTTTTATAACATTATACTCAAAAGCGTAAATGCCCTCATTCAAAGCATACAACTGAACGGTGCGTTTTAGGTGCTTGATACTTTCATACACTCTAGCAAGGTGCTTAAAAGTGTCGTACATTTCAGAGCAGTTTTCATCTTTCTTGCAGGTCAGATTGACGGTCTTCACTTCAATCTCCTCTGCATGAGAAGCCAAACTGAACAAAAATAAAACAACGATTAGGAGAGGCTTCACCTGAACGACCACCTTATCTTTACATCGGCTCCGAGAGAGGAGTCGTTTATTGTTTCCTCGCCCTCGTCAGATGTTCTAGTTTCATAGACCCCCTCAAAGGAGAGCTTCTCGTTAATATTGTAGTTTAGGTTCATCGATTGCTTCTGGCCAATTCCTCCCCCCACAGTGCTGGTCACTGAAAGATTCATGGCGTCGTTAAGCTTCTTCTTTACTTCTATCGTTGTGGCAGAGCTTACTCTTCCAACAGCAGAATCATTATTAACTCTGGAAAGATAGCTTCTCTCTTCTTCGGTAATCTCAGTTCCCAGGTTAACTTCAAGTCCAAATTCATTTTTTAGAGTTTCATTAATTTTAAAGCTGTCAAAAATGATTGATCCCACGCCAGCACGTGTCATTGCCTCTTTTTCTTGATCACTCAAGTTTGAAGACAAATCTTCGGTGTATCCGAATGCTATCAAAGACAACACATCCTCTTGAGTCAGCGCAGGCTCAGAGGTCAGTTCCAAGTTAAAGTTATCAACAGGTCCGAAAACCTTTATATTAACCTTGTAGTCATTAATTACTGAATGAGCGGCAATATCAAGTTCAGGATTTGAGACCTTGGAGCTTTCGTCAAAAAATATTTGCGCTTTGGTTAGAAGATATTCATTGTTTTTAAATGTTATCTTGTTTGTTCTTGGAGCTAAAGAGAGTTTGCCTACCATTTTGAAGTTCTCTTCTCCACCTAGAACCTGAGTTCTCCCTATCAGCCCGATATCAGCAAGTGAATTGTTTATGAGGATGGGCGAAACTGTGGAAATATCAACATTCATGTTAACAAAATTGTTTTTTACATTTTCAACTTGCTCGGGAAGATAGTCGAACTCTTCAACAAATGTGGCCTTTTTATTTCTAGTGAAATCCGCTATCTCATTCATTATCAAAAGTTTTTGAATTTGAACTTCACCAGTTAAGGAATAAGGCAGCTGATTGCCTGTAAGTTTTGCGTCCCCGCTAATAACAAGATTTGACTTTTTCAATATTGGAAAGCCAGCCTCTACAAGGCGCAAATTCAGTTCAACATCAGGAGTTAAATCTGAGAATATAATGGAGCCATTTGCCAGCACCTGCCCTGAAGAAAGCTGTGCTTTGAAGTTCATGAGGTCTAGCTTTTTATTTTTATAAGACGCTGCAAAATCAGAATTAGAAATTTCAGTCGGAAGCTTGTCTGAGCTTAGAGAAATTTCGTTGCCTATGACCTTAGCTTCATAATCCTCTTTAAAGATATTCTTATAAAACTTAGCCTTTGCTCTAATCGTGCCTGAGGAGCTTGACACCAAACTGTTAAACACTTCAAGAATGCTTGCGTCAATTTTAAACTTATTATCAATGTCGTAACTAGAGCCTAAAGTGCCACTGCCTTTTGACACTAGGAATACTCTCCTACCACCCAACTCAATATTCCATCTCTGAATTTCACCCTTCTTTACGATGATTTGTGGTTGACCGGTGTTGGCATAATTAAGCTTAAGTTTGTCCTTTTCCAAGTAGAGTCTTTTAAGATTAACAAAGAAGTCACTTTGATCGAAGCTCAGGCCGTCAAATGAAAGCTTCGATTCCAATTGAACAGCGCCTTGTGCCTGAAGGGAACCCTGATCAACAAATTTTAAAAGGCCTAGTGGTTTTTGAATGTCTGTGGAGTTCACCTCTAGAAAGATTTTACTTCTGCTTTTTCCTGAGCGAATAAACACCTCACCCCTTGAAACAACTTCTTGACCCAAAAAGTTCAGGCCGTATTCGATGCTATCGTCTGCAAGTTTGATAGTGACGTTGGAATTATCATAGGCTTTTCCCGCGAGCTTCGTTTCAGTCAAACTTAGGGAAAGAGTGCCCTTATTAGTGCCTTCAACCCGTTTTCCTGAAAGCTTTCCAGACACCAGGCCATTGAATGCGAAGGGGGTTTTAGAAAAGTTTGATATCTCGGCCACTGGAATATTAAAGACATTAAGATTGTACGTCAGAGCCTTCGCACCTAGTCCGTACTCCAAGGTTCCCTCAAAAAAACCAGTAGATTTTTTCAAGATAAACTCATTAAGAGACAGAGTTTTGTTTTTTAGCTCCAACTTAAACCCTAGGAACTCAAAGCCTTCGTCATATATATAATTATTCTCTCCCGAAAAAACGCTTTCCAATTTCAAATCATTAAGAGTGGCCTTTCCACCGACCACAAAATCATAGTTCCACTTCCCATACAGGCTGGAGGGTACAAAAGAAACGTCACCCAATAAAGGTCTAAGTATTTCCTTCACATCGCTATAGCGTTGAGAAGAAAGGTTTCCATTAGCAGATATGTCCAGGGTTTTATAGTTTAACTTTAACTCTCCAGCAAGACGAGCCTTGCCCTGAGAGCCTCCTAAGCTGCCAACCACCAACTCAGACTTGGCAAAATCAAACAAAACGTTCATCCTCGCCTGACGAAGTCGATATCCTTGAAAGGCAAAGTTCTCAAGGGAGGTTTTAATTTTTAACACTGTGTTCTTGCCTTTGCCCCTTGCAATAAGACTGAACTCTCCTCTGCCTTTTATGTCTAGGCCAGCGTAAGGACCAAAATCTTCAAGAGCGATTCTTCCTTGATTGATCACGAAGTCAATGCCTTCCTTAGATGCCTGTCCGACAACTTTGAACTCACTATTACTTGTCTTTGCATTGGAATTCATGAAAAACGTGCCTTTAACTATAGAAAAGACAGGCCTAATTAGCTCTACCTGCTTGGCCCCCAAGATCTTTTTGGCATCAGGTCTGGTTTTAAAACGAAGATTTGAGACATTTATAGATTTCTCACTAAAAAACCGCACTCTTCCGGGGCCAAACTCCACAATTATATCCCCAGACAGTTCTCCTTTTAGAGGTGATAAAGTCTTTCTAATATATCTAAGCGTATTATCGAGTTTTAAATCATTAGCACGAAGATAGATTCTATTTTCACCCAAAGATTTATTTTTGATATTGAAAAGTTTAAATGGTCGGGTCAACTTTGCCTGATGCTTACCATCTATCAAGCTTGCCTTAAGAAGCGTCAATTCATTAGGAGTTACCTTCAATTCGGCACTAAGAGTTTCTCCATAGGCAAAGTCACTTTTGAAGTCACTTACTGTGGCCGAAGTAATCACTTCATAATTTGAAATATCACCCTGAGCTTTAAAGCTTGCTTTTAGAACTCCTTTATCAATCTTTCCAATTCTTTCGAAATCAAGATATTTATGAAGTTCGCTTACCTCTCCGAACAAATTTCCAGTGAGGTCTGCTTTTGGAGAGCTAAAAGGTGTGGTTACCACTCCCTTTGTTTCAAGCTTGTTTACACCTTTGTAAATCTCCAAGTTCCGCAAATCGAGTTTTTTGTCGGATAGACTTGCCATAAGATTTATACGGTCAAGCTCTTGATTGACTTTGGAAAACTTGCCAAGATCAATATTTCTTAAATCGGCACCAAATAAAAGTTCTCTGGCCTTGAGCTCCAAAGTTGCCGAGTTTATAAACTGCTCAAAATTTTTATATTTTAAATTTAGATCCTTTACTTTAGCTTTTTTGAAACTCACAGGCAGTTCATCATTTAAAAACTCAAGAATATTTGTGACTTTAAAGTCTCCTTCGGATTTCTTGCCGGACTTTAACTCTTTTATGTGTATGGCGGCATCTTCCAAAGAAAGCTCTTTTATGGTGAGTTTGGTCTTGAAGCTATCCATTAAATTGAAATAAACACCAAGGGAGGAAATGTACGCTTCAGCTTCTACTTCCTCTCTATCCGCATTTATTTTTACATTATTCAACCTGGCCCCAGGAGGGAAGAATTGAAAGTCCAAATTTTCAAATGAAACAGAAACGTTTGCTTGATTTTTTGTAAAGTTATCTACACTCTTTGAGAGACTTCTGCCAAAGAAGTCAGTCTGAAGAAATTGCCAAACCCCAATCAGTATTACGGTTATGATCGCAACAAAAAGCAAAAGAATTTTGTTAAGACTGCGCACGTGCGATCAACTCCTGAATATCTCGATAGTTTGGATCTGCTCCAAAAACCTCCTTAAAGGCCACCAAGGACTTTTCTTTATCTCCCAACTCTAAATTGGCTATGCCTAGCAGATAGTAGTATGGGGTTTTATCTTCAATATAAATCTTTTCATCACCTACTAGCTCTTCGACAAAGTCTCGAAGCTCATAGTATCTGCCTAATTCCTCAAGCACATGAGATTTCAAATAAGCATTTTCAGCTTTTGTTTGTTGAAGTTTTAAAAGTTCGTTTGCCGCTTCGAGGAACCCAATGCCCACAAGAGACTGTGCGACCTCCAAATAGTTAGAAAGCATCTCTTCATCTTTGGCCTTAATTTTAACAATCAACTCTTTCTCTTCAGGTCCACATAGATAACTTTTTTTATTAGATTCGCTTTTGGGTTTTGAATCTGCAAGATCGTAAACGAATCTTTCATTTTTCTCTTCTACTTTAATAGATTTTTCTTTTGGGATACTTGAAGATAGAAGAGCTTTTAAAGATGACGGCAAGCTTGTAAAATTCCTATAAAGATCTGGTGATTCTTTTATAGAATTCACAAGCGCAAGTCTATCTTCTAGCAACTCATTTTCCAAAAGCAATGCCAAGTCTTTCAGACTATCTTTAAACATTACAATGTATTCCAGCAAAAATGACTTCTTAAGTGAGCTTCCCTCAAGGAGATGAATTGCTCTTGAAAGTCGTAAATATTCAAGCTCAAGTTCTATTGAAGTTTCAGAGGTCGTGCTTAATAAATTCTGTACTCGGGTCAGGCCTTTAAGCTGGTCAATTTTTTTGCCTTTGGACTTTAACTTTGAGGATTTAGTTAATTCCAAGACACTTGACACAATTTGCGCCTGAGATGGCTCATCTCCAATATCAACCAAGCATGCCAAATAACAAAGATAGTTGGATAGCTCAAACGGCCTGCGTTCTTTTAATAGATTAAATATGGTCTTTGAGTGATTATAAAGTTTTTTATCTATGACTTTTGTCCAGATTTTATTTGACCATAGATCAAAACCGTTCAGATCCCCCTCGTCCCAAAGAAAAACTAACAAGGCCTCCCAATTGGTTGAAGAGACTTCAATCCTTGGATGCTCACGAATGATTTTTAAAAACTCTTTTCTGTCTTTAAGCTCAAATAGATTGGAAAGATATTCGTTAAAGCGAACAGGAAGGTCTTGCTTTTTAAGTTTTGAAGATATTAAAAATAGATATTTATTAGCTTGCACTAAGTCCTCAGACTTTCGTGCAAGAAATTCTTTTTCGGCCCTTAAGTAGGACTTTTCATTAAAAAGCTCAAGTGCTTGTTTCAAGCGAGCGACTCCTAGAGAATTCGTTATAACCTATGATTATTTTAGCATTTTTTAGCTAAAAAATTTGTGTCATACGAATTTTTCCTAAAGTCCTCATCTGCTAAGATTTTTTGGTGAAGGCCAATATTTGTCTGAATTCCGCCCACGACAGTTTCGCCCAAGGCCCTTTTCGCTCGGGTGATGCACTCATCTCTATTAATACCTGACACAATTATTTTAGAAATCATCGAGTCATAAAATGGTGGCACCTGGTAGCCAGTGTAAATATAGTCGTCCACTCTAATACCGAGACCGCCTGGCCTGTGATAATGCGTAATTAGGCCAGGAGAGGGCATTGAGGTTTTTGGATCCTCAGCGTTTATTCTGAATTCCATTACATGACCATTTAATTCAACATCGCGTTGTGAGTATCTCATTCTATTGTCACAGGCATGTAGAATTTGCTCCTTTATCAGGTCTACATTACTTCTTTCTTCAGTGACAGGATGCTCAACCTGAATTCTAGTATTCATTTCCATGAAGTAGAACTCTTGAGTATTTAGGTCATACAAGTATTCAACTGTTCCAGCAGAGTCATAGCCGACATGTCTGGCCAATCTCACCGCTGAATCACAAATCTCTTCCCTTTTTTCAGGTGATAATACAGGTGAAGGGGATTCTTAAATAATCTTTTGGAATCGTCTTTGAATCGTACAGTCACGCTCACCTAAGTGAATAATATTTCCATGCCTGTCGGCCAGGATTTGGACTTCGATGTGCCTTGGATTTTCAATATATTTTTCAATGAATAAAGTATCGTCGCCAAAGCCCGCCAATGCTTCTTTTTTGAGAACAGCAACAGTTGGCACCACATCTTTGATGTCATCAACCCTTCTCATTCCACGGCCACCACCTCCAGCAGATGCCTTAATGATTACGGGAAGTCCCATCTTTTTTACTTCAGCTTCAATATCAGCATCTTCCATTCCTTTAACTTTTATAGGCTCAAGTGTGGGAACATTTGCTGCTTTTGCTATCGCTTTGGATTCAATCTTATCGCCCATTGAGCGAATACAGTCTATTTTGGGGCCAATAAACTCTACCTTCCACTTTTTACACATTGAAGCAAACTCAGTGTTTTCGGCCAAAAAACCATATCCAGGGTGTATCGCATCAGCGCCGGTTATCTCTGCCGCTGAAAGAATAGAAGGAATGTTCAAATAACTTAATGAAGATTTTGCAGGTCCAATGCAAACCGACTCATCGGCAAGTTTAACATGAAGAGAGTCTTCATCCGCTTCTGAGTGGACTGCCACAGTCTCTATGCCGAGTTCCTTACAGCTGCGAAGAATTCTGATGGCAATCTCTCCGCGATTGGCAATAAGAACTTTTGAAAATTTTTTCACAGCTTAAACTCTTACTTTAAATAACGTCTGGCCGAATTCAACCAAACTTTCATTCTCAACACAAATCTCTACGATTTCACCAGAAGCATCAGACTCTATTTCATTCATTATCTTCATTGCTTCTAAAATGCAGAGAGTCTGGCCTTTTGACACTTTATCACCAACCTTAACATAAGCGCCCTTGTCAGGAGCTGGAGATGCGTAAAATGTTCCAACAAAAGGAGATTTTATCTCATGAAACTGTTCACCAGAACTTTCGGCCGGTGCAGCTGTCGCAGCTTTAGTGGAATGAGCAACTATTGGTGCTGGCTGAGCGACCGTGGCAACCGAAGTTCCGAAAGAAACGCTTAGCTTCTGCTCTTTTGTCTCATATTTTAGCTCGCTAACACCTTCGTCTTTAGCCAACTGAATAAACTCTTTTAAAATATTTAAATCCATAAAAACTTCCTAAGACTTCACTCTTTCAACATATTCGCCAGTACGAGTGTCAATTTTTAACTTTTCACCTTCTTCTATAAAAAGTGGAACACTTACCTGAAGACCTGTGTCCATAATTGCTTTTTTAGTGCCACCCTGAGCGGTGTCGCCTTTAAGACCTGGATCAGTTTCCTTAACAACCAATTCAACAAAGTTTGGAAGATCAATGGAGATAGGTCTTTCATTAAAGTAAAGAATTGCGACTTTGATTCCATCTTGAAGGTAATATTTTGCGTCGCCTACATGGTCATGACTTAGGTGAACGGACTCGAAAGTTTTTGTGTCCATGAAATTGTAACCATCCATATCTGAGTAGGTGTACTCCATTTCACGGTCGTCCATATTTGGAACATCTACAGTGTCCACGCCAGCTTTGAAGGTTCTTTCCAAAACTTGCCCTGTTTCCAAGTTTTTAATTTTGGCCTTAACAAATGCCGAGCCTTTCCCTGGATTCACATGGGCGAAGTTTACAACAATAAAAGGTTTGCCTTCGATCTCTATTTTGAGACCATTTCTAAAGTCTGTAGTTTGGTATTTCATTAATGCCTCTTTAACGCAGTGATAAATTTTTAACTATTGTTTCTTTTCGGCCAAATGATCACTTAAAACCGCCAAAAAGTAAGCTTCCTGTCCAAGCCCACACATTATCTTAGAAGCGACTTTTCCCGTCAACAATGTTTGTCTAAACTCTTCTCTAGAATGAATATTTGTTAAATGGACTTCAATTATAGGTTTCGTTAATATTTTCAACGCGTCATAAATTGCAACGGACGTGTGTGAATATGCTCCAGGATTGATAATTAAGGCCTCAAAATCCTCTTTTATAAATTGCTGTATCCTATCGACAATTTCACCTTCAATATTTGATTGGTACCACTCTAAAGAAACATCTTTGTCTGAAAGCTTTCTTTGGGTGTAGCTTTTAATTTCTTCCAACGTTTTTGTCCCATACTTTTCAGGCTCTCTAGTGCCAACCATATTTAAATTAGGGCCATTAATGATGAGGTACTTTTTCAAAACTCCTCCAATCTTTGCTTGGATGTTTTTTTGATTTTTTGAAGGAAAATGGAGAGCTTATTCTCAAGCTCTTTCATTGATCGCTCTTTTTCAGACTTCACCTTGGCCTCAACAATATTTGCAAGATCCTCTTCCTGGCCGTCTTCAATATCGTTTTCATCTACAAATGACTTTGGCGCTCCAAGCGCTTTTGTTTCCACCAACTTTTTAAGAGTCGCTTTGTCATTGGGGTGAAGCTCCAAGATGCTTTCCAAGATCTCAACTGCTTTTTCCGGGTAGCCCTGGCGGATGTATAGATCAACAAGAGTATGGGTGATTATTGGATCTTCATCCTTGGCCAACGCTTCATCACCCATCTCGTCCTCATTGTCATACTCTTCATGAAAGTACTCATCGTCTATATCTCTTTCTTCAATGGAGAGCTTTTCGCTTTGTATATCGCTTTTAAACTCATTGAGTTTCTCTTTTAGTGGAGCCTCAACACTCCAGTCATCCAAGTCATCTTCCTCAGGAGTTTCCCCCTGCTGGCTAAAGTTCACTTGAACCCATTCATCCTCATCATCTTCAAAGCTTTCACTCTTTGAAGGTTGAGCATGTTCAACTTCATCTTGAACTAAAAGATCATCTTCAAGTAGCTTTACCTGCTCGGATACATACTGGTCTTTAGGATTTATAAGAAGTAAATATTTGAAAGTTTGCAATGCCTCCTCAAGGTAGCCAAGATTAATGCAGATTTGAGCAAAGAGTTTTTGCAAGCTTATGTTATCAAGGTTGTCGGAAACAAATGGTCTAATTGTATCGTAGGCCAATTCATAGTTTTGCTGATCAAAGTAACAATGGGAGAGGACAATGTAGCCCATTACATATGTTGGATGTCTTTTGATTCCATCTTTTAAAATTTTTAAGGCCTCATCCAACATTCCAAGCTTTCTGTAAGACTCAGCTAATGGAGCAAAAACCCTAGACTTTGGATTTTTCTCATACAGAGCTGAGTATTTGGCCAGAAGTGACGACTTTTTAGTTCTAGAATTCTTCATAGACACTAAAGCCCAACTACGTCTTGAGAGTCTCTGCTCACAAGTCCAGCTTCTTCTTGGTTAACCACTCTTGGAGTCAAAAACACTATCAGCTCATCTCTAGATCTATTGGGATTATAGGCGTTTCTGAAAAGCCAACCTATAAGAGGCAGGTCTTTTAGAAATGGAATCCCCGACTCAATTTCGCTTGTGGATGTTTGGTAAAGCCCGCCAATAACAACAGTTGAGCCATTATCAACCAAAACATTTGTTGTAATGGTCTTTTTGGTGGTCGGCGGCACAGTATTTGGGGTATCTGTAGCCTCAAAACCACCTTTAGTGATATCAACATTCATGGATATGGAGCCATCAGGGGTAACTTTTGGAGTTACGGTAAGATTAATACTTACAGGCACCTCTTCCAAAGTTGTTACAGCAGCTCCACCAGCCGCAATATTGGTTACCGGAAACCTTTCAGTAGTGGTACTGTTAATAGTAGCTGCTTGGTTGTTTTGAGTAATAATCTTAGGGGAAGAAACTACCTTACCTTTAGATTCGGACTCCATTAGCTCAAGACTAAAGTTAAGACCAGTTAATCTTTTATATACATCTATACTGGCAGAGATAACATTTGAAAACTCTCCATCTGTTGCCGAGCTAAAAGAAAAAGATCCACTGTTTTCACGGAGACTACCTCCTGATGTTAATGGATCATAACCAAAAGACAAACCTCTTCTACCAAGACCAGCTCTGAACTCATAATCTTCATTTGCTTCCACAACTTTTGCTTCAATCAAAACCTGTGGAGTCTCTGTATCCAAGGTTTCTATAATTTTACCCATTCTTTCAATTGCATCTATTGTGTCTTTAACAATTAAGTTGCTAGTTCTTTCGTCGATTTTTATAGCACCTCTTTCAGGTGTTATGTAATCCTCCAAGATCGTGCTAATTTCCGATGGCTTTGCAAAGCTTATAGGAAAGATCTTGGTTACTAATGGCTCTTGTCTTTTATTGGCGTTCTGACTGGCAAGTTCGGCCTGACGTTCCTCTCTCGCCTTCACTGCAGTTTTAATCGTTAAAATATTTGCATGTTTAAATGCCACTAGATCTCCAAGCTTCATAATCGTGTCCAATGCCTGATCCCATGGAATATTGGTAAGGCTGATTGTAAGAGGTGGAAGCTCATTTACTTGGTCATCAATGATAACATTGAAGCCTGATGTGTCGGCAATCATTTTTAAAACTTCTCTATAGGCAACATCATTGACATTGATTGATATCTTTTTACCAACGTACTTTTTAACACCTGACTGAGTGAGGTTATCGAGGATATCCATTAGACTTTTAGATTTCGGGATCAAGATTTTTTCATCTATTTCACTTGTAGCGGAAGCATCAGCAGAGTTTTCAGCACTCTTCATTGTGGATCTTGAAAAAGCTCCAAACCTGTTTTCCAAGCTAAGAATGACTCTTTTCCCCTTATTTTCAAGAATAGATCTAACATTATCTCTTAGCTGTATCGCAAAACGAATAGAGTTCTTCTCTTCCGGTTTCTTATATGGAGAAATAAAATCCGCGGCTCCAGAAAATTCAGAGGTGTCAATTCCTCTCATGAATTTTTTAGGTGCGGACACGTTCTTAAGATCCAAAATCACCTGTCTGGCATCTTTAATATGGGTTCTCTCACCATACACAGGACGATCAAAGTCTATAATAAGCTTGGATATTTCGCCTTCAGGCAAAAAGTGAACGTTGGTAATTTTGGCAGGGATATTATCTTGAGCGATCGTTATTGAGCACGCAAATAATAGGCATAAAATCCATTTAAACATATAACCTCTTCCGTAAAGTTATTATGCTAATAATCTTACCAACTTTATTTGGAAATAGGAATAACTGTCTCTAAATATTCAGTTTCTCCGTAAATATTCACGACTTTTTCGGCCAATATTAGGCCGCCAGGAAGTATTGCTTTTATTTCGGCTTCGTTGGAGCCTAAAGTCATTCCTTCTTTAACGGTATAGGTTGAACCCTTTTCTCCAACTTTAACAAAAGCTCTTCTCTCAGTTCCGATAAGCACACCAGTGACTCTTATTTCATTAAGGTCCTCAACATAAAGCTGAGGAAGATTTGTATAAACTCCATCAGTCTTTGGGATACTATCTATTTTAGATTCTTTTCTTTTAAACTTTGGCGGCTGGAACGGGTCTCTGAGCTCAAAAGGCTCTTCTAGCTCACTCATCTTTTTGAAGATTTCTTCTATTTCTACAGCAAATGTTGCGTTTGAGGCCAAAAAAGGCATCAAAAAAGCGCTAATTAACTTTAAGTTGTGCCTCAATTTCATCAATCCCAGTCTTTTCTTTATGATTTTCGTTATATCTAAATGATTCTACCATCGTTTCCATTTCAACAATCTGGAACCTTCCTCTGCCTTGTTCTTGAGATTGAGTTATCTTAACATTTTTAACATTAAGAATTCTTTCCGTCTTAGCTAGATTCTCAAAAAAGATTAGTGATTGCAAAAATGTGCCCCTGCCTTTAAAAACATACTCCTTGGCAAAGTAGAAGCCTTTATTTGTTTCGGCTTCAGGGTATTGAACAGGGTTTTTAATTTTCAGCTTGTCAGCAATTCCACCAAGAACCTCTTGGACTTGAGCATCATTAACATCTGTAGGAAGTTGTCTTTGTACTTTTTCAATTTGTTTTACAACTTCTTTCACCCTCTCTTTAGTTGAACTAAGGTTCTTTTTAAACTCTTCAATTTGAGTTAGTTTTCGCTTCTCTCTAGCTATTTTGCTTTGAATGGCCGGTGTTTGCTGGATGAGGGATTGATACTGTTCGTCTTTTTCCTCGTAGGTGAAATAAAGCATCTGCACAGCATAAGCCAAGATAAACCAATGAAGATTTTTAACTATTGAATCTTTCATTCAAAACTCACAATTGGGGCCTTAATCTCAAATACTTCCAAGAAGACTCCATCAATTTCATTTGGAAGGGAGTCCGGCCTTTCATATTCAATATTATTCTTATTAAAAAATATTGAATTCTTTAAATTCTCCAGAAACTGTCCAATGCTTTTAAAGTTTCTAGCGTAGCCTTTCAATGCTATTTCTCACTCATTAAGACTGAGGTCAACAAGCCAGACACCCTCAGGGATATTTTCGGCCACATATTTTAAAATTTTATAAGGGTTCTGCCTTTTATTAATGATCTCTTTTACAATTTCAAGCTTATTCGCGAGCTTCTCCTCTTGCGCCTTTAATGCATTTACCTGTTTCTCAATAACTTGGAGCTGAGCAACTTTTCCTTTAATTTTTCGATATTCGCTATTAAGTTTTGCCTGTTTGGACTGCTCATTTTTAATTAAATCTTCGTAGTGAGATGTCAAAAAGGGCTCTGGCACATACAGAACAACCAAAGCAATAACCATTAGTTTGACGTTTATAAGGCTGAAGTTGATTCCGCCAAAATTTGCTACATCAAAGTCACTTTTAGTGGGGGAAAGATTAACTTCAATCATTGTGCTGACCTCAAACCAAGACCCATAGACACAGCACCTGTGGCGGAAATGCTATCAACACTTTCAGAGTCAAACACCTTTTTATCATAGTCGATAACATCAAATGGGTTTAGAAGTTTTGGCTCAATCCCCACAATATCTTGCAATGCGCTCATTAGACCAGGCAGCCTGGAACTTCCACCAGTAACATAGCAAAATCCAACCTGTTCAGAAGAGCCAGCTGCAATGAAAAAGTTTAAAACTTTTCTCAATTCACTCATTTGATTTTGAATTTGGGCCTGAATAATAGCAACGATTTCTTCAGGGAGATTTCCATTTTCATCTCCGCTAGTCTTAAGGTCTTCGGCCTCCTCATACGAAACTCCCATCTGTCTTTGGATTTCTTCTGTTACAAGAACTCCTCCAACAGGGATCTCTTTGCTGAGTATTGGACCACCATCTTTATAAACAAGCACAGTTGTGGTTTGCGCACCAAAGTCAATAATGATTGACCCTAAATCACTTACATTCTCCAATTCATCTTGAACAACAAGCTCAAAAAGGTTGTTAATTGCAAATACGTTGAGGTCCACCTTTTTAACGATAAGTCCCGCCTCTCTTAGGTATTCCATATATGTTTCGATGACGCTGATCTTTGCAGCTGCTACAACCACATCAACGACGTCATCTTCTTCAAGCTTTCCAAGAATTGCAAAATCGACCTCGGACTCGTCAGCTCCAAACGGAATATACTGTTCAGATTCCCAAAGAATATTGTCTTCAACCTCATCCTTTGAACCGTCCGGCACCTGAAGCCTTTTAGTCATTGTGTTAGGCCCATCCATGCCAAGATTGCAAATTTTTGGTTTTATTTTTGCAGACTCCAAGGCCTGTATGAGTGCTCCAATAATCTCTTCAGGTTTTTGGATTTCATCTTCAATGATTGCAGCTTCACTTAATGGAATGGAAGCATAGTTCTCTAATTTGAACTTGTTCTTCTTTCCTTTTGACAATAGGGCAACCTTCACGGAGCTAAGCCCGATGTCCACACCAATTAGCTGGCCCTTTTCAAAATTGGCCATGAAGTTTTTAAATTGCGTTACAAGATCTGACAATTCTCCGTCCCTGATGAAATTATCAATATGTCATTATACATGTAAGATTTTTCTTATATCAAGGATTTATACTGCAAAATGTTAATTAAACACAAATGGATTAATCATATCAAAAAGATCAGGAAAGAAAATTTGAAGAGTGGCCACCACTAAAATATACGGACCGAAGGCCAGTGCGGTGTTTTTATTCATACGTTTAGAGGCAATTAGTCCAAGGCCAATAATTGACCCAGCAAGGCTGCTCATAAAAATTGTGTTAATTACCCCTATAGGACCAAGAAGTATCCCTAGTATCCCAAACAGCTTTATATCTCCCCCTCCAAGTCCAACTACTCCGCGAACTTTTAGAAAGAACAATGTCACCAAATAAGGACCCATAAAGCCTACAACACCTCCAAGAACCCAATAGTGAGGTGGATAACTCAATGCTGCAAAGGGAGTGACGACTGCTAAGAGATATAAATTTAATTTGTCGGGCAAGAGCTGATGTTTAATATCAATGATGAAGTGCGCAAGAAAAACACATGCGATGGAAAACTCAACTATAAATTTAAATAAATCCAAGTGTTCAATGCCTAAGAGGCCCTTTTCAAAGGGAAATAAAAGGACAGCAAACAATCCAACGAGCATTTCCACCAGCGGATACTGAATTCCTATCTTTTGATCACAAGAAGCGCATTTTCCCCTTAAAACAGTATAACTAATCACTGGTAAATTTTGGTACCACGCGACTTGGTGCCCACACGTAGGACATGAAGATCTCGGCCTAACCACAGACAAGTTCTTTGGCAGTCGATAAATTACGACATTCAAAAAGGAGCCAATCAATAATCCAAAAATAAATACAAGAAAGTATATTGCAGCCATTTAATCCAAATTCTTTTTTTCAAAGATAACTATCGTTAACAAAACTAAAAATGCGGAGTAGGCCATGCTATAGGTCAATGCCGACCAGAAAAAGCTACTTTCAACATTTTGCGAATAGAGTAAAAGATCTCTTGTGTTAATCTTTCCAAAGGCGGGTAGTGCGTAGTGGTATAAATCCAAAAGCCATTGCAGTGCTGGCCTGTTTTGAGCAAAGGTCGTCATTTGTGCTTCGCTTATCCCATGCCCTGCAAAGAATAGCACAATTGAGACAATGACAGAAAGGGTGGTGCTGGTAAGAAGCGAAAGAAGGCTTACCATTAACAAAACCATGGTTGACTCTATAATTATGAAGAAGATAGTCCAAATTATAAGAGGTTGGAAAACTCCTCCAGAAAGAAAATAAACCATCAAAGTGAGAATCGACAAAATAAAAACATTTAAAATTAAAACAAGGTTGAGACCAATAATGCGCCCAAGTACAAAGCTGCTTCTTTTAACTGGTCTTGAGACTGTCATGTAGACAGTTCTATTTTCAATTTCTTTCGATAGAAGGCCTACACCCATGAATATTGCGATTCCTACAGAGCTTAAACTTAAAGCACCAACGCCGAAGTCCAAGGCTATGCGACTGGGAGTGCCGTAAGTGAACTGTTGGGCCACATATGTTACAATTAAAAGCCCGATACCTAAGAAGAGAGTGTTATATAAAACCTTACTTTTAAGTATCTCTTGAAATGTGTACGAAGCTATAGTTCTAATCTTTCTTAGTTCTTTCATGATCCCACATTGTAAAAAATATTTTCAAGAGTAGGTTTATCCTGCTCAACCGAAATGATATCAGCGCCTTTTTCAATAAGTTCTTTGAGCCTCATAGTCTTTGAGCTGTCTTCAGTCTTTATACTTAGCGTCTCATTATTTAGAACGTACCTAATTTTAGTAACAGGCCTGATATTCTTGTTGATAATGTCATCAACTCTTCCTTGATAAACAAGTTTTCCATTTTTAAGAAAAATAACCTTATCACATACTTCCTCGACATCAGAAACGATGTGACTGCTAAAGAAGATGGTTTTACCAAGCTGGTTAACTTCATAAATAATATCTTTAAGCTCTTTTCTTCCTATGGGATCCACACCAGATAGTGGTTCGTCTAAGATAATCAATTTGGGGTCGTGTAAAAGAGTGGTTAAGAAACCAATTCTTTGAAGCATTCCTTTAGAGTAGGTTTTTATCTCTCTATCAAGAGCAAATTCAATTCTAAGCTTTGGTGCCCAACGCTCAATCTGGTCCTCAATCTTTGATTTTTTCATATCCACAAGTTTACCCATGTAATGACAAAAGGCTCTTCCAGTAAGGTGTGGATAAAAATATGGCCTCTCGGGTAGGAAGCCTATGTTGGAAAAGATTTCAGATTTATTTTTCCCAAGGCCTTCAAAACTCACTTCGCCTTTAGTAGACCTAGTAAAGTCCATTGCAATTTTTAATGAGGTGGTTTTTCCAGCACCATTGGCTCCTAAGAACCCTACAATACTTCCCTCATCCACATTAAAGGAAAGGTCGTCAACAGCAACAACTGGCTTTTTGAGAAAGTCCGACTTAAATACTTTAGTTACAGATGAGAATTTTAACATACATTCATGTTGATACTTCCTGCTAAAATTGACAATATCTTTTTATGACTAAAAAATCCCTATTTTTCTCAATAGCTCTTACATGCTTTTTCTTTGTAACTTCTGCTGTCCTAAACAAACAAATTTCAAAGCCGCCTATAAAGATTGAAAAGCAAATGTCTGCAATAAACTTCCAAGACTCTTTTTATAGACTGCTTTTTGCAGGTTACAAAAGAATGGTCGCTGATTTACTTTGGATAGCAACTCTTTTGGAGTCGGACCTATCACATTACAAGAAGAAAGATTTGAACAACTGGATGTTTTTACGTTTCAAATCTATTACAGACTTAGATCCAAAATTCTTACACGCGTATTCCTTTGGAGGGCAATACCTAAACATCATCAAAGATGATGTGGAAGGGGCAGCCTACCTTTTTGACAAAGGTTTGTCCTATTACCCAAACAACTATTCCTTAAATTTTAACGGTGGCTATCTATACGCTTTTGAGCTTGCAGAGTACGACCGAGCAGTAAAACTCTATGAAAGAATTAGGCACCACCCTAGTGCGCCAAAGTTCATTGACTCTTTGATAGCTAAATTAAAATATGAAGAAACTGGCGACTTAAAGACAACCTTTAATGTTCTAAAAGAAATGTTAAAAAATGAGAGTAGGGATACGCTTCTCATCGAAAAACTTAAAAAGGATCTTTACTCTATCAAGGCCACAATAGATCTTGAATGTCTAAATACTATCAATGACTCTTCATGCTCAAGGTTGGATTACAAAGGTCAGCCATATGTTCTGAGAGATGATGAATTCACAACTCAAGAGCCATTCTCCCCCTACAAACTTTACACAAAAAAAAAAGGGGGACTAAAAATAGTCCCCCATTCTTTCTTGATTTTCAAAAAATTGTCTTAGTAACCCGTATTGAGGTTACTGATTACTTTATCTTGATTGATTGTGAAAGATGATGCGTTTGCACCAGTAATATTGTCTGATGAAACAACACCGACTGCACCCATTACAAATGTCTGGTCCGCAGCAGTTTGATCTCCTAAATCAGTAGTTCCAGTGTCCATTTGAGCATCAAAAAAAGCAGTCGTATCAGACGATACACCACCCATACCCTTTCCAGCTAGGAATAGGGTTGCACCGTTAACTTGAGCTGCTGAAGCATCTAAACTTACAACAGGATCAGGACAAACAGCAGCGTTCATTCCACCGTTTACAGCATCAGCATATGCATTATTATCAAGGTTTGTAGTTACATCAGTAGCAAAACCAACAGCGAAGAATCTTGAGTTGAACTCATTTACTGGCTCATATCCCATGTATGCAAGACATGCATGATAGATTGAGAAGTCGCCAAAAAATGCTTGCTGTGCAGTGTAAGCTGCGGCAAGTTGAACTTTCGCTTCAGAAGTCTTGGCCTTGGCCTGGTACTTCTTAAAGTTTGGAACTGCAACCGCGGATAGAACTCCGATGATTGCGACAACGATCATAAGCTCTACTAGTGTAAAGCCAGACTGATCGCGCAGTTTAAGTGTTTGTAGCTTCATACGTACTCCTTGTTTTTAGACATTAAGAGTCTAAAGTTTCTTGATTGGACATTAAGAGTCTTCCTCAAGGTTAATTTTAATCCGATTTAAATATTTTTCGCCATAAATGTGAAAAACCTTAAATATTTTTATCATTTTACAACAAATTCAATCACTTACTACCCGGCACCACCTGCAGCCATAAAGATAGGCAAATACATCGCTATTAGAACAGTGCCAACCATTCCACCCAGTCCAACAAGAATTGCTGGCTCAATCAGCTTTGTCATATTATCTATCGCCTCTTCCGTTTCTTCTTCAAAAACATCCGCAACTTTAAGAAGCATTTCGTCTAAATTACCTGTCGACTCGCCAACCTTCACCATCTGATTCACTAGTGGTGGAAAATACTTAATTCTTCCAAGCGGTTCTGTAATGGATTGCCCTTTCATAACAGCCTGCCTTACAAGCTTTAAGTCTTTTTGGATCTGGGTGTTGTCGACAGTATCGATACAAACTTCCAAGGACTCTAAAAGATCCACCCCAGAGCTGAGCATAGTGGAAAGTGTTCTTGAAAAACTTGAAAGGTTACCTTTGATTATAATGTCTCCAAACACAGGTGACTTCATTGTGAAGCGGTCCCACTTCACTTTCCCATCTTTGCTTCGAATAAAGTTTAAAAAGAGTATTGATCCAACAAAACCGCCAGGAATCATATATAGCGTGTAGTCTTGAAAAAAGTTTGATGTATCAATTACAAATTGTGTGACAGCGGGAATCTCTTGTCCAGACTCCTTAAGCATTCCCACAAACTGGGGTACAACAAAAACCATCAACCCCCAAACAACAGCAATACCGATAAGAACAACAATAACTGGATATGTAAGAGCGCCTTTAATCTTCTTTTTGATTCCCTCCTGCTTATCCATGAACTCGCTGAGTTTAACTAGAATGGTGTCCAAGATACCTGCTGCTTCTCCCGCTTTAACCAGAGAACAGTAAAGCTTATCAAAGCCCTTTTGAGAGCTTAGCCCTTCATGCAAAGACTTTCCGCTTCCAACATCGTCCATAACTTTTTTAATTGTAGCTTTTAGAGATGGGTTTTGCTCTTGTTTGGCAAGTATCTCCATACATTCAAGAATGGGAACACCCGCATTTATAAGAATAGAGAGCTGTCTTGTGAATCTATTAAGTTCCGCTTTGCCGAAGGCCTTGGCGAGCCCTTTTTCAACCATCCACATACCGAGGTCGATATCAAGAGGGTTAGGCGCGCTCACTTTTTTTGCACGAATGCCTTTTCTCCTAAGCAAGCGCTTCACGTGGCGAACGTCTTTGCCGGCAATCTCGCCTTGAACACTGCGCCCTTCTGAATTTACGCCTTCATATTTGAATTTGCCATTGGCCATTATTCAATCCTATTTTTTCTGTATACCTAGCATCTTTGCCATCTCCTCAGGGTTGTTTGAGTATGACATTGCGGTATCAGCATTTATAAGACCTTTGTCCAAGGCCCTTTTGATACTTTGATTCATCGTCACCATATGGGTTGCGTCTTGATTAATCTGCATTTGAGAGTAAACCTGGTGCAGCTTGTCCTCTCTAACCAAGTTCCTAATCGCAGGGGTCATCCTTAGAATTTCCTGGGCAAGCACTCTACCTCCACCTTTCTTTGGCAGTAGTTGCTGTGCCACAACTCCTTGCAACACGAATGAAAGAAGCGTTCTAACCTGTTCTTGCTGGTCTGCTGGGAAAACATTTATGACTCTTGATATCGTTTGAATCGTTGAGTTTGTGTGAAGCGTTCCAAAAACCAAGTGTCCGGTTTCCGCAATTTCCAAAGCTGCTTCAATTGTCTCAACGTCTCTAAGCTCCCCAACCAATACGATGTCAGGGTCTTGACGCAGTAAGCTTTTCAGGCCGTTTTTAAATTTTAATGTGTCTACTCCAATCTCTCTTTGGTTAACAATACTGGACTTATGGTTGTGAACAAATTCAATTGGATCTTCCAATGTAATAATATGTCCTGGCTCAGTTGAATTCAGCCTATCAATGATTGAAGCAAGAGTTGTGGACTTACCAGAGCCCGTCGGCCCAGTTACAAGCATAAGCCCATTGGAGACATCAGTCATATCCAATAGGACCTGTGGCAATCCAAGAGAGTCAAAGTCTGGAACCTGGGTTGGAATCTGTCTAAAAACAGCAGCGACAGCCCCTTTAGAGTAAAAGCAGTTTGCTCTAAATCTTGCAAGTCCTTTAACCCCAAAAGAGAAATCAAGCTCAAGATTTTTTTCAAGCTCAGACCTCTGGGCTTCTGTAAGAATTTGGTAGATAAGCCTTTTAGTGTCATCTGAAGAAAGTGGGCCGGTTTTAACCCTGATTACTTCTCCTGATATTCTCATACCCGGTGATGTCCCCATAGTGATATGCAAATCGGATGCTCCGTTTTCAACCATAACCTTAAACAGCTGTTGAATTTGAAGATTTTGAGTGCCTTGCACTGACTGGGTTCGTGTTTTAGTTTCATCACTCATATGCTTATCTCCTTACATATTATCCGAAGCTGAATTTGAAAGGGCCTCTTCAATGGTTGTTAAACCTTGAGCCACTTTAGTCAGTGCACACATCCTTAGGGTTTTCATACCCTCTTTGATGGCCATTGCTTTAATATCATCAGAGGAGGCGTGCTTTAAAACCAACTCTCTAAGTCTAGGTGACATTTCCAATACCTCATAGATTGCAACTCTTCCCTTGTATCCGGTTCCATTGCATACTTCACAACCTTTGCCTTTATAAACTTTTATCTTCTCGGCAGAAGCGGGAGCAAATCCACAGGATACTAGTTCGTTTAGGGAGACCTTGTGAGGCTCTCTACAGTTGATGCAAATTTTTCTACAAAGTCTCTGAGCGACGACTACGTTAAGAGCTGCCACGACCAAAAAGGGTTCAATCCCCATGTTTAAAAGCCTTGTCACCGTGGATGGAGCATCATTTGTGTGAAGTGTGGACAGTACCATGTGGCCAGTAAGAGCTGCTTCAACAGCAATCTCTCCGACCTCAAAATCCCTTATCTCTCCAACCATAATAATATCAGGATCCTGACGTAAGAATGCCTTCAGGGCCGAAGCAAAAGTGAGTCCAACTTCTTTTTTTACATTTACTTGGTTAATACCTTCCAAGTTGAACTCACAAGGATCCTCTGCTGTGGAAATATTGGTGTCTTCCGTATTTAACTCTGCCAAAGCCGAATAGAGAGTCGTTGTTTTCCCAGATCCAGTGGGACCTGTTACAAGAACCATTCCATAAGGATTGTGTATGCCTCTTTGAAAGACTTCAATTTGTTTGGCCTCAAAGCCAAGCTTAGTCATATCCAGCTGTAGATTTGATTGATCCAGAAGTCGCAAAACGACCTTTTCACCAAAAAGCGTTGGAAGAGAAGACACTCTATAGTCAATCGGCTTTCCACCAATCGCAAGTTTAATCCTTCCGTCTTGGGGTTTTCTCTTCTCAGAGATATCTAATGAGGCCATAATCTTTAGTCTCGATATCATAGGTCCCATCATCGATTTTGGAGGTCTTGCAACCTCAACTAGAGACCCATCAAGTCTAAATCTAACCCTAAAAGCTTTCTCATAAGGCTCAACATGAATATCGGAAACTCCCTTAACAAAAGCCTCGGCCAAGATTCTATTCACAAATGTAACTGTGTCTTGCCCGATGTCTTCAGCTTTTAACTCAGTCTCAACTTCCGCATTGGCCTTAACCTCAACAACACTGTGAACCAAGTCTTCAACAGAATCCTCAACATTGGAGAACAGTTTCTGCCAAGATGAAATATTGGTTAGAATAAACTCCACTGGCTTCTTAAGTTCTTGCCCGAGTTTTGCTTTGTGACCTATAACCGTTGGATCAAAAGTCGCAACAGTAACTTTCCCCGCAGTGACCTGAATAGGTATTGCTCTGTGGTTTATTACAAGTTTCTTTTTGAGAAACTTAATTGTATCTTTTGAGACCTTTGCATTTTTTAAATCTATGAAGGTGAGCCCATACTTTTCAGAGATGGACTTTGCAAATTTGTTTTCATCAAAACCAGGAAGTGCCAGAAGTTCAAACTCAGTAACTTCATCATCATCCTTGTTCATCATTAGCCGTCGCAACTCCTTAAGAGTTGCCATACCAGTATTGGTAATGACCTCAATAAATTCCTTACGAACCATCTACTTTTCCTTGTGTTGGTTAAATTATCGGAATTTATAAAAATAATTTGAATATATTTAGGAATTCCAGAAACTTAAAGCGTACTCCGCCTGTCGGATTAGCAAATCTTCCCCATCAGTGTATTCATGGCCACTCTTTAAAACATAGTTTTGCTGCTCAGGCATTGAGTAATTCAAATCCCACACTTTCAATGGCTTAGGTGATTTGAAGTCAAAATTGTATGACCTTCCACATGCATTAATGATTAAAAGGCTTCTATCACTTAATTCGTGAAGGTATTGATCAATTTGTTCAAGATTTTTTCTCTTACGACTCAAAACTATGTGTTCCACTCCAGTCTTTTTGAAATACTGTTGCGCCAGTCTGGACATGGCCCCATCTCCCAAAATTATTGGATAAGTCCCAAGATATTTTGAAGAAAAGATCTCCTCAAAGGCCAAGGCATCAGTATTGGTACCTATCACCTCTGCATTTTTAAGCTTAATGGCATTCACGGCCTCTAGTGCCTGCGCCTGTTCACTGAGAATATCACAATGCCTAAAAACGTAGTTCTTATATGGTGCAGTCACACTGATACGGCAATACTTTTCAAGCAACTCATTAAGTGGCGGTATCTTCTTTTCGGACTCATAATCTAAAAAAGTGTAATCCACTTCGTGTCCAAGAAGCTTTTTATACATCTCAGGGGACTTTGAATGTTGGATGTTTTTTCCAATAAGCGCGTATTTATTTTTTTGATTTTTCATACACCCTCTTATCAAGCGTTATCTGTGCTTTAAGATCTTCTAG
Organism: Halobacteriovoraceae bacterium; assembly: GCA_002711995.1. GTDB lineage: Bacteria > Bdellovibrionota > Bacteriovoracia > Bacteriovoracales > Bacteriovoracaceae > UBA845. The sequence continues at coordinate 104,420 of PASN01000018.1, read as the reverse complement.
ATCATCAAATTTTCGTTCTTCACGAACATAGTCATCGACAAGAACTTCAACATATTCACCGTAGACATCTTCCGAAAACTTTAAAAGATGAACTTCGATTTTAATTCTATCATCAAAATCGATTGATGGATTCCGTCCAAGATTCATCAAGCCTTCATACGTTTTGCCTTTCAAAATGCATCGAACTTTATAAACTCCCAAGGCGGGGATAAGAAAGGGATAATTAGGGTTTACGTTCATTGTTGGAAACCCTAATTTTCTTCCAAGCTTTTTGCCCTCGACAACCATGCCCTCAATCGAAAAACTCCTTCCAAGAAAGCGATTTGCCGCAACCACATTTCCCTCCATCAGATAGTTTCGTATTAACGAAGACGAGACTGTTTCTTTTTCGCATTGAAACGCGGGAAATCTTTGAAACTTTAGATCACGATCAAGCTCACCAATCCACATGGGATCCTCTTTGTCTTTGCCAAATTTAAAGTCATGCCCTACCCACAAAAGTTTCAGGTTTTTATATGATAGGAGCATCTTTTCGGAAAATTCTTTACCTGTCATTTCTTGTAGTTTCTTGTCAAAGGCCAGCTCAACAACAAAGTCGACTCCTAGCTCCTTTATCATCTGGCACTTCTTCCTATAACTTGTTAACAGATGGTGTTTAGCCGGATCAAAATAAAGTGCCGGATGGGGTGTGAAGGTAAAAACAACCGAAGCAATTGATCTGTTCTTGCATTCACTTAAAAAGCCTTTCAGTAAGTTTTGATGGCCAAGGTGAACCCCGTCAAAGTTTCCGATGCTCACACCAAATTCTTTATCACCTATGGCTGGTTCAAAATCCTTAAAGCTAATCATTCCTTGATATTCCCTGTCCGAACTAAATCTCTTGCCGTTTTCTTTGAAATCTTGAAAGACTTTGCCTTCCCATTTGCTTGAAACTCTTTTTCACATTTCTTTGCAACCTCAATCAATTCTTTTTTGCTAGAGTTCATCAAACTGCTGTTATTGATTATGGTTTCCATATCAGGTCCATGCCCAAGAGCATGAACAACTTGATGCAACCTTGAATAGTCGGCTCCCTCCTTGATTAAAACAGAGAGAGGGTCATTTTTTGATCTCGTCAGTGACATAATTGAGTCTCTAAAATTCCACATAAGCGAGACTATAATAATTATAGCAAGTGCAAATGCTATCTTAACAGCGTTGTATGTGTAAGTATTGCTCAGACGGAAAACAGGCTCTAGAACCTCAGTACTCTCAGTGACATTCCCAGATTGACTTGAACCGGAGTTTTGATTTCTATCTTGTTCACCTGTGACAGATAGTGGCCTGTTACTTATTCCTCCAGCAACCAAAACTTTACCCAGATCAACGTTTTTGGTTTTAAAACTTAGACTTTCAGGATCAAAATAAGTAAATGGGATCGTCTTATTTTCAATTGTAACCGGCTCTCTTCCAAGGTAAGTGTATAGTACGGTTTTCGTAGCACTGAAGTCAGCTGCGACTTTGAGATCCCCATTTTTTTCAAACTCTTCTATGACCGATGAAGTAAAAATTTTAGGAGCCTCGAAAAGCTCTAAAGCGCCAGGACCAGACACTCTTAGTTTTAGTTCAATGGGCTCATTCACAACGAACTTGTTTTTACTCAACTCAAGGTTGAATTGATGTTCACCCACAAGTCCCGTAAAGCTTGAAGGTACATTATTTTTGGGAAGCGCTTTAATTTTTATTACCACCGGCTTGCTGGACATGGTCATTTTCCTAAGTCCACCGAGTCGAGACCCAAAGCCAAAAGTATTAAATGGATTATTCCCACGTGTTGAATATTGAACGCCCAAAGTTATGGGATCGACCTTATAGGTTCCAGGTTCAGTTCCATAGAGCTGTGCGGTGTATATTACGCGTCTTGTATAGATCTCACCATCCACGGTAGCCCGTTGCGCAGTCATTTTTTCTTGGTGGTAACGCTTTAAGAACTTATCAAGTTTAGGAAATTTTTTAATGTCTGTGCTGGATACTGGAACCTTATTATATAGGTAGTACCGGACAATAATTGACTCACCCACGAATGCTTCTTCTTTACTAACTTCGGCTTTAACTAAAATATTTCGGGCCTTCTTAGGGGTTCTAAGCACATTGATTCGCAACGTTCTGTGTTTAAGCTTTTGTCCACCAATCTCAACATTGATATCCCTTAAGAATGCACTTCCAGCCCTTTTTGCAACCATTTCATACTCCACAGTCACACTTCTCTCGGTACTTAATTGCCCATTAATATAGGTTGTCCTAGTTTTTATCCCTGTTTCTTGTCTAGAGATAACATCCACATTAAGTGGATCAAAGCTTATGACTGGGTCTGTTCCTTGTTGGGTTTTGATTTCAAATTGGACTCTAAAATTTTCATTTACCAAAGGTTCCCTTGGATCAATATTGATCTCCAAAGAGTCGGCAAATACGTTAGCCACACAAAAAAGTGCTATCATTAAGAACTTTGTCATTCTACCAATCCTTCTTCTCTCTAGATTTACCTTTAACTGTATTGGCGTCTATTACTTTCTTTTGCAACTGGTTATCGTCAGAAAGCAACTGTTTAAGGATGGAAGGAACTTTATCTTTCTTTGCCTTTCCATCTTTTGCCTGGTCATTCTTTTGTTTATTTTTTTGATCCTGATTTTTGTTAGAATCAGATGGATCCTTGCTTTCATCTTTATCTTTTTTGTCTTTTTTATCTTTCTGTTGCCCTTGGTCTTTGGACTCTTTCTGATCTTTCGACTGGCCCCCATCTTGGCCTTTTTGCTTTTTATCTTTTCCTTTTTCATCTTTTTTCTGTTTCTTATCGTTTTTTTGGCTTTTATTATTTTTCTGACTCGCTTGGGCATGGATGGCCTTTAGCATATTTAATTTCGCTTTTTGAAGAAGTTCCTGGTTTTTCCCGGACGCATCAGACTCTAGGTGGTCAATTAAATCGGTGTATATTTTCAGGCCTTCTTGAATTTTCCCGGACTTTAAATAAGCCGATCCCAAATTAAACTTTTCAATGGCATTATTATTGTTTATGTCTTTATGCAAAATTTCCTCGTAAAGCTTCGATGCTTCTTCAGAAAATCCTTGTTTTAAAAGCTCTGACGCAAGCTTCTTTTTGCCTTCCACTCCCAGTTCGTTTCTCGCGAACCTTTCTTCAAGATCAACAATCACTTTGTTTTTTTCAGGCTCTTTTTTATCTTGTCCAAAAGTGTTCATTGAAACAATTAATAGCATCACCATAACGAAGCTCTTTAAATTTTTGAGCATAAAAGCAGCGATTAAAAACACAACACCAGGAACCATCATATAATTGGCAAGAACGGGCCTTACTCTGAAGTCATCCTCGGTTTTCTTAGTTTTGAAGCTTCTCCTAAAAAAGCGAAGAATTTCTTCTGTAGGTAGGGAGTAAGAACTTGCAACCCAATATTTAAAGTGTTTAATTTCTTGTCCCAATTGCTTGAGAAAAGATTCATCCAATTTGGAAATAACCGTCTCACCTCTGAATTTTTTATTTCCTCGAAAAACACCTCTAGAGTTCCTTATAGGGATTGGGCCACCTTTTGCCGTACCAACTCCCACCACAGCCACACTTATGCCATCGGGCACTTTCAACTTAAGGCCACCTTCAGTTTCTTCCGCATCCGTAATTACTAAAATGTTTCCAAAAGGTCTTTGCTCGCTATTAATGAAATACTGAATAGACTCCTGAATAGCCATTGATAGGCCAGTACCTCCTCGTTCTAAATCAAGACCTTTGAGAGTATTCAACCTAGCCTCAACAAGATCCATATCTTTTGTAAAAGGTACTATTCTTTTTTGACCGTCAGAAAAAACCACAACAGACACTTGATGTCCCACGGCCTTTTTGATGAAGTGCTTAGCGAGCAAAGTGGCCTTTTCAAAGCGGTTCGGTCTTACGTCTTCAGCAAGCATGCTTGCTGAGGCGTCAATTAATACAACAGTCTTTTGATCAGAGCTCTTTCCGGTTACCCTTTCCTCCGGACCACGCAGATCTAGTAGAGCTAATAGCAAAAATGAGAAGCCAGCAAAGAAAAACACACTTGAAAGTTTGCTTGCAAGGCTTTGTTTATAAAACCAATGAGTTAAGACCCAGCTGTAGTATTTTTTTTCAACCTTTATCGTCATAAGCCAAAAGGCCGCAATACCCAATACAACCAATGGTAGATATTCTATATAATTAAAACTCAAGAGACCTCCTTTAAGAGATTTCTTCTCGTTAATTCACATCCTGCTAATAATAAAACACCCCAGAGAAGGTATTTGTGAAACAATTCATCATACACAACTTGATTTGCACTCTTAATCTCAGTCTTTTCCAAACTTTGGATTTCACCGAGAATTTCCTTTAAGCTCTCTTCACTATCCGCCATATAGCTTTTACCGTTTGTCATATCCGAAATTTCTTTCATAGTCTTAAGGTCAAAAGACCCACCAGGAATTGTTTGATATTGAGTTCCAAACATACCTTTTCCTACAGGGATTTTAGCATCGCTTCGAGTTCCAAGAGTAATCGTATAGACTCTTATGTCATTTTCTTTAGCTAGTTCAGCAGCTTGAATAGGTGTCACCTTTCCAACGTTGTTAACACCGTCAGTTAGAAGAATGACAACCTTATTTTTTGTCTTACTATCTTGTGCCCGCGCCACTGCAAGAGCAAGTCCATCACCAATGTTTGTCCCGCTTCCTAGAAAGCCGACCTGAATGTCAGAAAGTATCTTATCCACCAAAGTGGGGTCTGTTGTAAGAGGAAGCATTGTAAAAACTTTTTCCGAAAATATGATAACTCCAACCCTGGCTGTGGGCCTAAGCTTAGCGAACTCCCTCAGCTTTTCCTTCGCAACTTCCAAACGGTTTGGCTGCATGTCATCTGCAAGCATAGACCTAGAAACGTCCACCACAAAAAAGATATCATTCACCTCTATGTTCGAAGGAATGAATTTCAGTGCTTTCCTAGGCCCAGTCATTGAATAGGAAATCAACAGCCAGCCAGCGACACCTAAAAGAAAGACCATGCCCCTTAGCATATTAGCTCCGCCAACCTTTAAGTTTGTAGGGGCCACCAACTCTGGCGTCTTCAACACCTTCCAGTACTCCAAGGCCCAGAAAAGTAACCCCAACAATCCAAGAATGGCAAAAGAAGCGCTTTTATATTCCACTTTTCACACCCATACTTTTCTTTAAGTTCATAAACGCTTTTTTGACCTCGTTCTCCTCCGCCTCACTCCAGGCCGGCTTGAACTGATGAGAGTTCAATGTGTAGACAAATGTGCTAAAGCTTTTTTCATTCCACTCCAGCATAGTTTCATACTCTTTTCTTTTTCTAAAAAATGCTTCTATTTCTTGGCGGCTATCTGCCTTTTTCACTATTTCTAACGCCTCATTCGCCTTAATTGCAAACTTCCTTTTCTCATTACGCACCCTATTTTTTTGAACCAAGAATCTGACACCAAACCATCCAGCGACCACAAGAAAAAAAGTGACAATTATTTTTTTCCACGGCTCTACAGGAGTTAATAATTTGTAGTCCTTCTCCTCCATTAAAAAATCTTTGTGTGGGTTCACTTGTTTATACTCAAAATCAAAACCCTGAAGCCTAACATCAATTGATTTAACTTCAATATTATTGTTTTTGGCCGGAGCGACGATAACTTTCAATTTTTTTTCGTCCTGTTCCAAAACGTAGAGAATATTTCCGAGTCTTTCTCCTTCAAGGGATGGGATGCTCTCCCCAGGTTTAGTCTCAACCTCGACCTCGATAATATCCCCAGTAGTAATCTTTGACTTTTCTAAAGGCTTTATTACAAGCTCAGCAAAGGCCAAAGATGAAAATAGTATTAGAACGCTAAAGCATTTCACGAATAAAACTCTCCAAATATCGGTCTTTAACAGAAATCTTTCTATATCTTCCCTTAAGTCCTGACTCTTTCTTCCTGCCAGTTTTTGCCAACACCCTCTTTCCACCAAGTTTTGTAAAAATAGAAAATTGACTTGTTCGTTGCTCATCAATTGGGCTGGTGAGTTGGAAACAGTGCATGTTCTTTCGATAAAAAAGCTTGTTTAGTTCATCGAAGTTATCCAAGGCATTAAAGTCTGATAAAAGAACCGCCTCTTTGCCTCTAGCAACAAGAGACTTGATCTGCGCCAACTTCTTTTTTTCTTCGTAAGCTGAGGGGACACGGTAAAAGGGATTAACAACTCCTTCCGCATTAACAATGTTTAATCTTTGCAATACAGACATAAGAAGAACGATTCCCTTTTGCCCAGAAGCTCCAGGAAGAATTTCAACTTGATCTGTAAACAAAACTATTTTCACATTGTCTTTTGTTTTTTCAGCAAGAAGATAAAGCAAACATGCAATCTCCAAAGAGGCCTGAAGTTTACTGACTCCTTTGTAACCTATGAGCATGCTGTCGCATAAATCCAAAACAACCACAATTTCAATATTTCTTTCTTCTTCAAAAGTTTTAACGAACGTATTGGCGGTTTTTGCGGATAACTTCCAATCAATAAAACGCACGTCATCACCTGGGTTGTAGATCTGATGTTCTTTAAACTGGAGTCCCGCTCCCTTAAAGTGAGATTTAAGCATTCCAACGGAAAAAGAGTTAGAGTTTTGGAAAAGGTGCGACTGAATTCGAGCAACCGCCTTTTCTACTTCCTTTATATTCATTTATTACACACACTCACTTGCGATGTCGTAAACCAACTCTTTAACATCCACCTTATCAATGATTGCCTCGTAAGAGAGAATTACCCTATGACCCAAAACGCTTTTAACAACGCTAAGCACATGTTCAGGGGAAACATAGTCCTTTCCAGCAAGCATGGCCTGGAACTTTGATATTTTATAGAGCCATATTGATGCTCTTGGAGAGGCCCCTGCCAAAATCATACCTTCTCTTTTCTTGTTGAAAAATTTTGAATCCGGTCGAGTTGAATGAACTATTTTTACGATCATGTCCTTTATTTTTTCATCCACATAAATCTCCCCAACCGCCTTTTTCATCATCGTTAGGTTTTCATTGTTAAGAAGTGGGGTTAAGGAGTTGAAGTCGCTTGGCCTTAGATCGAGTATTGACTTCTCAGCTTCAAAGTCTGGATAGTCCACACTAATCTTCATCATAAATCTGTCAAGTTGGGCCTCTGGGAGGTTGTAAGTCCCTTCTTGCTCAATTGGGTTTTGGGTTGCCAAAACAACAAATGGAGACTTGAGCGGATAAGATGTGTCCCCAATAGTAACTTGTCTTTCTGCCATTGCCTCCAGTAAAGCGGCTTGAACCTTTGCAGGAGACCTATTTATCTCATCAGCTAAAACTAATTGAGTGAAGATTGGGCCAAACTTTGTTGAGAACTCCTCCTTTTGCTGATTATAAATCATCGTACCAATCAGATCAGAAGGAAGAAGATCCGGTGTAAATTGGATTCTATTAAAGTTCATATCACAAAGTTTGCTCATGATGGAAACTGAGAGAGTCTTTCCAAGACCGGGCATTCCCTCTATCAGTAGGTGCCCCTCACAAACTAGCGCAGCAACAATCGCTTCAAGCATGTCATCTTGCCCGTAAACGACTTTTTTTGCCTGGTTAAGAACCTCAAGAACATTTTCTCTAATCTGGGTCATAAATTCTCCACGTAAAATAATAGATATTTAAGATAATTTGCGTTGTCTTTGAAATTGGAGCTAGGGTGATCAAACCCTTGGGTGCCAATATCCAAGAGGGTGAGTCTTTTTCCTTCCTGTCTCGCCGCTAAAGATGCGTTTTGCGCCAAAGAATCAATATCTACGTATCGCGTGCATGAACATACTGCGAAGAGAGACTTATCTTCCAACAACTTCAAGCAAGCGCGATGTAGCTTCAAATAGCCTTGCAAAGCTTTTTTAGCTCCCTTGGGGGATTTGCAAAACGCAGGGGGGTCACTAACGATGAGCTCATACTTCTCACCTTCATTTGATTTCTGTTTTAGAAAATTGAAAACGTCTTCGTGGTGGAACTTGAACTCTCCCTCAAGCTTATTAGCTTCCCAGTTTTCAGAAATTAGTTTCGTAAAGTCGGCCTGATCCACAAGCTCCACACTTTTTACCCCAGCGAGGGACATGGTCATTCCCCAAGCTCCAAGGTAAGAAAACAGATCAAGTGCCTTTTCAGGTTTCCAATCTAAGCGTTCCAAGTACCCTTTGAGTTTTCTTCTATTTTCTCGGTGATCATAGTAGAAGCCTACTTTTTGCATTTGTTTGGCATCAAGATTGAACAATAACTCACCTTCCTGAATCTCTAGTCGATCAACCGCGCTGCTAGAGGGGAAAGACGGCAATCCTTCGGCCATTCGATAACTCTGATTATCTAGGAGCATCACAGGCTTCTTGGATAACTTTTCAATTGATTCTTTAAGTTCCTCTCGATACTTGTCTAGGCCTGCGCAGTTTATCTGAACCACGACACAATTTTTGAAAGCGTCAACGATCAGACCAGGAAGACCATCGGAAGTGCCATAAATCATGCGAGCATTTTCGTTGTAATCAGTGATTCGCTTTCTCTTCTCCCAAGATTTAATTAATTGAGTCTCCAACAAGTGCAATGGCTCCAAATTAACATCTTTTGTAAGAGCATATGCGCAAGGACTTCCTCCCTCGACCAATGGATTGATGAAACCAAGGAAGCTTTCTCCCTTTTTTTTATTGGTAAAGACCGCCCACTCACCAGGAGTAAAAGACTTTATAGAGGATTCAAAGTCTGAGGCGAACAGGCCTGAAGGTAAATTGTAGCATTTTAAACTTCCAGTTTTATTAAGAATTATTTCTCTCAAACATCCTCCCTAAGCAAGTACACATTATACATCCTAACAGGAGTTGATTACAGTCTAAATTGTATTCAGAGCATTCTGCTCATCTTTACTTTTTACTAAAATATAAAACAGCTTTTGAATTATTAATTTTATAATTCTTAAAGTGGTAGATTTCTTTTAAAGATCGGCTATAACTTCCCACTCCTTTTTTAATTAGGTTTTGGGATGTGTTAACCACGACCTTTTTAGGAACATACTTGTTCCTTTTTCCATGGCTGACAATATTAATCGTGCTTTTAACGTTTTGAATTCCCTCGTAAGAAGAAACTTTCAACTTTCTTAAAATCTTATGATTCTTAACCTGACGATAATAGTAATGTAATTTAGTTGTGCCTGTTGCTTTTTTCACGATCAATCTCGTAAAACTCGCTCCCCTTTTAACTAGAATTTCATTCTTATCAGAAAGACCAGTTGTATCTTGGTAAGTATCCCAGCCATCAGAGCTTTTTATCTTTTTAAAACCCTTTAAGTATTGGCCAAGTGTGTTTGGAATCGCTAATTGAGCTTTTCGAGAACAAGCTTTTTTTATTGAGGCCTTAATATTATTATCAGCTAAATCATTGGTTACAACTACAACCTCGTTGCGGCCCTCCGTCCAATAAACTTTACAATAAAGACCACCAAGCTTTTTTAGTTTGTAATTTTCCTCAACAAGGCTTTTTAGATCGTCGCTGTGGATTTCGAAATACAAATCCTTAATCTGTTTAGAGAAACATTGACCAGAAAATAGAGCAATAAAGAAAAGGCACACAACTTTAATTTTCATTTAAATAAACTCTTAGCCTTTTTTCTTTCTTAAAGTTAACAGACCCAGGACTCTTGGCAATACCCTTTAGGTTTTTAACTTGTGTATAGATGAGATTCACCTCAGATGTTTGAAGCCCTCCCACCCTAATAAGTTCTTTACCTACCAATTTGAAGAGTCCTTCATCCAAGACATCCGTCTTTACAATTATATGCGCACTTGTCTGGCCGTCTAGGTGGAACCACCAGTCCTCTTTCTTTCCCCAGTTTTTTCTTAATTGATCATTTCCATGGGCCGTTGTCCCAACGCCCATCTTAAAACCGGGGTAATCAACAATGTAAAAACCGGAAGAATCATGAGTTTTCTTTATTTCGTTCTCTTTTTTCCCTTTTCCCCATAGTGGTTCAATAACATCAAGCTTGCTTTTTTCAAGTGGCTCCTGCTTTTCGGGAATTAATTGGCCTTTCACCTCTTTTAATCTTTCCGATAGGATGGCCTCACCCCTTTTAAGCTTTTTCACTTTGTTATAAAGCTCATCACGTCTCTTAAAATTTGATTTCTCTTGGAAATTTATTTTAAATCCACAAATTTTAGTTTTTTTTGGGAGTAAATCAAAATCGCTGTTCTTCTCTATATAATCACGAAGTTTGACCCACTCTTTATTTTTTTCCAGATCATCTTTTATATTTTTATACTTCCTATTGATAAAATTTTTAGAGCGTTTGTCTTTAACAGGGTCAACTCCTTCTTCAATCTCTTCTTCAAGAAGCTCCACTATTTGTGTGCAGCACTTATTTCTCTCAAGCTTTTCTTGTTTGGTTCGGCCAACAGAGTCAAAGGCCTCAACAATCGAATCAGGGTTAAACTTAGGGTCACACGAGCAAAGAATCTTCATCGTGTCTAATTTTTGACTATAATACTTGTTGGCAAATAAAAGCTGTCGTCCCTTGTAAAAGACTCCGAAAATACATTCCCTGCCAAACTTTTGGTATTTGATGTAAATAATTCTATCTAGCTGATCAACTTCAATACCTAGTAATCTTGCTCCGCCCAAATGTTTTCTTAAATATTCGAGAAATCTGTCTTTCTTTCTTATTACGCTTGGGATTTGCTTTTCTGACAGCCAAAGGCCTTCAAATCCTTTACCTCTGCCAAAAATGAGATAGGTTGATTTCCCAGACTCTCTTAGCGAAATCGATATAAACCGAGAACTACTGTAGCATTTCTGTAGTTGTCCGATCCCCTTCCAACTCGTTTGAAATTGCCTAACTTGTCCCACTATGTCATCATACGTCATTATCATGACAACCAATATACAGAATAAAAATACGATTTTAAAACAGTTGGAATGGGATTTATTCTTTGGCAAGGCCCAGGCCATTTCTCTTTTCCCTGAAACCGCCTCTAGAATCATGGAAAATGAAGTCGATCAACAACGACTCGAAGCGGTATACACAATAACTGAGAAGTTTATTGAACCCGAAAATTATGAGGAGATAGTAGAGATTCAACATAAACTCTCTGATCTCAATTTCGAGCACATTAATCACACCTCAGGCTCAAAGCTGGCCAAAGGTGAAGTGTTCTCATTGGAGCGACTTGCCACTCTTATAAGAATTGTCGAAGTTTTTATTGAGCATAAAAAGTTTCTCTCAGACAACCTTCTTGAATTTCTTAGTGAAGATACCGAACGCTTTATTTCAGATTTTCGAAGAAACACCCTTAGAGAATTTAGAACCTTTGTCTCCAAAGACTGTGAAATAGATTTTTTTAAACATCCAAAGCTCAACCATCTCTACAAACAGCAGATGGAAATAGAACAAAGTTCCAGAGGACTCCTTTCAAAGCTTAGGCAAAACTCAAAATTTGAAAACCCCCTTCAATTTGAAAGTCATGACATCATAAATGATAAATATGTTCTTCCAATTAAGAGCGATGGCTATAACAGTGGACTCGGGGCCATTATTGCCAGGTCGGAGTCTGGGAGAACACTTTACGTTGAACCTCTTGAGGTTAAAAATCTAAACCTTATGCGAATGGAAGTTGTTTTAAAAATAGATCAAATTTTGCATGATATCGCTAGGGACTTCTCATCAAGACTTGCAGCTCATGGTTCACAGATTGATTATGTTACCGATCTTATATTCGCTTTTGATGAGTACAGAACGAGAGCAAACTTTGCTATGGAGTTTCATCTCAACAGGCCTGTTTTGTGTTCGGATCACAAGTTGGAACTTGACTCCTTCTTCCATCCCCTGATTGAAAACCCGGTTAAGAACAGCTTGCTAATCAAACCATCAGACAAAGGCCTAGTAATATCCGGACCGAATACAGGCGGAAAAACAGCAACAATTAAAGCGATTGCGCTTACAAGTTTTTTTATTAAACATGGGCTATTTGTATCCGCTAGGAAAGCCGAAGTATTCAATTTTCAGAATATTTTTTACTTTGGCAATGATCAGCAAAGTTTAGAAGAAGGACTTAGCTCCTTTGCTGCCGAGGTTAAAAACTACACTGAACTATTAAGCCTTCTTGGAGAGAGCAATTTAGTTATTATTGATGAAATCTTCAATTCAACGAGCAGTGAAGAAGCGTCTGCGCTGGCGTTTTCATTTTTTGAAGAGATAACCAAGACCTCTGGTTCCAAAGTAATTGTTTCAACTCACCACCAAACATTAAAGACAATCACTCACTCAGAGAGCAATTATATCTCATGTCATGTCGGCTTTGATGAGTCCACAAACTCGCCAACCTACAAGCTAATTTTTGGAGCCCCGGGAAGCTCTCTTGCTTTAGATATCTTTAAAAAGCTTAGTGGCAATGATTCAAAATGCGAAGAGATCTACAATTTGGCCTTGAAGCGCTTAGACAATAAAATGATCAATTATGAAAAGCTTTTACACGGGCTATCCGAGCGCGAAGGAAAACTGTCTAAGATCATTGAAGAGAACGAAAGACTTAATAAAGAGCTCAAAAATCAAAAAGAAGCCGCTAAAGGTCTCATTCAATTGAAAGTCGATGAAGAAGTTTCCAAAGTTAAAAGAGAACTCTCTAAAATAGAGAAAAAGGCCTATTCGCTTCTCAAGCAAACTAAAAGTGGAGAAATCAAAAGCACTCGCGCTCAGGACAAAAAGTTTTCCCAACTACAAAAAGAAATTTCTCCATTTATAACTAAAAAAGACGAAGGCCCGAGAGTTGAAAAGTTTAAGGATATGCCAAGGCCCAAAGAGTTGGTAGTTGGAAATAAGTATTTTTGCTCTTTCGTTAATCAAACTGTAACTCTTATCAAGCTAAACAACAAAAAAGAGGCCGTGGTCTCTCGTGGAAATCTAAAAATTAAATGTCCAATCGACTCCCTTCACTCTCCTAACAAGCAGGCCAAAAGTGGGAAAGTAATTGTTAACACATTCCGCACTGCCCCATCCAAGTTGGAATATGACTGTAGAGGGATGCGACTTCATGAGTTTCAAAATATCGTGGAAAATGCCATACCAGATCTTTTAAGCGGAGAACTTCCCTTCATTAACTTCATACATGGTCATGGAAACGGCACACTTAAAAAGTGGCTCAGGGACTTCATCACTAAGAATGACTCAATTATGTGGGATAAGGGCGAGAGTGGCAATGACGGTGAAACTAGAGTAATTGCCAAGTAATTCTCGCCTAAGATTTTTTTACTCTATTAGAGTACCAATTCTCCACGGCCTAAACTTGAACGTTTCATCGCCGTTAGACCAAGGCCAAGGAAAAGAAAGTGAGAACCACACAAGTATCGCCTCACCTTTAATATTTTCAAAAGGCACAAAGCCCCATATGCGGCTATCAGCAGAAAAATCTCTATTATCGCCCATTACAAAGTAATGGCCTTGGGGAACTTGAATTTTATTAAAATTCGCGATGTAAATGTTGTCTTCATCAACTTGAGTGACGTGTTCATGCTCTCCTGTCTGAGTTTTGAAAAATTTAAAATTAAACCTTTTAAATTTATCATCCATATCTTCCATTATCTCAGACCCATCCATTGGTTTGGCGCTTACCGGTTGATCGTTAACGTAAACAACCTTATCGATAATTTGAACAGTATCGCCAGGCAATCCAACCACACGCTTGATGTAGTTAAGTTCCGTATTTTTAGGATATTTGAAGACCACAACATCGCCTCTCTCTGGCCTATCAGGACCCGTTAAGTAAATAGGATCGCTGAACCAGTCAGAAAAAGGCACTTTGAAACCATAGGAGAATTTATTAACTAGAATAAAGTCGCCTATTAAGAGTGTTGGGATCATAGAGCCAGATGGAATCTTGAACGGTTCAAAAAAAGTTGAACGAAAAGCAAGAACTGTCACCACAATCAAGACAATTGACTTAAACTCTTTTACAAACTTTTTGGTTGAAGATATCTCAGTACTTTCATTTTCAGAAAGCTCTTTTTCTAATTGGTCGTCGCTCATATGACGTAATCCTTATTCTTTTAAAGAATCATAATAATATTGAATAATTTTTTTAGCAAGATAGGTGCTTTTTATATACCACTTCTCGAGATTGACAATCATAACGCAAACCGAAATGCCTGCATCCGATTGATCATCTTTTGGTTTAGCATAGGAGACGAACCAGTCCCTACGGCCATGAGGTATTCCTCCGGTAATAGTGCCAGTTTTTCCACCGATTTCTATATCCCTAATTTTTTTTGTTTTCCAAGGTCTAAAAGCGCCACGAGCTGTACCACGCTTAACCGTTAAGTTCATCATTGAGCGAAGCTCAAGCGCGGCCTCCTTAGACAAAGACCGACTCAGAATATAACTAGGACTCCATACTTCCCTGTCCTGTTTAATATCTTTTATTGAGTTAACAACATAAGGTTTTTTTAACACACCCTCATTGGCAATGACTGATGCAATCAAAGCTCCATGCAGAGGGCTAATCATGGTCTTTCTATTGAAACCCGACGCCAATTCGGCCAAGTTGTATTTGCTCTCAACTGGAAATAGTTTTGAAGTGCCAGACTCCACAATTTGTAAAAGCTCTTCATTAAAGCCAAACTTCGAAGCGGTGCTAAAAATGCTTTTGAAGTTCGTATTCTTAATGGCCGCCTTTCCAAAAACAACATTGTTGGACCATGCAAATGCCTTTTCAAAAGGTATAGCTCTAGTCCAACGGTTCTTCTTATCTTTTAGCTGATATTTATACAAAGTTGTTGATCTACCATTGTAGGTAAATTTTGTTTCTTTGCTTACATCTGTATTGTCCAAAAGGTCAGCTGCCGTAATAACTTTAAAGACACTAGCAGCTGGATGGGCCGGAGAAAACGCCATGGATTTTCCAACCTTGTTGCCTTTTCTTTGTAAATCAACCGCACTTAAAATTGCGCCGGTGTTATTATCTAAAACAACCACCGAGGTATAGTCAGATCTATACCTTTTAAGCTGTTTTACAATGTATTTAGTGAGTTGATCATTGATTGTGTAATCAACTTCATACTCTCTTTCTTTATACTCATGATGCTCAGGCCAGCCTTGGGTTTCAAAGACCGACTTAGAAAGCGATTTTTTAAATCCTTCCTCATCGAACAGCTCAAAACTAAGATCTTTTCCAAAGTTAAAGTTGGCCAATAACAATTGGGGCAAGAACAGAGAGACGACAAAAAACTTAACCATTGTGTTTAAATCCTTTGCCGATTACAAAAAACTCTTTGCTGACACTTCTTGTAGATTTTGGTTTTAAATAGCTAAATTCTTTGAACATAGAACGCTGGGCCTTTAAAAAGTTCTGAGCGTCATTGCTGTCAAAGACCTTGATAACAAAATTTCCGCCGTTTCTTAAAAGTTTTGGAAGGTGAAAAAATACCATTTCAACCAGATTCAAACTTCTGGCCTGGTCAACAGACTTTATTCCAGTGGTGTTTGGGGCCATATCAGACACAACCACATCAAAAGGGCGGTCAACTCCGAGCTCCTCCAATGTCTTAAGGTCATTTATGTCTTTGTGAAACACCTCAACATTAGGTATTTTGTTCATTTTGTCATTTACTTCTTTAATATCGATGCCCACAACCTTTCCTTCGGATCCAATTTTTCTAGAGGTGTATTGAATCCATGAGCCTGGGTAGTAGCCAAGATCGAACACCAAATCTCCCTTGGAGATGACTTTGTACTTCTTATCTATTTCCTCTAGTTTATAAATACTTCTGGCTACAAAGTTCTCTTTCTTGGCCTTATTGAAATAGTGATCTTTAACTTTAAAACTCATATTTAGGCTTTTCGTTGTTTTAGATTTTTCGTTTCTATCTTAATATCATATTTTTTTATTTTTGCCAGAAGCGTCACTTTGCTAATATTGGTTTCCCTAGCAGTTTTATTTATTTTAAACTCCCTTTTTTCCAGCATCCTTTGAAGAAAGCGTCTTTCAAAATCTGCTAAATTGGAGTGATAGTCATCAGAGCTCTCAAAAGCGCTGCAGACTTTTTGAAGATAACTGGGAAAGTCACTTAGCTTTACTGCCCCTTGTGCCATCAAAATGACGTAATTTAAGACATTTAACAGCTCCCTATAATTTCCAGGCCAGTCATAGCTCTCTATAAAGGCCAAAGCCTCGGCCTCCAAAATTAAAGCCGACTTAGAGTGATTTAGTTTGAGATTTAAAAACTCTCGTTCAACTATATCTTTAAAATCGGGCATTTCCTTCAATGAGGACATTTGTAATTCAAACGTGCGAATCCTAAAGAACAAATCCTCCCTAAAAGTTCCTTTCTCAACCATCTTCTCCAAATTCTTATTGGTTGCAAAAATAATTCTGCCATCAAAGCTCACTGGAGAAGTTGAACCTATAGGATAGAATATTCCCTCCTCTAAGACCATTAGAAGCTTGGCCTGGGTTTCCATGCTTATTTCCCCAAGCTCATCCAAGAATAGTGTTCCCTGTCCAACCCTCTCGAAAAAACCTTTTTTATCTGAACCCGCACCAGTGAAAGAGCCTTTCACATGCCCAAAAAGCTCACTCTGGAACAGCTCATTTGAAAAATTGCATAGATTAACGTGTAAAAACCTTCTACTGGCCCTGCTCGAATGATCATGAATCCTTTTTGCCATCCGGCTTTTTCCTGTTCCGGTAGAACCGGTGATAAGAATGGTTTCATCAGATTGGGCAAACTTTACTTCTTTCATAGATTAAAACTCCTTTCGTTTGAGGAGAATTACCCTATGAAGTCAAAAAAGTTGTTTAATTTGAGGGGTGCAATAGAAACGTTTTATTTATGAAAAATGACTTTATAATATTTTAGAAAAGATTCGTTTGACATTTTAGGTGCCTTAATTGATTATCATCACCTTTTTGAAGTTGATTAAACCTACTTATCAACAAGAATGTTTTAGTTTTCCACAATAAAATTCACTGAAAGTTATCAACAATTTCTGTTCACAAACTTTTTAAAGTGTTGAGTTTTCAATACCTTGTATTGCTTTGTTTCCAAAGTTTTCAACGCGCCTTACAAACATAAAGTTCATTTAGCAGCTGCGCAAAAAAGTTTTCCCCAAAAATCAATCCTGCAGTGCAAGAAACTCCATCCAGCCATCTTCGGCCATGGATACAGCAAAAACTCCATCATTTCGATCGTCATTTTCAACCACATTCGTAAGAAGTTTAACGCCGCCTTCGGTGTCAACAAATACAAAAGGAATGTCAGAGGAATAAGATGAACGAGGGATGTTTTGATAAGAGGAAACGAAGCTTTGAAACAAGTTGTCGCTAAGGGAAGATTTTAACAATATGACCTCCTTGCCATATGTAGTCCCAGTCTTAATTAAATTGTATGCGCTTGGAGAATTTGAAGCAAGAAAATAAAGCCATTTACTAACAATAATGGTTACTTATATCTGGTTTATGTACTTAAAGATTTCGTCCTCAAGAAACATCTTTCCTATAATTCTCACCCTGCCCTCAAAGTGAGAATCCAAAAGGCATACCAGAATATAAAGCACGTAAATTAGATTTCTTTTACTTCTAAGCCTGCTTATCGATTGAAAGATCCATTCCAACGGAACCAGACTGAATACGGTTAGAATCCACATAGCGGTGAAGTTTGAAACAAATAGTGGGTTAACCAATATTGAAAGGCCCATAAATAAGAATAGACAAAAGCCCATTTCGGACACTTTCGACTGATCAAAGCTTACGCTAGAGTGAGCATTGCCCTTTTTTCTAAACAAGTATACTCCAGTCATCAAGGCCCCAATGACCCCAACCGAGTAAAAGGCCTTTCGGGTGAAGAATGTCGCAAACATCTCGCCTATTTTTTTAGTTTCAAAAGGCTCGAAAACAAATGCTGTTTCTGAGTGGGAGAAAACCACGGCCAACAAAATGATGCCGCCCAAGATATTGTACTTGAGCCATTGTTTCCTGTACCAAGCTGTTTTTGTCTTTGAAAACAGCATAGGCATCCCTACTAGCATCGCTGGAAACAACAAAGCATAATTGACATTAATCATCGCACCTAGGGCACAGACTAAACCAGTAAGCAGTCCACTTCTATAGGTCGAGCTCTTAGAGCTCCAAAACAGCGCCCAGACAAAAAGCAATGGAAAAGTGTGAGTATAGCTTGCCAGAAAATCCTCAGCTAAAATCCTCGAGAAAGACCAAGAGGAAACCACAGCAAACACGCCAAGGATAGCTAGCCTTCTTGCAAAGAAAAATCGCAGAACACAATAGAAGGCCAATAAAAAGATTCCTATTCCATAAACGTAGAAATGAAAGCTCCAAGCAAGGTTAAAAAGCTTTGGATATTTATCAAAAGGAAGGTAGTTAACCGAAAGAAAATTCCATATAATTGAGTGGACCTGCTCCCTTGGATCAAAGTAAAGCTTTAAAGCTTCAATATTTTGGAAAAGTGGCAATTCAGGAAGAGAAACTAGAAACATTGCAGTAATCATTATTAGAACTGTTCGTTCAAAGTTGTCTAAAAATCTAAATTCTCCAAATTGACCGGCCATAGACTCTTCAATGATTTTTCCTCTAGTTGGCCATGAGTAAAAGAGTCCTATGGAGACAAAGAAAACCCAAAAGCCAAACGTCGCCACTTGGTAGGGCATTAGGTGTAAAATATTGAAAAATAAAATTATAAAGATATTGCCGCTCAAAATTCTATAGATGATCCGGTCCATGGAAGAATTTGCCCGGTAATAGATTTTTAATCTGTGATCAATTTCTTTGCCAAGCAGATACCACTGCCCGAGCATAAAGAACATATAGAGAAGCAGTGTTAAGGATTGAAAAAATAAATTTAATTGAACAGTTTTCTGCAACCATATAGGAACCAGAAGAAAAGAAAAGTAGGTAACTAGCCGATTTATAAAGAATTTGGACTTTATTTTCAGAAAGTCTGACTTTTTTGATAAAGCTTTATCCATAATAACCGATAAAATTAGTACAGTTCACAACTTGAACTAAAATCCCAACCCAAATCCTAATCCTAGGCCTTCCTTATGGAAGGCCTTTTTTAACAACTTAGCCTATGTTAACTCATATTGTTCCCTATTGCATCAAGTTCTTGATATGCTAACCTAGAGGTAGCCTAAGAGTGCGCAGGATGCGTGCCACACGTTTTCAGGAGGAAAATTTGGGCATATCTTTTGGTTCAATAAATTCAGGACTGCCAAAAAATATCGTCGAGCAGCTTATCGCTGCTGAAAAAATTCCTTTGCAAAAAATGAACGAGAAGAAAGACAAGATCAACAGCAAGAAGGCCTTGCTTGCGGATCTCACCCAACGAGTTGAGAAACTCAAAGGCAACATATACGCAAACAAGGGTGACAGAAGTTTTCGTGAATTGGCCATTAATGTCGGTGGTGACAACATTACCGCCAACGTGGACAAAAACCTTGCAGAACCTGGAACCTATCAAATAGAGGTCACCCAGTTGGCGCAAAAGTCTTCAGCAATTTCCAACGGTGTCGAAGACAAAGACAACACCTACCTTGGAGTTGGCTATATTACTTATGAACTGCCAAACGGTGAAGAGAAAGAGATTTATGTAGATCAAGAGCATTCCTCTCTTTCAGGAATCGCCAAGCTAATTAACCGAGATAGTGAAAATGGAATGCGAGCAAATGTCGTAAACTCCGGAGACGGAACTGACGAGCCGTGGAAGCTTATCATCTCACTTGAAGAAACAGGCGATGAAAACAAAGCAATCTTTCCCAACCTTTATTTGGTGGACGGTGAAGTAGATATTTGGTTTGACTCTCACCGTGACGCTCAGGATGCCAAAGTGAAGCTTGATGGCTTTGAAATTGAATTGCCCACCAATCAGGCAACTGAGCTGATTCCAGGCGTGACGCTTGATTTAAAGAAGGCCAAGCCAGGTGAAGAAATAACGATCGAAATTGTGGAAGACGTTGGAAAGATCGCTGGAAAAATGCAGGATATCGTTAAGAGCATCAATGACGTTCTTTCCTTTATAAAAGAGCAAAACGCAATGGATGAAACCACCGACACCTCGAGAACACTGGGCGGGGACATTACATTGCAGACCATTGAATCCAGAGTTAGAAACGCAATGTTCGCCACAATAAAGACAGACTTTGGCCCAAGAAGAATTGGAGATCTCGGGCTAACATTTCAAAGAAACGGGCTTATCGAACTTGATGAAAATAAATTCAAGGTCGCCTTGGAGAAGAACTATAAAGAGGTGTCCCAAATTATTGCAGGGATATACACAATAGAAAATGGCAAAATCAATGGCTTTATCGACAACCTTGAAGGTGTTGTGAATGGAGCCTTAAAAAGACCTTCGGGCACTCTTACCTCCAGGAAAGAGGGGTTAAACAGTAAAATAAAACAGATTGATCGAAGAATTGAAAACAAGCAGAGACAGATCGATCAGAAAGAAAGAGTTCTCAAAGCAAAATTTGCAAGACTTGAAGAAACTATATCAAGAATAAAATCACAAGGTTCTGGACTTGCGGGTATGACCGGTGGCGGTTTTAACCCTGTCCAGCAATTAGGTTAACGCTTAAAGGGGTATAAAAAATGAGTTACGGATTAGGCGCTTACAAAAAGACATCAGTACAAACAGCTAGCAAGGAGCAAATCCTCCTTATGCTTTATCAGGCTGCGATCAAAAACTGTAAAAAGGCGATTGAAGCAATTGATCAGAAAAACATTGCTGGAAAAGGTGTCCACATTGGCAAGCTACAAGACATTGTTATTGAGCTTAATAACAGCCTTGATTTCGAGATCGGGGGCGACGTTGCAAGAGAGCTTTCTTCGCTATACGACTACCTTCTTTATTCAAGCCCCCAGGCCAATATCAAAATTGATAAAGAGCCCCTGGAAGGATGCTTAAGTGTTCTCAACACTCTATACGAAGGTTGGGCACAGGCGGTTAGGTCTGTTAAGAAGGATCGTGGAGCAGAGCTCAAGAAAGAGGCCTGATGAACAGTAAAAACCAAGACGTTTTATTTAAAGCGGTAAACACCGCTCATGAGCTCGCAGAGCTTTGCCTAAATCTTCTGGAAAAAAAGAAGTACGACAAAGCCCTCGAGATCTTAAACAATAAAGAACGAGTGGTTAACATCATCCTCCACTTGGATGAACAGTATGGGATACCCAAAGATAATAACCAACTAAATAAGTTATTTTCTGAAATCACCAAAATGGACCAAGAGATTTTTAACTTGCTTACCCACGAGAAGCTCTTGACTCAAAATGAAATTGCAAAAACGCGCAAAAACAAAGAGAATTTCAAAGGGTACAACCTTAACGATTTAAAATAATTCTTAAAAAAGCGAGAAGCTCATGGAAGAACTCAACGCAACGATTGAACTAAAACAATCAAGAACCGGCCATTCCGTACCAGTAGTCGACGGTGTGCACCTGCACTCAATCTACAATCCTGAAAAAGAGGCCCAAGCGTTTGCCACCAATTACGAAGACTCTATCAAAAAGAAACCCTATATTCTCATACTTGGTTTAGGGTTTGGCTATCACTGCGAAGAAGTTGCCAACCTTGCTGCTAAATATCATGAGAACTACAGAATCATAGTCATTGAGCCAAATAAAGAATTGGTTCAGATGCACAATCATGCAGGCGGCTTTAGCAATCCAAACATTGAAGTCTTACACGCATGCGATGTGAATGACTTATACAACAGTATTGAGTTTGTGATGTTTTTGAGTCGAAGACCAGCGATTCTTCGACATGAGACAAGCTTTAATCTAAGCAAAGACTTCTATAGAAGATTCTTAACCTTCAAGGCCAAACAGAATATGCAAGACTATAGCTCCCTTCTTTCTGAAGCTGCCAAATCCTTTTTTCCAATTAAGGATGGCAGTGTTGACCAGGCATTGAACTCAGCTAGAACAGCAGGCGCATTAAAAGACACTAGGGACTTCGCATACTTTGTTCTTGATGCTGTTGTTAATTCAGCTAAACAAAACTCTAAAAGGTAAAATAATGAAGAATATTTTGGTTACATGTCTTAAAGATGAAACAAACCTTTTGCAATCAAGCCATTTGGTTACATCACTTGCAAAGGAAAATCCACACTGTGAGATTTCCATTCTTACATTTGCCGACCTTGAGTCCAGTGCCAAATTAATCAAAGATGCGAGGAATGTCTTCACAATAGACAGGTTTAAAATAGAGCATTTAAAAAGTGGAGCTCTTTATTCTGACGCCTTTGCTCTCAACACCCTTGCTGATTCTCTATCCGTAGTTATGTCAACAGAGTGGAGCAAGGTTGTAAACTTTGGAAACGATCAAATATCAGCTCACTTAATTCCTCTTTTACAAACTGAGGAGATCGCCGGATCCCATATTACCAACTACGGAAGCGTCTCCACGAGTGATCGCTGGTCTTCCTACGCAAACTATTTTAGACCAGCAAGTGGTGAAACCCAGATTGAACCCCAAACTTGTTTTCACCATAGCGCTCTGACCCCTATGCATAATGACTGCGAAAGAATAAGAATGGGCCAAGACTTCTCAATGGTTGCCAATCAAAACTTTGCAAGGATAAGGGCCAGCAAGAATGGAGAACAAGGTGCCATAGTTGTTGGCATTAATTTGACTGAAAGCAAGTCTGGAAATTCTTTTAAAATTGAAACTCTTGCTGACATGGTTGAAACAATGGAGAGCTCTTTTGAGTACAAACCAGTTCTTCTTACCAATGGCTCCCATGAAGAAAAACAGATCGTTAATGAACTCAATAGACAGTTCAACAATAATTTAATCTCTGTAAACATGGACATAACCGCAGCTCCATCCGTTTTGGCAAACCTTGACTGGCTAATTACAAGACCAAACAGGATATGTGCTCTTGCTGAGGCGATTGACGCAAATATTATTGAGACTGTATGCAAGGGAGAGATATCGAGAACTTTTAAAGACGGGTCTTTCGTAATTCAAGAACTTGACTCCAATCATACCGCTGACGATATTTACTTCTTGCTGAATCAAGAGAATCAGACAGTTCTTCCAATGGGAGTTAAAAATAGTGCCAACAAAGTTTACTCAAGACTTAAAGATGAACTAGGTTTTTTCAAAACTCTCATCAGAGGGGAAATGAACCTTAAAGAAGAACTGAACTATCATGTTTCAAGAAGCTACCATTACGCTCTTATGGGATATGAGCCAGACCAAGAGCTTATTAAAAGCCTACAAGAAGGGACTAGCCGAGATGAGCTTGTATCCTATGCTTCCCAGGCAAAGGAAGAGCTTACTGAATGTGTTAAAACATTATTGGCAACTCTTAGATCTCTTCAAAGCGTAAAGCAGTCCACCAAAAATGCACCAAGATTTCTTCAGTATATGGAAAACCTAATGGCGCTTGGAAAGGAGGATATCCTTCCTCAGGCTGCTATTTCCTTGTTTGAAGCGTCCGTTGAAAATATCACTTCAACAGACTTTTCAAAGAACTTGGAAGATATTGAGGCAAGCCTATTTACCCTAAAGGGCGATTTTAAACTATTAACCAGTATATTTGAGGACCTACTTAGCGAAAACAGTGCAGAAAAAAGGACTCAAGAGGAGCTCTAGTGAGTATTCAGGAAGAAATTCACAAAGCAATGAACGAACTTCAAAAAAAGAACAGCAGTGAGTTGAATATATCCAAAGAAGATATGACCCTTCTGTTCTTAACCTCTCTCCTTGAAGAGGAGGCTCCAAATGTCAGGAAATAAAAGCACCTCAATTGGAATTATTCAGTTAACTAGAATTGGCGATGTAATTCAAACCTACCAAGCGGCCAAACAGTTAAAAATTGAAAACCCCAACGTTGAGCTTACCTTGGTTGCTAGAAAAGAGTTTGCCCAAGGTCTTCATTTTTTACTCGATGAAGTCTTCTCTCACATGGTTTTTATTGAAATTAAAGACTTTATTAAATCGCCTTCATCCACACTAATGGAGGCAAGGAACTCTGTAAAAGATCTTGTCACAGACTTAAACAAGTTGGACTTTGATGTTTTGGTTAATTTAAGCTTCAGTAAAAGCTCCGAGTACCTGGCCAGTATGATCGAAGCACGTCACAAGCTTGGACTTACCAGAAACAGCCAAAACCAAATATCTATTGAAGACAGTTGGTCTCAGTATGTATTTTCCACTGTGATGAACTCTGAGTCCATCCCTTTTAATCTTGTTGATCTCTTTAAAAATATTCTTGGAGCGAAGAGCTTCTCGCCTGAATACAAAGAAAAAACCAGAGAAGACAAGATTGTCATTCACCCTTTTGCATCGTCTAAAAAGAAGCACTGGGGTGTAAATAAGTGGGTTGATCTTTGCTATAAAGTCCTAAAGGAAAACCCAGAACAAGAGCTATACGTTGTTGGTGGAAAAGCAGATCAAACACAAGCTGAAAAACTTGTAAACTCACCCGCACTTGGCGAGTTCTCCAAGCGCATCCACAATATGACTGGGAAATCTTCTATAGAGGAAACCTTTCGGCTGGTAAGCGATGCCAAACTATTGGTTTGCCATGACTCTATGGTTTCCCACCTGGCAGCAGTGTCCCAAACTCCAACAATTGTTTTATCCATGGGAACAGTTAGGCCGAGTGAAACAACTCCTTATCATGAAAATGTTTTAAACCTTGCTCCAAAGAGAAAGTGCTTTCCTTGTAAGGTTCAGGAGAAGTGCGAACTCTTGCCATGCCATAAGGATATATCGCACCAACTGGTTAGCAGGCTGGTTAAAGGTATTCTTAATCAAGAAAACTTCGACTCCACGTTTTTCAAAGAGCAAGTTTCCCCATTCTACCTACAAAATGTCGCAATTTTTGCGCCTCACTTTTCAGAAATGGGTATGGATCTCATAGATATCACAGAGTCGGCACAAACAGTTCAGGACGTGTTTAAGACCTTTTATAAAATTGTTTGGTCCTTCTACTTTAAAGAGCAGGAATTAAACTACGCCATACCTGAACTCGGCAAAGAGTCACTAGCTACGTTGTCAGAGTACGCCAAAGGCTGCAGCTATATATATGAGCTTTATGGTTTTGGAATGAAATATTCCAACGCTGTCATCGAAGAAGCCAAAAAAGAGCAACCAAATATTAAAGTAATTCAAGACAACATCAACAAAATGGGAGAAATTGACCAGTTGTGCACTGTCACTAAGAAGACATTTCCTCTATTAACTCCAATTGTCGACTTTTTCTTTGTAAACAAGGCCAACGCAAAGGGTGCCAATATTTTGGAAATCACTCAAAGCAACCTCCTATCGTTCTATGATGGACAAAACATGATCAAGGTTGTGTTTGACTTAATAGACAACATCACAAGAGATGCAGTGGGTCGTGAGCCAATTAAGGAAGTGTAATCCATGCAATTTAATACCAAATCAGGGAAGGCCTCTGAAGGCCTTCTTAAAGAAACTGTTGAGCTTTTACCAAGATACATCGACCATATTCAATCCAAATCCAGGGAGCTAGTTCCCAAGCTAGATGAATCTATGGACTCCATTAAGGAGTTTGGACAGTTGATTGACAAAGTTAGCTCTCTTATTAGGTTATTTTCAATAGTTCATTCGGAATGCAAAGTGTATTCACAG
The DNA here is from genome assembly GCA_002711995.1 of Halobacteriovoraceae bacterium. Taxonomy (GTDB): domain Bacteria; phylum Bdellovibrionota; class Bacteriovoracia; order Bacteriovoracales; family Bacteriovoracaceae; genus UBA845. The sequence goes on along the minus strand of PASN01000018.1, from coordinate 78,753 downwards.
GACAATTCCAGCAATGAAGCTGTGAAAGCTGTTGAAATTCATTTGCTTTCAATACTCAAGGCCGTAAAAAGCGCTTATCTTGTTCAAGACACTGTCTTGCTAGCGGACTTGCTCGAATATGAATTACAAGATAATCTGACCCAATGGAAGATCTGCGTAATCCCCATGCTCAAGCGAATGAGCCATCGTTCCTAAGCAAGACTTTTCACAAAAGACCACAAGGATACCTTCGGTTCAGAAAGGAGCGAATTAAACGCTCTAATCTACTTCCCACCTTTTCTAGTATTAAAGAGAACATGAGAAATGTTAAATCTGTAGGTGAGTTTTGCAGCAAATTGCTTGAACTAGATGAGTTTAATTCTTTTCGAACAGTTCATTTATTCACTCACGAAAAAGGGCAGAGCTTTGCACTTAAGCATGAAGTCTCGACAACGGCCGCCTATCATAAAAATTTTCACATTAATGAATTCAACACTCTCTTTCAGAGAATCAAAAAGTCTAGGAATAGAACTTTTGGTCAGGATGGGCTAAAAGGTTTTAGCTTTGACATTCTCGGCACTTTTCTAGCGAGGGAGTTCTCGCTAGAAACTCACAATGTGATATTGATAGCTTCAAGAAACGACTTCCTGTCTCAGACGGATGAAGAAAAAAAGTCTTTTCAAAAAGTTACGAATGTTATTCCTCCCTTTCTTGATTCTATATTAAAAACTGAATTGGAGGTAAAACAACATTCGAACATTCGACTTGTTTTGGAGCATCTACCATTTAAAATTAACACCTCAAATGCACCGCTACCGGAGTTTAAGCAGCTGCCTTCCAACACGTTTTTTAAAATTGAAGAGGAAGAGGGCATTGATAAAGCGGATGTCTTCCACCAGGAGCGAATTGCTTTATTAGGGGAGCTTCTAAACACCCTAAGGCATGAGCTCAGCAACCCTCTTTTTGGTCTCCAACTCTCAGCAGAACTATTGCATATGGAGCTTGAAAATGAAGACAATAAAGAGTTCATGCATGAGATATCTTCCTCTATTAAAAGATCCCAAAATATCATTGGAAACTTTACTGAGCTTTACACCTCTAATGAGCAGATAAAAGCAAAGGATTTGGAAAAACTTGTTAACGAAGTTTTTACACTTACCAAAAGCGAAAGTAGGCAAGTTAAAAAGAATTTTAAGCTTGAAGGAGAACACAATGGGGATTGCGTCATTATGGCCAACAGTGTTTGGCTGGCGCAAATATTATTCAACCTTGTTGTAAACAGCGCTCAGGCCTTAAATTCTTCTGCGGTTGAATCTCCCGAAATCAATGTGGTTGTACGACTCGATGGTCCAGGAGAGATCCACGTTCGCGACAACGGTCCTGGTATTCCCGAGAATGTTAGAAAAAGCATGTTTAAGCCCTTTTTCACCACCAAAAATAAAGGCACTGGTCTAGGGCTCGCGATATCGCAAAGTCTGGCAAAAAAACTAGGTGGAAGTATTGTTTACAATGAAAAGGGACAAGGTGCCCACTTTATACTAAAGTTTAATAATGAAAATACTAGTAGTTGAAGACGAAATACTAATTCAAAAGTCCCTTCAAATATTTCTGCAGAAGCGAGGAGCCCAGGTTGATGTTTCCTCCTCGGGCAAGAAGGCGATTGAGATGATTAAGGAGCACACATACGATAGGGTAGTATGTGACTTAATGCTTCAAGACATCACAGGCTTTGATGTCATAGAAGAGGCAAAGAGCAAATATACTCTGGAGCAGATTTCCGATCTTTTTGTAATCATTACCGCTTACTCCTCTCAGCAAGTCCTAGAGAAGGCTGAACGATATAATTGTAAAGTTTTAAATAAGCCATTTGAAAACATGGATGATGCACTGAGCACCATGATGTCCCAAAGGCCAGCGAATGAGTAAACAAAACAAAATCACCACAATTGGAATCGCCCTGAAGCCTTCAGGTTTTGAGGACCTTCCCAACATTATGAACAACCTAATTAGGTGGCTTCTAAAGAGGAAAAAGAAAATCGTTTTTCTTAACCATGAAGAAAGGCGCTTCTCAGTTTCGATTTCTCCCAAACTTTTTAAAGAAGTTCAATTTTGGCAGGAAAAAGAATTTTTTAGCAAGACAGACCTAATTATATCTTTAGGCGGAGACGGCACTTTCTTAGGTGTGGCTCGCTCTGTGAACGCAAAAGTTCCAGTGATGGGGGTGAACCTTGGTCGTCTAGGGTTTATCACTGAATTTAGTAAGAATGACTTCTATGAAAAGCTAAGTTGCATACTTGCTGGAAAATATGAAATTTACCGAAAGCACCTTTTCTGCATAAAGTTATTAAAGAACTCGAAAGAACTTGAGAGGGAGTACTTCTTCAACGATGTCGTTTTCAACAAAAACGAAATCGCACGCATGTTCACTCTTTCTGTTCAATCCAATGAAGAACACATCTATGACCTTTCTGGCGATGGACTTATCATAAGCTCCACAATGGGGTCCACCGCTTATTCACTTGCCGCAGGTGGTCCAATTGTTCACCCTGACGTCAAAGCACTCCTTTTGACGCCAATTTGCCCTCATAGCTTAACTCACCGTCCGCTTGTGATTCCTGATGCTCACGAAGTCAAAATCAAGCTTTTGGACGATATTGATTCGGTCACTATCACAGTTGATGGCCAGGTTGCTCTTAAACTTGATAGAAGAATAGATGTTTCCATCTCAAAGGCGCGAAATTACATTTCAATTATAAAAAATGATGAAAGAACCTATTTTCATACTTTAAAAGAAAAGTTTGTTCATGGTAGAAGGGAGCTATAACTGAACAGGGGTTTTTTCTATGTCTGGGAACTTAAAGCTAAAGACTTTAAATCTTACTAATTTTGCAACATTTGAAGATCAGGTAATCAATTTTGGTGACAACTTTAACGCCATTGTGGGCGAAACCGGTTCTGGAAAAAGTCTTATTCTAGACGCTCTACAGCTTATTCTGGGAAATAGGGCCGATAAAAGGATTATTCGGAAGGACTGTGAATTCTCATGTGTAGAGGCTGTATTTTCAACTACCGATGAAGAAATAAAGAACTATTTTTTTGAAATTGGACACCCTTTTGAAGATGAAATAGTAATTAAAAGAGTTATCCACAAGTCTGGAGCTTCGAAGGCCTTTCTTAACTTTCATCAATGCCCGGTATCTCTCCTTGCCAAAGCTGGAAAACGCTTCATCGATTTGGTAGGCCAGTTTGAAAACCAAGAGTTATTCAGTGAAAAGTACCAACTTTCTCTTTTAGACAACTTTGCAAATAATCACAATCTTCTTTCATCTTACCAGGATGCTTTTCAAGCTTATCAAAACGAACTTGCAGAGCTTGAATCTCTTAAGGAGAAAGAGGGTCAAACCCATCAAAGACTTGATTATTTAAACTTTCAGCTTACTGAGCTAGAGCAACTATCTCCAGACGCTCACGAGGAAGCCGCTCTAAAAGAGAAAAAAGACAAGTTCCTTGAGTTGGAAAGCAACCAGAAGCTCTTAGAAGAGATTAACTATTATTTTGAAGGGGGCGACTCCTTTCCGGGATTGCAGGTTATTTTAGGCAAACTGGAGAGGGCATTAGCACAATCCAAAAGTTTAAATTCTGACATTATAGAAAAGTTTCAAGTCGCAAGAGATGATCTTTTTGAGATTAATTTTCTTCTCAATAAAGATCTGGACATAGAACTGTCTGAAGAAGAACTCTCAGAAATTGTCGACCGCCTGGATCTATATACAAAACTTCAAAGAAAGTATCATACAGACACACCAGGTCTTATTCTGCAGATGAGGGAGTTTCAAGTAGAAAAACAGAGTTTGGAGAATATTGAGTCCAGTCTTTCAGGACTTGAACGCTCCATTCAAGAGAAGCTGAGCAATTTGCAATCCCTAGCTTCAAAACTTCATGAGAAAAGAGTTGAGGCTGCGAGCAGACTTTCTAAACTTTTAACCAATGCTGTGCACGGCCTAAAGATGGAAGGTGCCTCATTTCAAATCAAACTCACTGAATCTGAAATTGGTCCAAGTGGTATGACTAAAATAGATCTAAATGCTGAGATCAATCCAGGTGAGGGTTATCATCGAGTAAAAGACATCGCTTCAGGAGGGGAGTTGTCCAGAATCCTCCTAGCGCTAAGGCAAGTTCTCTCTTCAAGAGACTCTGTATCAATTTTTCTATTTGATGAAATTGACACTGGTATGGGTGGAGAAACAGCATTTCACATAGGCAAATCTCTGAAAAAGGTAAGTGAACATTCTCAGGTGATTGCAATAACGCATTTGCCACAGATTGCAACTTTTAGTGACAGGCTCTTGGAAGTGGAAAAGAACATTAAAAAGTCTGGCGGTGAAAACCGAACAGTCTCTCAAGTTAAAGAGATTGTAGGGGATAAGATAAAGAGCCACGTTAGCGAAATGACGCCCCTACTGGATTAAAACTTTTTGTAGTTTCCCGTTTTCAATAAAGAGGAATTCATTGTCTCTTGGTGGAAAGCCTATATTGGCATAGGTTTTCCCGTTCCACGAATAGATGTCCGGGATATGTGTATGTCCTGCGACAAGTATTTGGCCACCAATATTTTCCAAGAACTCCTTTGCGGCTTCACGGTATTTGGCCTTCTCTTGGTCGTATACAAAGCTGGCCTTACCACGTTCTCTACTATTGGAAGAAGCTTTGTCACCAATGTGCTCTACAAGTTTATAGGGCAAAAGATTGCTTATAAAAAAGCCAAACGCTTTTGATGAATAGATCTTTTTCCATCTTTGGTAAGCTTTATTATTTAAATCTAGGTCGTCGCCATGGCAAAAGGTAATAGACTTATTGCCGTTTATGACCTCAACGGGGACACTCGAATATTGGAAATTTGAAAGATTGGCGGAATTCGAACAGAGTTTTTTTAATGCAGAATTAAATGTTCTTTTAAAGTGAAAGTCATGATTCCCTTCCAAATAATATACTCTCACACCTTTATCTAAAAGCTTTGCCACCTCGTTGAAGAATTCACTATATTTTTCCAAATACTGATGATGTTCACCGGTTAAATGATCAAAAATATCGCCTAAGAACATCACTCGCTTAGAGTTTTGCACTTTCTCATGTCGAATGAAGGACAGAAGCAAAGCATATTGCTTTGAATCAACAGTAGTAACGTGAATATCGGATATGCAAGAGATGCTCATTGAGCCGATTATAGGACATTATTGTATGAGAGTAAATTATCCGGCCTCATCCAGGTCAATATGGCGGAAAACAAACTCCTCAAGAAACTTCTGAGCTTTTGAACCTATTTTTGAATACTGAATGCAAATTTTGTATCCCTTATAGTGTAAGTCGTTGTGCTCATTTGGTTCAATCTCCAAAATACTGAGTACCTTACCTTTTAGGGGCACATCTTTGTTTTCAACATTAACACTTATTGGACCAACCTCATCCCCGATTTTAAAGAACTTTGACTCAGTCTTAGATACGATGAACGAAAGTCCGCCTCCACTAATGTCGTAGCAGCTTTTCTCAAAAACATGTTTTCTTTTGATTTGACCGTGATTCTCTTTTTGAAATCTGGCAATAGCCGAAACCTCTCCCCCCAAATTCAAGCGCATGTGTTTTCTTCTATCCACCTGGGCAATCATCTTTGGTATGGCAATGACGAGGTCACCGTTTTGATCCACACTTTTTACCTGTGTTTGAAACAAAACCATATCCTCGGGTAGGAAAAAATTCATTGTCTCACAACCTGCAACCAACTTTCCAAGCTCTCTTTGAGAATCGTTGGCCGTGGCCCTTAGAACAATTTCGTTTCTAAACTTTCTTATCACACGGAAAAAGCCTTCAACTGTTTTCTTTTGTCCGTTAACTATTCTCCAGCAAAGCACAGGTTTAGCATTGATTTTTGTATTGCTCACTATGCTGAATATGGCCCAAGCAGAAAAGTTTTTTTTCAATGAATTATTTCCAGCTTTGCTCATATTATCTCCCGCTTAAATTGCCTCCCTAAACGACTAAATCCAGGGAGGCGAAGCTTAAGACCTGGAGTAACTTTCGTTACGCAGTTTTATTTGTTTTAAAGTGGAGGGGGATTCCCCCTCCAACTTATACCTATCCTATCAATCTTAGGGCACTGTTCGGCAGATTGTTTGCCTGAGACAATGTTGAAATCCCCGCTTGTTTCATTACATTCGTTGATGCAAGTTTTGCTGTTTCAGCGGCTACATCCACATCCTCGATTCTTGACCTTGCCGCCTCTGTGTTGGTTACAGCATTGTCCAAGTTTGAAATCGTCGACTGAAGCCTTGATTGAATCGATCCAAAGTTTGCCCTGAAACCTGAAACCTTGTCGATAGCGTCATCAATCTTTTCGAGGTTGTCTGCGGCATCATCCTTTGAGGTGATGTTTGTTCCGGCCAACCCTAAGCTATCAACAGTAGCGTCTGTCGCCTCAGTATCAATAGAAATTTTATTGTCTTCCCCAGCGTAGGCTCCGACATGCACTTCCATCACACCATTTTCATTCTCACCGGTAAGTAGAGGCGCTCCACTAAATGATGTTGTCTTTGATATTCTATCCACTTCACTGAGAAGTTGTTCATATTCCATATTAAGGTAGCCACGTTCTTTCTCACCAACGGTGTCTGAAGCGGCCTGAATGGAAAGCTCTCTCATTCTGGTCATAATATTGGTGGACTCATCCAAGCCACCCTCTGCAACCTGAATCATTGAGATCCCGTTATTGGCGTTTCTTTGCGCCATTTGGTAGCCGCGAACTTCGGCTTCCATCTTCTTTGCAATCCCTAAACCAGCGGCGTCGTCAGCTGATTTGGTAATTCTTTTTCCAGATGCAAGTTTTTCATAACTATCACTTGTTTTTCTCTCTGCCACTTTCAGGTTCTTTTGAACCGCTTGTGATGCAACGTTAGTCTTAATTCTTAAGCCCATAATTACCCCTTTGTTAGTCGATTAGTCTTAAGCTTTGCCTGAAAAACCTAGTAGATTGATCGGACAAATACCCTATCGACAAACTCAAGAATTAATTTAGTTTAAATCACCACAATCTTGACAAAAACTGTCAATTACAAGCAAAAACAAGCATTTACAGTGGAAAGTTTTAGGATTTATTTATTAATTTTAGAGATAATATTTGTGGTTGAATAACCATTCACAAAATTTAGAGACATAACCTTGCCACCACTGCCTAAAACAATATCCGAACCTACAATATCCTCAGGTTTCCAGTCACCACCCTTAACAAGAATATCAGGCATAACTTCCTTAATGAGGTCATAAGGGGTGGAGTCATTGAAGATTTCAACAAAGTCAACGGACTTTAGATTCTCTAGAACGAACTTTCGATCAAGTTCAGAGTTCACAGGCCTCTCGGGACCTTTGAGTCCTCGAACACTTTGGTCGGAGTTAAGTCCTACTATTAATAGATCTCCCAAAGCCTTCGCTTCATTAAGGTAGGCAACATGTCCTTTATGAAGGATATCAAAGCAGCCGTTCGTGAAGACAAGCTTTTTACCTTTATTGGAATCTAGAAATTCTTTTAGCGTCATTACTTTTTAACCACTTTTGTATCGGTGATCTTGCTGTGGAAGTCTAAAATGCTAGGCATACCTAGTGTGAAAACTGAAGCAAGAGAAAGCAAGGCCCTGGAAAAAGACTGAGTCATTTTAACCCTGTCTGATGTGTTGGCTACAACTGCAATTCCAACAATCTTTTTGCCTGGAGTAGAGAACACTGTCTTATCAAAGAAAGTAAAATAAAAGAGATAAAACATCACGGCCAAAGGCAGTACGGTTGTTATGAAGAACATGCTATTTAAACTTTCTCGAACAACACCTAAAGATATGCCAGAGGCCAGAAGGGTTGAAAGAATCATTAAACCAAAAGCTGATGAAATTATCCCAAGGTCGACTCCAAACGCCAATAATCTTGAGATAGCACTAGCTTCCTCAACTTCAACAGGATCTGAAACATTTATATCAAGCTCGGTATCTTTATTATCTTCTGATGCGTAAAAAGGAGCAAGCTCCCCCAAATCCTTCGTGGAAAGTAAGTTTGCGCTTTTAGGTGTTTGGGCAACACTCTTTGTTTTATTAATTTGGGAAGCTCTTTCGTTTAAGCTCTTCTCCAAGTCAAGACTTCTCGCCTTTAGGGTGTCCAGCTTTTCTTCACCAGACTTCTCTCCATGGTGGAAGCCAAGACCTTTAGTGATTGGTTTAAAACTTATGTCGTCATCAAAAAGACTATCGATTTCAGTATCATTTATTTCCATAAAAACCTCTAATTAAAGTCTCTCACAATTGTTTCCAAGCATCAACAATCTACAGCGTTTCCTAAGAGGTAGCCGGATAAAAATGGGATGGCAGTTTGCGTTCGAAGGATTGGCACATTCACCCTTAGTGCATGGGCTCCACGATTTAGGAGGTTAAGCTCCTCGGCGTCAGTTAGACCTCCTTCGGGCCCAATTACTAAAAGAGTGCCCTCAATAGAATCTTTAAGTGAAGTGCCTTCCCCCTTAGCCAGGGTGGCTAAAACCACTTGGCCATATTTAGAAGAATCAAGATCGCCAATTTCCAATTTTTCAAATCTGGGTTCATAGGGGTTGTTACTTTGCTCAATTGCTGCTGTTAAAATCTTTTGAACTCGGTCCTCTTTAATTGGGTAAGTTTGGGATCTCTCAGTAGACAAAACTATAATCTCATTAGCACCCACTTCCACACATGCTCGAAGCGCACTTTCAAATGCGTCCTTTTTTGGCAAGGCAAACGCTATAGAGAGTCCTTTTTTATTCTCGACCTCTTCAACACTAGTAATGTTCAAACCCACAGCTTTTTTTGAAATGGACTCCACAGAACTTAAGGCCCTCGTGCCATTACCATTTAGAAGAAGAATGTGCTGTCCTACTTTTATACGAACAACATTGAGTAGGTGATGGGTTTTCTCACCTGTGAGCTGCTTAGCACCCAGTTGAAATGTCTCACCTTTAAGGAATATTGCCCTCATAAACCTCTTTTGAACAAGACTGCTGACCAATCATTCTTAATCAGAGTTTTAACAGGTTCAAGCTTTGTACCATACTGCTTATATGCCACACATATATCCTGCTCCTGCCCTTTCAACAACCCTGAAACAATTAAATATTTACCTGTTTTACTTAGAATTGTGTCTGCTTGCTCAAGAAGAGTGTGCTTGAGGATGTTTGCAAATACTAGGTCATAGGAGCTCAACATTTTATCCGAGTCTGATGGCAGAAGCAGCTTATTGTCTTTAGCTTCGGCACTGGAGTTAAACCCTATATTGTACTCAGTATTGTTTAACGCTTCCTGATCGATATCTAAGTAGTCCACACGTTCTAAACTTTGGGACTTTCTTGATGCGCCGATGCCTAAAATTCCTGAACCACATCCAAAATCCAAACATGTTTTGATGGAATTTAGGTCTTCAATTTCTTCAAGCATAAGCTTTAAGCATAAGAAGGTTGTTTCGTGGTTTCCTGTTCCAAAACCCATTCCTGGATAAATAAATATCTTATCTCCGTCCTCTTCCTTCTTCTCCCATGAGGGAACAATACTGAATGATGAAGTCACCTCGATTGTTTTGAAATTTTTTTTCCAGTTTTCATTCCAATCGCGAACTTCACCCTCCTGCGCTTTAGCATTTGCTTCAAGTCCCCAACCTCTTAAAAATTCAATAAAACCCTGGGCCTGGGTAGGATCTGAAAAGTACAAGGTTCGTTTGACTTTTCCTTCGGCAATTAAGGTTTGCTCTACTTCTTCAAGTACTTCTAGAGGAAGATCCCCCCCAGAATAAGACCTTTCTCCAAGAATTCTATCGACTTCCTCTTCTTCCAAGGTGAATTCTTGGACCCCTTCGCAGCCAAAACTTTTGAAAGCTTCCGCCTCTATAGCAGATAGAAGCTGTTCGTCTTTAATATCCAACTCAATAAAATAATAGTGGTTCATGGGGGATTTTATACGTTAAAATTTACAGTTTTATTGGCCACATTGTAATATTTTTACTTAAATGGCGCTTTGAATCATGCTAAACGCTAACATACTATAATCACAGGGGGATTCGTTTGTATCTTGTTGGTATCGCCGGTGGGTCCGGCTCTGGAAAGACTACTTTTGCTAAGAAGGTTTTAAACGGCGCAGGAGACTCCAGTCTGTCGCTCTTACATATGGATTCTTACTACCTTCATCACCCCCCAAAAGAAATAGAAACGAGCTCCGGGCAACCAAACTTTGACCATCCACACTCTTTTGACTGGGATCTTCTTAGAGAACATATTCAAGAGCTAAAGCTTGGTAGGGCCGTAGAAAGCCCAGTTTATGACTTTAAAACGAACTCAAGAACTGAAGAAACAAACTTAATCCGTCCTAATAAGGTACTGCTTTTTGAGGGTATTTTTTCTCTTTTCGATAAAGAAATAAGAGATAAATTGGATATAAAGTGTTTTCTACATGTGGATGCCGATATACGCTTTACTAGAAGGCTCCATAGGGACGTTAATGAAAGAGGAAGATCTCTCGAATCTGTAATTGCTCAATATTATGAAACGGTTCGACCTATGTACCAAAAATACCTTGAGCCTCAAAAACAGTTCGCAGACTTTACAGTTGGCGAAGAAACTAGTGTTGCCGCCAAAATTCTCGCGGCCAGAATAAAGGAACTCATAAGTGACTAAAGGCCAATCAAACTCAACCTCCTTTACTTTAACACCTTTAGGAGGAGTAGGTGAAATTGGCTCCAACTGCACTGTCATAGAAAACGAAAGCTCAATTACGATTATTGACTATGGCATTCTATTTCCTTATGAAGACTTTTTTGACATTAACTATTTAATTCCCTCCCTAGATCAAATTAAAAACACAGAAAAGACCGTTACAATTTTCATAACCCATGGACATGAAGATCACATCGGAGCAATTTCCCATTTGATGGAAGTTTTTCCAAACGCCATCATTCATGCTCCAAGATTTGCTAAAAAGCTTATCAGAACCAAACTGCACCAGGCCGGAGTTGCGGCCAAGATTGAAGAGTATTCCGAAGAGACAATCCTTGATTTTGGAAGTTACGAAATCCATCCGGTCGCTGTCACACACTCAATCCCCGATACCTTTGGGCTTGTCATTCAAGACAAGGAAAAAGCTTTTTCGGTTCTATTCATCTCTGATTTTAAATTTGATTTAAACCCTCTTTACGAACGTCCCTTTAATTATCAAAAAATAATTTCTCTCTTTAAGAAAACATCTAAAAATGTTTGCATGATTGATTCCACAAACATTCTTAACGAGGGCTCAACAGATTCAGAGAGGGACATAGTTAAAGATCTTTCCGAGCTTATCTCTCTACCTAGAAGGGAGTTTATTACCCTTTTCTCATCTAATATCCATAGAGTAAAAACCATTTTAAGATTGGCACAACAACACAATAAGCGAGTGGTGCCAATTGGAAGATCAATCCATCACTACATAGAATCAGCAAAAGAATGTGATCTTCTTGGAGAAGAGCTGTCTGTTCTTAGAAGAGAAGAAGAAGTCAAGGATCCAAAAAGCTCAAGCTATCTTTATCTTTTGACAGGCTGCCAAGGAGACCACTTTGGTGCCTTGAGACGAGTTGTAGCAGGAGAACATAAGTTTCTTAGGCCGATGGTAAATGATTTATTTATATTTAGCTCCAAAAGCATCCCTGGCAATGAAAAGAAAGTAACTAGAATATATAATCAAATAACAGAGAAAGGTGCAGACCTTATTACGGCAAGGGATAAACTAATACATGCATCTGGACACCCATCGCAACTTGATCTCTTAGAGTTTTACAAAAAGATTAATCCAGATTTAGTTATCCCGATTCATGGTGAAAGCTACTTTCTTAAAAAACACGTTGAATTTATTGAGTCCAACAATATCTCAGACGCTCTTTATATTAATAACTTTCAAAGAATTTTGTTTCATAAGAATGGCGATGTAAACCTAGAGGATCTTGAGGAAGAACAACCCCTTTTAATTCATGGGAACGCCATGGTGATTGAAAGAGAGGCAATCTCTAGAAGAAGAAAGATGGCCTGTAATGGAGTCTGCTTCATTAGTATCAATAGTAAAAACAAAAAGCTTGATTTAACCACAGAGGGTCTTCCAGAGAGCATAAACGATAAACTAGACAAGATCCAAGCATTGGCCAAAGGTCAGCTAAGTAAAAAGCTAATGGAGAAGGATCCGGACCAAATCAAAGAAGAGGTAAGAATCTTTACCAGAAATCTTTTCAAGAATTTTTTAGGGTATAAACCTATCACAGTGGTTCACTTGCTATGACGCTGGCCATTTCCATTTTATCAATTCTTGTCTGTGCCACTATTGCCATTAAGCTTTCAAGAAAAAAGGATGGGCCAAAAGAGCTCTGTTTAATTTGTGAGCAAGAGTTGTCTGACCCTCACTACCAAGATGGTCACGCTTTTTGCAGCACACACTTACACGTGTACAAACATGGTAAATGGAAACTCCTGCACAAAGGAAACGCCACTAGCGAAGATCCCGAACATGGTGTAAGCATTTACAAGGCCAAAACACTTTTGAGTCAACTCGAAATGCCCTGTTATATAGTGGTTGACTATGAATTTAAAGATGAAAATTTTGTAACAATTATGAGCTTGATGGTATTGGAAGAGAATTTTGAGAGGGCCCAAACCCTCTCAAAATCTATCTTAAATTAGTTTCTTTCTGAAAGTTCGTTTGAGCTGTCTTTTCTCATGAAGGATGGAGTGTCAAACTCGTCATCATCAAAATTCATGAAGCCAAGCTTTTCTGCAATTGACTTCGCTTTTGAGCTTGTTGCCTCAACTTTAACTTCTTCAGTTTCTCTTGTGAACCTTCTCGGCTGCTCAGTGTTTTCTTGAGAGTCGTAAGTTTCTTCAGACTTAGTTGTTCCGTAGTTGGAAGCGGCATCTTTAATACTTTGAGCAAGATTTGGTCTTGCAGCCCTATTGGCCTCCGCTTCTTCAAATCTTTTCTCTTCAGCTTCGATTCTGCTTTCTTTTACTTCAGAGTAGTAGTTTTCATCTAAAAACTTATTTAAAGAACCAGTGTTGTTTGAAACAGAGTTTGAGAAATCTTGTTCAACAGGTCTTGATTCCTCGACCTGAGCAACTGTTTCTTGAACCTGAACAGTTTCAAGTGGTCTCTCAACTGGTCTTTGAACTGTCTCTGTTGGAGCTGCAACTTTTTCTTGTCCACCAAGTCCAGTTGCAATAACGGTAACTTTTATTTCATCACCCATGTCTTCATCAATTACAGTTCCAAAAATAATCTCAGCATCTTCGTCCGCAGCTTCCATAATCAAAGTCATAGCTTCATTAGCTTCATGCATGCTTAGAGTTTCATTACCAGTGATATTTACGATGATTCCAGTTGCTCCATCTATCGTGATGTCTTCAAGAAGAGGAGAGCTGATTGAGCTGTTTGCAGCTTTAACCGCTCTGTCAGCACCTTCAGCGATACCTGTTCCCATAAGAGCCAGACCCTTGTTAGACATAACAGTGCTAACATCCGCAAAGTCAGCATTGATAAATCCAGTATTATTGATGAGATCGGAGATACCTTGAACTGCGTTTAAAAGTACGTCGTCAGCTTTCTTGAAAGTATCTACCAAAGATAGGCTTTCTCCCGCAAGCTGTAGAAGTCTCTGGTTTGGTATAGTAATTAAAGAATCAACACTTTCCTCGAGTGCTTTAATCCCAAGGTTCGCTTGCTTCATTCTCTTTCTGCCTTCAAATACAAATGGCTTTGTAACAACACCAACAGTCAAAGCTCCCATTTCTTTAGCAAGCTTAGCAATTACAGGTGCCGCGCCAGTACCAGTTCCACCACCCATTCCTGCAGTAACAAAAACCATATCAGCGCCTTCAACAACTTCGCTTAACCTTTCGTAGTCATCAAGAGCTGCTTTTCTTCCAACTTCTGGGTTTGCACCCGCTCCAAGACCTTTTGTTAGATCGGAGCCCAACTGTATTTTTGTTGGCGCAAGATTCGCCGATAAAGCTTGGGAGTCAGTGTTGGCAACAATGAACTCTACGCCCTGAAGGCCAGACTTGATCATTGTGTTTACAGCGTTGCATCCGCCTCCGCCAACACCAATAACCTTTATTTTTGCCCCTGAAGATGCTTCCTTGTTCTCGGCAATTTCAAACATATTTCCTCCGAATTAAAAAATCTCTCTGAAGACGCTTTTAATAGAATCGCTAAAACGTCCAAAGATGTCTTGTTCTGTATTATTTAGTTGTTTATTGCTATTTTTATTCTTAGCTTGAGGCACACCTCTAGACTCGAGAAGAAGCCCCAAGACCGTTGAAAACTTGGGATTTTGCATTACATTGGTCATGCTTCCAAAAGGTTTTGGATAACCTATTTTTGCAGGCTTCTCCAAAACATACTCAGCAAGTTCCGGTAGACCTTTAATAAGAGCACCACCACCGGTAATAATGTAGCCGCCATTGATCATTTCAAAAAGATTCTTTTCTTTAAGGATGTCTTGAATGATAGTAAATAGCTCTTCAGCTCTTGCGCCAAGCACCTCAGCAACTTGACCAACTTTAACTTCACGCTGCTTAGTATTTGAAAGACCATTAACTGTAATATGAGCTGATTGATTAACCTGTTCCGGCAAAACACTGCCATGATTTACTTTTATTCTCTCAGCTTCATTGTGAGGTATCTTAAGAGCTACCGCCAGGTCATTTGTAAAATGGTTGCCGCCAACTGGAATGATTTGAGAGTGGGCGAGGCTTCCATCTTTCCAGACGGCCAAATCAGTTGTCCCCCCCCAATATCAACAAGTACAACTCCAAGATCTTTCTCTTCGGGAGTTAAAACAGACCTTGATGAAGCTATTGGCTGGAGCACGATATCCTTGGCCTCAATGCCTGAAGCTTCAACGCACTTAATAAGGTTTTGAATAAGTGGAGTTTTACCAGTGACAATATGAACATGAGCTTCAAGTCTAGAACCACACATTCCTACAGGGTCTTTTACCCCGCTAGTTGAATCAACTCTGAATTCTTGAGGAATCACATGAAGAACTTCTCTATCAGTAGGAATCAATACCGCCTTAGCGGCTTCAACAACCCTTTCAACGTCTTCATTTGTTATTTCTTCGCCTTTTACGGCAACAACACCCGAACTATTGAAGCAGTAGATGTGATTTCCAGCAATTCCAAGGGTTGCAGATCTGATTTCAGATAGGCCGGCCATCATTTTGGCCTCTTCTATAGCACATCTAATCGATCTTACAGTTTTATCAATATTTACCACTGAGCCTTTTTTAAGGCCGTAGCTAGGGTGGGAGCCAACACCAATAATCTCATAACCGTCAATATTTTCGGAGGTTTGAGCGCCTAAAATAGCACATACTTTAGTGGTGCCGACATCAAGAGCTAATGAATAGTCTTTTTCGTTCATGATGAGATTCCTTTCTCACTATATCACTCAGACATAGAAACAGAGTCATTCTGCCAGGCGCATACTGCACCTTATTATTTAATCCTAGATTGTGTCAGAGAACTTGACAACAATTTTTTTGGAATTTGTAAGATTTATTACGGCGGGTATTGTGTTCTTCTTTTTCATGTATTCAATGACCTTTGCGAGCTTTTCAACCTTTTGATTCCAGAAGTCTTTTCCCAAAAATGCAGATGAAGGCCTTCTATTTATTGAAAAGATCATTGTAAGCTTTTTATCGTCATCTAGGATGATTTCAGAAAGACTGTCTTTAAAAGAGTGGTCAAAGGTAAGCGCTAGGTGAGTCATCTGTTTTTGGATATCGGTGTCAATTAGCCCCACCGGAAATGCTAGGTTTGGTAGGCTTTTTTTGAGTTTCTTCTCTGAACGCAAAAGAACTTCGTAAGTTGGATCAACAAACTCCCCGCTATCAACCAAAACAGCTGTGTAGAATTCTTCCCCATTCTCTTTGTAAATTTGGGCCTTCATCACAGGCTTTGGGCAATCAAAGTTGAAACGAATAAGTTTTAAACTTGGGTCATAAGAGATTTTGTATGAAGAAAGGAAGTGTTTATCGTCCAATTTCTTGTCTATAATAAGCTTTTTTACCGCGGCGAGAGAGCTGGTTTCTTCAAACTTTCTCATTAATGTAAGCGTTAATTTACCCGCAACTTTTGAAGGACACGCTCCAAAGTATGTTTTGTATTGGACATCACTTAGTAGTTTTCTAGGTGGTTGTTTTGCTAAAGAAGCAAAGGGTAATAGAGCGCAAAATAACGCGGTGATAAACTTCATATTAAAATTTTAATAAATTTTGGCTTCTAATTCAAATTTTATTCCCGAATGAAGCAACAATTCTTCCTGTGAAAGCTCAATTAGGGCCTTGAAGTCATCAAAACTGGCGCCTCCCTTATTTTCTAAAAAGTTACAATGCTTGTCACTGACTTCCATTGTGTTGAATTTAAGAAGATTCAGTTTTAGTTTATCGATAAAAAGCCCGGCCTTGTGGTTTTGGTCATAATTTTTCCAAACACAGCCACAATTGAAGCTTGAAAGTGGTTGTGTTCTCTTTCTAAAGGACATGTATTCTTTAATTTTTCTGCCTATTTCAGGATCTTGTCCTCTATGAATCAATGTGGCGCCGATGATAATTTCACCGTTTTTGACAAATTTATTTTTTCTATAAGAAAAAGATTCTGGGCCTATTTTTTCAGTTCTTATTTCCCCATCTGGTTGGAGAATACTTACGGATTCAACTATCTCGCAGATCTCTCCAAGTGCCGTACCCGCATTCATATAAATCGCCCCGCCAAGGCTTGCAGGGATACCTGTTATAACCTCCCAACCTTTTAAACCAAATTTCTGGGCATGGCCTTGTAGTACGTTTAATGGAGTTGAGGCCGGTAAGGTGTACTTTTCTTGAACGGACTTGAACACATCCCTGTTGAGATCAAACTTAAGCTTAATAAACAAAGTATTATCGGAAGAGGATAGAACTTGATTTGCGCCCCATCCAAGCAGGTGGTAGCGAGTTTCACTTTCACGGCACTTAGCAATTGTTTTTTTTAATGCCTCAATGTAAGACACAATTGCCAAATCACCAAAAACTTTAAGCCTTATGGTCGTAAACCTCGAAAGGCCTGTGTCTTTTAAAAAATCCACACCTGGAATTTTTGAAAGCTCTTCAACTGTCACAACAACTCTCTTATTTGACGGCCAATAGAGCCAGCTCCCAGGGTTAAGAACAGTTTCTTTGAGTTAGATTTAGACACCAAACTATCTTTCATACTATCTAGGTCATCAATATAGTGAGCGTTTCCTCCGGACTCGTTGATTTTTTTAACCATCACTTCCGAATCAATGTAGGATATAGGTTCTTCGCCAGCTGCAAAAATAGGTAGTATGTAAACATTAAAATCCCTAGTTAGGACTTCCACAAATTCTTCCCAATGGGTTTTACTTCTAGAGTATCTATGGGGCTGGAAAATTACGTTTAATTCACAGTCCTCATATCTATTTTCAATGGCATTTAATGTTGCTGAAATTTCAGTAGGGTGGTGGCCATAGTCGTCTATAACCATCACGTTGTCTTGATCTCGAAGGATCTCAAGTCTTCTTCCCACACCTTCAAAGCCTTCAATCGATTGAGCAATATCTTTGAAGCTTGCGCCCAACTTGTGGGCAACAATAATAGCTCCCATTGCATTTAGAGCGTTATGCTCACCGTGCATCCTTATTCTAAATTTGCCGGACTCGCTGTCGCAATTCAACACGAAGCTTAGAAATTCCCCTTCTTTTTTGAGTTCACTTGCAGTGTAGTCAAGGGTTTCAACTGCAAGCTCTTTGCCTTCAATTCCAAACGTTATGAAAGGTCTTTTGAGCTTTCCTATGCTTTTTCCTAATTTTTCATCATGTCCATTGATTACAAGATGGCCATAAAATGGAATTTTGTTTGCAAAGTCAACAAATGCTTGAACAAGGGTGGACTCATCCTTGTAATAGTCCATGTGGTCATTATCTATATTTGTGATAACCGATATTATAGGGTTGAGGTGAAGAAAAGATCCATCAGACTCATCAGCTTCGGCCACTAAATATTCACCCTCGCCCATACCTGCATTGCTTCCAAGGTTTTTAACAACTCCACCAACAATATACGTAGGTTTAAAATTTAGGCTGCTTAGAATTGTAGCTAGAAAACTTGTGGTCGTTGTCTTTCCATGGGATCCTGCCACCGCGATTCCGAACTTTAAGCGCATTAATTCAGCAAGCATTTCAGCTCTTTTAATTATTGGGATTTTCTTCTCTTTTGCTCCAACAACTTCTGGATTTGTGGCAACCACAGCGGATGAATATATAACAATATCTGCATCCCTAACATTTTCTTTTTTATGCCCTTGAAAAATCTGCGCGCCAAGCCCTTCAAGTCTACCTACCACAGGGGACTTGTTTAGGTCGGATCCAGACACCTTATAACCAAGGTTTAGAAGCACCTCGGCAATGCCACTCATGCCTATTCCGCCGATACCGATAAAATGAAGTTGAAGATTTTTATTAATTCCGTACATTATTTATTACTTTTTCATATATTAATTTGCTGGCGTCGACATTAGCGCATTCTTTAAATTGGGAAAATAGATTCTTTTCCACAATTTCTTCAATAGTGTTTTTTATGTCGCTTTCAATGCCTTCGATGACCTGCTTATTATCAATCACTTTAACATAAAAACATTCTTCGTTTTTCAACTCAAGCGCATTGTGAGTTTGATGGTCATCGGTTGCAAATGGATAAGGCACAAGAATGCTAGGTCTTTTAGCAACTCGAAGCTCTGAAATGGTCGAAGCTCCTGCCCTAGATACAATGATATTAGCCCAACTATAAAGCTCATCCATATTATCCAAGTACTCTTTCTGATCATATGTCACATTTGCTGTTGGACTAACTTCTTTTAGGTTGTTTCTCCCGACCTGATGAATGATATTGAGATTGATATTCCATTGTTTTTGGATCAGAGAGATAAATGCATCGTTTAACTGTTTTGCCCCAAGGCTTCCTCCAAAGACCAAGATGTTAACAACATCTCCAACTTCGTTAGGTGTATGTTTTATAGAGCTTCTGACCGGATTTCCAGAGACAATAACCCTACTCGTTTTACTAATGCCTTTGGTGTTTTCGAAGTTTACAAAGATTAAACTTGAAATTTTTGCGAGCAATTTATTGGTTAGTCCTGCTACAGCATTCTGCTCAATGATATAACACTTAATTCCTAGAATTTTTGCAGCAACCATTGTTGGTCCACAAACATATCCACCAGCCCCCAGTACACACATAGGTCTTTTCTTTAGCATCTGAAGAAGAACGCCTATAAACACGCCTAGATTGATGCCTATATTGATAAGGATCCTAAATGGATTTTTAGATCGCAAAGGTCTCGATTTTAGATGATGAACTGTTTCGGAACATTCTTTAAAAAGCTGAAAATCTAGATATCTCGTACCGGTAAAGTATATGGGCCTATACCCGTTTTTTTTAAACTGCTCGCCCATGCTAAGAGCGGCGTTAATATGGCCACCAGTCCCGCCGGCAGCAATCGCAACTATTCTATTCATAAGACCTGGTGTAAATATTTGAATTTGATCTGGAAGCAAATGAACTTTCTTCGGTTTCTTCTACAATTTGAGACTTAGGGTTTAATGCGGAAAAAATAAATCCCACGGCAACCAAATTTGCCACCAACGAAGAACCTCCATAAGATATAAATGGAAGATTCAATCCTTTTGTTGGAAGCAATCCAAGAACAACACCCATATTTAAGAAGGCCTGCAAGCTTATACAAAAAATAAGACAGGCTATAAGTTGCTGATTAACCTTGCTTCCAACGGCGAGCGCCAGTCTAAATCCAAGGTAAATAAATGCGCCAAACAGCGAAATAACGACCAACAATCCTAAAAAACCGAGTTCTTCACCCAACACACTAAGGATAAAATCATTATAGGCCTCGGGAAGGTAGAAAAGCTTCTCATTGCTATTCCCAATTCCCTGTCCAAAAAAGTGACCGTTTGCAAATGCCAAATAAGATTGAATAATTTGGAACCCACTATTTTGTGGGTCGGCCCATGGGTCCAGAAAAGTCAGAAGTCTTTTCACTCTATAAGGTGCGGAAATTAAAATGAGACTTATTCCAACGATCCCCACAGCTCCTATAGAGTAGAAGTACTTTCTTGGAAAATCACTTAAAAAGCATGCAAAAGCGATCATCACAGAGCAGATTGTGAATGTTCCAAAGTCTGGTTGTGCCACTAAAATCCCTAGAGGAACTATGAACGAAAGCGCTTTCTTTGCTCTTTCTTCAACTGAGTAGGTATTGAATTTTTGAAAGTAATAGACTGCTGTAAACAGGAGGGTGTACTTTACGAACTCGCCGGGCTGAATGCTAAGTCCACCCAAAGACAACCATCTTTGAGAACCCTTAATGTTTATCCCAAGTGGTGAAAAAGTCAGTGCCAACAAAAGTGTGGCCACCCAATTAAATTTGTAAATGTGCTTATACCAGAAGGCCAACTTAGTCTTACTAATTACAAAGGCAAATACCGATCCAACAATTAAAAAGGTGAGCTGTTTAAAAAGAAAATGCGTGGAAGAGCCTATCACCTCTTTAGCGTAGATATAGCTAGAAGAGTAAACCATTATAATCCCAATAATTAGGATTAATGAGACATCTAATAGGAAGTATTTTTTTAATTTGGTAACCATATGCTGTTAACACCTTGTAGTGATTTTAACAGCATATGGCATTAATCATCAATAAACAATTAAAGTTGGAAAATCAGCTTTTTAAAGTAGCTGCCTTTTTCCTCGTAATCTCTAAAGATATCAGTAGCCTCGTTTCCTGGACACAAGATCACAGTGTCTCCTGTTCGCGACTTCTGATAAGCAAGAAGAATTGACTCGTCAAAGGAGCCCACTAAAAAAGTTTGAGTGGCATCGCCAATAAGGCGGTTCATATTTTCCTTACATTCACCTACCAAAACCATAAGCCTAACTTTGTCGCGAATCACATCCTCATAGCCTTCGTAGTTTTGCTCAGTGTCTCTTCCACCAGCAATTAAAATGATTGGCGGCTTTAAGTTTGAAAGTGTCTCCGTTAGATCATCCATAGTTTCTGACTTGGCATCATTGTAAAATTTAACGCCATTCTTCTCCATAACGAATTCCATTCTATGTGGAATTCCAGGAAATTTTTCTATAGATGTTTGAATAGAATTGTCTGAAACCTTCAGTGCCTTGCAAGCAGTAATAGCTGCAAGCAAGTTTTCTCGGTTGTTTTGGCCCACAATTCTCATTTTGCTCACTCTAAATTCGGAGTGATAGTGTATGTTTGAGTGAATTCTTTTCTCGTGGAAATGGGTTCCTTGTATTTCAGATAGAACGCCCATTTTTACAAAAGACTTTCTTGAATACCAAAAGGTTTGAGCCTCAGAATTTCTAAGCATTGAGTTGCTGGAGAGCTTGTCAAAGTTAACAATAAGAAAGTTTTCTGGATTGAGGTTTTTCAAAACTTTAAGTGAGTTTTCTATATATTCGCCAGCAGTTTTGAAACGGCCCTCAATAACTTTTTCTTCAATATTAGGATAAACAGCTAGGATAGGATGAAAGTTGTCCATCGACTGAAGCTGATAAGGAGAAACTTCAACCACAACGTAGTCGATCTCATCTTTGTTTGGCAGCATCAAAAAGTTGCAAAATGGCTCACTGTTTGTTCCACCCACAAATACGTTTTTCTTATCTAACTTCAAAGCAAAACCAATCATATGAGCGATTGTTGTTCTGCCCTTGCTGCCACAAACCGCGATAACTGGCTTGTCACAATTCTCATAAGCAAATGCAAACTCACCAAAAACCTCTGCGCCATGCTCTTTTGCTTTTTGCAGCTGAGGAAGGTTTGGGTCGACGGATGAAGAATATACAACAACATCAGCCTCGATAAAGTCCTCGTCTTTATGCTCACCAAGAGTCATTTGAGGAGTTGGATTTATCTTTTTAAGTCTCTTTACCTGCTTGTTAAGATCAAAAATCGGCTTAATATCCGTGACCTTTATCTGACATTCATGCTGGTTAAAAAGGTTGATAAGAGCGAAGCCAGTTTTACCCAGGCCAACTACCAGTACTTTTTTGCCACGATATTTTTCCATTCAAACTCCTTATTATCTTAACTTCAATGTTGCTATTGCTAGAATGGAAAGCACAACGCTTGCGATCCAAAAACGAACAATAACCTTTGGCTCCGGCCATCCTTTTAATTCAAAGTGATGGTGTATGGGCGCCATTTTAAAAATTCGCTTCTTCCTTAGCTTGTATGAACCTACTTGAAGGATCACAGAGAGAGCTTCCATTACAAAAACTCCGCCAATTACCACGAAAAGAATCTCATTTTTCGTCAAAACAGCTATGGTTCCAAGTAAACCACCTAGCGATAGAGATCCAACATCCCCCATAAACACCTGCGCAGGATAGGAGTTGTACCACAAAAATCCAACACTAGCCCCAACAACGGCCGCGGACAATACTACCAGTTCTCCCACGTTTTCAATATAAGGAATATATAAATAATTTGAGATTTCCACATGCCCCGCAACATATGCAAGGATACCCAAGGTTGAAGCACTCGTAATGATTGGACCAGTCACTAAACCATCAAGCCCATCTGTTAGATTTACTGCGTTTGAAGAGCCTACAATTACAATGCTCGCAAAAACCACATAAAACCATCCAAGATCCACTAATGGCTCTTTAAGGAATGGAATGTGTAAATTGGTGTCGACCACATCTAGCTTTATCATAAAGTATCCGGCCAAAAGTGCGGTAATAAATTGCCAAGCAAGCTTTCCCCTGGCGGAAACTCCGTCAGAATTCTTCTTTATTATCTTCAAATAGTCGTCCAACCAGCCAAGCAAGAAGTATGAAATCATGACCAAAAGGGCCAATATGAATGGAGCCGAATCAAAGTTGCCCATAAGGGCCACTGAGGCCAGCACACTTCCCACAATAAAAACTCCACCTAAAGTGGGTGTCCCTGCCTTCTTCAAATGACTCTGCGGGCCATCCTCTCTAATAGACTGACCAAACTGCTTTAACTTCATATAGGCTATAAAACGCTTACCCCAAAATATTGAAACCGCAGCGGCCACAAAGAACGCTAGAAATGAGCGAAAAGTGATGTATTGAAAAACGTTAAAAAATGAATATTCCTGAGACAGGGGATATAGCCAATGGTAAAACACTGAAAGTTCCTAGTTTTTAGTTCAAACTTAATTTATATCCACTAATGACTCAAGTTGTAAAGACCGACTGCCTTTAAGAAATGCGCGCTTATACTTGGACAGCTCTCGCTTGAACTCTTTTGAGAACTCCTTTGATGAGTTAACCTCAACAGCATTCCCTCCAAATCCTCTATTGAAATTTTTTGAGTGATTTCCAACAAAGACGATATTCTTGCATCCTTGGGCTTTACAAAATTTGCCAAGCTCTTCGTGATGCGTTGCCGCACCCTGTCCCAACTCGTTCATGTCACCCAGGATAAGCAGCACTTCTTCGAGGCTGATGTTTTTTGAGATTGAGTCATGTTTAAAGCCTAAAATGGCCGCCTGCATAGAGGATGGATTTGCATTATATGCATCAAGAAAAATATCAACACCCTCATAACTTATCCACTGTGACCTATTCGTGGTAGGTACAAAGCTTTGGGAGGCCTCGATCAAAACATTGTCACCAACGGTTGAAATCATTTTGGATATGCCAAAAGACAAACCTAAATTGAGAAAATTATGCTCACCCGTGATATTTTTGTTTTTCAAAGTGTATGAGACCTCGCCAATCTTAACCTTGACCTCATTAAAGCTTCTTTTAATTTCGATTCCTTCTGAGCTCTCTCCGTAGTTCACTACAAAGTCATCATTAGGCAGTGTGCCGAGAAACTCATCATCCTCGTTTTTAAAAAACAGTTTAGCTTGATCTTCACTGCTGCTGATAGCAGTGAATAAATAGCCCTCTTCTTTAAAAACATTCTTCCTATTATTAAAGAACTCTAGATGGGTATCCCCAATATTGGTTGTTATTCCAATATTAGGCCTTGCGATGTCGCATAAAACTTTTATTTCTCCAGGATGATTGCTTCCAAGCTCCAAAATGCAATATTTCTCACCTGGCCGAATCTGTAAAAGGCTAAGAGGCACACCAATATGGTTATTATTATTTTTCTGGGTGCAAACGACTCTCTCTTCAAAGGACTTAAGAATATGGAAAAGCATCTCTTTAGTGGTAGTTTTCCCATTGGACCCAGAGATGGCAATCAGCTTTCCCCCAGAATTAACGAACTTCTCAGCAACTTTACTGGATATGTCTTGCAAAAACTTAATGCTGTCTTTTACACCCAAGAACAGACTAGATAGATTGCTCTTTCTAACCAATTCTTCGTTCTCTTCTGTGTAGTTATAGATAATTAGGGGGCAATCATCTAATTTGGATAGAAACCTCATTGGTCTAAAGCGCTCTCCATCAATACCCAAAAAAACTTCACCTGAATTGATGGTTCTTGTATCCGTTGAAACTACAGGACACTCGTCACCTGAAACGTTCAGCTCTCCGTGTTTTATCTCTATTCCCTGCAAATTCAAAATTTCATTATAAGTAATCATCTTCTACCTATTAATTCCTTTAAGGTGCCCTCATCGCTAAATGGTTTTTTCTCACCTTTTACATCTATGTAAGGTTCATGACCTTTACCTGCCAAAATCACAGCACTGTTTTTAAAGTTATTAAATGCGTAAGATATGGCCTCTTTTCTATCAGTTATTTTTTTATAATCTGCAGTAACACCAGGTATAATATCTTCTATAATCGAGTCCGGATTTTCAAACCTTGGATTGTCAGTTGTTATGATCACATAGTCACAATAGGAAGAAGCAGCTTTACCCATAAGGGGTCTTTTTGAAGAATCTCTATTTCCACCACATCCAAACACACAAACAATGCTTTTATCACTAAATGCTTTCTTAACTTCCTTGCATATATTTTCTAGAGCATCAGGAGTATGCGCGAAATCGATGATGAACACATTGTCACCGTCAACAATAGTGTTAAACCTACCAGGTGGAGGGGTTAATTCTTTTAAGTTTAAAGATGTTGTGTCGAAACCAGATCGTTCTAAGCAGCCTAAAGCAACCTCTAGATTAATTTGATTGAACTCACTTTTAAAGAAGGCCTGCTCAGGATGCTTGGCAAGCTTAAATTCGGTGCCACTCTCGCCAAGCCTAGCTTTAAGCTCTTTACTCTTCGATGAAACAATAAAGTTAGAATCTGAAAAGTTAAGAAGAGATTTCTTCGCGCAGAAGTAGTCTTCCATTGTTTTGTGATAGTCCAAATGATCTTGGGAAAAGCTTGTCCATCCAACAGCGTCAAACCGAAGGTTTCCAAGTCTTCCTTGGCCTAGCGCATGGCTGCTTGCTTCAAGAGCGCATATGTCAAATTTATCTTTGAATCTATGAATTGTTTTTCTAAGATCTATGAAATCAGGAGAAGTTAGGGAGAAATTTGCAACCTCCACTCCATTTATTCTTGCGCCTAAGGTGCCTACAGTTAAACAATTTAGTTCCATCTGGACACTCAACTGGGAGACAATATCCACAGTAGTTGTTTTTCCGTTGGTTCCAGTAATGGCAATGTATTTTTTATCAGGCAAAGGATACAGCTCATCTAGAAGCTCTATTTTAACCTTTTGTAGATCAGCTTCTGAAAGATTATGACCTGCAGGAACATTCAAGTCCGTATCAGAATTATATATGACAATCCCGTAGGAAGATTCATTAAGACGCTCTTTCATTAAGTTAATGGAGGACTCTGATTTATCTTTTAAGTGATAGAAGAGTATGTCGGTTTGTTTCGCTTCCTGAGCTTTCCACTCAATGCCTAAAAGTTTTGTTGGAACTTTTTCAACAATGCTAAAGCGATTAAGAATTTCAAGAACTTTATTGCTCATACGTAGGTGCCTGAAACTTCAAGCGCATTACAGTGTTTTTTGAGGCCTTTGAACCGGCCTCTGGATATTGTTCACTCACAATTCCAAAACCTCTTTGAGAATATTTTATTCCAAGAGTTTCCAATATATTTTGAGCGCTGGCCTTGTCCAATCCAATGAGGTTTGGAATAGTTCCTCTTCGAAGACTTCTTCGAGAGCTGTACTTTGCCCTTAAATGATCAATATTTCTTGATGTGCCCTTTTTTGTGCGGGCAATTGTGTTGTACTCTTTTCTTTTGAAAAGAATATTCTTTACGATCTTTTGAAAAATCGGGGCGGCCACAGTATTTCCGTAATAACCTTTTTTAGGGTCATCGACATAGACAAAAACAACAAATCTGCGATCCACATTAACGGGATAGCCTATAAAGCCGGAAACATATCCCTTGTATCCGCCTCCACCATCAACTCTTTGTGCCGTACTTGTTTTCCCAGCTATCTCAAAGTGATTAACAATAGCGTTTGACCCTGTTCCTTCATGCACGGCCTTAACTAGCATTTCTGAAAGCTTTTCGGCTGTTTCTTTTTTTAGTATGCGTTTCTTTTCAACCTTAGCTTCATCTTCAACTTTTAGAAGGGTTGGGGAAACATACTTTCCACCATTTGCAATCGCAGCATAGCCAGCCAACATTTGAATGCCTGTGGAGGCGACTCCTTGTCCAAAACTAATATTGCTTAAACGAATAGGGGACACATTTTTTTGATCATCCAAAATTCCTCGAGATTCTCCTGGAAGTTCTATCCCCGTTTTCTTGCCAATTTTAAACTCATCCAATGTTTGCTTTAGAGTTGGATAGGTAATGTCAAAAGCAATCTTGGTTGTACCTATGTTTGAGCTATATTTTAGGATATCTTCGACAGAAAGCCACTCATATACATGATTGTTGTCGCTCTCGGAGATAATGTGTTTACCGACTCTAAACTTTCCACGTTCGCAAAAGTAGTTTGTATCATCTTTAATGATGTTGTTTTTAAGTCCGGATGCGATAGTAAAAGTCTTAAAGATTGATCCAGGTTCAAATGGATCTGTGACAAAGCTCAGTTTGATATTGTTCCTATCTTTTCTTCTAACATTGTTTGGGTCGTAGGTTGGATAGTTTGCCATCGCCCAGATCTCGCCAGTTTGAGCATCCATTACAGCAGCTCCGCCCATCCTGGCCTTGTGTTTTATGACTCCATCCTTTAAAAACTCTTCCAAGGAGGCCTGTATATCTTTATCTATTGAGAGGGTGATATCATAAGCTTTGCTTTCGACAATTGCGCTCTTTAGCTTAACAGGTCTTCCCTTCGCATCTTTAAAATATTTATGGATCTGCGCTTCGCCTTTAAGTTTGTCGTTGAAGTTGTATTCGATCCCGGCAAGTCCTTCATTGTCCATACCCACAAAGCCAAGTGTTTGAGAAAGAAGTTCGTTGTTTGGATAAAGTCTAGACGGTTGCGCCTCAATAAAAACTTCTTTAAGCTCCTTTAACTCTTTTGCTAGCTTATCCTTTATTTCAACTTTTCTTGCAATCCAAGTGAACTTTCCACGTTTTTTTATCTTTTTATAAAGTTTGGAAGTGTTTATGTTCGGAAGAACCTCCTTAACCTTTTTTAATTCCTTTCTGACAAGACTTAGATCTTTTCCAAAGGTAAAAAGATTGTATTTTTGAACATTAATAGCAAGAGGTGAGCCGTTTCTGTCTAGAATATGTCCTCTGCGCGGATAAATTTTTACTTCTCTTGCGATCTGGCTATGTGAGTACGCCAGTAACTTATCCCTATTTAACACTTGTACATAAAAGCCTTTCACAACAACTGTTGCGAATAAGAATAACATTACAAAAAATGTAAACGTAACTCTGGCCTTCATTTATGGAATGATAATGATGTGCTTTTCATCAGGCTCTTTTAGATTGAACCTTTTTGCAAAGCCTTTTAGGTTTTTAACTGAAAGCATTCTTGCCCTATCTGCTTTTAACTCTTTGTTTTCGATTTGCTTTATTTTTAGAGTTTTAGCAACTTCGTTAAACTTGTAGTCTTGTTCAATGCCCTTCATTCTAATCAACACAAACAATATTCCCATAACAGAGAATACAAAAATGAAAGGTAGTGTTTGGGAAGTGAAGATGTACTTGCTAAAAAAAAGCTTTATCTCATTTTCTTCGCGCTTGCTTGTTTTTCTTCTCTTTCTTGCCGCCAAATTCAACCCCTCCTGGATCTAGTTTCTTAATCGCCCTTAACTTCGCGCTTCTGGAGCGAGGATTTTCTTCCAACTCAAGCTCTGAAGGTGTTAAAGGTCGCTTAGTTAATATTTTAGCAGCATTTTTATCGGTTTGGAAAATTTCTTTAAAGGTCCTTTTAACAATTCTATCCTCTAATGAATGAAAGCTGATTACAATGAGAACTCCGCCTGGCTCAAGCAATTCATACAATTTTGGTAGAGTATCTGAAAGTACCTTTAGTTCAGCGTTTACATAGATTCTCAAGGCCTGGAACGTTCTCGTGGCTGGATGTGGTCTTCTATGCCTCATGTTTGCCGGATAGGCGTGAAAGCATATGTTCTCAAGCTCTTTCGTTGTTTTTATCGGTGCTTCCGCTCGCGTCTCCACTATTTTCTTAGCAATTCTCCTAGATAGTCTCTCTTCTCCATACTCAAAAATGATATTGGCTATATCTTCTTCTGAATATGTATTCAAAATATCAGCTGCCGTTGGAATTGAGTCATCGCTATTGTTCATTCTCATGTCCAAAGGAGCGTCCTCTCTAAATGAGAATCCTCTTTCAAAAGAGTCAAAGTGATGGGAAGAAACTCCCAGATCCATCATTGCGCCCTTTAAAGGTTTGTTGGATTTGTTCTCACTCCACCAAGCTGGAAAATTAGTAAAATTTGTGTGAATAAGGTGCACTCTATCTTCAAGTCCACCCTCTTTAATTAATCTCTGTCCATTGGCAAATGCCTCAGGGTCCTGATCTACCGAATAGACTTCACTTGTTGAAAACTCTTTTGCAAGGGCCAGAGTATGTCCACCAGCTCCAAAAGTCATATCAGCAATAGGAGAGGTTGAGTTCACATCAAGCTCCTCACCAAAAATGCGCAAGCAGTCTCTTAACATGACTGAATAATGTTCGGAGTAGTTTTGATCCATTAGCTTTGGAGAACCTTAATAATCTCTTGATTTTCTTTATTAATGACCTCTGGGTCTGTTACGACTGCAAAGGCATTTTCTTTTTCAAACTGAATCGGATCACTTGATAGAGACGGCACTAGAAGTTTAGTTAAGGTTTGAGCGCTTTGATTATTCTGTCCCATAACTTTCATTATTTCTTCGACAGTACAGTGCTCTTCCTTCCAACAGTCGTAATCTGTGACCATAGCAACTGTTGCATAGGCCATTCCTGCCTCTTTGGCCAAGTAGGCCTCTGGAACATTGGTCATTCCAATAACATCAGCACCAAAGGATCTGTATAGTTCGCTCTCTGCTCTAGATGAGAACTGTGGCCCTTCAATGCAGACATATGTGCCGTTTTTTGAGTGCTTTATCTCAGTCTGGCCCATGACTTTAGCTATTCTGTCTTGGAGGTTCTTATTTACAGGATAAGCGCATGACACATGGCCTACGACACCGTTTTCAAAGAACGTTCTCTTCCTAAGGCCTTTAGTCCAATCAATAAACTGATCGACCAGCACAAAGTTTGTGGGCGCGTGCTCCTCTTTTAGAGACCCCACGGCTGAAACACTAATTAAAACCTCAACACCTAGGCTTTTTAATGCGTAAATATTTGCTCTGTAATTTAAATCAGATGGAGAGATTGAATGAGATTTACCGTGTCTTGGAAGAAAGTAGAACTCATCACCATCTAAGGAAAGCTTTAGAACCTTGTCGCTGGGACTGCCAAAAGGAGTGTCCACCAGAATTTCATCCAAGACCTTTACACCATCAAGTTTGTAAAGGCCTGAACCGCCAATAAAGCCAAAACTCTTTTTCATTATGCGTTTAAGTCCTTGGCTATATTAACTTGTTTGCCCAAAGACTTTGATTGTTTTGCCACAATATTGCCAGACTCCGCTCTCTCTGCCTCGTCTTTACAGGCAATGCAAAGCTCAGCTGTCGGTCTTGCTTTTAGTCTTTCAAAGCGAATATCTTCACCACACTCTTCACATTCGCCGTACTCGCCATTTTCTATTTTTTCCAACGCATGAAGAAGCTTTTTGGCATAAAACATGTCACGGTTTCTAAATCGTAGCATTTGGCTTCTTTCATACTCTGCAGATGCTTGGTCAACATCATCCATTCTGTCTTCACTTGCAAGTTGAAACTTTTCTTCATCAACCTGAAAACTGTTTAGCAGTCTTTCTCTTTCCGCCTGAATGTGATCCTTGAGATACGCAATTTGTTTACTAGATAGTGACATTTTAATCTCCTTAATCTTCCAATCCACCTTTGATGTTTAGAAGAACAAGTTTGCTAATCATTTTTAAAGTCTCAAACACACCTTCTCCCTTCAAAGCGCATGCTTCAAAAGTTGGTACATCCAATGTATTCAATTTTTGTTGCATGTCATGGGTCGAAGCAATATTGGGAAGATCCCTTTTGTTCCACTGCATTACAATAGGAAGCTTTGCGATATCATGACCTTGTTCTGCAAGATTTTTCTTCAGGCCTTCCAAGCTCTCAATATTCGACTCCATTCTCTCCACCTGACTATCAGCTACAAAAACGATGCCATCAACTCCACGCAGAATAAGTTTTCTGCTGGCCTCGTAGAACACTTGTCCAGGCACTGTGTAGAGATGAAATCTAGTTTTAAAGCCTCGAATCTGGCCTAGGTCTAACGGTAGAAAATCAAAGAACAATGTTCTTTCATTTTCAGTATTCAAAGTAACCATTTGCCCTTTAGCTTTGGAAGACACTTTTTGATAAACATGTTGAATGTTAGTTGTCTTGCCTCCCAGTCCTGGCCCGTAATAGACAATTTTGCAGTTAATTTCTTTGGTATGGTAATTTACAAAAGACATCTTTAATTTCCTGTGAATCCAAACAGCTGATCCATTTCCTGATCAGTAATGTTTTCAAATAAAAAGCCAGTATTTTTTGGTTGAGATGGAAAAGACGAGTTAACACTCTCATCTCTAATATACGTCTCTAACAAGAAGGCTATGTTTCTCATGTTTTGTTTAAGCTTTGCAGGGTTAATCTGATCTTTAAAGATACAACATAGGTAGCAAGTAACAGAGTTTAATTCGGTCGGAATAAGGTAAATACCCTCTGAGCTTGTATCAAACGCTAGTCTATAATGTTTGTCCGATGTGTCTTGGTTTACTAGAGCTGTGAGAGACTGGGCGGCCTGCCAAATCCCGCTTGCCAAGGCTCCAATATTTGAAGACTCCATTGAGCTGAGAGAGTTTGCATAGAGGACGGTCCCATCGCTTCTTACAAGAGCGACTCTTTCTGAGATCATGTTGAACTCGTTCTCCACAAAAAACTCTTTAACAAGTTTGGATAGATTCATAATTGTTTTCTATTCTCCAAGGCCTTGGAGATGGTTAATGAGTCTAAATATTCCAAGCTTCCACCCATAGGTATTCCAAAACCAATTCTTTCAACGTTTATACCTTTTAATGTCTGCTTAATAAAGGAACAAGTGGCATCACCTTCAACCGAAGGGTTTACAGCGAGGATGACGGTTTTTGTATTAAGTTCTTCAACACGCTGTGCGAGTTCGCTTAATCTAAGTTGCTCTGGGCCAACGCCTAAGAGGGGATTTAGCACTCCTCCTAATATATGGTAAAGGCCTCCGAATTGATTGCTTTTTTCAATGGCCAAAAGGTCAGAGATATTTTCCACAACGCATATCACGCCATTTTCTTTACGGTCGTCAGATGAGCATACAGAACAAAATTCATCATCAGAAAAGACTCCACAGCCCTTGCAAAAACCTATGTTCTGAAGCTCGCTAACCGACTTTGCAAATAGATCCAAATCTTCAGCTTCCCATTGAATCATGGACATTGCCTGTCTAAAGGCAGTCTTTTCGCCAACTCCAGGAAGTTTTGCAAAAGACTTTACAACCTCTTGAAGAGATTCAGGCAGTTTAACCATTAAAGCATCCCCGGTATATTCAGACCTCCGGTGATCTTTGACATGGCCTTGGAAACCATTTCTTGAGACTCGTTAACAGCTTGATTTACAGCAGTTTTCACAAGCTCTTCAAGCATTTCTACATCATTTGGATCTACACATTCTTTATCGATATTAATTTCTAGAAGCTCCTGCTTGCCATTCACTTTAACCTTCACCATCCCGCCTCCTGAGGAAGCTTCAACCTCTCGCGCCTCAAGTTCTTTTTGTGCCGTGGCCATCTTAGATTGCATCTGTTGAGCTTGTTTCATGAGTTGATTAATATTCGCCATCTTCAATCTCCTGGTTATTCGTCTTTATTTATTATTACTTTCGAAAGCTCTCCATTAAAAAGCTCTTGTGCTTCCTTAATGAATTTATTGCTTCTAATCTTCGCCTCTTTTTCTTCTTTAGAGGCCTGAATCTTTCTTTCTTCAATCTCTACATTGCTGTAAAGATTCTCTCTTTCTTTTGTTTCTTCATCAATGATGGAGTAAACAACTTTTGGGCCTCCAGCCTCTTCCCCCGTGAAAAACAAAGAAAGCTCATTGTTAAGCTTTTTCATCTTTTCGGGCTCATTGAGCACATCAAAGAAAATTTTATCGCCCTCGGTGAAGGCCAGGTTTATTTCTGTAGAGTTTTCATTCACTTCACCCAAAAGCCTTGCACGCTCAAGGTTTAAGGCCAGGGAACGATTCGTTGCGATCAAATGTTTTAAAAAGTTTTGCCAATTTTTTGGACCTGCCTGAACGTGTCTCTTTGGAGCTTCAGGCTGTTCTTTAACTGGATTAGGCTGTGGCTCATCTGATTTATTTGCTGGTTTATCAAGAGACTCTGCCATAGAACGTGCCGCAGACTTGATGTCCACTGGTGCTTCTTCAGCTTTTGGTTCTTCTTTTTCTGGAGCTTCACCCTGGTTAGATGTTACTTCAGATCTATCAGCTTCTACTGGACTGCTAACTTTTTTTTTTACTGGAGTCTCTGTACGCCCGACGATTTCATCACGTTTACAAACTTTTAACAGTGAAAAGCGCATAGCTCTTAGCGGGTCTAACGAGTCCAATGCCCATTCAAAGTCCTTGAGCAACACTTCATACACCCACATGATCTCAGCAGTATCGATATCAACAGCATCAGTAAGAATTTGAGAAAGAGCGTTTGAGTCATCAATGTTTTCAATGACGTCAAAAACCTTGTCCAAAATTTGATTGGATAGTTTTCCAAGCTCAACGCTATCTAAGGTGATTTCATCAAAAACCTTAAGAGCTTCAGCTGGATTTTTAAAAATGATGCTGCTTGCAAGTTCTTTAATGGAGTCCGCTCTTGCAAGCCCCAGGGATTGAAGAAGAGTTTGCTCACTAATAGTCTCTTGAGCGCTTAAGCTTAAGGCCTGATCCATCAAAGAAAGGGTGTCTCTTACCGAGCCGTTTCCTTGACGAGCAAGAATCCTTACAGACTCCTCGCTTTCAAATTCTATATTTTCCAGTTCAGCAATCTTCTTAATATGGGAAATAAGGGTTTCATCTCCAACATGTTTGAAATCAAAACGCTGACACCTAGATAAAACTGTTCCTAGAAGCTTATGAGGATCTGTGGTGGCAAATATAAAGATCACATGCTCTGGTGGCTCTTCAAGAGTTTTTAAAAGTGCGTTAAAAGCACTTGTTGAAAGCATATGGACCTCATCCACCACATATACTTTATACTTTCCATTTGTCGGAAGATATTGAGCGTTTTCGATCAACTCTCTAACATTGTCGACACTATTATTGGATGCACCGTCAATTTCAACATAGTCCAGAGCATTGCTTTGATCTATAGACTTGCATGAACCACATTCAAGACAAGGGTTGCCTTTCTCGTCTAAGTTTTGGCAACGAATTGCTTTGGCGAATATTCTAGCAATGGTCGTCTTTCCGACACCTCTTGTTCCGGTGAAAAGATAGGCATGAGCCACCTTTTCTTTAAGAATTGAGTTTTGAAGAGTTCTGGCAATATGGTCTTGTCCAATCCCCTCGTTGAATGTTTTTGGCCGCCATTTTCTGGCTAAAACCTGATACCCCATAAATCCTCTCGCAATGCTTATCGCAAAGTATATAAGCAGCAGACCAATGTCAATAAGTGTAAGTTTAATTTAAAAGGGATGCTTTGAGAAGCGGCAACGCCGGCGCAGCATAACAACGTGGTACCGTTGCTTCCTTCCGGACCTGGCGGAGTTCCCAGTGATATACTCGCCGACGTCACCGTTAAGCATAATAGTTGGGGTCCGTTTGCTTGTCAATTCCACAAAATCAATTAGATGATTTATATTAGCCAAAATGCAGTGCAAGATAATCAGTAGTCTATTTGGCAATCCTCTATCCAGGACGGGTAAAGGTCATGCCCTTCGTCTTCATGCCATCTCAGCATGTTCATGCAATTCGTGTCCAGGCCGTATGCGTAAGTGTTCAAGGCCTTTTTGAGTTTTCTTAACGTTTTTAGGCGGGAGTTCACACTTGGGTAGAGCTCCAAATCAGAGTTTGTAAGTTCGTGTAGCATCTTGTTGTACCTGTTCAATTCTTTTCTAGAAAGCTTCACAAAGTCCTCTTTCTTACGAGGTAGCCTCATTAGCAACCCCCTATTATTGAAAGTAAACTTTTCAAGTGCCTTGTGTTCTTCGCCCTGCTTTAGTTTGGAAGTTTCATATTTTAATTTTTTAGGCAGCCAATCAAAAAAACTCAGATCTAGCCCTATGTAATCCAATTCATTCATGGGTAGACCTTTAAGAGCTTCTATTGACTCTAAGATCTCTTCCTCGAAGGAATTGAAAAAGTTGGCCTTCACACCATCAAAAAATAACAGCAAAGCTACCTGGTCAGGAGCTAAGGCCTTACTTAAGTCCGGCCAATAATCTTTACAGTGTTCCCATTCTCTTGCGTGGTTATAGATCGCTCTAAGTTCTCCAGGAAGATCTTTCTTTCCATTGAAATATTCCATGAACTTTTCGTGGTATTCGTCATTTATCTTCACATTCTCTTCCACTGTGCACATACTCGTTCCTCCTTGACCAAAAGTTGTGACAAGCCTGCCGTTTTTGCTATGGGGATCTATTTTTCGGCTTAAATACCAATCTTCTCCACAAGTGCTCACAGAAATGCCGCTTAATAGGTAAGGAAGGCCATCTAAGTTTTTCAAGGCCCTTTCAATTTCATCTTTATCTTTAATACTGGTAAGTTTGTCTTCGGAACTCATTAAATCGTAAAGAATGTCGGTGCTCGCTCTTTTTCCAATTGAAGGTCCACTGCCGTGAAATCCCCCTATGACTTCGAGTTGGGGAAATTCTTTTTTCCACCAATCCACTTCAATTCTGGTAGCTGTGTAACAGCCCCAAAGATAAATGGATTTAAAGTCATCTAAAAGCTTCTCTTTTCCCTCATAGCTTTTTCTTAATATTTCGGTGACATCACTCTTTAAAAGATCTCCGGCCATCCCGTACAGATGTCCAGAGCCGTCATGTCCAGACATCACGATCGAAGTAATTTTTCGCTCTTCCTGGGCAAGCTTCTTAAGCTCCTCCCTAACCTTAGCGTTTCCGCCCCTTCTAGATATATATTTCGTTGCCTCTGTGAAATCTTCCACAACCTTACTATGTTTCTCCTTCAATCTAGAACATCTAGGGTTTTTACTTCCACCCTTACAGTTTCTGTAATAGTTTCTTAGTCGGTATAATTCTTCCCTTAACTGTCCAAGCTTTTTGTGACGTTGATAACCGTATGGCAACAAAACAAATCTTTTGCCTTGCTCACAGGCGGCTTTTTTAGCAGTCTCAACCTCTTGTAGAATAAAGTTGAAATCGGTCATTACGACCGTTTCTTTGGTGTCTTCGGGAACCTCACAGGACTTAGCACTGGACGGAAAGATAAAAGTAAAAAATAAAGATACCCCTATAAAAATTATTCTCATCATTTACTTCCTTCTCAACTTCCACGCTCTTTTAATGCTTTCTTTGGATACTTTTCCTTCAAAATTAGAGATCACTTTTTGTAATTCCCAGCTTTTTAAGGCCCTAAAAAGCATGTCCTTGTCGAGCTGGTCCATTTTAGAAGTGTCCACCTTTGCCTCATTAAAAAAAGAATTCACACTTTCTGCCGAGGCATTTTGCTGGGTCACTTTCCTTGCTCCATAGACTTCGAGCTGACCTTTATCGATATGTTTTTTTAGCCTCTGTTGTTTTAGATACGGCACCAATTGATCTTGTTCAACATCCGGATAATTCACGTGAAATTCATCAGCGAACCCTGTAGCTGGCAAGAGTAGGGAGATTAAGCACAAGTTAAAAATTAAGGATTTCGATTTCATATTATTATTCTCCACATAGCTTTTCGGAACTTGAGATTTTTGTTTAAGTTTTTTATTCAATAGTGAATTTTCTTCCCAAAGGTCGTTCCTAACAAGTATAGAGAAAGAATAATCAAGGTCATGTTATTAAGTGAAATCAATAATTTATATTAACCATCGCCCCAACACCGTCTGGGAGAATGAGAGGAGTAAAGGAGTAATTATTATCATTTTTTACATTGTGACTCGCCACGGCCCAAAAAATACCGAGCCCTGTTCCTGCCACCGCGTCACTTAACCAGTGTGTGTTCTCGCTCACCCTCGCAAGAGCAATGGAACTTGCCACTAAATAGGCAGGTATACCAACATCAAGTCCGTAGGATAAATGTAGAGATGTCGCAGTTGCAAAAGCACTAGATGCATGGCCTGAAGGAAAAGATGATTTAAAAGGCAGAAAATCATCTCGGTCACCTGGCCTTCCTCTTTGAAACAGAAAGGCCAGGGTTACATGACTTATAGAAGTCAAAAAAATCGCTCGCGCGTGTGCTAGGCCCTCTTTCTGGTCCCAAATCAGCTGGCCTGCAGCAATGCCAATCCCCAACATTCCTGAGCCTGCAACACCTAGATCTTTCGCTGTTTGATCGCTAAACAATAAATTTTCTTTCCTTTCATTATGCTCATAAACATTCTTATCATAGGCATTGGCCAGGATAGTCAGACCGGCAGTGGCTCCCAGAATCAGTTTTCCATCAGATGTCCATGAGTTATCTATGGTGGGTTTTAACTGCTCATTCCACACCCAAGACAAAGCACCTTCCTTTGCATTCAATGGAAAACAAAGAATAAATGAAACAATAAACAGTCTCATTTGAATGCCTTAACCCGAGAAAAAATTTTACTTGCACCATACGCAAGGGAGGCTCCAAAGACAGCACCTGCCAGAATATCAAAAGGGAAGTGCACTCCAATATAGACTCGGGAGTAGGCATTTAAAAATGCCATAATAAGGACATAAGGTCCCATTTTTGGAAAATACAAAGATATGAAAGTTGCCATGCAGAATGAATCAGCTGCATGGCTAGAAGGGAAGGAGAAACCTCCATAGCCCACCCCATATTGTTGCAACTCAAAAGGAAGTTTCACCATATCCGGCCTTGCTCTTTGAAAAAACTCTTTCAAGAGCTCACTGTTAATAAAGTCGCAAAGCATTGTTAAAATGATCGTAGTTAGAAATAGAGAGATTCCAATTAGTGCTCCTCGACGTCTAATCATGAAAAATAGAATTAAAGGCACAATCCCTAATTGAAAAAGAGGAGTTTTTTGAACATCTGTCCAATAAACAAAGAATGAATCCAGAAAATGAGCTGTCAAATTAACATTGATTAGCTCCATTAAGATATAGTCCAACTTAACGACCAACTCCACCAAGACTCCTTTTAGACAGAATGTCAGTAGAGTCTTATTTCAGGCAAGTCTTAGGCCTTGTCATATGTTAAACATTTAATTTAATGGGTAAATTAGAAAAAAGATGGCGGAGGACAAGGGATTCGAACCCTCGAAGGAGTTGCCCCCTTACACGCTTTCCAAGCGTGCGCCTTCGACCACTCGGCCAATCCTCCAAACCAGTAATTTTAATTAACACGGTGATCTAGGTAAGTAAATTCATTTTAGGGGAGGCAGGTTTCTTTTTTGTCTAAAATAATTAGAAAGCATTCTAGAAAGCTCAAAGTGCTTGATGCCGCCCATTACAGAAAATGTGTGATTAAGCCTATTGTCTTTGGAAAAATTGTAGCCAAGACTTATCGCTCCACCTTTTTTGTCATATGCACCAAAATAAAGATTTCCAAGTCGTGCTTGCAGTATGGCACTGAGGCACATTGGGCAGGGCTCAAGTGTGACAAAGAGTGAGCAGTCTATTAGTCTCCAACCCTTTAATTTTTCCCCGGCCTCTTTAATGGCCAACAATTCAGCATGGGCACAAGCGTCAGAGTTTTGTTCTTTGAGATTATGAGTGCTGGCCAGCACCTCACCATGAGGGCTTACAATAACACAGCCAATAGGGACTTCGTCCTCATGGAAGGCAAGTTCAGCCTCCATGAGTGCAAGCTTCATGTAATGATTTATTTTATCTAGATCCATTTTCTTTTAACTGATCAAATTTTTTTCGAATCTTAACTTTTTTATTCTGATTCCATATCTTTTTTAATTCGTTGAATTCTTTTTTTGAATCTTCCTCAGAAAGATCAAACACAATTCCATATCTGATTGGGCGTCCCTTAACGTACTCCTTGCTCGTCTTGATTTTAGCTGGGACCAAATAAACTTTTCCCTCATGCTCAACTTCTAAATCAATAGTGGTGTCCAAGTCTAGGGCCTCAAAAGACTCAACACAGGCCGCATCCCTTCGAAGGTCAGTCACTCTAGACTCAATCATTTTATCAGGGAGCTTAATATAGGATTTTAAATCCCCTCTATAGCGAAAGTCATATTCCCACCATTGAACTCTAGGAAAGAAAACTGGCGATGACATTATGTAACAGTTAATAAAGAGGAATATCCCCGCCAAGAACCCTAAGTAGATTATAAAAACTTGGTAGTCTATGAAGGTGTATTTTAAAACGATTTTGCCTATATAGAGTCCCAATATAGTGCTAATTCCCCAGAAGGAGTAGTTTCTTTGCTTTTGGGCCTTGAAATAAAAGTTAAAAGTGGCCAGTAGAATAAACAGTTCAAATAAAAAGCTAAACTCAATAAAACTTCTCTCGTGAGTTCTAACCAAGAGAAATAGGGAAAGAGTTATGACGGTCAAGACATATTGAGAAATAAGAGAGCTTTTATAATCTTCATTAAGATCAATTTCGAACAGTTTCTTCATAAGTTGTATTATACATCTTTAATAGTTCTTCAAAAGGCAATAATGGCAAGACGTACAGAGGACCGCCATAGCCTACTTCTACTTTAATTGAACCTGGAAAGCTTTCGTCACTCACATAGGAGACCATTTCATTTCGTGCTATGTTTTCTTCTAAATTCAGCAGTTTGAACTGACTTTCTCTGCTTCCAAGCGCTAAGGAAGGTACAATTTGGTCAGTGTAGAATGAAAGTTTTGATGCCATTTGATAGGTATCCGCCACAATCCTTCCACCATTTGAGACAGAAACAATTTTTTCAGTCTTTTTGTCCCAACCACGGACTTCCGACAGACGCTTTGGCATGAACTCGAAGTTTGAATCTAACATCATTGAAATTCTAAAAACGAAAAGAGCTATTACTGAGGCAGAGGACAGAGTCGTGAAAATAATTTTATCTCTTTTTGTGTTTATTGATAAACATAGAAGAGGAATCAATGATGCGAATGCAGTGACCGTCCAGTTGGCTTCAATTTTATTTCTAAAGGATAAAAGAAAGACAAAAAGAAAAAAGCCCAAAGAGTTGAATAAGAGAGACTTTTTCCCGGCCAACCTTGTTTTTACAACCTTATAGAGTCCATAAACAAAGGCCATCAAACCGCCCAATGCTGCCTGGCCACCTAAGAAATC
The DNA here is from genome assembly GCA_002711995.1 of Halobacteriovoraceae bacterium. GTDB lineage: Bacteria > Bdellovibrionota > Bacteriovoracia > Bacteriovoracales > Bacteriovoracaceae > UBA845. The sequence continues at coordinate 38,719 of PASN01000018.1, read as the reverse complement.
CAAGATATTTTTGATATCAAAATGCTTCTCAGATCTTTTATTTAGATGAAAATCAAATGTTACAAAGTCATTATCTAGCTGCCAAAATATGTGAGGAAGATATAAAACAACAACCAAACCTACAATTGCCCAAAAGCTCTTTCTTTTTAAAAGTTGGGGCATTGCCATTGTTGTAAGGATTACCACAACAAGGGAGTGGTATTTAGAATAAAACATACAGGCAATTGTCAGGCCTAGAGCGACAATGTGCCATGGTCTTTCATTTCTTTCATATTTAATCGCCAACCACCAAAAGAGAGTGGAGAAAAAAAGAAGAGGAGTATCTGGCAATGCCAAGAAACCACTTCCAATAATAAGAGGCATGCTTAAAACGGATAAGGTAAAAACCAAGGAATTTTTTCGCTCCGCAAGATCCCATAGAAGCCAAAGAGTGCTCATTTGTAAAACTGCAAATGGAAATCTTAAAGCAAATTCACTTTTTCCAAAGAATGTGCCCAGCGATATTAGCCAAGCAACCATAGGCGGATGATCGTAATAGCCCCAAGAGGGGAATAGGCTGTAAATCCAGTAGTAAGCTTCATCATGACTCAAACTCATCATGCCTGACTGCACAATATTGAAGATAAACAATACGGATAAAAAAACTAAGACTAGGTGGCTTCTTTTCATGTGTTTTTGTCACGAACTTGGAAAATTACTATATAATATGAGTATATGAAGCGCCGTACCCAATTAGAAGAAAAAAATTCAATTACCTTTGAAGTTATAAGGTATATAACTCTTTACTACTTTTCTGTTGCCGCAATCCTTACTTTGAGCCAAATCGGACTTGAGTACTTTAAAATTAAGTCTGATATTGAAGGCCAAATCAAAGAAATTGAAAGCAGCTTCTCCGAATCCCTTACCAATTCCTTGTGGGAGTTTAATGAGGTTCAAACGAAGGCCATCATTGATGGGATCGCTAAATCTCCTGCAATCACCTACGTCACAGTCAAAGGCGTAAGGAATGAAACGATTTATGGAGCAGGCAACGTTACAGAAGAGCCAAAGCCAATCTTTGATGCCGCTTTCAACCCAAATCAGATCTTTGTTTACAAAAAGAAGCTCTCTAAAAACATTGGGAAAGACAATGAAGAAGAAATTGGACAGCTCTATATTTATAGTGGGAATAGCGTAATTTTATCTCAACTTTCCCACATTGTAGTTCCAATAATAGTCAATTCAGTTATTAAAACTATATTTCTATGGATGATTCTACTGTTATTTATCAACAATAAACTTAAAGGCCCATTAAACCAGTTTGTTGAGAACATATCTGAAATTGATCCCAAAAATCCAAAGCCAGTGGACTTAAAGATATCTAAAGAAATAAAAGAATTCGACAGTATTCAAACTGCGTTCAACGACCTTATTAGGCAGCTAAAAAACTATAAGGATGTGCTTGAGGCAATTGTAGAAAACAAAACCGAACTCTTAAAGGAAAAGAACGATGAAGTGCTCTCCCTAGTTGAAAAACTTAAGAGTGCGCAGTCTCAAATTTTAAAACACGAAAAGCTAACCTCACTTGGCATCTTGTCTGCTGGAATTGCGCATGAGCTAAAAAACCCTTTAAACCTCAGTCAAAACACATCAATAATGATTAAGGACCTTATAAAAGAAAACCAAACAATGGATCCAGCATTTAAATCTCAAATGGACAACCTTCTGGGCATAGCAGTTGAAAACCAAGAAAGAATGAATGGCATTATAAAAAACATGCTTCTCCAAGCGAGAGTTCAGAATTCCGAGAAAACAGAGCTGAACATAAAACAGTTTATTGACACCAACTTCAATATTCTCCTTAAATCTAGAAAGAAAAATGCACATATAGATGTGTGTTTCGAGAACTTGTTGGCAGATGAGATTAAGGCTCCAGTTTTTGCCAATGACTTCGGAAGACTTTTGTTAAACCTTTTTGAAAACGCACTTCACTCGATTGAGGACAAGAGTAAAAAGTCTGATCCATCATATAAAGGACTTATAAAAGTTTCAGGGGAGTGTAACTCCGAAAATTTAGTTTTAAGCTTCTACGATAACGGCAAAGGGATTGAGAAGTCATACTTAGATAAAATTTGGGAACCCTTCTTTACCACCAAGCCAACCGGAAGTGGGACTGGCCTTGGCCTGTATCTTACCTATGAAATCATCAAGCAACACAATGGATCAATAAACATTGAGAGTGAGGAAGGAGCGTACGCAAAAATTATTGTGGAGCTTCCACTTGAAGGTTCTTCTGTTTCAGAAATGAAAGATGAGGAAAAAGTCTAAGAAAGATATGGCGCACCCTGAGAGATTCGAACTCCCGACCTTCTGATCCGTAGTCAGACGCTCTATCCAGCTGAGCCAAGGGTGCGTGATAAGAATTGATACTTCTTAGCCCTTCTAATGTCAAGTTTTACAAAATAAGCATTAATTTCAATTACGTAGTGATTTTGTTCAGCCTCATTAAAAATTGAATACAAATACTAGAAAGCATATTATTAAACCACAATGATAAAGTATGCATACCTCATCGTATTTTTAGCTCCTTTCACTCTTTGGTCAAAACAGTTAAAAGTTGGAATCATTGATATAGCTCCTTTCGCTTTCAAGGGCCTCCCTCAAAGAGGAATCCACATTGACTATGTTAAAGAGGTCTTCAGGCTTGCAAAAGTTCCTGTTATCCTTTCCAAACTGCCATATCCCAGAGTGGTTAACGGTGTATCATTTGGCAAATTAGATTTTGCCATAATGTTTAAACGGCCGACCCTTCCAAACTCGATTCAAGTGGGAAAGAGTTTTGGTTTTAAGAATCTAATTGTTCCGCGCAAGGGTTTGAAAGTGGTCGAGCTAGAAAATCTTAGAGGACTAAAGGTCGGAGTAATTAGAAATGCAAAGTATGGCAAAGAGCTGGACTCTGTTAATTATTTGAACAAAGTCTTTTTAGACTCCTATGAGCAGAGTTTTAAAATGATAAACTTGAAAAGGTTAGAAGCATTTGTGGTCTCTGAGCCAGCGCTTCATTTTTTAAAACTTCAACCGGAGTTTAAATCAATCTCTCATGGCAAGCCCTTTGTGCTTAATACAAGATACAACTACTTTTACGCCAACAAAGAAGTGCCTCATTCAATAATTGAAAAAATCCAAGAAGCGAACGAAAAGCTTTTAAAGGATAAATATATTGATCGACTCGTATTAAAATACTTAAAAAAATAGTATTCCAACTAGCTTAAAATAAAACAGAATTAAATTATTCTTAGTGGAAACTGACCATTCTAGTAAGTTTTATGCTATTATGGTTTCATCCTAATTAATATCCGATAAATTTAAAAACACCTTAATTTTTCCCCGCGAAATTCTTCGCACGCAATCTAAACTGTCTTTCGTCCTGAAAGGCCTGGAGGTCACCATGAATCCCACAAAGAAAACTATTAGTCTTGTATGTTCAGCATTCACCATGTTGTCTATGCAATCATGTAAAAAACCAATTACTGATGATCCTATTAGCGCATTGAACGGCCTTGTGGGTGAGTATGGTTTTATTGGTTATGAAAATCCTTTAGAGTCCTCCGGCACAGGGACAATGCTAGCTGGAAGGCCGAACGCTTTAGCATACATTGCTCCCTCTGACTCATGTTTTTCGGAAGATGATATCGTTAGGAACTACGACAGACAGCACTTTAATAGAACTTACAACTACAGCTTCCAAGGAAATCTGGGTTTTACAGTATTTGGAACTTCTTTATTCTCAGCAGGCCTTGGTTTAAACAAGGCGCATACCGTAAATATTGAGCTCAATGGAATAACTATTGAGTACCTATCTTCAATAGATGTAACAGATTGGTACCAAGAGGGAATGAGACAAACATGCAAAGATTATTTGGATGATGTTGGATTTGTGATTCAGGCCCTAATCACTGATAGCATGAAGATTAGCATTCAACAGATTGGAGGAACCAACATTGGGCTTAACTCTGACAACATAGGCGACTTCATAGAGTTCGAGGCCGGAGTGGATTGGAGAATAGTGGATGAATACACAGTGGAAGTTTCGACGCCGAAATATATTGGTTACCAGTTGGGAAGGTTAAAACTGGAAGACGAGGGCAGAGTACTTTACAGAGCAATGACTGCCGAAGAGGATAGGTTTGTCTTTGAGCCAATCTCTTTATTTCCAGAAGAACCAACTGTCAAACAAAACGAAAAAGTTGAATCAGAACTAGATGAAAACGCCATCTACCTTTAAACAAGGTTACATAAGGCCACCTACTCGGTGGCCTTTTCTATCTCTATAACTTTTTCGAGCGTTTGATGATGAAATTTAACAGAGTATTTTCCAAGCTGCATTCTAAGTTCAGGATTGAAATCTTTATGAGTTCCCTTCCAATCGAATTCAACATCAGGATGGCTGTTAGAGAAGCTTTCAAAGCTTGAGTCAATGACAAATTCTAAGTGTTCAAACCCAGTTTCATAATCAGTCCCAACTTTGGGTTGAGGCAATTCCAAGATGTCGGTTTCATAGTGCTTTCCGATAAGTGGTGAATGCAACCTGAAGGTTGAGATCATTCTTCCCCCCACCATTGATTCAATTAAAAGATCTCCAATTAATTGAAACCTTGTTTTAAAGGTTGAATATTCCTCCATAGTTTTTACACGAAAGCAGGCATGGTCCGGATTGCTCGCAACATTGACTTTCTTTTCAGATAGTTCTTTATGCACAACGCTTGTGAAGCTTTCAAATTCTTTCTCCAGTTCGTGCCTAAAATTTCTTCCTAATTCTAAAATCATGTCGCTGTAAGAGTTGTTCAAAAAGTCATCGTTTTGAATTTTGAATATTCCTATATATTCATCACATTGTTTTTGAAGCTTCTCCAAACCATACGACCCATCACTATCAATTGCCTCAATCTCTATAAAGGATCCAAGTCCTTCAACCTCATCGATGTGAAACTTTACATTATCAATGAAAAATATTTCTCGCGACTTGTTCACAACAACTTTAATTCCATTTGCCTTGCGCAATGTTTCTCTAACACCGGACTCAGGTGAGAGCCTCACTAAATTTACATCTGATTGTTTTGGGCCATCTAGATCTGGCCGGTTGTAAAAGATTAAAGAGTTTTCAATGTTTCCCTCACGGAGCTTGAGCCTTCCTTTACGAGTTAAAAAATAAGTATCTTTTTGAAAGTCTTTTCCAACATTCCTAGTACAATTCTCTTTAAGATAATCTCTAATCCATTCTATATTTTTAGACTTTGCTTTTAGCTCAAAGTTTACGTGAAAAGCCATTTACAACTCCAATTCAAGATTATTGAAGCTAAGACTATACAATAGTTAAGGAAGAAGGGACAACACACAAACCTGTTTGACATATCAAACTCTCAATGCAAGTCTTATCACCAGCAAATTTGATACTCACGTTAAATCTAAAAAAGGTGAATCTATGAAACTAATTCTTTTATTCATGCTGACTATTACCAGTGCCCAAGCATACGAGTGCGAGCACTTCATGAAAGAATCTGCAAAAGTTGAAGCTTTAACTCACACTGTCACAGAAGTGCTTAAGTACGAATCTTTAGATTCCTTTTGCGAGGAAAAAAATTATTTGGATTTGGAATTAAACTTTATGCCCAACTACTTTAAATATCGTGAAGAGAACGATGATCATTACAAACTTATGATCCACTATGCATATAGTAGCTGCACATTCATTTACAACAGTACTAAAAAATTTGTTACTGACAAAAGGTGCTATAGTACTTGGTAAAGACAAAAAAGCCGCCCAGTGCGGCTTTTAACTTAAGCACCCCTTAAGTTTAATAAAGTTGTTCTCCATGTTGAGAATGAATATAATAAATCTATAAAGTCCTAAGCATCATAAGAGGAAACCCTTGGAAGACAACTTTAAATTAGAAGGTAATATTGTTGAAGTTAGCTACAATAGAGGAGTAAACTCCCAAGTTAACTTTAGAAGGGCCATTTTTGTAAGATGGCTTGACAACGACCCTAACGACATTAGGGTTGTAGTTCAGTTCTTGGGAGACGGCTTCTTTGATGTGGTTAGATTGGCCGACATAAAATACAGTATCACAGAAAAACTTACTCAGAGTTAGTAGTATCAATAAATATTGCCAACTAGGCTCCTTTAAAAGATCATTTTCTGATGTTTTATCAGCTTAAACACCATTTCGCCTTATATAAAAAAATCTACTTAGAAACTTTCATTCTTTTTATAATTATAGCCGCAATCAAGGTAAATTTTGTGTCGCAACCTCTGATTGGCGATGAGTCATACTATGCCATAGGCGGCATTTTTGATAACTTCAAATTCGCTATTCAGGAAACTTTTGGTCATCCTATTGGTTGGTTGTTAATAAACAATTTGTTCTTTGAAATCTTTGGACATACTCACCACGTAGCCCATCTTGTCGCAATCTTCACAAATTCCGCATTAATGAGCATACTCTACTTTTGTTTAAGAAGAAGTTTCTCATCGCACTTTCAAATCTTGTTTTTAATGTCTTTAATTGCACTGAATGAATATTTTGTTCTATTCTCACATATTTCTCACCCAGTAATTGCAATGTCTCTATCTGGCATAATTTCTTTATTATTCTTAAACACCGGAAGGTATCGTCTTTTTGCTTTTTGGCTACTTGTGTCACTGGCCATTAGGGAGTCGGCTTTAGTTTTTGTAATCGCTGCAATTTTAACTGTTCCCAACTTAAAAACTTGCATTGCCTCTTTACCAGGACTTCTCTTTTTAGGAATATGTTATTTTTGGCACTTTCTTATAGAAGGGTCCCTACTTCTAAATTCTCAAGCAAAAACTGTATATCAAAATGAAGGGTCAATGCACGTAATGGACCTCTCTCATGCTTTCGAGTATTTTTATAACAACTACTTATCAAACCAAACCAACCTCTTTTTGTTAATCTTCTCGACTTTAGCGACGCTTTTCTTTCAAAAGAAACTCTATAAAAACAAATTTTTTCAGCAAATGATTACTATCTTTATTATCCATGGAGGATTCTTCGCTTTTTATTTGGATACTGCCCTTAGAAATACTTTCTTAAACATGCTCTCTCTCTATATTATTTCCTTTATGTGCTTGAGGTGTTTCTCCATAAAATTTAAAAAATCTGCTTATTTAATAGGCACTGCTATCGCTTTTTCGGCTATACATGGAGGAGCTCAATACTTCGATTCTCTTAACAATAATAAGCTCCACTCGGAGCACTTAAAGTCTCTTTCAATAAAACTATCTCAAATAATGAAAAACTCTCCTGGTTCTGAAGTTTTATCCACAAACCCGCTAACAGATTACTTTGAACTACCGTATATGGGGTATGTTGAAGAACCATTAAGGGTTAGATGGCATGGAGGAGTTAAGGGCCTAACAAAGCTAAAGTTAACGAAATTTATCGTTGTTCCAGAGAACTGGTTAGACAACTTTGCAACTAGAGAATTAAAGGAGCACGTAAAACTCAATAACTACCTAAAGATTTATACTGAAGATAGGGGAGGTAGATTGAGCTCAATTTATATAAAAGAATAAAAACTCACAAGGTACTGGCTCTTTAAAAACCTACAAAGTGCATAAAAAAAGCCCTTCAAAAGAAGGGCTTTTAAAATGGCGGAGACGGCGAGATTCGAACTCGCGGAACGCAGAACGTTCGGACCCTTAGCAAGGGCCTGGTTTCAGCCACTCACCCACGTCTCCATGAATAACGTTAATATGGCGGAAGTGGAGGGATTCGAACCCCCGGAAGGCGCAAACCTTCAACAGTTTTCAAAACTGCCTCCTTCGACCACTCGGACACACTTCCATAAAAACGTAGTGTAAAATATAATAGCAAAGCTATAAGAAATCAATGATTTATTTAGGTGCAATAACTTCCACACCACCCATGTAAGATCTAAGAACCTCTGGGACTTCAATCGATCCGTCTTCTCTTTGGTAATTCTCCATAATGGCCACTAAAGTCCTACCTACAGCTAGTCCAGAGCCATTGAGCGTGTGTGCGAAAGTAGGTTTTTCGCCCTGCTTCTTGAATCGAATATTCGCTCTTCTCGCTTGGAAGTCCCCACAATTAGAGCATGAAGAAATCTCTCTATATTTCTTTTGACTCGGCACCCAAACTTCCAAGTCGAAAGTTTTTCTAGCACCAAAGCCAATATCCCCAGAGCAGAGTCTTACTGTGCGGTATGGCAACTTAAGGTTTTCCAAAATTTGCTCAGCGCTTCTAACCATATCCGTTAGGGCCTTTTCAGATTCATCTGGATGCATTATGTTTACCATTTCAACTTTGTTAAATTGATGCATTCTAATTAGGCCTCTTGTATCTCTACCATATGAACCGGCCTCACTTCTAAAACAAGGAGTGTAAGCAACATATTTCATTGGGAACTCACTAGGATCAAAAATCTCACCCGCCTTTAGGTTTGTTACAGGTACTTCTGCAGTAGGTATTAAGTACCAAGGACGGCCGTCAATTTTAAAAAGATCTTCTCCAAATTTTGGAAGCTGACCTGTGCCATAAAGAGTTTGATCATTTACGATTAGTGGAGGGATTATTTCTTCATATTCATTGTCCAGGTGAAAGTCCAACATATAGTTGGCTATGGCCCTTTCAAGCCTTGCAAGATGGGACTTGTATACTACAAATCTTGAACCAGTGAGCTTGGCCGCAGTTTCAAAATCAAGCATACCCAGATCTTCACCTAAGTCAGCGTGATCTTTTGGTTCGAAAGAAAACTCTTTGGGCTCACCCCATTTATTTACTTCCACATTCTCATTTTCATCGGAGCCAATTGGAGTATCTTCTTCAAGTAGATTTGGAACGCCAGCAAGTTTTTGCTGAAGTTCTTCTTTGACTTCATCAAGCTTAGTATTTTGATCTTCAATGGAGGACTTAAGAGACTGAACCTCTTTCATTAAGTCATCAGCACTCTCGCCACTTTTTTTCTTCATACCAATTTCTTTGGATAAAGACTTTATTTGGGCCTGGGTGTTTTCAACCTTAGTTGTTAGTTCTTTTCTTGAAGTGTTAAGCAATACAATTTTATCAATTTCAGAAACATCAAAGTTTCTCTTTGATAGATTTTCTTTAACTGTGTTCAAGTTTGATTCTATAAATTTAATATCTAACATTAGATCCTCACTGCATCATACGAATGTAATTTTGAAGTTCTTTTTTATATCTTGTGTTGGGAGAAAGCTCAAGGAACATTTTGTAGGACTCTATGGCCAGAGAGCTTTGTGCAATCTTTCTATAGACATCGCCTAACAGCTTATACACTTCAGCCCTTCCAGGTTCAAGTCTTTTAGCCTTAATGAAAAGATCTAATGCTATCTCATACTGGCTCTTAACAAAGTTTATGTAAGCAAGGCCCACCAGCACATCCACATTTTTTGGATTTAGCTTTTGTGCTTTTTTGTAATTCTTCTCAGCCTCATTAATCTTTCCCTCTTTTCTAAAGATATCGCCCAAAAGCACATATCCATGCGTGGAACCAGGGTTTCCCTGAATTTCTCCTTTAGCGAGCATTTTCGCTTTTTTCACATTATCAGTAAGTAAATAAAGTTTACTCATATAGAATTGTAGTTTTGGATAAGTTTTTAGCCTAGACTTAATAATATTGAATTGTTTAAGGGCTTCTTTGTAGTTTGAAAGCTCCATATAAACTTGTCCCAAAAACATTCTTGCCTCTAAATCCCCAGGTCTTATTTTGAGTAGTTCCTTCGAGTATTCAACAACAGCTTCATTGTTTTGATCAAGTTTGGCGGCTTTGATCAAAAACTCAAAAAGCGCACCGTCTGTCCTAGGGAGTTTGAGTAGTTTTTCTTTTGTTGTTTCAAACATTTTAATCTGCCCACTCTTATAATAGTAGATACCGATAGCACCTAAGAGCTTGCTATTATCTTTAAAGTCTTCAAGCACATCGTAAAGGTAGCCAATGGCCGAGTTCGCTCCCTCCTGTTCATATACAATTTCGCCATAGGCAACACGGTAATCCACATTTGCAGGATCCAAATCCATGACCTTGTTTAGTAGTACTTTCGCCTTTTCAAACTTTCTGTACTTTATGAATAGTTTTGCAAGTTGAAAGGTGTTGTAATCATCTAATGGATTAATATTGATTGCCTTTTGCAACCAAGCAACCGCATGCACGAAATCATCTTTGAAAACATAGTATTTGGCATTCTTTGAGAAGTAATCTGGATGGCTCTTCATCTTTGACGCTGAGATTATATTGATAAGCCTCTTTGCCTTTTGAAACTTGTAAGATTCAATGTATGCATCAATCAGTTTGAACACAACTTTTGGATTTTGGGGATGCTCATCATAAAGTTTTTCCAATGATTTGAGAGCTTCACCATAGAAACTTTTTTCTATTTGAAGACCAGCAAGATGCAGTTGGGCGGGAAGATAATTTGGCGCAAGTCTAGAAGCCTCTAAAGCGTCCTTAAAAGCAAACTTAAAATTGCCACTTGCCATGTGAGACTTAGAGTCAGCAATGAGCTTAACCGCCTTGCTTTCATTTATTAAAACATTAACTTCATTGGAAGAGTTTGCTTCCAAGGCTGCCAACCTTGACCTAAGCTCGAGAGACTCATTAATCTCCAAAGCTTTCTTAAAAGAAGCAAGTGCTCTTGCCGGTTCACTTTGTTTTGAATGTAGGAGAGCTTTGTATTCAAGGTATCGAGAGTAGTACAGTTTTGAGTTCTCAGCTCTTCTATTCGCAACGATTTTCATGAGTGCGCTCAGAGATTCAAAATCTTCGTTATACAAAAGTAGATGGGCTTTTCTTAATAGGAGTGCCGTCTCTTTATGGCCCTTTTTCTCAGCTTCTAAAATGATGTCGGCAGCTTGCTGCAATTCATTTTTAAATTTGTAATAGTCAAACAAATTTATATAGACCAGAAGACTTTTATTTTTCACGCCTTTTAATTTTTGCTCTACAGATTTTGCTTTAAGAGCATCACCACTTTCCAATAGTGACTTGAGGTAGACCGAAAAGAGTTCTATTGTAGGCTTGTTCGTTTTTATGGTGTTAAATTTCTCAACAACTTTGACCGCCGCCTCTGCCTTATCAATATTAAGATAGAAAAGGGCCATTCCAGCTACGAGAGTGGGGTCTTTTAACGCGTTTGAATTAAAGATCTGAATTAACTTAAAAATCCTATTGGCATCATAGTTTTTGTTCTCAGAATGAGGCAACAGTTCTGAGTATGTTAAAATGAGCCAGGATGAAGCAGGATTATTTTTAAAACTGTTTTCAACAGATGATCTGAAATACTTTGAGGCCTTAATTTTAGATTTGTAATCGCCTTTTCGATATTCTGTCATTCCTTTCTGAAAAAGGAGCTTGGCCTTCTCCTTATCTGGACTTTCATATTGTTGGGGAAAAGATATCTCAGGATATTTTATGATCAGTTTATTAGATGTTTTCTTTTTCTTTTCATCGGGAAAAAGTAAAACAACAAGGATTGCAACAGCTGCTATAATTACAATTGGCTTCTTCTTATCAGGTGTTGATTCTGTCGGCTCCTCTTTTTCAACTTTAGCTTTTCTTTTTTCCTTTTTGGCCTCTAGTTTCTCTTTATAAGCTGCTTCTTCAACAAGTTCTTTCTCGCTATTTTCAACATCTTCAGTCAACTCTTTCTTTAAGTCGTTAAGGGATACAACTTGTGTAGCATCTGCATCATAATCAACAGGAGCCTCTTCCTTTTCTTCTCTTTCTTTCTCTCTCTTTTTATTGGCCTCTTCTTCAGCTTTTTTTCGCTTTTCTCTTTCTAAATATTCGATGGTTGAAGGGTTGATTCTAGTTTTATCAAAGTCTTCCAGTTCTTCTTTGTTAAATCGAGAGATTTGGGTTTTCTCCTCCTCATCTTCAGGTTCATCCACTTCGGAAGGTTCAACTTTCTCATCTGATGCACTAAGCGGAGTCATAGCGGTAACTTCATTTTCAAACTCAAACTCTTTCGGAAAAGAAAGGTCTTTGTTCGTATTTGTTTCGAACCCGAAATCACTAAGTTTTCTTACGAACGTGGGATCGCTTTCTAACTCATTACTGAATAGTTGTTTGAGTTCAGGAATCTCATTAGCCGATACCCAGTCTCCTACAGGGAATTCCTGAAACTTCTCTTTGCCAGTGATTCTGGACTTGTTAAAAAGGGATTTAATTTCAACAAGTGTAAATGGACCAATAACCCTTTTTTCAAAGAGACGAATTCGGTACTTTTTCATAAAGCTATTTTAGCAATAAAAAGGATTGAGACAAAGAGGGCCAGCCCTGCCACAGGCAATAAGTCACTGGAATTACGAGTCATCAATAAGGAACCGGTTTGCTTTCCTTTTAAATTATAGCCCAATAACAGGCCTGCCAGTATAACGGCACGCAACCAAATGTTTAAAGGACCTTCGTAGTTAAAGGCATGAAACACGATAAAAATATAAATAGGGGAGTACGGGGATGGTGTTAGTAGAAATCCACCCAACTGTTTTAGCTTTGGGGTATCTTTAACTTCAAGAATATAAGCAAAGCTTGAGCAAAATAGATTCAAAGTCATAAACATAACTATTGAGAAATCTCCCAAGAATAGAAATAACAGAGTTGTGAGTAGAAATATGATTTTATAGTATTCTATATACTTCGAATTACGCTCTTTCAAACCTAGAATAACATTTAATATCGTCATAAAGACAAGCACTGATGTTAAACGCAGTCCATCTTGATAAAGATCGAAATCCATATTTTCCATCAGCCCATGAACTCTCACCATCACAAGCAGGGGTATAAAACAATGTGATAGCACAATAAAAAGATTAGGGTTTGACTCATGAGATTTGTGAATCTTTCTTTTCATGTCCTTAATACTATCAACCACACCCAAGTATAGAGTCCCTAGAAAAAACCAAGTACCAAGCACCACTAATGTTGTCTTATCTGGCAGGACTCTACTTGGAATTTCAATCTGATCAAAAGACACCATTGCGAAAAAGAGAGATATGAAAATTACGAAGAACTTTAAGCTATCGACATATTGGAGTCTTTGAAGCCACTTCGCCTCATCCCCCTTAGAATTCCACCAGGTAAGGGCCTTAAAGGCTTCAAAAATAAATAAAAAAACTGAAAAGGTTAATAAGTTTGAAGATGTCACTAATAATAATGGGAAAAAGCCAAAGAATATCGATAACTCCCTTTGGACTCCTGCTTCCTTTTTAAGAAATTCATGCAACAAATAGAAAAATCCGACCCCAGATGCCAGTAAAAGTGATGAATTATCCTGCCAGCCAATAAATCCAAAATATATTAATACAAACAGTAGACTGACCATTGCTATTAGCAATCCAACGGCCTTTTTGTAATTCCTTAGAATTGCAGCTAAAACACAATTCAGGAAAAAAACAATATTAATGATAGAGACTTCCATTAAAATAGGCTCCTCACGCCAACTGTTAGACAAACAAAGATAAAACCCACGATGGCTGTTAATGATCTTCCTTCGATACTCTTTGCAAAATTGAAGATACTTTTATTTATCGTACCGGATAACAAAAACAGCAGAAGAATGGATAAAGAAAATAGGGTAATGTCCCATATAAACATAACTCTTAACAAAATGTAGATTATTAAACCCAAAACAACTCTTACAGCTAGAAAGGGTAATGCTTTTAAATAATTGGCCAGAACCACTCTTTCTCCCAACCAAGGAAGCATTGTACCAACAGCAGCTATCAACACTAAAAAGTGGTCATAGTTTCTACTAAGAAAAGCCAAGCTTAAAAGTGAGGCAAGTGATAACGACACGCTTAGACTTTGTTTAAATGTGTTTATACAAATGATACAAAGAAGAATACATCCTAAAATTATAATAGGAGTGCTTGAGAAGGCGAGTGCCTGTGCAAGTTTCACAATCAAAACTGGGATAAGTAACGCGTTAAACATCGCACTACCTGAAGAGCTTTTTAAGCTTGAGCTATTATTTATAAATAATGCAAGTACACTTAAACAAAAAGCGCCAAAATAAGCATAGACATTAATAGAGGCAATCGTTCCAGTCTCAGAGAAAAATAATATACCAAAAATAAGTGAGAACAAGGCCCTAAGAATTGATCTATAATTTCTATCTAATGCCTCTGCTAAAATTAAGACAAGCCCAAGCAATAAGAGTGATGCGTTTTGAACCACGATAGGAGCTAAGATTGCTATTCCAGCGGCCTGTTTAGTCTTAAACTTGAAAAAGCCTAAAGAGAGGATAACAACCACAGAAAAGTAAAGAGAATAGGAGTTGGGAGGCATGGAAACGTTTACCACCGAACCCCACGTTAAAGAGTACCCTTCATAACCGTAAGTTAAATAAAAAGCAAATAGAGAAGCTACTCCAAAAACACATAAATAAAAGTGTTTCCACGCCCTCAGAGATTTTATTGAAGAGCTGATCCCTGCAATTAAAAATAACAGATTAAGCATTAAAAGCTCCCTAAGGTTACAAACAAAACAAATGCTGCAATAAATACCAATACCTTTAGATTTATTAACTGGATATTCTCAATGTCATGGGCTAAAAAAAGACTTTTTGAGTTTTGATCTCCTTCTTCCTTTTTAACTAAAGCCCTATTCAAATCCATTTGTTTTAAGTTTGTTTTTAATTCCCAAAAGATGCAGATATCTTTAAGTTTTTTGTAATGCTTCCAATGGGTTTCCACTTTGTCTCTAATATCCTTATTCAGTTTTAAGAACACTATCATGTTCAAAAATATCCAGACAGTTATTGTGGCCGAGATCTTTAAATCAAAAACATTAATTGCTAATAAACTTATGGCCATACATATCAAAAATCTTTCCAGCCTTTGCAACAATAGGTTGTGAAAAATGCCAATAACCAGCAAGCCTACAATCACAGTTTTTTCATAGCCAATCGAAGGAAGGCCATATTCAAGTGTAATTTGTATAAAACTAATTGATAATAAATACAGAGGCCAATAATCGTATAGTGGTTTTTCAAGCTTAACATATTGGTTATGACAAAAGATAAGATACAAACCAAATATACATATCAAATATGCAAGATCGCTTTGTATTGAGCTCAAACCCAAAAACAGCAATATTGGTGCTGCATTTTTCAATTGAAAAGAAATGTCTTTGTAATGTTTGATTCCAAATGAACAAGCTAGAAGTATGGTCGTTATACTTATTAAATAAAACTCCACAGCTATACTCTGACCGAACAAAGCCGTTTGCTCAAAATACATCGCAAATGGAAGTAGCCCACAATAGATCGCCATTGCCAGATTTTCACGTGACTTGAACAAGAAAAGAAATAGGAAGGTTAGAATGCTAATCGTCAAAATCATTTAAGTCTTCGGGGTTTTCGCTTTGATGTTTAAACAAATAAGTATAGAGTCCGCCAAAACCTAGTAAAGAGACGGCTATAAAAAAGTAAACAATTTCACTGCTAGAGTTTTTAATATTTGGATCCTTTGTGATGCTAAAGATGATCAAAAAAAGCCCAAAGTACACTATAGCTTTATATCTACTGGAAACATATTTTGTTCCAAAAAAATTGAGAAAACCCAAAAGTAGTAGAACACATAAGACTAATTCCACTTTTGACCTCCTCTAAAAAACATGACCAAAATAAAAATGGAAAGCAATATATTATATTGATCTTTCTGAACAATATTCCAGGAAACATTTAGGTCATTAGAGCTGAAAACAAAATAGCTTAGAATGGACAGAAGAATTGTAGCAACTGTCCAATTTGCGATTTTGATAGGTTTATTTTTACTTTCAACTCTCGCTATGGGTATGCTCTTCTTTTTTGAAGTAAAATAGCAAAAATTGAACAGCACCAAAATTGTGAATATTATCAGAGATGTTGAAGCAGGTAGGTGAGTGGATAATAAAATCAACATTAAAAAACTTATGCAGAGGTCTGCACCTAAGGCTAACCTAAGACTTTTAGCACCAAAGGACACTAAACCTAAAATTAAAATTAGAAACCCTAAAAATAATTCAAACATCTTAGATAACCTTCAGAGCCAAAACTACTGTAAGGAAGCTTACAATGATCTTATCTATATTTTTATTAATATAATGTGATTTCATTTCCACCGATTCAAACTTTACAACGTTCATGAAAACCTCAATAAATAAAACGCTTAGCAACAGTGCTATAAAAAACTCATTTTTTAAAAAGAGGTTGGATGAAATTAGTATTAGAGATATGAAACTTGCATTTAGCGCCATTCTTGTACAGGACAAAACTCTAAACTCGAACGCATCGGAAAAATCTCTTCTTTCAATATTTCTTAAGAAACAAAAATAAAGAACTACTTGGAATGCTAAAATTAGAACTGAGTCCAAAATGTCAAAACTTCTTTCTAGCCCGCCTGCCGCAGCGCTTGTGAAAACTAGCAATAGTGAGGTGAAACCCAACGCTGAATATTGCACCTGTTCACCCAGATTAACCCTCGTTGCTTTATAAAATTTTATCAATGTAAATATTGTAAGAGATGAAAAAGTAAATAAAGCTGTAAATGTAAAAAATAGTTCTGTGGCAACAAGAGACAGCTTATAGGTGAAAACCTTAAACAAAAAGGAGAAAGCATATGTTGATAGGGCCGACAGAGTTATATACATAAAAAACACTTCAAGAGATACACACTCTTTAGACTTAATACTGCCAACAACATTCCTGGCCGTAGCCAAGTTTGCTTGGGTAACCACCCCTGTGCCCTTTCTAATCTGTGATAGTTTAGGCAAAAAAGAAAAAAAAGCTGAGATCATAGGTAAGAAAGCAGTTAACACCATTCCACCTAAAAGGTAGCTATAGTCGACCATTGCCTCTCCCGAATGCTGGAAGATTGGAGTAAAGTAAAAAACCTAATATTGAGAAGACAATTATTGGGTCAAGCTCCAATCTATTTATGAATATATGATCAAAAAGAATTGCGCCTAGAAAAATGTTGGATAGACTTAATAAGTAATTTCTATAATTAATTTGCGCCTCGGTAAAAATTTTTCTTCTCCACTCTTTTTCAGGCCTCACAAATAAAGAGGTGAAAAAAAGGGAAAACAAACATATGATCCCCAGTAATATAGAAAAATTTTTAACATCCATGTTATTACTTTTAACTTAAATCGCTATTTTAAGAACTTAGCATAGTGTATAATGGAAAATTGAATTAAAAAAGTCTTATTCATGAAACTAAAACTTGAATCTAAAATTCTGGAACATCGTAGATCTAATCCTGATACCAGCTTCACAATTAACGGAGTAAGTGAAGAACAATGGTTTCTGCTGTATGAAAAGTTCATAAGACAGTCCATTAAAAGTGATAAAAAGCATCAGGTATATGTTTTTGAGCATGAAGAACAAGCAGAAAAGTTCTTCGCCTCAGTTAAATCCTTTCAACCAACTCTTTATTATCCGGATTTAGGTCAAAACATATACAGTGGAGCTTTCTGTTCTGAAAGAAGTTTAAACGACAGGCTTCTTTCACTAAACAAGCTGCACAACACCCAACAGCCTTATTTAATTGTAACGACTTTAAGCGCCATTATGCTTAAAGTTCCGAAACAACGTTTTTTCACCACAGGGAATTTAACAATTGAAGTAAGTGACATTATTTCACCAGAAGATCTTGCTTCCAGGCTAACTTCTATGGGATATCAATCAATGCCTTCAACCGAAGAGCCTGGCACCTTTTCAAAGAAGGGTGAAATATTCGATTTGTACCCGCTTTCAGGGAATCCATTTAGGATACATTATTTTGACGACATGATTGAAGAGATCTTTGAAATTGATCCTGCCACAATGCGAACGAATAAGAATAAACCTTTGGAACAAATTTCTGTTTATCCCATGTCCGGGCAGGCAATAAACGCTGAAAATATTACTAACTTTAAAAGTAAACTTCCTAGGCCACCACTTAATCATAGATATAAAAGAGAACTTAGAGATAGCTTTTTTGACAAATTAGACGATGCCTCTTTTCCGCCAAACTACCCGCTGTTTTTTTCTTTATTTTTTAATGAGGTAACATCTCTATTTAAACTTTTGTCCAATACCTCTACATTTCATTACTTCAACAAGGAAGAGGCACTAAAATCGTTTAATCTGAATTTAGAGGAATACTCAGGTCTTTATGAACTTTCTTTAGAACAAGAGGATTCTCAAGATCTATTCCCCAACCCAGAAGATCTATATTTTTTTGACACTCCCCACGAAGTAGAAAGTTTTAATATTAATGACATTTCTTTTAGCACTGACTTAAATGATGAATACGAGCAAACGGTAAATATCAACCTAGAGCATTTACAGACATATTTAAGTCATACAAACCTTGTCAGCTCTAAAACTAACAAAAAAGACTTTATCCAGGCCCTTTTCCAAAACATTCTAGAAAAGGCACATGCTAAAGAAGTTTGGATAGTTTATAAAAATGAAGCCACCTTAGAGAAAATTAAACATATTTTAAAAACATACGACGCCAATAAGGTGGAACATATAAAGTTTTTAAACTTTGATCTTAGCGCTGGCTTTGTATACTCCAACGAACAACTTTACTTTCTTTCCGAATCAGACTTTTTTATCCATAAAGTTTCAAAGACAAAGAAAAGAACAAAAAAGACTCAAGATGTTTTTGCTGACCAATTGGCATCCCTTAATGTAGGTGACTTTGTAGTTCACAAGGCACATGGAATTGGAAAGTATCTTGGAATGGAAACTATCGAACTTGGCACTCAAAAGGGTGACTTTATCGTTTTGGAATACCATGACAATGATAAAGTTTATGTGCCTGTATATAAATTAGATTTAATTCAAAAACATTCTAGTTCCACCGCAACTGTGAAAGTTGCAAATCTCAAGTCAAAGAAGTTTGACTTAGAAAAGCAAAGGGCCTCCAAATCGGTTAAGAAACTAGCTTTTGATCTGATTGAACTCCAGGCCCAAAGAGAGTTGAAGAAAGGTTTTAGATTTTCTCAACCTGATGAAATTTATGAAGACTTTGAAAGAAAGTTTCCTTTTGAAGAGACAGAAGACCAAATCAAAGCGATTCATGATGTTCTAGATGATATGACTAGTGAAAAGCCAATGGATCGTTTGATCTGTGGAGACGTGGGATTTGGAAAGACGGAAATAGCGATGAGAGCAGCGTTTAAAGCTGTTCTTGATCACAAACAAACTGCAGTGCTCGTCCCAACCACAGTATTGGCATTTCAACACTACAATACAATGATTGAGCGTTTTAAAGATTTTCCAGTTAATATCGCATACGTCTCAAGGTTTAAATCCACAAAAGAAACCAATCAGATTCTGGCCAATCTTGAAGAAGTAAAAATAGATATTATTGTAGGTACACATAAGCTTCTTTCAGACAAAGTAAAATTCCAAGATCTTGGACTTTTGATTATTGATGAGGAACAAAGATTTGGTGTGTCACACAAAGAAAAACTCAAAACTTTAAAACAGAACATAGACTGTCTTACTATGACGGCTACACCTATTCCTAGAACACTTCAAATGTCTTTTCTTGGAATCAAAGATTTCTCGCTTATACAAACGCCACCTCCAAAAAGACAATCAATTAAAACTTACTTGATTAAAGAAGATCCAGTCACATTGCAAAGAGCAATTGATAAGGAGCTCACCAGAGGAGGGCAAGTTTTTGTTGTTCATAACAAAGTCCATGATATGGAGGAGTTTACTGGTAAAATTAAAAAGCTCTCTCCCAATGCGAGAGTTATGTTTGCTCATGGACAAATGCCTGAAAAAGAACTTGAAAAGCGCATTACCCAATTTTACGAAAGAAAATTTGACGTCCTTGTCTCTACCACAATTATTGAGTCTGGGATTGATATTCCTTCTGCCAATACAATGATTGTTGATAGGGCGGACACCTATGGCCTATCTCAGCTGCATCAGCTTAGAGGCAGAATTGGTCGTTCTGATAAAAAAGCTTACGCCTATTTTATGGTTCCCCATGATAGGCTTTTATCAAGTGTCGCAACAAAAAGATTAAGAGCACTACAAACCTATGCTGATATAGGCGCTGGTTTCTCACTGGCCACATCTGATTTGGAAATCAGGGGATCTGGGGACATACTTGGAGCCGAGCAATCCGGTCACATTGGAAATATAGGTCTTGAGCTTTACATGGAGCTCTTACAAGAGGCCATTGCAGAAATCAAAAATGAAACGATATCTCATAAACAACTTATAGAGATGCAAACTCCATTTCACACCAACATCCCAGAAACTTATATTACCGACACAGGGAGTCGTTTAAAATTTTATAAGAGACTTTCCAACGCAAACTCTGTTGAGAGTTTGGAATCTATTGGTGAAGAGTTACAGGATATATACGGTCTTCATCCTCAAAGTTTGAGCAATTTAATCCTAATATTAGAAAGCCGCATTCATTTGTCCCGCATTAGTTTGAAAAGCGTCAAAGTAGGGAAGAAAATCATCACCTTAGGTTTTAATAAGGACGAGCTTGAGCAAAAAGGTCAGCTAAGAGACAAGGTCATTGCCTTTTTCATGGAGAGACCTAAGATATACAAAATCAATCCCGACTTCAGTGTACAGTGCAAGTTTGCTGAAATAGTTGAGCCGTCCACTCTACTAGAATTCTCAAAACATATTGCGCAGCAAATCGATCCATGTTAGCGTTTTTATTACACAGGTATAGTTCAACCTCATTCACAGGAACATTATAATGAGAATTTTAATTACAGCTTGCTTACTTTTTGCAAACCTATCTTTTGCAAACGAAAAAAATGATTCAGTTGTCGCTATTGTTAACGGCAAAAAGATTAAACAATCCACTCTATACAAATATCATCAAGACAACCTTAAATTTGTTCGCGGCCAGAAGAAAGTCACTCTTGAGTCATCCTTGGACGACCTTATAAATAGAATTATTGGCATCGATCGAGCGAGATCCAACAAACTTCATAAAGATCCTGTAGTTGTTAACAAGATGAACGATATTTTGTATCACGCTCAAATATCAAAAGACCTTGAAGGTGAGCTTAAGAAGATTAAAGTTAGCGACAAAGAAGTTAAACAATATTATAAAAACCACCCTGAATACAGAACAGCCCACATCCTTTTTAGACTTCCAGCAATTCCAACAGAGGAAGATGTGAAGAAATCTTATGAGAAGGCCGTAAAAGTTCATTCTGAGGTTGTTAAAAAACCAGATACTTTTGTTGATTACGCTTTAAGATACTCACAATCTTCAACTGCAGTTGATGGAGGGGATCTTGGTTATTTGCCCCACACTAGGCTATCTCCTGAATTTTATGAAAACATCAAAGGTAAGAAGAAGGATACAATTGTTGGCCCATTCAGGACTCAATACGGGTTTCACATTGTTAAAATCTTAGGTGAGAAAACAGCTGAACAAATCAATACCGACATGTACAAGAAGATTATCTATGATATTAAAAGAGATAAAATAGTTGGTAACTATTTCGACAATCTTAAGAAAAAGGCTAAAATCAAAGTCTTTAAAAAGAATTTAAAATAGATAAACATGAAAAAAATCTTCTCCTGCGCCCTAGTTTTATTATTTTCCCAATCTTTTGTAAGCGCCAAGCTATTGGATAAAATAGCTGGCGTTATCAATGAAAAAGTATATTCACTCTCAGAGGTTCGTAGAGTCAAAAGTACTGTTGAAGCGCGTAGGGAGATATCTCCATTAATCTACAGCCAGACGAGCTATTCTGAAAAAGAAGTCCTAGATCTTTTACAAAGGCAATTTATTATAAAAGATAAGCTTTCCGAAATGGGTCTTGTTATAAGTGATGATAGCGTGGAGTCCAGGATTAATGAGACAGAAAGAAGACTTGGCCTAAAAAGATCCGATCTTTTAAACTTCCTTGAGTCTAAAGGCCTAACTTTCAATGAGTATTTTGAATTAATTAGAGAAGCGATGGAATATAATTTATTCAATACTCGCGTCATTGTTCCTTTAGTTAACATAACAGAGCAAGAAATTAAAAACTTCTACTACAACTTAAAATCAGATAACAGCGCACTTTCTTTTAAATATCATCTCCTCGACTTTTCTATTAGTGAATCAAAGTTGAGCAAACAACAGGTCAAAAGACTTCCTGTGGTTCTAGAAGAGTACCAAAAGACCGGACAACTTCCAAATGAGCTAAGCAACATAGAGACCAATGATTTAGGAAAGTTAAGCGGGGAAGATCTTCCTAGCCAGCTCAGCAAGATTCTCAAAAACACCAACGAGGGCGCATTTACAAAACCTTATATCCGCGATGGTGTTGTTCATGTGTTTTACGTAAAAACAAAAGACCTTACCGAATCGCAAGAATTTCTAAAAATGAAAGAACAAATATACAATCAGCTTTTTATGAGCAGATCCAAATCCATAATTGAGAATTGGTTTGAACGTGAAGAGTCTAATTATTATATTCTAGAAAATATTTGATTATGATTCATGTAACTCAAGGACATGAGAGGGGAGTTGGCCTTGAGATATTTTTAAAATCTTTTATTTGTTTAAAAAAATCCCATCAGCAGCACTTCACTCTCTATTGCAACAAGTCCACTCTTGAAGAGTGCCTTACTCTTTCAAACTTACCTTTCCAAATAGATCGTGATCACGTGGTGATTCTCTCAAATAAGTTGAAAGTGAATTTTGTAGGAGCCCTCCTTTCCCAAACAACGGACAGTTTGAATACCGCACTAGAGAGGATGGAGAACAATGATATATTGTTGACACTACCAAGCTCAAAAGACCAGATTGTCTGCAATAATAGAGTCTATAGAGGATATACAGACTACTTGAGACATATGTTTCCAGAACAAGCAGTAATCATGAGCTTTGTAGCGCCACATTTCAACGTCGCCTTACTTACTGATCATATTGCCTTAAAAGATATAGAGTCTAATCTCACGCCATCAAATTTTAAACAAAGGGTACAGGCCAGTATTGATCACTTCCTTAAAATAAAGCAGATTTAGGAAGTTTTCATTGCAGGGTTAAATCCACATTGTGGAGAGGATGGCATCATAAGTGGATATGATTCTAAACTTCAAGATGTAGTTATTGAAATAGAACAAGCTTATCCGGGGCTAAAAATAAGAGGTCTAATTCCTGGCGATACAATTCTTTTTAATGCACAAAAAGATACAACATTGTTCATTTTTCCTTTTCATGACCAAGCATTGGCCCCATTCAAAAGATTAAATGGACTAACAGGTATTAACCTCACGCTTGGTTTGCCCTTTAGAAGGGTAAGCGTGGACCATGGCACGGCCTTTGACCTGTACGGAAAAAACAAAGCAAGCTATCAGGGAATGATCTATTTATTGGAAGAAGTGATAAGTTGGAAATAAAAAAACCCCGCATTCACGGGGTTGTTTGTTTTTTAAATTTAAAAAATTATTAAGCTATCTTTCCAGCCAAAGTAAATGCGATAACTAGAGCGTAGATAACAAGTGATTCGATTAGTGCAAGACCAATAATCATTGGTGTTTGAATTTTAGATTGAGCACCTGGGTTTCTTGCGATTCCTTCAAGAGCTGCAGCAGCAGTCTTACCTTGAGCAAGAGCTCCACCAAATCCAACAATTCCTAGTACCAAAGCAGCAGATAGTGCATACATTGCGTTAGCTTCCATTTTATTCTCCTTTAAAGTTAATGAACCTGATTAATGATCACCATGATCGTGGTGTTCAACAGCGGTTCCGATATAAATCATAGTTAATAGTGTAAATACAAATGCTTGAATGAAACTTACAAAAATTCCAAGAGCATAAAAAGGCACTGGAACTAGGTAAGGCACCAAGTCAGAAAAAATAGAAAGAACCAGGTGGTCACCTTCCATATTACCTTTAAGCCTTAAACCAAGAGAGATAGGTCTTACAGCATGAGAGATCAACTCAATGATCAACATTAATGGCGCAAGGCCAATTACAGGACCTAAAAAGTGCTTAATGTGACCAACAAGACCTTGCACTTTAATCCCTTGATAATTGTAAAAAAGGAACACGAAAAGACCCATGGCCAAAGTAGTGTTAAGATTATCTGTTGGTGGAAGAAATCCTGGAATAATTCCAATAAGGTTATTGAAGAAAATAACCATAAAGATTGTGATCAAAAGGGTAAAATATCTTTTAGCGTCTTTTTCGCCCATAATATTTTTTGCAAGATCATACAAAAAGTCACCAAAAGACTCAAAAACGTTTCTAAAACTCATTCCTCTATCTGGCACTATTCCGGCCTCTATAGAAGAAGCTTTTGCTCTATAAACGAAGCCTGCAACTAAAAACAACAAGCATACAAATGCAAAAGTAACTGTGTGACCTGGTAAATGTAGGCTATGGGCAATTCCGCCTAACCAAGTGAAACCACCTGCAGCAAAAGCAGAGGTTGAAATTAAGCCTGAAATCAAAGCTATAAACATCTTCATTGGTATATTTCCTTAATTTTTTTTACTATCACTTTTAATACTAAAGGCAAGAATAATCAATTGAAATATGTAGGTTAGGAGACATATTATTAAGTGTTCTGACATTGTTTGCATCGCATAAACAAAGACCGCGGCCAGAATAAAGAATTTAACAACCAGAAGAAAAGATTTTTTCTGAGAATTTGTTAACGCATTAACTCCAAGAACTAGAAAAATCTGATTTACCAATACTCCTAGATAAAAAATTACAATAGGGAAGATAGGGTCCATTTTCGTAAAATAGAGCATAGATCCAAAATTCAATAGGGATAGTACGGTATAAATACTTTTATTCATCAGATTTTTCTCTGTTTTTTCGCAAATGCTTAAACATCAGAAAGAAGATATTGAATATAACGGCTAGAATGATTCCAAGCCCTGCCATATTTCCAATTATTTCTTTTTCTATCAATTGGTAAACAACTGCTGCAACTGCAAGAATGCTTGTAGGTAATGCCAGTGCCAGGCCCATAACGGCCAATAAGTTTTTATCCATTACCTTTTCCTTGCGACTCTTCTCTCATAAAGGGAATTTAAGCGGTTCTCTATAACCTCGGGATTTGGATATTCACCAATTATTGAATAATAAATATTATAGGCCTCTTTTAACTTTTCAGCGCTTTCATATGCGTTAGCAATAAGAAATTTCGCTTGAACAATTTTGTCCTTTCTTTTTTCTCTTTTTAAAAACTCAAACCAATAATTAACAGCCGCGTCCCAATCCTTTACGTAAAATTTTGCAAGACCCAAGTAGTAGAAACTTT
The DNA here is from genome assembly GCA_002711995.1 of Halobacteriovoraceae bacterium. Lineage (GTDB taxonomy): Bacteria > Bdellovibrionota > Bacteriovoracia > Bacteriovoracales > Bacteriovoracaceae > UBA845. Next base: position 13,437 of record PASN01000018.1, on the reverse strand, counting down.
CAATACCAATTTCACTTTTGGAATTCCTACTCAAATTTTTAAAAATTTTGTCACTAATTGAATAATTCTTTAAATGAAATTCGCAAAGAGCATACCGGAACGTGTAAAATTCCTGTTTTTCAAGCTTTGGCAAAAAATCCATTAAACTTTTATAGGCGTTTCTGGCCTTGGAGTAATTCTTAAATTTTTCAAAATAGATCCCTCCCATTTTTTCCATAGCATTCTTTTGCCAAAGAGGTTCATTTGAAGAATCAATAATCTTTTGTAGGTGCTTTAGTGCCTTTCCAGAATCATTTAAATAAAGGGAGTAAATTTCACCTAGTTGGTAATTAATCTTAATTTGGATTGTTTTAGAAGGTTTGGTTTTTAGAATTTCTTCGTAAATCTCAACGGCCTGTGAAAACTGTTGATTTGTGATGTATTCTTGAGCTTTAAGAATGTCTTTATGGAGTCCGGAGGTGAAATCACAACCGGACAACATAAAAACAATTAATATTAGGTTAGCTATCAGATTCTTCATCAGAGTCTAGAATATTCTCCACAGCCACAACCGCTTCGCCATCCTTAAGGTTGATCAATCGAACACCTTGAGTGTTTCTGCCAAGAAGTGATATTCCTGAAATTTTTGTTCTGATAACCTGTCCACTATTGGTGATAATCATCAAATCATCACTTTCGCTGACAGGTTTAATTTGAACAATTTCTCCGGTCTTGTCGTTCAACTTCATGGCGATAATACCCTTGCCGCCTCTTGATTGTTTTCTGTATTCGGAAGTAGAAGAGCGTTTCCCATAACCTCTTTCGGTTACACTTAAAATTTCAACGCCATCTTCGATGATTTCCATTCCGATTACTTTTTCATCGTCATTTAAAGTTATACCTTTAACACCTTGGGCAACTCTACCCATTGGACGACAATCAGACTCTGCAAATCTAATAATCTTTCCGGAAGAAGAGCACATTAGCACGTCTTTACTGCCATCGGTAACTCTTACGCTTAAAACGGAATCATCATCTTGCACTTTAATGGCCCTAATTCCAGACTGTTTAACATTAGAGTACTCAGAGAGCTTAGACTTTTTGATGATGCCTTTTTCTGTTGCGATAACTAAATAGTGCTTTTCAAAATCTTTTGGCACAGTCGCTATTTCACGAACTTTTTCATTGGGTTTTAAAGGAATTAAATTGACAATATTTCTTCCTTTGCTGGTCCTGCTACCCTCTGGAATTTGGTAAACTTTTAGGGTGTAGACAGTTCCTTTATCCGTAAAAAACATTAACTGATCGTGGGTTTCGGCAGTGAAGATGCTCGTAAAGAAATCATCCTCGGTACCGCTTCCTTTCACACCTTTTCCTCCGCGTTTTTGAGCTTTGTAGGTATCAAGCGGCATTCTTTTTAAGTACCCCTTGTGAGTGATTGTTACGATAACTTCTTCATTTGCAATCAGATCTTCAATTTGAATTTCATCTGCTTTCGCTATGATTTCTGTTCTTCTCTCATCGCCGTATGACTCAAGTATTTCTTCGAACTCCTCTCTAATTATGCCCTTAATAAGCTCTTCGGAATCAAGAATTTCTTCAAGTCTAGCGATCTCTTTCATTATTGCTTCATAGTCAGCAATAATTTTATCTCTCTCTAGACCAGTAAGCCTTTGAAGCCTCATATCCAAAATTGCCTGGGCCTGAATGTCAGATAAACTATAATTGGCGATCAACTTAGACTTAGCTTGAGATGGGCCTTCCGACTTTTTAATAAGTTCAACAATCTCGTCTATATTTTCTACAGCTGTTTTAAGTCCTTCCAGAATGTGAGCTCTGGCCTTTGCCTTCTTAAGCTCATACATGGTCCTTCTAATAACAACTTCACGTCTGTGGTCGATAAAGCATTGAAGCTGCTCTTTCAAATTCATAACTTTAGGCTGACCATTATGGATTGAAAGGAATATAATACCGAAGGACACCTGCAGTTGTGTCATTTTATAGAGCTTATTTAGAATAATATTAGCAGGCTCTCCACGCTTTATATCAATAACTATTCTAATACCGAGCTTACTTGACTCATCTCTAATATCACTAATTCCAGTTAGATCTTTGTCATTAACAAGCTTTGCAATCTTTTCAATAAGTTTCGCTTTATTAACTTGATACGGAATTTCGTTGATTACGATTCTTTCTCTTTCCTGTTTCCCGTGAATCTCAATATCGGCCTTAGCACGAATTTGGATAACACCTTTTCCAGTATGGTATGCGGACTTTATCCCGGAGGTTCCGTGAATGGCAGCTCCTGTAGGGAAGTCTGGACCAGGAATCACCTCCATTAGACTGTCTATTGAAGTCTCTGGCTCATCCAAAAGAATTTTTAAACCGTTAACAACTTCAGTTAAATTATGAGGAGGTATGTTCGTTGCCATACCAACCGCAATACCAGCTGAACCATTGATAAGGAGATTTGGCACTTTAGTAGGCAGGACTCTTGGCTCCAAGAATTTTTCATCGTAGTTTGGTTGCCAATCAACAGTTTCTTTATCGATGTCTTTAAGCATTTCCTCAGCAAGCTTTTTCATTCTTACTTCGGTATACCTCATTGCGGCAGCGTTATCCCCATCAATGGATCCAAAGTTACCTTGCCCGTCGACAACAGGATATCTCATTGAGAAATCTTGAGCCAAACGTACAATGGCACCGTAAACTGCTGAGTCACCGTGGGGGTGGTACTTACCGATTACATCCCCGACAACCCTTGCTGATTTTAAGAATGGTTTATTATGATAGTTGTTCAACATATGCATTGCATATAGAACTCTTCTGTGAACAGGTTTAAGTCCGTCCTTAACATCTGGCAAAGCACGACTTACGATTACCGACATTGCGTAATCTAAAAAGCACTCTCTCATCTCGTCCTGTATCAGAAGAGGAGCAATGTTTCCATGGTTGTGATCTGGTGTGTTGTTATTTTCGTCGCTCATTTTTTATCTATCCTCTTAAATATCCAAGTTCCTAACATTCAATGCATTGTTTTCCACAAACTCTCTACGAGGTTCAACATTGTCGCCCATAAGAACGGAAAACACCTGATCAGCATCAATAGTATCCTCTATAGTTACCTGCATTAAAGTTCTGTTTTCAGGATTCATTGTGGTTTCCCAAAGCTGTTCCGGATTCATCTCACCAAGACCCTTATATCGTTGGATGTATGCACCTTGTTTGGCCAAAGAAACAACATATTCAGAAAATTGGTTAAGATTTTCGAAAGTTTCCGAGTTTTTGTCTGTCTCAATCTCAAAGGATGAAGAAAGATTTTTCTTAATCCCTTCAAAGTGATTAATCAGATCCTGATACTCAGCAGAATCCACAAAGTTAGAAGTAATTTTAAATTTTTTGGTCCTCAAAGAGTTCGAAACAGTCACGATCAAAAAGTGAGAGTCGTGCTTTGGATCTTCTTCAATTTGAAAATCATACTTTTTCAAAGAGGTTTTTTCAGTCTTTGCAAAATGTTTAGAAAGTTCAGCCACAATTTTTTGAAGCATTTCTTTAGATTTCATGGACTGAACATCCAAAGTTTTTTGTTCAATGATTTTGCTTAGAAAATCCTTATCAAAGTGGCGATCATAAGAGTTCAAGTGAGAGTAGTAAGACTTGTATTTATTCAATAACTTCTTTACTTCCTCCACAGGCTCGTCATTTCCATCAATTTTCACTGTTGCATCATCTAAGGCTACAGAAATTAGATATTTCTCAAGAGCTTTCTCATCTTTTAAATACCTTTCAGATTTCCCTTTTTTGTATTTAAACAAAGGTGGCTGGGCAATATAAATATAACCTCTTTCGATAAGCTCAGGGAATTGTCTATAAAGAAGAGTGAGCAATAGAGTACGAATGTGACTTCCGTCGACGTCCGCATCGGTCATGATTACAATCTTATGATAGCGAAGTTTGCTGACATCAAAATTATCCTTACCAATACCAGTTCCCAGTGCCTGAACCAACATTTTAATCTCGTCGTTTCCAAGCATTTTGTCGTATCTAGCTTTCTCGACATTAAGGATTTTTCCTTTAAGTGGTAAAACAGCTTGATGTTTTCTATCTCGACCTTGCTTTGCAGATCCCCCTGCAGAGTCACCCTCGACAATATAAATTTCTGATAGTTCCGGCTTTTTTGATTGGCAATCGGCCATTTTTCCAGGAAGGCCTGCAAAATCCAATGCTGACTTTCTTCTAGTCAATTCACGCGCCTTTCTAGCAGCCTCTCTTGCAGCGGCTGCATCAGCAGACTTCTTTAAAATAGTCTTTGCCACTCCTGGATTTTCTTCGAGGTAGATTTTTAATTTTTCCCCAACTAGAGAGTTAACAATACCTTCAACCTCGGAAGATCCAAGTTTGTCTTTTGTCTGTCCCTCAAATTGTGGATTTGCGAGTTTTGCTGAGATAATAGCAGTCAGACCTTCCCTCATATCATCACCAGTAAGTGAGGTCTTCCCCTTAAGGACATTGTTCTCTTTGGCATAAGCATTCATTACTCTAGTGAGTGCCGTCTTGAAGCCCGAGATATGAGTTCCGCCGCCTGGTGTATTGATATTGTTGGCATAACCAGTCAAAGTTTCAGAATAACTATCCGTCCATTGCATCGCAATTTCAACTTCATAGTCATCTTTTGAGTGAAAGAAATAAATAGGCTTTTTATGAACTGCCGTTTTAGCTCTATTTAAATAAGTGACGAATTCAGCAAGTCCACCTTCAAAATGAAATGTTTCTTTTTTGTCATTTCTTTCATCTTTGATGGCTATCTTTAGGCCTTTATTCAAGAAGGCCATTTCTCTAAATCTATTTGCTAGTCTATCATAATCAAATTCTTGAACTTCAAATAGGGAAGGATCAAGCTTAAAGGTAACAGCCGTACCCGTATCTCCCTCGTCACATTCTCCTATGACTTTAAGAGGGGCTTTTACTACGCCAGCATTAAATTCAACAGAATGAACCTTTCCATGTTTTTTTATCTCAAGCTTAAGCCAAGATGACATTGCGTTAACAACCGCAGCACCAACTCCGTGAAGACCACCTGAAACTTTATAAGCTCCACCTTCTTCATTAAACTTTCCACCTGCGTGAAGCTTAGTATAAACAATCTCTGCCGCTGAAACACCTTCGCCAGCGTGAATGTCTACAGGAATCCCTCTACCATCATCAACGACTGTAACAGAGTTATCGACGTGGATAATGATTTTTATTTCATTACAGACCCCCGCCAGTGCTTCATCCACAGCGTTGTCCACAATCTCGTACACACAATGGTGGAATCCTCTAACACCAGTGTCGCCGATATACATACCGGGTCTTTTTCTTACTGCCTCTAGGACTTCCAAGACTTTAATCTTGTCGGCGCCATACTCTGAATTTACCTTAGAAATTGATTCAGGCGTTTGATCCATGTGTTGAACTCCCTCTCTTCGCGTGGATTAAAGATTTCCTATTGATCCACCATCAACATAAATTTTGTTGGAATTTTTTATTTTTTCCAATTCTTGTTTAAAATTTTCATTCGCTGTCGTGATTATTACCTGAAAGTTTTTCGCTTCCAGGTATTCAATTAAGTTCTTCCAACGACGGCTATCCAACTCCCCTGAAACATCGTCAATTAGCACAATAGGGTAGGAGCTAAATTTATATCTAAAAAGCTCTATATAGGCAAATATGAGGCTCAAATAGCTCATTTTTTGTTGGCCTAAAGAGCAGAATTCAAAAGAATTGAAACCATCGAAAAGAAACAGATAATCATCCAAGTGAATTCCATAGGTTGTGCGACCATTAATGTCGTCCTTTTTTAAGTTCTGTCTATAAAATTCACGGATTTCTTCTTGGGTGGATCCAATGAACTCAGATTGCAGTTGAAGCTGAAGATCATGAACCTGTTCGAAGATTATTTTAAAAGTCATTTTGCAGTAAGGGCCTAATTGCTCAACAAACTCCATCCTTAAATCTGTAACAATCTTAGAGTAATATGCCAGTTGATCATCTATAGCCTCAACCTGTTGCAAGTAACTGCTGGGTTTCTTGGATAAGAGCTGATTCCTGAACTTTAGGGACTGGTTATATCTACTTAAAACATCCTTATATTCTTTAGATATCAAAGATAGATGCTGATCAACCCAGTTCCTTCTAAATGAAGGTGTTGTGTGAAAGCCGTACGAATCAAATGGATTGATAAAGACTGAAGCTAGTTTAGGCTTTGACTTGATAGGTCTAGAGTTTAAGTTCCATGAGGAGGTAACAGAAGAGACTTTTCCAGAGATTGATAACCTTTGATTGTTGTCTGTGAGCCAAGCTGAATTAAATAATATTTCAGGTTTTTCACTTTCAACGCTAAGTATTTGTGGAAAACTCGTATTTTTACGGAAAGATTTCTTATTACAGAGAAAAAATATTGCCTCTAAGATATTTGTTTTTCCATTTCCATTTTCGCCAAAGATACAGTTTATGGCCTGGGAAAATTCAATTGTATCTGAGCTCAAGTTTCGAAAATTTTCAACTTGTAACTTCTCTAACTTGTAGAACTCCATCTACAATTTTAGCGGCATTATTATTCCAAGAAAATCTGGTTCAGCATCTGATCTGACTACAACTGGACTTAGTTCGTTGTTGAATTCATAAATAACTTCATCAACATCTAAAACCATTAGCGACTCAATCATATACTTGGCATTGAAGCCAATTTCCATTTCTTCACCTTCATATTCCACAGGAACAGTTTCCTTAGCGTGACCTAGGGAAGGGTGGTTTGCTGAGACTGTTAAAAGACCGTTGGAAACCCCAACTTTTATTCCATTAGTCTTCTCATTCGATAGAATCTTGATTCTTTTAACGGCATTTAAAAGGGCGTTTTTATCCACAATCATTGAATAAGAAGTCTTAGATGGGATTACAGTTTGATACTTAGGGTATTCTCTAGCTATTAGTCTAACAGAGAGGAAATATTCATCATTCGCTGAAAGATAAAGAAATGACTCATCCAAAGATACTGTTAGAGTACTTTCTGCAAAAGCATCAGCAATCTTTTTAATTTCCGATATACCCTTTCTAGGAATGATCACTCCATCCATTAAGCTTTGATTATCAGATTGAAAGTCATGCACATCTAAAAGGGCAAGTCTATGTCCATCAATGGCAACTGTTCTTAATTTGCCATCGATCTGTTGGGCATATATACCGTTTAGGTTAATTCTAGTCTCGTCATTTGAGATCGCGTGAGATGTCTTTGCTATAATATTTGAGAAGTCTCTAGATTTTAATTGAAAGGGTTTTCCACTATTTTCAAAGTTAACTTGTGGATATTCATCAGAATTAGTTATCAAAAGAGAGTAATTAATTTTTTCACAACTAAGTTCTAGGATATTATTTTCTTGATTAATATCCATTTCAACATCTGCGTTAGGTAGCTCTTTTAGAATCTCATGAAAGTTTTTTGTATTAATGCAAAAGCTTCCGTCTTCTGAAATTTTTGAATCTAAAATAACCTTGGCTGTAACTTCAAGGTCTGTAGCAATTAGCTCTAGTCTTCCGTTCTCAGCATTGATTAAGCAATTTGTAAGAATTGGTCTTGCATTCTTTTTATCAATTACGGTCAAAACCTTGTTTAAACCATCTCTTAAAACACTTGAATTAATATTTATTTTCATAAAGTCACTCTACCTTTTCAATACAGGTTATAAGCCGAAAAACAATAGTTTTGCAAGACAGGATTAGCGAAGCTTTTCTTATATATCTTTATATATATATATATAATTGATTATTATAAGAGATGTGGATTGTTAATAAGTTGGGATAAGTGAGTAAATTCGGTGACTTAGTGTATGAAGTTTTCCATGGTTGCCTTGAAAAGTTTCTAATAAAAATCTATTTAGCGCGTATATTCTTATTATTTTCTCTTAAATAAAAAGTTTTCAACGCCTTATCCACATAGTTTTCAACATATAATTAAATTTGATTTGAAAGCGCCATGTCTTTTCGTTTTTTTTATACAACTTATCAACAAGTTTTCCATATTGTGGAAAAGGAAAAGTGTTTTCTACAAAAAAAGTTTTCCACACAGTGTGGATTTGTTGAAAAGGGGATGTGACTACCCATTTTGCCTATCCATAATAAAAAAAAAGCGGCTTAAAGTAAGCCGCTTTATGTATATAAAATGTTTAAAAATTTTTACAACTTCGATTCTATCTCATAAATCTGTTGCGTAATCTTAGAATCCCTTTTGGAAAGGTCCTCTATTTTCTTAACACCATGTATGACTGTAGAGTGATCTCTATTGTCAAAGTAGTCTCCAATCTCTTCAAGAGTGAGCTTTAAAATTTTATGGCTCATATGCATCGCTATATGCCTTGCAAGAGCAACCTCTTTTTTTCTAGTCTTTCCTCTAATGTCGCCCAGAGGAAGGGAGAAATAGGCGGCTACGGCCTCTGTGATACCTGTAATGTCTAAGACCTTTTCTTCTGAAAAGTTATGTAGGTTTAACTGTTGTTTAGCGATTTCTAAGTCGATGTCAACGTTCATTAAGTCAGAATATGCTCCTAGCTTCACAAGCTTGCCTTCGAGCTCTCTTACGTTGCTCTTAACGGAGCTTGCTATTAGATTTATGACTTCATCATCAAGAAAGATGTCTTTCTCAAATGCCTTTTTCTTTAAAATTGCAATCCTCGTCTCTAAGTCAGGTTGTTGAATGTCCACTAATAGGGCAGAGTTTAACCTTGTTCTAATTCTATCTTCCAACTTGTCAATTTCCTTAGGTGGCTTGTCGGAGGTAAAAATTAGTTGTTTTTTCTTAGCTTGCAGCTCATTGAACACATGAAAGAATTCAGCTTGGGTTCTGGCCTTGCCTTGAAGCTCATGTATGTCATCAATTATTAAGACGTCAACCAAGTCAGTGTATTTCCTTCTAAACTCAGCGAATCTATCCTGTCCTGATTTATTGTTTTGAATGGCCATGATCATTTCAGACATGAAGTCAGTGGCTGTTGTAAGGCAAATTCTAAACCTAGGGTTACTTTCCTTTATATGATTGCAAATCGCATGCAGTAGGTGAGTCTTTCCAAGGCCAGAATTCCCGTAAATATAAAGTTGTGGGTAAACTCTTCCTGGCTCTTTTGCAACTGCTACAGAGAAAGCGTGTGCCATATTATTGGATGGACCAACAATAAAATTGCTAAAAGATTTTTTCCCATCAATTTTATGTCCAAAGCTATTGTTTAAAGTTTTCCTAACTTCACTATTTACTTCATCAATAATTTCATTCTTTGTTTGAGGTGGATTGCCAATTTTGAAAGAAGTGGATCTTACAGAGTTTGAAACCTTTTCTTGAGGCTTTGTGTTCCCAAAGACTTCATCTGTGAAGCTAATCTTTTTGGATTCATTTACGCTATTGAGAATGTTCGCATTGTTAGATGATAAGCTTCTTTTACTATTCATAACATTAATGGAAATTTGGTATTCAGAGCCTAAGAGCTCTTGGACCGCTTGCTTTAAAGCAAGATAGTAAAAGTTCTCGATCATTTTCTTTATGAAAGGTGTGGTAACTGAAAAACCTACATGGTCGCCATCTAAAGAAGACACGGTAAATGTGTTTTGGAAGTAGGTTTTGAACTTATGAGGCTGAATATTGTCTTTCAAAATAGCTAGTATCTCATCGGTAATGCTTTTTAGCTCTTCTAGCTCCATCTCAGTTTCATTTTGGGTGTCATTTGTTTGACTGTTAGTCAAATTTTTGTCACCTAGGTCGGCTGTGTTGAATGACCTTGTTAAAAAGTCATTTCCTACTGGTTCTTTTTCGAAAATGTCTGCTTTTTGGTTTATGTTGTTGAAATTACTATCGTTTTTTTGTGTAAAAAAGTGATTGATTGGAAAATTCTCTGACATAACTGGTTTTCCCTCTAGCTCTTGTGTGTGTGGAAAAGGAAATTAGCATGTGGAAAAGTCAATTTCAATAGACTTAAAAATTTTTAGGAGTATTTCAATCATTTATATTGACCCAGAGCGCTTTATCCTATAAATATAACAACCTTTAGAACTTAAAAATAGGAATTGCATATGAGTAAAAGAACTTGGCAACCAAAGAAAGTAAAAAGACTTAGAAAGCACGGATTTCTTAAAAGAATGAGCTCTCCTGGCGGAAAAAATGTAATTAAGGCCAGAAGAAAGAAAGGTAGAAAGCGTTTAAGCGTTACCACTGGAACTAAATAATTCTTTGAATTTCAAATTTTCAAAAAATAATAGACTGCTTAGTGCAAATGACTTCTCGTATCTAAAGGAGAATGCTTCATTTGCAAAAAGCGGTCTTTTTTTGTTTTTCCATAAACCGTCTTTAAAATCTGACGGTAAGACCAGAATCGGTATATCTATTTCATCAAAAAATTGTAATGCCGTTAAAAGAAATCTTTTAAAGAGAAAGATAAGGGAATTCTTTCGTCATAGTGACTATAAGGACCTAAACAGAGATATCGTTATTGTTCTTAATAAAAGACGCTTTAAGACTGTAGAGAATGCATTATTAAAGCTCGAAACCGACTTAAATAATGGATTTAAATTAATTTCCAATTCATGACTTTTCTTAAATTCTTTGATAGAAAATGCGAAATCTTAATCAAGGAAAATCATAAATGGCACAAGATCAGAAACGGGCTTTATTAGCAGTTGTACTATCAGGATTGATATTATTTGGATGGCAATATTTCTTCGCACCACCTCAAACATACGAAACCGCAAACTCTACCGATACAAATGTTGAAACGAACACCAAAAGTAGTGCTCAGAAGCCCAATACTGGAACAGTATCTCAATCAACCCAAAAACAAGCTCCTTTAAGCGAGATAACGCTGGAAAATAATCTTAATAGTTACACTATTGATAGCCAACTATCAGTAGTTGATGGCACTTACAAAGAGACTGGAACTAAATTTCAAAACTTCTTCACTACTAAAAACAATACTGTTCAATTTCTTCTTAATGGTGAGTATGAAGCAATTAATTTCGAATTTATTAATGTTGAGAAAGACAGGGCTGAATTTCAAAGTGCTGTTGGTCTTTCGGGCATAGTAACAGTTAACGATAAAGGGTATCTTGAGTACTCAATTTCATCTTCAAAGCCATTTGGTTATAAATTCGTATTCACCGAAAGCATCGATGAAGACGGTCCAGGTGGTCTGATGGCCATGGGTGGAGCGGTTCAAAAACAATTTGGCTATTATTCTGACGAGTTTAACACCTTAGGGCTTGAAAGTGATGAGAGAGGGGATGCTACTCTTCGCTACGCTAACGTAGAGAACGATTATCATTTATTTGCCAATGTTTTCAAAGATAAAAAACTGCTCGTTTACAAGACAAACGAAGCAGGCTCCTTTATTTTAAGAAGCCCTGAGAAGACTCTTAACTTAGATTTTCAACAAATATTTGTAAGAAAAGAATATGATCATTTAGGGGCTTTAGGAAACAACTTACAGCAATCTATTGATTTTGGGATTTGGGCCGTAATTGCAGTTCCAATATTGCGTGGATTACAATTTTTCTATTCAATTTTCCCAAATTACGGAATCTCTATCATTCTACTTACTATTATTATTCGAATGCTAACGTTTCCACTTCAATACAAATCCTTTAAATCAATGAAGAAGATGCAGGAAATTCAACCTGACCTTACTAAGCTTAGGGAGAAGTACAAGGACAACCCGCAAAAGATGCAACAAGAGACTATGGCACTATTTAAGCGTGCAGGAGCTAATCCTCTAGGTGGATGTTTACCAATGCTTTTACAAATGCCAGTTTTCTTTGCTTTCTATAGGGTTCTATACAGCTCTGTTGAACTAGTGGATGCTCCATTTTACTTTTGGATTCAGGATCTTTCCGAAAAGGATCCATATTATGTTTTACCTGTGCTGATGGGATTAGCGATGGTGCTTAATCAAAAACTAATGCCATCTACCGTAAGTGATCCAATGCAGAAAAAAGTCATGCTATTTATGCCACTGATTTTTGCCATATTTATGAAAGATTTCCCTGCAGGTCTTACGCTATATATTGTAGTTTCTACGATTATGGGTATGGCACAGCAACTGTATGTTTATAAACGCGTTTAGTGATGCAATTTCTATATGATGATAGCCCTATTGTAGCTTGTAGTAGTGGGAACACTTCCAACTGTGCAATAGCGGTTATCCGCTTTTCAGGCTTTAAAGACCTTAGTATCTTTTCCAAATTTCTTTCCATTCCAGTAAAAAATATCAAAGCCAGAAAGGCACACTATTGCGATCTGATCCACAATGGTGAATTAGTAGATCAGGTGGTGGCAGTATTCTTCAAAGGGCCTAACAGCTATAATGGAGAGAATGTTCTAGAACTCTCTGTACATGGGAACACCCTAAATGTTGATAGGATTTTAGATCTTTTTACAGAGGAAACTAACTTTCGATTGGCACAGCCTGGTGAATTCTCATATAGAGCACTTAAAAACAAAAAGCTTAACCTCTCTCAAATCGAAGGCCTTGATCTATTATTAAATGCAAATTCGGCTTTCTCTCTACAACAAGGTTTTTCCTTAATGAATGGGGGACTACAAAAAAGCTATTTGGATTTGCACAAGAAGTATCTTAATCACCGGTCAAGTGTTGAGCTATCAATTGATTTCTTGGAAGACATTGGTGAAGAGGAGGGGAATAGGCAATTAGAAGAAAGTTTCTCATTGCTTATTGATAGTATTAAACGTCTAGAAAGAAGAGTTAGGGGAGATAGTTCCAAATTATTAAATCCCGAAATTGTTCTTGTGGGACAGCCCAATTCAGGTAAAAGCACATTTTTTAATGCACTTTTAGGCGAAGAGAGATCAATTGTAACTAATATCGCTGGAACCACCAGGGACTTTATAACTGAAACGGTTAATCTCGAGGGCATTAATTTTAGACTTGTTGATACCGCTGGTATACGTCAGTCCAAAGACAAAATTGAAATGGAGGGCGTTAAGCGTGCCCTAGATTTAGTAGAGAGTGGATTTCTAAAGATCTTATTAGTTAACCCTTTTGAATTTAATCCCAAATATTTTGAAATTTTAAATGATGTTGTCTTTGATGTTGTAATTGTCACCCATTCCGATCTGGAAGGGTTTAAAGATGCACTGGAGAACCTTTTCTCGATTGATAGCTTTCAAACACTAGTGAATGAATCTGAGCTTGTTAATCTATCCGAATTTAACTTTAAAGATTTAAACGCACAGCTTTTTGGTAATTTAAATATTAGCAATTTGGCTGGGAAAAGTGGTCCTATGGGGGCAGAGAAAAGTGGTCCTATGGGGGCAGAAAAAAGTGGTCCTATGGGGGCAGAAATAAGTGGTCCTATGGGGGCAGAAAAAAGTGGTCCTATGGGGGCAGAAATAAGTGGTCCTATGGGGGCAGAAAAAAGTGGTTCTAT
>PASN01000017.1 GCA_002711995.1 Halobacteriovoraceae bacterium | reverse complement strand
TCTTAATGCGTTAACCAGCACGCGAATAAAAGCGAACTAGTTTCCAAAGGTTTTGTTAAAAGACTTTTTTATTGACAGGCGGTCATACATAAAAGGCCTCCCAAAGGAGGCCTCGTATTAGAATCTAGATTTTAGTTCTTCTAAGTAATTTAGATTTTCCCAAGTGAAACCATCACTTGAAGTTCTTCCAAAGTGCCCATATGCGGCAGTTTGCTTGTACATTGGTCTTAGTAGATCAAGTCTTTGAACAATAGCTTTTGGTCTCATGTCAAAAATGTCATTAACAGCTTTGGTGATTGCGTCTTGGTCCACTTTGTTAGTTCCAAAAGTGTCTACAAGAAATGACATCGGCTTTGAAATACCAATCGCATAGGCAACTTGCACTAGAGCTCTATCAGCAAGTCCCGCCGCAACAACGTGCTTTGCAACTTGTCTTGCAGCATAGGCCGCAGAACGGTCCACCTTCGTAGGATCTTTTCCAGAAAAAGCTCCCCCACCGTGAGCGCCATGCCCACCGTAAGTATCAACAATAATCTTTCTTCCAGTAAGGCCTACATCACCCATTGGCCCGCCAATAACAAACTTACCAGTTGGATTGATGTAGAAGTTGGTTTTGTCATCGATCATGTTGCTAGGAACGATCTTATTGATAACTTCTTCTCTAATTGCTTCGTGAATGTCCTTTTGAGAAATTTCAGGAGCGTGTTGAGTTGAAACAACAATTGCCTCAATTCTTTTCACCTTTCCACCCACATACTCAGCAGAAACTTGGGTCTTCCCGTCAGCTCTAAGCCATGGAAGTGTGCCATTGTGTCTTACATCACTAAGTTGCTTGGCAAGCTTGTGAGAAAGATCAATTGTAAGAGGCATAAAGGATTCTGTTTCATTATTTGCATAGCCAAACATAAGGCCTTGATCGCCAGCGCCTTGGTCAAGGTCTACACCTTTGCCTTCGTCAACACCTTGAGCGATGTCTGGAGACTGCTTATCCAATGCAAGGTTTACAGCGCATGTGTTTGCGTCAAACCCTTTGTCTGAGTGGTCATAGCCAATTTGACGAATGGTTTCTCTAGCAATCTCATGATAATCAATATTTGCCGTAGTTGTAATTTCTCCAGCAAGCTGAACAAGCCCTGTGGTGACCATAGTTTCACAAGCAACACGCGCATTAGGATCTTTTTCTAAAAGAGCGTCCAAAATAGCGTCACTTACCTGGTCTGAAATCTTATCCGGATGTCCTTCTGTCACGGACTCCGATGTGAATAAATAATCTTTTAACATTGCTGCCTCCGAGCTATACAACTAAATAAATTATACACTATAGCGTAAGCTAGAATTTATACATGACGCAGACCGAATGAGCAATTACTTCTTTATAAAATATTTGAATAAATGAGGGTCTCTGTACTTGAAAAACTTAGGTCGTCCTTTGACCCAGGTCACTGAGTAGGTTTCATCTCCAATCTTGATTACCTCAAATGGATTGCCCTTTGGGTCTGTAAAGGAATAGAGATATTGATACTTGTCCCCAAGATAGAGGCGAACAAGGTTTCTTTGGGTGCCCACTTCGTAGCCTGGCCTTTCAGGAAAGTGCTTATAGCCATGCCAAACCGTGGACATGTCAATCTTTCCAAGCATTGAAACTCTGGAAAAGTAGCGCAAGACATCGAAATCTTTTCTATAATTTTTAATGGCCTTAAGGGAGATCTTTACGTTTTTATCCCTCAAAGATCTTCCAACATATGACATGTCAGGGCAGAAAATTTTCACCACACTTGAGATATAGTGATAGGTGAAAGAAAACTCGCCCACTCTAAAAAGAGTATTGAGCCACTTGTTGTCTTTGTATTTTTCTTCGGAAAGTCCTAAGTGCTTCACGAGCTCCTGATTTGGGTCCAATGAGCTGTAGAAGGGATGTTCAACCCTGTTAAGCACGATTTGAGCTACGTCCGCTCTCTCCAAAGCGTCAGGGCCATCAACTCTTCCAACTTCGTTAAAAAGTATTGTCTCTAGAACATAAACAGCTCTCATAAGTTCAGGCTGCTTCATCCACCACTTGTAGGCCTCGGCCTGTTTGGTATAGACATATTCCTTAAGCTTGATTGTGGCCTCGTTTTTATCTTTTACGAGTTTTTTAGCTTTGTCTTTGTTGTTTACTTTTACAATGTCTTTATAGAAGTCATAGTTTCTCTGAGTTCTTTCTGCCCAGTCAGAGAGTCTATCCAATTGTTCTTCTTTTCCTCTAGACAGAACTTTTTCAACATAGCGAAGAGTCCATTCCAGATCATAGCGAAGGTTTTCAGATATAAAGTTTCTCTCTTTTTTTACAGTAAGGTAGAGAGTGTCCAGAGTGGAGCGAAGATAAAGGTCTGAGCCGCCATTTTTCTTATTGTAGGTTCCATCCTCCACAATTTTTCTAAAGAAAAAGACTCTATTCGCTTTCTTTTTGCTCTTGGTGTCTTCTTTAAACTTTGAAAGCTCAAACTCTCTTCTATTTTTTAAATGATCATTGGGAAAATTGTAACTTTTTAAAAAGAAGACCTTTTCAAAAAAGATATCTAAATGCTTTTTAAGACTTGCAAGCTCTTCATTGGATTTCTTTTTAAGTTTATCCAGCTCCTTTTTGCCAAGCTCTTGAGAATAGATTTTCTTGTAGTTTAAAAGCTTTCGCAAACTTTCACGAAGTGGCGCGGCCACTTCTTCAAACGATGGAAGTTTTTCAAGTTTCTTAAGTTTTTTCTCGGTCTTTTCTATGAAGGACACTTTCTTTTTGAAATGAGAGAGGTTGGACTTAATGGCAGCTCGGTCAATGTCATTCCCAAAAAGTGGAAGGTAGAATCCAGAACCACGATAGCTTCTTAAATACTTGTAGTATTTTTGGTCGGCTCCGCCCGAGCACACTTGCTTTGAGAATTTCTTATGAAGTCTTTTATATTCGTAGGATTTTTTATACAGGTTTCCAGACCAACTAAGAGATGGCCCCTGTGCCCACGCAATATTAATCGTGAGCATAGTAAGAATAAGAGTTTTAAACAATCTTGGATACAAAGTCAGATTCCCATAATCCTAAACATGTTCTATTGCTCAACACTAGGAGCACGTTTTCTTCATTGACCCATTGGTCAATTTTGTCTCTAAGCTCTTCCAAATTCTTGGCGCAACATGCCTGCACACCTTTCTCCAGCAGCTCGCTGGTCAGAAGATCGCAATCAAGGTTATGGCCATTTTTAACAGTCGTGGCCAAGGGGTTGGCCGCAAGTATCACGCTATTGCTTTTAAGCAAGCTTGTTGCGAACTCTTTTTGAAAGATTGAACTTCTAGCTGTTGCGGAAATTGGCTCAAAAACTGTAATCAAGTTCTTATCCGGGTAGGCTGCTTGAATAGCATCAACAGTAAGAGTAATTGCTTTTGGGTGGTGGGCAAAGTCATCAATAACAACTGCCCCTTTGTACTTGCCTCTAACCTCTTGGCGCCTCTTAACAAGACTTAGCTCCTTTACGGCCTCCACAACCTTCTGCGGCTCAAAGCCTTCTTTTAAAAGAAACAAAGCGCAAGCGCTGATATTTAAAATATTGTGGTGTCCTACGATATTCGTATTAAAGCGCACATCTTCATTGTTCCAAGAAAGAGTGAACTCGCTTCCATCCTTATGAGTTTTGGCATCCTTTGGCCCATTATCGGACTCATCTCCATACATTGCCCACTTCAAAGAAGGGTTTCTCTCTTTGAGCTTGTGAATAGAGGGATAAGCGTCGTTTGCAATGACATGTCCAGGAAGGTTTTCAAAGCATGCTTGAAACTCGCTTTCGATGTCTTCGATGCTTGAAAAGATGTCCGCATGGTCAAACTCTAGAGAAGTTAGAATCATGTGGTTTAGTTCGTACTGGCGAAACTTTGAATACTTTTGAAAGTAAGAGCTGTCATATTCATCAGATTCAATTGTAAAGTACTTGCTCGTTCCAATCTTTGCAGGTGCTCTTCCATTAACGATCCCGCCAATAAAATAGCCACAGTCCTCTCCAAGCTTCTCAAGAAGCTGGGTTAGAAAATAAGTTGAGGTGGTTTTTCCATGAGTTCCTGCAAGGCCTACAACTTGGCGCTCTTTCAAAACAAGACTTCCCAGAATTGTTGGAAAAGAAGTAAATGGCACTCCACATTCTTCAATCATGCGAGCGTTTTCACTTTTTCCAGGAACAGAGTTTCCAACCACTATTAAGTCGTAATTCTTTAAAAAATCAGAGTCTACATCATCAAGTTTGTGGCAGGCGATGTCAGTGGTTTTTAAGTATTCGCTCATGGGAGGAAAATACGCCTGATCGGCGCCTTCCACGTCAAAGCCCGCCTCTTTTAAAAGACAGGCGGCAGCGCCCATGCCAGTTCCACACATTCTATAGAAGAATATTTTTTTAAATTCAGATTTTCTTTTGGCGATCTCTTCCCCGCCAAGTGCATTCGCTAAGTTCATTTGCATATTCAGTCCTTGAGATATGCTTCAATCTTAACGAACAATAGCGCCTTAGTCTATTTAAGAGATTTAACGGCAATAATTGATAATCCGCTGATCAACAAGCTCAGTCACTTCCTCAAGCCCTTCAAAGGCCTCCAGGCCTAGTCCCTCAAACCCAGACTTTGGACAGTGTGTGAACTCTGGAAATGCGCGTTCAAACTCTGGCTCGTCTAGAATCGCCTGCCCCATAAAGGCCACTTGCTCTTCACTCATTCTACCTGCCGCAAACTCCCTATGTGCAAGGTCAAAGGCCGTGTAATAAGGAATGGAACTCTCAGGAAGCGCCTGGTTTGTAACTCTATGGATGTAAATGGCCAGCACTTTGTCGGGATAGTCTGTTTTAACTCTTTCGTAAATGACAGGGTCAAGCTCTATGTCATCTCCTATGAGGATGACTTTCTCGTAGCCACTTTCAATAACACTTACAATTTTTTCATATTTGTACTCAGCTTTGTCTTCAAGCCCGTCTCTTGTGAAATATTCCTTATGCTCGATTTCATGCTCTTCAAGTAGATTCTCAATATTGTAGTTAAAAAGCCTTGGAGAAGCGCTTAGGATAAAGACGTCATCCACGTAGTGAGACATCTCATCAAGTAGGTCATTCATTCCAGAAAAGATTTTTTGAGTGAATAGAGCATTGTAGAGTGCCTTCTCAGGCTCCTGAACATTGGTTCTTTTAACAGTGTCATCCAGATCTGTTACGATTGCTATTTGAGCGAATAGCGATGTGCAGAAAGTAACTGATAATATTAAAGCGGCGAACCTTCCCATATGAATCTCCCAAGTGATTTTCGTAGCTTGTTCAATTCTTGCTTATCATACCAATTCAATTTTGTGGTATTGCTCAGAAGAACATGCCCCAATTTTTTCACAGGGTCTATCCATATTGAGGTTCCAGTGAACCCTAAGTGTCCAAAAACACGTTCACCACATCCATTACCGGCCAGGGGATTTTGAGCATCTGACACAGTGTCCCACCCTAAAACGAAGCGATCGTGTTCATTTGAAAGCTCATTGTTCATTTTGTTCAAAAGATCTAAATTTTGGTCAAAATTTAAAAGAGTCTTGCATACCCCTTCAACAGTTCCAAATAATCCGGCGTGGCTTGTTTCGGCCTTAATGTTAAATGCGTTTGGGTCGTGAACATTTAAAAAGTTTGGCCTTCCGTTAACAAATCCGTTTTGCACAGTTCGATGATCCACAGTTAGATCTGTCCAAAAAACAACTTCTTCATCCCAGATTTTCTTTGCCACCTTATGAAGAGTCTCTCCAG
This sequence comes from Halobacteriovoraceae bacterium, assembly GCA_002711995.1. Lineage (GTDB taxonomy): Bacteria > Bdellovibrionota > Bacteriovoracia > Bacteriovoracales > Bacteriovoracaceae > UBA845. The sequence continues at coordinate 21,267 of PASN01000017.1, read as the reverse complement.
TCTTATTAAATTCAAGCATGAATCTTAGGGCCCCAAAATCTGAATATTCAGTTTCGGCCTTTTTAATTTCATAAGATAAAAGTTGTTCTTTCCACGTCGTTTTCCCTAGAAGTCCCCAAGCAGGAAGAGAGCTTTTATGATTAAGCAAAAGCGACATGTCAGTGTTAAGTTTTTCAGGATTGGAGAATGCTCCACAAGAGTTTGTTAGAGGCTTTGTCAGACTGGCCAGATCAAAGAATATCTTTTCAGAGCTCTCGATAACTTGGTGTTTGTTTTTCTCTATCTGAAAAGACTTGAACTCTTTCTTTTCAAAATCAATAATGCCTAGGGCGAGCGCGTCCCCAGGCTGTGTCTTAAAAGACTCAATACAGTGTTGCTTTATTTTTTCCATATTAGCTATTGCAGTAGTCAAGAGTCTTCTTGGAAACGCTTCCAATCAATCTCTCAATCAGTGGAACGTTTCTTGTTTTAATCTCTCTATTTGTTTTTGGGCAGTGGGCGTACTTTGGAAACACTTTGTGAAATTTTTCTTCTTTCAAAAGCGTTCTTCCCACTTCCATTACTTGATCCTTGGTGAATCTATTGTTTTTAAACTCGTTTACTGCAATATCAAAAGCTGTGAAGTATGGAGTTACGTTTCTATTTAAAGGTTTTTCATTTTTAACAACATGAATATAAATCTCCGCAACTCTTCCAGGATAGTCTTTAGCAATTTGAGTGTATACATCCTGATCCACACCGCTATCGTCGCCAATGAGTATGAACTTGTCTTTTGAGGAGTCCATAATTCTTTTTACTGTCTCGTATTTGTAGGAGTGCTCTGACTCAAAAGCAAAAGGAACTCTCGTAAACACTTCCTTGGCCTTGAGCTTGTTCTCTTTAATGAGTTTTTCAACATTGAACTCTAAAAAGTTATAATCTTCACTCACAAAAAACAAATCGCCTTTTGCTCTTTTTAGAAGCGTGTCCATTCCACTGAATACTTTGTGAGTCATAATGGAGTGGTAAAGACCTCTAAAGCTCTCACCCCTAGTTCTTTTCACTGTTTCATCTATATCGGAAATAATGGATGTTTTAGCGTAGCTGGTTCCGGCCAAAGAAACATATATCAAAGCAATTAATAGCAAGATTTTTTTAAACATGGCCGTCCCCTCAGTTGTAAAAATTGTGTGAATTTTTAATTCATGCCTTGGGAATATTTCTACAGAAGTTGTTAAAATATTTCCACATTTTTAAGCTGGAGCAAAAGGCCTTTTTCACAGGAGTAAAACCATACAACGCTCGTTTATGCTCCTGTTATCTAAGACCTTTTTATCTGATTAAATCTATTGATTTCTAATTGCCGCTTGAGCAGCTGCCAGCCTAGCGATTGGCACTCTAAATGGAGAGCAGCTTACGTAATCTAGTCCCACTCTGTGACAAAAATCAATTGAGCTTGGGTCTCCTCCATGCTCCCCACAAATTCCACAGTGAAGATTTGAGTTAGCTTTCTTCCCAACCTTAACAGCATGCTCAACTAAGAATCCCACACCTTTTTGATCAAGACTTACAAACGGGTCTTTTTCAAAGATGTTTCTTGATTGATACATTGGAAGGAACTTTCCAGCATCGTCACGGGAAAGACCAAAAGTGGTTTGGGTTAAATCATTTGTGCCAAAAGAGAAAAACTCAGCATGCTCTGCCACTTCGTCCGCAGTGATGCAGGCCCTTGGAAGCTCAAGCATTGTCCCAAGCTTATACTTAATTTCTTTGCCCTTATTTTTAAACACCGCTTGGATAACTTCTTCACTCTCACACTTTAAGATTTCAAGCTCTTTGTAGTCTGCAATTAAAGGAATCATAATCTCTGGCAGAACTTCCACACCGTCGTTTGCAACATTGATCGCCGCTTCCACAATTGCCTGAACTTGCATCTTATAGATCTCAGGATAGGTCACCCCAAGTCTACAGCCTCTATGTCCTAGCATTGGATTAAATTCATGAAGGTTTGACTGTCTCTGCTCTACAACTTTCACATCCACTTCCAAAGCGGAAGCAAGCTCTTCCATCTCGCTCTCTTTATGAGGTAGAAACTCGTGAAGAGGTGGGTCTAGAAGACGGATATTTACAGGTTTTCCGGCCATGGCCTTAAAGATGCCTTCAAAGTCTTCTCTTTGAAATGGTAAAAGCTTATCTAGAGCTTTTTGTCTTTCTTCTTTTGATTCAGCAAAGATCATCTCTCTAACAGCAAGGATTCTCTCTGGAGCAAAGAACATATGCTCAGTTCTACAAAGACCAATACCTTCAGCTCCAAACTCAACAGCAGTCTGAGAGTCTTCTGGGTTGTCAGCGTTTGTTCTGACTTTTAGTGTTCTAATCTCATCCGCCCATGCCATGAACTTTGCAAAATCGTCAGAGATTTCAGCTTCAATTGTAGGCACAACTCCTTCATATACATCCCCGCTTGTTCCATCGAATGTAATGTAGTCGCCTTCCTTGAATTCTTTTCCGTTAACTTTAAGAGTTTTATTTTTCTCGGAAATTTCAAGAGCTGAACATCCGGCCACACATGGCTTGCCCATTCCTCTTGCAACAACCGCAGCGTGAGAGGTCATGCCTCCTCTAGCAGTTAAAATTCCTTGAGCTGCATGCATCCCACCAATATCTTCCGGGGATGTTTCTTGGCGAACAAGGATTACTTTTTTATCAGCTCCAGTCCATTCAATAGCATCTTCAGAATTAAAAACGATCTGGCCAGAAGCGGCGCCAGGCGAAGCTGGAAGTCCGTGGGCAAGAGATGTTTTTTCAGCATTTGGATCAAGCCGTGGGTGCAATAGATTATCAAGGCTTTCAGGAGCAATTCTTAGAAGAGCTTCCTTTTTGTCAATCAATCCCTCGTCCACAAGATCAACAGCGATCTTTAGAGCTGAGCGGATTGTTCTTTTACCTGTTCTTGTTTGAAGGATGTAGAGTTTCTCATCTTCAATCGTGAACTCAATATCCTGCATATCCTTGTAATGCTTTTCAAGTTTTTGATAAATATCCACAAGCTCGTCATAGGCCTTAGGCATGGCCTGATGCAAAGTAGGAAGATCTTTATTTGAGTCGTTCTTGCTCGTTTCATTGATAGGCCCTGGAGTTCTAATGCCCGCAACAACGTCTTCACCTTGCGCGTTTAAAAGATATTCTCCAAAGAACACTTTCTCACCAGTTGATGGATCTCTAGTAAAACAAACTCCAGTTCCAGAAGTGTCGCCAGTGTTTCCAAACACCATGGACTGTACGTTTACAGCGGTTCCCCAATCATGAGAAAAGCCATTCATTTCTCTATACTTCATTGCTCTTGCGTTATTCCAAGAACCGAATACAGCTCCAACCGCGGCCCACAGCTGCTCCATAGGATCTTGTGGAAAGCTTTGTCCGTACTCTTCAGCTAGCACTTGCTTGTATACCTCCACAAGCTCTTGAAGATCTTCTTCATCCATCTCCACATCGTTTGTATAGCCGCGAGCTTCTTTTAAATCCTCAAGCTGGTGCTCAAGAATGGATGTGTTTAGTCCAAGAACAACGTTTGAGAACATCTGAATAAATCTTCTATATGAATCCCAGGCAAATCTAGCATTGCCTGTTTTCTTGGCCATGCCTTGAACTGTTTCATCGTTCATACCAAGGTTAAGAACAGTATCCATCATCCCTGGCATTGAAACCTTTGCTCCTGATCTAACAGAAAAAAGAAGTGGGTTTGTTTTGTCCCCAAACTTTTTGCCAGTGATCTTCTCAACTTCAGCAAGCGCTTTGTTTACTTGCTCTTTGATTTCATCAGAGATTTTCTTTTCTTTTTTATAATAATCCAAACAAGCTTCTGTAGTGACAGTAAAGCCTGGAGGAACTGGGAGTTTAAGATTGCACATTTCCGCGAGGTTTGCGCCTTTGCCCCCTAGAAGGTCTTTTTGATTTCTATTTCCGTCAGTGTTTTCAGCGCTAAAGCTGTATACCCATTTAGACATTGTTTTCTTCCTTAAAGTATTAGAATTAGTGACGTTTAATCTTATCAGGGACATAGATTATTTTACATTGGCGCTGCGGCATAATCTTTGATTTTTTTAAGTGAATTATGAGAAAAGTTGGAGCGACGTAGACTCGCCGCCCCATAGTGCATTATTTAGAAACCAAGTTGTTCTCTAACGTATTGGCCGATTTTGGAGATTTCAATTCTCTCCTGCTTCATAGAGTCTCTATCTCTAATTGTAACGGCGTTGTCTTCAAGAGAGTCAAAGTCCACCGTGATACATAGCGGAGTTCCAATCTCATCTTGCCTTCTGTATCTTTTACCAATTGAGCCAGATACGTCGTACTCACACTTATAGTTCTTTTGAAGCTCGTTCAGGATGTTTGTTGCACACTCTTCAAGCTGAGGCTTTTTCATAAGAGGCATTACAGCAATCTTTACAGGAGCGATATGTGGTTTAAACTTCAACACAGTTCTTTCTTCTTTTGTGCCTTCATTCTCAAGTCTGTAAGCGTCACAAAGAAGTGCCAGAAGGTGTCTATCACACCCAACACTGGTTTCAATTACGTATGGAAGGTATTTTTTGTTTCCATCAGCTTGGTCAACGTAGTTTAAGTTCTTTCCAGAAAGTTCGGCGTGTTGCTTAAGATCGAAGTCAGTTCTAGAGTGAATTCCTTCCATCTCATCCCAACCAATTGGGAATTTGTACTCAATATCTTCAGCAGCATCAGCGTAGTGAGCAAGCTCATCTGGCCCATGCGGGTGAAATCTAAGATTTTCTTTTCTAATACCGTTATCGAGGTGCCACTGGTAGCGGATCTCTTTCCCCTCATCCATGAACTTCTTCTGCTCGCCTGGTTTTACAAAGTATTGCATCTCCATTTGCTCAAATTCACGAGTTCTAAAAATAAAGTTACCTGGAGTGATTTCGTTTCTAAAAGCTTTTCCAATCTGAGCTATTCCAAATGGAAGCTTCTTTCTCATAGTGGATTGAACATTTAAAAAGTTAACAAAGATCCCCTGAGCGGTTTCAGGTCTAAGATATACTTCAGCTCCAGAGCCTTTAACTGGTCCCATATGTGTTTCAAACATAAGGTTAAATTCACGAGGCTCAGTGAATGAGTCCTCTGCTTTACAATTTGGACAAGGAGCGTCTAGTTCGATTTTGTCAGCTCTGAACCTTGCTTTACACTCTTTACAATCAACTAGAGGGTCAGTGAAGTTATCAATATGTCCTGAAGCTTTCCAAACTAGAGGTGACATCAAAATTGAAGCATCTAGTCCCTCAACATCAGAGCGAAAGGTCATGGCCTTCCACCAGGTGTTTTTCACATTGTTTTTAAGCTCGATCCCCAATGGGCCATAGTCCCAACAAGAGCCAAGACCGCCATAGATCTCAGAGCTTTGGAATATAAATCCTCTTCGCTTGCACAAGCTTACAAGGTCCGCCATGTTTTCTAAGTTTTTTTCGTTACTCACTTCAATATCCTTGGAATAAATATTTTAATCACTAAACAAGTATCATTTTAAAAACGTTTCGTCCCCACTCTCTTTTAATTTTACCAAGCAGGATAGATTACTTTGTAACCGGCACTAAGAAGACCCATAGAGCTAACCCTCTCACGCCCCCCATCAGGAAACAACTCGTCTATCCCACCAGAGTGGAAAAAGAACAAAGATCCTGGACCTCTGGCAAGCCAATAAGGAGACTCGCCTAAGCTTGTCAGTTGGTTTGTAGTACCAGTCTGCCACTTTTGAGCTTCGTGAACTTCATTTGACTGAATGAAATATACTTTCTCATGGGTGCTTATTACAGGATATGGCTGAGGAGAAATATCTGATATGTTTGTACTACCTCCTCCATGTGAGTGGGATGAAGTCAGCCCCGAAGTTAGGTAGAAGATTTCACCATGCTCGTTCATATTAAGGATATTTGCATGGGGTACCAAGTTTGAACCATAATTTGAACCTGTTGAGTATGTCTCCGTATTTGATGTCCCGTCATCGTATACAAATACCCCATCATGGTAGTACTTTGATGAGGGGTTACAGAACGCGTTTCCAGTTCCCCCAGGAGCTAATGTGTTAGCACTCTGTCCTGAGAAGTCCAATTCTTTAATAGATGAACCAACACAGCCAAACAGTTTATTGGTGATATGGTCGGATTGAATCCAAGATAGACCTGTAAAGCTTGCAGGGGCTCCAGAGCAATCTTTAGAAGTATCTCCCGCATGATCAAGATAGCAAAGATCACCGGAACTATCTTTGAAAAAAAGTTTTCCTTGATGAACTTCAAGTGCACTCACGTTCTCAGTTATTACAGAGTGCTCAGTATTTGTGTAAAAGTCATACCTTCTTAGATGTGTTGAACCATCAAAGTAAAAAATGTTATTTTGGTAGAATGTAAACTCAGATGCTCCTGGATAGGCTCCAAGATCATGGATACTAGCGTGAAGGGTATCTAATGCGAAAAATTTCGCCCCATCGGTGAATATTACATAAGATTCCTCAAAGTGCTCATCCTGCATTTTACCATTTATCTTTGTTTCGGCACCAGTGAGCATTGAAAGTACATTACAGCCTACAAGTGCTGAAAGAATGGCCAGGTTACAAAGAAAGCTCGTATAATTTTTTGTATTCACCGTTCATCTCCATTAATTGGTCGTGTGAACCTTCTTCGGCTTTTTCTCCCTCTTTCATAACTATAATTTTATCGTAATTTTGAATAGTTGAGAGCCTATGTGCCACAGCTAGGACGGTTTTATGGGAAGCAACCTTATCTAGGGCCGCTTGAACGGTTTTTTCAGATTCATTATCTAGAGCAGAAGTTGCCTCATCGAATAAAAATATTGGGCAATCCCTTAAAAATGCCCTGGCAATAGTAAGCCTCTGGCTTTGTCCGCCAGATAGTCTAAGTCCCCTGTCTCCAATATGGGTTTGCAGTCCATCTGGCAGATTTTTAATAAATTCATTGGAGTAGCTTACGTCCAGTGCTTCGTTAATTTGCTCCTCGGAATAGCTTACACCTGCAGTCAAGTTCTCTAGAATTGAATCATTAAATAAGAAAATATCCTGACTAACTAAAGCAATCTGAGATCTGAGAGAATCAAGGGTGTAATCTTTAATGTTTACGCCATCAATTAGGATCTCTCCTTGTTCAATATCGTAGAGTCTTAAAAGAAGTGAAACCAATGTGGATTTGCCTGAACCGGAAAGTCCCACTAGTCCAATCTTTTCGCCTTTGTTTATTTTAAGACTGAAGTTTTTAACCACCGGAGACTTTCCATACCCAAAGGTCACGTTTTTAAACTCAATTGATTCTTCAAAGTTTAAAAGATCAACGGTTCCAGTATTCACTTCCTCTGGCTCTCCGAGAAGCTTGAAGATTCTTTTACCCGCACCTCTGGCCTGATTAAGCTTGGTATTTGCTTTGGAGTACCTTCTTACAGGATCCATAAACATGGCAAGCGCACCTATAAAAGAGATAAACTCACCAACAGTTAAAGCTCCGTCTTGCGCTCTAAAATAAGCTGCAACAATTACAACCCCAAAGGCCGTGGCCGCAACAAGCTCAACTGAAGGATGTGAATGCTCCTCTGCTGAATTGGACTTTCTCTTATGGCCTAGAAAGTTGTTCTGCGCCTTATTAAACCTTTTAACCATGTAGGTTTGAAGATTAAATGCCTTAATAATCTTTTGACCAGTAAGGCCTTCCGCTCCATGGTGAGTCATCTCAGCATTGTCTTCTTGAGCTTTAGTTACATAGCGTCTAATTCTTTTTCCAGTAACGTTAAAGATCACGATGAAAAATGGAAGCACCACAAAAATAATTAAAGTTAATTTCCAGTCATGATAAAGAGCGACTCCAATAAGAAGTATTGCCGTAAGCGGTTCTCTAAAGATAGAAATTGCATGATTAAATGCTTCAGCGAACACGGCCGTGTCATTGATCATGACAGATAAAAGGTTTCCTTGCTTTGTCTTTGCGTAATGGGAAGCGCTTAAATGTTGAAACTTTGTATAAATGTCTTGTCTAATGTCACAGGTCGCTTGATCCACAACCATTCTTAACCCAAAAAAGTGAAAGTATCTGAGTGGATAATTTATAACCGCAAGACCAACAAGTATTCCGCCCAGTTGAAGTGCGTATTCGGTTGTTGCCGCTGGATCAAAGATTCCATCAATAACGTTTTTTACAAAGTATGCCTGATAAGCTTTAATTGCCGCTAAAGGAATGGAACAAAGAGAGGCCAAAATCGCAAAGCGAAGATATGGCCTTAAATATGGATACATCAATTTAAGTAATTCGATCATTCCTGCATAATAGCCGTTTGTGTCAATAAAGAAAAGAATTGGCCCCATCAAAATGGATTAAAAACATGACTAAAAAAGCAATATTTCTAGATCGCGACGGAACAATCATCATAGATAAGCACTACCTACACGATCCAAACCAAGTGGAATATTTTGAGGACACATTTGAGGCCTTAAAGCTCATGGCAAATAAAGGCTATGACCTATTCATGGTTACCAATCAATCTGGCATTGGCAGAGGCATGTTCAAAGTTGAAGACATGCATAAGGTTCATGAGAAAATAATCAAGGACTTAGAAAGTGAGGGAATCATTATCAAAGATGTGGCCTTCTGCCCCCACTCACCCGATGACAACTGCGATTGCCGCAAACCATCCCCGAAGATGATCTTGGATCTTATGCAAAAGCATGGAATTGAGCAGGGATTCATGATTGGAGATAAAACAATCGATGCAGAGTGTGGAATCGCTGCAGGGATTGAGGGTGTTCACCTGACTAACAGCGACTCGGAATATCCGAAATTTAAAAAATTAATAGAATTCGCTAAGAGCATCAGTTAATTACTTTTTAAACTCTTTTTTAAATTGATCTATTAGCTCTCTATGGAGCGAGGAAAGCTCCACATTGTCTGAGTAATAGAAGTTAATCTTGTACTTTGCAACCTCAACATCCAACTTTCGAATCCTGTAAGAATCTTTTGGAAGTGAATAAAGGTAGTACTCTGGAATATAGGCCACACCATGACCACTCACGGCCATGTTTGCAATAACTCCCCAGCTCGAAATTGAAGTATTTATTGGAGGAGCAGATTTAAACCTTTTCTTATAAGCCGACTTAAGCTCAACAACCTCTTTTGTATCTTCGGTAAGTATAAGTCCTGCTTCATGAATTGATCTCTTGTCATTTTTAGCACTTATAAAAACAAACTTGCCACTGTGTATAGTTTCAAACCTTGCTTTAAACGCAACATTATCCAGTGAGATTGAATAGTTCCTCTCACCTCTTTCCATTAACTCTTTACATCTAAAAGTAGTCCCAACTCTTATGCTAAAGTCCAAATTCTCATGCTTCTTTTTCATTTCAGACATGACACTTGGAAAAAATGTGTTTGCTAGACTTTGTTGAATTGAAATTTTAATTTTCTCATTCGCGGAGACGATCCCTTTGATTTCCTCTTCGAAGTCTGAGGCACTCTCAATCATTTGAGTCGCAAGTTTAAACACTTGCTGTCCCTTTTCAGTCACCTGAAAGCGATTCCTTCCATGCTTTACCAGCTCAACTTGATATTGATCCTCAAGCCAGCGAATGGCCTGACTTATTGCCGGAGAGCTAACAAAATTGTTCTTGGCGGCCATGTTCACTCCACCAAGCCTCACTGCATCTACAAAATACTTAAAATAGTTAAGATTAATCATACAAGCACAATAATAAGCTATACTTAATATTGAAACAACTATTTCTAAATTTTATTAATATGCTTTTTTGAATAGATTCTTCTCTAACAAGGAGAGAGATATGAGAAAATTCATTTTACTGCTAATTGCACAATTACTAGTTTCAACGGCCTTTGCGTCATGGAAATCAGAAACAAACTCCCACAGAGAAGTTTATGAATTCGTTCTTAATCAAGTTTCAAAAGAAGGCATTGCGACCAAAGATGCCCTGATCGTTTATGACATCGACAACACTCTTTTGAAAATGAAGCAAAACTTTGGTTCGGACCAATGGTTTAACTGGCAAAGCAATTGTCTAAAGATCCAATGCCCCGAGCTAATCGCTAAAGACTTTCAAGATCTCATTGATCTTCAATACGAGATCTTCACTATGGCAAAAATGGACCCCACAGAAGGCTATGCTCCACAAGCAGTTAGATCTCTTCAAGAAAAAGGATTTTCTGTAATTGCTCTAACCTCACGAGGACCAGAGTCTCGCAATGCTACTGAAAGAGAGCTTCGTAGAAACAACTATGACTTCTCTAAATCACTCTTTGGAGAATCAATCGCAGCTAGTTTTACTCCCACAGGACAGAAGAGAATAGCGAGCTATCAGAATGGAGTGTTTATGACCTCCGGCATGCATAAAGGACAGATGCTTAAATACCTTCTGGGTAGGTTTCAAAAACATTATAAATTCATAGTGTTCATTGATGATCATAAGAAGCACACCGACAGAGTTTTTAATATGTTTCTAAATACTGAAAGCAGCATATATACTTTCAGATACGGACTTGAAGATAATAAAGTACAAAATTTTAACCTAAGTGATAAAGCACAATCCATAAAATTGGGACGAGCTCTTTTAAGTCTTAGAGAGCAATTACAATAAACTCTCATGGGGGGCGATTAAATATCGCTTCCCTAAAAAATCATCTGATAAGAAATAAAACTTGATGGCTGCCACTGAAACTGAAAGCACAAGAATCTAAATGCGGCCTCACATGGACCTCTTTCTGCAGTGGAGATTTGCTCCCAGTCTTTGTAGGGAGTTTCCAAAACCTTTTGTAAAAGATCTCTAAGCTCAATTGCACTTTGTCCTTCAACCTTTGAAATCATGTTGGCACACTCAGAACAGCTAAAGCCACCATTATTTGGCTCAAATCTCATGGATGGAAAACTTTCAAGCTCTCCATAACAATGCACGCATGATGAAAAGTCAGGGGCCACCCCAAGGTGATAAGTCATCTTGGTGAGAAACTTTAAAAGATGGTTTGGGGCATGAAAGTTGTTTTTTGAAAGTGCTTGTTCGATATAAAACAAAGCGTTGCTTGCGACCTTAAAGACACCTTCGTTTTCCATATTTTCAGTGTCGTCATAATCAAAGTCTTTTTTAGGAGCAACCTTTTGAAGAAACTCGCAGAAAAAGCTCACAAGATAGAAGGCCCTATAATCTTGGCGAACAAGTTTCGATTCCCAAAGAAGCTCCCACTCCTGAGCGATGTGAATCTCTTGTTCTATTTTTTTTCTTCGAGGTGCCAGAAGGACTTTGATCATAAATCCAAGCTCAAGGATCGTTCCCTTGTTCTTTTTGCCCCCGCCTTTTCCACCATAAAAATAAAGTGTGGCGAGGTTTCCGTCACGAAGCAAAACCTTGCAGATAAGGTCTCTTTCCTTATAGACGGTTTTATGAATGATAATGCCTTCTAAGCGCATGAATAACTCTGCCAATTTTTTTCACCCCATAATGACACAAAAAGTTAAAAAGAGAAATTATGGCCTGGGGATAAGAGCGCTTGCCCCTTTGTCTTGAAATCAGACAGAACTCCTCACCCCTTCTTCCAGCTCTTCCGGCCATCTGCAACCACATATCCAAACTGTCGACTTTATATGTAATGTACAACCAGCTGATTTCAGGAAGGTTTACGCCGTGACTAAGTGTTGAAGTGCAGAAGATATAGTCTATTTTTACGCTCACGCTCATCTGCCTTTGAAACTCCTCCACCTCACCGCTCACACAGCTGAGTGCCGTGAAACCTTTTTGGTTGTATGTGTCTGCAAGCCCTTTTGCTTCTTGTCTGTACTGACAGAACACGAGTTTAATCCCTGGCATTGAAAGCTCCAGGTGTTTGAAGGCCCACTCTTTTTTAGGTATCAGATAGAACGATTTTGGTTCCTTTTTAATCTGCTGGTTTCCAAGATTCATTAAATAGCGATTCTCGTAGCCATTGGTTTTGCTTTTCCAGAATTCAACAACTTCGTCACTTGCAGTGGCCGTAAGTAGAAGTGCAGGAAGGGAATTTCCCATGACGGTTTCAGAGATCTCCATAAGCTTTGGCCTAAAGCTTTTGCCCCAGTAGTAAAATAGATGAAACTCATCAAAGACAATAATCTTGTCCTCTAAAAGATCTCCCAAGATTTCTTCACTTATAATCTCAACAGTGAGAACAAAGAGTTTAAAATTTAAACCACCCTTGATCGCCTGATTTAACTCCTTCATTTTTCTCGGAGCAAAACTTGAAAGTTTATTCTCAAGGCATCTCACATGGAATTCATTGGCCAATGCCCTCAGAGGTGAAAGGTAAACGATTGATTTTTCAGTATTTTTAGCAAGGTCCAGAAGCAAAGTGGTTTTTCCCCACCCGGTAGGAGCTAGAAATAGTAGATTTGAGTCATACTCCAGAATTGTTTGAATTGATTGCATGACTCGGGCATAGAGCAAATTCTGTGCCTGGCCCTTGCCTAATGGCGCTTTAGGCCATAAAAAGTGTGCATGATTAGAAAAATTGAAAAAACACTAGATGACCAGATTCGCCCAGCTCTTGCTTCCCATGGAGGAAACATTGAAGTGGTGGATTTTGACAATAATAAACTATTCGTAAAACTTACCGGCGGATGCCAAGGTTGTTCTTCCTCAAGAGCGACTTTGAAAGATGGTATTGAGCGCATGCTTAAAACTAAATACCCAGATTTCATCGACGAAGTTGTGGATCTTACCGACCACGCCGCTGGTGAAAATCCATTCATGTAATAAAGCTCTTTTTTATTAGGGGAAGATCTTTATTCCCCCTAAATCTAATTCAAGATTCTATTTGGTGCTCTCAACCATACTTTCAAAGTTTTTCTCCAGTACAATTTCATTGAATCAACTTTCACTATTGAGGTGCTCTAAAGCTAAGTTATAAGTCTAGCACTTAGTTAGCATCTCTTTGCACCATATCTAGAACAGCCTCGATTCGATGTTAAATAACCTCCAATAAGGATTGAAGCTAAACTCTAATTTAATCAACATGTTGGTTTTTCATAATTTCACACCTCCTACAAACATGTAATTTCAATACCTTAAACTCAAATATTCACAATTCATGAATTGTAAATTGCAAATCGCAAATCATGAGATATAATAAATTTATGGAAGGGAAAAATTTAAATCTTAAGCCACAAGACGTAATCGTTATTTTAAAAGTTCTATCCAAAGGTAAGGTTCCATGGAGAATTTCAGATCTCGCTTATGAATTAGATTTGAGTGCAGGAGAAGTATCTAACTGCCTTGGAAGACTAAAGGCCTGTGCCCTAATTTCAAATGATAAGAAAACACCTATGGTAACTAACCTCAAAGAGTTCTTATTATATGGCCTGCGCTATACTTTTCCGGCCAGATTAGGCAAAAATGAAAGAGGGGTTTTAACAGCTCATAGCTTTGGTCCAATATCGAAAAAAATTGTTAGTGATGTCAATTATGTTTGGCCATTCCCTGATGGAGAAGTAAAAGGAGTATCTGTGTCCCCATTATTTAAGAACGCTCCAAAAGCCTCCTTAAATGATGAAAAACTACATCAATTCTTGGCCCTTATCGATTCAGTTAGAATTGGAAAAGTGAGGGAGAAAAAATTAGCAATGGAAGCTTTGGAAAAGGAACTTTCTTCATATGAGCTATGAAAACAATTACAAACTTCTTAAGCTTGCAGCAGAACTTTTAGGAAATTTAAAAGAAGATCTTGTCTTTGTGGGTGGGTCCACAACCTGTCTATACGTTGATCCGGTAATCGGTGATGAACTTAGGCCAACTGAGGATGTAGACTGCGTTGTTAGAGCTTATTCTATAAAGGAGTACTATAAGGTTGAAAAGAGACTAAGAAAACTTGGCTTTATAAATGATACCAGAAAGGATGCTCCAATTTGTCGTTTTCTTTATGGTGAACTTTTAACACTAGATGTGATGCCTGATGATCAAGAAATTCTGGGGTTTAGCAACTCTTGGTACAAAGCAGGTATCCAGAATAGAATCAAAGTAGACCTAGGTGGACATGAGATAAGTGCCTTCTCACTCCCCTATTTTCTTGCCTCCAAATTTGAAGCCTTTGAAAGCAGAGGCATAAGTGATCCAAGACTCAGTAGTGACTTGGAGGATATCATCATGGTTTTAGATGGAGTTAAAGATTTAAAAATTAAAGACTTAAACAGTGATGCATCAAAGTTCTTATCAGAAAAAGCTAGTGACTGCTTGAACAATAACCTTATTCAAGAGGCAATCAACGGTTTTTTATCTACCGGAAACAACATAACGAGAGTAAACCGAAGACTTGAGAGCTTAGTGAGTTTAGGCCTATAACCATCTCTATATCATCCACTATGAAAATTTCAAAGCCCATATAAAAACTCCTTTAAATGGGCTTTTTCTCTTTTGGATATCTCATATGGCCATGGCGGCATCATTTTATTTTTCACTAAAAATTTAGCAGTTGTTGCATTTGCTTTGGTGATAGGAGCTCTCGGTCCTCCTTGATAGTGACATTTAGAACATGATTCTAAATTCAAGACATGCTTCTTCATATTCTGGTCTTTTAGAAGGGGAACCATTCTTTTGAAGGGGTTATTGTTCTTAATATGAACATCACCATAGCTTTTAATTCTCAAGTTCCACTTCGCTATTACGAGTTTTTCTTTGATGTTTAGTGGTGCTTCTTTTGAGTCCCATACAGGTCGAATAAGGCGTGGCCCTCCAGAGTGGCAACGAAAACAACTTGTTTTATATTCAACTTCTTTACCAGCTTTTAATTGATGAAAACTCGCTTTATAGGGCTTTGAAGATGTATCCACGACAATCTTAATCTTATCCCATTCATTTGCGTGAATTCCATTATGGGACTGTTTCATGGTCCAGATGTCTTTGTTTGGAAGCTTCTTAAAACTTATCTTATTAAATACTTCGCTTCCCCCTTGGGTCTTAGACTCTTTGGACTCGAAAAGTACTTCTTGATCAAAAAAACCTCCTCCCAGAAAATCTAGGAGGAGGTACATTGCTTTAATAACAATCAAAGTACTCATAATCGCCGCCGTCCACACTTAATTTGCCAGTGACAGTGCCGAATGGAGGTGCGTCGCATACTCTCGCTCGACATCCTCCCGAGCCGTCGCCAGTAACCTTGTAGTGGAATGTTACAAGTTCACCGTCCTGATTATAGAAGGTGTAGCCGCTAACTTTTTTACTTCCATCAGCACTCCAGGCTGAACCTGTGAACTTTCCTGCCATTACTGATCCATAGTAGTTTCTCTGTCCTTCAGTATAGATCTTTGCAGTTGCCTTGTATCCAAATGGCTCGATCACAAGCTTCTTGTTTGGGTTTTCTTCTGAGGTACACGTCATGGCATGACTAGCCGAACTTAATAAAATCAAACACATAAACAAACCAAATTTCATAAATCCTCCCTTGTTGATTCGTTGAAGAATTTATAGAGCTAGCGAATACGTTTGAAAAATTAATAAGATTTATATATCTATAACAATTGCTTATGAGCTTTAAATTAGATGATCTTCAGGCATTTTTAGAAATACACAAATTAGGCAGCTTCACCAAGGCCGCCAAGAGTTTGGGAGTATCTCAACCGGCGTTGAGCTTAAAGGTTGCTAGACTTGAAGAGTATCTTCAAGCAGCAATTCTTATAAGACAATCCAGGTCGCTATCTCTAACCAGCAGCGGTGAAAAACTATTGGTTCATGCAAAACAGCTCCTCCAGATGCAAGAGGAGTTTTTGGCAAACTTTGATCAATACCAAACGCAGCTAAGCGGAGTAATAAGAATTGCTGGCTTCTCTTCAATTATGCGCTCTATGATTATTCCAAAACTTGCTCCATTTCTAAGGGACAATCCTAAGGCTAAAATAGAGTTTAGCACCCATGAGATGTATGAGCTGGAGGATATATTAAAATCAAACCAAACTGACTTTATTCTTACTGATTACATAACAAACCTTTCAGGTGCTCAGTGCAAGCAAATAGCAGAAGAAGAGTATGTGATTATTGAGTCAAAAAAACATAAAAATGATTCGAATACATTCTTAGACCACGGGCCTTACGATAACGCCACCCATTCCTATCTAAAACATATTGGCTACAAGAAAAAGTATGATCGAGCGTTTATGGGTGATGTCTACTCTATTATTGATGGCGTTGCCATGGGTCTTGGAAAGGCCGTAATGTCTAAACATATGATTGAAGATGACAAAAGGTTTAATTTAATCGCACATAAAAAAAAATATATCAGACCTGTTGCAATGACGTATTTTGAGCAGAGCTATTACAGCCCACTTCACCTGGAAGTGGAAAAGATATTATTAAAATGAAATCAATTCTAATATTTTTGGGAACTTAGACCACAATCAAAAACAAGTTTTTCCTTGGTTTTAATTACTTTTCCTTGTAAAATTAACTATGAGCAAACTAGTTACATTATCCACGAATTTAGACATTCAAATTAAAGAGGCTCTTACTAAGCTTTGTAAAAAGAAAGGGTTGAAGATTCAACACTTCATTGAAAGTGCCATTATTGAAAAACTTGAAGATGAAGTTGATCTTGAGGCCTACCACCAAAGAAAAAATGAAGAGACAGTGTCACTAGCTAGCCTATTAGAAGGTGAGAGTTAGTGTCCAAAAAATTCTCTATAGAACTCACAAAATCTGCAGCTAAAGAATTCAAAAAGCTTCAAAAGCCAGTAAAAAGTAAAACAATTGAAGCTTTCCATTTTTTGGCTCTCAACCCGTACTCTGAACTTTTAAATATTAAAAAGCTCAAGGGAGCTGACTCTCTTTACAGAATTAGAATCGGTGACTACCGAATTGTTTATGAAGTAAAGGGAAGTGTTTTAAAGGTTTTAGTTATTAAAATTGGTCATAGAAAAGATATCTATAACAAGCTTTAGCTTCTTACAAACTAATCCCGAATTTTGGTTTTACCTTCATTCGAGCTCTAAACTCTTCAACCTTTGAAAGATCAAGGTCCACAACAGTATAACCTTCACCCTCCCCAAGATCCGCAATGACTTCTCCCCATGGATCAATCACCATTGAGTGCCCGTAGGTTTTTATCTTTTCGTTATGCTCGCCCCACTGTCCTGCGGCCACTACATAACTTTGATTTTCTATAGCTCTCGCTCTAAGAAGAGTTTCCCAGTGAGCTTTTCCTGTAGGAACAGTGAAAGCACTCGCCATGGTTAAAAGATTTGCACCTTGCTCATGATAGTATCTGAATAGTTCTGGAAACCTTAGATCAAAGCAAATTCCCAGACCAACTTTCCAGTCTCCGACATTCAATAGCTTTGGCGATGACCCAGGAGTGTATACGGTTGCCTCGTCAATTACAGTTTTATTGCTTGTTTTACTGAGATCGACCGCAAAGAGATGCATCTTGTCATAGTGACCCATATCGTTTCCGCTAGGATCAAAATTCCATGCTCTGTTTATAACTCTTCCGTCAAGATTTGTGGCAGCACTGCCTCCAATAAGGTATACGCTGTTGTCCTTGGCCAGCTTTTGAATGACCTTGTAGTGTTCATTGCCTTTATCTACAAGATACGGGGTTGCCTCAGTCCCATCTGACATCGAATAAAACACCTCAGGAAGGAAAACGGCCTCAATATCATCCTGTTTTTTGGCAAGATTGATAAAGTTTTGAATCTTTTCCATATTGGGAGCTGGATTGAGCTCCGAGCATATTTGAATGAGGGCAATCTTCATGGGGTTCTCCATATTTTTCTTATCAGAAGATTATCTAAACTGTATGATTGTGGCCAATTATGAAAAATGCTGTCAAAACCATTCTTAAGTTTGCCTTTGCCTTTGGCCTTATATTCTGGCTTATAGATTCAGGAAAACTGGACTTAAGTGTCCTGGAGAAGGCAGCGCAAGATCCCCTGAGAATGGTTTCCGGTTTTTTGATAATTGTATCCATCCTATTAATGGTGACCTGGAGATACTATCTAATTATCACTGACAAGATGGTTAAGAAGCCTTCATTTTTAAAAATCACAAAATTTAACTGGATTGGACTTTTCTTTAATTCAGTTCTTCCAGGAAGCGTGAGTGGAGACATCGTAAAGGTCTTCTACCTTAAGGATCTCGACAAGAATTTATCAAACAGGTTTTTATTTGCTTAAGTTCTCATTGATAGATTTGTTGGATTATTTGGACTTATTATAATTTTGGGGCTTTTCTCCATTATAAACTATGAAAGCCTAAGCCAAATGTCTTCGGATATTAAAACCTTGTTGGATATTAATCTTTTGCTTTTGGCCGGAGTTATTTTTGGCTTTATTGCTCTGTTCTTTTTTAAAGAGCTTCCTAAAAAGCTTCTTTCCCCTTTTATGAAAATCTCTTTTCTAGAAAAGCTCCTTCCAAAGCTTATCGATGCCTGGGAAAACTTGTGCATGTTCAGACATAGAATAATTCTACTGACATTTATAAGCATGATTATTCAAGGCCTTACAGTGGTTAACTTTTGGTACGTGGTTCACCCTTTTGCTGAAGGTGAGTTCCTATTTAGATACTCGTTCAGTATTGTGCCAATTGGATTTGTCGCAATTGCTCTTCCAATCGCTCCATCTGGTTTAGGTGTTGGACACGCGGTTTTTCACAAGTTGTTTGGATTTATGGGAGTGGCAAACGGAGCGTCGCTTTTTAATATCTATTTTATCCTTCTTCTCCTAGGAAACCTGCTTGGCATAATTCCTTATCTACTAATGAATAAGAGCAAAAGAAAGTCCCTCAACGAGTTGGAAAAAGAGGCAAATCTTTAGCCAACCAGCTCATAGAGTCCATCAGAATTCATAATGATTTGTTCATCAATCTTCTTTCTAAGCCTAGAGAGCAAGGCCTTGAACTTTGCCTCCCCCTTAATGACATCCTCTTCACCATAAAGAAGTATGACTAGATCAATTTTTGCTTTTGAAGACTCACTCAAAGTATCATAAAGGTGCTTCTCTTTTCCTTTAAGCAGGACTTGGGCCTTGGGGGCTATATTGAGGGAATCAATATATTCTATATAAGCTGGTGGAAGGTTATTTAGATCCATTTGTTTTAATTTCTTATCGACTTGCTTTGAAATCTCCTCCCTTGAAACCCTTTTGCTTTCCAGAGACAATAAAATTAAAAGCAAAACTTTGTCCTCACCAAAGCTTTCGTCTAAAATCCCCTTCAACTCTGCAATGGCGTCATACTCAAAACTTAAAGCTTCGAGAACGTAAAATAATGCTGTGTATTTAAGAGAGTTTTCAACAACTGCCTGTTTCCTAACGACATGAATTACTTTTGAGTCGGAGAAATTAAACTCTGGAAAAAGAGGGATTAAATGCTTCACTGCCCCCCC
This sequence comes from Halobacteriovoraceae bacterium, assembly GCA_002711995.1. Taxonomy (GTDB): domain Bacteria; phylum Bdellovibrionota; class Bacteriovoracia; order Bacteriovoracales; family Bacteriovoracaceae; genus UBA845. The sequence goes on along the minus strand of PASN01000017.1, from coordinate 1,891 downwards.
TTTTGAAATTCGATTTTTTCGTTATCACTCAAACAGTAAGTTTTTAATTCAGATTCAAACTTAATTAGGTTTGGATGTTTTTTATTGATTCGTGAAATTAAGGTGCTCGCTCTGTTGGCAGCGTCGCCTTCATCCACATTTTCGTATAGGTGACCAGCGATTTCATAAATGGTGCTTGGAGTAGCAGAGAGCAACTCCACTACGGCCTCTTCAAGTCTACCAAGCTTCTGGATATTCTTATACCCTTCCAATTTTACCCTCCACGGAGGAGACAACTTATTAACATCAATCGCGGAGCTTTTTCCATAGTGTCTTTTTTCAATAACTTTCAAAGCATTCACAATCTCTTCATTTGAATCATGATTTAACAGATTTAAAAGCTCTTTCGCCTCTTTTTTTCTATCCAGCGCACATAGGATTTCAGTTTTTAGTAGAAGAGCCTCCTTCTCCTGATGAGTTAGAGAATGACCAACCAATGCTTTAAGTCCTTCATTGATTACTTTTAATGCCACATTAATGGCACCGATCTTGTAGAATTCATCAGATATATTTAAACAGGCATTGGCCACAACATCAGAGGCGTCTAAGTGTTTTGCCTCTTTTATAAGGTTTTGGTAGTCTCCAATGAGTCTATTTTCAGGATGGATATTCCCTTCCATTGTAATAGCATTCTGCTTGGCAAGAAGTGCCTTTCTAGATGCTCCCTGCTCATTGAGAAGCCTATAAGATTTAATGAATAGATCTTTTGCTAATACATATTCTGAGATTTTATACATCCCAAGAGCTGCGCAAAAATAAATGTCACCACTCCAACTAGAGTTAATCCCTGCTTTAATAAGTTCATTGGCGTCTTCAATGTTCAAGCTTACACTCAGCATTTTTCTTCTAAATGAGCATACTTTTAAAAGCAGTTCTTGATCTTCAAGGTTACTGGCATTCTTGATTATATCTTCGACGACTTCAAGTTTTGAGGGTTCATTTTGATAATAAGCGCACATAAGTCTCGCATAGAGATCTTCAGGAGAGCGATCTTTAAACTTGACCCTTCTTAGCAAAAGTTGATTATAACTTAGGTTTACCAGGTCTTTAATACCAGAACCTGGTGCAGTTACTCCCATCTAAGCTCCACAGGAACACTTCCCTTGTTTGCTTTTTTACTTTTTAATGCTGCATGAACTTTGGGCAGATTATTTTCTTCTAAGGCCTCAAGAACGCCATAGTCTTTTGCGTAAACTCTTTCAAGGTTTATGAAGAAAAGCTCTCTTAAATCAAGTATAATCTCCTCGCCGCCCTCGTAATCGTTAAACCAATTGGTAATTTTTGTTTTATCGATCTTAATAGAAACAAAAGGATTAAATACCTCAGAGTTAAAATCAAACTCAATTGTATCTTTAAAGTAAATATCAGTATCGATTTCCTTTACGTAATAGCTGCCACTTACTTTAATCAAAGCTTTGTCTTCAAGGACTTCTTCAACCTTTATTTTCAAATCAAAACTATGTAGATAACTTGCCTTGGCAGATTCGTCGACCAAATCCCCATCTTTAAACTTTTCAAGTAGTAAGCTCTTTAGATCTGCATATTTGGCAGTAATTGGGGTGCAATCGTGCCCCTTATTAACTAGAAGTCTAGCTTCCCAGTTTGCATAGATATTGAAAGCTCTTCCTTCAACAGTACATCTAAACCCAAGAGTATGCACTCCCTTATAGGTCAGTCCCGCCTTCGGAGAGGCAGAATTTAAATCGCAACTGTCCCCTCCATTTCCGGCTGCTCCATTACCGCCATTTCCAGCAGCTCCGTTGCCGCCATTTCCAGCAGCTCCGTTGCCGCCATTTCCAGCAGCTCCGTTGCCGCCATTTCCAGCAGCTCCGTTGCCGCCATTTCCAGCAGC
>PASN01000016.1 GCA_002711995.1 Halobacteriovoraceae bacterium | reverse complement strand
TTGCCGCCATTTCCAGCAGCTCCGTTGCCGCCATTTCCAGCAGCTCCGTTGCCGCCATTTCCAGCAGCTCCGTTGCCGCCATTTCCAGCAGCACCGTTGCCGCCATTTCCAGCAGCACCATTGCCCGCAAAATGACTTCCCGCACTTGCTGTTATAAATGGAATCTCCACAAAGTTTTCATCTTGCCTATACAAGGTGTTTTGAACGGGGTCATATTTAAATACAGTTCCTTCTTCATGCTTTTTTGCAATAGCCTTATCTAGACAAGACTTGATGCTCTTTTGTCCTATAAAGTGCGAAACTTGAACTCTTCTATCGTAGGCCGTGACCATTCCGGCGATCTCATACCTGCTTTGTCTCAAGTCTTCATTGATTAGAAGAGGTGAACCACTCATACCAGGAACAATTCCAGCGGGAAAAAGCATATTGCCACTAAAGTAAGACTTCTTATGAAGGTGGTTATTTTGAATCTCGCCATCCATGTTTATAAAACAGTCATTTTTGATCGTTCGTGCCATGTGAGCTTTATAGGTGTTTATCTGGTTAAATATTCTTTGAGTAAAAGGTGATGGATTTTACGCAATGTCTTTTATGTGCTCGGTGATAGGTATAAACACCGCATTTCCGTCATAATGTTCTGGTGAGCTTGGGTAATAGTTGCAGGAAAGATCAAACATATTGCCCATTTGAACAAAGTTGAGCCTCTCTTTCGTTAGGTGGTTTTCAAAAAGTGGGCGTTTATTTTTATTGTAAAATCCTTTCCCATAAGAGTCTGTTAGAACATAACCTCGTGGTGAATTATTTTTACCATGAGTGTAAAGGGAGTTTTCCTCTTTATCATAAATACCAAATGCAGGGAGATCTGCCTCAAGAAAAGCTAAATCAACAATGGCGACATCGTCATCTGAACAAAAGTAAGAATGATCATCTGGTATGGGCAGGTCTGAAATCATCTTATTGCTTCCCTGTAAAAGGTGGTCGTTTGTTAAGAGATAATTTCCTATAGGCCCTGTATGATCTCTGGACTGGATAATAAAACTCGAACCTTGAATACGACCTTGGGCCCCTTCAATTTTGGAGCTCACTACTGGCAAAGATCCTTTTTCAATAATAGGCTTTCTAGAGAAGTAAGAGTAAAGCTCAAAATCATTAGCATCCCGACCTTGAAACATCGCCTCACTAAAAGGATCCGCAAGTACTTGCATACTTAGTAAAGATAGTAGAATTACCTTTTTAATCGCCATCAAATGTATCCCTTTAAAACAGATTGATTAGCTTTATTCTAGCAAAGCAGGAGGCAATAAAGGCCTATTTAGCTAAGTTTACAGGAGGTGTTTAGAAAGTTGACAGTAAAGCATGGCCTCAGAAATGAGGCCATGAGGTTATTCTTTTAATTACAATATTCAGAACTATATCTCAAAGCAGGAGCAGGGTCAGTGGCATCAATTACAGTTAGCTCATTTCTTTTATTATTGGCAGAGTGAATATACATGATGTCAGAGTTAGTGAAATAAATTGTAGTTGCTTTTGATACAGGTTGAACCTTAGTTATTTGACCCTTTGACTTATGCTCTCCCATTGGACTAGTCGTAATAACTTCAATGGAATCCCCATTGATTGAAACATTTACAGAGATATCATTGTATTCGACATCGCATGCAGTGAAGGATTTGTCTGAGGCAAATAAAGTTGTGGATGCAAATAAGGTCAAAAATAGTAGTACTTTCTTCATGAAAACTCCTTAGTTTTAAGAGTGATTAATATCTTATGTATGAGTCACGAGATTTAGTTTTTTCATAACCCCAATGGTCTCTATCTATATTGTATTTACATTTATATTGCACAAACACTTCAGAGTTATTGAAGTCATGTGCGGTGTGATTAAAAACTTGATTAACAGTGGAAGAGCGCGCTCCAAGCTCAATTAGGTGACACTTATTTTTATTTGGGGCCCAAGAAAACTTTACTCCCACTTCTTTCGTATCATATTTAAAATTGTGACCATCGCTGTGGTTAGATTCCCTGGTATCTCTCATTTTTGCATAGCCAGCAAAACTAAAATCCATATTTTTGTACTCATAGTTAATTTGAGCACTTGCTTCATAATCAAGCCCATAACCATCTTGATAAAACTTAAACGGCTCGTTCTCAGATTCTTCATCGACTCGATCGGCCACAAATGAGTTTTCCTTATATGCTTTTAGACTCCATATCCTTTTAAGGTTCACCGCCCCTTCAATTGTAAGGGTCATTCCATCTACGGCCTCAATTTCAAGCTCTTTCCTGGCCCTGAGTCCCGCCATTTTTAAACCGACTTCTCTTCCCACTTCACGTTGGATAACATCCCTATAGGCACCTAGAACATCCACTTCAAGGTCGATTCCAAATTTTTCATATTGATCAAACAAAGTTCCACTAGTCCACTCGATATTTTCTAACTCATAATCTCCGTTTTCATAAACCTTTACCTTTGCCTTGAAGCGGTTTCTGTCGTTTTTTCTTCCAAAAACAGTACGGTTTCTATAAACATCATTGTAACTCTCGAACTCTATGCCCGTAGAAAAAGAGTCTTCAATCTCCTGAGCATTAGAGGAAAAGGAGGCAAGTAGAATGCACACAGAGGCACTCTTTAAAAGTTTGATGGTGTTTTTCATACTCAAATATTACCAACCTTTGCGTACTCAAGGTGCCTCATTGTTAAAGTTATAGACCCTGTTGAAAAAGTAACACCTCTATGGGAAGTGCCCTAAATTGTGTGCAATTTTTATTACTTAAGATTGGAATTTAAGTTGGAACTAAGTGAGGCAATTTTTTATGTCGATTTAAAACTCACTCAGTCTTTCTAAACAGTCTAATTAATTTATAGCTTTTCAATTAGGTAAAGAAAAATACAGGAGCTTATAAAAAAAGCTCCTTCGGTTTTTTTGAGGGTTAATACCTTATATATGAATCACGAGATTCAGTTTTTTCAACGCCCCAAAAGTCCCTATCCCAATTCAATTTGCATTTGTACTGAACAAACACCTCAGAATTAGTGAAGTCATGTGCAGTATGATTAAACACTTGATTAACATTTGAAGAGCGTGCTCCAAGCTCAATTAGGTGACACTTATTTTTATTTGGGGCCCAAGAGAACTTTACTCCCACTTCTTTAGTGTCATATTTAAAATTGTGGCCATCTCTATGGTTAGACTCTCTTGTATCTCTGACTTTTGCATAGCCTGCAAAACTAAAATCCATGTTTTTGTATTCGTAGTTAATTCTGGCACTTGCTTCATAATCTAGCCCGTAACCGTCCTGATAAAATTTATATGGCTTGTTCTCAGACTCTTCATCGATCCGATCGGCCACAAACGAGTTTTCCTTATATGCCCTTAGACTCGTTATACTTTTGAGGTCTACCGCTCCTTCAATTGTAAGCGTCAGTCCATCTACGGCCTCAATTTCAAACTCCTTTGTGCCTTTCAGTCCCGCAATTTTAAAGCCTAACTCTCTTCCCACTTCACGTTGGATAACATCTCTATAGGCCCCAAGAACATCCACTTCAAAGTCGATCCCAAACTTTTCATATTTGTCCAATAAAGCGAAGTAAGTCCAATCAATACTTTCGACTTCGTAATCTCCATTTTCATAAACCTTTATCTTTGCCTTAAAGCGGGTTCTGTCGGCTTTCATTCCAAAAATGGTGCCATTTCTATAAACGTCATTGGAACTCTCGAACTCTATGCCCGTAGAATAAGAGTCTTCAATTTCCTGGGCACTTAAAGAAAAGGAGGCAAGTAGAAGGCACAGAGAGGCGTTTTTTAAAAGGTTGATTGTGTTTTTCATATTCAAATATTATCAGTTTTTAATTGGATTAAAGAACTAGTGGAAGAACTTACAAACCCTGTTAGAAAATCAACACCACGTTTGTAAGTGCCTCAAATGTTGTGCAGAATTTTAAGACTTAGGATTAAGGTATTATTTAACCGAGATATGGCAAATTTTGGTGTCGATTATGGCGAGCGAAAAAGATTAACTTTGAAGGCGGACTATTGCGAGCGAAGTGAGCTTAATTCAAGTCTCTGCCTTTCAAAGCAGAGACTAATTTCGCACCTAGATTCTGCTTTAAACTTAAATTTCTAAGAATTGATCTCTCATACAAATATTATTCAAATTAAGAGTGTCTTCATTGATTATTACCTTGAAAACTTCTGAAGTTGTGTCCCAACTTCCAAGATGAACATTTAGCGGGAGTTTAGCTTCTGTGATTACCATAATACTATTTTTAGACTTATTTGAGGCTCTAAAAAAACCATTATGTGCATCATAATCAAACATATAACCTGTCTCTCCAACTTCGCTAACAACATTAGGTAACTGAGGTCTTAAAAAACAACTCTCTGATTTTCCAGATCTTTCATATGTAACTGTCACCTTAACTCCAGTATCCGCAAAAGCTGCAACTGAGGACAATAAAACTAATCCCAACAACATTTTTTTCATAATATTCTCCTAATGATTCTATGTATTTATTTAAGTTTTGTTTTCATATAGTCCTGATCTCTAAACAGATCAGGACTGTTATAAGTGTGGTGCTACATTAGAGCTGGTTAATAGTTAAACACTCTTTTAATCCCATGCTCTTTCGCGTATTCACGAGCTAGCTTGAACATTTGCTTAGGAGTGATTGTTTCTCCATAGTAAGAAACTTCGCTCCTTCCGTAACGCCTCTGAACATAATTTAAGAGTTGTGTAGCCCCTCTATATTCGGTGTATTCATGTTCTGGCGTTTTTTTCTCTATCAATGAAGCAAGCAAAAGCCCTGTTGCGGAATTGTACCCTTTGCTTCTGATATACTTCAGTCCCTCCTCAGTTACCCCCACAACTGTGTGTTCCTTTGCAGGATTAGAACAAAGATCTTTTGATTTTCCATGGTATTCAAAAAAATCAGCAATTTCCTGGTCAGTATAGTCATGTCTTTTGAAGTATTTTCTTTTAAGATATCTGATTTGCCCTTGATTAAGCTCACGTTCACCAACAGCACTCATCACAATATCGTTCAACCTAGTTTGAGCAACTGCAGTGTCATAATCATGGTCCATTCCAAACTTAAATCCTAGAAAAGCAGGCACGGCCATAGCAAGTCCAGCTCCAGGTGCCCAGTAAAGTGGAACAACTCCCCATATGACTGATGCAAACAAGCAGCCCATAAGCCCATCGTTTAAACCGCCGTGGTTTTTACTCCATGCCTCTGAGCTAAAGCAAAGCTTTGGAATATCTACTACAAGTCTCTTTGTCATACTTCCCTTCATTACCGTTGGAAAGTGGTAGGCGGTGTCTCTTTCAAATTCATTTTTACATGCGAATTCGCTTGCTGAAACTGAAGCGGATAGAATTGTGGTGGCAAGAATAGCTCCTATTAACTTTTTCATTTTCGTCTCCTTGTGAGATTTGGTTATCGTTAGGTTGAGACGAAACTAACGCAAGGAGGCATTGCACTCATTTACATGTGGGTACGTTTTTGGAATTTGTGAAGTTTTTACAGGGTTTTATTTGAAGATAAAGATCTTGTTGGCGTCTATATGGCCGTAATTTAGTGATTTAATCTTTAATCTTTCAAGCTCTAGTAGGAATTTCTCTTCTTCCTCATGGCTATTAAGCTTTCTGACTTTCTTAGATTGCTTTTTAAGATTGGAAAGAATGTTTCCAGGAAGAGGACACATACCTTTTAATAGATAGGTTTCGCCATCATGTTCGATGGATCTTCCAACAAAAAGATCATCTTGAACCATTCCAAAATGCTTCAAGGATTTGCTTAGTGCGATCTTCTTGTCGTGAAGGATATCTTTTAAAACGATTTGCTTTTTAAGATTTGTTTTCAAAAATGAGAAGAGTGAATAGTTGATGTTGTGAAATGATCTTGCGAGATCGTCATCGATTTTAAACTCAAAGATATAGTCGTCTATAATTCTTCTGTCGTTCTCGCGACGAAAGTTAAAAATAAACCAGTCATTGAAAGAGTTCATTCTTAACTCATACTCATCAGACTCTTCATCAAGCTTGCCAGTAAGTTCTGTATAGATCTCTTTTGCTTTTTTCAAAAGCTCGTAATGCTCACCTTGGGTGTAGTGAGTCAGAATCTTTTCAATATGAGTCTCGATCACATTCATCGTCTTACTCGTCAACCTTCAATACGGCCAAGAATGCTTCTTGAGGAATTTCAACGTTTCCAACCATCTTCATTCTCTTCTTACCGGCCTTCTGCTTCTCTAGAAGCTTTCTCTTTCTAGAAATATCACCGCCATAACATTTGGCAAGAACGTTCTTTCTAAGGGCCTTAACAGTTTCACGGGCAATGACTTTAGTTCCTACCGCCGCTTGAATAGCAATATCAAATTGTTGCCTATCAATAATCTTTCTTAGCTTTCCAACAAGGTCGCGTCCCTTGTAGTAAGAGCTTGATTCGTGAGTAATAAGAGACAGCGCATCCACCGGATCGCCGTTTAAAAGCACATCAAGCTTAACCATCTTTGCAGTCTGGTAGTCGTTGAACTCATAGTCCATACTTGCATATCCCTTAGTAATTGATTTCAACTGATCATAAAAATCAAAAACCATCTCACTTAAAGGAAGATCATAGATAACCTGAACTCTTTCGCTAGTGATGTACTTTATATCTTGTTGAACACCTCTTCTTTTTTCACAAAGAGTGATGATCTGTCCGACGTATTCATTGGGTACGTGAATGGATAGTAAAACCATTGGCTCTTGGATTTGTTCAATCTCACCCGGATCTGGAAGCTCAGATGGGTTTTGAACCATAATCTCTTCGCCTTGCTTCGTTTTCACTCTATAGCGAACACTTGGAGCGGTGGATATCAAAGAAAGGTTAAACTCTCTTTCTAAACGCTCTTGAATAATGCTCATATGCAAAAGACCTAAAAAGCCACATCTAAAACCAAAACCTAGAGCTTGTGAAGTTTCTGGTTCATATGTAAATGATGAGTCATTAAGGGCAAGCTTTTCAAGTGCCACCTTTAACTCTTCATAATCATCGTTGACTACAGGGAAGATCCCGCAAAAAACCATTGGTTTTACTTCTTCGTACCCTGCAAGGTCTGGAGTGTCCTTGGCGTTGTCCATAACGACGGTATCGCCAATTTTAATATCTCTAATGTCTTTTATTCCACAGATAACCATGCCTACTTCACCGGCCGTAAGCGTTTTAAGCTCAGTGTAAAATGGAGTGTTAACTGCAAGGTTTAATACTTCGTAAGACTTTTTAGAGTGTTTTAAATAAATTTTCTCGCGTGCTTTTAGAGTTCCATGCATCATTCTAACAAGCATGATTACTCCCCTATACGGGTCAAACCATGAATCGAAAATAAGTCCCTGCATAGGAGCTTCAGGGTTTCCTGTTGGAGCTGGAATTGTTTCAACTATTGTCTCCAAAAGATCAGCAACTCCTAGTCCTGACTTGGCGCTTACCTCAGGAGCATCCTGAGCGTCGATTCCAACCACTTCCTCAATTTCATCTTTCACTCTTGGAACATCCGCGTGTGGAAGATCAATTTTATTTAGCACTGGCATGATTTCGAGATCGTTTTCAATTGCCATGTAAACATTTGCAAGAGTCTGTGCCTCAACGCCCTGAGAAGCGTCAACAACTAGAAGCGCTCCATCACAAGATGCTAAAGACCTTGAAACTTCATAAGAGAAGTCAACGTGTCCTGGAGTATCAATTAAGTTTAAGTGATAGATGTTTCCATCTTTGGCCTTGTACTCAAGACGAACAGTCTGAGCTTTAATGGTGATGCCTCTTTCTTTTTCCAAATCCATATTGTCCAACATTCTGTCGCTGAACTCTCTGTCAGTAATGGATTTGGTTTCCTGAATAAGGCGATCCGCCAAAGTGGATTTACCGTGATCAATGTGTGCGATGATAGAAAAATTTCGAATAAATTTATTGTCCATATAACCTTTTAAATTGCCAGTAAACCTTACACGATTTTTAGAAAAGACGCCACTTATTAGAGGCCCTGTTCTATGCCTGGCGCGTTATGCGAACATTTCTTCAGATAAAACCATCATATAGTAGTCTAGATCACTCTCTTTTGCTCTAATTGGAATAACATTGGCGAAACCATTAAAGACCTCAACCTCTTCTCCAATCTCCTCAACAACACCCGTTTCCTCATTCTCAACTTCAACCGTTTTCTTGTGCGTGATGACAATTTCAGCGTTCTCAATTTTTGAGCGACGCTTCAGGGCAAGATCGTAGGCCTCTTTAATTGACTGAGGAATGATGGTGTCTGTCATATTTTTGTTTAGAACTTCCTCAGATTCAACATCTAGAAGTCTATACATTGAGTTGTTTAGATAAATTAGCTCTCCATTTGCGTTAGCGATTAGAACATTTCGTCTAACCATATTCGCAAGCATGTCGAATTTTCTGTGCTCAACAGAGATTCTATCAGTTCTAAGCTCTTCAAACGCTTTCATGTTGGCAATCATCTTATTGAGCTCAAAGGCCAACTCTCCAATTTCATCCTTTTGATTATAGTAAATTGAGACGTCAAAGTTGCAGTCTTGAAGCTCTCTAACAGCGTCATTAATTTTCTTAAACGGAAGTGCGATTTTTCCTGGAATAACTAAACTCATAAGAATTGTCGCAAGAAAAGTAATTATCAGGATTATCAACATATACCGTCTGGTTTCGCCTATAATCTCTTCAATCTGCTGGTCTCTTCTCTCGTTCTGGTAATACTGAATATCTTGAAACTCAGAGAAGGCCTCTAGAATCTTGTCCGCAAGATCACTAATGGTGGAAAGTCCTGCGTTGTCTCGATTGTCGAAGATCGAGACCTTGGAGAGCAGAGTTTTTAAGGAATCCACATACCCAAGCATCTTGGAGATAGTGGTTTTAATCTCCACCTCGCTATAAAAAGAATCAAGTCTTTGAAGCTGAGAGTGGAACCCATCAATTAGCGCGTTAAGCTTGTCCAGATCAGATCTAGTGGCCTTGTTTGTCAGGATCTTTTTCTGCATTTTCAAAATAGAAACCGCGGAAATTCTAATCTCGTCAGTAAGAAGGTTGATCTGATTTGTGTTTGTTGTGATATTCTCAATTTGCTTGTTTAGCGAGTTCAAATAAAAGAAAACAGTGAAGCCAATGGTTAAAACCATCAAGTTCGCTAAAACAAAACTTGCGGCAATACGCTTTTTTAATGAAATATTCATTCTTTCTCCTAACTCTCCGCCAAATCAGCGAAAAGCTTGTTAAAGTTCTTTTCACTTCCAACCAAAACAACAATATCGTCAGCGTCAATAATATCCATTGGCAGAGGACTGTCATTGATTTCAACTCTAAAGGCAGACTTTCCGTCTTCAGTAATATAAGGAACCCTCTTCTGAAGGGCGACAATGTTTAAAGAATAATTTTGACGAATCTGACTTTCGACAAGGGTTTTTCCTTCAAATTTTTTGCCTAGCTTAATCTCGACAATCGAGTACCCAGCGGCAAAGTTATATCTCTGAAGCACGTGGGGAGCTACGATCTTCGACGCCACAATTTCACCCATTTCCTCCTCGACCTTTACAATTTCACTGGCGCCAATTTCTTTAAGAACATGCTCATGAAGCTTGCTGGTCGCCCTAGCAATAATCTTTCCCACACCCAGCTTCCTAAGCATGGCAACGGCAAGGATGCTTGTTTCGATATTGTCCCCGATGGCTACAATGGCAACATCGACATCTGAAATATTTTGAGAACGAATGGCCCTCTCATCTGTAACATCTACACAGATTGCGTGGGTTACACGCTCTTTAATCTTGTCGACAAGCTCAGTTTCTTGATCGATCGCGATTACTTCAGCGCCTTTTTCAAATAGTCTTGTGGCCGTTTTTGAGCCAAATGTTCCCAGTCCAATAACCGTTACAATCATAAATTACCCTATCATTATCCTTCCAGTTGGATATTTGAACTTTCCGGCCTCTTCTTTTTTCTGTCCAATGGCGAGTGCCATGGTTAAAGGGCCAATTCTTCCTATAAACATTAAAACAATAATGACCGCCTTCCCCGCCACGGTCAAGTAAGGTGTAATCCCAAGAGACAGGCCAACAGTGGCAAAGGCGCTCACCACCTCAAAGAAGATGGAGAGGAAACTGTGCTCAGTCTCAAGCCTCATAAGCAACAATATGAAGGCGCTGCAAATCATAAGAGAAATAACAATGATTGAGATGGCGCGAACAACCAATACATTTGGAAGAGTTCTATCGAAGAATTCCACCCTGTCCTTCCCCTTCAAAGTCGCTCTCACTGATTGAAAAAGGATCGCAAAGGTTGTTGTTTTAATACCACCACCACATGAGCCGGGATTGGCCCCGATAAACATTACCAATATAAATAGATACAAAGTGTGTGGAAATAAAGAGCTTAAACTAATGGTGTTAAAGCCCGCGGTTCTTGTCGTGACTGACTGAAAGAAAGAGACTTGCAACTGCTGCCAGAATGTTAAATCCTTAAGTGAATGTAGATATTCAGAGAAGAAGATGTAGACGGCAACTAAAAGCACTAGCGAAAAAGTCGTGGTAAAGACAACCTTTGAGTGAACAGAAAGGTTCACGATCTTCTTTTTTCCTCTTAAAACCAGCTCAACTTCTTTCAACACTATAAAGCCAAGTCCTCCTAAAAGGATAAGACAGGCGATGGTGTTGCTTATAACTGGATTGTAAGCAAAGTTTTCCAAAGAGTCGTTAAACAGAGCGAATCCTGCGTTACAGAAAGCGCTTATTGCATGAAAAAATCCAAAATATAGCGCCTGCCCAAATTCGTATCCCTCAAAGCTAAACGCAAAGGTAAGTATTATGGCGCCGCAAAACTCAATAACAATAGTGTATTTAATAATGTCCACAATCATAGCAATTAGATCAGACATTGAGGTAATGTCCAAAAGATCCTGCATCATAACTTGGTTCTTTACCGCCATGGACTTGCCCAAAAGGATCATCATTGAGGAGTGAAGCGTCATATACCCAAGGCCTCCAATTTGAAGAAGAACCAAAACGATCGACTGTCCAACGAAACTAAAATTATCCACAAGAGAGACAGTGCTAAGACCTGTCACGCAAGTGGCGGATGTGGCCATAAAGAAAGCGTCGATAAAAGAGATACTCTTCCCCTCTGCCGCTGATATTGGAAGGGCCAAGAGCAAAGTACCAATCAGAATAATTGCGCTAAAGGACAAGATAACAATTTGCGCGGGAGCAAGCCTAATTTTTTCAAGCATTCCGAGAACATAGTCCTGCCCTTCTTCAGTGTTTTCAGGCTTAAGCTCATATATAGACAACACAGAGGAGAATAAGTGAACGGCCGCAAGCCAAAAGGTAAACTGCACATCCCCAAAAGTAATCATCATTGGGAAGAACACGATAAGGCTAAAAACATATTTTCGGAAAAACTCTTCCACGTTTTCAGAGCGCAGAAAGAATGAAACAATCGAGAACAATACAAAAAGCGGAGCGCTCCATGCAAGACTTTGCAACACCACCTCAACCATCTCACTAGAGATCAGTGGCGTCTTAATCCTGTTCGCTTTATAAAAGGCGTACAAGAAAATAAAAGCTCCGTTAAAAATGAGCTCTAAAATAAAAGGCAGTTTTTGAAATCTTTTGTTCATATATATAAGTTTATGATAATTGATTTTTGTAAAATTAACGAGATAAGAAAATTATGGCCAAAAACTCTATTAATTTTTTAATTGACCATATTGATCCATTAGGACAAGGCGTCTTTAAAAAACACGACCAAATATACTTTATCCCTAAAACCTTGCCCGGTGAAAGAGGCCAGGCCGAAATCATAAAAAGTAAAAAGAATATTCATTTTTGCAGGCTTGTCAAAATTGAGGACTCCAGCAGTTGTAGAATCGATCCAATCTGCCCCCACTTTACAGAATGCCCAGGGTGTCACTTTCTTCATACCACTTACGAAGATGAGCTAAAATTCAAAGCAGAGAGCTTTAAAAGAATGCTTGCCCCTATAGGTTCGCCAGAGTTTGATGTTATAGAGGCGCCAGAGAGGACAGGCTATAGAAACAGAGTGCAATTGCATTATCATAAAAGATCCCAATCGCTAGGCTTTATAAAGGCCCTGCAAAATAGGATATTAGAGGTTCCGGAGTGCAAGATCTTCAAAAGTGACCTAAAACCAAGTTTTGACGAGCTTTATAGAAATAAATCAAAGTATCTTAAAAAAAGTAAAAGACCTAAAGGCCATGTGGAGCTCTACCACAGAGGTGATGATGAAATAAAAGTTAGCTGGGATACACGCTACGCCTCAGATGGATTCACCCAGGTCAATGAGCAAATGAATAAAAAGCTTCTAGAGTGTGTATCAAATGCTCTGAAAGACCAACACCCAAAGTCCACCTTGGATTTATTTGGCGGAGATGGAAATCTATCTCGCTCTATAGATGGAGAGACCTTTCACATTGATATGTACCCTTTTGAAAGAAAGGATAACTTTATATCCTTGGATCTATCGGAGGAAGAAAGCCTAGCTCAGTTTTCCACAGTGGTGGGGAATCAAGAATTTGATCTATTCATCGTAGATCCACCTAGGGCCGGATTTAAGCATTTAAATGCATGGGTCAAGAAGTTTGCTCCTAAAACCTTGCTTTATGTGTCTTGCCATCCACAGACCATGATTCGGGATATCAGGCAGCTTGAAATGCCCTACAAAATCCTCGAAACAAAGCTTTTAGACCTGTTTCCATCGACTTTTCACTTTGAGGCAATGACGGTGATCCGCTTCAAATAATGCTTTTACAAATCCAATGATATTGGTCAAAATATTGATTATATATCTTGGAGGATTAGCATGAAATCAATTTTTCTTTTGGCGCTGGGCATACTTTTCTTGTCGAGTTGTTCTAGCAATCCTAAAAACGAGCTCTCACCCACTGAAAAAAAGGCCAAGCTATATTACAACCAAGGCACTAGAGACTTGGTAAGCGAAGACTACACCTCGGCCCTTAAAAACTTGATGGAAGCGGTGGCACTTGATCCTGACAATAGCCAAATTCACAACAACCTTGGAATGGCCTACTGGTTCAAAAAGAGTGAGCCTAGAGCTATTAGACACATAAAAAAGGCTATAGAGCTTGATCAAAAAAACACTGATGCAAGATTAAACTTGGCATCCATCTATTTGGAAAAGAAATCATACGCGAAAGCGAAGGCCCTCTATGAAAAGATACTGGAAGATCTTACCTATGAAGGACAACATAGAACTCACTATAATTTGGGCATAATTGAGCTTGCTCAAGGTAAAAACACACAGGCCTACCAGAAGTTTAAACTGGCATTGGAAATCGATCCGGACTACTGCCAGGCACACTTTAAAATTGCGCAAATGGCCTATGAAAGTAGACACTATGAAAAGGCCTACAGATCATTTAAAGATGCGAGCATGGGAGTGTGTTATAACAATCCAGAACCTCTTTTAGGTCAAATCAAGTCTCTTCTAAAAATGAAAAGATACTCCGAAGCTTTGCTGAAATTGACGGACATGCAAGAGCGTTTTGCCATGACAAAATATGAGTCAATTGCAAGAAGAACCATCATGAAAGTTAAGGCCTTGCAATCCAAACAAGAGCGCTCGGGTCAGGTTTACTCACAAAAAATGGAGTCTCCAGTCAAGTCTTTGGACTTTTAATTTTTTTTATTTCGTTTAAAATGCTGAAATATGGAAAATAAAACGATTGGAAAGCTTTTAAAAGAGACTCGCACAAAGAACAATATTCCCCTAGAAGATGTTGCCAATAAAACTAAAATCAACATCAACATTCTTCGCGCTTTGGAGAAGGAGAATATTGAAACTCTTCCCAACAAAACTTACGTTAAAGGCTTTGTAAAAAATTACGCTAAAACCATTGGGTTGGATTCAGATGAGGCCATCAAGGCCTTTGAGCTACTTTACAAAGAAAACGAACCTGAAGTTGAAGAGGTTCCTGAGGAAGAGGTTGCAACCTCTAAAGAATCAGATATTGATCTCGGCGAACTCCAAGACAGAATTCAGGGCATTGCCGGACAACTTATAAACAAGAAGCTTTTAGCTGGCATCGCAGCCGCTTTGGTTTTGTTTTTTGTGGTTAAGGGTGTCTACAACTTCTTCT
Organism: Halobacteriovoraceae bacterium; assembly: GCA_002711995.1. GTDB lineage: Bacteria > Bdellovibrionota > Bacteriovoracia > Bacteriovoracales > Bacteriovoracaceae > UBA845. The sequence goes on along the minus strand of PASN01000016.1, from coordinate 182,894 downwards.
CTACTATCAGCGATGAAAAGACCTCGCTAACGGCCTCCAAGGAAGCTGAAGCGATAGAAAAAGACATAAAGCCTAAAGAGGCCTCACTATTTGAGCTCGAAAACTCTAAAAAAATCGCTGCTGACAGCAAAGAGATTGAACCGACTGAAAAAGTTGAAGAACCTAAAGCAGCCTCTACCGAGGAGCCTAAAGAGGTTGTGGTCAAAAAAGACGAAGAGAAAGTTGAGGAGAAAAAAGAAGAGCCTAAGAAGGAAGAGCCCAAAGTTGAGCTTGCTCAAGGAGAGCTTCCTTTTAAAAAGTTCTACCCTGCTCCTAGAAACCTATTCAGTCTTTCAGAAGACGCAGAGGAAGTTGAAAACGCTGAAATCTTTCCAAAAAGATTCCAAAGAGCTATGGACGCTGACAAGCAAAACCTCTACATTCACGCTTTAGAGGGCGACACTTGGCTTAGCTACCAGATTGATGGCGACGATATTAAAAGGTTTGTTTTAAAGAAAGGAAAGTCACTATTCCTTCAAGCTGAAGAGGTTATCCTTTTATTTATGGGCAACTTCAATGCGGCCAAAGTATTTTATAACAATAAGCTCGTCCAAGCGGACACAAGAACAGGTGTTAAAAGCTTGATCTTTCCTGAAGCGCAGGCCGCAAATTACGAGTTCCCTCTTTTCCCAAGCTATAAAGGCGTTCCTTATCGCCAGGATGTTTATAAGAAGAGAATGGTAGAAAAAGAGGACTAGCTTACCCAGTCAAGCTTTCTATAATAATAGACACCGAAGCCAAATAAAATGGCACCCGGAATGAGCATGGCCAGCCATGGAGGAATTGAACCTGACCTGGCCACATTCACCATAGAAAAGAACACCACGTAGTATCCGATAATAAACAAGAGCGCTTTTCCAGTAGGATTTTTACTCTTTCCCCTATTTCCTGAGATTCCAAGTCCAAAACCTAGAAATGACAAAAGCATACATAGAAGCGGAGTGTTCATCCTGTTCCAATACTCGTACTTGGCGTTAAAGAAGTCTTTTTTATCAAAGTTCTTCTTCTTTGCTTCCTCAAGTCCTGCATCCATGAAGGCCTTTAGCTCTTTTCTATCCATCATGATCTCTTTAGTGGATGGGTCGTATGAAAATCGCTTCTCTGAGATTGGAAGCACATATTCCTCAAAAAGAATCTTTTCCACATCGCTCTCTCCTTTGGAGAAGCTTGTGATGTTTCCGTTATTCAATAGAAGTTTAAAAGTTTCAATTCCAGTGGATTCGTTTTTGTCGTGAAGAATCTTTCCAGTATTTGCCCAAATGACCTTATCCAGAACCTGGCCAGGATTGTAGATATGAAGGAAAACATCCTCAAGCTCCAAAGTCTCATCGTCCATTCTGGAAGGAAAAATTGTGATATTTGGTATGGCCGTAAAAAACTGGCCTCCCTTAATTCCTTGAATAAGACTTGCAGAACTGATGATTTTAACCTTGGTTCTAACTCTTGTGTGAGCGTTAGGCACAAGCTCTTGGGCAAGATAAAAAACATTCAGCGCCACTAAAAAGGACACAAGAACATATGGAATAAGGATTTTAAACTTCTCCAGGCCTGCCGCTCTTAGTGCCACATATTCAGAATCACCTGAAAGTTTTCCAAGACTGTAGATCACAGAAAAGAACATGGACAAAGGAATGGCCATTGGAACAAGCGTTATGGCGACGTCACCCATCAGCCCAGTTACAAAACCCAAGCTTGCCTCATCAGATGACATGAGTTGAAGAATTCTAAACATTTCAAAAGTTAAAAGAAATGTAACGAAGAAAACTGTGCTGACTATAAAAGGCACAATAGTATTTGAGGCCAAGTAAAATTGGTAAATTTTGGGTGTTAACTTTGACATGGACAAAGGTTACTTTATTCCCCCTACTTAGACAATAATGGCCTATTCTGTTAAGCTTAAAAAAACATCTAAAAACTGATTAGGGCGCTTAATTGCGCTATCAAGGAGCAGCAAATGAAAATAGAATTGGACTTTTCCAGCGAACATTTTGACAAGGCCGACCTAAAAGTGGTTGCTTGCTATCAAAAAGATGAAACATTTCAGGGAAGCTGGAGTGACAAAAACCTAATGTCCCACTTTAAAGGACTGCGCTCATCAAAGAGTTTTTCAGGATCAGCTGGTGAATTCATGACTTTTACAGGTCCAGAAGGTGAAACAGTACTTGCTGTTGGACTTGGAGCTAAAAAAGAGGCAAAGGCCGAGCAACTTAGAAAAACAATAGCAAAAACATACCAAGCAATTAGCTCTAAAAAGTTCAAAACAGTGGCAATAGACGCCCTTTCATTTAACTGTGTTAACGACAAGGCCAAGGCTGCTGAACTAATCACAGAATCTTTGCAGATGAGCTCTTACACATTCGACAAGTACCTAGCAAATAAGAAAACGCCGACGTTTAAGAAGATCTGTCTATTTATTGACGATAAAAAAGCAAAGAAGGCCGTTGAGAAAGCGGTTGAGAAAGCTCAAAACGTGACCTCTAGTGTTAACTTTACAAGAGATCTTGTAAATGAAGCTCCAAACGTTCTTCACTCGGAAGGCTATGCCAAAGCTATCGAAGCTGACGTAAAGAAGAACCTTAAAGGCGTTAAAGTAAAAGTTATGGGTAAGGCCGAACTTAAAAAAGAAAAAATGAACCTATTTCTTTCAGTGAACGCTGGCTCCGCATTTGGCCCAAGACTGGTTCACCTAACTTACACTCCTAAGAAGGCAACAAAGAACACCAAGCACATCGCCATGGTGGGCAAAGGTTTAACTTTTGATACTGGTGGATACTCTCTGAAACCAGGCGGATCAATGATGGGCATGAAGTTTGATATGGCCGGATCTGCAACAGTTTATGGAGCTTTTAGAGCTGCGGTTCTTAACAACTCCCCTTACAAGATCACTTGTATTCTAGGTATGACAGACAATGCTGTTTCAAGCACTGCCACAATGCCAGATTCAATTGTAAAAGCAAGAAACGGCCTAAATGTTGAAATCCTAAACACTGACGCAGAGGGAAGATTAGTTCTAGCAGATTGCCTAGATTACGCATGTGACCAAAAGCCGGACTATCTAATTGACGCTGCAACTCTTACAGGTGCATGTCTAGTAGCACTTGGAAGCCAAGTGTGCGCGGTTTTAGGAAACGATGACAAGTGGATCAATGAATTAAGAAATCATGCAAAAAAGCAGGACGAGTACATGTGGCAACTTCCAATCATCCCAGAATGGCGTGATGATATGAAAAGCCAGATTGCTGATCTTAAAAACATTGGCACTGCAGGTAGAGCAGGCACTGCCACTGCGGCAGCATTCTTAGAAAACTTTGTTAAAAATGACGTGAAGTGGGCGCACCTTGATATTGCAGGTGTTGGCGACTCTCAAGCTCACCTACCATACTGTCCTTCAAAAGGCGCTTCCGGATTGATCGTGAGAACGCTTCACGACGCGCTAACTAATGGCAAATAGAAGTTTTAATATCGTATTGTTTGCGCCCGAAATTCCAGGAAATACTGGAAGCATCGGGCGCACATGTGTCGCCCTTGATCTAAACCTTATCCTTATTAAACCTTACGGCTTTGACCTTTCTGAGAAGGCGGTTAGAAGAGCTGGACTTGATTATTGGAAACATGTCTCCATCAAAGAGTATGAAAACTTTCAGGACTTTCTTGAAGGAGAATCCCCTGAGCGTGACAAGCTTATATTCTTTGAAAACAATGGTTCAGACAGCTACTTTAATGCCAATTACTCAGATGATTGTTATTTAATTTTTGGAGCTGAGACTAAAGGTCTTCCCCAAGAGATTTATGACAACTATCATGACAGGATGTTCTTTCTTCCTATGAGAAGCGAACATATTAGGTCGCTAAACCTTTCCAATACGGCCACAGCTGCGGCCTATGAGTGCTTTAGGCAATTAAAGTTCTAAAAGAAACTATCCTCTAGGTAGTCGTCATAGCCTTGAAAGACCTCTTTGATTTCTTTTTGGTAAAAGTCCTCTTCCCAATAAAACTTTTTCTCTCTTTGCTTTAGCCTTTCTTTTTCATCATAAACATCGGCCTGGCGAAGCTTTACTAAGATGTCTTCAATTCTTTCCTCAGCAAAGTCAGTGAGTTCTTTTTTATGAAAAGACACAGCGTATTTCACAGGACTAGGAAGCAGCATCGCAAGAAAGGCTCCTTCCCTTGCGTTCAGATCTTTTGGAGGTTTGCTAAAATAGAATTTTGAGGCCTCGCCAATACCATAAATGCCATCTCCAAGTTCAATGATATTAAGATATTTTTCCAAGATTTCGTCTTTGCTCATTACCTTTTCCACATAGAGAGCAAGTACAATCTCTTGAAACTTTCTCCAAAGAGTCCTTTCATCGCTAAGTACCGTATTCTTTATAAGCTGCTGCGTAATTGTGGAGGCCCCCCTAGTGAACTCTCTCTCCCGAATGCTTTCTTCAATCGTAATTTTAAGCTGATTAAGATCAACTCCAGGATGATCAAAGAAGGCCCAATCCTCGCTTACAATGATGGCCCATTTAGCGTATTTGGCCACGTCATCCACTAAGACCCAGTCCTTTGGTCTATCAATCGAGAAGGTGTATTTATTTAATTTATCAGAATAGAAAGGATAGTCGTGTTGAAGCTTAGAGATTTCATTGGATTGAATGATATATCCTAAGAGCCCAACAACACCAATTAATGACAGTGCTAAAGAGGATATAATGAAAAGTAGCATTTTTTTCATAGTCTAGAAGCACTATAAGCCCTACTCTTCAGCTTTACAAGAAGCCCTAAAAACAAAAAAGGCCGCGAACAAGTCGCGGCCTAACAAGTTACCTTGTTTATATTTCTAACATCCTATTAGAATCTGTATAGAAGAGAAACTCTAGACATAAGAGCGTCAGTTCTAAGAACACCTTCGCCAGCGTCAGTGCTAGTAGAACCAGCAGCGTTAGCGCCAGAGCCATTAGAAGTTACGTTCCCAATTAGACCGTCAACTTGGAAGTCACCAAAGATAAGAGATGCACCAGCATTAACAAAAGTATCTGTTACAGTTGCTTCATCGCCAGAATCGTTTTCAGTAGTTCCCCAAATAGTATGACCTACAGAACCTCTAAGTGTTAACCATTCTTTTACACTTACTTCAGCAGCAAGAGTTACAGGTATAAAGTCTGTTTTAGTTTCACCAGTTGCAAGAATTGCATCAAAGTCATTTTCAGTTTTTTCAGTTTTGTACCAAGCAGATAACCAAACATTTGACTTATCATTTAGCCTATAAGCCTTAGCTGCACCCAACCAAGTTTTATCAACGCTGATTTCATTGTTATCAGTATCTTCACCTTTAAAACTTCTGTGTTGAACCATGTAGTACATGTCATTCATTTCATAAGTACCACCGACTTGATATCCCGCCTGACCATCAAATTCTTCATTAGCAGATTCTGCGTTATTTTGAAGGTTAAGGTTAGCAAAACCAGAAAGGTCACCAGAAATAACACCAAGTCTTGCCCTCATTGCAGTTTGCTCATCTTCAGCTGTAAACTGCTCATTTTTTGAATCAGAGTAAGTAAAACTAGCTCCCCATTGAACGCCAGCATCACCACCTACAAAGATATCAAAGTTGTTGGACTCATGAACAACTTCATTGCCCATTGCAAGTGTTCTAAGACCATTGGAAGTATTTGACTCAGAACCAAAAACAACACCATAAACCATGTTGCCCGAAGCTTTAAAGAATCCACCTTCAGCCTTTGGAGTTGCAGAAGTGTCTTGGTCAGTTGACTCAGTCAAATTTGTACCACCTAACGCACCAGCGTTTGCAAGATCAACTCCTTCAAAAACAGTATTTTGTGTTGTGTCTGAAGAACCAAACTCCATGTACACAAGATCTTTGTGGAAGTTTACAGTAGCGGCATTTAGAAATACGTTTCTATTGTCCGAAATAAATTGTGAACCGTACTGGTCCTCACCTAGTGCTTCTAGTCTTGCTTTAGTTGCAAAAGCAGAAGTAGAAATCACAGCCAATCCCATGGCGATAGCAATTTGCTTTTTCATAACATCTCCTTGTTAATCCCTGTGTTAAAAGTGTTGTTTTAAAGAAACAAACTTAAATGGGAATATTTTTCCTTATTATAAAATGATCAAAAGGTTGTCCTTGTTTGTCAAACACATTGGTTAAGTTTTAGAGACTTTTAAGCAGGTATTTTATCAGATGTAACCATAGGACCAGGCGACTTAAAACTGTCGGGGCACCGATAAGTGCTAATAGTCGAAGCCTCATAACTTTTAGAATTAAAAACGGCTTCAATCGCGCACTGCGCAAGTAAGACAAGCGTTAAACAATACTAGTAAATTTAGTTAATTAACATATATAAAGAGTAAAATTTTTTAAGAAAAAAAACCGACTTAATTCGCAATTTTCTGTTTGCAAATTAAGTTTTATAGTTACACTTAAATATATAGTTTATGAATTAAATGCGTTTTATAACAACGTTTAACTACTAACAAACAACCTAACAAAAGGATGTGAAAAATGAAAAAACTTGTAATGGTTGCTCTTATGGCTACTTCTGCTTTTGCTTTTAACGGTAAAGGCATGGTTGAACTTAATGACTGTTTCGACGGAAACCGTTGTTCAAACCTTGACTTCAACATGTCAACTGACGATGTTGATGACAATGAACTTGACGAAATGAACTTTGCGTTCAACTACAACTACCTATTCACTAACAACTTTGGTGCTGGTCTTAAGTATGTTTCTCAGTCTGAGACAAGAGATGGTGACATTTCTGACTCTATCCAAGATGAGAACTTCAACACTATCGGTCTGAACTTCTTCTGGAACTTTGACGGTGGTTGGGAATCAATGTATGCAGCAGTTAGATATGACATGACTTCTTTTGAAGAGAGTGATCAAGACGATACTACTGGTACTGAAAATGTTACTGTAACGACTCTTGAGTTTGGTAAGAGAATGGAAATGGGTAAAGTATTTGGAATGCCAGTTCTTTATTCTCCATCAGCTACTTACTCTATGGCTACTGCTGAGTTCTACGCTGATGGTTCTGACGATCTTAAGTCTACTGAACTTAGACTTAACGTTGCGAACTTCGCAGTAACTTTCTAATTTAATTTTTAATTAAGTTTGAAAATACGGGGACCCTTTTGGGTCCCTTTTTTTTGCTTAAATTTTAGGCAATAAAAAAGGCACTCATGGAAGTGCCTTTTTTATTTTGTGTTTGTTTGGTTTGTTTTTAGATCTCTAGGTTGTGGTAGCTTGTGATTGCCCTGGATTCGTATTTAAACTTTTCAGGGTTCTCTTCTTTGATTGGAGCTCCGATTCCAATGAACTTTAAATACTCTTGCTCTTCGTTATTTTGGAAGTAAAGATCATCTTTAAAGTTTTTAATCAGTTCTGACTCATTGTAGTGAATATGTTCTGTGTATTTTACTTTTTCAAAGTCAGGGAACACTCTTCCAATCACCCTTTTCATAAGCTTTATTTTTTTAGCAAGCTCTTCTTCGTTTACTTCATCAAGATTAATGAACATCATTGATTTAAAAACTTGCTTCTCATGTTCAGGATCGTATTTGTCAAAATCAAGAATGAAATAACCCCACTCATGGGTAGCGCTTTGTGGAAGTAGCACGGTACCGTGAGAGTCATAGATCTCTTTATCCACTTCAAAGTGTACTGTAAGTCCAACTTTCTCTTCTAAGGAGCTACAATAGCCTGCAATGGCGTCACTAAGCTTGTTCTTATCTGGAAAAAGCTTGTAGAAGCTTTTAGGACTTTCACACCAATAGAGCTTCTCGCACTCAAGATTTTCATGCTCTCCAGTTGATAGTCTGAAGTTTGTTTTTTCAACAAGGTCCTGGTTTACGACCTTATCTACAGAAGAGATGTATTTATTGATTTGGGCCTTTCTTAGAATCTCATCTAGGTTGTTCCAGTCCTCTGTCGAGAATAAGGCCTCTTTTTTCATGAGATAGTAAGGTGTTTGGAAGTAATCCTCATCTTCCATAAACTCATAAGGCTTGGCCCTGCCGTCTATTTCGTGAAACTTTCCATCTTTGTAGAAAACCACATTGGATTGACTAGAGATGATCTCAAGTCTTGGATTGATCTCAATAAGTTTATTGGCAACTTCCTCATCTCTTAAATAATGAAGAGAGCACTTCCACTGGTTAATGATGTCTTGTTTGTCTATAGGATCTTTGCAGACAAGCTTTACCTTGTCTTCACCATGCTTGTGCAAAAGCTTTAGATAGGTAAGTACGGCGAAATCACTATCGCCGCAAACAATGTGTTGAATGTATTGTCTTTTATCCTCTTTGCGAGAGTCTTCTTTGAGCTTTTTAAAAGCTCTTAATCCAAATCCTGACATTTAATGGCCTTTTTATTTAATTGCCAGCTTGTCTCCCGGAAGAATCATTCTCTTTTTAACTAGTGAATAGTTTGATCGAATGATTGTGTTGATGCTTACACCGGTCTTTCTGGCTATGTCCCAGAGAGTATCACCTTTTTTAACGATGTAAAACTGTTTTGGATTCTCAATTTTGGCCCCACGTCTTCTACCACGCTTGATCCAGCGATTGTAGGCCCTGCGGCGAAGCACACTTTTGCGCGGTTTCTCATATAAATCAGAATAAAGTCTATTCTTTCTAGGTTTGTGGTCTTCTCTAAATGGCAGATAAACAGCTGTTTTTGGAAAAAGCCTCTTTTTGGAGCTCATCCCGTTGATCTGCTCAAGAACCTTTGAAGGCACCTTAAACTTTCTACCCACGTGGTAAAGAGAAGCATAGCCTCTGAGTTGGTACACTTTATAGTCAGTTGCCTTAACGACTGTTTTGTCCTGAAGATCAAGCCATGCCTGCTTCTTACCCACTGGAACTCTTAAAGTGTAGCTCTCCATCGCTGGAGGTGTTTGCCATCTAAGGATTTCAGGGTTGAACTTTTTCATTTCCTTGAAGTCACTTCCTATTACTTCGGCAACCTTATAGAGATCAGAGTTGCCAGGAACTACGATTTCTTGGAAATCCAACGCTTTCTTAAATTCAACATTTTCAAAGCCAAATGCTTTTAAGTTTTTTCCAATGATGGCCAATGCCATAATCTTTGGAACATAGTTTTTAGTCTCGGCCTTAAGGTATCTGCCTCTTCTGATTTTCCAGAAGTTCTTTGTTCTGTATCTTCTGATGGCTCTTCCAATCTTGCCTTCACCAGCGTTATAGCCGGCCATCGCAAGCTCCCATGAGCCAAAACGATTATGCAGATCCTTCAAGTACTTACTCGCTGCAAGTGTGGCCTTAAGGGGATCTCTTCTTTCATCCAGAAAGAATCCCACATCAAGTCCATACCTTCTTCCTGTATATGGCATGAACTGCCAAGGGCCGACTGCCTTGGCCCAAGATCTAGCAGAGTTTGTAAATCCACTTTCGGCCATTGATAAAAATATTAAGTCTCTTGGAAGGCCTTGTTCATTTAAAATCTTGGATAGCACTGGTCCATACCTGCCAGCTCTCTCAGCATATCTTCTGTATAGATCCCTTCCTCTTCCTGTGAAGTAGTTGATCCACTTTCTAACAGCGGCGTTGTAAACCACAGGAATATCAAAATAGTAGTTGTTTAGATTTAGGTGTTCAGCACCGTGAAGATAAAAGGTTTCTTTGTCTGCGTTTTTTAGGGCCTCGTCTCCAACCGAGCCGATCACGCATGTTTCACAAAAATCCAATCCTTTCTCAATTAGGTCATGTTGAATTCTTTGGGGCTTCACTTCAACTGTTTCAGCAACTTGAGCAACTTCCCTTGTGGCGCAAGAGGATATAATTAAAGTAAGCAGGATAAATTTTAGGGACTTAAGAAACATCAAACAACCTCTCCTAGTTGAACAAACGACGAGCTTTACAGGTGAATAAAATTTAATCTTGGGATATTAAATCGGAATTGTCACCTGTTTACTGCATGGATGTTGTCCGTGTTTTTTCAACCACTTAGATCTGGTCTATTGATCTCTAGAAAATAATTCCATTTCAAGATTTTTGAACATCATCCATGTGATAATTCTATCAGCAAACAAGTTCCCAGGAAGGGCAATGAACTATTTTTCCCGCGCTCTCACAAGTGCCTTGATTCTTTTATTTTCATCCTCGATTCACGCCAAAGTGGATCCACCTAACTATGATTTTAGTCTGGAAGCCTTGGAAGTATTTATGCCTGGAAGCACTTTAAGGGCCGCCACAAAAAAACACGGGAAAGCCCAAATAATCAAAAAAGATAGCGCGGTCTTGGTACATAAATTTTATGTGGCCCACATCAGGTACAAATTCCCAGTGCTCGTTCAATCAGTTAGCGGAAAAATAACTGATTTCTACGCCAGGCTTCCGGCGTACTTTCTTCACGATATTTTCCACCAATCCATAATTAATAGAATTGGAAAACAAGACATCTACAAAAAGGTTGAAGAGCAGGCCGTCTATGTTTGGAAAGGTAAAAAAGGACTAAGACATGTTTACTCAGGAGCCTGCACGATTACATGCTTTCCTATTTTCTATGCTGTTTTTCCAGAGAACCCTGAGTTTAAAGACTTCACACCTCTTTTAAAATCAATGGCGGCGCAAGAAGTTCAGAATGTTTCCAAGTAATTTAAAGCTCTGGGGAATTAACCTTTGAGCGTGGTTCAAAGTTCTCCACAGGGTATACAACACCATTGGCGAAGCTTGATACCTCATAGAGACTTGATCTCATCGATGTTGGAAGACCTGAGTACGAAAGGTAGGTTGTGTTTGCGCATAAGAAACTTAAAAGTCCCTCTTTACTCATCTGCCTTGTGGCATTTTTAAGGGTGTCGTCCAGGCGTAGAATCTGAAGGTTACCAGCAATAGGCTTTACTCCATCTTGAGTAATCATTGCCATTTGATTAATGTCTATGAAGATGGACTCAAATAAAGAATCCTTTGGCTTCATTACGACAAAGCCCTCATTAACAGACACGCCCCAAAAGCCCACAACGCCCTTTTGCACCAAAGACCAAGAGACAAATCGAGTTAGCATAACCTTTACGGCCTCGGTGTTTGTTGCTGGATTGAGAACACCCATCTCCCAAGTGGGAGATTGTTGTGAGAATATCATCATGCCCACCCCTTGATAGCGGTAGACTTCATAACCCCCTTGGGTGCTAATGCTCTCAGGCCCAAAGCGATCCATTCCGTTTGAAACTCCCAAGATTTGCTTTGACACCTTCAAGGATGCTTTCGACAATTTCAGGACCTTGGTTTCTGAGCGACTAAACTCAATAGATTTTAGTTTCTCAGCGTCAATTCTTGAGAATCCCATTTTATCTAGAACAGGCAATAGCTCTCTTTCCAAATGCTCGTCCTCTATTCTTGCGAATACCTGGTACTTAAGCTCTGTTCCGAATTGGTAATAAATAGGTCTTTGGTCTGTCATAAAATCCTCTTCCTTGGATGTCTTCTCCTCACTGATCGACCAAAACCGGTATCAACTTTAATTATTTTAAGATTGGCTTAATATTTTTTATCATTAATTACGACTATTTACGTCAGAGTTTCAATGACGCATGGCCAAGTAGGCGCTTTTTAATAAATTATATTGACAATTATGCTTTAGAAGCTTAAAAGTGTAGGTTCAAATTACGCCATAAGTTAGGGTAAAAAGAAGGCTCTTTCCTCCCCTAACCATGCATAAGGAGTTAAAATGTACGGTATCGTTGAAATTAAAGGCCACCAATATAAAGTTAAGGCCGGTGACATCATTGATGTTCAAAAAATGGAAGAAGAAGTTGGATCTAAGGTTGAATTCGACCAAGTTCTATTCATTGGAGGAGATTCTCCAAAGGTTGGAACTCCAGTTGTTTCAGGTGCTAAAGTAGTTGCTGAAGTTGTTAAACAAGGTAGATCTAGAAAAGTAATCGTTCTTAAGAGAAAGCCTGGTAAGTACCAAACTAAAAATGGTCACAGACAATACTTTACTGCTCTTAAGATCACAGACGTTAAAGCTTAATTTAAAAATAATTTAGGAGAAATATATGGCTCACAAAAAATCAGGTGGTAGTACTAGTAACGGCCGTGATTCAAACCCAAAGATGAGAGGTGTGAAGAAATACGGCGGAGAAGCAGTTCAAACTGGAAACATCATTGTTCGTCAAAAGGGTACAAAATTTCACCCAGGAACTGGCGTTAAAATGGGACGTGACTTCACTATCTACGCAATGACAGAAGGAAAGGTTGAATTCTCTCACTACTCTAAGAGTATCAAGAAAGTTTCAGTCGTTTCTGCATAATTTAAAAACAAATTGTTTTTGCATATAAGGGAGTCGCAAGACTCCCTTTTTTTATAGAGGTTTTTAGAAATGAAGTTCATCGATGAAGTAAAAATTGAAGTTTCATCAGGAAAAGGCGGCAACGGGGGTGTTCACTTTCGCAGGGAAAAGTTTGTGCCATTCGGCGGCCCTGACGGAGGCAATGGCGGACGTGGCGGCAATATCTATATCGTTGGGGATGAAAACATCAACACCTTGATGAATTATCGTGGAAGAAAGCAATACAACGCTCCTGATGGTGAGAATGGCAAAGGCTCTCAAATGGACGGGGCCACTGGCGAGGATCTTGTTTTAAAGGTCCCAGTCGGCACACTTATATTTCATCAGGAAACTGAAGAGCTTCTTTTTGATATTGTTGAACATGATCAAAAAGAGCTTATAGCTCAAGGAGGAAGAGGCGGACTTGGGAATGCGTTCTTTAAAAGTGCCACCAATCAGGCCCCAAGATTTGCCCAAGAAGGTGAAGAGGGAGTCCACCTTCCACTAAAGCTTGAACTAAAACTTATTGCAGACATTGCTCTTATTGGGCTTCCAAATGCTGGGAAGTCCACTTTAATTTCCTCAATATCTGCGGCCAAGCCAAAAATTGCAGACTATCCCTTCACCACTCTTACTCCCAATCTTGGTGTGGTTAAAGTTGATGATGACTCTTTGGTTGTTGCCGACATCCCAGGACTTATTGAGCAGGCCAGTGAAGGCAAAGGACTTGGAATTCAGTTTTTAAAGCATATTGAGAGAACCAGCTCTCTTGTTCACTTAGTGGACTGCTCAATGCTTCTAGATCCATATGAGGCCCTGGAAGACTACGCCACAGTAAAGAATGAGCTATTAAAATATAAAGAAGAACTCGGCCATAAGCCTGAAATTGTGTGTCTAACCAAAATTGACGCCATGACTGAAGAAGAGATTTCCAAGTTTCAAAAAACAATGGAAGAGACTCTTGATAAAAAAGTCCTACCCATTTCTTCAGTCTCGGGAAGGAACCTTGATCTTTTAAAAAGACTTATGCTAAAGACAAAGGCTAAATAAGGCCTTAGGAGAATACATGGCGAACGAATTTGTCGTAAAAGAAGTAAATAAGATTTTTAAGCAAGAGGATGACCAAACCAAAAAGATGGCCTTGGCGGCTGCTTGGATTGTTGCCAACTACAAAGGCATCAATATCAAGATCTATGATGTGTCAGAATCTAGCTCCCTTTGCGACTACAACATTATCGCAACCGCTCAAAACACCACTCAGGCTAAAACCATGATTGACGAGATTCAATACAATCTTAAGCAACATGGCGCCAAAGTACTTTCTCTCGAGGGAGTAAGCGATGGCGAATGGATTCTTTTAGATTGCGGCGATGTGATTGTTCACGTATTCCAAGAGCTATCAAGAGACATTTTTGACCTTGACGAGCTATGGTCTGGCTACCCTCAAGTTGAAATTCCACAAGAGTACTACTTTGAGCATCCTGAGACTCAGGCCACTCCAAAATCTGACTCCACGGACAACTACTTTTAGTGAAAAAGCTTCATTTAATCGTTGTAGGAAAGCTTAAAGACAAGAATATTGAATCTCTGGAAAAAGATTTCCTTCAACGAATCAAAAGCGTCGATTTCCAAATTCACGAGCTAAAGGCCAACGCACTGGACAAAGCAAGTGAGGGAAAACTTATACTTAAAAAAATACAAGACATAAACAAAGGCCAGAACTCTCACGTTGTGGCCTTAACAGAGTTTGGCAAAGAAAGAGACAGTGTTAGCTTCTCCAAGTGGCTATATGGAAATCTGGAGAGCTCTCAGAGTCTCATCTTTATCATCGCTGGAGCTGAAGGTTTTGATCCCTCTGTTCTGGCCGCCTGCCAAGAGCGCATATCTTTGTCAAAGCTTACATTTCCACACAAACTGGCCAGACTATTGTTCATTGAACAGATTTATCGCGCTATAACTATTAAAGAAAATCACCCTTATCATAATTAGGAGTAATTTATGGAAGGATTGAGAGGACTCTCCAATAGAGTTTTACTGGTTATTGCCGATGGACTGGGCATAAATGAAACATCTTCACGAAACGCTGTAAAGGCCGCCAACACCAAGAATCTAGATTTTATAAGATCGCACTACCCTAGCACTGAGATTGAGCCTGGGGGCGAGGCCGTAGGCCTTCCAAAAGGTGTTGCGGGAAATTCAGAAGTTGGACACATGAACATTGGCGCCGGCCGTCCAGTAAGACAGGATCTTGTAAGGATCAACGAGGCGATTAAAAACGACACTCTTAAAGATATGCCAAAATTTAAAGAGATGATTGAGAAGGCCAAAGCGGGCACCAAGAGAGTTCATCTTATGGGACTTCTTTCAGATGGTGGCGTTCACGCTCACATTGATCACCTAAAGAGCATAATCGACAGCATTGATGACGATATCCAAATTTATCTTCACGCCTTCACCGACGGCAGAGACACCTCTAAGACTAGTGGTGTGAACTACATCGAAGAGATTGAAAATTATGGAGGCTTTAAGTTTGCTTCCATGGGTGGCCGAGCAATCGGCATGGATAGAGACCGCCGCTGGGAAAAGATTGAAAAAGCATACAATGCGATGACAGGCAAAAGCGGAGTCTCTGACACCACGCCTCTCGAATACTTAAAAAGCAACTATGATAAAGAAGTTTACGATGAGCACATAGAGCATGTGCTTTTTATAGAAGACGGAGCGATTAAAAGCGAAGACTGCATGTTCTTCATAAACTTTAGACCTGATCGAGCGAGACAGATAAGCCTCGCTTTCACCGATCCAAAGTTTGATCACTTTAAAAATGATGTCAGACCTGAGTACTTTCTTTGTATGTCTCCGTATATTGAAGAAGAGATGCCAAGCGTTCCAGTTTTGTTCACACGAGAAAACATCAAACAAACATTAAGTGAATATCTATCGCAAAAAGGTCTCAAGCAACTAAAGATCGCTGAAACAGAAAAGTACGCCCACGTTACATATTTCTTAAACGGTGGTGCGGAAAAGCCCTTTGAAGGCGAAGACAGAGTTTTAGTTGAATCTCCAAGAGATGTGGCGACATATGATCTTAAACCTGAAATGAGCGCTCCAGAAGTTTGTTCAAAATTAAATGATAAGCTTAAAGATAAAAGCTATTCTTTATATGTTGTGAACTTCGCAAATCCTGACATGGTTGGACACACTGGAAACTTTGACGCCACAGTGAAGGCCATTGAAGTTGTGGACAACTGTCTTGGCGAGCTTATGAAGACTTGTGAGCAAGAAAATATCACACTTCTTTTAACCGCCGATCATGGAAACGCGGATGAAATGGAGTATGACGACAATAGCCCTCATACATCTCACTCCAAAGCGCTTGCGCCATTTTCAGTGTTTCACCCAAAGCTTAAAGACAAGAAACTGGAACTTGGTTCAAAAGACAATGCCTTAAAGGATATTGCACCCACGATTTTGAACATCTTAGATATAGATGCCCCAAGAGAGTTTGAGGGACATTCCATTTTTAAATAGGATTATATATGAGCGAGAAACTGATTAGATCTATTGCGGTAATGACCAGTGGCGGAGACAGTCCAGGAATGAACTGCGCTATTCGAAGTGTTGTAAGAGCGGCAATTGGAGAAAGGCTCAAAGTTTATGGAATTAAAAGAGGCTACCAAGGCCTAATCAATAATGAGATCTATGAGATGAACGCCTCCTCGGTTGGGAGCATTATTCACCATGGAGGAACGGTTCTCTACACCTCAAGGTGTCCAGAGTTTAAGGAAAAGCAAACAAGAGAGAAGGCCGCACAAATTCTTGAAGACCGCGATATTGACGCGTTGGTGGTGATTGGCGGCGACGGATCTTTCAAGGGCGCAAAGGCCCTTCATGACGAATTTGGAATATCCGTAATTGGAATCCCAGGCACAATCGACAACGACATATCAGGTACCGACTACACGATTGGTTTTGACACTGCTGTGCAAACAGCGATGGAGGCCGTGGACAAAATTCGAGACACCGCCCAGTCAAGTGATAGAACATTTCTTATTGAAGTGATGGGTGCGCGGACTTCTTCCATTGCCCTGAAGGTTGGCATCTGCTCAGGTGCAGAGAACATTCTTTTAAACAATGAGAAAGTGAATTACGAAAAAATATCAAGCGACGTTAGACGCGGCATAAGAAGAGGAAAAAACTCTTCTATCATTATCGTCGCAGAGGGCGAGAGTCCAGGCAGAAGCTATCAGATAGCAAAAGTGCTTGAAGAGAAACATGAAATCTCAAGCAAGGTTTGTGTGCTAGGCCATATTCAAAGGGGTGGAAGCCCTACCCCTGACGACAGATTCTTCGCTTCAGTAATGGGCAAAGAGGCCGTTGGAGCACTACTTCAGAACCTTGAATGTCACGCTGTGGTTGTAAGAGACGCTAAAGTGCATGTGGTGCCTTTGGATGAATGCATGCAAAAAAGCGATCACGCGATGATTAATTATTTAGGTGTTTCTGAAACTCTATCGATCTAATTTAAAAGAGCTTTCCACAGATTCCGAGTCATAATAGCAGGAGAGCTTCTTTTCTTTACCATTGGACACAAGAGAAGAGTGAGAGATTCTTAAATTTCTGGCAAGCCTTGATTTTAATTTTTGACAGCCTATATCCTTGTCTTTGCAATTATCATCCCCTGACTTGCATAAATAGCTAAGAGAGACTCTCTTTGCAAGCTGACAATTCAGCTTTCTATCCTTGGCAAGGGCCCTAGCGAATTGAGAGTTGTCAGTAAATTTTTTATCGCAAAAGTCTATTGCATCAACAAGCTTGCCCATGCATTCAATCTTTGAGACTGACACCGCCTCCACCAGGGGAGCATCCATCTTAATCATCGTTTTGCAGACTTCTTTAAGAGAGAAATAATTGTCTTTGGTTACCGCAATATCGTATTTGATTATTTTGGCATGAGTGGAAAAACAAAAGCATGCCCATAACAGGCATGCTTTGTTTATAATTGAAAAGTGCTTCATTCTAGCCTGGGAACAATCCTCTAAGCTTCATTGCGGCCTCAAGCTTCGCCAAAGCGGCAATCATTGCGGCCTTTTTCATATCCACTTTGTAGTGAATAGACTTTTTCACAACTTCCGCAAAAGCGTTTTTCAAAATGTTGTGAAGAGTTTTGTTAATTTGATCAATATCCCAGAAGAAGTGCGCAAGTCCCTGTACCCACTCAAAGTAGGAAACAATAACACCACCAGCGTTGCACAGAATATCTGGAATGATGAACACGTCTTTTTCAGAAAGATACTCAACCGCTTCTTTTGTCAAAGGGCCGTTGGCGCCTTCAGCAATAAGTCTGGCCTTAATATTTTTCATGTTCTTTTTTGTTATTACACCATCAATTGCGGCAGGAATAAGAACATCTACATCAAGCTCTAGTAGCTCGTCGTTGGAGATGTGCTCAACACCATGATAGTCTTTTAAAAGCTTTCTGCCTTTAACCCAATTGATTAGCTTTAAAACGTCCAATCCATCTGGGTCGTACACAGCTCCGGACACATCACTTACAGCAACAATCTTTGCGCCTTGCTCAGCAAGATCAACCGCAGCCGGCATGCCAACCTTACCAAAACCATGAATGGCAACAGTAGTGTTGTTGTCGACTTGTTTGTCCATTCTGTCGTAGGCAAAGTTCACACAGTATGCAACGCCTCTACCTGTGGCCTCTTCTCTACCAAGAGATCCACCTACAGAAATAGGCTTTCCTGTTACTACTCCGTGACTGGCATAGCCATGAACTTGAGAGTAAGTATCCATAAACCAGGCCATAGTCTGGCGGTCTGTTCCGATGTCTGGAGCAGGGATATCTTTGTCAGGTCCAACAAATGGACCAATTTCCATAGCAAATCTTCTAGTAAGACCTTGAAGTTCTTGACGAGAAAGGTCATTTGGATCAACTTTCACACCACCTTTTGCCCCTCCAAGAGGAAGGCCAACCAAGGCACACTTAAAAGTCATAAGCATAGCGAGAGCAGTTGTCTCAGAAAGGTCAACGTCAGGGTGGAAACGGATTCCCCCTTTGCCTGGGCCTAAAGTAAGATTGTGCTGAACTCTATAGCCTTCAAAAGTCTTTACAGTTCCATCATCAAGTCTAATAGGAATTGAAACCTGAATCGCTCTTTTAGGCTTCTTAAGCCTGTCAATAATGTTTTCATCCGCCTTCATTACGCTTGCAGCTTCTTCCAGTTGAGCTAACGCATCTTTATAGAGGGGGCTGTGGTACAACGCCATAAACTCTCCATTGTTTAGTTTTCTACCATTATAAGAATTTTAGAAAAATTTAACACCCTAATTATTAAAATCCCATACCAAATCTTAACTGGACAACATTATTTTCGAAAGATTTTCCTTCTAGAGCATTGATACCATCAGCGTCAATTTTGTCATGAGTTAATCTTAAGCTTAAATTGCGGGTAAGCCTTTGATCCACGGAGGCAAGAACTCTCTTTTGTTCAATGAAATAGTTTACTTCAGCATTGGTTTGGGTGGAGTTGAATCGTCTCTCCAATTGAATTTCTTGGTTTCCATTAATACCAACCCAAGCTCTGGCCTTTAGAAAAGGACTTCTAAATCTTATTTTAACCATGCCAATCTCCACTCTTGGCTGAACGTCCAAGTGGATGCGGCTTTTACCAACCTTCACCTCTTTCTCTATCTTATTCTCTTTTTGGCCTCGATTTTTTCTCGCTTTGATGATGAACTCTTCATGAGCTTCCTGAGCCTCAATTGCAGCAAGTTCGTCATCGGAGTTGAAGTCCTCATACCACTCCTCCACACTTTGCTTTGCGTTTCTATTGGCGCTTCTTTCAATATCCTTAGTGATAAATCTTAAATAGTTTCTTTCAAAGAACTTTTGTTTCTCCTCAGCGGTTGGAAGTGGAACCACACCCGAGTTTTCAAAACCATAGACCTCGGCATATTCTTCCTGCGCCATCCATGTTTTAATCTTTTGCTTGGCGTTTTTAAATTTGTGGGCGTGTTTTTCGTGAAACTCATCCATCATGCTTTTTTCAACGACCATTGGAACCAGTATCTTGTCGTCATCTGGAACAAAGTTCGCTGGCGCTCTTCCAACCTGGGCATTGGCGGTAAAAGAAGTCCCAATCGCCAAAAAGCAGCATGATTGTAAAACTTTTAGTAGGTGTATAAATTTTAAACAATTTCTTAGCATTCTTCCCTCATAACCCCCTGATTTCTCAGGGTTGTTTCTCTCTCTATGCTTATATAAGGGCAAGAGTCATGCCAAGTTTGACTGGATCGCTAGACTATATCCGAGATGGCCTCTAATACTGCAACTTGAATGTCTGTGGTGTCATCAAGTTCTGCATGGGCCTCGTGTCTTAAAAAGTTTGAAACTTCGCTTCTTTGATAGTTGGCCGCAATGTTTGGCCCATCATTAATAAGCCTGTTTCCTTGCGCTAGGAAGTTGAGATTCTTCTTCACATTTTGAGGAATAATATCGTTATCAATACCTACAGAGTCTAGGGTCACCAAAAGATCGATTTTTCGAAAGCCGTTTTCAATTTTATTAAGCTCTTGGGCTATTTCCACGACTGCGTCCCCTCCAAAGGAGTGTCCAACTAGAATAATTGGCTCTTTCGGGTCTCTCTTTTTGATCTGGTCTAGGATCTCTTCTTGTTGATCCCAAGCGTAGTGGCGAGCTCCCTCCACCGCCTCGGCCATATCTCTTATTCCATCATAATTGCCCTTCACAGAGCTCGCTCCAAACCAGTCAAAGCCACTAACAAAAAAGATTCCGGGACTTTTGAGTTTTCCAAACTTCTTTTCATGAATCTTTTGAGCGATCTCAGTGGGGTTAACTTCCGATTTTTTCTCGCTCTTTAAACTTTTTTCCAGCTCTTTTGCGTTCTTGGAGATCGAGACTTCATAGTCCGGTTTTAAGCTTTGTTTGTTCCCGACGTTTTTTGCGCCAACAGCGCTGGAAGTTGCTTTTGGTATTTGAGAAGGTGAAGAATAACCGGATACTTTGCTCATACACTCCATTGTATTGAACAAAGATCCGGTATTACAGGGGGAAATTTAGTTTAGAGTGGCCTCATCAAGCAACTCTTTCAACGCTGCCTGAGTCTTTTTGTCCATCTTTTTTGCCTTCATTAGCTTTAAAAGATCGGAAGTCTTGGCAGTCGTTTTCTTTCTGGTTGTTGTCTTTTTAGTTGCGGCCTTTTTCTTTCCGGCCTTAACCACGCCACCTGCGGCGTTAATTGCGCGCTTTAGTTGAAGTCTCTTGGTGATGGTTCCGTCTAGAATCTTCTTCTTAAGATCATTTCTAACTTTCCCGCGCTCAAGGGAGCCCCACTCAATAAGCACATACTTTTCAGTATTATGTGTCTTTGCAGCTTCCTTAACGGTTTTTGGAAGCTTGGCAATGGTTAGGCATCTATGAACTTCTGACTTTGAGATGCCAAGGGCCGCTTGGATTTTTCTCTCAGACGCTCCAGTAAGTTTTTTATAACCGTGGATTGAGTCTGCTTGATCAATGTAGTGAAGCTGCTCTCTGGCGGAGTTTTCAGAAAACTGTATCGCCATTAGCTCTTCATCAGTTTTATCCTCAAGAATAAAACATGGAGCAACCTTCATGTCTTCAATTGTGGACATTGCTCTAAAGCGTCTTTCACCACAGATCAAAACGTATTTTGAGCCTTCTCTGTGAACCACGATTGGCTGGATTAATCCGTTTTCTTTGATGTTTTCAGCAAGCTCCGCAATGGAGTCGTCATTAAACTTTGTTCTTACTTGTTTTCTTACTTCAATTTTTGCAAGAGCGATGTCGTCGAGACGAGCTCCCTGAAGGAGCTTTTCATCGTTCATTTCAAAGATCTTCTGATCTAGGTGTGAAGCTATATCTTTCTTTTCTCTTTTCTTTTTTGAAACGCGAGCCGCAAAAGTCTTGGCCATAGTTCGTTCTCCTTTCAGTCCTAATTACAATCCCAAAGAGTGCCAAAGCTTGTTGTAGTCTTTTTTGCCTTTGGATTTCTTACCCATTAGAAATACCGGTTTTCTCAAAGAGATTGACTCTTGCATGTCCACCAAGTTTCTAATTGAAGGAGTAACATTGAAAGATTGCGCAAGCTCTTCAAGTCTAGTTTGCTCAATTTTTCTTCTGCCGTTAACCATTGAAGGGATAATGCTGAAATCAAGAGAAGGGTTTTCGCTTTCTTTAATGATTTCAAAAGTGTCCATAAGCTCCTCAAGACCATCTATTGAATAGTCCTGCGCCTGAGTGGGGATAAAGATTCTATCACTGGCAACCAAGGCCATGATGAGCTCATCTCCAAGCATTGGAGGAGTGTCGATCACAATGTAGTCAAACTTCTCTTTAAGAGTTTCAAGGCGAAGCTTCAATAGTCTCTCTTTTCTGCCGGCGTTCTTTCTTACTTCCGCCTCTGAAAGAATTAGAAGCTTTGCAAGGTTTGCCATGTGTCGAGATGAAGGAATCACAAACAAGTTATTGTAAAAGTCTTGCTTGCCTTCAGCTGGAACAATTACGTCCTCATTGTCCACGTCCCCTATTAGCCATTCTGGGATTAGTGTTCTTCTAACATCGGCTCCCAGGGTCACGCTTAGGTTGGCCTGTGAGTCTAAATCTACTACTAATACTTTATTGCCCTTGTGAGCAAGATATGTGGAAAGTTGATAAGCTTGCATGGTTTTACCCACGCCGCCTTTATTGTTTGCGACAGTGATTACTTTTGCCATAGTGTGAACTCCCTTTCGACAAAGTTATTCCTTATAGAAAAAGTCTAGGATACCCATCACACTACGTCAAAAAATAAGTAGCTAAAACTATTGACTTTTTGCGCTGCGCGCAATCTCATAAACCAAACGATGTTCACCCGATAAACCTTGAGTTCGAAACGTATTTGGTTTAAAAGAACGACAAGGGAAAAATTATGAATATTTACGAAAACGAACAAGACCATTTACCTAAAATTAGCGAAGCAGAGCTTTCCGACGAACAAGTCATGGAAGAGCTTCACGCCATAAGAGAAGAGCTTGGAGACAAGCTTGTTGTGTTGGGACACCACTATCAGCAAGACGATGTCATATCCCTTGCCGATCACACGGGAGACTCTCTTCAGCTGGCCCGCGAGGCTGCAAAGCTTGACGCTGAATACATAATCTTCTGTGGTGTTCACTTCATGGCGGAGACAGCTGACATGCTAAGCGCTCCACACCAAAAAGTGATTCTTCCCGACATGAACGCCGGATGTACTATGGCCGACATGGCAAATCGTGTAGAAATAGACAGGGCCTGGGAAAATATTAAAAAGGCCACAAGTGCCAAAATCACACCTATAACTTACATCAACTGCTCCGCGCTTCTTAAAGATTTTGTTGGAGCGAATGACGGTGCCATATGCACCTCAAGCAACGCCAAAAAAGTCATAGAGTGGGCCTTGGAGCATGGCGAGAAGCTTCTATTCTTCCCAGACCAGCACCTTGGAAGAAACACTTGTTTTGATCTAGGAATCCCTCTTGATGAGATGATTGTTTACAATCCCAATATGCAAAATGGCGGTGTGACGCCTGAGCAAATTCAGAAGGCCAAAGTCATTCTTTGGTACGGTTACTGTTCAGTTCACCAGGGTTTTACCAAGGCGCAAGTAGAACAAATAAAGAAAGATGATCCTGAAACCACTGTTATTGTCCACCCAGAATGCTCGTTCGATGTTGTTCAGGCCGCTGACATGGATGGGTCAACTTCACATATAATCAATACGGTTAAAAATGCCCCTGCGGGCTCAAAGTGGGCCATTGGAACGGAGATCAATCTTGTGAACCGTTTGGCAAATGAATTTAGCGACAAAAAGATTGTCTCTCTTTCCCCTTACCAGTGCCTTTGCGCGACTATGTATAGGGTTAGGCCTAGATGGCTCCTGGAGAGCTTTAGGTCAATCAAGCGCGGAGAGCCTATCAACGTGATCTCTGTTAGCGAAGAAGTGAAAAAAAATTCGCTAAAAGCGCTCGAAAGAATGCTAAAAATTTCATAGAATACCTTTTATGATTTATGCAGATTACAACGGCTCAGCTCCGTTACACCCAAGTGTCAAAGACTACCTTTGTGACAGGAAACAGAACGGTCCATACGCAAACCCTAACGCCATTCACTCTATTGGCAAAAAAATGCTATTTGGCATGGAGAAATGCCGAAGGATGTGTGCGAAAGTCCTGGGCGCAAAGTCCAATCAAATAATTTTTAACTCTGGCTCAAGTGAAGGCATCTCTCAAGTCTTTCATTCAGTAATGAGCGAGAGACAGGATAATAAGAACATTATTATCACTTCTCGCATAGAGCACTCCGCAGTTGTTAAGGCCTGTGCTTATTATGCAGAAAGAGGAGCTGAAGTTCTTCACGCCAAAACCACAACTTCAGGTGTGGTGGATATTGAAGACTTCACTAAACTTCTAAAAGACAACGCTGATAAAACAGCAATGGTTTGCATTATGGCCGCAAACAACGAAAGCGGTGTGATTCAGCCATGGAAAGAAATCTCCAAGCTCTGCCAAGAGAATGGCGTGACTTACTTTTCAGACACTACTCAATACATTGGCAAAACAGAATTCAACTTTGAAGAAAGTGGAATGGACTATGCAGTAGTCAGCGGCCATAAAGTTGGCGCTTTGGTTGGAAGTGGATTTATCATCGCTAAAGACCCGGCCACGCTGAAGCCAATAGTATTTGGCGGTGGACAAGAGAAAGGCCTAAGAGGCGGCACTCAAAACTATATCGGAATTGAAACCCTTGCAGTTGCATTCGACGCTTTTGAAAAATCAAAAGACCAGCTTTCCGAGCTTGCAAGCTATAGAGTTGAATTTGAGCAGGAAGTTAAGAAGGCGTTCCCTAACGCTGTGATTATTGGCGAGGAAGCCGACAGGCTGGCTACAACTACAATGATCGCACTACCAGGCGTTCACGGCCAAGCAGTTCAAATTGAGCTTGAATCTCAAAATATTTTTGTCACCACTTCATCCGCATGCTCAGACAATGAACCTGAGACAAGCAAAGTGCTAAAGGCCATGGGGATTAAGGACGATGTGGGCAGAGGTGTTGTAAGGATTAGTCTTTGTTGTGGAGCATGTAATGAGGATTACAAAAAGATTGCTGATGCCTTAAAGAGCGCCTACGCAAAGCTTTCAGGAATCTCAAACTACTAGCATGATTAAAAGTGTCATTAAATTTTGCGCCTTATGCACTCTATTTTTGGCCATGCCCTTTCATTCTTGCAGCACTCACAAGGATATGGGGCAAAACCAAGTTGGCGAAGGACACTTTAGACTATACTCCTATCCTGAAAAAACCGATGAATACCTGGTAAAATCGAAAGATGAAAGATACCAAGATGTGGTGTTTGCGGCCATAAATG
Source organism: Halobacteriovoraceae bacterium (assembly GCA_002711995.1). Lineage (GTDB taxonomy): Bacteria > Bdellovibrionota > Bacteriovoracia > Bacteriovoracales > Bacteriovoracaceae > UBA845. Next base: position 158,125 of record PASN01000016.1, on the reverse strand, counting down.
ATCTTGAAGGAAAAATTCAGGCGAACGAGTACCTTGTTATCGATCCAGCCCAAGACGAAAAATATGATATTGAGATTGGGGGAATATCCGCTTTTAAGGCATATGCAAATATCCTTAAGGACAAGTTTGGAGAATCCGTTCAGTTTATAAGCTCTGGTTCACTGTTTTCAAAAAAATCCAGTGTTGAAGAGACTCTTTTCTATCTAAACTATCTAGGCCTTGACGCCAGCGGACTTTCAAAATCCGACTTCTCTCTCCCTTTTGAGGAAAACTTTCTCAATGTCATGGATGAAAAGTTAAAATCGGCGAAGTTCCCAGTTCTTTTGTCCAATGTTTACAATCTCTCACTCGCCAATAGGTTTGAATTCAAAAACATTCAAGAAAGCGTCGTTGTTCCAGCGGGCAAGTTAAATGTGGGCTACATCTCTCTTGTGGCCCCAACCATGGCGCAAACTTTTGACAGCAAAAAGCTGAACAAGGTTTACTTTGAATCCCTTGCTCCCAAAATAATCAATCTTTCAAATAAATTAAGAAAGGACGGAGCGAACATTGTCGCTCTTATGATCTCACACGGCCTAGACTGCACTAGTCAGCAGTCAGAAACTCAAAACATAGACCGCCAAAAAGTCAACTTCATGCCCTCTGATGAAAAAGTTTGTGACCTGTTTGAAAACGAGCTTGTACAGACTCTCCAGAAGTTGCCACCGGCCATGGTTGATATAGTCTTCACAAATGGAGTTGACTCAAAGGTTGCAAACCTTATTGCCGGACACCCAGTTCTTCAAAGTTTCAAGGGAGCTGAACACATGTCTTGGGCAAAGCTTGTATACGACACAAAGTTAAATCGAGTGGTAAGAAGTAAAACTCAAATCATGCAGCCAATTCAGATGTGCCACGCTTTCTTTAAAGAGACAGAAGACTGTTATGTGAAAGAAGTGCTTCGAAACATTGAAATCGTTCCAGCAAAATTTTTAGGCGAAGAAATAAAAATTCAGCCTCTTCCTATTCGCAAATAAGAGTTTTATTCACACACCCCACTCTTGCATCCCCGATGCAAAAGCCTACAGGGCTATCTTGAATACAATAATCTTTTACACCAGTGGAGACTTCCCCTCGTATACATGCGGGATTGTTTTTAAGGCCACAGTTGTCCACTCCACAAACCTTGGAGTAAGAGCTTAAGCAGGAACTATTCTTTAAATAATAGGATCCATTCTCGCATCGATCGCATTCATCCTTAACTACTGTGCAGTCATCTGCTACTTGTCTGCACACGTCCCCATCCTTCAAGATCTGAAGTTGGCGCCCTTTATCAGCACTCTCCATAGAGAGTTCCACAGCATTGCTTTTAATATTGAAAAAGGAAAATTCGATTTTGTTTTTATCAAACTCAAGAGTTAGGTGATTGTCTTTAAGCTTAATCATAAGGTTGTAGAATTCAAATTCCTGATCAACGGGTTCTTTAAAAATTGCATCTGAGCATTTGGATTCAGAATCAAGACTCACAAACTTCATTTTTCCAGGCTCAAGCTCGTATGGCGTTTTTACCATCAAGCAATAGTCTTTTATTTTAAAGTTGTTTATTCGAGTGCTGAGCTTCATGGCCGTGTGCCAAGTTCCAGGCGCCATATCCATCTCACTTGCATTGACGAGTCGCCCATTAACATCAGTTACAATAAAAACACTTGTGAGTGCTTCCTGAAGATAAGAGTTCTCTACCTTGGGTTTGGCCTTGCAAGAAGCTAGAATGAATATAAGTGCAGCTACCTGTAGTATACGCATCTAAAGGCACTCCTTAATTCCTCTTTGGGCATTCTTATCCCCTCGCCATTATAAATATGAATCTGCCTATCAGGCTCCTCTGCACCCCTAAGGCCTAACTTATGCCACGGGGAGTTCAAATCAAAATCCTTTGAGCTCATCTTAAACCTGGCCAGTGGTAAAAACTTATTGTCGAAGCTTTCAACAAAGGATCCCAGCGAGTGATAGACACCACTCCAAGAAGCTCCATATGTGGAATGATATTCGTACTGTTCAAAAGAGCACTCTTTGCTGAATATTTTAGAGCAATTTTTTTCACCAAGCCTTTCCAAAGCGTCTTTTCTCTTACTCCAGGGATATGGGAATTTATATACAAAATTATTCTTGGATCTGGCCGGCAAAAAGGTTGCGGCATCAAAGTGTCTACTTTGAAGAAGCTGGCCGCCCTTGAATGCGCAGAATTGTTTTTTTTGTTCAAAACTTAGCTCTGTAGATGGAGCGTGTTTTGGCCTGTTGGAAACTTTAAGGTTTACTTTGTTTGCCCAAATTAAAACTTCACCGATATTGGCGTAATGGGCGTCGATTTCCACAACTTGGCCCATGTTGTCCCACAAATATTGATCTCCATCTTTGGGGGAGGCGGAGTAAACCGATGGTTTAAGCCTAATTTTTGAACAAGTGTCTTTGAACTTCAATATGAAGGACTTTTTAGTCTTGAGTTCTTTAAAGTTTGCTAAAAAATTGCCTTTGGAGTCAAAACTTGCTTTTAAGAATTTAAAATCGGATGAATCTTTCTTGTTTAGATTTCTCAAAAAACACTGCATGTAATATGGGTTGCACTGAAAATAGCTTGGGTGAATTTTTGCATTGGAAGTGATGAGGTCTGGACAATTCAGCTCAGCTTTTTCGTATAATTCCTCAACATCCCCTTCTAGCCACCTTTTTTCCATAGTTTCTGAAAACTTCAAAATAGTCTGAGCGCTTTGAGTTGAGACGGGCCCTTTACCCGATCTAAAAGGTTTACTAACTACCAAGGCAAGGATCGCCAGCAAAACAATAATAACTGATAATTTTTTTAGATTTGTTATACTGGTAAAGGACCTTTTGAACATAGTAGGAAGTGTATATGGATTGGTTAGAGGAAGTAAACAAAGAAGAAGAAAAATTCGATCAGATATTTTCTTTTAATGAGTACATGGAAATATTCGAGCGCAACCCTTCAAGGGAGCTTAGAACTTCCAGCATGTACCTAAAGGACATGTTCGACTTCTATGGAAAAGATGAAGATGGAAGTTTCAGTCTTTTTAAGAAAAACCATCCCAACTCTCCTCCAGTGGCGGGTCAAAAAAGAGCACAAGAGAAGATTTACCAAAACCTTGTAAACTTTAACGAAGAAGGCTTTAACAACAAGTTCATTCTTCTTGTTGGCCCTAATGGATCATCCAAGACTTCATTAGTTAAAAAGATCATGAGAACTGCTGAGGAGTACTCTCATACAGATCATGGAGCTCTTTACACTTTCAGCTGGATATTTCCAATAGACACTTATGTAAAAGGGAGTCTAGGGCTTAGCTCCAAGCAGGTCGATAAGCACCTTCAATCATTTGCGCACCTTGAAGACTCTGAAATCAGCGCCATTTTAGTCTCTGAATTAAAAGATCACCCGCTTCTGCTTATTCCTCTGAAGACCAGACAGAAGCTTATAGATAAACTTCTTGCAGACGAGCCGGAAAAGCTTGAGTCCATTCAGCTGAGCTACCTCTACAATGGAGATTTATCTAAAAGAAATAGGTTAATATTTGACGCTCTTTTAAAGAACTATAAAGGCTCTTTTGAAGAAGTTTTAAAACACATCCGTGTGGAAAGATTCAATATCGATAAGAGATATTCAGTTGCGGCGTCAACTATAGAGCCTCAGCTACATGTGGATGCAAAGCTCCAGCAAATAACTATGGATAAAAGACTCGCGAGCTTGCCGCCAAGTCTTCAATCATTAAACCTTTTTAGCATGAACGGCGAAGTGATTCTTGCAAACAGAGGGATCTTGGAGTTTTCAGACCTTCTCAAAAGACCGTTGGACACATTTAAATACCTTCTGATGACAATGGAGACTAAAACCATAAATCTCCAGGGCATACTAACAGAACTTGATATCTTTTTCATTGGAAGCAGCAATGAAGTGCATTTTAACGCCTTTAAACAACATCCAGACTTCAGCTCATTTAGAGGAAGGTTTAGTTTTTTAAGAGTTCCTTACCTACTAAGCTATGAGGATGAGAAAAATATCTATCTTGATCAAGTCGCGAACGTAAGAGACAAAACAAAGTTTGAGCCTCACTCCCTTGAGACTCTTTGCTTATGGTCAGTTATGACTAGAATGCGCCATCCTCAAAGTAAGAATTATCAAGACAAACGCCTTGGTGAAATTGCAGAAAAGCTTACTCCCCTAGAGAAGGCCTTGCTTATTGCGGACAATATTGTTCCAGAGTACCTTAACCAGGAGGAGCAGCAAATTCTAAGGCCTGGAGTCGAAACTATTTGTTCTGAATTTGAAAACGATCAAATGTATGAAGGCAAATTTGGAATTTCTCCAAGAGAGGTTAAACAATTTATATATGAGCTCTCATTGCTACATGAACACATCACTTTCATAGAGGTTTTAGAGTATTTAAAGGACATTAGTGAGAAGAAAAGTGAGCATGAATTCCTAAACATAGGGGCTCAGGGGGACTACCACAACTCGAAAAAGTTCCTATACCTGGTAGAGCAACATTTTTTAAATCAGTTTGATATTGAGCTTAGAGACTCTTTGGGACTTGTGGACAACAGGTCTTATGAGGATTACATCTCTAAATATGTCTTGCATATCAATGCTTTAATAAAGGGTGAAAAAATCAAAAACCCTGTAATTGGCAAGTTTGAAGATCCAGACCGTTACTTCATAAAGGAATTTGAATCCAATATTCACCTTAAGGAAGACCCAGAGTCCTTTAGATCTCACATTCTTTCCAAGCTTGGCGCCTACTCTCTAGACAACCCAGGCAAAGAGATTGTTTATAGCGAAGTTTTGGACTCCATTACTAAGCAATTAAAGGAGTCCTTTAGAAATGAGCAGAGAAAGATCATTCAAAATGTCGGAAAGAACTTAGTGTACTATTTAAGTGAGCTAAACGGAGATGATGAAGAATCCAAGCCATCAGGTCTTTCAGACGAGGGAAGGGCGCAAATTGAAACAATCCTTGAGCAATTGCATTCAAACCATGGCTACACAAAAAGAGGCGCCATAAATTGTTTGAAACACCTACTAAAAAAGAGATATGATGCCGCCCAATAGATTATGGGCGAAATAAAAAAGAAATTTACATCACAATTATTTGAGGCCGTCTTGGAGGTTGAAGAAGACCAAGATGGCCTAAGACTTGACCAGTTCTTAATGGACTACCTTGCAAGCTTTTCCAGGCAACAAATCAAAAAGAAGATTCAAATTGGACAGGTTAAAATCCATAATCGTCCATTTCCCCACAAGCCAAGCGTTAAGGTTTACGAGGGCGAAAAGATCACAGTGAGCACTCCAAGAGGTGACCTTGAAGACGAGTACTGGAGAGGTGAAAAGCTCGAGCTTGATCTAGTTCCAGAAATCATTTACGAGGATGAAAATATCGTCGCGATTTCAAAGCCTGCTTACATGACCACCCACCCTACTGGTAAAAGACTCTTTAATTGCGCCACAGTCTTTTTGGAGACAAAGTACAATAAAACGGTTCACTCAATTCACAGGCTTGACCGTGAAACAAGTGGAGCTCTTCTTTTGGGTAAAAATCCAAAGGCCGCACAACTTTGTGGGGAACTATTTGAAAAAGAAAAAGTTCAAAAATGCTATTTCTTCATGGCACATAAAAAACAAGATAATGAGTTTCCTATCGTTGCCAACGAAAGACTTGGACAGGAGGATGATTTCATCCCAAGACTCTATGTGCATTGTTATGACGAGAGTTCTTCCAAAGGTAAAAAGGCGAAGACCACTTTCCTAAAAGTAGCTGAAAACGATAAGTACCTTTTAGGTCTTGCATTTCCAAAGACTGGAAGACAGCACCAAATTAGAGCTCATGCCGCACACTATGGGCTGCCTCTTATAGGAGACAAGCTTTACAGCGGTGACCCGAGTGTCTTTGGAAGGTTTAAAGATGGAGTTGCAACGGAAGAAGATCATGATCTCATGCAGATTTCAAGACATGCTCTTCACGCAATGGCACTTGTGATCGCCTATCCAAGTGAAAAAGATTCACTTCTTCTAGAAACTAAAATACCAAATGATTTTATCCCTTGGATAGAGGACAACTTTAAATCACTAAGTATTGATGAGTTGAATCTAAAAATCGATGCTCTGATTAAAGATTTCTTTCAGGTGGTTTAAGACTCCGAATGCCCCAGCATTCTCTTTTCCTTCTAAAATAATTTTTGGCTTATGATAAAGCTCGTCTAGAACGCTAATGATGTTGGATACGCCTACCGTATTGGGAAAGCTCTCAAACATGGATTCATCATTCAAAGAGTCCCCATAAAAGATAGTCTCTTCTTTTTTAATGTGAGGAGTATAGTTTTTAAGGAAATAGTTCACTGCAAAGTTCTTTGAAATATCTCCGTACCAGAAGTTTACGTGCACATTGCTTCTAGTGAAATTTGCCTTCTCTTTTAAAAGATAACTTTCGGCCTTTTCCACATCTGTTTGTTTCATTTGGGAAAACTCTATGGCGCGATCTGACTTTCTGCCAAAGCTATCCACACTCAATACCGTTTCAGGAACATCTCTCTGAAGCTTGGCCGTTACACTCTCAAGTCTTTCAAGTTCATCGTCACTCACTAAGAATTCTTCAGAAATTACGCCGTCCACATTCTTAGAAAGAATAACTCCCCCACCTTCCATGATGGCATGCTTTAGAGGAAAGTGAGTTAGAAGAAAATGTCCCCACGAAAGAGAGCGTCCGGAGACGATTACTAGCTCAGAGTTGTTTTTTTCGATGATATCAAGAAGGTCAAAAAAAAAGGCACCCAATTTACCGTTTACAGTCAGGGTGCCGTCGAAGTCGGAAAATACTATTTTCATAAATTTATTGTAGAGGCATAGATAGACCCATTACTAGGGCCGTATAGCTGTTTCTTAGGTTGAAGTTTGTCTCAATATTGCCTACAAGGCTCTCAAAACCTCTAACTGGAAGTCTTCCAGTGATACCAGCAGAAAGAGCTGTAATTGTTTCATAAGTTCCTTCATTTGTGTTTAGACCCACACTCATCGGAAGAGCAACAAATGGGAAAGCTTCCTTACCGTAGATTGAAAAGCCTTTTGAAAGAGTTGGAGCAAATCCCAAAGAATTGATTCGGTCTCCGTCTACTTCGTTGGTTTCAAGAAGTGACTTGATAGATACTCTTGGCTGTCTTCCATAATCTGGAAATAGCTCATAATCTGCACCTGCAAATAGTCTATTTGCTCTATCACCATCAGTTACACCAAATCCAGCATCAACATTTAATTTGTTGCTAACTCTTTGAAAATATTTGGCAGTAATTCCCATGCCATCCCCTGATGACAGGTAAGAATTAAACTCTGTGGTCACAACGCTTTTATTCATAGTGAATGGGTGGGTAGAAAGGCCAACGGTAGTGGCGAAAGCAGCAGTAGAAACCATCATGGCAACAGCTAAAATAATTCTTTTCATAAACTCCCTCTTACGTTTGTAGAATGATTGTTTTAGACAAGTTTAATCCCAAAAGATGCCTCTCGTCAAAATAGAGTTTAAAAATCAAGCGCTTGAACAACAAGTAAAAACTACAACGCAACGCAAACTTGTTAATTTCCAATTGACTAAAAGCCAAAAGATACTTATAAAACTAGAACTGAATTTATTGTGGTGGGCGTAGTTCAGTTGGTAGAGCAGCAGATTGTGGTTCTGTTTGTCGTGGGTTCGAGTCCCATCGTCCACCCCATTTTTAAAAGCCTTTCTTCGGAAAGGCTTTTTTTTACCTAAACTTTTAGAACCACTACAAACCTAGACTTCAACAATTAGCGATAGATTACATGCACTCGCCAAGTGACTGGGAAGAAATAATGCTTTCTCCGTCAATCCCAAATCCTTCACTAAGTTCCTTATCTCACTTATGGGAAGCCAAATTCCCCAAAATTTCATAACTTCACCCTAATTTTTCTCAAATTTTTTACAGCAAAGTTTTTTAATGTGCCTTCAGTGCATTTTATACCCTCCGTTCAGGTCCATATTTTACGAGCTGACCCAAAAACGCCTCGCGAAGACAAAGTCGGGCTGGTAAAGACTTCGTCTTCCTTCCTAAATCATGCAGCGATAGCTCAGCTGGTTTTGATATTCAGTTGTCAAAGAACTGTCAGCATGGAGGGCCTTGCCCACAAACATCTGATCGGTCAAAACCTAGTTAAGAAGTCATCATAATTTCTAGTCTCTCCACCTCCTGGTACATATGGTTTGTAAAACGCAGCTTTATTTTTCGTTGTCCCTTTCTGATTTCACTAGCGATGAAGATCATTTCTCTTCTGACGGTTTTGAGAAAACAGCCTTTTTTCCTGTGCAGCTTATGAGCTCCAAAGCGCATGAGATTGTATGCATAGATGGCTATCATGCCCCAAGCTCGATTCGCATTGAGTTTCTGACAAGGAAAGTGTTTAAAATCCATCCCATTTTTCAAATCTTTTATTTGGTTCTCGACGTTGGCCCGCTTCTTGTAGAACTTAATGACTCGTTCGTCGTTCATTTGCTTATCAGACATGTCGGTGACAACTGCATAGTGGTGGTAATACTCTTTGTCTCCAGGTCCCAGCCTTTTCTTTTTGGCGCGAATAAAGACCACTCTTAAAAAAGTTCTTCCCATTGCCAAATCTTTTAAAGGATAAAGGCAAGAACCAATCTCGCACTTGTTGGAGTCGAAAAAGTAGATGTCGGTCTTCTTCCATTTCACTTTGCTCTCATAATCCCTTAATAGAGGCTTCCAAACATTTTCTTTAAGACAAATTGCAAAGTGAGCCCTGTTAGTGAGAAGACTGTTGTAAATTCCTTTATTGCCATAGGCGCTGTCTGCACGAAAAAAGACATCCTTGTTTTTAGGGATGTTATTAAAGATACGCGTAAGCATCTCGACGGCACCATTTGCAGAGTAGGTGTTGCCTTCACGCAAGTGCCAACCATAACAAAATCCAAATTGGTCAAAACAGTTTTGAGAGTCCAGGCACCACATATTTTTATAGTTCCAGTCGACCCCTTCCATGTACTTTCCGTATTGTTGATGTGGAGTTGAATCCATGCTTAGAATTAAAGCATTATTATCTGGGTAGAGTTTCTCTCGAAGGCGATAGGCCAGGCGAGCAAGTTCGTTTTGCAGTTTTTCATAGGTCTTTAGCTTAAAGCTTTTTAAGAATCTTTCCATAGTAACAGCACTACAGGGTTTGTTGGCAATCTCGTTAAATAAAGGGTCGTGCTTTAACATCTCTATATCTTCGATGCAGTCAGCTCCTGCGATGAAGGAATAGAGGGCAGTAAAGAATTTTTCTTTGTTGGATTGACCTCTAAGTCGCTTTTTGCTTGGAATTATTTGACCTATGATGCTATCCAAACTTGTTGATTTAACGAGTTTTTGAAAGAAAACCAGGCCTGATAAGTGAGTTAGGTCTTTTCTTGTTGTTTCAAATTCAATAGTATTTTTAATCATAAGAGGGCCTTTTGTTTCTTTTTTAATTTGTGTTTGGCGACAAAAATTAAAGCAGAATAAAAGGCTTTTCATTTCGCACGGCCGTAGACGCATGGCCGTAAAATTCCAAAAATGGTGAGTTACTTAAAAACGTGAAAACAAGCGCCTAGAGCGCACGATAATTACCGGTAGAGTACATTATTAAAGAGCTAACTTAATACTTTGGTTCACCATTTCGAGCAGTACCAGAGTTACCAGTAAAACGAGAGCCATCCTCAAATTGTAAAATACCAGTAAGGGCATATAAGCGAGACCGCTTTTTATTAAATCCCCTTAGTTTTTCTACGACAGCTACATTGGCCTGTGTCTTATCAAAAAGCTCTTTATCAATAACTGCACCAAATGGAAGAGAAGTCGCCTGAAAAGAGATCATTTTTTTTAAATTCTTTTGAGTAAATTGCGATGTTTTGCACATTCTTTACAGTAACTCTCGACTCCATCCCTCTTTGACTTATTCCGATAAAAGGCTGAATTAGGAAGATTTCTCTTACAACGACTACAAACCTTCATTAAAGGCTCATCATCGGATGTTAAATGTAGAGTTCGTTCTTCCACTTTCAAGGAAGTATTTTAAACAACTAAGAAATGATTGGTAGAAATTTATGGTTTTCTATAAATGAAAAAATGGGAGATTGTGCTTTACTTCCACACGACCATCAGTGAACTTTTCATTTGGTATTTCAACTCTTTGCCCGTCTTCAATAAAGACTTCGTATGACTATTATGGCAACAAGCAAAGTCTGAAGATAAATGCCTTCTTACTATACAAAACATACTTAGAAGAATTCTAGAGAACTACTTCAAGATCATGGGTAATATCAAACTAGAAGATCTCCACTTGAAATTCACAGGTAAAGAACAGTTCATTTGCAAGTCACTTTTATCATGGGTCAATGATGGTTCACACTCTGTTCATGATGACTTGTATGTCACTGAAGGACCTGAAGTTATAGATCAGTACATGAATGTCTTTAAAGAAATATTTTACCAATCCGCCCATGATTCACATTATGAAATGATGATGAAAGAAGAGAGTTAACTTGCTAGAAGATGAAGACAAACAAAAACTGGCTGATTCAATTTTATCAAAAGGTGATATTCATGCCCTACAAAAGAAGCAGTGGATAGGTACAACCCTACATGTTTCGAACTGGCTCATAACAAATCTAGGACACGCCGATTCTGGATCTTTTGAATCCCTTTTCTGGATTAGACTATATGCAACGATAGTCGAATTCGGTGATGAGTTTGAAAATACTCTCAAAAAGTTAGGGGCTGACAATCTGGAAATGTGTGAAAAGCTATCTCCCTTAAATTACGATGGTAAGGATATTCTTGGAGATATGTTCCAGATTCGAGACAAAGCGAGAGAACTTAAGCAATTATTAACCAGAGATGAACTAATATTACTAGAAAACCTTCGACACAGTAATTGTCATATCCTGCAAAAGAGGTATGAGCTTGGAATCAAAGGAAAGAAGGATAACCTAAAGCTTAAAGAGCACAAGGAGATCTCAACGACTGGAGAGGTACTCCACATCGATGAAATCGAGAAAATTCTCAATACCCAGATGCTTAAATGTGGAGGAAACCATCTTTTATTGGCCCTCGACATTAACACTAGAGTTAATCCCATACTTAAAGAGCTTTATGATTCTGGTTTGACCCAGCGTTCCTTATCGAAATTTCAAACAACCTAAGTTGCTTTGCAATCGTCTCTCTTGCTGCTTTAAACTCTACCGTCAGCTCTCTCATTCCTAAGCCTTCAACGACGTATTTTTGATATAAAGCCTATTTATTCCCCCATGTCTCAGGAGGTAAAAGTTGAATAATATCAAACACTTAGACTTAATAGTAATTAGAAATCGTAAAACCGGTTGGATCACATGAATTGCGTATTTATCCGAGGCGACCACCTCTGCCACAGATGTAATCTATTGAAATTACAATGTAATTAAATGGGGCAAAAACATAAAAAAGTAGGTAATTTGACCTTTATTTTACCCCTATTGTATAATATTACCCTATTATGAACTCATTAAACGAAAACTACTTAGAAAACATTAAATTCGGCCAAACTGAGTTGGCCACACTCCGTATGCTTGGTGAATACCAAGGCAAGCAAATTCTCTACTCTAAGCAATCACCTGAAGTCTTACAAGGCCTTCAAAAAGTTGCAGTTATTGAATCCAGTGAATCTTCAAACAGACTTGAAGGGATTGAGGTTTCACCAGATAGAATTGAGAAACTAATTCTTGGAGATACAACACCTGAAGATAGATCAGAGCAAGAAGTCGCTGGTTACAGAGACGCACTTGCCCTAATACATGAATTATTTGAGGACATTCCATTTAGCTCGAATGTTCTTCTTCAGCTGCATACTTATATTTATAAGTATATGCCTACTCCAGGTGGAAGATGGAAGAGTACCGATAATGAAATTATTGAAACTCTGCCCAGCGGAAAAGTGAGAGTTCGATTTAAAGCAGTCGCTGCTTTTGAAACACCCAAGTATATGCAAGAGCTTGAGGAAAACTATAGATCTATAATTGATAAAAACATGATTGATCCTCTTGTCGTTATTCCACTGGCTGTTCTCGATTTTCTTTGTATTCACCCATTCTCAGATGGAAATGGACGTGTTGCGAGACTACTTACTTTACTTCTTTTGTATCATTTTGATTATCAGGTGGGACGCTATATAAGTTTAGAAAGAATTTTTGAGCAATCAAAAGAAGATTACTATCGAACACTAGAGGAAAGTTCACAAGGCTGGCATGAAAATAAGCATGATCCTCTTCCTTGGTTAAACTATTTTTGGGTAGCACTATTAAAGGCCTATAAAGAATTTGAAGAGAGGGTTGGCACAATCAATCCAGGGAAAGGATCAAAAAGTAATCAGGTCCGGCAATTTGTCATGAAGCAATTAGGAGCATTCTCAATATCTGACATAGAAAAAGAGTTTCCTTGGATCAGTAGAGATATGATTCGTATCGTTCTTAGAGAAATGAGGGATGAAAATACTATTCAAACTAAGGGTAAAGGCCGTGGAGCAAAATGGGTCTTAATCAATAAATGAAAAATGACAACTCCACTACTGATTCTCAAATTAAAGAAATAGAAAAGAGATTAGAGCTTCTTAACAATGAACGTGCGCAACTACTTGCACAGCTTAGGGATTTAAGAAAATCTGAAACTAATGTCGTACCTTTAACTGGAAGAAAGCTAAACTTTCAAAAGCCTGAATCTCCAGAGGCTAAAATACAACTATTTAAAAGATTGTTTTGCTGTAGAGAGGATATCTTTCCTCGTTTTTGGGAAAATAACAAGAACAATAAAAAGGGTTATTCTCCTGTTTGTTCAAATGAATGGGTTAGGCCGATTTGCAATAAACCAAAAATTAAGTGCACTGACTGTAACTACCAAGCTTTTCTTCCTCTAGATGACATTGCCATCAAAAATCACCTGCAAGGAATTCACATTGCTGGAACTTATGCCATACGATCAAATAATACTTGTATTTTTCTTGCTGCTGACTTTGATAAAGAATCTTGGAAAAAAGATGTTACTGCCTATAAGCATGCTGCCAGAGAGTTAGGTATAGAAACTTATATTGCAATTTCAAAATCTTGAAATGGTGCTCATGCATGGATTTTCTTTGAGGAGCCTGTCTTTGCTAGAAAAGCAAGGCAACTAGGCACACTGATTCTTGTTAAAGCTTCAGCACTATCAAAGCAAATAAAACTTAGCAGTCATGACAGGTTCTTTCCCAATCAAGACTCTCTGCCAAATGGAGGGTTTGGTAACTTGATTGCACTACCACTCCAAAGGCATGCTAGAAATCAAGGTAATACATTATTTGTAGATGAAGATTTCACCCCTATTAAAGATCAGTGGGATCTATTATCTACAGCTAGAGTTCTTTCACAAAATGAAGTTGATTCTTTAATTGAGAAGAATATTACAAAAGATCTTATATTTGATGGAGATAACTTTGATATTAAGATTACAGAGAGAACGCTCGATGCAATTAATAAAAAAGTTAAACTGGAAGAATACAGTGACGCAATAAACATTAGATTAGCTGAGCAAGTATTTATAAATATTGAAGAACTACCAGACCCACTTATTGGTGCCTTAAGAAGAACAGCAACTTTTGCCAATCCTGAGTTTTACAAGAAGCAAAGAATGCGTTTTTCTACATGGGATACACCAAGATTTATTTGCTGTAGTGACAACCATGGATCAGAAATGTCTATCCCAAGAGGTCGACTTGATGATTGTATAAAGATTGCAAATGATGTTGGTGCTACTGTTAATATCTTTGATGAGCGGGCAAAGCATAAAAGACTAAAAATCAAATTCACCGGAGAATTACGACCTGATCAGAAAAAGGCAATGAAGGAGATGAGTAGGTTTGATACAGGTGTATTAGTTGCTCCTCCAGGAGTTGGTAAAACAGTTATGGGTTGCCATCTCATTGCAAAGAGAAAAACTCCGACTCTTATTCTCGTTCACAGAAAACCACTTATGGAACAATGGATTGAGCGTATTAAAGAATTTTTAGATATTGATCCTAAAGAAGTAGGCTCTTTTGGAGGAAGCCGTAAAAAACCAAAAGGAAAAGTTGATGTTGCTATGATTCAAACTTTATCAAAATTAGAAGACAGTGATGAACTTTTAAATAGCTACGGACAAATTATTGTAGATGAATGTCATCACATACCAGCTGTTTCTTTTGAGGCCGTTCTTAAAAAGATTCCGGCCAAATACTTTATCGGCTTAACAGCAACTCCATATAGAAAAGATGGTCATGAGTCTATTATACATATGCAACTTGGTCCAACTCGATATGAAATGGAAGACTTTGGAGCAAAAGATTTAAATAAACTAATATTTGTTAGAGATACCAATTTACAATTTCCTGTTCATCTAGAAAGACGTCTTGAAATTCATGAGATTTGGACAGAAATTGTAAATAATCAAGAACGTACAAATCAAATCACCGCTGATATAGAGACTGAATTAAAACAAAATAGGTACCCTCTAATTATTTCTGAAAGAAAAGATCATATTTCTCATTTATCTCGTTCCTTAAAATCTAAAAAACTTAAGGCAAAGGAATTTATACTTGTTGGTGAGATGGGCAAAAAGCAGAAAAAAGAGATATTGGCCAACATAGATAACTGTATTAAAGATAAGAGGCCATTTTACATATTATCCACAGGATCATTTATAGGAGAAGGTTTTGACCTTCCAATATTGGACACCTTACTTATTACAATGCCTATCTCATTCAAAGGAAGAATGATTCAATACGCAGGAAGAATACATCGCCCATTTGAAAACAAAAAAGAAGTCAGAATCTATGACTATCTAGATGCGAACAATGGGCTTACAATTAATATGTTTAAAAAGAGAGTCCCTGTTTATAAGAAAATGGAATATGAAATCATATCTGATAGCTCAAACAAGGCCAATCACTTAATTTATCAAGCTGATATGTTCTCAGAGATGCACTAAGCTTTATCCAGTATTTGTTGAATTGTCTTAGCATACCACTTCCCCTTTCGAGTCTTTGTAGGAATCTCCATTGAATTGAAGATCTCTGCTATTTTCCAATAACTGAAGCCTTTATCTCGAAGGTCTTTCATTTTTTGAATATTCTCAGTTTCTCTTTTATGTGCTCTTAACTTTCTATCTCGACACTTCTCGCCATAAGCAAGCCCTCGCTTTCTATTTTGTACTGATCCCGTAATCCGAGTATGTATTCCAAAGGCTTTCATTTGTTTTGAAATGGTACATCTTGCAGCTTTAAACTCTACCGCCAGCTCGTTTAAACTTCGCCTTTCAACGACGTATTTTTGATGTAAAAGTTCCTTATTTCGCCACTCATTTTTGACTGGTAATTGAGTAATATTAGTCATTTGGACTTGGCGGTTGGGCGAACTCCAAGAAAAAAGTTCATCACCCCATTTTAAAAGCCTTTCTTCGGAAAGGCTTTTTTATTTCCATCAACTAATTTAAATCACTTACAAACAGGGTCATAGTCGCGATCTTGGTCAGAACCTCGTATCTTTCAGATTATTTCATGCCCTTTCTTTCGCTTGGCCAATTTTTGACTGACCTCTGACTGACTATCAAATTCCATTTTAAAAAAGTCTAAAGTAGATCAATTTAAGTGTTTTTGGTCGCCTTCTTATCGAGCGAACCAGTAGCTTCAATGTCACTTCTGAAAAAATGAATCAATAAGTCGCTTTGCATCCTGTGTTGCATCATCCCCCATCTCTTCCCAAGGGTCTGACACAGGTTTACGCTTTCCTTCACACTCACGCCTCTTAGCCTCTTCCTGAGATAGGTTCCATAATTGATCACCAAAAGAAAGGCTTTTTTTGCCCTTTGAGCTGTTGCAATCAGATTGGACTATTTCACCTTCAATTAACTTTTTGCAAAAAGACCTAACTTTATTGCTGTCAGGATCCTTTAAGGTCATTGTTCCTTTATCATTCAATGACAAATGGTGAGTCTATAAGTCCTGGCCAAAATCACCTGCCAAAATTGCGGAAAGCCTCTCTTCTCCATTACTAGAACCAAAGCCACTTGAAATTTTAGGATACTCGCCACTATGTCCATTTCTAATATTTTTACTATTAAACATAGGCCTGGCACATCTAGGATTAAGAGCTTTAGATAGTTTCCCCGGATCCGGCCGATTATGACCTGTATTAATATCTGGCTCACTTAGCCCTAATTTATAGAGGACTTTTCTTTGCAAAAAAGGGATTGCATATGCATACCCGTCTTTTGCCAACTCATACTCCAGCTCTTCTCCTCTAAACTTGTATTTATTTCTTAGTAGAGCCTCCCACTCACTGGAAAACTCTTTCATTTCTTGCAACAACTTCTTCCTCTGTTCTTCACTAGGAGCAAGAAAGTCAGTCAGCTCGTCCACCAAAGCTTTGAAGCTTTCACTTTGTCCTACCTCTAGTGTTGCAATAGAGTTAAAAACAGATGATGCACAAAATGCTTTTTGGATCGCAACGGGATCACTTTGATAAACTTCAGAGCTTCTAACTTTATGGGTTATTTTCTCTAATTGCCTGTATCCAATAACGTTTCCTAAGGCCTGTCCTCCATGTAGTTCATGTGAACGACCTGGTTGACAAGGATCTGGATTTGATTTGAACTTTTCCCTCTCAGCAGTAAGCTCTTCGAGTGGAAAAACACTTTTAAACTCTTTTGAATATTGCGCTAACCAATATTTCTCAGCTTCGGAAGGAGTATCATCGTTTGTGCCACCATAGACTCCGCACCACGTTGCGTAGTCTTCCCAAATAGCTTCTCCTTGGGTGTGGCAACGGATACAGTCTTTCTGTACATCAATGTTAACTTTTTTATAAGAATTTCCGGGTTTGGGCTCATATCTATAAAAGTCATATTCTTTTTTTGAAGAGTCCCACTCCATAATTTCTACATCGCCTTCACCCACAGCAATATAAGTACTCGTATTATAAAAAATCATGCGAGGAGATGTTACACTTGCCTCAGTCCCAGCATGTCCTTCATATAGGAGCACATAGTGGCTTCTAAACTCAGGAGGAAGAGATAGAATAAAGTCTTTAGAGTTATCAGATTTCTCTAATAGTTTATCTAATGCAGCAATATCTTGGCCGTAACCGACCTTTAACACTAGTAGTGCGACCATGGTCAAAAGTACTTTCATGATTACTTTTCGACAAAAACAGGAAATTAGTTAAAGCTTTTTTATCAATTAATGGGCTTATGAGTACCGAACTATTTGGCGGTTTTCATAGAACACCCCATTTTAAAAAGCCCTGATCAATTGATTAGGGCTTTTTTTTTGTGCTTTAATCTTCCCACAAAAAAAGCCCGGCGAAATGCTGGGCTTTTGTTTATTTTTATCGACAATTTTTAAAAAAAATTAAAAATCCAATCCAACCACGCTGGAACAAATTCCAGTAACTTGTTTGGAATTACATCCATTATGAATATGACAAAAGTTAGCTTCGAGAGTGAATGTCTTATCCGAATAAATCTGAAGCAATAGTTTCTCTTTCTTCCCTATCCTGTAAACTGCCTGCCCCTGATCGTAATTCCTCTCAAGTTTTATATCTGATGGTGCGCGCTCATCCTTTCTGTGGTCTTCTCCAAAAAGATATTCTTTCCATGTATAAGAAAACTTTCCAGCAAAGACATTCTTTACTTCATTAGAGTCTAAATCTAGGTAGAGCATCACCTTTCCCTTATCATCTGCTGTACTACAATAAATACGGCCATACTCTTTCTTAACTCGTTTAAGAAGGTTATATCTATAACTGGTATAAGCTCTTTTCCCCTTCATTTTAAATCCTGTGCCGTGATTACGGACCATTAAGAATCCGTTTCCACAGTTGAATTCTTCATTTTCTTGTACACATGAAAAAGTTACAGGCCACCCAACCAAGGTACCATCTTTTTTAGATCTCATAATGGTTACTTTCTTTAACGTCCCTAGTTCATCAAATGTTGGCTTAACATACCGGTACCAAGTTGTTCTCTCATAGCAATATCTTTGTGCCTCAGGACAATCGTAGTAGTACACACCTTCTTGCAGAGGGGAAAAATCATTTCCAAATGCACTCAAAGAAGAAAAAACCAGAAAAGCGTAGACAAATATGTTCATAGGTTTGCTCCAATAAAATTAATTTTTCCACTTTTTAGACCTTAAACTTTCACTTTACGAGCTAAATGAAAAATTTACATAAAATCTGGCTTTTGGCTTCTTCAGCAAGAAAAAAAACTCATATATTAGGTGATTACAAGAATCAAATATGTCACCCCATTTTTAAAAGCCTTTCTTCGGAAAGGCTTTTTTTTTGCTATAAAATCCTACCCAAATTGCTTTTCAGGTAATCGATGGCATACAGGGGAATATTAACGAGCTTACAGTCTTTAACAAAGTCATCATCTATAGTGAAATTTGCAAGAGATACCTTAACCCCAATTGGGGAACTTTTCCTCTCACAAAAACTTTTTAATGACTTTAAATGACCTTTAGCAGTTGATTTTACTTCAATTGGAAATATGTTTTGTTCTGACTCTACTAGAAAATCTATTTCCGCTTTCTGAGTACCTTTATCCTTTAGATGATAAAATAGTGAAGGATTTAATGAGTGGCCTTGGAAGTAGTTCAAATGTTGAGCAACGAACTGCTCCGCCAGAATTCCTTTAGTATTGAAGTTGTTTCGAAACTCACTATCAATTGAGTCGACATCAAGGCGCAACATGGCATTTAGCAGCCCGATATAAATAAAGTATGGTTTAAAGATTCTTGAATCAACTTCCCCCTCTAAGGGAACGCTGTTCCCATCTGAATGATGACATGACAAAACAACTCTTGAGTCAATTAATAATTCAACAACTCTTTTTATATCCCTTGATAATGATTCAGAATCTAATTTAGAAAAGATAACTTTCTCACCTAAGCTTGAGGCCAAGGAGTTAAACACTCTTGATATTCTCTGAACATTTATTCTCTTATTATACTTAGGAAAGTCGGCCTGATAGGTTTGAATTATCTGGCTTTGAATTTCCCTCATTCTTACCAAACTTTGTGTTTCGGAGAAGACCTTTACAGCCTCAGGCATACCTCCAACATAGTAATAATCCTTCAGAGCATCAATAGCGGCCTCATGAAGCTCGTCACTAAAATCCCATTCAGTAAGTTTTTGATCTAAAAAATTCTGACCAGTTGCCCATAAAAACTCTTGAAAGCTCATTGGGCCTAAATGATAAAACTCGACCCTCCCTACAGGAAATGAGAAGTCCTCCGCACGCAAAGCAACCTCCAAAAGAGAGCCTGCAGCAATTACTTTTAACTCCGGAGATTTTTCATAGAAATATCTTAAATATTTAAGAAGCATTGGAGATTCTTGTATTTCATCAAAGAAGAGGAGTGTATTTTTAGTGATTCGCTTATTCTTTTTAAGCTGTATTTCATCTAAAAGGGATTGAAGTCTAAATTCCTTTTTTTCAACTGAGCTCAGTCTTTCAACCTCTAAGTTGACCTCAATTAAGTCTAATTCTTCATCCTCACTAAAGAGATGAACAAGGGTCGACTTCCCAACTTGTCGTGCACCTCTCAAGATTAAGGGCTTACGATAAGGGTTTCTCAACCAATTTGCTAAGTCTTTTAAAGCTGCTCTTTTCATATAAAGATGCTAACACACTACAAACACGTTAAGAAGCACAAATTTAAGTGTAAATATTGACCGATAAAGCACAATATAATGTGTAATAAAAGAACACTGGGTCAAAAGCTAGGCCCTATACCCCATGAAACTTACGTAAACCTTATTTTCGGACTTATTTAAGGCAGTAATAGTGCCAATCACAAAGTTGCTTATTTTCAGCGAGTTAGAGCCCAATTTCAACTTGGTATGGCAGCCTTATGTTCAAGTCTGTCTTCGGCACCAAAAGGGCTTTTATATTTCCATCGACTAATTTAAATCACTTACGAACAGAGCCATAGTTTTGGTCAGAGCCTTTGCGGCCAATGGTTAACACTCCATACCTTAGGTGATTCATATTTTTACTTCAACCTCATTAGGATTCGGGGGAAACTTCACTTTCGAAGTAAAGAACTTTTTATCACCTACAACCTAGAGTCACCCCTCTGATGTTTGATTGTTAGGAATAATACATTCAATCATTTCGGCCAAAAACTCAGAAAAGGTATCCTTCTCTAAGCTAAAACTATTTTCAATATACGAGTCCGGTCGAATCAAAAGTGCTTGCCCATGATAGGGAGCTGTTTTAGACCAATATCCACCATTGTTCCTAAAGGATTTTACTTTTAGGCAATTTATCCTTTCAGGTAAATGCATAGGAGGCTCAAGATCGCCACAAATTAAAAGTGTGTACTTTCTGTAGTCTAAAAGAGAATACAGCCGTGTTTTTTCTGCCTCACGAAAAATTTCAAAGTCAAAGGCCCTTGTTCCTCTGAGCCCACTTTCTCCATATCGAATTCCCATACCCGTAATATTTCCAGAACGCTTTTCCACAATTTTCACATAATCTTGGGCGTGGGTTCCACGCTCTGAGAACTTTGTTGCCCTAACTAACTCTCCCGAGGACTCAATTACACTTTGAGCAACTGGCCTTCTCTCCGACTCATAACTGTTTAAAAGATCACTGGATGCTTCTCCCTTTAATACCAAACTCAGTTTCCAAATAAGATTAAAAGCATCCGCCAGGCCGGTATTTAGTCCTTGACCTCCATTAACAGAATGAACATGACACGAATCACCTGCGAGAAAAACTCTATCTTGAGTGTAAAATGATTCAGCTACAGACTCTTTGACCGAAAAATGTGAAAACCATTCCACCTCTTTAAAAGTTAAATAATGTGGAAATATTGCATTGTTAATTTTTTCAAGCACTTCTTCTTGAGTAAAGTCTACTCTGTCCATTCTTACATAAAATCTATCCATTTCTCCTTCCCGCGGTATCCATGCCACGTCCGAAGTTTCAGCTTGAAAAACTATAATCTCAGGGACTTTTTTAAAATCAGTATCAACCACACCATCTATAACGGCCCAAGTAATTTGAGGTCTAATAAGCTCGAAAGGGATCTTGAAATGGTTTCGCACAAATGACCTTGAACCGTCAGCTCCGATCACAAACTTTGACTTAATTACCTCTCCAGTTGATAACGTTGTCAAACATCCCTCAGTAGTTGCCACAATATTTTCTATCTCAGTTTTTCTTAAGACTTTATTGCTAGTTCTGTTCAGCTTTTGATCCAGCAATTTTTCTATGTGTGACTGGCCAAGCATTAGAAAGTGCTTGTGAAAACAACCTTCTATTTCATCCCACCAGGATGACTGTCTTGAAATAAATCTTCCATTGGACCAAACGGAAGAAGTATTACAAATTTTTCCTTCAGGGTATAACTCTTTGAATAACCCTGCTAATTCCAAAAGCTGGAGTGTTCTTGCATTTAATGCATCGGCTCTTCCAACTTTCAGTGGTCCATCATTATTATCGACTGCTACAATATTCAAGCCACAAATGTCTCCAAGATATGCGCACATTAGTCCAACAGGGCCTGCACCAACTACTACAATGTCCACTTCTTTATAAATCATTTAAGTGTCTCCAGATGTGGATTGTCGAAAGGGGGATTACTTAAAACTTGTACTCTTTGAATATGCCTTGGAGCATTGAGTTTAAACGCTTCTCTACCATGTAGAAGCGTAAAGTTATCAGCTATAACGATGTCTGCATCTCTCCATTCATGAGCGTAAGAATTTTTTGGGTTATAAAGAAGCTTATCTAAGTCTTTAAAAACCTTTACAAGCTCTTTCTCTTTTAGTCCTGTGAAACTTATATCAGGTATGTTTATAAGTTTACCTCTATCAGGATTATGAACCTCATTATAACGGATAACATCAAAATTTCGATAAGGGTGTCTTGTGATCAAAGGTGATATAACCTTGCTATTATAAAACTCCATTTTTCTCTTGTATATCCCTGATATGCTTTTCCAATTCTCTCTCATATCTTGTGATAAATTTTCTAAGACCTTAATCGTATTGGAGAATATAGTTCTTCCACCTTGTCCTGGTGAAGGAGCTTTTACGCAATGAAATATTTGATATTCAGGAACTTGGGTTCTGTACATCCCATCCCAATGAAGCGGCACATAACTGTTATCAAAGATGTGGTCTAGTGGTTCGTCTTGTTGAACTAACTCCAACACTTTTCCAAAGGGCCAAATACTAATCTCTCCAAATTGTTCGCAGTATTTGGAGAAGTCATCAGGATTGGCAAATCCCTGAAAGCCTCGAATTAATACAATTTGTTCCTGTAAAAATAGTTCACGAATGACTTCAATATTAAGTTCACCGATATCTAAACCTGGCATAGCAGATTCAATCAAAGCACCAAATGGTTCTAACTTAGTTATTTTATATTTCATAACTTACTTTCTATGAACGCCGGTAGGTCAGAATCTAGAAGTTGGTAAAAAGATGGACGTCCCAAAGAGTCATAAATCAATCTAGCTCCAAGCTCCTCAGCCTCACTTCGTTTAACTAATATATGCCCCTTAGGTGTTTCCATAGCAACTCCATGCCAAGGCGTCATCCAAGATTCGTTACCAACTAAACGAATTCCTAATTTTTTTGAGCCACAGGCCTGTGGGTGAATTGAGAGGCGGACAGCTTCAGGAAATAACTCCTCAATTAGTTCACTCCAAGCATTACTTCTTCTAATTACCTCATACGCTTTCGACTTAGCTTCTCTTTGAATTGCTGCCCGACTTTTCCTTTGGCCAGGAAACAATGAATCTTCAAATAAAAAACGTGTTATTCCGCAATACATTCTATTGGCCTCTACCTCCTCTAGGGTAGCTCCAGGCCTAGCACCACTTTTAATTTTATGTTTTAAGATCTCTGATGATTTACCATATGTCTTCATCAATTCATCCCTCATTTGGGCAAAGCTTAAGTTTTTATAAATGTCATCTAAGTTAAAAGTTGAAATATCCTTTAGTGACATCTCATCAATTAACCTATCCAATTCCGCTTGATATGAAGTTACATGACTTTCCTGCATTCCCACCACATCACTAAAGACTCTTCCATCTGAACAAATAATTATTTGGATGCCTGGAGAATAAATTGTTTTAACTCTCTTACAAAGACTTTGCAGGAAAGATAAAGATATCTTTTCTGCAAAGTCAGGCACCACCCCAACGACCTTGTTTAAATTTGGTGACTTACCAGGGAATGCGGGTAAAACAAAATTCACAGGCCTTCTATTTTTAACAGCGTAAACTATTTTAGGTAAATAAATCGATGTACAAGACTCACATTTTGAGTCACGGCAAGGTTTGACTTTCTCGGGTGAACGTCGATAACTCATTACTTCGGCCAGAATTTTTATTGAAGTCTCTATTACAGGGTCTTTGTCACGCAAAACCTCAGAAGATGAGGACTTTATTGGTGTGCTTACAGATTTCAGGGCATTTATCATTTTTTTCATGTTTCCCTCCTAATAAAACCTTAGGAAAGAGACCAAGATAAATAAAATGACTTATTTCAGTGACTGTGATAAAATTTACTTATGTCTTTAATGATGGATGACGTTAAGTATTTTATTGCAGTGAGTGAGACCCTCAATATAACGAGGGCATCTGAAATAATTGGTATTTCTCAACCTGCTCTTAGTTATGCAATTAAAAGACTGGAAAATGAACTTGGAGGTCAGCTTTTAATTAGATTGAAAAATGGTATTCAATTAACAAAACTTGGCGAAGAGTTCAAAGTTCGCTCCCGAAGACTCATATATGAATGGGAGCAGGCCCAAAACCTAGCAAACCCTGAGACAGGCCTAGTCCAGGGAAGCTATACCTTTGCCATACACCCCTCGGTTGCCCTTTATGCTACTGAATTTTTCATTGGAAACCTGCAAGTAGAATTCCCAGGATTAGATTTTAATTTTACACATGGTCTTTCTAGAGAGATGACAGAAAAAGTAATCAGTTGGGAAGCTGACTTTGGTGTAATTGTTAATCCTATTAAACATCCGGACCTTGTCATCAAAAAGCTTTACACTGATGAAGTAACCATTTTTTACACCAATGACACCCAAGACAAACTTATATATGACCAGAATTTGGCACAATCACAATTTATACTTAAAAAACTTGGAAAGAAGATAAAGTTTTCCGGGGAACTAAAGTCAGGAAACCTTGAACTAGTAGCTAAACTCACGGCGCTAGGACTAGGATACGGTCTTTTACCTGCAACTATTGCCTCTCAATATAGCAACCTTAAAAGATTAAAAGGCTCTCCAATCTTCAAAGATGAAATTTGTTTGGTTTATAGGCCAGAGAAACATAATAACCAGATTAGTAAAAAAATCATTCAGACCATAAAGAGTTCTAATTTCTAACCCACTCTAGGCTGCCCAAAAAACTTTATATTAAATAAAAAAGCCCGGCAAAATGCTGGGCTTCTCTTAAACTGAATCTATCAATTTAAATCTATTCTTCGAAATTATGATCAATAATCACTTTTCCGGTTTCTGCGTTAAAATTGCAGCCTTCTGGAATAGGAACAAAGATCTTTTTAGTATAGTCCATACAATTATCAGCGTATGTTGTTCTATAATAGGTCGGCGCAATGATGATTTCATTTTCATCACAAGACTTAAGATTAGGCTTAAAGTTTTTAAGCCCCAAGATGAATGCGATATCAGACAGGCCTAAAGTAGCTACACAACCTCTAATCTCAACACTAACACCTGGTTTTTCATCTCCATTCACATCCAATCTTTCGTGGTTGCTTACACTCATGATTGATCCACCGAAACTATCCCAATAGCTTTGCCACTCATTAGCGTAAGAAGAAATACTTCCCATTAGCAATAGCCCTGTAATTAGTAATTTCATACATCCTCCAATGCTTAAAGTTTATTGTTGCGTGTTTACGACGAACACACGCACCGCACAACAAGAAAGTGTAAAAACTGGTAATAGTTATACACTGGCTAATTGGAATATGACTTTTCCTAGACATAAGACTTCTATAAATAGTCCTTAATCACTGGGCGAACTGTTACGTTTTTTTAATGAAAAAGTTTTTTAATTCAAAACTCGCACCGTTCACAGTTCATGGTGTTGCATGACTTCAAAAACTTCTGCGTACTTCCCCACGCCAGACATCGCTCCTCGGTACATACCTAGCCCTTTCACTCCATCTAAATAATTAATATCTGTGATTTGAGATTTATGCTTTTTTAATGCCTCCAACTTTAACTTCATAAAATCTGACACATCAACAGCTAATTGAAACCTATTAATCGGGTTCCACACTTCATAGCCATAAACTTTCCTAACTAAATGAGCAGAACCGCCTACCTCTGAATACCATGGGCCAGCGGCAACTTGAATTGAATCTAGAACTAAAGATCGCACAATTTGGTGATCATTAAATTTATCATCGTTTGCATGAATAAAAATGGTATCTGGGCGAATCGTTCTAATCAATTCAATCATTTTAAGTTTTTCGTCTCTAGAAAAACTGACAAGGCCATCAGCTAAGTCAAAAGAAATTAAATTGTGAACACCCAGCACTTTCGCTGATTTTTTTCCTTCATTTTGCCTCAATTTTACAAGCTCCAAACTGTCTTGTTCTAAACTCCCAGCTCTTCCATCTGTTATAATTAAAACTGTAACTTTCTCCCCCTGACTTATCAGCTTACCTAAAGTTCCACCGCAACCGATCTCAATATCATCAGGATGTGCACCAATAGCTAACGTAGACATACAGACTCCTCTCTAAGAGCTAAAAATTTCTGTATAACTTTGATAATTTTTTCAGAAACTGAATTAACACAAAGACGATTTTTGCTTTGCACTCCCACAGGATTATTTACGAGTTCAATGATTCGGGCCGACAGTATGTTTAAATCAGTTCCAATCAATTCAACCCCTGAATCTAAACCATCTAAGCGCTCCGTATGATCTCTATAGATAAGGGCCTTAATGCCAAGCAAACTGGCCTCTTCCTGAACACCTCCAGAGTCGGTAATTATAAACCGACAACTCTGGATACGGTCCAAGAAACTAGTATGGTCCATTGAATATAGAAATTTTATTCGGGGATACTTCTGAACATCAATCAATCCTTCTACAGAAGGATGAATTAAGTACTCAAACTCTGCCGCACCTAAAGAGCATGATAAACTATGAACTCTATCAAGAAGGTCTTTTATTTTTTCTCTATTTTCTCTCCTATGAACTGAAATTAGAATATTATTTTTCTTTTTAAATTCCGCTTTTCTCCTAGAGGATAAGGAGTCAGCGATTGTGTTTCCCGCTACAAATATACTTCTTTCATCTACTCCTTCAGATAAAAGGTTCTCCCTCTCTGATTTAGTTGGTGCAAAGTTTAAACTAGCCACTTTAGAAATTGATTGACGATAAAACTCTTCAGGAAAAGGAGACATTAGATTTTTACTCCTCAGGCCTGATTCAATATGTGCAATCGGTATTTGAAATTGAAAAGCGAATAAAGCTGTTGAGAAGGCAGTCGCAGTGTCACCATGGACTAAAATTAAATCTGGTTTTGCGTCCAGTCTTGAAAGGTCATACAGTTTTTTAAAAATCAAACCTTGCAACTCATTTAGATCGCCAAACTTGCGCTGAATATCTAAATTGATATCTGGAGAGAAGGACTCTTCAAGATGGGCCTGTTCAAGTAAGTCAGTATGCTGACCTGTAGAAACAACTTGTAATTTAAAATGTTTTTTTTGCTTTAAAGCCTTAATTAATGGATACAGCTTTATAAACTCAGGACGCGTCCCATAAACGATCGTAATCTTTTTCATAAGATCTCCACAAAGGATTATAAATTTAATGAAATAAATGAGTACTGATGTTTAACAACACCAAAGAAGATTACGAATGAATGGCCAACGGAACATTGATCTCATGACTTTTATCTAGCAAGCTTCACACTATTAATCAATACGAAATCTACTCGTAGAGAAGAGTTAGTGTTTAGTTATTTTTGTAGATAGATTTATAAGCGATGAAAAAGGCCCTTCTAAAAGGGCCATTATATGATTTTATATTATGGTAGAAACTATAGGGCCTTGCAGTCAGAGCGATAAACTCTTCCGTCAACGTCTCTGATTTGAGAAGCTAATTGTCCTGGGTAGTTCATCAAAATATTTACATAAACATGAGCATCATTTTTATCAACAGAGTATGCTCTATATCCTAAGAAGTCGCCAGTTATTGGATCTGTAACGCGCTCAAAGGTTGCACTTCTAACAACGTTTGTGCTTACGGAAGTTGTGCCATTGTTTCCTGCAGTCCTAGTCTCCACATCGTAGGCAATAGTTCCAGATTGTGTGTCAACTGAGCCTTCCATTGAGAAGCTGTTCACATAGACGGCGTCTGTTCCAACACATTTAAAGTCAAAAGAGTCAGCCAAAACACTTAAAGAAGAAATTGCAATTAATAGTAGAAGTTTCATTTGATCTCCAAAAGATTATTAATAAAAATCGTTTATCCTATTTATCTCGAATTCAACCATTTTTAACACTTTTGTGCGGGTATTGTAAAAACTATACCGTTGATCCTTTGACGCACCAGTCAACCATTAAGAAAACCAAGGCCTTTTTAGATTCCAAAGAAACTACCTTGATGAGAGATTCTAGCTCCTGAACCAATTCTATACATCGCTTACACGGCCCTACTCCAATACATATCTAGCCATCGATTGGAGAATATAGTGATAGCCTAAACCTAATAGTCCCTTTCACAGTTGAGAAGGATAAATGGAAAAGTTTGAGAAACGTCTAAAGCTGAGCGACGTCTACGCAATTTGTCTTGGCGCCATGTTTAGCTCTGGGTTCTTTTTATTGCCAGGACTTGCTGCTAGTGAAACTGGACCCTCAGTGGTCCTGGCCTATGTACTCGCGGCCTTTCTAGTTTTGCCATCACTTATGAGTATTGCGGAACTGTCGACGGCCATGCCAAAGGCCAGTGGAATTTTCTTTTTTATTGATCGAGCGCTAGGGCCGCTGATGAGCACTGTGGGAGGAATAAGCATGTGGCTCGCCCTTACATTTAAGGGGGCATTTGCATTGATTGGAATGCAGGCCTATACAAGCTTGTTTTTTAGTGGAGATATTACTCCTTACGCAATAGGACTCACAGTGATTTTTGGATTGTTAAACCTCTTTGGAGCAAAAGAGACAGCTGGGATGCAAAAGGTCTTAGTGGCAGGGCTTGTGATAATTCTTAGTTACTTTCTTGTGGATGCTGGAGTCAACACCGTTTTCAACTCTTCTGTTAGTGAGGTTAAAGATGGATTTTCTCCATTTTTGACCAATGGCATAGATGGAATCATGCAGGCAACCGCAATTGTGTTTGTTGCCTTTCTTGGTGTCTCCCAATTAGCAAGTGTTGCCGAAGAGGTTAAAGATCCAGCCCGAGACATACCAAGAGGCATTATGTATGCGGTCTTAACAGCACTCGTTTTAATGGTTCTGGGCGTATTCTTTGTTGTTCATTTTGTCGAACTGGATGAACTCTCAAAAGATCTCTCACCTATTGCCACAGCTTCTGAGGGAGCATTTACCCTGATTCCTTCAAACTGGGGCCTATATTTAATATTCGCCGCAGCGATGGCCGCTTTTGCATCAACTGCCAATGCAAGCATTATGAGTGCCTCGAGATTTCCCCTGGCCATGGGAAGAGATCAAATACTTCCAAGTCTTTTCTCAAAGATGAATCGCTTTAACACACCTACTTTCTCCATAATTTTGACGGTAGCTGTAATGGTTGCCTTTCAGCTTTTTCTATCACCTATGAGTGTTGCCAAGTTTGCAAGCGTTGTTCAACTTATTGCATTTATTCTAGTCAACTGCACTTTAATTGTTATGAGAGAGAGCAAAATTGAACATTATAAACCTGGATTTAAAACTCCTTTTTATCCTTGGATGCAGATCCTAGGGATAATCTCTTCATGTTTACTTCTTTATTATCTAGGAAAAAGGCCACTTCTCATATCTGCAGCTTTGGCCATATTTTGTCTTCTTTGGTTTTTGTTTTATGTAAGAAGTAGAGCTGAAAGAAAAGGTGCAATCTTTCATATTTTTCATGCTCTTGGCCGACATAAAGACGATAAGATTCATCATGATTTAAAAGAGATAAACAAAGAGAAGGGAATGACCTAGTCGATAAGCTTGATAGCTTTTTCTATGACCTTGTTTGTGGCAGTCCATGCGCCTTCTCCACCCTTATTGGCCACCCCAATAAGGCTCGCTTCAACTTTGGGCGCAATCCATACGTTTGAGAAGTTGAGTGTATTGGATCCAGTATGAGTGAAAACTGCTCCTTTGGCCCACCTTCTTTCAAGCCTTCTCCATCCTCCATAAGTGTAAGTCTCACCCTCTTCAGAATACGGTGTATGCAGTTTTTTAAAAGAGGATGATTTAAGAATCGAATCAGTTCCATTAAACCCATCTATGTGGATATTTAAGAATTTGTTCCAGTCCATCATTGAGCAATGAACAGTTCCTGCAGGGCCATAGAATAAGGCATTGTCACCTTGAGATGCCACAGCGGGGTTACCGGCACTTTGGATGTGTCCCCATGGTTGGGTAGGCCGAAGCTCTTCATTTGAGCTCGTTGGACCAAAGCCACAGTTCATCTCTAGAGGAGAAAAGATTTTACTAGCCATCAATTTCTCCCAACTTTTACCGCTTAAGCGTTCTAAAACATGGCCTGCAACAATATAACCGATATTGCTGTAGTTATATGTTCCAACCTCATGCTTAGGTCTTTTGGTTAAAAAGATTTTAGCAAGTTTCTCTCTGGCCTTGGAAACTTTAAGTTTGCTAAGTTGTTCATAAAGGTTTGGATTGGGATTTGCCGCAATCCCTGTTCTATGAACAAGCAACTGATCAAATCTTATCTTTTTTAAATCTTGATGAACTTTAAGCTCTGGAAAAAGATCTCCTAGGGTATCAGACCAATTAAGCTCTCCCTCCTCGACAAAGATAGCCGCTAATGTGGCCGTCATGGCCTTGGTACACGAGCCAAGATGAAACTTGTCGCTAGTTTCAACCTTTTCAGGAAACCCTATTTTTCGATACCCTGAAGCTGAAAGAGCTAAAACCTTGTTGGATTTTGTGACCATTACTCCCAGGCCCGGAATATTGTATTTAGCTCTAAGCTCACTAAGGCCACTCTCTAGGTCTGCCGCCTGGAGCGTGGAAAGTGTGAGTAAAAAACATAGAGCTTTTAACATGGTTCTTATTAACCAAGATAGACACTTTTTGAAAGTGCCTATCTCCAAATGAGTAATTTTTCATATATTTAGCAAACGTTGAGCCCAACTCCCAAATAGGGATTTTTATCAATATTCTCATAAAAACCATCAACGTAGGCACATTCGACTTTTTTGGTGGCAAAATTATAATCCTTTATCCAGATAGCTTTGTAGCTTGGTCTAACTGGTGAAGGAGAATGTTTAATATCTAAAAATACAGGCACTGCTTTTTTAAAGCGCTCTATCATGGCATTCAGATTCTTTGGCTCGTTTTCAAAGAACGCAACAACAGTACCCATGTTAGCGATTTTCTCAAAAGCTCCCTTTTTATAATCAATATCTGGGATATCAAATCTCTCCTTGGTTATGAGAATGGAGTTCTCTTCGTCAAATGGGAACCCAGAGCTCTTAAGAGACTCTATAGTTCCCTCTCGCATTGAATGATCTCTTCCGGTTAAGTAGACAATTCTAGCTCCCAGACTTCTGAGCTTGTGAACATACTCTCTTCCCCCCTCCACAGGTGCGTCTTCTTTTACATATTCGTTTGTAAAAAACCTTTCTTTCCAAAATTTAAGGATCTTTTTTATGAGTGCTGGATCAACAATTCCCACATCCCTTAGAGTGTCCTCTATACTGTACTTAATTTGAGATAGCTCTATCTTACCCAACTTTGCTATCTGTTTTGGATATTCCTCTTTAAAACGAGTCGAGTTTGCAAGCTCCTTAAAAATTACCCATGAGCGAGAAGACGAATAAAATAAAGTGTCATCCAGATCAAAAACGACCACAGGATTCCCCACTTCAGCTATAAGCTTTTGAATTTGTGAGATTCCCTCATTTGCAAATAGTGATGTTGTAACTAAAAATAAGTAGATTAACGCTTTCATATTTCCCCCTGTTTGAAAGTTTGACTATACCTACTGTAAACAATGAGTGCCGTATATTAGAATAATCGAAACAAATCGTTCACCACAGGATAACAATGCGGACATCATTGGAAAATATGAGACACTTTAAAGCTGTTGCGGATTGGGGCAACTTAAATCACGCCGCTAAAAGGATTAGCATTAGTCCAAGTGCAGTAAGCCGCTCGATTAAAATAATAGAGGAAGACTTAGGCTACAGCTTATTTCAAAGGTCCGGAAGGAATATCCTAATTACCCAAGACGGCAAGCGTTTTTTAGAGAAGGTTAACCACATTTTGAGCTCCTATTCTGATCTCTTTGAGAACTCTGAACTAACCGAGCTAAGGGGTACTGTTAAACTTGGGGCCAGCCACTGGCTGGCGGCCAAATTTGTGCCAAACAAGCTGGAAAAAATCCTAGGAGACCACCCGCTTATAAACTTTGAAATTTTCTCCCAAGACAGCAACATCTCTATACTCAAAGTGCTCTCTGGAGAACTCAATTTTGCAATCTGCTTCTCACCAAAAGAACACAAAGACATAGACTCCATAACTCTTTTTAAGGGAGAGCTTTTATTAGCAACAAACAAAAATAGTGAGCTGTTAAAAGCAAAGCGCCCAATTGAAAAGATTTCTGAATATCCGGCCATTATTCATAAGGCAAATGAGTATGTTTTTAGCTGCATAGATCACCCGATGTTTAAAAAGTTTAAAATCACGCCAAATATCAAGTACTTTTGGGACTCTGACCTCACGGCCATTGAATTGATGAAAAATAAAAGGTACTGGACGTTGTTGCCAGATATAATCGTAAATAATGAGCCAAGACTGAAAGCAATCAAGCTTCCCCAGGATTGGAATGCTCCCTATGAGGTAAAACTTATTTGGAATAAAAAGAGCAGCCTAAACTCTGTTTCTATAGTAAAAGACTACTTTTTTTAGAACTAAACATATGAAAGATAAATTTCTACCTATATTTACTCTATTGCTTGCCATGGCCTCTATTCAATACGG
Organism: Halobacteriovoraceae bacterium; assembly: GCA_002711995.1. Classification (GTDB taxonomy): domain Bacteria; phylum Bdellovibrionota; class Bacteriovoracia; order Bacteriovoracales; family Bacteriovoracaceae; genus UBA845. The sequence continues at coordinate 125,821 of PASN01000016.1, read as the reverse complement.
AGCCTCAGTAGCTAAGAACTTATTTCCCATAGCCGGAGTCGCCGGGGCTTCCAGCCTGCGACTAATAGTTGCGGCACTGGCCTTGTGCGCTATCTTTAGGCCATGGAAGACCAAGTTTGCTAAAGGCTCAATTAAAAACCTTGTTCTATATGGTGCCTCATTAGGGCTTATGAATTTATCTTTTTACTTTGCACTGGCAAAAATCCCACTTGGGATCGCAGTAGCCCTCGAGTTCACCGGACCTTTGGCAGTGGCAATTCTTGGTGGCACTAGAAAATTGGACTTTCTGTGGGCGCTTCTTGCGGGAGTTGGAATTTATTTGCTCCTGCCAATGAAAGAGACGGATGCAGCTCTAGATCCAATGGGTGTTTTTTTAGCGCTTTTAGCAGGACTCTTTTGGGCCTTATACATTGTTTTTGGCAAAAGGCTTGGCACCCAAGTCAGAGGTCCTGTTGCCGCAAGTTCAGGTATGGCCATCGCCGCCATCATTGTGGCCCCTTGGGGTCTTGTGCTAAACGCCTCCGTTATGTTTGCGCCCGAGGCCTTGCCTATGGGAATTTTTGTGGGTCTTTTTAGTAGCGCCATTCCATACTCTTTGGAGATGAGCGCATTAAAAAGAATTCCTTCACAAACCTTTAGCATTCTTATGAGCCTTGAGCCTGCGTTTGCCAGTGTGATTGGCCTTGTGTTTTTAGGGGAGAATTTAACTGGTGTGCAGTGGCTTGCAATTGGATGCGTAATTGTTGCCTCCCAGGGAAGCTCCTTTACACCCAAAATGCCCCTGTCAAAAGGAAAGCAAAAGTTCTAATTTTCAATTTAGCACCTATAGTCAAGACTAACTTGCCGGCTAATTTCATTCATGAGTTTAGCGTAAAATTTAAACATGAAGTGTTTAATCTTGCTTTTATCGCTAGTCCTTACCATGAGTTGTGAAAAGTTTGCTCCCGAAGAGTCTACGGCCGATAAGGCGCAAAGAATGCTTGATGAGAGAAACTATTCTGGTGTCATTAACTACCTTGAGAGAAGACAACTCAATTCAAACACTTCCGACATTCTGGTAGATGCTTATATCGGGGCCAGTGGCTTTGAAACGATTCCATTCTTAGAACAAGTCGAGCTTGTTCTTTCTAATAGTCTTAGAAGTGAACATCCTGTTGAATTCTTGCATGAGAGCTTTCGTCCAATAAAGAAGCTTCATGAACATCACAAAAGGTATTTAAAAAAGGCCATTGAGTTAACAATTCATCGATCCAACATGGCCAACTTTAAAATGGGCATAGTTAATTTGTACCAGGCCGTTCACATACTAAAAACCATAGGTGAGGACTTTCGGCTAAAACTTCAATATGACTCCTTAAATCGAAAAGTTTTAGTTTTGTCAGAAGAGGAGCAAATGGAACTTATGATGAGAATTGATCAACTCATTGGCGCGGTGTTTAGAACCTATGCACATTTTCGAGACTCATTTGATCAAATTAACAATTACTTTTCAGCTATAGACCATGCCCTGGAGAGGTTGTTCGGAGTGGCGATTCAAGAGATAGGAAACTTGAAAGATTTAAATATAGAGAAGGCCTTGCGCTTATTTCTAAAAAACAACCCGGCCGTCGTTAAAAGGTTGGCCTTTTGGATCACCAAAGAATGTGAAACTCAAAAAGGCCTAAAGGAACTAATTAGGGTGCGGGACCAAATTAAAAGCAAGAAAGAATACAAGCATCTCGTAGGCCTTATTAATTCTTTAATAGCCCAAACTAAAAAACTTGAGGACAGGATTTGTGATAATAAAACGATTTATAGCTCTACTTTTTATTAGATCTTCTTCACTGGCGTCTTATACTGTTAGCAAGTTTGATATAAATACCAGAGCTAGCAGCTTAAAGCTTAAAAGTGGAATAGAAGCATACGCTTCAAGCGATTTGACAGAAAAATTAAAGCTTTTTGATTCTGATAAGATTGGCGATATTAAAGAAGGATTTGAAAAGTCTCTAGAAAGTCCAACCATCGCCAGGGCCAATTTCAAACTATCCATTTCTCACAATAAAAATGTTTTTTCGTATAAACGCCAATACTTTGCTCTGGCCCAAGCTCAAAATCCAGTGTTTCCACAATTAAAACTTACCCAATTCAATGACCACGAGATTTCTTTCTCACGAACTATCAAGTGGAAACGCTTGAGTCTGGTGCCGACAGCTTCTTGGGTTTTTCGCAGAGGAAAGATTGAGACAATGAAGGCAGAGCAATTAATGGAAGGAGACTTTGACTTTAACCCAGAGGCCGGCTCCCCTTATCAGTTTTTGTCACTTGGAAGTGTTGGGGCCTACTCACTAGATAAGGATAAACATCTAATATTTAATATCAATGGGATTAATGTTGGTGAGTCTATTGTGCCTGAACAATACTACATGCTGGGATTTCAAAAGAGTTTTATATCTAACTCTTTCCTATCCACAGCAGCACTTCAAACAACTTCCTTAGAGTCTTGGAAGATAAGTTTCGAGACACAGCTTAATTGGTTCAAGGCAAGTTTGGAGACGAACAGCTTTGGAGACTTAAACCATGAATTAAGTCTTAAAGGTTTCAACTTGGAATTAAGTTATTTTAAAACGACTGAAAGAGCTCCCGTAATTCAAGATCTAGGCACTGAGGTAAGTGGTGTAACTTTAAACTACACATACCTATAGTTCTAAGCACTTGACGCGCAGTGAAGTTTTTTTTCTTTAAAATTCTTTCCCCCACTTAAATATTTTTTTACAATTATTGTCTAACTAGGAGAAAAATTATGAAATCTATTATTTTATTCGCTGCAGCTTTAGCATTAGCCTCTTGTGCCCATCATAGGGATGTTAGGCCATCTGAATCAGGAAAGCACACTGTGATTTTTCAAACTGACAAAAAAGACCAAGGCTACAACAATGCAAAGTCTCAAGCAGACCATTTCTGCGAGAAGCAAAATAAGATTGCTTACATTAAAAAGGAAGAGTCTCGCTACACAGGTCGCATGAATCAAGATGATTATGAAAGTAGAAAGACAGCCGCAAAAGTTGCCCAAGGTGTTGGATCAGGTGTTTTTGCCTTTGGTGGAAAAAAGGAGTCTGACTTAGGTGGCATTGCCGCACTTGGGGGATCTATTGCAAATGAAGCTATCGGAAAGGGATACACTTATACTATGCAGTTCACTTGCAAATAATAATTTACTGGGCCTCACTAAGTAGGCCCATCTCTGTCCTATTGACACCAAGTATTTACAGTCATATATAAAATCCAAGATTGCTCCCACGAACAAAGACTCTTTAGCTTTCCTGCTTTGTTTTTAACGGTGTAATTGATGAAAGCTCCAAACATCAAACGAAGGAGCAATCATGTCTAATCAAAGAACCCATTTAAATTATTTAGCCCAATGCCTTGACCTGGCCAAGGCCGCTGTTGAATCTGGAAATCATCCCTTTGGAGCGCTGTTAGTTAAAGATGATAGAGTTGTGGCAACAAGTAAGAATGAAGTGGTTGTACTTCACGATGTCACCGCTCATGCTGAATTAAGACTTATTCAAAAGGCACAAGTTGAGTTAACAGCTGAAGAGCTTAAGGATTGCACGCTTTACACTTCCACTGAGCCCTGTGCTATGTGTTCAGGCGCGATTTACTGGGCAGGCATATCTAAAGTTGTTTACGGTTGTTCCACTTCCCAGTTGTTTAACATCGTAAAGAGCGGACTTTTTATTAAGGCGGAAGAAGTGTTCTTTAAAGGCACGCGTAAAATTGAAGTTTTAGACTATTCCCATGAAAAGAAGTTCATAAAGATACATGAGAACTTCTGGAGGTAAAAAGTTTTACTTTTAGTTTAAGATATTAAAGAATTGGTCCAAAGGAGTTCCAATGCGTTTACTTGTAAGCTTTCTCTTGATTTCACTCTCGACTATGGCCGAACATCAGTGCTGGGTTGAAAAAACAAGATTGATTTGGGACTCCGAAAATGGACGAATGAATGTTGAGCAAGCTAAAACAGAAAAGTTTCCTGTGGTCAATCAGCAGCATCAGGACGCTTTCGTTCTTCCTCTCTTAATGAAAGATGGCCGTAGTTGGGGAAATGTCGAAGTCTCTACGGCCACTCACCGCAATGAGAAAAGGGACACAATTTTCTGCAGCGCCTCTATCTCAAATGAAAACTCAGAATTGTTGGCCTATTTAACTTTGACGACTTCAGTAGATACCGAATTTGGAAGTAGCTCTACCTTTATTAATGAAACAGACATGCCTCCAAGTTTGAAGATCAACTGCGAAAAGATCGCTCTTTAGTGAACTTTTTCATTACCTTCAACAGTAAAAAAAGCTGACTCAGAAACTTTTTGGTCTTTGAAGCATTGAACAGCGTCTTCAATATCCCCCTTGGACTTTGTAACCACAAGAACTCTGTCGCGTTCTAAAAAGCTTGTGGATCCATCTGGTATTACAAATGAGCCATCTCTTTTAATAAAGAGCACCAGGCATCCATTTGGAAGGTTTAAGTCAACCACCCGTTTCTCGATTGCAAAGTCACCCTGCTCAATAACGATCTCCCTAATTCCATTTTTAGTCTTTTCAAGAACTTCAAAATCTATTGGAAAGCTTGGATCTTCAATTGCTTCGTATAAAAGCCCCAACCTCTTGGCCACAAACTTAAGAGTGACACCTTGAATTAAGGCCGAGACCAAAACCACAAAGAAAACCACATCAAACAAGATATGCGCTCTATCACCAATCTTTACGGCCGCAAGGCTTGCAAACACTATTGGCGTGGCCCCCTTTAGACCGGCCCAAGATATAAACACTTTGTCTTTAAAGTTGAAGCGACTAAACGCTAAACAAAGAAATATGGTCACCGGCCTGGCGATCAAAATTAAAAATCCTGCAATTACAAGGCCTTCAGGAGCGATTTTCATTAATCGGCTTGGAAACACCAAAAGACCTAGCATCACAAACAAACCTATTTGCGAAAGCCAAGAGACCCCATCGTAAAAACTGTACAAAAAAGTCTTGTGCAATATCTTCTTGCTACTTATGAGTAGTCCAAAAACATAAATCGCTAGAAAGCCATTTCCTCCAAACTGCACTGCCAGGGAATAATTTAAGAACAAAAAAGAAAGAGTCAAAGCGGGATAAAGCCCAATGAACTCTAGATTTATAATGTTGTTTAAGGAAATGAAGGCCTTCGATAAAACCCAGCCAACAAATAGGCCAACAGCTGGATTTAACAAGAAGCTCATGCCTAAATCAAATGGGTCAACGTTTCCACTTTCGATAAGACCTAATATAATTGTGACAAGAAAGTATGCCATGGGGTCGTTGCTTCCGGATTCAAACTTAAGAAGGTTCTTGTTTGGGGCCACGACCTGGGCCTTTTTGTCTTTGAATACCGAAAATACAGCGGCGGCATCTGTTGCTGATAAAATTGCTCCCACAAGCATTGACTCTAATAAAGTAATCTTGAGTAGAAAATGAACAAAAATCCCCACGACACCGGTGGTTATCAATATACCCGCAGATGAAAGAGCAACTCCTCTTCCTAAGTTGCCCTTTATGTCCTTAATCTCTGTTTCGATCCCCCCTGAGAAAATGATCAAACACAATGCAATTAGACTCAAGGAGTGGGTCAACTCATAATTTTCAAAGTGAATTCCACCTATTCCTTCGCTTCCGGAAAGCATACCGATAACCATAAAAACGATAAGGATTGGCAGACCAAAGCGGCTGGAGGACTTACTTAATAGAACACTTAAAAGAAGAATTACTGACCCGGCCAGCAAGAAGTTATTTAGAAAGGCTTCCATTTATTTCTCTCGTTTTTAGGCCCTATTGTATTACAGGCGAGAACTTGGGGGAACCAAGCAATTTCTTACGACCAGCACAGAGTTAAGATTACTTAATCAGGATTCTTGGCCAACATTTCTTAAAATGTTTATAACCCAAATGCATTCTTTGTGTGAACATTGACAGTAAATAATCTTAAGAAAATGCTTAGAAATTATATGAATTTTGCTTGGCATGGGAGATCATTAAAGAGTTATTACTTTTTAAACAATTCATGCCTCTATATAATTTTTTTGGGAGTTTTTATGGGTCTAGACGCCATTGGGATACCTTGCAAAGAAGCTGAGAAATCTATCAAGTTTTACAGTTTGCTTGGTCTAAATTTTAAAAAGTATGGAGAAGGTCATTGGGAGGCAGTGACCACCAGTGGGTTCCGAATAATGTTGGATTCGTATGAACTCATGGAAAAAATAGACCCGGAATGGAAGCCTCCTGTCCGGCCAGGCACAACCCTGGCCTTCAAACAAGAAAATGCAGAACAAGTGGATGAATTAATAAAAGAAATAAAGACTCAAGGTTACGAAGTTATTAAGGAACCTTGGGACGCTTTCTGGGGGCAGAGATACTCCACAGTTTTAGATGTGGATGGCAATAGAGTGGATATTTTCTCCCCCCTGCAAGAAAGTCATTAAATGAAAAAAATGAAAATCAAACATCATAAGCAATTCTTAGGACTTAAACTTCTACATTGGACAGGTGTTTTAGCATCCTTGGCATTGACTCTTGTGGCCTGGAGAATATCTGCGTCACAGTATGAAGCAAGGGTAGAGGCACGCTTCAACCAGCAGGCCGACTTAATCGTTAGCCTTATACAGGAGCGACTGCATAGTTATGCAGATGGACTGTGGGCCGGTGTAGCATTTTATTACGGAAATAATGCTCAAATTTCATATGAAGAGTGGAAAACTTTTTCAGGAAGCATGAATTTGCCAAAGAAATATCCAGGAATCAATGTGATTGGGGTAATTTTTTATGTACCTCCAAATGAGCTGGACAAGTTTCTAGCTAAACAACGCAAAAACAGACCTGACTTTGCCATCCATCACTCAAATGACACCATTTACTACCCTATTACTTACATAGAACCCCAAAAAGGCAATGAAGAGGCCGTTGGTTTGGATATTAGCTTTGAAAAAAACAGATTGAAGGCCGCTGAGAAAGCTAGGGACACGGGCAATGCTCAAATGACAGGACCTATAATCCTGGTTCAGGATGAAAAACAAGCTCCGGGTTTTCTTTTTTATGCGCCATTTTACGATAATAAGCAGTTGAACTCAGCTAAAAAACCAAGAGGAAATTTTAAAGGGATGGTTTACGCTCCCTTTATTGTCGAAAAACTTGTTTATGGAGTATTAGCTCCGAAAGAACGCCTAGTTAACGTAAGCGTTTCAGATGATGATGTGCTTCTATACAGTGAACATCTTAATGGAAGCAAACCGCTTTTTTCCAAGAAAATATCAAAAAGTATTTATGGAAGGGAGTGGACCTTCGACATAAGAACCAATGAAAGATTCAAAAAGGCCTTTAGTTCAGCTCAGTCCAATTACATATTAATCAGTGGCATTATAATAGATCTGCTTTTAATAATCCTGTTCTTCAACCTTTCCAGATCTCAGGAGAGGGCCGTGCGCCTGGCCGAGAAGATGACCGAAGAGGCAAAGTTGCATAGACAAAGTGCGGAACAGGCCTCTAAGCTTGCCGCTTTGGGAGAAATGGCCGCGGGAATTGCTCATGAGATTAACAACCCGTTAAGTGTGATCTTGGGTTATTCCGCATTGTTAAAAGAGCTCGAAGACTCCAACCGACTTCTAGATCACCCTCAGGAAGTTAAAACAGCAACGACTAAGATTGAGTCCTCGGTTAAAAGAATCACCAACATTATAAATGGACTTCGCCAATTTTCCCGCAAAGAGTCTGGAGAAGACAAAAATGTTGAAAAGCTAAATGCAATAATCAAAGAAACGGTGGAGTTTGCAAAAGAAGGATTTAAAGTAAAGACCACGGAGATAGTGTTAAATTTAGATAAAGAGGCACGAGTCCTATGCAACAAAGTTCAAATTTCTCAAGTGCTTATCAACCTCCTAAACAACGCACAATTGGAGGCATCAAAGTCAGAGGAAAAAGAGATTAAAGTGACAACCCGCCTAGACCGCTCATCACACACCGTACGCGTCAGTATTTCCAACTCAGGAAGCCTTATTCCGGAAGAGATTCATGATAAAATTTTTCAACCTTTTTTCACAACTAAAAAGGCAGGCGAGGGCACAGGGATTGGCCTGAGTATAAGTAAAAACCTCATAGAGGCCCACGGAGGTCAACTCTACTTAGACGCCAATCAACCAATTACCACTTTTGTCATAGAACTTCCGGTGGTATAGAAATAGGAAATAAATGATTTTGGAGATAAAAATGGCAAACAAAATAGCAGCATCCCACATTCTAGTTGATCAAAAGTTTGAAGCTGAAGATATATTGAAAAAGATTGAAGCTGGTGAATCATTTGAAAAACTTGCTGAAGATTTTTCAAACTGTGGCTCAGCTAGACAAGGCGGAAGTCTTGGGGAGTTTGGCAAAGGCATGATGGTCGCTCCTTTTGAGCAGGCCGCATTCGCTCTTCAGCCGGGTCAAATAAGCGGAATAGTTCAAACCCAGTTCGGCTTCCACATTATCAAGAGAACAAAGTAGCGACGTTTTATGCAGCCGGATGAAAAACGCTTACTAACAGACAGTGAGAAAAAGGCAATTGGTGTTGAAAACGAAGACTCGGCCTATGAGTTTATTTTAGATCGAGTGATTGAGGAACGTTGCGATGAATTTGATTATGAGCTAGAAGACGAAGCCTACACTATTATAAAAAAAGATATGGAGCCAATTGCCACAAGCATCTTTAAATATACAGTCATAGCTTCTAAAAAAGATTAAGCGCAAATCTCAATGGGATCTCTTTCATAGGTTGCCACTGGAGTGTCTAAAACCTCATAAAGCATTATATCTTTTGAAGAGCTCCACCCCTCTCCCACAAGCTTAATAAACTTGGCGACGATTGACTCTCTTCCCCATTTAAATTCAACCACATCAGCCTCAAATCTCGCAAGCTCATCCTCTTTTGCGAAGCAGTGAAATGGCTGTAGATTCTCTCCTATAAAAGTCAGGGATATAAATCCTTTTTTCTTTATTTCTTTTATCTTTCTTGTGCTTAAATTTAATGGTCTAGCTTTAAGTTTTACCATTGGCTTCCTCCGTGCGTTGTATTAACGATAGCGAAGTTGTGGCCAGAAATAATCTATATCTTCTTACATTTGGGTAAAAAAAAATTTAATCCCTATAAGCTTTGTTGGGAATTTTGGAATAAAAAAAGGCCCTAGGGAATGGGCCTTTTTTTGCGTTCAGGGAAAGGAAGGGTAGAAATCTAGGGGAGATCTCTTGATATATTTTTACCCCGAAAGAATTGGTTCGGGTATTAAGCGTGTAAGTTTTACACCTTAATTGCGTCTTAAATTATATTCTTTTTGGAAATCTTAATGCTACTATTGACGGCCTAAGCCACCTAAAACAGGTGCAAATAGTTCCCTAACTGGTTGTAATATATAAAAATCAAAGTTGACCCTGTTATTTTTTTAATATTTCTAAGAATATGCCCACACAAGTCTTTATTAGCTCCTTTGGAAATGAGAATATAGCAGCATGAAAAAGGAAACCCCAAAACCAATTGATGTCGATTCAATAGACTTAGACAAATTAAAAGAGAAAACCGCAGACCTTCCCTCTTTGCTTGAATATGCACATAGCGTTGGTGGTTTTTCAGTGGTTCCCACCGATGAAGGGGCCATAAAAAGCAGCGCTCGCATGGCGATGGCAGAGCAAACTCAAATGCAATTGGATCAAATCTTTGAACAGATGAGCCTATTGGCCTCACAAGCTCGAGAATTGAAAAAGAGAGCAGATGTCTCCACACAAATTTATGACGCCCATATGAGCTTTAAACCTTTGGTGGGAAAAACGTATTATCTATACGAGAAAAATGACGGCACAAGATCCCTTTCTATAGTGTCTCCTGAAGAGTGGGGAGAGAAGCTGCCTTTTAAAAACTTTATCGCAGAAGTTAAACTTCTGGCAGATCACACTTGGAAAGTTATTTCTTAGACCTCTTATTGTGGGACTTTATATAGTTTAAAAACTCCTCTTCACCCAAAACCAAGTCTTTTAGATATTTTGGGAACTCTGGTGGCTCCACTTCTTTTGCCGCTGACGCTTTTAAAACCTTGGAAGGCGCTAATCGCTTGCCTCCTTTTAAAAAAGTAGCTCTAACGATTGCGCTTGCAACCACGATTTCATCTTTCACAAATTTTTGCTCTAGGTAAAACCACATATCATCCCACGCAATAAGCTTTGTCTTCAATGTGTAGGAATCAAAAAGGGAAAGCGGTTTTAAATAGACCACATTTATGGCCGTGGCAACCGCGCCCCACTTTTCCTTTACCATCAACTTGTGAAGGTCAAGCTTCATGGTGAAGTCGGTTCTTCCAAGATCCATTATGGTCAAGTATCTTCCATTGTTCATATGCATATTTAAATCTAGATCATTAGGAAACACTTTCAAGGGCAGTTCACATTCTTCAAAAACATCAACTTTTCTTGGACTAATGAGGTTTTTAATCACCAATATAATAAACCTGAAATATAAATTCATATTAACTCTCCCCCACTTATTTCTACCAATTCAGGTTCTAAATATAAACATTTAACTCTTCACCAAAGGCGCTATAATTATATGTGTAATAAGGAGAATTATCATGTCTGAGATAAAAAAAGTCTGTATTGTCGCAAGCAAGCGTATTCCATTTATGAAGTCTGGCACAAGGTATGCTCGCCTATCCAATAATCAACTAATGGTTCCGGCCTTGAAAACTCTAGTTAGAGATTTGGGACTTGAGGGCAAAGAAGTTGGAGAAGTGGTATTAGGAGCGGTTAACAAGCACGCTTACCAATTTTCGTTAGCAAGAGAGTGTGTTATGGACTCAGGATTATCTCCTCACACACCCGCAACAGATATTCAAAAGGCGTGTGGCACCTCTTTAGAGGCGGCCGTTATGATTGCAAATAAAATAGCGTTAGGCCAAATTGACTGCGGAATCGCCGGAGGCGTGGACACCAATAGCGATGTGCCAATAGAGTTTAAGAAAAGCTTCAGTGACAGGCTTGTGGCCCTTTCCAACGCTAAAACATTGCCTCAAAAACTTGCGACTCTAAAAGGCTTTAGCCCAATGGAGCTCCTTCCAAAGCTTCCTGCGATTAAAGAACCTAGAACTGGCAAGTCAATGGGGGAAAGCTGTGAAGACATGGCAAAGCGATGGAATATATCAAGGGAGGAACAAGATAAACTTGCCCTGAAAAGTCACCAGAACGCAGTAGAGGCCTATAAGGATGGATTCTACGATGATCTGGTTGTGGAGTTTAAAGGGGCCAAAAGAGACGGCACAGTGAGAAGTGACGGATCAATGGAGAAACTTTCAAAGCTTAGGCCTGCATTTGATAAAGAGAGTGACAAAGGAACCTTAACGGCCGCTAACAGCACTGCCCTAACCGATGGCGCGGCATGTGTATTCCTATGCTCAGAAGAGTATGCAAAAGAAAATGGCCATGAAGTATTGGCATATTTAAGTCACGCACAATCATTTGGTGTTAACTATATTGATGATGAAGGGCTTTTGATGGCACCGGCCTATGCGGTACCCAAAATGCTTAAAAAAGCAGGTCTCTCCCTTCAGGACTTTGACTACTATGAGATTCATGAGGCGTTTGCCGCACAGGTTCTATGCACGCTTGAAGCGTGGAAGTCTGAAGAGTTTTGCAAAGAGAAGCTCGGGCTTGATCATGCCCTTGGCGAGATTGACATGGACAAATTGAATATAAAAGGTGGATCGCTTGCAATGGGTCACCCGTTTGCGGCAACAGGCGCAAGAATTGTCGGGAGTCTTTCTAAAATTCTATCTGAAGCTGAAAAAGGCCGGGGTCTGATTTCTATCTGCACCGCAGGAGGGATGGGTGTAACCGCTATTATTGAAAAATAAAAAGAGGCCATCCGGCCTCTTTATTTTAACTCTTTTTTATAAAAGCCTTTTTGGCAAAGTGAAACTTTAACAACTGTATCGGATTCCTATTTCCAAAGGGCACATAGGACTTTGTAAATTCATTAATATAGGCATCGAAATGCATGCTGTGAGGAGCAACCACAAGCTTTCCACGCTTTAATAAAATCTTCAAAACATAAGTGGAAGCAATCGAGCCACACGCCTTAACCCCCATTGGAGTCGAAGGGCCTTTTCCTTCACCAAAATCGACTTCATCGCTAACTGTATAGTTATGCTTCATGAACTTAGGTGAAAGCCCAATTATAAACTTGGCGTACTTTTCATTGCTGTTTTTACAATCATTAAATCTAAAGTATTTTTCAAAGCTCATTTTTCCTGGCATAAAGCACAGGAAAGCACACCCCATGCCAATGGGGGCCGCTGTTACGAGAGGAATTCCCTTTTCTTCACATTTTTTAAACAGAAGAACTCTTGCATCGATTGCAAAGAAATCTAGGCTATCCACATAGATGTCAACGCCCTCTAAAAATTCATTCACATTGCTCTCGTTGATTCCTTCATCAAATCTTTTGATATCAGAATTGGGATTTATATCTTTTGCAATTTCAGACATGACTTCGCACTTAGGTCGTCCAATCGTCGACATGAAAGCTCCAGCTTGTCTATTAAAGTTATGAACTTCAAACTCGTCAAAGTCGGATATATTGAAGTTTTGAATGCCAAGTCTTAGTAAGGTGACAAGATGTTCTCCGCCAACCCCACCAGCTCCAGCAATTGCCACTCTTTTCTTAGAAAGCAAGTTCTGCTCACTTTTTGAGAGCCAACAAATGTTTCTAGAAAAAGCCTTTTCGTAATCGAATAATTTGTTCATTAATACACTTAAGCTGTCATACTTATTTCATTACCTTCAATGATACATCTAAATACGTAATTTAAAAGCATGAGCTGGTTTGGTCTAAATCGTTCAATATTTATTTTATTATTAAACTTAAATGGAGCTCGCTGCCCGTGGTAGTTATGGAAATCTCCAACCTGATAGTTGTCAACTCCTGCTATCTTTAAGGCCCTGGCAAGCCTCTTCTCCATCATAGAATAGGCGGTGACATTAAACTGATCGCAATAGCATAGACATGCATAAAAAAGGGCCGTTGAAATCATTGGAAAGCACTTAAGCTCCATCTCACTGAATGGACCATCTTTATCACAGGCCTCACCCAGCCTTTTTCTGAATGTGTCTAAAACCGCCAGCCTTGAAACTTCGCAGGTGCTTTGTTTCTCACCTCTTTTGGTTTCCAAAGAGTGAACATTCTCAAAGCTCTCATTGAAGAATGCTTCAAGAGGCATCTGCTTTTCATCGCTGGAAAAAACAAGCCTCACAGTGCCAGCAAACACACCTGTTCTTTTGTGAATTACAGCGAAGTGGATTGAGTTCTCATCGTATTCATCGCTTTCCATTTGACTAGAGACTATAGGCTCATAGCCTAGCTCCTCACAATAAACCTTATGTCGAATTTTAAAAATTTGGTTGAGTGAGTTTTGATCTTTCACAATTTTTATTTCAAAAGCTTTTTCAAAATCAGACTCTGCATGTTGATTCGGCTCAGCCCCCACAAGGCCAGTTTCTTTTTTGGTGAATTGTTTCATGGATTTATCCTTGAGTAAGTTTGTATACTTAGCGGAATTATTCCTGACTACTTTAGTAAAAAATAGAGCATAGACATAATTTCAATAACTTAGTCCTTGGACTCGATTGAAATTAAATAAAGAAGACTTATTATAAAAATATTAGTCATGATGATGGCCGATGCCTTATTTTCATAAAGAAACCAAGGGTAAATGGCCATAGTTAGAAATAAGGATCCAATGGCAAGTTTCAACTTAGGACTCATTTTTCGAGTGCTTTCCCATTCAGATATGGAAGGTCCAATTACTGGAATTTTAAACAAGGCCATGTGCAAGGTCTTGGAGCTATGTGAGAAAAAATAGGCGGCCGCTACAAAGAAAATTACTCCAGGCATCACAGGCAATATCACTCCAATTACACCAAGCAGCGCAAAAATGATCCCTAAAATAAAAAAAACAATTCTTTTCATAAGTTAAATCAATGTGTTTCTTTGATTTTTTAAACGATATAATAGAGGCATGCAATTAAAAATCCTTACGTACAATATTCATAAAGGCTTTAACTGGCGAAACTCACAAGTAACAATTAAAAAAATTAAGAAGGCTATTGAGCAGACAGAAGTTGATCTCGTTTTTCTGCAAGAAATAGTTGGTGAAAACAAAGTTTTGTCTAAGGAGAATGAAGACTGGATCGATGCTCAACATGAATACCTTGCAGACAGCCTATGGCACGACTACGCATATGCTAAAAATGCTGTCTACGACCATCGTCATCACGGCAATGCCATTCTTAGTCGATACCCTATAAAAAGCTGGGACCAGTTTGACATTTCCACCAACAAGCGAGAACAAAGAGGCATTCTGGCCTGTGATATAGAAACTCCAAAAGGCATACTCCACGCTTTTTGTGTGCATCTTGACTTGTTTCATAAGGGGAGAACCATTCAGTACAAAAGAATAAACGACTTTATTTCCAAAAGATGCGCTCCAGGCGACCCAAAAATCTTGGCCGGAGATTTTAATGACTGGAATCAAGCAGCAAGCACCTTTTTAAAAAGCTTTAATGAGGCCAGTAAAACCTTGCACGGCAAATACCAAAACACCTTTCCAGCAAGGTATCCCTTGTTAAAGCTAGATCGAATTTATGTGGATGGGGTTCATCCAATACAGGTGGAAACTCTAAAAGGTCATAAATGGCGAAACCTTTCTGACCACTCGCCTATTTATATGATCGGGGAGGCAAATTGGCGCTAAAACAAAAACTTTCTGAAAACAACAAGGCAACACTCTTAAAAAATGGCACTGACGCTGTTGACGCACACATAAAGCTTGTGAAAGAGGCCAAAGAGAAGATTCTCTTTCATACCTATATATTCCATGAGGATAGCATTACTGAAGATTTCTATGAGGCGCTTATTGAAAAGGCCAGTCAAGGGGTGAAGGTTTTTTTCATAGCAGATGCCTTTGGCACCCCCGAGCTGAGCAAGGAGCTTAAGAAGAGAATGGAAAAGGCCGGTGTGAACTGGGCCTACTTTGCTCCCTTTTTTGGAAAACGTTTCCAACATTTGGGTAGAAGACTTCATCAAAAGCTTCTATTGATTGACAATGACAAGGCCATTACTGGAGGCATTAATCTTGCTAAGAAGTTTATAGATCCGGAAGATGCCAATCCCTGGCTGGACTACTCAGTTCTAATAGAGGGCGAAGAGGTCTACAGACTTCAAAGGAAAGTTAAAAGTTTGTATGTTAAACACTTTCCGGAACACTCTAATTTTCTGCACAGTTCCATAAATAGAAAGCAATTCAACTTTGAAAACCCAGTGAAGGCCCGAACCCTTGTGAACGATTTTATGCGGTTTAAAACTGAAGTTCATCGAAACTATGTTGATGCAATAAGGAAGGCCGAAAAATCAATAAAGATAACCGCCACCTACTTTCTTCCCGGAAAAAGGCTTTTGAAAGAGTTAAAGAAAGCCTCTAAACGAGGGGTTGAAATAGAGCTTATTTTTGGAGAGGTTTCTGACCATCCCATGGAGCGCTACTCCTCCCGATACCTTTACTCTTGGTACCTAAACCACGGAATCAAAGTTTATGAGTGGAATAAATCCATATTGCACGCCAAGGCCGCATTGATCGATGATGACTGGGTGAGCATTGGCTCCTACAACCACAATTATCTAAGCCGCTATATTTGTTTGGAGCTAAATGTTGAACTCATCAACAAAGAGTTCGCAACCAAAATGGATGAGCAGTTTAGCTATATAAAAGAAAACAGCACTCAAGTTCAAAAAAGGGAATGGAGTAAAAAGACCAGCTGGCTACGCATCGCGTTTTACTTTATCACATACACCTTCTCAAATTTTATTACATTGGTGGCCACACTCTTCATTGTAAGAAAAAAGGAAGAAACCGAATCTCCTTAGACAATGGCCTAAATCGTCTGACATCTGCATGTAAGATTTTGTAAGTGCCTTTATTAAAGGGCTTAAGCTAGGCTTGTTACCTAGCATATAGGAGATTTGCATGTATAAAGGATTATTAACGACTATTTTGCTCATTATGAGCGTCTCTACTTTTGGCCGTGGCCAATCCATTTGTGGAGCTGAAGACAACAGAGTTCCATCTTATGAAAATGAAATTGGAAGATTGTTTGCCGGCGAAAAGCATGCTGGATGCACAGTTACAATGATTAGCGAAGACTGCGGCATCACTGCAGGACATTGTAAAAGCGTTTTAAAATTTGCAGAATTTAACACACCGGCCTCTATTGACGGCATCCCACAGGCCTCTGCAGCGGAAGATGTTTACGCTATAGATCAAGATTCAATTGTTTCAAAAGATGATGGTCCAGGAAATGATTGGGCCGTTATGAAGCTTAAAGCAAACGAGCTTACTGGAAAACTTCCAGGAGCAGTGCAGGGTTTTCTCGAAGTAAGTTTTGAAGCTCCAAGAAAAAGATCAATTCTATCTATCACAGGATACGGAAGAGACCTTCCGGATCATGACAGAAATTTTGCTCAACAAACAAACTCTGGCAGATTGGAAAAGATGGGCGGCTTTTGGTACGGTAAAACTGTATTCACTCACACGGTTGACACTATGGGTGGAAACTCTGGATCAACTGTAATCGACGTAGCATCTAATAAAATCATTGGTATTCACACTCACGGCGGATGCACTTCAACAGGTGGATCAAACATGGGTACTTTGATTAGCAAGCATGATGAGCTTAAAGCGGCAATCAGAGCTTGTCTTTCAAAATAAGTTACACAGACAATTATATAAAATTAGGGAGGTCATTGACCTCCCTTTTTTTTTAACTTAATTCGAAAAGCAAAAATTCGCTTTCGGCCTCAACACTTAAGAAGAGGCCATCCTCTTCTTGAATCGCCAGTCCATCGCCTCGACCAAGTTTGGCCTCATTGAAAACAGCGCTTCCACTTACCATCTGCAACCAATAACTTTTCTGGGAGTCTAAATCGAGATGAATCTCTTTACCACCTTCATAGTGACCGAGAGACAGTTTTGCGTCCGCATAAATGGAAGCAATGTTCTCACCCCCCTGAGGGGAGACCAATAAGGTTAATCCATTTCTAACCTTCCTTGGCATGTAGTCATATTGCTCATATCTGGGAGCAACTCCTAGCTTGTTTGGCTCAATCCAAATTTGAAAAAGCTTCGTTGATTCGTCTTTCAAGTGATTATATTCGCTATGAAAAATTCCACTTCCAGCGCTCATTATTTGAATCTCACCAGGCCTGATCAAGGCGTGACTGCCTAAAGTGTCTTTGTGCTCCAACACCCCATCTGTCACAAAAGTTATGATTTCCATATCTTTATGAGGATGTGTGTCAAAACCCCTGCCACCTGCGATATTATCATCGTTTATGACCCTAAGGTTTTTAAAGCCCATGTGCTTTGGGTCGTAATAGTGTCCAAAGGAAAAGGTGTGACTGCCCTGCAACCAACCCAAATTAACTTTTCCTCTTTCCTCTGCTTTTCGATGATAAATCATAGTGCTTGCTCTACTTTAGAAAACTCTTGTCTTATTTCTTTGGAACCAGCTTAAAATTAACAAGCACATCGTTGTGAATAAGCTTGTCTCCCAAATCTTTAAAGAAGTTTCCAGAGTTATAAATCATTCCAAATTTCGTTCTATCGAACTTAAAATCTCCAACGAAGGCCTTCCCCTCTTTCTTGTAATTAAAAGTTACTGGTCCTGACTTGTCTTTAACAGAAAGAGTCGCCTTAACTTTGTTTCCTTCCACGGAGTTGATCACAAGCTTGGAAACTGGGTATTTTTCAACGGCAAAGAAGTCTCCACTTTTCATGTGGGTCAAAAACTTTTTCTCCCACTCACCTTCAAGATCAGTTACAGTCATCGAGTTCATATCGACAACAAACTCTCCGCCAACCAACTTCCCTTCTTTAACTTTTGCGTTGGCCTCTTTGAATTTCAATGTGCCGTAGTGTTCTCCGCTTACCTTTGTGCCCTTCCAAGCAAGGTTACTTTTTTCTTTGTCCACCTCAAATGCGCTTACATTGAAGCTAAAAGCTGTGGTAATTGCCATAATTGTAAGTATTCTTTTCATTTGGTTCTCCTGTATTTTTATACTTGCTGTTATTCTGCTTTATTTTTATATAAATTTAAATTATTATTATTTTATAAAGATTATTAATAAAAATTATAAAGAAAGGACTGTTATGACATATGATCAGTTAGTTACGCTTGAGTCCATTGTGGAGAAAGGAAGCTTTAAGGCGGCCTCAGAGCATTTACACAAGACTCAACCGGCCCTCAGCAGTTCGATCAAAAAGCTTGAGTTGGAATACGATATAAAATTGTTTTCAAGAGAGAATTATAGGCCAGAGCTTACCGATGCAGGTCGAGCATTTTATTTAAAAGCTCAAGAGGCCCTGCAGTCTTTTAGAGAGTTGGATACCTTCACTAGAGAGCTTTCATTGGACTATGAGACAGAGCTTTCTTTGAGTATTGACGCCATTTGTCCACTAAGCAGAATTGGTCCAAGCTTAAACTCATTTTTTGAACCCCGCGCCTCTGTTTCACTGAATCTTAATATAGACCTTCTGGAGGGACTTACACAAAAAGTTCTCAATCATCAAGTCGATTTTGGCATTGGCTCTTATATGGTTCACTATGAACAGGTCGAATCAATCCCAATATTTGACGCTATGATGGTGCCCGTAATTTCTCCACATTTAGAAGATGTGAGTCAAACTCTTCTGAAAAAGCTACCACAAATTATAGTTCAAAGCTCAGCAAAGCAGATGGATAGAAAGGTTGTGGGCAAGCTTCCAGGCGCAAAGAGCTGGTTTACCTCAGATATGTATATGAAGGAGCAACTTATTGAGAATGGACTTGGTTGGGGAAGGCTTCCCCTGCATCAAATTGAAAATAAATTGGAAACGGGAAAACTCAAGGAAATAACCAATTTTCCCCAAGTAAAAAGGGTGCCAGTCCCACTTTATTTATTAAAATCCAAAACAAAGACTCTTGGACCTCACGCAAAAGCTCTATGGAGTTTTTTGCTTGAAGCCTCCCAAACTTAAATTACAATCATTTTATGAAAAACTTTTTAATACTTCTTCTCTTATTCTGCCAACTTGCCTTCGCCAAAACCCTGGAGTTGGAAAAGATTCACCTTGGTTCTTCCTCCCTGGAAGTAAGCGGCTTTGTTACACTCAATAAAAAGCTCTATGTGCTCTCAGACAACTCTGAAGACACCTGGCTTTATGAGACCAAGCTCATGGGCAATCGCGCAGCGTACTCAAAAGGAATTAACCTTAAGAAAATGGAAGGTTATTGGAGCTATTTTCTAAAGAGCGCTTTGTGGAAAGGCGGCGGCCGTTGGATTAAAGCTCCTTGGGACCTAGAGGGAGGCGCCAGTTGTGACAGTTCAATTTATCTTGTAAATGAGCAACTAAGAGAAGTAATGCTGGTTAAAGACAATAAAATCAAAAGAGTCGATATCAACTTTGAACAAGCATTTAAAGAATATGGAGCTCCATTTGAAGAGTCGCCATCGAATGCCGGGTTTGAAGGCCTGGCAGTTGATTGTGAGAATCAAAGACTTTATGTTGCCCAAGAAAGGGCGCCAAGGGCAATTGCAGTGGTAAACCTTAAAACCAACAAGGTGGAAAAAGTCACTACAACCGAAATTACAAAGGATAATATTCATCCAGACTACGCAGATCTATTCTTCACAGACAACCATCTATATGTTCTCGAAAGAAACACCAGAAAGATTCTTAAGCTTGATCCAAAAGACCTCAAACTAAAAGACACAGTTTCTTATACAAGATTGACCGATCAGCTTCAAACGAAGGAGCTATATTCAACAGACAAACCCTTTGGTCTTGCTGAGGCCCTGACTATGGATGATAAACACATCTATCTCGGCATGGACAACAACCAATTGGACATAAGCAACAAGGCAAAGCTAATTTTAAGCATCAATGGAAATAGCTCCGCAATTTTAAAATTTAAACGTCCTGAAGGATTTTAAGCGATATCTCTTACTGCGCGGGATATCCCCTCTATCGTAAGCTCTCTCATTGGAAAAATACTTTTTATAGCAGAAATAGTGGGAGAGCTCCAAAGAGATGTTGGCTCTGGATTTAACCACACCGATTTTAAAAACATACTGTTCAATTGCTTCACCCTGTCCAGTCCAGTGAAATTGCTGGCCTTTGGGTTTTCTCTAAAACTCCAATAAAAATCTCTCATAGAGCCAGTCATTTGAAATAGTTCATAGGGTGCCATATAGGCATCTCCAACTATAATGAGTCTTGTATCCTTTGAGAATTTTTTGGATAGAGAGTCCAAAGAGAGAGACTTGTCATACCTGAGACTAGCGTCTGTGTATACTTTGTCATACATCACGTTATGAAAGTAGTAAGCGTCAAAACTTTTAAAATGGTTTACTTGATGTGCGGCGGAAAAAAGCTTTTCAACTCGCATGGAATGTTCCGTCATACTGCCACCAACATCCATCATGAGAATAAGTCGCAAATTGTTTTTACGCTTGGAGGTGTGAACGATTTCGACCTCCCCCATATTTTCGCAGGTTTTATCGATGCTTTTATTTATATCCAACTCTTTTTTACCTGTGCTTTTAAGGTCCCTTAGCTTTTTTAAGGCAACTTGAATGTTTCGAACATCGAGTTTTTCATCATGGCGGTACTCTTTGAATTTTCTCTCTCCTGCGACCGCCAGAGCGCTTTTCTGACCAGAGCTTCCCCCAACCCGTATGCCGGCGGGATTATAGCCTGAATGTCCAAATGCCGAGGTGCCGCCGGTTCCAACCCAGTGATTTCCTCCGTCGTGCCTTTCTTTTTGAGTTTTCAGCCTCTCTTGAAGCTCTTTTAGAAGTTCTTCAGAGGGAAGGTTCATCGCATCCTTCTTTCTCTGTTCATCAAGTTCGGCCTTCTTTGCCTGCTCAAGCCAGCTCATAAGTTTGGATTTAAAATCTTCATCAGAGGATAGCTCTTTAAAGCATTGAGCAAAGCTTAAGTCGTATGCGTCAAAGTACTTAACATCTTTTATGAGGCAAGTTCTTGCTATGGAGTAGAGATCTTCAAGAGACACAGATGAATTTTCGCTGCCAAGATCTTGAATCACTTTGAGAAAATCTAAAAACTCTCTTGTGGATACCGGGGCTCCATTGTTTCTAAGCGTATAGAAAAAATTCAGAAACATTATCTTATCTTTTCCAGGTCTTCTTCGTTTTTAAGAAGACTTCCAATAAAGGGAATGGTTGAAGCGTCCACTCGAGCGCCTTCGTGAACTAGGACATTAATCCAGTCGATTAGCTCACTAGTAGAAGGACGCTTCCTAAGATCCATCTCTCTGATTCTGTAGAATAAATCCAAAGAGCGCTTTAAAAGGTCTCGATCAATGCCAGGATGGTGAACCTCAACGATGTTTTTCATCATTTCCCAATTCGGAAACTCTATATAGTGAAACACACAACGCCTTAAGAAAGCGTCAGGCAGCTCCTTTTCATTATTGGAGGTGATAAATACAAAAGGTCTTTGCTTAGCCTTCACCTTCTGGCCTGTTTCCAATATCGTAAACTCCATCTTGTCCAGCTCGGCCAGAAGATCGTTTGGAAATTCAATGTCCGCCTTGTCTATTTCATCAATAAGAAGGGCGCAGCTTTCATCGCTTGCGAAGGCCATGCCCATTGGCTCAAACCTGATGTAGTCGTTAATATTGTTAACGTTTCTATTTGAGTCATTTTCAAAGCGGGAATCATTTAGCCTTGTCAGTGCGTCGTAAAAGTAGAGTCCGTCCTTTGCAACTGTAGTGGATTTTACGTTCCACTCGTATAGCGGGATCCCTTTTTCTTGTGCATAGTAGTGGGCAAGAAGAGTCTTTCCAGTGCCAGGCTCCCCTTTGATTAACAATGGTCTTTTAGTTATTTCCGCGACTTTAATTGCTTCTTGAAGATTTTTAGATAAAACGTATTCGCTGTTCAAAAGAACTCCTTAACTTGAAATGTTGAACTCTTCCAATCGCTTCTGCGCCATCTGCTTTGCTTTGGCCCTCACAATGTTAAGGCCATCCTTGTCGCCAGTGACTTTAATTGGGCCGTCCACGTATTCGTTTTTCCAGACGTTCTTCACTCTAATATGTGAAAATGAGGTTTTTGAACCACTCATTAGCCCAAACTCCTCAAAGGCCACAAACTGCCCTTTGGGTGAAGATCCGATTGCATTTACTTTTATCATATCTTTGGCATGGCCAACCATACTTAATAAAAAACTCGCAGCTGCTAAAAACTTAATCATTATACTCTCCTATGTACTTTATTGAGCAAAAGAGGCGCCATTTTAATCATCTAACCCACTAAATTTGCGTGCTTAGGATGTTAATATTTTTTAAGAATGTTGAGAAAATTGACAGGTTTACCTTAAGAAAACTTATTCATGTCCGATAATTTTGAACAATGATGAAACAATTGCTTTTTGCCCTATTTATATCAACTTTAGCTTTTGGTGAAACATCTAAGTCAATCTCGTATCAAGAGAAAATCTACGAGCTTCAAAGAGCAGGCCTTTTAGAAGAGGAAGATGCAAAGTTAAAGGCCTTTAAATTAAAGCTCACAGAAAGCTCAGACTTGGAAACTATTAAAAAAACGGCCCGTGGAGTGGCAAAAGCTTTAGTTAACAAAACCATCATTCGCATAGATAATGATCCACTAGAAATCAACATTCCCTAAAATAAGTTTTGTGAGGCAATTCATGACTAAAGAAGAAATGGAAAAATATATTTCCAATGTTCCAAACTTTCCTAAAAAAGGTGTCGTTTTTAAAGACTTCAGCCCCCTTCTAGAAGAGAAACTTCCAGAGTGCTTGGCCGCAATGGGAAAAGACATACCTTGGGATCAAATAGACTGTGTTGTGGGCATTGAGTCCAGAGGCTTTATCCTTGGCTCAGCTCTCGCGGCAAAACATGACAAAGGTTTCATACTAGTGCGTAAAAAAGGCAAACTTCCACCTCCAGTTTCTTCAGAGAGTTACTCCTTGGAATACGGCGAGGACACTCTTGAAATGAAACCAAACACTAAAGAAAAAAGAGTTTTAATTGTGGATGACGTTCTCGCAACTGGGGGGACTCTCAAGGCCACAATTTCTCTATGCGAGAAAAACAACTATCATATAAAGGCCATCTCCATGCTTATAAACTTGAAGTTCTTAAACAACCTGGCGTCAGAAATAGACAATATTCACAGTGTCTTGGACTACGAATAAGCAAAATTATGCCTGGTTTCATTGAGTAATGGCATCGTTTATCCTAATACTATGTCATTACTCAAAGTGCTTATTGTTATTAGCTTTCTATTAGGCCATAACCAGGCCTTGTCCCTCATTTCAGCAGACAAGATGAGCGCTCAAATTCTCACCTATTTGGATAAAAACGTTTTAAGTATAAGTCGAGGCCTTGAAGATGGAATCGTCAAAGGTGATCATATGAAGCTCACTAATGACTATGGCTTTATAGCTAGAGGCATTTGCTTAAAAGCGGCAATGGGCAAATCTTATTGGAAAATCTATCGTGTGGTAAGGCCAGAGCTAGTAAGTAAAGACAGCCTCTACACCCTTCATGCCATCAATCAAAGCGAGATTCCTCGTGATTTAAAGAAATTTAAAGAAGTGGATTTTAGAAAGTTCATTCCTGAAGAAAGTGAGCAGGAAGCAATCAAAAGGCAGCAAGACTTTATAATGAACTACGATCTTCCAGAGGTTGTGGACTAAGCTTTTCTAAGTAGTGCTAGGTACTCTCTGTTCCCAGTTTTGCCTGTAATTGGAGAATCAATAACATTCTCGATCACAATGTTTTCTTTTCTTATCCAATCAAGAGTCTCGTTAAGAACTGTCTTGCCAATACTCTCTTTAACTATGCCATTTTTTCCCACTCTTTCGGGACCTGCTTCAAACTGAGGTTTAATTAGAACAACAGCAGCTCCCTGGGTTCTGAGCAAATTAAAAGCATTTTTTAAAACAGAGCGCAAAGAGATGAAGGACAAATCCATAACAACAGCATCAACTTCTTCATCAATTTCGATTGGATATTTGGCGTTCACACCCTCAAGGTTAATCACTCTTTCATCATCTTTTAGAATTTGTGCAAGTTGGTCATGGCCAACATCAATTGCATATACTTTAGAAGCTCCATTTTTTAGACTCACTTCTGTAAAGCCACCAGTGCTGGCGCCAATATCGGCTACCACAAGGCCAGTGAAATCTAGTCCGAACACCTCTATGGCCTTTTCAAGCTTGTAAGCGCCCCGTCCAACGTAAAGGGTTCTGTCGGCAATTTCTATTTGATCTTCTTGTTTGGTGGCAAACCCAGGTTTTAAGACTTGTCTTCCGTTAACACGGACATCTCCCTGGTCAATAAGCATTCTAGCCTGAGATCTTGTTTTTACAATCCCGCGTGAGAGCATGGCCTTATCCAGCCTCTCAGTCATTTATTTCACCTTCAAAGACCATTTTTACTTCACCTTGAAAGTAAAGGTTTTCAAGTTTGTCATCCACAACGGCACTTAACCTTCCACCTTTTGCATGGACAGTGATCTCACCGCTCCATCCCATAAGCTTTCTACAAGTTACCGCTGCCGCCATAACTCCAGTTCCACAGCAAAGAGTTTCATCCTCGACACCTCGTTCATAGACTCGAAGCTTTATAACCTGTTTTTTATGATCGACAACTTCTAAGAAGTCCACGTTGGTTCCGTTTGGAAAACGAACGTCGTTTCTAATCATTCTACCAAGTGAGTGTATATTGATGTCTTCAACATTGTTTACCTGAATCACTGCGTGAGGCACACCGGTGTTGCAGTAAAGGGCACCTTTTGTGGAAAAGTCGGAGACATTAATCTTATCCACATCGTATAGTTCGGTCATTTTAACTTCAACCATATCGCCACCCAATGGTCGGCCTTCGTAGTCTCCGTTCATAGTTTCAAAGTAGTACTTTTCTTTCCCCAGCTTCAGGATATGGTGAGCAAAATGAATACTGCTTCTGGCGGCATTACCACACATTTCGGCCTCGGAGCCATCAGCGTTCCAGATCCTCATGCTGTAGTCGTGATCGTCTGACTTTTCCACAAAGATGACACCGTCAGCTCCAACTCCCTCGCGGCGCTTGCACCATTTCTGTATAAAGCTAATCCTTGGACGGTGTTTACCATCCAGATTATTGACCAATAAAAAATCGTTTCCTGAGCCAGAATATTTATAAAAGTGCATAATTTCACTCCATTAACACAGCGCTTAAGTTTTCTATTTCTTATCATAATCAATGGGATATGGATATTATTTGATTTTCAAAGCTCAAGATTTGAGTTAACATAATTGACTCAAACCGACGGGACATTAGCTCAGTTGGTTAGAGCCCCCGGCTCATAACCGGGTGGTCGCTGGTTCAAGTCCAGCATGTCCCACCATTTAAAAAGCCTCTTAGATATGAGCGTAAGCGATTATTTAAGGGGCTTTTTACATTCTGGGTTTATGAAAAAGACTTTAAGGAGAGCAAGCGGATAGCTAAAGCTATCGAAGCGAGCTGGATGCGAGCGAACAGCTTGCGATGGGAGGCTACGCAAGTCAGGCACGAGCCGAACGATAGTGGCCAAGTCTTGTATGCTCCACCACATATTTTTTGGGCGAACATTGGACCACTAAGTTATGAAAAAAGCCTAGTCTTCGGATCAGTTTTTTTTATTCTATCCAAGCAACATAGGTTTTATTTCTACAGTCATCACTAATTAAGACTTCATCAGAAAGAATCTTAAACCCATTGGTTATGATTTCTTCCTTCTGTTTTTCGAGTGAATATACTCTTCTATGAGGAAAATACTTCTTGTTATTAATAATTGTCCAATCTACATCAAATCGATCAGGGCCTTCACTCCAAAGAATACCATCTTTGTCGAAATGAAAATAATCTAACTCATCAAAGGGGTTAACTCCCTCATCAGTTATCATTGTATAAATAAAGGTTTTTCCATCCTTAGTAAGATGTGCCTTAATTCGATCAAAGAACTTAGACCTATCTTTTTCCAATACTAAGCAATGTAATAAACAACTATCAGTAATAAGATCAAATTTCTTATCAAGGTTGAAGTCACAGGCATCTCCACAAACAAACTCGATGTGCATATCAAGTTTATTTGCAAGTCTCTTACCTTCATTAATTGCTGTTTGAGAGATATCAATACCTGTACAATTAATTCCTAGTGATGACAGATAAAAGCTCTGACTGCCAGAACCACAACCCAAATCTAATGCATTATAAAACTTACGACCATTTAAATACTTTAAAAGGATAGAGTTTCTCTCTCTCAACAATAGATCTTTTTCAGATTCCTTGTCCCAAGAAACGTGCCCTTTTTCTATAAGGCCCTGCCAAAACTCTTCATGTAATTCATAATATTTTTTCATTACCATAACCTAAGTTGTTTCCTCACTAAATTATCACAGCTAATTAAGTAAGTGAAAGCTCATTTCAACAACACATAATATACAGACAAATATCACTGAGAAAAATAACCTTCATCACAAAAAAGCAGAATCATTTTGATAACTTAGAACTTAGGAAGTTAAGTTCGCGTAAGCGACGTGATGGACCTCCAGCATTTTTGTTGAATCCGTGACCGCAGGTTATGGATAGTAAAAAAGCCTCCCTTCCGGAGGCTTTTTTTTTTTATGTTTATTTCAAGTGAACGAAGCATTCATAACGAACAGGTCTTCTTAAATTGGAAAAGGCCGTCCGATAGGAAGGAAGATTATCGAAATAAATCGTTCCCCATACAAATTCATCGCCTAAACATTGTTCCGCAATAAACTTTCTTTGAACGGATTTTGCAAGACCTTTCCCCTTCCATTTTTTTCGCAGAAAAACTTCATTGAAATAGGTTCCAGAATGACCCAAAAGGGAGCCTTTTTCAGCCGCAACAAGACCTGCTATTTGTCCTTCGATTTTTACATACTGCAAAAGACCTTCCTTTCGAGACGCTTCCATTGTCTGGAGGCTATTGTGCCTGACCCATTTTGCTAATGCAGGTTTGGCCTTATTAAACTCTAGATACTCCCTTTCGTACCAATCAAAGTAAGACGTATTCTCAACTTCCTCCAGTTCGATTTTCTCTTCACCGATCCATGGTGCCTTGTTTTTGATTTTTTCAGCCAGCGCCACCATGTAAACGCTACCGTAAAAATCAACATTCACTTTTTTTGCGCTCCAAAATGACAAAGAAAGAGGATCAAACACATCTAATTCATCTTTGATTTTTTGATAAATGTTTAAGGCCTCTTCTTTGGAGCCAACAGAAAAGTTGGGCCTGATGCTTACAAAGGGGCTGTTCGCTTCTCCCGACAAGTGACGAATTCCATAGATTACTCTTCGCCCCAGACCGAGATCAAGCTCCTTCTCGGCATAGGATTCGACAGAAGTCCCATTGATATTAAAATGCCGATGCCTAGCAGCTTTAACCTCCTCATCATTAAGCTCTTTGAACTCTTCCAAAATATCTTTTTGGAGAAAACTTAACGCCTTTTTTTCATCCAGATTTAAACTGAATGAACTAAGCTCCGCTTTTGCATACGAGAGCAAATCCTTTTTTAAAATGTTCATTTAATTGCCTTTTATTAGTTTAAATAAAGGCGCTTTTAGAGATGAGAAGTGGGTTCAAGAGCGCCTAAAACTTGAATAATATTAAAAATAGCCATAGACCCTCCTTTAGTTAGAAATGATACTTTTATCTTTATCGGAAATTTATGAAAGAAGCAAGGCTCTAATCGTTTTAGCATGCCACCCTCCATGGCCTGATATTGTTTTTACTTTCAAGAGCTTAAACAAGTAAGCAATTCGTTGATAACTGGCACCGCTCGCCCTTAACCTCTCGACCTTCCCTTTTAAAAGCACATTCTTTTCTTGTTTTGATTCCAGAATCTCAATCCCAGCCTTTTTTAAATTTTTCCTCACCGTTGTTTTTGAGCATCCTAACTCTATGGAAATTCGTCGCAGTGAATACCGTTTTTTCATGTATAAATCAGTGAGGAAACTTACGTCATCGTAAGATTTTGGGGTCTTAAATTTAACAATTTCGAAGACTTCGGTGGTGAGGAAAAATGTTTGTGATAGTGACTGGGATGGACCACCAGCTTTACATCAAGCGAACTTTCGCCCACTTGGTTACAAAAAAAGCCTTCTTTAATTAGAAGTTTTTTTTTATTTCTAAATCTATACTTTTATTTGTTACAGGTAATCTGAACAGGGTAACTTTCAAGAATATTACATCTAGATTCGTTACAAATATAAGTGCACACTTCATTATTTTTTATGCATATGGGATTCTTCAAGGAGGCAACGCTAACACAAGTATAGCCTTGATCACATTGTTTTACTGTACTACAACTATCCATTCTATCTCTATGGCATAATAGTTGAGCATGGATTTCATTCTTTCTACAAGTCTCAGAAGTACTATCCCAGCACCCTCCAGAATCCATGCAAGAATCAACATCACCAAAATAGAAATAACATGTCGCTCCAATGAGCAAAACGAATAAAATAGCCCAAATAAATTTCATAACCACAACCTAAACTGTTTACTCACTACATTATTCCAAATTCACAACTCGTTGAAAACTCATTTCACCAACTGTTATTAAACAGGTGAATATGACTGAGGAAAATAATCTTCGTAACAAAAAACATAAATATATTAAAGACTATCTCTTTAGGTCTTTGAGTCCAAAATATTTAAAAGCATGTTCTCTAAGGTCTGAGAATGTGAAATTAAATGATAACTTATTTTCTTTAAAGAACTCTTTCATTATTTCGTATCCATAAAAATAACCAGACCTCTTTTTAGAGAGATTATTCATTTCAAGTACATAAAAAAGGTCTTGAATAAGTTTTTTATCGGATTCATCTTCAAACAAATAATCATTAATTCTCTTGGAAAACACCCTTTTATTTTCTTTTGAAATGAGAAGCCAGTTTTTATATTCAGCCTGACTAAGAATATCTCCCCAGAATACCAAGGACTCTGATTCTCCTGTTAAAACTTGTGAAGCAAAAGTGGCAAATCCTTCAGCCAGCATATACTTTATAAGTTTATCTTCTTTACTCTTGTATTTCACCGGATCAAATTCAGAGGAGAACATCAAATGACAACCATGAATAAGTTCATGAGCAACAAAGCTATCAGGGATAGAGTTTAGGCGCACTTGTTTTAGTAAGGTAATGAGATCGAAAAAAACATAATTCATTTCTCCAGAAAGTGCGAAAGCATCAGTTTTTCCGCATCCTTTCAGTAAAATAATCTCAAGTTTACTAGAGGATATATTTAATTTGTTCTCAATTAATTCTGATATTTTAATAATCTTCGCTTCTAATTCTTTACTAGCTTTAAGTATTTGCTTGTTTTCTTCATCAGTAAGTTGCTTTTGAGACCCGTCTATTTCTTCAACGCTGCAAAACGAGAGAATTTATTAAAAAAATCTCCATATTTGCTATAGTCGTCACCCTTTGAGTTAGTTAAATTTATAATATTTTTAGGAGGAGTTTTCCCAGTACATGAGCTAAGAAATATTAAAAACAATATGAATTCTAATTTTTTAAAATTGTTCATGATAATTTATACCTATCAATACTGTCATTTTATTTTGAACTGTCAGACTCTTAATTTAAAGAAGTCCCAATCAAAAACATAACCATAACCAAAGCTGGCCCACCTCCAAATTATTCCAATCCTCATGCTTATTGAAAACTCATTTAATCAAACTTAAAATCATGGACAAATATCACTGAGAAAAACAACCTTCCTTACAAATAACTTCAATAAAATTCACAACTTACAAGTGATACAGTAAAATTCACGTAAGCAACTGAATGGACCACCAAAAAACCTCTTTAGTGTATGAACACAAATTTCTATATTTGAGAGGTTTTATGTCCGGATGTCATTTGATCGTGAAGACTTTTTTATTTTTAGCATTAAAAACTTTAAACTCTGCACAAAAGTTTCAATCACCGTACCAAAAAAGTACATAACCCAAATTTTTACTCCATTGATTTCAGAATCTTAGGCTTTTCTGGTTTTGATAGTTCTTTGCATTCTTTTATCTCTATAAGGAGACCTAATGAATAATTTTAGAATAGAAAAACCATTTGAAACAAGACCACCTAGATTAAAAGACTTAGTTAATGAACATGTTATGGGAGATGTCTGGGTTCGAGACACACCTTTTGGCCCTGTTACAGATTCACTTAAAATCGCGGAGCATTTTGATATGAAACATCACAATGTTCTTAGAGCTATTGATAAATGTAATAAAGAATTAGGAACAGAACTCAAATTTGAGTTGTGTAAAAATCTTATTGAAAACAAACACTTATCTGGTCCAAAAAATAGAATGAGAAAGTACAGAAAAGTAGATATTACCGAATTTGGACTGACGCTATTACTCTTATATATCAATACACCCAAGGCAAGAAAAATATCTGCTGAAATTCTTTACCGGTTTTTCATCTTAAAAACTTACGTTGAAGGACTCAATGATAGACAAATTGGAGCCCTAAAAGGATACTATCGAAAACAAATGAAAGATTAAGTTTTAAACTTTAATCAATGGCTTTTTATATTTAAGCTCCAAAAACAAATCTTTTAAAAACCTCTCTTTTGAAGTCTCTTCCAGCCATGGAAAATGTCCAGCATGTTCTACTTTGATAGTTTTTAGGTTACCAATGTTTCTTTTGAGAAAT
Source organism: Halobacteriovoraceae bacterium (assembly GCA_002711995.1). Classification (GTDB taxonomy): domain Bacteria; phylum Bdellovibrionota; class Bacteriovoracia; order Bacteriovoracales; family Bacteriovoracaceae; genus UBA845. Next base: position 94,963 of record PASN01000016.1, on the reverse strand, counting down.
TTAAAAGTTTCTTGATGGGGAATAGGATCAGAGTCTCCGTGAAAAGCAACTACGGGGCTCTTGACCCTTTGCAGAAGTGATGGAATTTCACCAGCATCAATCTTCTTCCAAAGTGAATCGATGCTATTTAAAAATGTGATGTAATTCCACTTTAAAGAGGGCATAAACTCTTCTGTCTTCGGGTTCAGGTGATAATACGGGCCTATTAATCTTAGCCTATCCTGCATCAATGTATTCTTATCTTGATCTGTTTTAGCTAATTCTAACTCTCTGTCTATTTTTTCAAGCTTTGCCTTAACACTCTTAGGAAATTTTCTATTAAGATTTTCACTAAATGCATCAGCCGTTTTTTCTTCAAGAGGTGCAGTTCCCATAACGATGACCTTTTCAACAAGATCTGGGTGCTGAGCAGCAGTTAAGAGTGAAAGGGATGCTCCCCAAGAATGTCCCAAGAGCACAACCTTGTCTTCTGAACTGTTACTTTTAACGACTTCAACCAGATCATCTATATGTGAATCAATACTTAAATCATTAGAACTGCCTGGGGATTCATAAGTTCCCTTCTGAGCATAATCAATAACCTTGTAACTAGGAGCTAAATGCTTTCCTAAGGACTTCATATATCCAAACAATGAAGGGCCACCATGGATTAAAACTATAGTTTTAGGACCTGCCCCATATTTATCAATACGCATAATGTATTTTCCTGCAAAGGATTAAGTAATAGTAAGTACTAAGAAAAGAATAATAAGACGACGCTTACTTTTTGAAGACTAACTTATTTTTTTTAAACATTTGCATCAGGTTCAAGTAATTGCCTAAAGCATTTTCGTTTAAAACGATATAGGCCCTACCATCAGAGTCGACATCAACAAAGTGACCATTATGATTGAATAGCTTATCACGATTCTTATTTAGTAAAGGTATCGACTTTACAAGTTCCTGAGTGCTTCTCATTGATTTGTCACCTAATAGAAAAATAAAGCTATCCCCAACCGAATCATTCATGCGCCTTTTTATTTCAGATAACGAAGTATCATCATAAAAGTTCCAACTTCTAATCCTAAAGTTAGAATTTAGGCTTTTTCTAAACTCTTCTTTGTTATGTTTTGAAAGATCTGCAAACACCATAATACTGCTAAAGATATTTTCAAATTCATAAATCGACTCCGGAAATTTTTTGCCAAAAATTGAAATGTATTTTTCTAATAATGGCTGATCTAAAGTTCTGGATTTACTCAGATAATTATCGATCTCTGGGAACATCGCTTTTGCCATGGAGTCAATGTACTTATTATTGTACCAATTGGTTTTATCCAACTTTCCTGTTAACAGCTTAGGAAACCATCCATTTCCGATGGCCGTAGCCAAAACTTCATTAAGGTAGTTATAGGCAAACGCTGCATACTTTGATTTAGATTCTAGAAATACTGTTTCCATTTTTTTTGAAAATCTGCCGGCTGATTTTGGTAAATAGAGTGGCACATTTCATGAAAAGTGACACCCCATTGCTCCTTGTATGCATTTGAATCGATACAAACTCCGATAGTTTCAACACTACCTAGTGATTCAGCAACCGTGTGACCTCTTTTACAATTGATTGGATATACCCCAACATGAAACTGAGTGCTCTCAGGCCAAGCAGAGCCATAAAATTTTATTATTTTTTTGTAAGCTTCATTCGACTTTTCAATATCGAAACTACTCTTAAATTTTTTTAAATACTTTTCAAGCTTATCTTTGGTTTTAGACCAGAGGTGTGCGTCGTACACAGCTTCATATCGAGTCATGAGTTCAATTAGTCTGGAGTGCTTTTCTTGTGGCAACATGCCAAGAGTTCTTTTTGAGAAGTCTTCAATATCCAAAGAAAAAATGCTTTGTGTCACCAATAGCTCCCTAACATTGGCTCCAACATGCCGGGAGTCGGGAAAGCCACGAAAAGAAAAACTAGGAAGTATTCTTATAATTTCCTGGAATTCCTCCAATTCTTTCTTCGCCTTATCACTATAAAACTCTGATTGATAAAAATTTTGCTTAAGTGTTTTGGATGTATTTGGGTTTCCACTAACAGAGTCCAAGAAGTAAAAAAGAGAATGGACTTTGTTAGGGTGAAACTTGATCAGGCCCTCTTTAGCATGAGAAAAGATACAGAAGGTGAATAAAAAAAGTAAAAGTTTCATACCTTAAGACCTTGTAAAGATAAATTCTTTAGGGTGTAAGAGTAATTTTATATTCATCAAATAACTTATCTAAGAAATCAGTATTCTCGTTTCTAGACCGATAAGGCCCGAGTACCTTAAACTCCACGGCATGAGCCACAATTCGACCTTGTCCATGCTTTAGAGTATTTTGGGGATATACTTTTGTTTTTGGATCGCTGTAAGCTCGCTCTGGTGAGATTATCTTCCACCCCTTACTCTTCAAAGCATTCACAAGATCCTTTATAAAAAGTGCCGCGAGATCATTTTCATGAAGTAGCAGAACGTGCCTTACAGGAGTTTTATAAACTTTATTCGCTAGTTTTTCATAAAACTCAACTCCTTGTGTCAGAGTATCAATGTAAAATGCGCGAAGTCTATCCATGTTGACGGTTTTCTTATCTCTTAAAGCATCTTGAAAAAGTTTGTTCATGTAAAAATCGAAGTTATCAACAGTTACAAAGGCATCTACGTAACCTTTTTTAGTAATATGGTTTCTTATGGACTCGACTTCTTCTTTATTCTTTCCTCTTCTCAAGAAAGGGAAACGAAAATATTTATCTAGTAAATTAAGTTCTGAAAGTATTGAGTCAGCTTGATCAAAGTCTTTAAGGTAGTCTTCTGTAGAGCTATTTTTTAGATTTAAATGAGAGTGAGTGTGATTGCCAATTAAATGACCATTGCTCTTATATGCCTTAAGCCTCTCAAGTTCTCTTTCCCCATAGATTCTTGATGTATTTACGTAAAAGGCTGCCCTCTCAACTCCAGCAGCCTTTAACTCTTTGATCAAATGCTGAGTTCTTTGAGTGCCGCTAAAGTATAGGCCATCACCCAATGGAGCATCGTCAAAAGATAAAGAAATCTCTTTAGAGAAGCAGGCAATACTGAAGAAGATTAATAGCAATATACCTCTAAAATCTTTCATTTAGCTAAAAGAACTTTATATCCTGCACACAGGTTTCAGCTCCTTTAGAAACTCCATGAACGTCTCCGCCTTCAAAGCCTATAGTGATGTGAGGGTAGTATTTGTTGGAATCAAAGAATGTCTTCTTGCCAGTGAACCTGGCCCTTCTTTCAAGTTCTTGGGCTATTTCAGCACGGACTGCGAATAATTCGGGAGAATCAACCACCAAGTAAAATACTTTGTTAGATTCATTCTCTTGCATGCCCACACAAACAACTTCGAACTTAGTATCTTGAAGGGTTCTAAAGTATTTTTGATGAAGCTCCATTGAGCTTATAAGATAGTTAACGCCTTTATGATCAGTGAACCAACCTTGTGCCTCTGGAGGAGTGATGACAGTAATGTGGGCCTCTCCCCTAGTTTCAAGTTTTACTCCATAAAGAGAGTTAAGCTGTGGAACAATGGCCTTTACAGCATCATAGTTAACATTGCGTATGAGAGCACCGTCCTCTATGAACTCCGAAGAGAAGGGTACCTTCTTGTATACCTCACTGGAAATTTGTACTTCTCCGAAGGCAAAGCTAGTGAACAAAAGAGATAAAAATATATATTTGAATTTATTCATGCATAACATCTATTACGATAGCTCTAGTTACTAAACTTAATTTACGTATCTTAGAAATAATTACAAAGTCTATGAAAAGGCCGGAACTATGCCGACCTGAAATTATTTAATGATATCCTTAATTTTTCTTTCCTCGAGACACTTATAGAAGAACCAAGCACCTTCCTCTTTTACACAGAAGTGATCTCCGTCTATGAACTCGTAACCTAACTTTTGGAGTGCTCCAAGGAGTAAACGCTCAGCATTAATTTTCTCAAGTTCTGAAAAAAATGGATTGAAGTAATCATTGCTGACATAGTCACTCATATTTTTGTCCCAAAGATTTAATGGGAGTTTGTCTTTTTCTCTGATTAGATATTCAAAGCAGGCCAATTCATCTTTTTTATAGTCGCACCAATACAAAAATATAGGATTGGTATAAACAAAAGGCACCTTCTCTTCAGTTACCATTCTAACAGCAAAGGCTGCTATTAAGCGCTCTCTGGTAAATCCACCTCTAGGAAGGTAGTAACCATATTTAATACTGTTTAGGATAAGATCACTAACATTTCCCAGCCAAATTTCCTTAACAAATCTCTCGATGAAGCCCTCGTCCTTGGCCAGAAATTGTGGAAGAACATGATGAGCGACTTCGTGAAGAACCAATTTTGCAAAATCGCCCTCTAAATGGGAGAGAGTTCTCTCTGTAAAGTAAACTTGGGCTCCCTTTTTATTTTGAGTAAAAGCGCCAAGACCCAAGAACTGTCCTTCTTCGCTTGGAACGTGATGCCCAAAGCTCTGATCGGCTCCAGGTAGAACTATCACGTTACCTATATAGCGATATCTATCGTTGCGTTTGAGTGAGATCATTTCATTCACAACTTCATCAGAGAAGTCGATTGGCAGGTTAGAGTTGTAGACTTTCTCATCTACAAGCTTGGTTGCTGCTTCTATCTTTTGCGAATCGGAAAAGTTTCTAGCGTATACCTCGTACGGATCTCCGCCGTTTCCTTTATCTCCGGCAAAAGTGAGTGTTGATAGCCCCACCAAAGCAAATGTTAATAACTTTTTCATTGTTTCTCCTTAATTGATTTTTTTGCATTTTCTGTAAGTGGATAAAACTGAATGGCCAATTGGTAAACATCCGTTTTCTCACCATCTCTAAGCAGTGCAGACATCTTTTGTCTGAACTCTCTAATAATGGTTTTGGCCTCCGGGAGCTTTTCAAGATCGATCGCAACCGTCGCTGACGAAAAATCTCTGAGCTCAACCTCAATTTCTTCCAATTTATGTTTTCCCATCTCTAGGGTTTCCAAGTGAGACTCTCTTAAGGCCTTGCTTGAAACATCCTCGGTGGTTTTTATATCTTCGTGTGTTTTGACGAGCTTGCCATGTCCATCTTCTTTAAGAAGACCAGATGTGATTAGATTTTTAAGTACAACCTCTGATCTGTTAAGAGTGATTCCCAATTGATATGAGACTTCCTTTGGTGTTGCTTCAAAATTTTCTAGGTTAAATAATTCAAGAACAGCATAATGTTCCCACTCTGCAATTACCTTATGATAAGATTCATCCAACATGAATCTTCGATCTGTCGAATCGATTTTAATATTGTCGATATTGGTCTTGCTTCGATACAGACTCTCCATAAAGAGTGTTTTCTCTTTTGGAGATAAAGACATTCTTTCCACTACACTTGAAGCGTGCTTAATTGGAAGTCTTCGCTTGCCTTTAATGATCTGGCATAAAGTTGATGAATGAATTCCCAAATCTCTAGAGAAGGCCCTCAATGAGTAATTGGGATTAGCTCTCTGCTTAAGAGATAAATGATCGTTCATTTTGTTAATGTAATATACCTGATTTGTTTCCATAGACCATTGTTTAGCATAAATTGCCGCAGGGTGCGGCAAACTTGTAAACAATTCGCGGCAGATTTTTGCCGCGGGTAAAAATTACAGAGTCAAAGCTGGCCTGCTATTTGCTTAATTATAGCTAAGGAGATGCTTATGATTTACGTCTATGTAAAGCACACAGTAGCAAACTTCGCCAATTGGAGAGAAATCTACGATGGCCATAGGGAGACTCGAAGAAGAAAGGGCTGCCTTAATGAAAGGTTGTTCCAAAAATTTGATGATGAGAACGAGGTAACTATACTCTTTACATGGTCAGACGAGCAAAGTGCTCGAGAGTTTTTGGGCTCACAGGATCTTAAGGACACTATGCAAAAGGCCGGAGTAATGCAAAAGCCAGAAATTAGGTTTCTAAATCTTATTGACGAGGTAAGACTTTCAGAGGGTCCCGAACAGCATCCAAATTTTGGCTAGCCTGGCGAGAAGCTCTTTTCAGTCTCATAGATTGCCCCAAACAAAGTGTTTGGGAATGCTTTCACTTTAATTTTTCCATTTTGTTTTTCAAGCCTGATAGTTACTTCCTGTCCTCTGTATGTCTTAATCTTCGAGGGGTTAGATTTTATATAGTTCTCTCTCTGTTCATAGTTTAAATCTTTTAGTTTTTTGATTTCAAAATCAATCACCTCTTCTAAAAAGAGATGCTTGGGATTTTCAGATAAAGGATCCTTCGGTTGGGTTTCGCCAAGAAAGAAATCTTCAAAGTAGCTAAAGTAGGGTTTAATACAAAAATAAAAGAAGCTCAAAAGAGCGACAGTTGAAAGAATATAAATGGCATTCTCTAGGATCACTAACCATAGATCTGCAATATAGCTGCCACTACTTTAACAGTTCGGCTAATTCAGAAAGCCTACCGTCGATCTTGTGATCAAACTTAAGGCCTAAGATTTTTGCCATTAAAGGATAAAGATGAATATTTCTTTTACTTGGAAGCTCAACCTCTTTAAACGAAGGTCCCTTCGCAAAGAGTATTCCGTGCATGTCCTTATTCCCCTCTGTGGTGTAACCATGTGCGCCTAACTTTGCAAAATCCCTCTTATTCATAAAAATGCTATCCCCCTTATCGGCCAGACACACCAAGTTCCCTATTGCCGCCATACCTCTGTAGTTTAACTTTTTAGGTATGCTTTTTCCTAAATGACAGGTGTAGCCTTTAGAATATTTATTGAGCTTTTCAACAGTTCTTTCCAAGTTCACCTTTTCAGTGGTGTATAAATGAATAATTGTCCCACCACCGACCGCAGTGAAAGGCCCTAAGAATTTTTTGGTTTGTGGATTGTTTAAGGACACTACTTTAGTTGGTGATACAGAGGTCATCCCATGATCGGAAACTATAATGATATTAAGATCTGAACGTATTGTTTTCAACTTTTCGGCTAACTTCTTGAGACTTTGGTCCACCTTCATTATTGCATCACGAACCTCTTCCGATTTAGGCCCAAACTTGTGTCCGGCAGTGTCCACATCATGAAAGTATAGAGTGGTAAAAACTGGTCTTTTCTCTTTGGGTAGAAATAGATACTTTGCAACTTTTGTTATTTTTTCCTCATGGGTGGCGTTGTGATTATACTCTTCCCAATAGGTTGGCCTTATTCCGTTAATTGGAGTCTCCGAACCTGGCCAGAAGTAAGGTGCGCTTTTTAATCCATTCTGTTCCACAAGATTCCATATTGGTGGCGCTTTATAAAATCTTGGATCTTTAACAGAAGAGCGATCTTTTAGTTTGTAAATTCTCTTTATCTCAGGCTCATAGAAATGATTGGAAACAATTCCATGGTTCATAGGATAGCGTCCAGTGACAAGACTCAGATGATTGGGATAGGTCTTAGTCGGAAAAGATGGAATCAAAGACTTCACCCTTGCGGCCCCTTTTTCAAAAGATCTCAGAAATGGAGGTGAATAAATCTCGTTGTAATCATGTCTGTACCCATCAATGGATATTAGAAGAATAGAAGAAGCAAATATTGGTGTCGATAATAGCCAGATGATTATAAAGATAATTTTTTTAAGATTCATAATTTTCATTTAAAGTAGTTAAAGAAATTTCCAAAAGACTTTTTTACAGCTTCTCCTGGAGAAACTTCTCCACCGCCATTTAATTTGCATAGAAGCGCGGCGCACATAACCATTCTGTGATCATGCGCAGCCTCCACCGAAACAGTTTTCATCTTTGGCGAATCTCCATGAATTGTAAAAATATCTTGGGACTGGTCATACTCGTGTTTAATTTCAAATAAGTCTAAAATTCTCTGCATCTCTTCTAGACGATCGCACTCTTTATATTCCAGGTTCTTTATATTTTTTATTTTTTGAACTTTTCCACTATAGGCCATAAGGACCATTAAGGTTGGAACAAGGTCGATGCATCCACTTCCATCGACCTCAATGCTCTTAGGCTCCCTTATAGGATAAATATCAACGCCATCATCGGAGAACTTATAGTCTCCCCCCATATCTTTTATAAAGTCCAATATTTGACTATCTCCCTGGAGCGGATCTTTTGAAAATGCGTTTTTTACTCTTACAGTTTCAGTCAATGCCGCAAAAGCTGCAAAGTAGCCAAAAGAGCTATAATCGACTGGCACCTTATAAACCGGAGATGCTTGAATGTCGGATTGCACATTTTTGGTCATTTCAAAGTAATTCCCGCTTGCCTCTAAATTAACAGGCACAATCTCAAGTCCAGCTTTACTGGATATAAGCTCTAAGGCACTTGCGAATTGTGTTGTTTTGGAGCAGTCAACTTCCAAGCTTTGTCCCTGTTTTATTGGACCTGTTACTTTTATCGAGCTTTCTTTAACTTCAACTTCCACCCCAAGTTTTCTAAGCAGGTCGCAATATTCATCTATAGGACGCTTTAGAAATCGGGGCTCTACGGAAAACTCAACAGGGGTGTCCATTAAGGAAACAAGTGCTATAAAAAAGCGGATAGTGGTCCCCCCCTCTCCTAGGAAGATATTTGATACTTGTTTTGCTGTGTCTATTGATCCCTTGATGACCACGCCATTAGACACTTGGGATATTTCAAGGCCTAGACCCCTAAGCCCATCAAGCATAAAATCAACATCTTCTGATATGGGCATACCAACAAGTTCAGTGTCCCGGGGCTCTATTGCCGCCAATACAAGAGCTCGGTTTGCATAAGACTTTGAAGTCGGACAAATTACTTTACTTTGAAGATTAGCTGAAGAAACTTTTATACTTTTCATTCGCACCTAACGCCTTTTTGAGTTCATCAACAGTGTATTTTTTGAATTTTACTTCTCCAACTTTTGTGGGAATTATAAAGACAACGCCGTCGTCTTTTCTTTTTTTATCCATTGTCAAAAGATCCCAAAATTTTTTCGAGTCAAGACCTTCTGGTATTTGATAATCTATATTAAGTTTTTTCCGAACTTGGTTGAACTCATCATTAAGCTTTGGAGCGAACAAATCAATCACCATTTCAAGGCCTATTGCAACGGCGATCCCATGAGGCAGTTTTGTTAGTCTCTCCACGGCATGTCCAAAGGTGTGACCTAAGTTTAATTTTGCTCTTTCTCCACCTTCTTTAAAGTCTTTTTCAACAATGTGTTCTTTACACCTAATACTAAGCTCAACCGCCTTGTCGAAATCATCCATGGCTAAAGCGTCATAGACCCTGGCATCTAAAAAGGCATACTTTGAAAGCTCGCCCTTTCCTGAATCAAGCTCTATGGGATCCAGTGTTTTTATAAAATCCAAACAAACATAGCTCTCGCTAGGCATGTGGAAGGCTCCTATTAAATTTTTTCCAAAATCAGAATTAATTCCTGTTTTGCCTCCAATGGAAGCGTCAATAATCGAGAGAAGCGTGGTCGGGACAACAACCCAATCAATGCCTCTTAAAATACTCGAAGCTACAAAGCCCCCCAGATCTGAGAGAGCTCCCCCGCCAATGGCCACAATTTTGTCGCTTCTAGAAATTTTATTCTCAAGAAAAAAGTTGATCGCCTTTTCATAACCTTTCATTGTCTTATTGGACTCAGGGCCATCAACGATATAGGTCACTTTTTCATTTAAAAAGGAAAGCTGGGGGTAAAGTTCAACAACTCTCTTATCAACAATGAAATACTTAAATTTATCTAGATTGGATTTTAGCTCTTCTATAAGCATTGTTTATACTTCCTTTGAGAAATTCAGCGATCTTTATTTTACCACCGACCCAGGCCAGTTCAAATTAACTTTTACTAACCGGCAATTATTGTGAAGGGAAACTTCTGTGATAAAATGGAGTTTATATTAATAATGGTCAAATAAGGCACAAATGAGCAAAGAACACTTCAAAATCCTTAAAGAATTGAGCAGTCTTGAGATCAAGCGCTCCGAGCTTGAAAACTTAAATCTAAAAGGACAGAAGAGAGTGGAGAAGCTAATAGTACAACAAAATGAGGCACATTCAGACATTGAGAAGCTTAACTCCGAAATTCAGGAGAAACGTTTTTTATCCCAGAAAAGTGAAAATGAACTTACCCAAATTGATTCAAAGCTAAAAAAGATCGAGGCAGACATAGGAGGTTCATTTGACTCCAAAGAAATGGAATTGCTTGACCAAGAGAAGCAAAAGCTTCTTCAAAAAATGGATGAGATCGAGATGCGGGGACTTGAGCTTTTAGAAGAAATGGAGTCAATAGAAGAAAAGATTGGAGACAGAAAAACTTTCGCTAAAGGTATAGAAGAAACCATTGCAGAAATTAAAGCCGAGGTTGACGCTGAAAACTCTGATAGAAATAAAGAAATCGAAACGCTTAATGGACGAATCGACTCATCACTTGGAGAGCTTCCAGAGCCCTTTCGCACAACCTATCAAAAGGTAAAGGCACAAAACCTTGCCATATCCATGTTTGCAAAAATAGAGTCTAGAAGCTGTTCAGTGTGCAAATCTGGTGTGGATCGTGCAAGAGAGGCACAAGTTGAGGAGCAGCTGCTTTTAAAGACTTGCTCCTCTTGTGGCAGAATCTTTATTCCAAATCAGGCGCTTTATTAAACTTCGCCATCACGTCCAGTAAAGTTTTGTAGAGAGCAGGAATAAATAATAGAGTTATCCCCGAAGCAAATAGCAGCCCATAAGCAAAGCTTGTCGCCATAGGCTTTAAAAATGGATCGCCCCCCGGCATGTGGGCCACAGGCAATAGTCCTACAACCGTAGTAAATGTTGTGAGAATTACAGGACGAAACCTGCTCTTTGTGGCTTTAATTACAGACTCGAGACTCCACCCCTCCACTTTCAAGGTTCTGGCAATAAAGGTAACAAGCACGATTGAATCATTAATTACAACCCCAACCAAACCAAGCATTCCCATCAATGCCATAAATCCAATTGGCAAAGAGTACACCTTAAATGACGCCACAACGCCTATAAGTCCAAAAGGTATTGCCGACATAATTATTGCCGGCAGGGCAAGGCTTTTAAACTGGATGAATATGATTATAAATATAATTATCATTGATGCGGCCAATGCTTTCTTAAAGCTCTCTAATGACTCCTGAGTGTCTTTATTTTCACCAGAAAGGGCAAAGCTTGTGCCTGGCATTCCCTCAACCTTCTTTTCAAGATAAGGACGCAGTTTTTGGTTTATCTCCCTTGAAGTGGTCTTTCCAAGATCTACCTCTCCACTAATGGCAATGGTTCTTTTTCTATCAAGCCTTCTAATAATGTAGGCGCCCGACTCCTCAACAAAGTCCACTACTTGAGATATCTTTATTGTTCTTCCCTGCTCATTCTTAACCTCTAGGGAGTTTAAGATATTTTCATCAGATCTTTGCTCCTCTTTCAATCTAACGACAACGTCAACATCCTCGTCAGACTTCTTAAGCGTTGTTACAGTCGCCCCTTCAAATGCCCTACGCAATTCCATAGCGATCTGCCTATTGCTTACTCTGAGCCTTCTCGCCTCTTTTTCATTGATCCGTGCTATTATTTGCGGTTTTCCAGTTTCGTAATCAATTTCTGCACTTAAAACACCGTCAAAGTCCAAAAGATCTCTCTTCACTTCCTCGGCAAGCTTTTCAAGCTCCTCTAAATCGTCGCCATAAAGCTCCACATTTATCGGCTTTCCAGTAGGCGGGCCTGGCTTGTTTTTCTCTACAGAGAATTGAAACTTAGAATCAACCAAAGGCCTTGCACTCTCTGCAACTTTCGCTAGGATCTCATTGGTTCCCCTGTCTCGCTCAGTCTCCATAGTGAGCTCAAGACTAATTGAGCCATAATGGGATCCACTTTTAGAGCGTCCACCTTTGAACATTTGATACCCAGTTATTGTCTGAACGCCTACCAGTTCCTCTGCCCTAATTGTTTCAAAGAGTGATTTTTCGATTTTTAAAAGTTGGTCTCTAGTCACTTCAAAAGGTGTTCCCACAGGACCTTTAATATTGATCTGCGCCCTGGTTACATCATCTGATGGAAAAAGCTCAAAACGCATGGTCGTGGCCGTGTAGACTGATATTGCAAACAATGCAGTGAAAACGAAAAGAGTGGACTTGTTAAACCTTAAAGCGGCATTAAGGACTTTCTCGTAAGCATGGAGCAGAGGAAGATACCATTTTGTTTTTTCCACATTTTTGTCATGCCCAGCAAAGTCCGCCAAATGTCCTGGTAGAATGAAGAAGCACTCAATCCAAGAAGCCGCCAAAGCGATTATCACAACAGCGGGAATAGGCCATAGGAACTTGCCCATGATCCCTTCCATATAAAATAAAGATCCAAAGGCAACCATGGTGGTGATAATAGTGGCGGTAACAGGACCAAGGGTTTCCCAAGCAGCTTCTTGCGCGGCCTTTTTAGGTGCCATCCCCTGTTCAAGCTTTTGGTAATACTGCTCGGCCACAATGATGGAGTCATCAACAAGCATGCCCAAAACCATGATGAGTCCAAACATGGATATAAGGTTAATGGTAATTCCAAACCCTTCCATTAGAGAGAAGGCGAAGAAGAATGCAAATGGAGCACCAAGTGCCGTGATAATGGAAACCTTGGCGTTTAAGAAAAACATCAAACAGATAACGACCAGAATAATCCCCTGAAGTCCATTTTGAGTCAGAACTCCAAGTCTTCTTTTCACATAAAAGCTGAAGTCGTTATAAATTTTATACTCAACCCCAAGCTTTTTGGTTTCCTCCTCAAGTGTATTCTTTATAAATTCAGCGCTTTCCAAGACATCTGCACTGGACTTAATGGCAATATCCAAAAAGATTGCAAGCTTTCCTTGGGAGCGGTCTTCTCTTTGAGCGTCCTTTAAAGTCCTGGAAACCTTCGCCACGTCCTTAACTTTTACAACCTGTCCAAACTCGGTGGATCGCACAATGATATTTTCTATGGAGGAGACAGTTTCATTTTCAACGAGAGTTCTCACAAGCTTCTCCTGCGTGGGATCTTTTATATTCCCGGCAGAAACATTGACTTGCCTATCCCCTATTGCCTGAGAAAGCTCGCCGAGATTCATCTCATATTTTTTAAGCTCTTTAAGGTCGGCCTCAACATAGAATATCTCATCCCTATAGCCGGTCATCTCAGCTCTTGATACTCTTGAGTCTCTCTCTAACGTGTCTCTAAGAGACTTTGCCTTAGCTCTCAAATTCCATTCATTGTCTCCGTAGATGGCAACATTCATGATTCCGCGGGTTCTGTTTGTGAGTCTTGTTATAACGGGGGCTTCCACATCGTCAGGCAGGTCTCCAAGCTTGTCCATTGCATCTTTAACTTCAACAAGCACCTCATCCACATCGTAGTCTGGATCAATTTTAAGAGAAACAATAGAGGCTCCCTCAGCGCTTAGTGCATTTAATTCCTCTATCCCGTCTACTTCCTTTAGCTCCCTTTCAATGTCCAACGTTAGAAGTTTTTCAACATCTTCAGCAGCTGCCCCTGGATAGGTAGTGCTTATAACGATGAAGTTGAAATCAACATTTGGGAAAGTTTCCTTGTTTAAAGAGAAAAGCGACAGTGAACCCATAACAACAATCAACAAGGTTAGCAGATTCACAACCACAGAGTTGTTAACGAAATATTCTATTACTTTTTTCATAAATTAGTCTTGGTAGGCCTTTAGTAAAGGTTTAATTGAGCCGTTTAAAAATGCGTATTCACCTAGCGCTGTTTCATAATCAAACAGCACTCGATATAAGGAAGATCGAGCGTTAAGAAGCTCTTCCTCGCTTCGAATAACTTCGTCAAAGCTTCCTATTCCTTTCAAATAGAGACTATTTTGCAAAACAACTCTTCTTTCGCTTACATCCACTTGGCCAACTGTGTATTGATAGGCCTTTGCAAACTTTTCTAATTGAGTCATCAAAACTTTTTCACGCAGCTTTAGCTCGTCAGTCAATCTGATTTGCTGTAGCTGGGTTCTTCTGTTGTCCAGGAGTAGCTTTTCCTTTTTGGATTTGGAGAAGTCGGCCCCCAGAGGCACAGTGTAAATTAAAGAAATTGCCTTCGCGTCGTTTCGTGGAGAATCGGTAGACTCTTCAAAACTGTTACTTAAAGAGTCAGTGTAAGCATTTGTGGTATAGCTAGCATTGAGTGTAAGCTTTGAACTTCTTTTTGTCTCAAATTGCTCCAAAAGTTTTAGGGTCAAAGCAACGTTTGCCTCCAAACTTAGTTTTTCCAAGTTCTCTCTCTTTGGAATTTCTTCAAGCCACTGACTTAATTCTTTGAACTCCCATTTCAAGGCCTTGAAATATTTTTCAGGAATGTCCTGCCCTATAATAGTCTCAATTACCGCAACGCTCTCTTTAAGAGATGATTCACTTTTTTCCAATTCCTGCAAGCTGTTCAACTCGCTGCTTTTGGCCTGAAGATATTCAACTTCCCGGCTTAGGCCATCTTTATAGCGCCTAAAAATTAGCTTTGTTCTTTCTTGCGCTCGATCTTTAAACTCTTTTGAAAGCTTGTTTAAAAAAACTTGAAGCTTTGCGGCCAAATAGGCCTTATAAAACTCAAGGTCCTCCTGGGAGCGCTGGAGTTCATTGTTCATCTTGTCGAATTCAAACTGATTTCTGGCAACATCCTCCAGCAGGGTTGACTCATTGCCTATGATATCGAAGGAGTAAACCAAACTATTCCTAACTTCAAACAAACTGTCTCTAGTGGTGCTGGAAAAACTAGAGATGTTCCAATCAGATATATCTACATGAGATTGTGAGTGTTCGAGGGAGAAGGTTCCATACTTAAAAGTGTTCTTGGAGAGCTTTAAAGCATAAGTTTGCGAAATGGTGCGCTGGGCCTGAAAGCTAAATAGAGAGTCTAAAAAGGTGTCTTCAAACTCACTGGAAAGAGAAAGGTTCCATGCGTTCTGTGAAAGCTCAACGTCCAAAGCATTGAAGGCGGCTTCCTGTTCTAGGGTTCTTGATTGAAAGACCGTGCTTGTTTTATATCCTGAATAAATGGTTTGAAAAATAGCGTGAGAGGACAAAGAGCTAAGTAGCAGACACAACCATATATATTTCACAGGCACTCCTAGTATTTGAGAATATCTAGCAGTTTTGACCTAAAATTAAAAGAGCGCGCGCCTTGTCATAGGTGGAAATAATGTCTATAGTTCGAGGGCCGAGAAGAAAAGGTCTTCGCGAGGCGCAAGCTTCGAGGAAAGTCCGGACGTCAAAGAGCAGCGTAGCGGGTAACGCCCGTCCACCGCGAGGTGAGGACAAGTGCAACAGAAAGCAAGTACAGTTCGGCTGTAGTGAAACCAGGTAAACTCTACGCGACGCAAGTCCAAATAGGCCAATGTTTGACCCCTGCTCGGGGGAGTTGGCGGGTAGGATGCTTGAGCGAATTGGCAACAATTCGCCTAGATGAATGAAGGCCCTCGACAGAATCCGGCTTATACTTCTTCTCGGCCCTTTTTAATTAATCATTTTCTGTAGGGCAAATCTCTTTATTCTCTGGATAAATGATTTTCCACCGCCCCAAACCTTGCCAGTTTTATACTTCAATCTATAAGCGTCGAACTGGTGATAGTGGGGAGCAGGCCTGACTCTACCTCTGCCCAATGCAATTTTTAAAACTTCTCCACCAACCACTCCAGCGCACAACTGGCAGGCCAACATGTTTGAAGGTCCCTTTTTATTAACAAAGCTTGCAGTTTTACTATTAAAGTAGGTTCTATGTAGTAATTTGGGTGAAAGCCCAACCAGGAAAGCGCAAAACTTCTGAAAGTCACTTTGGGAATCATTCATACCAAAGTAATCGTCAAAGCTCATTCCTTTGGGATCAAAAACAATCCAAGATGTGCCAAATCCTATTGGGCCTGCAGAGACGCTCCACATATTCTTCTCTCGGACCTTGTTGAAGACTGTTCTGCGTATGTTAACTTCAAATACATCGAGTCCATCCACATAGATGGAGCAATCTTCAAAGAATTCATCCAAGTTTGATTTTTTTAAGGCTGAAAATACTTTTATATCCGCTTTGGGGTTAATACTTAGCGCGTAGTCCTTCATAGTTTTTGCTTTTTCCTGCCCCACCGTTTTCATTGTCGCTCCAAACTGGCGGTTAAAATTTGCAACCTCAAAGGTGTCAAAGTCTGCAATTGAGAACTTGGAAAAGCCCATTCTCATCAAGGTAACCAGGTGCACACCACCGACTCCCCCCATGCCGCCAATGGCAATTCTTGTGTTTTTAATAAGCTTTTGCTCTTGCTCGCTGACCAGGCCGATATTTCTAGAAAACGCTTCTTCGTAACTCCAATCCATAAAACATCCCTTAACTTTTTATAACTAATCACCATAATTATATTCAGCTGGGGAGCTAAGGCACGAGCAATGACCACTGGCGCCATTTTTGGCATCATCACTTGTGCTTTAGCGAATTGGGCAACATTTTTCCTCCATCATTTATAAAGGCCTAATGATAAGATAGGAATATAATTTAAAAAAATGAATTAGTTCAAAGGCCAACTATTATGAAACTTTTTTCCTTTTTTACCTTTTTGTTCCTACTTACTCAGCAAAGCTTCGCGAACCAACCAACCTTAATTTATCCAACCCAGAACTTTCAAGTCGAAGAAGATGGATCCATGGTTGAGTTCAAATGGACCCCGCCTCAAGGAGAAGCTCAAGTTATGTGGCTTAAAGTAAAGGGCAAAAAGTACAAGGTAAAAATAGATGAAGGAACAGGCACTAAAAAGATAAAAGTTAAACCTAACACTCAACTTGTGTGGATGATTCAGGGAGCCTCCAGCAAAAAAAGATCAAAAGTTGTAAAAGTCAAAGCGATTTCAAAAGGCGAGAAAAAGACTGTAAGCAAGAAATCCACACAACCTAAAGAGGAGTCCAAAAAAGAAGAAATCAAAGACCCTATCTATGTCAGTGAGCTAGTTTTTAAGGCCTCTAACACAGATATCGAAAGCAAAGTAATGAATGGCTCACAACCAGCAGACATTGAGGCCCAATATCCAAACATTGGATTTGAGTTAAATATTAGACGCGAAGAGGCTCCAGTTTTAACATGCTGCTATGCTGGTGCAGGTTTTGAGTACTTTATGACAACTGATGACGGGGCCATTGAAGGAACAAGCAATACGAACTTTGAAAACTTCTATGGCTATGAGCTGTCAGCAAACTTCCTTTACTCTTTTTCAGAATTGAATTTTTCGATAGGGCCAGCTTTAGGGTTCGTATCCAGGCCAATTTTTGAAAACGATGGAACCAACTTTACAGGAACATCATTCACCTCACCCATCCTCGGAGCACAGGCCAGATTTTACAGGCCAGTATTTGACAAGGTTGACTTGCAATCTAATCTTAGCTTATTTACAGGCACTAGTTTTTCTGAATACGAATTTAGCGCAGACCTAGTTTTTAACTATTTTAAATTGCCCGTATTCATAGGTGGAGAATACACCCAGACTCAAGTCGACGACGAGGATGAAGAACACACTAGTAAACGAGCAAGCTTGAGGGTTGGAGTTTCATACAACTTTTAAGGAGTCGACCCTCCATCAGTTATAACCCAACCATTCGTATCCAAATTGTTTCTTGCGGAAGCAGCAGCCCCCCCTGCTGTATATTTTGAGCCTCCTCCATGGAAACTATTCATACCAGGAAAAGGTATAGGTGGAGATGAGGGACCAGTAGTATTGAGTCAAATTAAGAAAGTGTCATAGTTGGTTGTTGAGAGAGTCATACCTCTGAAGATGTCCTCTAAAAGTTGAATTGATGAGAAATCCCATGATGACATAACTGGATCAGCAGAGCTGGCCCCTAAAAACATTCCTTCCATACTCCCAACCATACTCGTATCCCATAAAGATGTATCAGGGTTAGCGTTAACGGCGTACTCAAATAAGTTTCTCATAATTGTGACCTTTGAGACATCCCAGCCTCTAGTATCAGGGTTAGCACTCGAGGCATATGAGAACATTCCGTCTAAATTTGTTAAACTTGTTGTTGTCCAGCTTGATGTGTCTGGAGTTGCGGAAGTGGCATTGGAAAACATTCTAGTCATGTCTTCCACTTTTGATACGTCCCAATTGCTAACATCTGGGTTGGCATCGCTGAATGCAAACACCCTACGCATATTGGTAACATTGGAAGTATTCCAGTAGGTGGTATCTGGTGTCCATGAAACATAATAAAACATAAAACTCATATCTGTGGCGCTTGACGTGTCCCAGCTTGAAGTATCAATTGAAATGTTTCTGGCATTATCAAACATATAAGACAAACTTGTGGCGCCTTTGACATCAAATGAGCCCTGTATTGTGCTGTTATTTGTGTTTTTGAAAAAGTTGGTTAAATCGCTTCCAGAGCCAAAGTCCCACTTCACAACATCTATAGAAAAGTTCTCTGCGTTTCCACATGCTGAGGTAAAGTTAGTGCCTGCCGCGACTTCCCACTTATCAACGTCAAGAGTCAGACCATCAGAGTTATAAAATAGTCTTTCAGAATTATTAAGTGACTCTGTCTTCCAATCCTTGATGTCCACATCAATATTGATGGCATCTTCAAACATATTATTTACAGTTGTGAGCTCTGGCGCTTCACCACTTAGTGTAACTTGAAGGTTCTCAGTACAAGCAAAGGCACGCTCAAGGCTTTTCCATCCTAAAGCTCCCAAGTTGCTCACAGTCTGAATCTTTTGATAATCCCCTGAGCAGTTAAAGTATAAGGCCTCTGCTGTGCCAGATATTTTCACAGTGTAGGTGCCGGCCACGCTATAGTTGTGGGTTGCCTTGGGATCTGAGTCAGATGAAATAGAGCTTTCGCTTCCATCTCCCCAATCAACTGTGAAGTCATAGTTAAATCCGCTTCGCAATGGAATAGTAATTGATAGGTCCCCATCTCCTAAAGAGGGGTCGCCAACAGTCCATGTTGAAATAAACTCTTTTTCAATTTTTTTCGTATTGAGGAGTTGTTCATAGTCAAATTCGGCTTTACCACAAGATATGAAGAGCAATGAAAGTGTAACAATTAAAAATTTACCAAGTTTAAACATTTATCTCTCCTCATTTAATAATGTGCCTCAACCTAAAAGCTTTGGAACTTCCTCTTCAGCAAAGCAACACTACGCTTAGTATATCATCGGAATAAATGGGTCATTTTATCGGCCACAACATGTGCCAAAGTTGACGTACATCAACACAATCAAAGCGTCGAAACGCCTTTAGTACACAGTTTTATAGCTCTTGGAATAAGCAGGCAATTCAAGTGCCAAAACTTTGAGTCATAAGGGGAGTATTTAAATGAGTAGACCAAATGGTGTGATTAATGAAAATAGCTACAACCTTAGTCCCATCCTCTATGATATAAGAGGCTTTTTCATCTTAACGCTGGCCTACAGAAATTCTCTCATTACTCAGGTGAGATTTTTTGGAAAAAATCTTACAGGCAAACATCTAGAATGTGCTGTGGGAACAGGAACATTCACTCTACTTTGTGAGCTTTATGCAAAGCTCTTCTTAAAGAATAAAGGCTATAAAATAATTGGTGTGGATTACTCCAATGCATTAATGAAGGGTGCAAGAAAGCGTCTAAAGGGATCAGAACTCCTACTAGAAGATCTTCGAGAAATGAGCTTTGAAAATGAAAGTTTCGATTCAGTAAATCTTCCGAATGCATTTCACACGATTGATGGAATGGATAAGGCCATGGTTGAAATTTACCGCGTCCTAAGACCCAATGGTATTTTGTGCTTAAACGTGTTGCTGCATCCAAAAGACAAGCTTTTGGACGGCATTAGTCGCAAAGTAAATGAAATGGGAATGAGGTCTGGCATTCTTAAGCGTCCATACACTGAAGAGGAAACAATGAAGTTTTTAAAGTCTGTGGGGTTTCAGATCCTATACTCCAAGACTGTGGGCAATTGTGCCTACATCAAGTGTAGAAAGCTTTAAAGAACATGCGTCCCCTACTGGGGCAAACCTATTCGCCATTGTTGGCGTTAAGCTTTCTTTAGTTCGATTCGATATATCATGCAAAGGGGTCTGGCTTGAAATATTTGATAAAAAAACTTCCTCCGCAAATTTTATCTAAAGTCTTGAAAAAGAAGTTTAAAGTGCCAGACTTGGCCTTTTCAGAAGATTTCACAGTAAAGCTTGCTCGTTCAAGAGACGAGCTGGAGGAGGCCTACAGCTTATTGCATGACTGCTATGTAGGACAAGGGCTAATGAGTCCCGAGCCGTCAGGACTAAGGTGTACGCTTTTTTCTTTGCTTCCGGAAACAGCGACAGTTGTCGTTAAACATAAAGATAAAACAGTAGGCACAGCTAGTCTTATTAAAGACAGCCGCATGGGGCTTCCATCAGATAAAGACTATCTTATGCAAAATGACCAGCTTAGAATGAGTGGGAAACGGCTTATAGAAGTTTCCTCACTTGCAGTCTCAAAAGAGTTCAGGTCCAAAGGACATGCAGTCTCCCTCCTTTTAATGAAATACATTTACCATTACTCTTTAATGATGGGTGGAGACAATTTAGTCATAACAATTCACCCTAGAGCTGAGGTTTTTTATGAGGCCTTAATGGCCTTTAAGCGAGAGGGACCGGTTGTAAGCTATGACTTTGTGGATGGAGCGCTCGCAATATACATGAACGTTTCCATATCCTCAAAAAAAGTTCTGACAGAACTTGGTGCTAGCTTTCAAAACAACAACTTTAAACGCAATATGGCACTTTGGTTTGTGAGCTATATGGATGAAAGGTTTGAATTTCCAAAGTTTGCAAAAGGTCAGGTTGTTGCCCCTGTTCTCACACCAGAGTTAATTGAATACTTTTATGTGACTAAGACAAATCAGATAAATAAGTTTAACACCAACGAGAAAAGGGTGTTTTTTGAAATGTTGGTTCATTTCTTCGGTGAACAGGAAATTTCACGCTTTAAGGAGTTTTACGAAGGCTTTCAGCTAAGGGAGTACAGGGTCACCGTTGACATTCCAGCGTCGGTTGAGATTACCGGACAGTTTTTCATTTTTAAGATTATAGATTTATCGCCTAGCGGCGCATATTTTAGTCCGCCAAAGGATTTAGAACTTAACATCCATAAAGGCCAGTTGATAAGTGTCAGATTTCAGTTAGGAAATCAATCATTTGAACTAAAGGGTCAAGTGATGTGGTCTAAAAACGTCAGCATTCTTAAAAATGCCACAGGATTTGAGGTGAGATTTGAGTCAACTTCGCATGCCTTAAAGAACAAATTACGCACTCTGGATAGTTTTGAAGATATTGAAAAAGCTGCATAAATCACTTGAAATCCATGTTAGTTGTGCCGATAGAGAGTTATGAATAAGCTTTTTAAAGACTTGTTAGCATGTGACAGGAACGCCTTGATGAATTTCATCTTGGATCTTGAGTTGCGAGCAAAAGATGAAAATGAAAAGCTTGCTCTTCTTTATGCAAAAGTTCTATCAGCGTACTTTCAATCGGACATTCCTCTTTTGGAAAAATTCACTTCTAAATTGAAGAGCTTTGAGGATATCAGCCCTGTTCACAAGACCCTCTATAATATTTCTTTGGCCAGAATGGATATTAGAAAGTTCACCATACGATCTAGTCGACTGGAAGAACTTGTCCAGCTTGGAACAAAGACGCCAGATTGGCTTGGTGAAATATTCTTTATCTGTGGCAACTCCTACTCAAGAATTGAGGAATATTATAAATCCAGAGACGCTTACCTTAAATCTTATGATTATTACAATAAGATAGGCCTTGAGAAAAAAGGCCTTCTCGCTTTACAAAATTATGTTGCTGCAGATGGTATGCTTCATCCAGAGAAGAGAGCAATTCCCGAGCTTCAGATGATAATTGAGAAAGCGAAATTAATAAGGGCCAATGATATCGAAGGCCTTGTTTCTATGAATCTTTCAATTGAATATGAAAATATTGGCGCCAGAGAGGCAGCGCTCTCCTACGCTCGCTCCGCTTTTGAACTACTGGCCGGACACAAAGAGACTTATCAGTATTTCAGCGCCGCATGTCACCTGTGCAGACTTCTTTTTGAAATGAAACACCTTCAAGAGGCCAGCAACTTATTGGCGATTATAAAAACAAGCAGGTTGCCTGAGATAAAGGCCAATATAAAAATGCTCGAACAGCTCAAGGATGGAGCAACTAGCGTCACTCCTCCCAAGGAGCATGTCCTTCCATGGTGGAGCAACGACTTTAACGGCAAGTGCAAAGAACTTAAGCTGGGCAAGCTTGGAGAGAAGCTCGTTCGTTTTTTAATAGATGGAGCCAAGACTAAGAAGGAAATTATAATTCATCTTTATGGAGACTCAATCGAATACTCTAGTTTAGAAAATCGTTTTCAAGTTCTTCTTAGTAGAATTAGAAAAAACAACAGAGAGCTTATAGTCCTACAAGATGATGGCAGCTACTCGCTAAAGCCAATGGAGCTAGAGTTTAAGAAGAAGGTTATATGAAACTCTTCATATTTCTATTAACATATAGCGTTTTCGTCCTTTCAGGGGGTGGTCTGCTTTATACTTCGTCCCACTTTGAAGGCGTGGGCAATATAGTCGGAACAGGTTATGTAGTAGCAGTACCTCCACTTGATGAATTCCCTAAGGTTACATGTAAAGAACAATGCAGGTATTTTGCAGTTACAACCGCTCACCATATGGGAGGCAGGGACTGGCGCATATGTGAAGAAGATATGATGCCTCTTTGCCATGGCATCAAAAAGCTTAAAGGAAAGTTACAGGCCATAATTAACTCTTCCAGAGATATTGCTGTGTACGAGCTGGAATATAAAGATGGTTTGACCGCCTTCGCTGAACTGTTTGGCGACACTTTATTGGTCCAAAGTATAGGTAAAGGTGAAAGAACTAAGAACGACCTTTTCTCCCATATGTTTAATAAAAGCAACCACTATGGGATTTTGGCAAGTTACGAAGGAGCATACGCGATAGTCCCGGAGTGGACTTCAAGCATACCTTACTCATACGAAGCTTCTTCCGAGCTGGAAAAGTCTCAAAGAATTAAAACCCTGGCAGTATCGGGCAATTTAGTTGCTCCAGTCCATATTGTTCCAGGACAAAGTGGCTCCCCTCTCGTTGCGCCAATTAGGGCCACCGCCGAGCTTAACACTTATGAGATAATTGGGCATAGCCTGAGTTATCATCGCTACGCGAATCAATCCACCTTTCTTAATAAGGACCTAATAGTAAACACTATAAAAAAACTTTATATGGGAAAGACTGGCCCTTCTGGCAGTTTATTCGGTGATCATGCCAAATGGAAGTTTAACAAAAGCTTTGGAACCACATACCGTTCTCTGGATAAAGCTGAAATTAGCGAGATAGCAGTATCGGGCCTCGACCATGCTGACTTTACAGTTAAAGACCAGCTTGCCGGCAACATAAGAGATGGCGACAGTGGGGATAAAAAGCAAGGCGACGGCGGAGATAAAAAGCAAGGCGACGGCGGCGACAAAAAACAAGGCGACGGCGGCGACAAAAAGCAAGGCGACGGCGGAGATAAAAAGCAAGGCGACGGCGGCGACAAAAAACAAGGCGACGGCGGCGACAAAAAGCAAGGCGACGGCGGCGACAAAAAGCAAGGCGACGGCGGCGACAAAAAGCAAGGCGACGGCGGCGACAAAAAACAAGGCGACGGCGGAGAATGTTCTAATAGTGGGGTAGAGTCACTAGACGAGGATGAGCTAAAAAAGTGTATAACAGGATTAAGTGACACCTCGATTTTACCAGGGATACTCTTCAGAGGAGAAGTCATACAAGGATTTAATCTAACTCATAAAGGTTTAGACATTCCAATCTATGCAGACTGGGAGTCCTTATTACTCGCCGACAAGTTAATAGAAAACGGGAAACTCACTCCATCAAAGGGTGGCCCAAGCGTTGCCGAGACGATGCAAAGACTCTCTAAAGGCAAGGTTTCTTGTAAAACAAAAACCAAATGTATGGTCACCAAGGGAAAGGTTAACTGTGCATCCCTTCACATTTCTGCTGAAGGCATAACTGTTTACTACGGGAAATCTCCAGGTAAGCTCTACCCCCTACTTTTAGACGGAAATGGTGTTGAAATCGGAGCAGACCAAAAGGTTTTCGATCCGCTAAAAGTAAAGAAAAAAGATGAGGGGATTTTCTTTTTAGATATCACAGGCCTTTTCTATATGGACCTTACGAACACATATATGGATAGGGACAGCGAAACAACAATTGATTCTATTATCAAAGCATACAAAAAAGGCCCATCGATAAGAATGTCTCAAATAGATCACGACAGCAGAAAGTTAGGTTATTTAAGTGACATTCACTTTGAGAGCTGCGTAGCAGACTAATACAACCTTGCAAGGATTAAGTACTTTGACTCTCCCTGATTGCAGACTTTTCCAAAGCCTTTCCACCGCAGCTCATTTGGGTCTCTGCATTCTCCATCAAAGCTGTAGAGAAAATAATTTTTTTGTAATTTAATCACTTTGTTTAGGAAGCTCAGTGAGCAAAGGTCCTTTTCAGTGGGGATTTTTTCTGGAGTTAGATTTAACTTGGTGGCTCCAAAAGATTTTTTAAATCGATCATTCACAGTAAGAAATTTAAAATCAGAGAACATCAAAGGCATACTAAATTCATGAAAGCCTTCATTGGAAAGAATATTCTTTTTAACTTCCAACTTTCTTGCCGATTTATATTCAAAATCTTTTATGAAGGAGACCACTTCGTAGTCAGTTATCCCAAATCTCTCCTCAATTTCTTCATAACTTGCCTCTTTCAAAGGAATCGATTTACAAGAAAAATCAATAATGTCCACAGGGCTAAGATCGAACTCTTTAGAAAGATTATAAATATCTATCAATGAAGGAACGGCCTCTCCAGACTCAAGACGCTGATAGGTTCTAAAGGAGATATTGATCCTTGTGGCCATTTCTCTTTGACTATAATTTTTAATCTTTCTAAGCAGATATAAATTTGTTTGAAATAGTGCCAAAAACTCATTTAAGTTCACTGAACCCTCCTGTGAATGAAGGGTTAATTATCTTTTCAGCACTGGCTCGGCCACTTACATCAGACTTACACTTTTTAAGTTTTGAAACCTCAGCTCAATAAATTCTGTGACTTAAGCTATTTCAGCAGCTGTATGGCCTTCATCGTCGCAGTGGAAAGGTTTGAGTTTGCGTCGACTGGTTTCAACTGGTAAAGGGATGGGTCTACATTCAGCTGCTTTAAATCTTGGTCATTAACCACAAGCACTTTGTTGGTGATTCTATACTTAGTGATCAACGTCTTATATTCAGGTAAAAAGTGGTGATCGGAAAAATCTAAAAATGGGTACTGAGAAAAGTTCGAATCTTCGCATTGCAGAGTGAAGGTTGGCACTTCATACTGGCCTGCCAGCCATTCACTTTCTTTTTTCCTATATACATAGATATGGCCATCCTTAAAAAATAAAAGTCGCAGAAGCACCAAATTGAAACTAATGTCGCCAGACTTCTTAGCAGGCCTAATTGGAATATCTAAAGGTCTGCCTGAGCTTGCAGCTGAACAGTCATGGGAAAGAGGACACAAATCGCAAGAGGCCTTGTTGGCCTTACACCAGTTGCGGCCTAAATCCATTAATGCCTCGTTGAATTTCCTTGGCCCAAACTTTTCAATATCTGGAGCGATCTCACCTTCATCAAATTTCTTTTTAAGAAGTTTTAAAAGCTTCGGCCCTTTTTGTTCTTTTATCCCATGAATTCTCGATAGAACTCTTTCCAAGTTTGCATCCAGCGCCAGGGCCTTTTGATTTGCTCCAATGCTCAAAAGGGCGTTTGCGGTGTACTCACCAATTCCGGGAGCTTCTATCAATAAGTCAAAGTTTAAAGGAATCTCTCCATTGAAGTTTTCATGAAAATACTCACACGCCTTTTTTAGGTTTCTGGCCCTTCTGTAATAGCCAAGTCCCTTCCAGCTTACTGTAAGTTGTTCGTTAGTCGCCTTGGCAATGTGCTCGACACTTGGATACTCTTGAATAAACCTTTCAAAGTGATTCAAGACAGTTGAAACTGTTGTCTGTTGCAACATAATTTCAGAAACCAGGGTCCTAAATAGGGTTCTATTTTTTCTCCATGGAAGATTTGAGAATTCTTGGTGTGACCAATCAATTAAAGACTTATTCATGACTTACAGATAGCTTAAATTTACTAATTTTTACACTGAAAAGGGCGTGCTGGAAGGTCTAAAGACACTTTTTCTTCAATCTTGGTATATGAGTTTTTAAATCACTCGCAAACATAGGAGATTCGATCCCTTTTACCAATCCTACGTCGGTGGTTTCGACGAAGTTTATAAGTTTTTCGGATGCCTCAAAGATATCGGTTATTACAATGAGGTGGGACGCTTTTGAGGTTTTTATATCTCTAATTATTCTGTCACTATTATTAAGCCCAGCATTTAGGCAACCTCTGTCCATTCTACCTAGCTGTTTTTTGGTTTCATCAAATATATAAACTTTTGCATCTTCATTAAAAGAGCACTTGGTTGTTAGAAGCCTCAAGAAGCTCTCTCTCTTGCACTGTTGATCGTATCCTTCAAAGTCCACCTGTTTCATAGTAGAGCTTGTGTCGATCCATATCTCCAGCTTTGCTTGCTTGAGCTTAGACTTTTCCTTACTGCAAAACATTGAAAACAAACCGCTGCCACTGCAGTTGGTGTCTTTAAACTCCTTCCCTTGTGCAACCCTTTTATCAGAGTGATCCTCTAATTTGTCTATCACAGTATAATCTGAGTCACGCAATATCTCTTTCTTGCCACCCATTTTATACAGTCCGACTTGGGGATCAAAACAATACTCCCCCATTCTTTGGCATTGGAGATTACTCTGAGCAACAGACTTTTTTATCTCCACACCTTTGTCCAACAATCTTTCGGGAAGATAAGCTTCCTTACTGTCTGGACTTAAAAACCAGACTTCAAAACTGTTTGGCATACTCATAGCTGAGTATGAAAATAAAAGTAAAATGGAGAAAGTTTTAAGCATTAAAAATCCGCACTGCTTTGTTTAAAGTATCTAAATAAAGAGTTACCCACATCAACGATTAAGTCTCTTCCCTCAACATCTAGATCCAGGAAGTCTGTGAGAAAACCCTTTTGTCTCGGGCTAAGCCTGTTCAACTTATCCCTTATGGACATATTTGAGGCCTCCTGAGCTCTACGCTCCCCAAAGGGCATGCTCACCCCTTTAATATTGGCCTTTGTTTTGGTCCGGGTACTATCTTCATCAAGCCCTTCTTCTATTGCGCCCAGCTCACTCTCTTGTGCCTCTGGTCTTTCATCAGCACCTTGCGCCTTATAAAATGCCACCAGTTTCTTAAACATCTCTGTGGAGTCCTCTTCCACAAAATCAATAATTTCGTGCAAGGGAATATTTAATTTAGCGGTCATACTGGCTATCAGCTGAGGATCCAATTCTTTGGTTTTCTGATTGAGAAACCTCGACATGGTGGAAATCCCTATATCAACCATTTCGGCCAGCTCTTTCTGGGAAAGTCCTCCTCTGAGTTGCATGTACTTTCTGACAACTCCTAAGAACATATCGGTGTATTCCGGGTTAAATCTTATCATCTGGACCCTCCTTTTTAATTGGATCATATTGCATATCGGCATTCTCATATGCAAGTTTAGATATTTTAACTCCCCAAGCTGCTAAAATTGCATGTCGAATTGCAATTTTATTGCACAGTGCAAACAAATTGCTTGACGCAATGAGTCAAACTTGTCATAATGGCTTTAGAACCTGACGCCGAGGAGGCAGAAATGGAAACAACAATAATTGAGTTCGAAAATGCATTAATTACAGGTACTTATGTAAACCTTAAGGACCAACTTGTTAAGGATGCACTTCTGGAGAATGGCTATATCTGTGGTGGCCGCTATGAAGGTGTAACTTTCGAAAACGTTGTTTTCATTGGTTCAGAAATCCAGGCAACCACCTTTAAAGACTGCTCATTCGTGGGCTGCAAGTTTATAAATTGCAATTTTCATTTCAGCAAATTTGAAACATGCAATTTTGTGGCCTGCACGATAGATAGTTGCAACTTTTGCATCACGAATTCCCTTAGCAGCAACTATCTATCGTGCTCGCTCACCAATAGCGGCTTTACAGAATGCAAGTTTGAGTCGGCAACAGTTTTAGACTCTAATTTGGACTTAAAGGCCCAAGAACTAATGAGTGAACACAACAATAAGGT
Organism: Halobacteriovoraceae bacterium; assembly: GCA_002711995.1. Taxonomy (GTDB): domain Bacteria; phylum Bdellovibrionota; class Bacteriovoracia; order Bacteriovoracales; family Bacteriovoracaceae; genus UBA845. The sequence goes on along the minus strand of PASN01000016.1, from coordinate 66,715 downwards.
TGAGAAGTGTTTCGGCCAATTTTCTGAAGAGCAGATTGCGGCCTAGTTAATCAATAAATAATTAATCTTTAATAATGATGGAGTAACCAAGTCTGGCAAGGAAGCCATTCCCTTCACAGCCCCTTCAATAGTCACATCAAAATCACATCTATCAGGCCTTCAGCAATGAAGGCCTGTCGCTTTACCGGCATATTTTTGTATTATTCCCAAAAGTGGCCCTTATCCCTTACAATAAGAGCATACTAGGACATGAATAATGAAGATTAAACTTGAAGACAAAGAGAAAGTTCTCATAGATGTTGAAACGGACAAAGAAAATGTAAGTTTAGGCCGTGGCTCGGACTGTGACATTAGAGTGCTTAACCCTGCTGTATCGAGATCCCATCTGAGTATCAAAGTTGAAAATGGTCAGCTATATATCTCCAACATTTCATCAAACAATTGGATCCTGCTTAATGGGGAGCGAATTTCTCCCAATAAATGGATTCCCTACTTCGACTTTCATGAGTTGGAGCTACCTGGCGATATTCAAGTTTCTATTAGCTATGACTCATCCACAGTTTCTGAAGCTGCTCCCGTAGTGAATAAAAAACAAGAGGAGTCTCCGGCCTTAAATCCGGCCTTGGAGGAAAAGCTTCGAAAAGCTAGAAAAAATAAAAAGGTGAGGCGTCCTTACGAGTCGGAAAAATCAAACTGGCCTATAAAGATCGCTGTCGCAATCGCCATTATTGGTGCCCTTGTTTATTACAATCTACCTCAAAAAAATGTGGAAGTGGCTAGCGTGTATGATACCTGTAAGTCTTCAAATGAGATTGTTGCATGTGGTTGGATTAAGGATAGAGTGACCACAGAGGGTGTTGTAATTGATGGGAATACAATGGAGGTCCAGCTAGATATACAAAATCGCGGAATGGTTTATAGTAGTGAGTTCCAGGAGAACATTCACAACAAAGACCTTCACTTTATGTTCTTGGCATTTGATCTTCTCGAACCCGTAAAGCTAGGTCAAATAAAAGGTTGGGGTGTGGAAAGGATAAAGTTAGTGGCCAAAAATGAAAACAATATTGAGATACATAGCCTAAATCTTATCGATTTGCCTCAATATTCATCCATCGAATTGCAAGACGCCCTTGACAGTGTTTTCTATGGAAAAGATCTTTTTGCTTTAAGAAGACTCTTTAACAATTACCGCTAGGCCTACTTCATTTGAATGGTTTTTGTGTTCTTTGGGGCTTCAAACTTAAATATCTTGCTATCAAGCTTTGGATTAACATCGATAGAAACAAGCTTTAGGAGCACAGGCTCGGCCTTGTTTTCAAGATAAAGTTTCAAGCTTTTCGCATCAGAGAGAGAAGTTTCTTCTTTAAGATCCTCAGAAAAACTGATTTCAATTTTTTCGAGACCCAGCTGATCCACGGCCTTCTTAGTAAAACTCAAAACTGCTTTTGTACCATTTTTGGACGTTTTATATAACTTGTTGTCACTAAGTCCTTTAGAGAGAGAGTCAAAAATTCTGGAATAACAGAACTGGCCAGAATCTCCAACTGCCAACTCCCCCTTCTCGCCTTCAATGAATGGAGGGCTATATTTCCAGGTCTTTTTTTGATTGCACACATAAAGAAGGGGGGTGTCTCCCTTCACTTCATAGAAGATTTGTTTAGGATATTTGTACTTAATGTTTACTGGAATTTCTTTTTTTCCTCTTACGTCTACAAACTTTGCGTCAAAGCTTTTTGGAAGAAAAGCTGCAAAAGAATTAAGTGTTAAAAAAAATCCAATAAGCAATTTCATATAAACCTCTTTTATTAATGCAATTGTACAGAAACTGCCTTGGAAACTCCAGGCTCCTGCATTGTTACACCGTAGAGAGTATCGTTGAGTTCCATCGTCTTCTTATTGTGAGTAATCAAAATAAACTGAGACTCCTCACTCATCTCTCTTAAAAGTTCATTAAACCTTCCAACGTTGGCATCATCAAGTGGCGCATCAACCTCGTCAAGCAAACAGAAAGGAGCAGGCTTGACTAAAAAGATAGAGAATATCAAAGAAACCGCAGTCATGGCCTTTTCACCACCACTCATCAGGTTAATGGATTGCATCTTCTTTCCAGGAGGCTTCGCTATAATATCTATGCCACATTCAGCACTGTCGATGTCACCAACGATTTCAAGTCTGGCCTCTCCCCCACCAAAAATAATAGGGAAGACTTTTTCAAAGCGAAAGTTGACCTCGTCATATGCTTCTTTAAATCTTGCTTTTGATTTTTCATCAATATGCATGATAGCGATCTCGAGGTCTTCAAGAGATTTTTTGAGCTGGCCCTCTTGATCTCTCAAGAAGTCATAGCGAAGTTTTTGACGCTCGTAATCCTCAATTGCCTGCCAGTTAATTTCCCCAAGTCGATTGAACTCTGAGCGATATCTTTTAAACTTCTCCTTGGATTCTCTAAGCACAGCAGGAAATTTCTTTTCAAACTCATAGGCCTCGGCCTTAATTTCGATTTCCCCGCTTTCTCCCTCCATCACATACATGGATTCAAGGGATGCAAGCTCTTCAAGCTCATCACTGTGAAGTTCCAAAAAGCTCTTAAGAGTTTGTCTTAAGTCTACCCTGTACTTGTCAAAGCAGTCCTTAACTAAAATCTCCTCATCTACAATGATCTGTTCTACTTTAAGGTTCAGTTCAACATTCGATTTTTCAATTTTATTAATGCTGCTTACAAGCTCTTTTACTTCTGACTCTCTACCTTGCATCCCTGTTAGTAGTTGGGTCAATTCATCTTTTACAAGGTTTAAAAAGCTCTCCTTTTCGCTCATAACTTCGGCCTGGTCGCTGTTTTGCTCCTGGAGTCCCTCAAGAGACTGCTCAGCCTCTTGAATTTCAAATTCAAGGGTGTCCAGCATTTCGTTATTCGACAGTTGCTTTTCTTTATATCTCTGAAGCTGTGCCTCAACATCTTCAATTTGTGACTGAAGGCCCTCTACTTGTGAATGGAAAGTTTTGGCATTCGCTTGAACCTCCAGCAATTCGCCACGTTGCTCTTCGTAAGATGCCTTTATTTCCTGTTCACGTTCCTTCAACTCTTCAAGCTGCTCTTGGTAAGCCTCAATTTTTTCTTCTAAGTCATTCTTTTGGTCCAGAAGACCCTCTTCTTTTTCAAGAATTTCAAGCTTGGCCTTTGATATTTCTGCTTTTCTTTTTGTTAAGATATCAAGTCTTGAAGAAGTCGCGCCAAAGCTCTCCTCTCTTGATTCAAGAGAAGACTTTAAAGAAACAAACCTTGTATTGGTTTCTGAAAGTGTGGCGGAAAGGTCTTCATACTGGGACCTTTAATCTTCAATTTCTTCTTCTAAAGCGCTTACTAATTGTTCTAACTCGTCAAGCTCGGCCTTTTTAGCTTCATACTGCTCAGAGAGTTCGTTTATCAGGTTGTTTCTTTGAACAACGCCCATAACCTCTTCATCAGGGTTTCTTTTCGATATTTTTACGTCATTGAGACCTTTCTCTACAAATACACTGCCATCTAAAGAAACAAGTCCTTTAAATTGAATATCTTCAGCAACCTTGAGGGCCAACTCTCCACTTAAGTTTTGAGCTATATAATAGCCATTGAAGAAAATAGCCATGGCCTTGGAGAATTTATCCTCGTTAACTTTAAGAATGTCATTGATTGCGACAACGCCCTCAAGACCTTTTAATTGAAGTCTTTCAATTGTTTCTACCCCGCAGTCCGCACCGTTCTCCTGAGGGATAATGTAGTCCAAGCTCGCAGAAGGGGTTTCATTGTACCATCCCCCCAAAGCTTCATTGTCTTTACTGCTTGCAACTAAAGCGTCAAAACTAGTGTCGAATAAAGTTTCAAGCGCTTTAGCGTATTCTTTTTCACACTCAATAATATTTCCAAGAATTTCAAAGGAGTCCTTAGCTTCGCCTTCTAAAAATTGAAGGGCACCTTCTTTAACGCCTTCTCCAGACTTATTAATATCTATCAAAGACTGCTTTTTGGATTCTAGCTGGATAACTTCTTTTGAAAGGACACGTAGTTTAGAGTCTTTTTCCTTTAGAAGTTCACTTTTCTCTTTTAGCTCGCTTTTAGCTGTGGAATGTTTCTCTTCCAAGTCAGAAAGAGTGTCTTTTAGTTGTGCCACTTCCTCACGCTGCTTAACCAAATCGTCAGAAAAGTTGGCCGTGGATGTTTCAATTTCCTCAATCTCGCTAGCTATGTCTTCGAGGTTGCCGGAGTACTCCTCGATTTTAGAATTGTTCCTAAAGACTCTTTGATCAATTTCAGAAAACTCTTCCTTGGCCTGTTCAAGTTCGGATACAAGGTCTCTGATTGACTCTTCCTTCTCAGAAAGGTCAAGCTTAAGGTTTTCGACTCTCTCTTCCATTGTGGAGAAGTCCATCTCTTCATAGTTGGCGCTTTCTAAGTCTCTTAATTTATCTTTTAGCTCTTCAAGCTTTTCAGACCTTGCCTCAATATCACCTTGAAGTTCCTCATTTTCTCTTTGACGCTCTTCTATTCTGTTTTCTTTATCTTCTCTTGCTCTTTTTAAGTGCTTGAGCCTTTCTTCACTGGCTGCAAGCTCTTTGGCCATTTCGTTGTATTCAGCTTGAAGACCATCGATCTTTTCCATTAGGTCGGTCTTTTTGATCCTTTCATCTTCAAGAGCAAGTTCCAATTGGTCCTTTCTCATGCTGGCCTGTTCAAAGTCCTCTTCATTCTGCTTTAGCTTTCTCTTTGCATTTACAAAATCTGTGAGGAAGTCGAATTCTTTATGGGAATCAACGATCAACTGATGACGCTTTATTTTTTCTTTTAGTTTTCTGGCCTTGTCAGCTTTCTCGGCCTGTTTTTCCAATTGTTTTAAGTTTTTGTATATTTCAGACTGAAGGTCACTTAGCCTATTGAGATTAGATTGAGTTCTTTCAATTTTCTTAAGAGATTCTTTTTTTCTAATCTTAAACTTCGTGATGCCCGCAACTTCCTCAATCATTACACGACGCTCTTCAGGCTTAGCTTGTACAAGTCTATTAATTTCCCCTTGTGCAATAATAGAGTAAGACTTAGCGCCGGCACCAGTGTCCATGAACACTTCATGGATATCTTTTAGCCTTGCTGGCATTCCATTGATTCTGTATTCAGTTTCACCGTTTCTATAAAGCTTTCTGGTTAAGGCTATTTCTGATGGTCTAGTTACCTGATTGCCAATATGGATGTGCTTTCCGGTGTCATTTTGAAGAACAAGAGTTACTTCTGCAAACCTTCCTGGACTGTACTTGGAGGAGCCTGCAAATATGAGGTCCTTCATATTCGTTCCACGAAGGTGCTTGGCAGATTGAGCACCCATTACCCAAAAAAGGGCATCTACGATATTGGATTTACCACATCCATTGGGGCCAACGATGCCAGTAATTCCCTCGTCAAAATGTATAGTGGTTTTGTCTTTAAACGATTTAAAGCCTTGCAGGTGTAAACGAATCAATTTCATGCTGCTCAAGTCCCTCAAAAAATAGTGTGTGTGTGAATTGAGATAATCTCCCAATTGCAGAGCGATTGTCTATGATTTAGCAAACTTTTCACCAATTGAAAAGGCCATAAGAGAGGTTTCAAGCCCTATTGATGCAGCTTCTGGGAACTGTTTCTAGACAGCCAATGATCTAAAGCGGTTAAGTCCTCAAAAAAAATGAACTTTTTTACGATCGACATTGATTTACGCAACGCCTCCTACCCACATTTCTATATTTCTCGACATTTCTGAGTTTAGTCCTTCTTACAAGTGTTGGCGATTGTATCTGCTGGCATCCTTTCCCTTAAATTAACCAGATTTGAAACCGCCACAACAAAGCAGTGTAGCAATCATAAAACCAAACTCATGATGCTCCTCCTCTGGAGTGGAAAGTCCGTGTTTCGCCAAAGAAAATTTCCCTTTAAGGAGGCTACGAGCAATACTGAAGCCTTATTGCACGTAAAAGACGTTGTCTAAAATATTTTGAGCAGACAGGATTGAGGCATCCATATCACTTCCAAAAAAATAGTCTCCGGCCATATAAATTGAATTTGATTTAAAATCGAATTGATGATCAGAGGATATAGACTTGTCCACTTTGGCGTATTTCCATTTATGAACATACGACTCTATGGGTTTAAAAATCTCATCAAACTCCTCTCTAAGATCTTCTTTGGACTTTTCGTTCCAATCTTCCTCAAATTCAAGCAAATAAAAATGAAGGTTGTCTTTTTTAACATGTTGAAGCGTGTGAAATTCTTTTAGGTCTTTTAGCTCCTTCTCAAGTTCAACCATATAAATGATTGAGCTTTTATATGTGACCTTTTCAAAACTGCTGGCATTAAGTCCCGAGTTCTCAAGCACCTCTTTTGCTTGAGGGGCCGGAATAGTTACAACAACATCTTTTGAAGCTACAGACTCATGTCCATCGAAATGAAGAATATTCTCATTTTCACCACACTCCAACTTTTCAAGTTTAGCCTTCTTGTGAACTTCAATATTTTCCACGAGACCTTTAGTCCACGCCGTAATAGAGTCTTTCGCCCTTATCTGAACTCCATCTCTTATAAGAGTCTCATTTTCAATTCCGGCCTCGACCATTTCATTAAGTTCTTTAACGGTGGACTCAAAGGAGTTAACACCTATATTGAATGTGTGATTCTTAAATCTTCTTGTTGCGAGTCTGCCGCCTATGTTATTGCTCTTTTCAAAAATCGCCACAGACTTTCCAAGCTCTTTCAGCTTTCTTGCCAAGAATATACCAGACGGCCCAGCGCCTATGACAACAACATCATACTTAACCATTTGAGGCCTCCTTAAAGATTTTTATACTTTTCTCTCTATTGCTTTTATAGTCCGCAACAGGTTTGGGATAATCCTTTCCATGTTTAAAGTTGTGGCTTTCTTCTAGTTTGGAGTCAATCTTGAGAGGTTCATGAATATATTTGGCCGGGAGCTTCTCAAGTTCAGGCACAAACTTCTTTATGTACTTGGCTTCCTTGTCAAAGCGCTCTGACTGTCGGTAAGGATTGAAAATTCTGAAATAAGGAGCTGCGTCCGTCCCCGTCGAAGAGCACCATTGCCAGCCTCCATTGTTGGAAGCAAGATCGTAGTCAATTAACTTTTCACCAAAGTACTTCTCACCCTTGCGCCAATCCACTTGTAAAATTTTTGTTAGATAGGAGCCAACTATCATTCTCACTCTGTTATGCATCCATCCCGTTTCATTAAGCTGGCGCATCCCGGCGTCAACTATTGGAACACCGGTTTTCCCCTCTTTCCACGCCTTAAACAGCTTTGGATCATTATCCCACTCCACCTCGGAGTACTTGTATGATTTGGTCTCCACTTCATTATGGGTGTCCAAAAAGCCAGAATAAAAATCTCTCCAAACAAGCTCACTGAGCCACGTTTGTTTGCCCTCTCCCCTTATGGGCTTTAATGAGCGCACAAGCTCTCTAATTGAGACATTGCCAAAACGTAAATAGACACTCATGTGGGAAGTCGAGTCTAATGCTGGAAAGTCTCTTTCCTCGTGATACTTGTCCACTCTCTTTAAAAAGTCCTTTAATGTTTTTTTAGGGTTAACATCCCTCTTTTTGGCCTCTTCAGCTTCTTCAAAGCCTAGCTCGTCCAATGTGATATTTTTAGAAAAGCCTTTTATTTGTTTATATGTAAGCTTTGATACATCTACAGGTCTTTCAGAAATGGCGTCCTCAACATTTTAAAGTTTTTTAAGCCATGAATTCTTATATGGAGTAAAAACTTTATAAAAGGTCCCATCATTGGTTTGAATTTCGTCGGACTCAAAAATGACTTGATCCTTAAAGCTCTCAAATTCAATATCTTTTTCAGACAGAGATTTTTTGACTTTTGAGTCCCTATCTTTTGCGTATTTTTCATAATCTCTATTTACGCAAACCCTATCCACCTCTAGTTTTTTAGCTAACTTCGGAATTTCCTCAACAGGGTCTCCATGAAGCATATATATGCCAGCATTTTTGCTGGAGAGGTATTCGTTTAAAGTTTCTAGAGTTTTATAAATGAAGTATAGTCTATGGTCTTTTTTATCCTTGAGCTTATCTAAAATAAGGGTGTCAAAAACAAAAGCAATGTATACTTCATCGCTGTTTTGAGTCGCATAGCTCAACGCCATTTGGTCTTTTAGTCTCAGATCTCTTCTGAGCCAAACTAATGATTTCATCTTTTTTCCTCAAAATAATTTAAAATATCATTTATTCTTTGATCAAACATTCCAGCAACCTCGCTCTGTCCCTTTTTAGCGGCAAAGTCGCCAAAGATTTTAAATGGCATTCGATAACGGACTTGATCAACTGCGATTGTTCCACCCCTAAAACCGATGAATTTGTGCTTATGACTCCATGATTCAAATGGACCAGAAGTTTGCACATCAATGAAGCTCTCCCCTTCTTCGAAGGAAACTACTTTTGACTTTATCGTCATTCCAATTCCATATTTTTTTGCTTTGAAATTAAAAATGGCTCCTTCCTTCAGCCTTTCATCACTAATATGGGTCAGCTCAATATCCAAACTTTTTGAACTTACAAGTTCCAAGTTTCCAGGCCTTGCAAAAAATTCGAAAACTTCTTTCTTAGGTTTTTTAATATACATGAGCCTATCAAGCTTGTAATGAAACCCCTCTTCCTCTTCATGGGCAAGTTGCTCATGGCCACAAATCTCCTTCAAGGCGCTGGAGATATTATTAAATTTAAAATCAAAACCAAGCTCACTTCCAAGTCGAGATGAAATTCTTTGACTACTCAATGCAAGATATGATTTCTCGCCCATTGTGGCCTTCAGCATAAATTTAGGAACTTTGAACGGCGCGGGTCTTTGGCAGAATCTAGAAAGTTCGCTGTTAAACTCTCGATTTGTAATTGGGGACGGCGCCGTAAGATTTATTGTGCCTCTAAATTTAGGTATATCCATGGATTGGGTAATAAACTTTACAAGATCTTCAATGTGAATCCAGCTCATCCACTGCTTTCCATCGCCAAGCACTCCACCAAGAGCGGCACGATAAAGTGGGATCAACTTTGCCATGAGGGCGCCGTCACTTCCAAGAACCACTCCAATCCGGGGAATAACGACTCTAATATTTTCAGGCAAGCTTCGAGCTGGAGCTTCCCACTCTTTACACACATCCGCTAAAAAGTGCTCTCCCATTTCTGTATTCTCATCGATCCACTCATCACCTTTTGAATCTCTATAATATCCAATCGCTGATGCCTGTAAAAATACCTCAATACTATCTAAGCTAAGAGAAGAAATTAGATTTTTAGAAAGTGCCGCCCGTGAGCGTTTAATTCTTTTCTTTTCCTCAGGACTCCACCTTCCCTCTCCAATATTTTCACCGGCGAGGTTAATCACTGCGTCCACTGAAGGCAGGTTCTCAACAACTCCCTTTGAAAGGTCCCCCTCAAGAAATGAAATCGGCAAAGGCAGCTTCTTCTTAGCTCTTGCAGCGCTCCTGGTAAGGATAAATAGCTCATGGCCTTGTTCAAACAGAGAGATCACAACTTTTGAGCCAACAAAGCCAGTTCCACCTGTCACTAAAATTTTCATCAAGCCTCCAGCCTTAAGGGTAATCCCTTCCCAGTCAGTTTACATCAATAGCATATGGACATATGCTAGACAAAAATGACCATTAAAGAGCAATTTATGAAGAAATCCGACCTATCCAAGTTGATGAGCTTTGGCTTCGAACAAACCTTTACTATCGAGCAGTGGTGGAGCGATGAGGGCTTCACGGCGACCTCAGACACGCCGCTCAAAAGAGAAAAAATGCTGGCTCTGGCGCAGGCCATCGCAAAAGAGCTGGATGGCGAATACATTGAAAGCGAAGACATCTGGAAGCATATGCAATATGAAACTTTCGACAAGGATGGAAATCCAAGTTTTGTTGTAACAATGGATCCCGGCTCAATTGAGGTGAAAACTCCACCTCGTTTGCTGGATGGTCTTATAGAGATGGCAACTCCCCTTTTTAAGGCAGCCGAGGTGGCAGGCTTAGTGCCCTATAGAAATTGGTGGTATGGAGTGAAAGGAGCCACTGAAGGCGGGTGCCATGTGAACATGGGCGGACTTAGTGATGAAACCAACCCCTTAATCATGAGACCAGACCTGGCAGTCAAATATGCGGCATATGTTCACAACAGGCCTTGGGTGCACTACCCATTCATGGGGCCAGACACAGGCCCTGAGGGCAATGCCATGAGAATGGATGAAAAACCAGGCCTAGATAAAGTGAAAGACGCCTTTGAAAAGTACAAAGACGCTCAAAATAAGGCAAATCTGACGGCTGATGAAATTCATGATTTATTCAAAGACACAAACCTTATAGCCGAGAAGGCCTCTTACCCATCACTCTTTAAACTAAAAAATCCTCTATATTTAATTGAAGATAGGGCGCAAGAATCTCTACGAGGCGCAGAAGAATTTTATCATGTCAGTGAAATGAGGATTAAGATTTTTGAACAACTTTTAGACCAAGACGCTCCAGAGGATTTAAAAAAATTTGATGACTTGCATGGAGGATGTCTAACTTCTTTTTGGTTGTGGGAGAATTTTCAAGTCTGGGCAAATCAAATAGACCTTAACCCGGAAAACTTTCAGTGTTTCTTTGACAGACAATTTCCAGTTATTGAATTTGGACAGACTCCTCAAAATATTTCATTGAAAGAAGGTCGAAGACCAAGAGTCGTAAAAGACATCCAAAAAAGAGGCAACACCGTTGTTAGCAAGACAATTGACACCAGCTACAAGCGAGTGGAGCTCTTTTTTGATGGTCCGGGAGAATTGAATGTTAAGGCAAGTGGTATTGAGTTCTTGTCTCCCCCAATGAAAAGTGGAAACAAGTTCTATAAATACTTAGACATCAAAGTGGACAAGGAAGCTCCGGAGCTAGATATTTCTCTTTATAATAGTGATAAAAAAATTAAAGAGACTGCCAAATTCAACTTAAATGATATGAAGTGGGTCTAGGCCTTATCTAAAGATTGTTGATCGCCAATTTTGAGCAATTAAGAAACATTTGAGACCCTTAATGTGGGATCAATATGGATGAAAGACTGCTCAAAGAGGGACATAATTGCTGGAAGATTTCCAATGCTGAGAAGCTTGCCCTTCTCTATGATGGCGCAAATTATTTTGATGCTCTATTCAATACTCTCCCTAAAGCAAAATCAAGTATTCAAATTTTTGGCTGGGAGGTGGATGCAAGACTTGGCCTGCACACCATTAATCCCGACTATCCAAAAAATCTAAGGATTTATCTTTTAGGTGTCGCAAGCTCCAAAAATGTGAGCATATCAGTTTCGTCGTGGAAGCCTGCCCTCTATCTAAAATTTGATAGAGAGCTTTTTGCTCCTTTCAAGTGGTGGAAAAAATCCAACTCAAAGGTGCACTACAGACAAGTGAGAACACCCACAACCTTTTCCTCTTATCATGAGAAGGTATGTATCATTGACAAACAACTTTGCTTTCTAGGTGGCATCGACATAACAAAGAGACGTTGGGATACACAGTTGCACCGAGTGGAGGATGCCAAGCGCATAGATGGAAAAGGCGTTAAGTACAACCCAGTTCATGATGTTCAATTGGCCATATCCGGAAAAGTTGTCAAACAAGTTTCAGAAGCTCTAGCAGATCGTTTTCACCCTCGCGACAAAAATTTAAATGAGGAACACTCCACCAATTGGCCTTCAGAACATCCTCCACAGCTGAGAGATGTAAACGTGGCCATTTCAAGAACAGATCCCACGAGAAATGTTTTTGAGATTGAAAAATTTTACCTGGACGCCATTAGATCCTCTAAAAAGTATATCTTCATTGAGAATCAATACCTATCCCACGCAGAAGTCATTCGCTCATTATGTGAAAAGTTGAATGAAGTTAACGGTCCAGAGATCGTGATCATTGTGCCACGCTCCTATCCCGGCTTCTTTGAACGGGCGATATTTAGCAATGAGAGGAGAAAGGCCATAAAAAGGCTAAAGGCCAGTGATAAGTATGATCGCCTACTTATTCTCTACCCAAAAACCGAAACGAATAAGTTAGACAAATTCATTGTTGTGCATTCAAAACTTATGGCGGTGGATGGAAAGCTGTTTACTGTCGGCTCCGCCAATCTCAATCACCGCTCCCTCAAAGTGGACAATGAAATGAATATTTGTTTGGAGGCCGCCACTCCTGAAGAAGAGACATTTATAAATGATGCGCCAATAACTCTTTTAGCAGAACACTTGGATATTTCAAAAGAAGTCTTTACGAGCTCTTGGAGACTAAATAACAGTTTGAAAGCATCGATCCTAGAGCATTCACATAAAAAAGATAAGACTTTAGCTGCCGTACCGCTGTATGAAGTCCCTCTTAAGGAGAAAGTGTTTTTATGGCTGCTCCCTTTCGTGGATATAAAATTTCGTTGGCCTAAAAGTTACTTTAACCTGACCCTTCTTCTAGGTTTGACCACTCTCCTATTTGCTGCAAAGGCTCTGTATGAAAGGTAAAAAACTAGCAAAAAAAATTTTTCCAGTGTTAACCGCGGTTTTTACGGTCATAGTTATTTATTTTCTATACCAAGTCTTTTCAAAGATAGATTGGGAGAAAGTAGTGTTGGCAATACAAGAGTTGTCAGCTGGGACACTCGCTTTATGTCTGGCAATGGTCTTTGTAAATTATTTAATTCTATCAACTTACGACTACATGGGTTTTCGATACCTCAGGACACAAAAATTAAGTTACCTAAAAACTGCCGCAACCGCACTCATCAGCTATGCTTTCAACTTTAATTTGGGCGCCTTAATTGGAGGGTTGGGTTTCAGGATAAGGATGTATTCTGGATGGGGAATTCCAAAGAAAACAACAACTATGATAGCTCTGCTATCAGTTGGAACGACCTGGTTGGGATTTACACTTCTTAGCTCTATATTTATTTTAGCAAAGGCAGAATGGCTGCCACAGAGACTTTTTGAGCACTCCTTAACCTTAAAGCTGCTGTCAATTCTGGCCCTTGTGATTGTTGGAGTATATTTTATCTTTTGCAAACAAAGGAAGGTATTAAAACTCAAAGGACGCACACTCACAGCTCCTCCCCTCAGTTATGCTTTTATTCAAAGCTTCTTGGCCATATCTCAATGGAGTCTGGCCTCATTTATAGCGTTCACATTTATGAGAGAGATGGAGCTAAATATAAGCTATCCGCAAGCACTCTTTACATTTCTAGCTGCAAGCCTTGGGGGTGTTGTTGCCAGAATTCCTTCAGGAATGGGTGTGCTGGAGGCCATTTTTTTAAAACTAAATGAAAACCTTCCCAGCGCGCCTTTGTTGGCCGCTATTATTTCATTTAGAGCTGTTTATTACATTGTTCCATTGATGGCCGCAATTCCCTCTTATATAGCGATGGAAATTATCCAGAGAAGAGGTCCAAACAAGTAAATTTTACCCTTAAACAAAAATAATAAGGTTATCAACGATCTTCGAGCGTAAAATACTTGGATGAACATTAGTATAATGGATCTTGCTTGGAGTCTTTCAAATGACAAGTCTATATCCAGAAAGGTTTACATTCACTTGTTGGCCACGGCATCAACGAGCATCTTAATGTGGGCGTATGCCTTTTGCGCGGCCATCACAATCTCTTCACCAATTCCGGCAGTGGTGGGAATAACATGTTCAGTGATTCACCTTTTAAGCCCGCTGCTTTTTTTAAAAACCAACAATCTTCTTCTTGTTACCCTTGGTATGCTTTTGCCAGGAGTTATTCACCAATCGACCTTTGCTTACTTTACCGGAGGCTTCAACAGTCATATTCTTATATGGTTTGGTATTATTCCTCTTCTTGCAGGTGTTATTGAGGGTAAAAAAAGCACAATTGCCACAACCTGCATCGTGTTTTTTATTGCCACAACCTATCTGGGTTTAGAGCTATTAGGATTCAACTTTCCCAACGAAATCTCTCAAAATGGAAGAATGTTTGCCCAGTCTCTTCTTGTATTTGGATACATTGGCATTGCGTCTATAGTAGTTTTTCACTATGTGGGAGTTACCGAGAGGCACTCACTTAGTCTTGAAGAGCAAAAGGACAAGAACTATAAGCTTCTTCAAATTCTTTTACATGATATGAGCAACAATATTCAAAAAATCTCATTAAACAATTCGGCATTAAGTAGAAAGAACACCTGCAACTCCAGTGGAAAGAATATCTTAGACATTAGCAACGCAGTTGATGGACTAGGCAACATTATTGGCTCTGTGAGGGCTATGCACCTTTTCGATATCCAGAAGAAATCCTTACGCTTAGGCAGACACCTCTTAAGAGATATTATTGAGGGTAGCATAAAAGATTTCTCTCACATTCTGGATAAGAATAAACAAGAGATAGTTGTCGCTGATATTAAAAGCCATGTGTTGTGCGACCCAAGTCTTCTTCAAAACCAGGTTTTAGCGAATATCCTATCCAACGCGATCAAGTTTTCACCCACAAACTCACAAATCCACATCAATGAGATTGTTAATGAAAACGAAGTGGTTTTAACGGTTAAAGACAATGGCGTTGGGATGCCAGAGGAGATTCTTTCTAATCTATTCAATAGCGGATTTGACACTACTAGGCTGGGATTTAGAAATGAAAAAGGATCAGGACTAGGTATGATTATAGCTAAGTCGATGCTTGAAAAAATGGACGGTTCCCTAGAGGTTGAATCCGCAACAGAAGGAGACAATAAAGGAACGAGATTCTCAATAAGGCTTAGTAAGGCAACTTAAAGAAATTCCTTAAAAAAGATATTTTCCCCCTCCAAGATAGTTAAGTTTTTCTTAATCATTTCCGAAAATTTGAATATGAAAAGAACTACAACCTACGCTTTTGCGATTTTTTGGATTTTGGGAGTTACAGGGTTTATCTCAAATCTCCACGGAGTTCACAATGTTAGCTTCAAGCTTAATGAAAAATCAGTGGCAAAGTCTTTAGCCTATTTTTCAAAAAAGAGCGCTAAAGACACCAACGTCGTTCATTTTCTGACGCCCTCTTGTTCCTGTTCGAAAGTCATCAAAGAAGATCTTTTAAAAAGGACGCCTTTAAGCTCTGAAATCATTCAAGAAAAGGTGGTTCTAATAGATGACTTCGACAGACATTTCACCAAGGCCCTCTTGGCCAAAGGCTACAACGTATTGAATATTTCTTACGAGTCACTCTCAACTGAAATACCTGAGGCAGTAAACGCTGTGCCGATGCTAGTGATCCATGACAAAAAAAATCACCTCCAATACGCTGGAGGGTACTCCAAAAACACAATAACACCATTAACAAAAATAGATATTAAATCTCTTATTAAAAAATCAAAAAGCATAGATCATAAGGAATATCCGGTGAGAGGGTGTGCTGTAAGCAAGAAATACCAAGCACTCCTCGATCCAATGGGAGTTAAATATGCCAAAGCAAACTAAGACTATTGATAGTTATCAAGGCAGAATTGAAAAGGTGGGGCTATTTGTATTTTTAGGCCATATTCCCGTATTTTACGCAATGGCAGCATATTTTGAAACTCAAGCATGGTTGGCCGTGGTACTTCCCATCCTTTTGATTGGCGCTCAATATTTTATTAGCAAAATAAGCGAAACGAGGGCCTTACCTAATTTAATGTTGGGCTTTACCACAATTGCTTTTTCTGGCCTTATGATTCATTTAGGTAAAGGCATGATTGAGTGGCACTTTCACATTTTTGTAGCCATTGGGGTCCTAGTCCTTTTGGCCTCTCCCTTGTCTATTCTGTCTGCAGCACTAACAGCGGCCGTTCACCATACATTATTTTACTTCTTCCTGCCTGAGAGTGTTTTTAACTATGAAGCGTCTCTGGGGATTGTGGCCATTCACGCAGGATTTGTTGTGATTGAGGCAAGCGCGTGCATTTTCGTCTCAAAAAAGTTTAAAGATTCTCTGCAGCTTCAATATAAATTGAGCGACGAGGTCATTCCCCTGGCCAATTTTTTGGAAGAGAACTCACAAGAAAACATTTCGGTAGCAGCTCTGCTTGGGCAGCTCGGACTTGAAAACTCAAAATCAGTCACAGCTCTTTCTGAGGCCTCGACAGAAATTACAGAAATGATCAGAAGGACTTCCGAGTTTTGCGTTCAAACCAATCAACTTTCTCAAAAAGCCGCGGATTCGGTGAGGGAAGGCTCCAAAATAGTGGAAGATATAAGTCATTCAAGTAGAAACTTGTCCCAACTTGAAAGAGACATCTCACAACTAAAAACACACACAGAAAATGAACTAAAGAAAGTTGTAGTTGCTGTAAAAGAGGTCTTAGATAAAACAAACATTATCAACGATATCGTTTTTCAAACAAAACTTTTAAGCTTTAATGCATCCGTTGAAGCTGCAAGGGCCTGCGAACATGGAAAGGGCTTTGCTGTTGTGGCCGAAGAAGTTGGGACCCTAGCTCAAAACTCAGGAGATGCCGCCAAGGAGATTTCGGACCTGGCCAGCGAAAGCAACGAAATTCTAAGTCAATCAGTTGAGAAAATTAAGGCAGATTTTAACAAAACACAAAGAAACTGCGAAGAAGTCTCATCTTCACTAGGTGAAAGCGAGTCACACCTAGGTGAGAACTTTGCATCAATTACCGAACAAATGAATTCATTAAACTCCTGCATAAAAGAAATCCAAGAGGCCGCCTCTCAGCAAGAAGTGAGAATAAATGAAATGAACCAAGAAATTCAGAACATATTCCAGCGTGGCAGCGAAATAAAGTCTTCCACCGATAAGGTAAATACCACTGCGAGTGTCCTCAATGAAAGGGCCGGAAATCTAAAGCTTATCTTTAACTCTGAACAGAAATCGCAAGAGAATGGTGTGAAAGCAGCCTAATCTCAAAAAAAAAGCCCTCTTGGAGAGGGCTTTTTAAGGTGCTGAAATTTTGGGACTTTCAGCAAATATCTTTAATGAATGGTCGGGGCGAGAGGATTTGAACCTCCGACCTCCTGCTCCCAAAGCAGTTACGCTACCAGGCTGCGCTACACCCCGACAAATCAGATATGGACAATAGTTTTAATGTATTAAAACTATTTTGGCAATGAAGTTTTTTTAGTTTTGAAAGAATTTTACTGCCTCGCGACAAGCTCTTGCTCTATGGCTATTCTTCATCTTCCACTCTGAGACCTCGGCCAGATGTTTGCCCTCAAGCCCATCTTGCACAAATATAGGATCATATCCAAAGCCTTTGTCACCCTTAAGCTCATGCCCAATTGTGCCATTTACTCTGCCCTCGAAGAAATAAACCTCTGACTCAGAGAGATAAAAACAAAGATTGCATATAAAGTATGCAGACCTGTCCTCTCCCTTAAAATCTTTCATAAGCTCAATTAGCTTTAGATTTTTGTCTCTGTAATCAGGAAGCTCGGGAGCAAATCTAGCAGATTTTACACCCAGTAGATTTGGCAGAGCTTTTACAACAAGGCCAGAGTCATCTGCCAACGCTGGAGACTTAAAAAAGTCATGATAGGCCTTGGCCTTTTTGAAGGCGTTTCCCTCAAAAGTGTCAGCATCTTCCACGACTTTAAGCTTCTCTGAAGCAGGTTTTATTTTAGCCGCCCCACCCAAAAGCTCATTTAGCTCATCAGCTTTATGTGGGTTGCTTGAACCTAGGATAAACTCATGCATTTTCTAGAACCTCTTTTTGCGCCTTGAATATTGTTTTCATTGCATCTTTTGCACATTCCAAGATTGCATCCAATTGCTCTCTAGAGAATGGTTCCCCCTCGGCCGTTCCCTGAACCTCTACGAACTTGTCAGACTCAGTCATGACGATGTTCACATCAGCCTCGCAAGTGCTGTCTTCTTCATAGTTAAGATCTGCAATGATCTTTCCCTCTTTGTCTATTCCAACACTTAATGCCGCCAGCTGCTCCTTAATTGGAGACTCTGTAATTAGGCCAGCTTTCAACAATTTTTCCACGGCCATTGCAAGTGCAACGTACGCACCAGAGATAGAGGTGGTTCTCGTCCCACCATCGGCAACCAAAACGTCGCAATCTATAATGATTTGTCTCTCACCAAGCTTTTTGAAATCAACAACGGCCCTAAGCGCTCGACCTATAAGTCTCTGAATTTCTTGAGTTCTTCCAGATGGACCTTTTCTCTCCCTTCTTATCCTGTCATGGGTTGATCCTGGAAGCATGTTATATTCGCCTGTGACCCAACCAGTACCTGTCCCTCTCATCCACGGTGGAACATTTTCCTCCACAGTGGCGGTAATATGGACTTTTGTATTTCCAAACTCCGCCATGACACTTCCCTGGGCATAAGGGTTTATATTCTTTGTAAATTTGATCTCTCGTGGCTCGCTTCTTTTGATTAAAGACATTAATGGCTCCTTTATGAAGGTTCATTTATAACGTTTTTTTTAGTAGTCTTCAACAATGATACATGTTCACAGATCTCAGTGTGAGTCCACTCAGAAATTAGCAATAGAGCTTTCCAAGCAGCATTCCGAAGAAGTTTTGGTTTCTTGTGAAGAACAAATTTCAGGTGAAGGCCAAAGAGGTAAAGAATGGCACTCTGCAGATCAAGCAATCGCAATTTCATTCACCACCTGGCCGTCAGACATCTACTCTTTGAGCTCTCTGGAAATGGCGGTGCTCACAAGACAGTTTTTATTAAAAAAATTCAACGTTTCAACGCAGTTTAAATGGCCAAACGACTTGTTTAATATGGACAGAAAAAAATGTGGAGGAATCCTGATTCAAAATTCAGGAGATAGACTGGTAGTAGGGATTGGTATCAATATCTATCAAGGTGATATTCCAAGCGAACTTACACAAATGGGCTCACTATTCAACTCTCCACAGAGAGTGGATATAGAAACAGTTTCCAAAGAACTTCGATACTATATTATGGACAATAGAATGCCCTCTAATACGATTCTAAGCCAATGGGAGAAGCACTGTCTTCACCTAAAGGAAGAGATTGAAGTAATTGAAAGCAATGGTAAATATAGGGCAAAATTTAAAGGTGTGGGAGAATACGGCCAAGCAATAGTAGAGCTCGATGGCAAAAACACCGAGCTCTTTAGTGCAAGTTTGGTTATTGATCCAAGATAGAATCTGAAATCTTTTGGATTTCTTTTTTAATAAGATTTTCTGCTAGGTCAGGAATGACCTCCCAAGCAATTTTTTCGACTTGTTGCTCACAGTACTCTTGAATATATTTTTCAACAAGCGGAGATAGCTTATCAGAGAGCTCCTTCTCCAGTTCGGACTTAATGTCTTTTGACATTTTTTCAACATCGATTGGTTCAATCTGCTGCTCCATCACATCGGCAGGAAAATCGGAAGGAGTTGAGCTCACTTCCTCAAGGCCATGAGGCTCCACCATAGGGAGGTCTTCATCCTCCTCATCAGAAGACTCTATAACATCCGCGGCCCACAGGTCTCCCTCTTCACCAACTTCATCCTCTATTAGACTTTCTAGGTTTTTAACATCCTCTTCAGTCTCAGTTCCACCTTCAAAAACATCCATATCCTCGTCGGGACTCAACTCATCCAAAGAGATAAGCTTTGAACTTGTTTCAGGCTCCTGAGTGGTGATTTCACTTGGATATTCAAGATCACTGGAGCTTGGTAGATTAGGCTCTTCACTGGAGGCGGCTTCTTCCGAATCCAAACTTTGGGCCTCATCTGACGGAGCTAGATCTGAAGATACTTCTTCTTTTTCAGCGGACTCAGATGAAGCAATGACTGAAGGAATCTCATAATCTTGTGTTTCTTCCTCAGCTCCTATTATGGATGGAACTTCCATCCCCCAGCTTTCAATTTCATTTTCAAGAGGGTTCGGTTCAGAAGATTCCAGTTTTTCCTCGACAGGCTCCTCGTAAGAAGGTTGATTCACCACCCACTCATCTTCCTCAGAAGTAGATATTGGCTCTGGGAAATCACTAGATTCTTCCACCGCACTTGTTGCTTCACTGCCCGTGTCTCCACTTTCATAGTCAGAGGCCATAGAGCGACAAAGGTTTATAAATTTGGTTCCATCAAATGGTTTAACGATATGATAGTTACATCCGCAGTCAGCAAGAAGTCCCTCATCTATGGTGTCGAAGGTTCCAAAAAGCATAAGAACTTGGATTTTAGAGTCAACGGCCTTTATTTCTCTACAAAGGTCATAGCCGGTCTTATTTTCAGACAAGTTAAAATCCAACAAAACCATCGCAGGACGAAGGCTCTCAACTGTATCTTTTAATATGCTTGCTTGTGAGCAGTCGTGAAGCTCAAAAGGTTCGTTTGCCAAAGTGATTTTGATCACTTTCTGTATGGTCAAACTATCATCTGCGATAAGTATCTTTTGTTCCATCAATTAATCCCTCAATTGAAATAGAGTGTTTTACAATATGGTACGCATCAATAGTCGCAATGTCTATTTTTAGATACTTAGGTTAAAATTCCAAAATCATGCAGGACTGGTTGTCCAGATTCCCCTTCTGATTGGACATGCTGAAGAGTTTAGCTATCTTTTCTTTGCCTTCTATTTCAGGGTTGTTCACAATGTCTCGCAATTCCCCTTCTGAAAGCCGAGCATATGCTCCATCAGAGAGTGCAATCACTTTGTCGCCAGGAAAAAGCCTTAACTCCTTTACTTGATAGTCAAGCTCAGGAAATAGGCCTATGCCGCTAATGGGCGTAGTTTTTAAGTGGTTTTGATAGCTGCTATTGGTAAGAAATTGAAAGCTGTCTTCAATAAATATTTTGGACAGTTCACCTTTGCGATACAAATAACAGGCACAGTTTCCAACAGATACGATCGTTAGAACACTCTCGGCCTTTGCCATAAAGATTCCAGAAGAGCCAGCTCTTGCGGAAAACTCTTTTTCCAAGTTCTCTTTATACAATTTGCCATGTGCGTGAAGCAGAGAGTTTATTAAAGCATTGCCTTCCAAAAGGTATCTAGGGCTAAAATAGAAAGGCATAGTCGCATCTGGATCAGAGCAAAATTTGGTGTAAAAGCTTTTAATGTTCTGCTTAAGATTTGAAACACAAACATCACCAATTCCAGAACCACCAAAACCGTCGAGCAAAATAAACACTTCATTAATTAAGTCAAAGTCATAGCCATCCTCATTTACTTGAAGAAAGGGACCTGGGTTTGATTCTGCCGAAAAAGTCTTAATATTCACAACTACTCCAAATAGTTTTTTAGGCGCTCAGTGGCCTTATTATAGTATTCACTGTTGACTGGAGATATTTGCTGAACCTCCTCAAACTTCTCTCTGGCTTCTTCAAATAAACTTAGACTTTCAGAGATTAAGGCCTCTCTATAAACTTTCATTGATCTTGTTCTAAGTGAGTCAAATATCTTTTCCCTCTCAGTCAAGGCCTCTTCATTTGATGGGTCATACTTTAAAACTTCTCCATAAGTTTCATATGCCCTCTTCAGGTCTTGGCCTTCTCTGTAAGATCTTGCTCTACCAAGAAGTGGGTTTATTTGTGCCGAAAGGTTCACCTTGGCCTCTTTAAGCATTTCAGTCGCCTCTTTCATAAGGTCTTCATCGATATTGGGCTTTTGAGTGAATTTTGTGAGGCGATCAATTGCCTTATACCACTCTTCTTTTAAAAATAATGTCTTACCAGGACTCAGAGCGTCCAGCATGGCCTTTCTCAAGGCCTTCCTTCTTTGCGCCTCCTCCCTTTTCTTTCTTTCGGCTGCTTGATAGGCCTCAATTTCCAGCTTTAGCTGTGGCACATCCATATTCTCGGGATCCAGTTCTAAAATTTGATTAAATAAGCTTTCAGCTACCGCGACCTCTCTTTTGCGAACGGCCTCTTGTGCCTTTTCAAGCAAAGCTTTTACTTTCAATTGACGCTTTTTTCTTTCTTTTTCGGCCTGCTCTTCGGCTTTGAGTCTTAATAGCTCCTCATGCCCTTGTTGAACAAGCTTTCTAAGAGTTTCTGTGTCCTTGTAACTTGGATCAATAGTGCGAATAATTTCTAAATATTCCTTGGCCTCATAATACTCTCCTCCTTCATATTTAGAGAGAGCAAGAGCGTAGTTTTCCTCCAGCTTTTCAATGACCTCTGGTGAGAGCTCCCTTTTTTCAACAGGCTTCTTTTCTTGAACTTTTGCCTGCTCTGCCTTTTTATCTTTTGCCTTTGAAGCTGGCTTCTTCCCAGTCTCCTCTTCACTTAAAAGCAAGACGACGAGCAGGAGTCCGACTACGATCGCAATTCTTTTCTTCTTAGGATCCTTCCAAATTCTCTTGAAGAGACTTTTCTCCTCTGCGGGCTCAACACCAAACTCCCCACCTTCTCCAGAGTCGAGCTCGTTATAGTCAACCTCTTCCTCAACCACTTCTTCGACTTCAACTTCTTGATCTTCGTCGACTGGCATGAGCATATCTTTTTCAGACTCAATTAAGTCAGATTGAATTTTTACTGTGAATATCGTTGAACCAATTTGAAAATTATCGTTATTGCCAAGCTCTGACTTGTTGATCCTCTCTCCATTAAACATTGTTCCATTGGAGGAGTCCAAATCTTCGATTGAACAATTAACCATCGTCTTTTTGATGAGGGCGTGTCGCCCGGAAACTTCAGGATCGTTCAGCACAATTTGGCATTTCTCAGCATCTCTACCAATGTAAACTTCAGAGTCTTCAATTTGAAATTTATCAAAAGGTGCATACTCTCCGTCGATGATCAGATAGTACTTTGCAAATGATTGGTAGACTTGAGTGGAGTCTTCGTCATCCCCCCCAAATCCAGCATCATCAGAAAATCCGTCTGATTCTGCGCCAAATCCCATATCTTCATCAAAGCCATCCTCGGATTCTGTGTCTTCCGAAGCATCCTCTGAAAAGGAATTACTGTCCTCAAAACCTCCACCGAATTCATCATCTTCAGAAGGCTCCTCTTCAGCAAAGCTTGAGTCTTCATCATCCCCTTCAACTTCCTCCTCAACAGGAGCTTCTTCTTCGCTCTCACTGAGAACCTCCGTAGGATCCTCAATGGGTTCTGGCTCTGGAATATCATCTTCTAAATCAGGCACTGGGGATTCCATGATTGTTGTTGGTTCATCTAGAAGAGGAGAGGTGTTTTCTTCCACTTGGACTGGAAAATCTTTTGCTAGAATTAGATAGTCCAAAATGGAAACCTTGTCCCCTTCTTTGATAACGGACTCTTTTTGACCAACACCATTAATGCTAACAGCCCCCATGTCAGAGAGTCTTTTTATGTTTAGCTCACCATCCTTCAAGGAAATCATTGCGTGATGCCTTGAAACTTGTTGATCATCCAAAACAATATGGCAGTCATCAGATCTACCCACATAGATCTCACCACCATTTTGCAGTTCCAGAAGTGGCACTTCCAACTCAGATAACTTGCGGGAGTCTTTAAAAATTTCAAACTTCATTTTCCAACCTCCTCCGCGCATTCGATCTGACCTTCTTCATAGCCAAGCTTTTCTTCCAGTCTAGAGATACTTTCTTTTGCGTTAACAAAGCGGTCATCTTCAGGGTATCGGTGCAAGAGCCTAAGTATTGCGCAGTAAGAGACGGCGGCGTTTTGGTACTTTAAGGACTCCTCGTCCCTTTTGGCCTTTATAAACATTTCTTCAATCGAATTGTCCAAGGCCTCCTTAGTCTTTCTGAGGTAAAATTGCGCAAGGCCGTCATTAGGGCTCCATGAAAGGGCATGCTCAAACTCAGCTATGGCCCTAAAGAAGTTCCCCTCTCTAAATTCTCGGAGTCCTTTTTGAAAATATATATTCAACTTCTCTTTGTTTCTCTTATCTTCAGCTTTTTTACGCTTTAATGTGTTTATAAAAGGATCGGAAACTTCATTTACTTTATAATTGGCGCTGGATCGTTTGGTTTCCGTCTTTGATTTTTCAGGTGAATCTAAGAACAACACCAGCAAGGCAAGTACGGCAACTCCTGACAAAACAGGGGTGAGCTTTGACTTTTTTTCTTCAAAAGTCTCATCCTCGAACACCTTCTCTTCTTTTTTCTTTGTTTTTTTCTTTTCTTTATCCTCAGTGACTTCAAATCTTTCAAACTTGTAAACGGTGGTGCCAATGATAATTTTATCATCTTGTCCCAAGGAGTGTTGTTTGATTTTCAAATCATTTACAACAACACCATTTTGAGACCCAAGGTCTGTAATGACGTAACTTGCGCCGACTTTTACAACTTCAGCATGCTCTCTCGAAGACTTTAAATCATGAACCTTAATATGGGCCTTTTCTCCTCTTCCCATGACCACCCTATTTTCGGCAAGGAGATAAGCAAGCCCTTTGTTCTTGCCGTTAAGGCAGACCAAGCGAAAATACTCGCCTTTTTGCTTTGGCATCTCGTAGTGCTTGAGAATTTTAACCGCGCCGCCCATTATCTTATTCATCCTCCACAAATGTTACATAGAAGGCCTTGGCAAAATTATCTTTGCCTAAAAGAGAAGAGACGTGAATCATATAGCTTTTGCCTGTTAGCTCATACATCTCGCTTTGGCTTGTTCCTTCATTGTTGGCGGACTGATCGCATAAATCAATTACAGTCGCAGCGAAGCCTTGGTCCCTGGCAGAGTCCAGTAGACTGGTTCCCGCAGAGGAACTTTCTCTCATACCAGTTAAGTCCTCGCCTTCAGAGTTTATATGCTCAATTAGCTTTTCAGAGTTGAGCACCATCACTGGACCTTGAGCGCCTTGCATGAACTCGTAAAGGCTTCTAACGTAAGGTCCATCTTCTTCTATTTCCACAAAGTCGCCGCCATCTTCGCTCTGAAGCTCTTTAAGTCTTTGGAGAATAGAATTTACAGTATTGTTCAGCGGTTGAATCTCATCAAATAGAATTGGCAATTGAAGCTCTTTTCGCTTACCTCTCAGGACCTCTTCTATTTGAATTCTCATGAGCTCCAAAGGCCTAGTGGTCATGTAGTAAACAATGCCAAAAAAGATTACGCCCACAATGCAAGTAATGATCAATTCTTCTAGATATGACCCTGACTGATTCGCCGCTTGTGCCGCCCAGGATCTTGGTTTAAACCGAATTGCAATAATTCCAACGGGCTCCTCTTTACCTGTGTTGGTGTCATATGCAAGGATGGCCTTCCCAATACCTATCTCTCCATCCCCTACAACTTCATAAATAGTTTTTCTTAGAGCGTTTTCCCCGCCTCCTAAAATTTGCTTCCAGGCCTTAACGGAAAAAGCATCTTCAACATACGAGTTTAACTTTCCCACAGGGCGAACGATCCGCCCCTCCAAATCAAAAAGCTCATAGGACTTCACATCCTCGGCGGAGTTTTCTAAAAAGTTTGTGTTCAGTCTATTTAGGTCTCCTCGACTAAGGGCCGCTCTGTTAAATCTCGCAACCTCTTCGGCGTATTGACCACCCCTTGCCACAATTTCATTTTTTAAAAGCTCTTTTCCATCATGTAAAACAGGACCAATAGTTAGACCTATATTCGTACATACAAAAACAAAAAGAATAATACCTAAGAGAACACTCCACTCATATTGCTCATTAAAACTGTAAACAACAGACATGATTTTGTGTTTGAAAAAATATTTTACTCTTCCAATGAAATCTTTTGGAGCAACATCTCTGAACTCAATAGAGTCCTCGCCTCCCTCATCAACTTTGGCCACTTTTTTGGTAATAATGACCTTTTTCTCTTTCACATAGACCACTTGAAAGATCACATTGGGAATCGCAATTTTGTCTCCGCCCTTTACCGTTTGATTCTTTACAAGTTTGCCATTAACGAAAGTGCCATTCGAGGATCCAAGGTCTTGGACATAGCAAGTGTCTCCATTCACATTGATGGACATGTGACGCTTTGAAACTCCCGCCACTTTGAGTGGGTGATCAACATCAAGTCCTCTACCAAGGACATTTTCACCTTCATTTAATTGAATTTCGGCTCCACGAAGTTTCCCTCCGACGGCCACTAATTTATACACCTTGCGCCTCCAAATAATCCCCTGTCTGGATCTCATCTCCAACGGAGCCGGCCGGAAGTTCTAAAACATGTCTTGCCTTGAAATAAATCCAGCTAAATCGCCATGGCCTGAAATTTTTAACGATCTTCACAATTTTCCATTCAGAGTTTATAAAAATTAGGTCGATTGAAAATCTAACAAAGCAGTTGTGCACTGAATTTGTGTTCTCAATCAACATTGCGTCAAACCCTTTCATTTGTTTTATAAACATTAGACCTTTCAATCTAGAAAGGAAGGTGTTTGCCACTCTCACTTGGGAAGCAATCACCTTGTTCGTTTTTTTATGCACAATTCTCATTTGTCTCCATCACATCAATTGTAAAAAAATAGGTGCCATAATAACCAGTCCAACTGCCGGCATAATTAAAAACATAACTGGAAAAAGAATCTTAGTTGCGGCAGTGGCACCCTTCTTTTCCGCGTCCGCACTTCTCTTTTGTCTTATTTCAGCGGCCAAGGTCTTTAAAATCGGCCCCACAGACGCTCCGACAGCGTCTGCTGCAATTAAAGTCGCTGTGAAAGATGAAACTTGCAGACAGTCAGCTCTCCACGAAAGCTGTCTAAGTCCTTCAGCTCGACTCGCACCAATTTTTGTGTCTTTTAAAAGAATTTCAAACTCATCAGACATTGCAGACGGTGGAGCTTTCTCCAAGACTTTCTGGATCGCCGCCATGAAATCCAGTCCAGCTTCAACCGACAAGGCAAGCATATCCACAATAAAAGGCATATTTTGAATTAGCTCTTCTTTTCTCTTGGCAATTTTTCCAGACAACCACATATCCGGATAGAAGAAGCCAAGAACACTTATTATTGGAACAAACGATAAAGGCCAGCTTTCCTCGAGGAAGGCCCTAAGACCTAGAAATACAATTGGAAACCCAATAATCAAAAACAACTTAAAGGCAAACATATCCTCAGGAGACAATGCCTTGCTTAAACCTGCAGAAGCGAGCTTTCGTTTGTACTTGTCTCTAATTTTCTTTTTACTTTTCATCCCACTGACAACAGGAGTGAAATACATTTTGAAGAAAGGCCTTGAGTATTTTAAAACGATATCATTGGGAACGTCTTGTTTATCGTCTTTCTGGGCGTCTTCAAGTTTGGACTGCGCCTTAAATTTATCTTCATCCTGAAACACGGCCCTTGCGACAAGAAACACAGCAAGGAATATTAAAAAGTTTCCGGCATAGTATAAAGTGTCACGACCTTGAATTAGCTCTGGTTGCTTAAGCTTTTTGTAAAAAACGCCTGTCGCCTCACTAGAAGCAAATACACACTTCCCACGTTTTTGGTAAAGACGAAAGTCGTCAGAGCTTGTTTTATCAAAGCCCGCTCTGTCCATGCTCCAAGTGTTATAATTTTTAGAAATTCCAAAATGCCCCGGAGGACTTATTGAGCTTTGACCCAGATACGTTGTAACATCCAATGAGATTGAACATTCATCTTTGGAAAGAAATGTTGAACGAATTATAAATTTGCCGGGCATCCCATTTTTAGAAATGAAGAAGTATGTCTTGCCCTTAGTTTTTTTAGGATCCTTTGTAACTAAGAACTTTATCTCGCCGGCCTCAGCAAGTTTTTCTTTAGCACAGTCCAGGCCTATACTATCAAACTCATCAGTACATTGGGCGAAGGCCTTCGATCCGCTTAGTACAAACGAAAGCAAAAACACAAAAAAATAGATAAGCTTTTTGCGGCCCATTCAGTGCTCCAAATATTTACTCCAACTATATAATATCAAATATTTGGCCAGACTTCAGGGCCACAGCAGGTGGGGAAATTTTTACTCTATGCTTCCAAATTAACTTTGCTTAAAAGCTTACTCTGATTCTCAGAATTTAAGGCCTTGGCAATTGAAGGGATATATATCGGTTCATAACCTTTGAAATGACTTTTTTTACACGCCTTTACACGTTCGATCTTCTCTTCAATCATTTTTAACTTGAGCCTTCCGTTTCTTACAGCCTCTTTTACGGCCTTAAAAGCAATACTACTCTGCTCCATTGAGCGATAAAGGAGAATATCAGCACCAGACTCTAAAGCTTTTATAGCAGCTTCCTCAACGCTGAAGTGCTTGGTGATTGCATGCATCTCCATATCATCAGTTACAATGATTTTTTTATATTTAAGTCTTTCTCTACAAAAATCGTAGGCCTTCTTGCTTAGAGCGCAGGGTAAATCCGGATCAATCGCATCAACTATTAAATGCGCCATCATCATAAATTCTACGCGAGACTTTGCCGCCTTAATGAAAGGTTTTAGTTCTATCTTTTCGAGTTGGTTCATTTCGGCCGTTACATATGGCAATTCATAATGAGAGTCTTTTGTGGTGTTCCCATGTCCTGGAAAATGCTTTGCACAAGCAATAACATTTCCAGCATGCAAGCCCCTAATGGCGGCGCTAACGTGACGCTCCACCAACTCGGGATTATCTCCAAAGGCACGATCACCAATCACGGTATTTTTAGGATTTGTCCAGATGTCACATGTGGGAGAAAAATCAAGATTTATACCACAGGCAGAGAGTTCTGCTGCCATCGCTTGGTGAAGTTCAAATGTGAGTTTCGGAGAATCATTTTTTCCAAGAGTTAACATTGAAGGAAGCTGTATGAAGCTGTCCTTAAACCTCTTCACTCTTCCACCCTCTTGATCCACAGAAATGAAAAGAGGGTATTCGTCTCTTTTGGTTTGTATTTGGTTTACCAACTCGGCCAGTTGCGCTGGATCTTGATAATTTCTAGTGAAAAGAATTACTCCACCGATATTGTTAGATTCTAGAAACTCACCCTCTTGTTCTGAAAGTGCGATTGACTCAAAACCAGTAATGAATAATTGTCCAAGCTCATTAATATTCAATTTTGTTCCTCGCTTTTTTGCATAGAAATACCTTGAAGCACCCAGTACATATTTACAAAATTATCTTCAGAGTCAAATTCATAAAGAACCAGTTGCTGACCTATCAAAAGGCCAAATCTATCCAGGCCGTCTTCATTGCTGTCAAAGGCCCAGGTGCTTTTTTCAAATCCATCCTTAGATAGATTATCATAAATTTCATTGTGATAGGGATAGTTATCCCAAATAACCTGAATTTGCACGGGACGGCTTCTTTCATCCAACAGGCCATACCTTTTAGCACATTCTGGAATTTGAGAGAAAAAGCAAAAAATCTTTCCAGCGGGAAACTTGATTGTAGTCTCCCCACTCCACTTTTCTTCAGGGCTCTTCATAGTAACATTGAAGGCCTTTTCCTTAAGGCTAAGTTTTAATTGTGAAAAGTATTTTTCGCCTTCAAACCATATTGAGTGTTGAGAGACTTCTGGCCTCATGCCAGGCACAACACCATTCGGAGTTTTAACTGTTCCCAGTTTTGAGACAGAAACTGTTTTTTCCACTGGCCTATTAAGCTCATTGGGAGAAAAAATCTCTCTCTTAACAACAATCTTTGATTTGGAAGCTTTAACCGATCGCTTAAGGAGAAACTCTCCTGTTCGATCTTTAAATAAGTAGGTTGCCGATGAACTAGCAATTCGAGAAGAATTGACCATATGCAAAGAGCAGGAAGTTAAAATAGTTAGAAACAAAAACTTTAGAAGCTTCATTCCACAAAATCTTCAAACTCAGTTTCAAAATCCCTAAGAACACTATTAATCAGAGCCCCTAGCTCTTGATCAAGATTCACATCAATACCTGAAAACTTAACGCCAACTTTGTAAATGTGCCCAGAATTGGAATCCGAAATCATTTCCACATTATAAACGACTTCTGCCCCAGGGATGTTCACTTTTTTTCGATTGAACACCAGCTCCAAATCTGAAAACTTGGTTGTCTGCTCAAAGAACTTTGATTCAAGTCCTCCCACTCTAAAAGAAGCTCCGGTCACAGAAAGATCCAAGACTCTAAAAGAGTTTCCAACCATTGAGTCTTCCTGGTCTCCCTCCTCTACAAGAGATAAGAACTTTTTAAAAAGACCAGTTTCACTCATGCCAAGCTTCATGCCAATGACATTGCCTTCCTGAGCTTCTTCTTGCTCTAACGGAAACTTTATAAACACCCTGTGATGAGGAAAGGTAAGAAGTCTAAAGTTCGACCTTCTTTCACTTTTAAAAAGTTTCTTCTCGCAATTTAAAAGAATGTTAGTTTTATCAATTTCCCCAAGCTCTGCAGTGCCAAAGAAAGAAAGACCATTCAGCTCAAAAGAGTACAAAACTTCTTTGGCCTCGATGGATGAGCTCCCCTTGCTGCAGTAGAGGTTAAGCTCTTTAAGCTCATACGCCTTAAGCTTTAGCCTCTCCTTGGAGCCCTTTTCCCAAACAACAAGCTCTCCGCCGTTTCGAATAAACTGAGAGAGCTTGCTTGTTTTTTCATTTTCAGTTAGCTCTTGGAAGTGAACACTGCTTTTGTCGTTCATACTTTCCTATGAAAGAGTGGTTACCTGTCTTAGTAGGCTAATATTTTCAAGTGCCATTCCACATCCTCGAACCACGCAAGTAAGCGGGTCTTCGGCAAGCGAAACAGGTAGGCCTGTTTTTTCCTTAATAAGCATATCAAGATTTGCAAGAAGCGAGCCGCCCCCAGCAAGAATAATTCCATTGTCCACAATATCAGCGGCCAACTCTGGAGGAGTTTTTTCAAGGGATGTTTTTATCGCTTCAATAACTTCCGCTATAGGATCAGAAAGTGCCTCTCTGATCTCATCCGAAGTAACTTCGATAGTCTTAGGAGCCCCAGCAATTAAATCTCTCCCCTTAACTTCGTAGGTTTTAATTTCTTCATCAAACGGGTAAGCGTTTCCGATGGACATCTTAATCATTTCAGCAGTTCTCTCTCCAATAAGGAGAGAGTATTTTTTCTTAATATAGTTAACGATAGCATCGTCAAATTTGTCGCCAGCAACCCTAACAGATTTGGAATAAACGATTCCACCAAGGGAAATGACTGCAACCTCAGTAGTTCCCCCACCGATGTCGACGATCATATTTCCAGAAGGATCCGTGATAGGAAGTCCAGCTCCGATTGCAGCGGCCATAGGCTCTTCAATTAAATAAACTTCTCTTGCTCCGGCCTGCTCAGCTGATTCCTTTACCGCTCGTTTTTCAACTTGAGTAATGCCAAATGGGATACAAATGATGATCCTAGGCTTGACCATCTTGGAGCCATTCATTGACTTTTGAATAAAATATTTCAACATCGCCTGGGTTACTTCAAAGTCAGCGATGACACCGTCCTTCATAGGTCGGATTGCCTTGATTGAGCCTGGAGTTCTACCCAACATTTCTTTGGCTTCTTTACCTACCGCTAAAACTTTCTGCTCACCTCTATAGCCTTGATGTACAGCTACAACTGATGGCTCATTTACAATAATGCCTTTATCTTTCGCATACACGAGACAGTTGGCCGTACCAAGATCGATAGCGAGATCATTGGAAAACCAATCCAAAACCTTCTTAAACATTGTTTTTATCCTTTAAAAAAATTGAGCGTTTGTATGTAAAATGTAACACTTGGCCCAAAAGCACGCAACAAAAAGAAATTTGCCTCATGCCTGACAAATCTTATCAAATTAATTTAGTCGTTTATAAATTTTAGAAATTCGGTAAAATCTTTTCATTAGGAGAACTAAACATGTCTGAATTTTTAAAATTTCCATCTAACTTTGTATCCGATCAATTCGTTGAGT
Organism: Halobacteriovoraceae bacterium; assembly: GCA_002711995.1. Taxonomy (GTDB): domain Bacteria; phylum Bdellovibrionota; class Bacteriovoracia; order Bacteriovoracales; family Bacteriovoracaceae; genus UBA845. The sequence goes on along the minus strand of PASN01000016.1, from coordinate 35,019 downwards.
ATATAGACGAATCAGAAATCCAAACTGTGGTTGAGTCACTGGCGCACACCATTAGTCAAAAGTACAAGGGCCAAGAGCTGGTGCTTGTGGGATTGCTCAAGGGAAGCATGATCTTCATGTCTGACCTCGCAAGGCAAATCAAAAATGTAAAAGTCTACATTGATTTTATGAAGGTGGAGGCCGTTGGCAGAAGCAAGGAAAGCAATGGAACCATAGTAATTTCAAAAGATCTAAGTTCTGATGTTTTAAATAAAAACGTACTCATCGTTGAGGAAATCATCGACACTGGAAGGGCGCTTAATTTTGTCAAAGAACGAATTGCTCAAGCTGAACCATCCAATATTGAGGTAATTACTCTCTTTGACAAACCCTACAAAAGAGCGGTCCCAGTGAAGGCCGATTACATCGGAAAGCAAATAGAGGATCAATTCGTCATAGGTTATGGATTGGACCTGGATCAATACGGGCGTAATATGTCTGAGATTTATTACTTAAAGTATCCTAATTAATTATAAAGCTCCCGCTACGAAGACTTTTTGTCAGCGGGAGCATCTAAGTTCACTTTTTTAATGTCGTTATTCTGAATTTTAAGAATATCAAGATCTTTCAACCATATTCCCTCATCCAGCTTCCACTGACCGGTGATACCATCAATCAGTTGCATGTTAACTAGTTTTCTCTCAAGCTCCTCTCTTTTATCAAATTTCGAATCTTCAAGGATGCTCAGGGCCAAATTCATTCCTTCAAAGGCAAGGGTTTCCACTAAGGAAGGATTGCTTTTGTTTCTTTTTGAAAACACATTTACAAAGCTTTTGTCAAAATCGTCTGGGTCATCGCCTACAAACCTAAGAGAGCCCAGATTCCTCTGCTCCCTAACAAGCTTTCTACTCATCCAACTTGGACCACCCACGTACTTAAGGCCTTTCGCATCAAAGTATGTAAATGAAGGGATAATCTGTAAGGCCTCATGTGGATAAGAAGGCACAAACACCCAGTCAAAATCAACTATAGGCCTAAGAGTTTGTATTCTTCTGATACTTGAATTTTTTCTTTCCAACGAGTAAATCTCTTTCCACAATTCGAACTCTTCGCTTCTTTCTCTTGTATATTTAAGACCTAAAAGCTTTTGGACCCACTCCCTGTAGTCCTTAACGTTTTTGTCGTAAGAGGCCAGGCTTTTGATGTTAATCTTACCCTCTTTAGCTTTTCTCCACACTTCGTTTACATAAGCAAGCCCACCCTCGCTGTCTGGATAAATCATAGCGATATCGCTACCATTCTTAGCAAGGAAATCCTCTGAGAAGATCGCAGCAACTTGAGACTGCACAGAGCCAGGAACCTCAATAAGTAGATGGTTTTTTTCTTCTTTTTCTAAGTATACAGGAGATAGAGATATGAAAAGAGCTCCATACTTTCTGGCCTCAAGATACTCCTCTTTGGCCGTGGATGGAAAAAGACCACCTATAATTACAGACACATGATGTTTTTGAATTAAGTCATGCACTAACTTCTTTGCGACTGTCGGATTGTTTTTACTGTCTCTTGTGTAAAGTTTGGTTGATCCAAGCTGATCAGAGCCTTTGTTCAAAGCTGTATCGATGCCCATGAGGGCCTTCTTCCCAAATCTCCCCTTGTCGCCAGATAGTGGAAGCACTACTCCAACTGCGCCAACATCCACCTTGGAAAAGTTTTCTATCCTATATTGGAACTCTGAAACAAAGTTTTGCACATCTTCATATTCGCCAAAGTTACTCTCAAGCCACTCCAACACATCTTCGGCTCCTGCGCGGTCTCCAAAGTAATACCTTTGCAAGGCCTCTTCAGCTGCAAGAAAAGGGATAACCACCGCTTCTTTCTCATCGTGTTTTTCCAATAAGAAAACTCTCTCAGAGCCTGACAACTTTCTGAAGCTATCCATAAGAAGTGTCTTTTGCTCTGACTGGTTAATCTCCGAAAATAACTTTTTGTCTTTTAAAAGATATATTAGGGAAGATACTATGGCCTTGTGAGCGTTTTCCCCCTCGGCCAACACCAACCTTAACTTGTGATATTTTTTCTTTTCGCTCTCTGAAAAAACAGAAGGGTCAATTGTCTCAATTGTGTTGAAGGCCAACTGAAACTTTTCAAGCTTAAAATAAGAGCTAGCAAGATTTAGTCTTGTCTGGGAGGCCAAGGCCTTGTCCAGCCTAACCAATCCTTTCGCGCGAGAAAAATATTCAGACGCCTCAGCAAAGTTTCCATCGGAAAAGGCAATGATACCTAGAAAATTTAACTTCTTCCCCCGCTCCGCTTCACTTAAATTGGAATCATTCAATGATTTAAGCTGAGCAGTAGCGGCCATCTTATTGCCTGACTTATAGACCTCTTGTATTTGATCCATTTTAAGAAGGAAGTCTTTGGAGTAAATATCTTCAGGGGTTAACATTTTAATGTTGGCACAGCTTATAAATAAGCAGCTAAATGCTAATACAGAAATGATGAACCTTTTCATGCAAGCTCCCTAATAAATCAATAATAAAAAGGCGGCCAACCGGCCGCCTATGCTTTTCGTGTTATTTTACCTGTATTTTAACGGTCAAAGGTGTAGCTGTCATGGGAAAGTTCTCGCTCAAAACAAAAACTATTGAAAGAGATCTTTCACCTTTTCAAAGAAACCTCGAGACATAGGGCTGTTGGTATCCTCCAACTGAGCAAGCTTCTCAAACAACTCCTGCTGCTCTCCGCTAAGCTTAGTCGGCGTCTCAACAATAACAGTAATAATTTGGTCCCCATGGCCGTATCCACCTAAACGTTGAATCCCTTTGCCCTTTAATCTCATTTTTTTATGAGACTGTGTGCCAGAAGGAATGGACATGCTTACTTTTCCGTTAAGAGTTGGAACTTCTATTTCAGCACCTAGAGCTGCTTGAGAGAAAGTTATTGGAACTTTGCAAAAAACATCAAAGCCGTCTCTTTCAAAAAATTCATGTTCTTTGATTCTTATTTGCACGTATAGATCGCCATTAGGTCCACCCTGGCCACCAACATCGCCCTCTCCTGCAAGTTTAAGTCTCTGGCCAGAGTCAATTCCGGCAGGAACCTTCACAGACAATGTAGATTTTTTCTTGACTCTCTGAGCCATTTCACCAGCACCGCCACATTTTGGACAAGTCTGCGAAATGGTAAAGAATCCTTGCTGTCTTCTAACTTCTCCATGGCCTTGGCACATGTCACAAGTTTGAGCAGTAGTTCCTTCTTTAATTACGTTTTTAACAATAGAAACTTCTTTCTCACAGCCAAAAGCCGCCTCTTCAAAGGTAACATCCACAACAACTGCCATGTCGTCACCTCTTCTGGCCCTAGATCTTCCGGGACCTCTGCGACCGCCGCCACGGGCCCCGCCTCCGAACATGTCACCAAAGAGATCGCCAAAAATATCGCCTAGGTCGCCAAAATCGCCACCTGCGCCGAATCCTCCTCCGAAGCCTCCGGCCTGTCCATCAACACCGGCGTGACCAAACTGATCATATCTTGCTTTCTTTTCTTCATTCAAAAGAACCTCTGCAGCCTCAGAGGCTTCTTTAAACTTAGACTCTCCCTCTGGACCCGGGTTTCTATCAGGGTGATATTTCATGGCCAACTTTCTATAGGCCTTCTTGATCTCTTCTTTTGAGGCACTTCTATCAACCCCAAGAACTTCGTAATAGTCTCTTTTACTCATATTGCACTTTCCAAAATATAAAAAGACCTCCCGTTAAGGAGGTCTTTGTTAATATGGGTCAAACCTTATACTTCTTTAAAGTCAGCGTCCACTACATCATCGTCATCTTTCTTGTCTTTGGAAGCATCTTCAGAAGATGCTTGCTGCTCGTTTGCTTCTGCACCTGGTTGTTGTCCTTCAGCTCCCGGCTGTTGGTACAAGAATTGGGCGATTGAGTGAGATGCATTTTGCAGACGCTCAGTTGCAGCCTTAACTTCATCAAGATTATCTGATTGAAGCTTGGACTTCGCCTCTGTAAGAGCTGCTTCAACGTCACCCTTTTTATCCTCTGGAACTTTATCTCCAGCATCTTTAAGAGCTTTCTCAGTTGCAAAGACTAAAGAGTCCAAGTTGTTTCTAGCATCCACAACCTCTCTTCTCTTTTGGTCAGCATCTCTGTTTGCTTCAGCTTCCTTAACCATTTTTTCAATCTCATCTTCAGATAGACCAGAGCCAGAAGTGATAACAATATCTTGTTTCTTGCCAGTAGCCTTGTCATTTGCGCTTACGTTTATGATGCCGTTTGCGTCGATGTCAAAAGTTACCTCAACCTGTGGCACACCTCTAGGAGCTGGAGCGATCCCAGTCAAATCAAACTTGCCAAGTGTTTTGTTGTCATTTGCAAACTCTCTCTCACCTTGAAGCACGTGGATTGACACGGCCGGCTGGTTGTCTTGAGCTGTAGAGAACACCTGGGACTTCTTAGTATGAATCGTCGTGTTCTTTTCGATAATCTTGGTCATAACACCACCAAGAGTCTCGATACCAAGAGATAGTGGAGTAACATCAAGAAGAAGAACGTCTTTTACGTCACCTTGAAGAACACCACCCTGAACGGCTGCACCAGCAGCAACAACTTCATCAGGGTTAACACCTTTTGAAGGCTCTTTACCAAAAATCTCTTTAACTCTTGTCTGGATAGCTGGAATTCTAGTCGAACCACCAACAAGAATAACTTCGTGAATCTCATTCTTATCCAAACCAGAGTCTTTAATACAAACCTGGCATGGCTCTGCAATTCTATCAAGGTGCTTGCCAATAAGGTCTTCAAACTTAGCTCTAGAAAGAGTTAAGTTAAGGTGTTTTGGACCTTCAGCATCTGCAGTGATAAATGGAAGGTTGATATCAGTAGAAGTAGTTGAAGAAAGCTCATGCTTAGCTTTTTCAGCCGCTTCTTTCAAACGCTGAAGCGCCATCTGATCTTTTCTAAGATCAACACTTTGCTCTTTTTGGAATTCTTCGGCCATCCAGTTGATGATTTCCTCGTCAAAGTTTTCACCACCTAAGAATGTATCACCATTTGTCGCCTTAACTTCGAATACACCATCGTCTGTGATCTCTAGAATAGAGATATCAAATGTACCACCACCAAGGTCGAAAACCGCGATGTTCATATCTTTTTTCTGGTCCATACCGTAAGCTAAAGCAGCTGCGGTAGGCTCGTTGATAATCCTCTTAACTTCAAGGCCTGCAATCTTGCCGGCATCTTTTGTGGCCTGTCTTTGAGCATCGTTAAAGTAAGCAGGAACAGTAATAACCGCTTCACTTACAGTTTCTCCAAGGTAGTCCTCAGCCGACTTTTTCATTTTTTCAAGAATTCTTGCAGAGATCTCTTGAGGAGACATCTCTTTTCCGTCAACTTTGACCCAAGCGTCACCATTTTTATTGGCAAAAACTTCAAATGGAGCAACTTTCGCAAAATCTTGAGCTTCAGCCGCATTGGACTTTCTACCAATTAAACGCTTGATTCCGTATAGGGTTTTCTTTGGATTGGTAACCGCCTGTCTTTTTGCTACCTGTCCAACAAGGGTTTCACCTTTATTATTAAAAGCCACAACGGAAGGTGTAGTATTGTGCCCCTCAGCATTAGGAACAATTTTATATTTGCCATTTTCATAAACGGCTACACATGAGTTGGTTGTACCCAAGTCAATTCCAATAATTTTACCCATAACAATTCTCCTTATTTAATTAATTATTTTTAGCTATTACGACTTTTGCAGGTCTAATTAGACGATCATTTAACATGTAACCATTTTGGTGCACCTTGATAACCTCTTCGTCCTTTTTGCCTTCTGACTCTTCCTGCCCTAAAGCTTCATGGTAGTTCGGATCAAATGACTCCCCCATTGCATCCACTTTTTTAAGTCCATGCTTTTCAAGAGCCTCCAAAAGTTGTTTTTGGATCATTTCAATTCCGACTACAATATTTTTTACTTTCTTATCATCAGTGTCAGAAATAAAACCTAAAGTTCTCTCAAAATTGTCCACAACGTCGAGAACATCTTTAAGGACCTTTTCATTTCCGTACTTCAACAAGTTTTGCTTTTCTCTATCAAAGCGCTTCTGCATGTTTTGCATTTCTGCAACAACGTAATAATACTTGTCTTTATAGTTTTCAGAATCCTTTATTTCGTCATGACCCTTGTCTTCTGTTTCTGAAACCGCTTCGGCCTTGGACTCTTCAGAAGGCTCTTTTTCTTGGCTAACTTTAGCCTCAGCTTCACCCTCTTTAACTTCATTTTCCATTTTGCATCACTCCATTTTTTATATTCATATATAACAATGGGGTCGCTTTTATTGTTGTCAACGCCAACAACCAAAATAAATTAAATGTTTTTTCGGATCACACCAACAGAATTACAAATACTTACAGGACGCCTGCCTTAAAAAGATCATCCATAATAGAATCAATCATCAAATAACCTTGTGGTGACAAGATCAAATTATCTTTTGTGAAGGACTTAACATACTGAAGCTCTTTCCACTTCAATATCAAATGTTGAAGCTTTTCAGGCCTAAAGTGATCATTCAAATCAAGACCAGTACTGGTTCTGAGGGCCAGGTAGACCTTTTCCAATTTCAAGTCCTCAGATCTTAGGCTCTCTTGAGTCACTCCAGTGTTGCTTGGACGATGCTGATAGCGAATGGCCTTCTCATCAGGCAGCCTTAAAAAACCTGTGGCATTTGGGCCTAAAGCGTGGACAGTCTCTGCCTTCCAATACTTTTGATTGTGTTTGCTATAAAGGCCAGGCAATCCAAAGTTGCTGACTTCATAGTGATCAAAGCCGTAGGATCGCAAGATTCTACTAACCCTTAGGTACTCATCACTTACATAATCATCATCTGGAAGATTTGAATTATGTGGGTAGTTGTTCCTTGTTTTTAGGATATATACGCTAAAGTGAGAAGGACCATACTTCATGGCCATATCAATCTCATCCTCTATTCTTCGTTTCTTTTCAATTGAGTAAGGAAGTCCAAGCATTAAATCAACGGAAAAGTTGCACTTAGAATCATGAAAATATTTTAAAGTCTTAATTGAGTCCCCAACATCATGAGAACGGTCCATTATTTTTACAAAGTCACTATTTAAGCTTTGCAGGCCAATAGAATACCGATTCACACCAGCTTCGCTCCATGCTTTAAGGCCATTTTCAGTCCAGGCACCTGGATCCACCTCCATAGTAAACTCTAAGTTTGAATTAAATTTCAAACTTTTATCGTTGAAAAAATCACTAAGGAACTTTGCTCCGTCTTCATCCCACAAGGATGGAGTTCCACCACCAACATATATGGTGTCAAAGGTGTTTAGGGGTTCTGCGCCGTTTTCATCAATAAGTGAGATCAAGGAATTAAAATGGGTATTTATCCCCTTTTCCAAATCTTTATAACTCTGCTTGGGTGATATGGTTTTCTTATAAAAATCGCAATAATTGCAAAGCTTCTTACAAAAGGGATAATGAATATAAAGTGAAGAACTCTGCATAAAAAAAGGGCTTTATTGTTGGGGTGCGAATATTATTGGAAAAATCACCACCCTGAATTATCATAATGTAATGAGCCTAAAAAGCAATTTTTTAAAGGTGTACACATTAACTCTGGCGGATATGAAGGGTCGATATAGAAACACCTTTGCGGGTTTTCTATGGGTAATGTTCAATCCATTGATTATGTTTGCAGTACACTCCATAGTCTTTAAGCATATTCTTAGGCTTGATGTTGATAGGTATTTTGTTTTTCTACTGGCCGGGCTTCTGCCGTGGGTATTTATGACCTCAACAATTCAGGCCACAGCAAACACTTTCTTAACAATGAGAGACGTTTTAATGTCTTTTCAAATAAACCCTCTCTCACTTCTGTTTTCAAAGCTTTTGGACAACTTTATAAACTTCATCATTCCTTTCTTTTTTCTATTCTTTTTTGTGTTTTTTAATGAGGGTATTCCACTTAAGGGAATCGCTTATTTGCCCCTTAACTTAACCTTAATGCTGCTTATGACTCTCTCACTAAACATTTTGGTAAGCACACTTCAAGTGTTTTACAGAGATGTTCAATATGTAATTCAGTTTGGATTTAGCATCCTATATTTTTTGACCCCAATCTTTTACCCAGAAAGCCTAGTGCCCGCACAATATCAATGGATAATGAGAATTAATCCTTTTTACGCTGTGATCAAGCCGTTCCAAAATAGTCTTTGGAACTTTAATCAGACGATGCTCAATGAGTCGATTGTTTCGGCATCTTTATTTGTGGCAGTGGTCAGCGCTGCAAGTTACCTAACATGGAAGAGAAAAAGAAATGAGCTATACCTCTACATCTAACCAAGACACGATTTTAAAGGTCCAGGACTTGGATATTACTTACCGTCTTGCATATGCAGGGATGGATTCAATTCGTGACATCTTTGTTAAAGCTCTAACCAATCCTGTAAAGCTTCTCTTCAAGGAAAAAAATCAACTTGAACTGCTCAAGGGATTAAACTTCGAACTAAAAAAGGGAGAGAGGTTAGGTCTGCTAGGAGTGAATGGCACAGGGAAAACATCCTTATGCAGAACGATTGCCGGTATGCATGGAAAATCCCCCAATATTTTTATAAACGGAATTGTGAGAGCGATTTTTGAGACTTCAGTTGTGGTGCAGCCAGAACTATCTGGGATAGAGAATGCGCGAATTCTTACAAACCTAATATTTCACAACCACTCACGCCGTGATCGCGATGCTATAATCACCGATGCGGTGGAGTTCTCTGAGCTCAATGAGTTTATCTACACGCCCTTCAAGCACTACAGCAAAGGAATGAAGGCCAGACACTTTCTAAGTATTATTTCGGCAAGACCTTGCGATCTATTAATAATGGATGAAGTTTTTAGCGGCGCAGACACTTTTTTCAATCAAAAGATTTCAAAGCGAGTCGAAGAAATGATTCATGACTCAGGCGCTGTTATTTTCATATCCCACCACAATGAGCTTATTGAAAAGCTTTGCAATCGTGTTATCGTTTTGGATGAGAAAAAAATTGTCTTTGACGGCTCCCCTTCAGAGGGACTTGAATTTTATCTTAAGCAAACAAACGGGCCACACTTTTGAAAATCACAAAAGAAGAGTTCAACAAGATCAAGTCAAACTTTAAAAAACCTAGGCAGGTAAAGATACTAACAGGTTCAATGGACCCATTTATAAAGGCAGGTGATAGAGTTACTATTAGGCCTTTCAATTCCGAAGACCTTAAAGAATTCGACACGATCGTCTTTTGGCAGGATGACAAATTAATTTGCCACTTTCTCTATAAAAAAGAGGTTCGATCGGACAGTTTAGTTTACCATACTAAAGGGCTGAACAGTAAAGAATTGGACTCCCCAGTAAATGAAGAGCAAATACTTGGTGTCGTTACAGCGCCTACTCTTCCATCCTGGAAAAAGTTCCTTATGAGATTTATCTTTTAAATTTTTAGATCGCCCGCTTTTACCAAATCTTTTAAAAACATGTGAAACCCTGGATTTGCTTCATCAGTAGGAATTTTCTGAACTTTAGTTTTGTAGAACAAGGAAGCAAAGGCCTGTTCATCAAACTGAAGTTTGGATATGCAGATACTGTGGTACAAGCTCAGAGGGTATACAAGGTCATTGTTTGTCTGTTCAACTTTCTTGCCGCCCAACTCTCCAATATTCTTAGTGCCAAACCAGTGGTGAAGATAGCTATCTGAGCAGAGTAAGTTGTCAGGGGTTAAGTCACAATATGCATCCTTAGAACTTAGCTTAACATTGAGAATTTTATTATTGTCCGTTACAAGTTCAATGTCAGAGCCAAAGTTTTGGAATATAATCCTCATACATTCAGCATAGGAGGGAGACTCATCGATATGAGAGAACACGCTCCTATCCCTCATTGGAACATAGAAGATTTTTTTCGAGTTCTCAGGCAGGATCGACTTAACTCTTTCAAAGGTTTTTTTGGGGGAATCCTTCCAAAAGCTGTAGTCATTGAAGTGGCCAAATGCCAAAACTGTCTCCGGATTTTCCGCTTGAGGTCTGATAATTTCAAAAGACGCCACATTATCCCTCCAAGACCTTGGAACAATATGACTCCAGCGCTTAGGTATTAAGAAAATTGTTTTAAACTTTTTTGGTGGGATTGTATTAGTTAGAAAAAACGCAGCCAGGGTAACAAGACTATCTCTCAACATAATGATCGGAAATCTTTCCATATCTGCAAAGTTTTTGTATTCGCAGAGAAAACTTGGATTTCCCTCAAAGTAATAACGATGAGTTGTTGGCCAAAGTTTATCATTAGCGTCCCGGTATAATTGACTACTATAAAAGACGTTCCACTTTTTACACATTAGAACTTCGTCATGGGAACCTTGGATCAGTTTCTGGACTTTATTCAGCGTAGACATCATATACCTTATAATAAAATTCGTTGAATGTTTTACTACACTCGTTCATAAAAAGATGAGGTTTAAATTCGTTCACGGCACCTAGGTGGTGTAAAAGCCTCGAAAATCCTTTAAATCCTTCTTCACTAGATTCTTGAATTATTTGTAACTTCTTGGAACATGCACCTATAGAGAATTTTTCATTGGCTAGCTCGGCAAGTTTTTGTCTGCTAGAGCTGCTTAGAGGTTTTAGAAAGCAAGATTCAAGCTCCTGCATAGCGGAATGCTTATTGTACTCAGCCCTCTTCTCACCCAACTTAACCGGAATGTGAACAGTGGCGCCGTCTAGCTCTGGAATTTTAAAGGAGCTATATCCAGCCCAATCGGTAAGCAAGCAAGGCAGGCCGGACATCAACGCTTCGGCTACTGACATTCCGTAATCTTCATCATGATAACAGCTAAAGCTTACAAAACGATCTGCGCAATTATAATAATCGACGAGCGATGCGTTAGGTATGTTGCCTATCAAGATTACGTTTCTACTAATTTCCTCCGGAAATCGATTTAAAACTTTCTGAGTTTTTCTAAAATACTCCCCTAAGAGTTGATCCTCTTCCAAATAGGGTGTGCCCAGGTTGTCAAACTTACCTGCGATTAAAAGCTTACAGTTCATTGGAAGTTTTTTCTCGACGAGGCATTCAAGGAAGTTTTCAATCATCTCCTTGCTTTTCTTTTGCTCTGAAAGTCGACCAGTGTAGAGAAAAATGAAATCGTCTTCTTTAAGGCCGTGTTTTTCTCTCACAATCGATTTGTTTTGATCAGAGAATTTAAATTCATTACTATCCACCGGAAAAGGGCTTACCGAAACGCAATCATTGGATAAAAATTTCTTAATCAGCTTCGCCTGCTTATCAGACGCACATACAAATTTAATTTTTCTACCGACTAAGAAGTGCTCGCAGGCCTTCCACGATCTTAAGTAGAGAGTGAAGTCTCCGTATACATGAAAAGTTATCTCATCAAGGAGGTCTAGATCATCAGGCCTGATCGATGATAAAAACAGAAAAGGGTGTGGATTGTGGTCTATAAAAACAAGCCTATCCAGTCCCTTTTCAAAAGCGTTGTTAGCTGCTTCAACATTGTCCTGCTTGGTCTTATCAATTGAGAAATCAATATGTACGAGTTCAGCTTTTATTTCTTCCGATTTGTAGGCCTTAAGAAGGTTGCCTACAATCTTAGTGACACTAAACCAATTAGAATCTTCAAATGAATAAACTAGTCCAACTTTCATCTTATCTCTGCAGTTTAAAATAAAATAATATGATACTATAATACACGAATTATAAAAGATTAGAATTGGAACCAATATGAAAATAGAACAAAAAACACTCTCAAACAATTTGAACACTCTCTTTATCCATTCGCCAGGAAGCACATGCGCAAGTGTTCAAATGTGGTTTAGAGCAGGAAGCGCTTTAGAAAAGACTAAAGACTTAGGCATAGCTCACTTTTTAGAGCACATGTTTTTTAAAGGCACTGAAAAAAGACCTGGAGCACAAATAGCCCGAGATGTTGAGTCATATGGTGGAGAAATTAACGCTTTCACATCATTTGATTACACCTGTTATTACATCAACACACCCAATAGAAAATTAAATAAAACCGTCGACATCCTTATGGATATGGTTACTAACCCATTATTTGAGGAAAAAGAGCTCATTCCAGAGAGAGAGGTTGTTTTTGAAGAGTATAGAAGGTCACTTGACAACCCAAGTCAGTACAATTTTTTTCACCTTCAAAAAAACTGTTTCACCAAAAATTACAAGTACCCTATCTTGGGAACAGAAAAAACAATTAAGAATTTTTCAAGAGAGCAGCTGATAAATTTTCGAAATGAAAACTACAACAGCTCCAACGCTCTTCTCATTATATCTGGAGATATACAACAAGAAGAAAAGCTTTCAAGTTTGATTGAAAAATATAAGCTTCCATCGGGTAAAGAAACAAAGTTTCCAACTTTCAGCCTGAAGCCGGAGGCAAAGGTCAATGTTCACAAAAAAGACGTAAATCAAATAACTTTGACACTTAATATTCAAGCGCCAACCTATACTTCAGATGAAGGTCCTATTGAAGACTTGGCCCTTAACTGCCTATCATATGGGGAAATATCTCCCATTTATAGAAGGCTCGTTTCTCAAACTCAGCTTGCTTCAAATATTTCGGGTTCGACCATGTTTTTTAATGACGGAGGATCTCATTTTATCAGACTTGCGCTTCCTGAAGAAAACCTTCAAGGGGCATTGAATGAATTTTTGAAATCATTGAAAGAGTCTCTTATCAAAGGCTTTCAAGAGGATGAGGTTTTAAGGATTAAGAATCAGTATGTGGCATCCAAAATTTATGAAAGAGAATCCATTGAGTCCTTCGCATTTACACTTGGCCATGGATTTGCTCAATCTGGTGACATCCACTGCGAAGAAGAGTTTATTCAAAAAATAAAAAACACCAGTCGGGTATCAGTATCTAAAGCACTAATCGATATTTTTAGCAAGGCCGCTCATATTAACGCTCAAATCCCTAAGAACGCGGATTCTGAGAAAATAAAAAAGCAGCTTGAGCTTTTCCAGTCTAAGCTCTCATCAATTACAAAAACCGTAAAACAAAAGACTTCCAAATTTAAGCAGATCGAATCGAAGTTCGACCCCGAAGTTAAGGTTTTAGAACTTAAAAAGGGTGTGAAGCTTGTTTACCGCAAAAATAAAGTTTCACCTACATTTGTGCTTCACGCTTACTTGAAGGGTGGCCTAGCGCATGAAACCCCTATGGATAATGGTATCTACCATTTCACATCAAAACTTCTTACCTATGGTTACGGCAAAGTTAAGTTTGAGGGGCTTAAAAATGAGCTTGAAAAAAAATCTGCTTATATGCATGGCTTTTCCGGTAAAAACGCTTATGGACTAAACCTCCACGGCCTAAGTGAACACTTTGAAACTCTTGTTGATCACTTTGCTGGCTCATTGCTTCAACCTAGTTTTCCAAATCAATATTTAAAAATTGAAAAAGAGCTTTTAAAGCGTCAACTATTAATCCAAAAAGAAGACCCGGTGAAGATCTGTTTCAATAAATTAAATCAAACGGTATTCAACCAACACCCCTACTCAATGGACTTAATAGGAAATGAAAAATCTCTGAAGAAAATAAAGAGAAGCTCTGTAATGGATGTTCACAACGAAAGACTTAAAAAAAGTGAAGTTGTCTTAGTTTACTGTGGCAGCGATGAGCTCGAAAATGTGATTGAAAAGCTTCAACCTATAGTTCAAAAACTGCCTGCAAGACAGCCAAAAGCAAAGAAGAAAAACCAGCTTAAGCCTCTAACAGGCCAAAATATTAAAGTTGAATTCGACAGAGAACAAACCCATATTTTCGTAGGAAGGCCCTCGTTTAAAGTTGGCACAACGGAGGATTTGTATCTTAAAATGTTAACTTCCTATCTGTCTGGACAATCATCTGAGTTATTTGTGGATGTGCGGGACCGCAAAGGTCTATGCTACGCAGTTCAACCTTTACACCATACAGCACTGGAAGCCGGATATTGGGGTATCTATATCGGAGCCGGAAATGAGAAATGCAAAGCCGCTATTGATGCGATCATTAAGATCTTAAACAAACTTCGTGATCGCGGCCTTTCAAAGAAAGAATTTAACCGAATAAAAAATATGATTGATGGTCAAAACCTTCTTAACATTCAAACCAATGATGATTACGCAAACTTCTACGCAATACCAGTATTGCACCAATTAGGGCTTGATTATCAACATGTTAGCTTTGAAAAAATTAGAAACTTTACTCAAGAAGACTTTAACAGGTTTCTAAAAAGGTTCCTCACTACAGATTGGAATATTATTCAGGTAGGTAAACCAAGCTAAGATGCTTTCTTAGTGTCATTTGGATGAATCCCCAAAATAAAACTCTGTTTTGGGGACGCACCTTCCTTTAATAAATAAGGCGAGTCTTGGTTGCTCTCATTTAAGTCCATCACAATTGCCATCATACTGGCCAAGTTTTCAAAGCATGTTGACATAATTTTATAAAAGCTTGGTATGTCGAAGCAGGCCGGCTGACTTAAATTTAATTTCTCATAGGCCATCTGCCCTAGCCTATAGTAGTAATCCTGACCTAAAATTTTACCGTTGATTGATCTTGAAAAATAACCAGACATTATTAAAGCAGTATCACCAACTTCCTTGTATGTTCTCTTTCTTGCTTCAGGAGATCCGTTAGAAGCCTCAAGAAGCTTTTTACCTAAGATTTTATGCTTAACTCTACCGTCCTCAAAACTGAATAGACTCGTAGAAAAAGCGCATTTCTCCAAAACTTCACTAGAATAATAAATTGTTTCCTCAGGAACAGGACAAAGGGACTTTTGATTAATATCTTTAAGCTGTTTGAAGAAGTAGGACTTCAAACTTTCTGATAGGATAATGTGACCTTTTCCGCTATCTTTCATCACCTATCATTATAACATACCATGTTAAAATAATTAAGTTAGGTAAAAGCTTCAAAGGTCAACCTTTTTTCAAATACTTACTCTTCTATTTCGATCATCACGTGGCCAGACTCCAGGTTTTGGCCCTCTGAAACGTTAACAGTTTTAACAATGCCATCAACACCAGCTTTGATTTCATTCTCCATCTTCATGGCCTCTAAGATAAGCAGAGTATCACCCTTGCTCACCGCAGCTCCCTCAGCTGTCAGAACTTTAACAACTTTCCCAGGCATGTCAGTTTTAAGAGTGCCCGCGCTTCCTTGGCCAAGGCCAGAAGGCTTGAAGCCTCGATAAACATTCAAGGCTTCGTTAACATTAACGATTCCTTTGGAGTTTGAAATTCTTGGAGCTTTTTCCCAAGAGATCATATCTTCTGAGATGTAGTTCTTTCCTGCGAGTGAGCGAACGTAATACTCTTTTGTTCCACTCTTCTCAGTCTTAACCTGAAAACCAATAGCTTCAGATTTTGTTGAGTTAATTGAACTAACATCAAAGAATACTTCTTTTCCCTCGGAGTTAATTATGTAATATCTCATTTCCCTCTTCCCTCTTGTAATGCGTTCATTTCG
Source organism: Halobacteriovoraceae bacterium (assembly GCA_002711995.1). Classification (GTDB taxonomy): domain Bacteria; phylum Bdellovibrionota; class Bacteriovoracia; order Bacteriovoracales; family Bacteriovoracaceae; genus UBA845. The sequence goes on along the minus strand of PASN01000016.1, from coordinate 19,504 downwards.
ATTGCGATGGCCTTTTTATACAAGCTTTCCACATCCTTTGTTGCTTCCACACCCTCTTGAGGAGCAACTTCGCCAATGTAGTTTGTCGTATACAAGCCTTTTTTAAAGTTTTCCTCTTTTAGGATCACTTTGTGCAAAGGAACGTTGGTTTTTAATCCCTCAATTAATAAACCATCTAGTGCATTGTCTAACTTTCGTATAACAACATTTCTGTTATGTCCATATCCAATAAGCTTTCCTATCATCGGATCAAAGTCCGATTTTACTTCAAGTCCATTGTAGATACAGTGGTCAAACCTAATGCCTTGCGGAAAAGTATATTCAAAACCATTCACCTGTCCTGGAGCTGGGAGCATCGTAATAGGGTCCTCAGCACATACACGACATTCAATCGCGTGCCCTTTTATTGAGATTTCTTCTTGAGAAGAAAAATCTAAAGGTTCACCTAAAGCAGACTTGATCATATTAACCAAAAGATCTATTCCAGTTATCTCTTCTGTAATTGGATGCTCCACCTGAATTCTTGTGTTCATCTCTAGGAAGTAGAACGATTTGTCCTCTCCCATGATAAATTCAACAGTTCCAGCAGAGTTGTAATTTACGGCCTTTGCAAGTTTGATAGCGGTGTTGCAGACGTCCAACCTTAACTCTTCATCCGATCCTATAAATGGTGAAGGTGCCTCTTCCACAATCTTTTGGTGTCTACGTTGTATAGAACACTCTCTTTCATAGCAGTGAAAAATATTTCCATTGTTGTCAGCTATGATTTGAACTTCGATATGATGAGGATTAACTATGAATTTTTCTACAAGAACGCCAGGATTTCCAAAAGATGAAAGGGCCTCTCTTCGAACAGCATCAAAGCTTTTAGATAGTTCACTTTCATCATTCACCACTCTCATTCCCTTACCACCACCACCAGCGACGGCCTTTAATAGTACAGGATATCCAATATCTTTGGCGATTGATGCAGCTTCCTCAGCAGAGTCAATTTCACCTGTAGACCCAGGCACAACAGGAACGCCGGCCTCTTTGGCCATCTGCTTTGAAACGGCCTTATCACCCATTTTATGAATTGCATCAGAATGGGGACCAATAAAGATTGTTCCTAGCTCTTCAAGTCTTTTACAAAATTCGGTGTTTTCGGACAAGAAACCGTAGCCAGGGTGAACCGCATCAATCTTATGAAGCTTAATCAACTCTACAATTTGTTCAATATTTAAATAAGTTTCAGTGTTACTGGACCCTTTAAGATGAACCCATTCGTGGCAGTATTCCAGATGTGAAGCCTCTGGTTCACTGTCTGTGTAGAAACCTACAGCTATATGACCTAATTCGCGAATGGCCTTGGCAACTCTAATGGCAATTTCACCTCTATTGCAAATAAGTATCTTTTTCATAAAACTCTCCTAAAGTGGGATATTGCCATGCTTACGGTTTGGTCTTTGAATCTTTTTATCCTTCAAGAACTCTAAATACTTGAAAATCTTTTCTCTGGTGTCTTCTGGATAAATGACTTCATCCAGGTAGCCTAAAGATGCAGCTTTATAAGGATTGGCGAATTCATTCTCATAACCCTCTACTAGTTGCGCTTTTTTCTTATCAAACTCCTCACCCTCAAGGCCTTTAAGTTCATTTCTGAAGATAATATTCACAGCTCCCTCAGCTCCCATAACCGCAATTTCCGAAGTTGGATAAGCAAGATTTATGTCAGCACCAATATGCTTAGATGCCATAACATCGTAAGCACCACCGTAGGCCTTTCTAGTAATCAATGTAATCATTGGAACAGAAGCCTCACTAAAAGCGTACAAAAGCTTGGCACCATGTCTAATAATTCCTCCGTACTCCTGCGTTGTTCCAGGTAAGAAGCCAGGGACATCAACAAGGGTCAAAAGAGGAATTTCAAAAGCGTCACAGAACCTAACAAATCTAGCGGCTTTATTGGAGGATTCAATGTCAAGACAACCGGCCAATACTGCTGGTTGGTTCGCAATTATGCCTATCTTATTTCCCCCTACTCGAGCAAAACCACAGATTATGTTTTTAGCAAAGCCTTCTTGAACTTCTAGAAAGTGTTCTTCATCAACAACTTCCATTATTAACTCTTTCATATCGTAAGGTTTTTTGGAATTCACAGGCACAAAATCTTTAAGCTTTGCATTCTTTCTTCCAACTGAATCTGTCGTAAAGCTTTGCTCCTGCGGCTTAAAGTTTGAACTTGGTAAAAAGAATAGCAGCTCTCTAACGCGTTCAAGACAATCGTCCTCATCTTGGCATAAAAAGTGCGCCACACCAGACTTTTCATTGTGCGTGTGCGCGCCACCCAGCTCATCTTTTGTCACCTCTTCATGAGTAACAGTTTTAACTACGTCTGGACCAGTGACAAACATATAGGAAGTTTTATCAACCATGAATATAAAGTCTGTCATCGCCGGGGAGTACACTGCTCCTCCCGCACACGGCCCCATTATAAGTGAAATCTGTGGTATTACTCCTGAAGCTTTAACATTCCTGTGAAAAATGTCGGCATATCCGGCCAATGACTCGACACCCTCTTGGATTCTAGCGCCACCGGAGTCATTGATTCCAATAATCGGAATTTTATTATCAAGTGCGAAGTCCATTATTTTGCATATCTTTTGAGCATATGCTTTTCCTAGGGCACCCCCCCAGCAGGTGAAGTCTTGGGAAAAAAGAGCTACTTTCTGGCCATTTATTCTGGCCACACCAGTAATAACACCATCTCCTAAATATTTATTTTTTTCCATCCCAAATGAGTTGCATCTATGTGTGACAAACTTATCGAACTCAATAAATGTCTCTGGATCCACCAATTTTAGGATTCTCTCTAGCGCAGTATACTTTCCTTGATCATGTTGCCTTTGAATTCTGGCCTCACCACCACCAAGTCTCGCATCTTCATTTAATTTTGCTAAATGGTCTCTCTTCTCCTGATTAGACAGCATCACATCTCCTTGAAAAATTTAAGTCTTTATATAACGTTTAAATAAAAATGTCAGGTCTAGGATGTGGGTATACGGTTTTAGAGAAAGACGAGGCGCAAAAAAAAGCCTGACTCAAGTCAGGCTTTTTATTATTCGTTGGCTGCTTTTTTGCGTTTATCGAGGTCGTACTTATCAACCTTCATTATTAGGCCGGCCCTACTGATGCCAAGTTCTTTTGCGAGTTTTGACTTGTTAAAGTTACATCGCTTAAGACCTTCCTTAATCATGTACGACTCAAGCTCTTCAAGTGCTTTTTTCAGAGAGCCCTTTGTGTTAATACCTCTTAGGTTTCCAACAGGTGTTGGACCATCTACGGCATCTTTAATTCTTTCACTGATCATGTCAGGAGTTATAGTTTTATCCTCTCCGGCCAGAACCACAAGTCGTTCAACCTCGTTCTGCAACTCCCTAACGTTTCCTGGCCAATTGTAATCAAGAAACTTTTCTAGAGTTTTTTTACTCCACTGCTTTAATGAATGACCCATCTCGGCACACTTCTTTTCTAGGAAGTGATCCATCAAGACAGGTATGTCTTCGCGGCGATCCTTAAGTGCAGGCAGTGCGACATTTATGACATTTATTCTATAATATAAATCTTCTCGAAACTCGCCTTTAGCAATCATCTCTTTTAGTGGTTTGTTTGTCGCGGCTACTACGCGAACATTTACTCTTTTAGGAGATGTTGCTCCTACAGGCAGGAATGTTGATTCCTGAAGCACTCTCAAAAGCTTTACCTGCATTGACAAGGACATGTCACCGACCTCATCCAGGAATAGAGTTCCGCCATTGGCCACCTCAAAGACTCCTTTTTTATCTTTAACTGCTCCTGTAAAGGCTCCTTTTACGTGGCCAAAGAGCTCAGAGTCGAGAAGGTTATCATTGAAAGCAGAGCAATTGACTGCCATAAACACAGCGTCCTTTCTCTGAGAGTTGTAATGAATGGCCTTAGCAACCATTTCTTTACCTGTACCGTTTTGCCCTTGAATAAGGATGGTTGCCTCAGACTTGGAAACTTTAGAAAGAAGATGATAAACGGCCTGCATTGGCTTCGACTTTCCAATGATATTGTGAAATCTGTACTTATTGCCTAACTCAGCATTCAGATCAGCGATACGCTCTTCGCGCTTGCTCACTTCTGCATAGACAGTGGAAACTTCTCCTGCCACAAGACTTATAAGTTCTTTGAGATATTCGAATTCATGAATTTGAAGTTTTTTAATATGATCACAAGCAGAATGTGCGTCGTCTTTATCGGCACCACACTCAATCATTTTATCCTCAATTTGCTTGAGTTCCGCCTTTGTCACTTGGTCAGTAACATAGGGATAAGCAAAAACTGCACCCAAGAACTCACCATCTACTTCTATCTTTGAGGCTAACATTCTAACGTGGGGGAAAAAAGAATTAAAGTAGAAGCACTGCTCCTGAGTCTCATTGAGAAGCTCTAGTCCTTTCTCAATGTCTTGGGATAAAAGCTCTTTTCCATATGGCATACTCTGTTGAACTTTAAAGAAGTGACTGTCAAAATCATGTTCAGGTTTGACTATATCTGAGTGGATGTTGCCATGCTTATCAGTATAGAAAATATCAACACCAAACCAATTACCAATGAGGCTTTCAAGCTTCTTATTAACATGTAGGTCTTTTATGTTTTTCCAGTCAATCATAGGATCCCCCCTTAAACTGTAAAAAAAGTTTCATACTTTTATCGACAGTATTGGAGAGAAACTTGACACATTTTGCATTTATGCCAAAAATTTAAACACAAAAGCTCCTAAAACCTTATTAATTTCAGCAACCTATGGTCTTGATAAAGATTTAAAATATTCGAGGAACTCCGGATCCATCCAGTTTTGGGCACCTGAAAACCTTCTTAGGAGACTGCCATCTCTATTGAAGAGGTAGGTTTCAGGCAGTTTATAGGTTCCAAAGAATTTTTGATGCTTTAATTCATCATCTAATAAAAGGTTAAAGTCTTCGCTTTTTAAGGCATCATACTTTTTTAAGAACTTTATAATGTCCTTTCTCTTGTCATTGACAGCGATGAAGAGGAAAACCACATCACTTTTATCACTTACCGTTTTTGTAAGCTCCAAAAGTGCTGGGAACTCTTCCTCACATGGTCCACACCAAGTTGCCCAAAAATGAACAATGATCAACTTGTCGGTTTGTTGAATCTTTTTTAATTCTATCGTTTTACCATCTGAAAAGCTTGGAAAACTAACATCGGGAAGGGTTTTTAAAATAGTATTGGTTTGAAAGTAGTCTTTAGAGGACTCAAGCTTGCTATCCAGCTTTAAGGCCTGAAAAACAGCGTAACCAAAAACAGTGGCAACAATCAAAGAAATGATTAAAACTTTGTTATGCATAATAAAAAAAACCTTCCAACATTGCTGCAGGAAGGTTTATTTAGATTCTTTTTAATTTCTTATTAATCTACAAATGAGATGTATCCCATTTTAGAAGCATCACCAACTCTACCGTCAGCAAGTTTGATAATTCTAGTATAACCACCATTTCTTTCTTTGAACTTCGGCCCAACTTCAGTGAAAAGCTTAGTTACAGCTTCTTTGTTGTTTAATTTAGAAAAGGCCTGTCTTCTATTATGAACAGTGTCTTCTTTTGCAAGAGTTACCAGTTTCTCAACAAAGCCTTTAAGAGCTTTAGCTTTTGTTTGTGTTGTCTTGATTTTTCCATGATCAATCATAGAAACAGCAAGGTTTCTCATTAGAGATTTTCTGTGAGATGGCGTTACGCCTAATTTGTATTTGTGTTTAGAGTGTCTCATTACATTCCCCTGATTTACTGATTGTCTTTAGCATTTTGAACTTGCTTCATTATGCTATCAACTTTCATACCTAGACCAAGACCCATTTGAGTCAAGATCTCTTTAATCTCATTCAAAGACTTACGGCCAAAGTTTTTAGTTCTTAACATCTCGCCTTCAGTCTTCGAAACTAATTCGTAGATATACTTAATATTCGCGTTTTGCAAGCAGTTTGCAGATCTTACAGAAAGTTCCAACTCAGAAACAGGCTTCAAAAGAGCCTCGTTAGTAGGAGATGAAGTTGTTGTTTGTTGAGCTGTTTTAATCTCAACAGGAGTTTCCTCATCTTCAAAGTTTAGGAATACTGCAAGTTGGTCTCTAAGAATTTTTGCGGAAAAAGCAACTGCATCATGAGGGTCAATACCTGCGTTTGTCCAAACCTCAAGTGTAAGCTTATCGTAATCTGTTCTTTTACCAACTCTAGCATTGGTAACAGTGTAGTTAACTCTATTTACAGGAGAAAACAATGTATCTAGGAACATCCAACCGATAGGAAGGTCAAACTTTTCCTTATTATCCAAAGCTGAAACATAGCCTTTACCACGAGCAACTTTAATTTCCATTCTGATGGATCCACCAGATGAAATGTTACAAATTGTATGCTCAGGGTTAAGAACTTCAACATTTGCGTTTTCTGCAATATCAGAAGCCTTAACTGCACCCTCAGAGTTCTTTTCCAAGACTAAGTTAACTTCCTCTTTATCTATGATCTTAAATTTAACTTCTTTAAGATTAAGGATAATTTCAGAAACTTCTTCCTTTACATTATTGATAGTGCCAAACTCGTGCTCTACACCATCAATTTTCACAGCAACAATTCCAGCACCCTGCAAAGAAGAAAGCAATACTCTTCTTAGAGAATTCCCCAGTGTTAAACCGTAACCTCTTTCCAATGGCTTCGCGACGAACTTGCCGTAATTAGGCGTTAAAGCATCCTTATCAACCTCAAGTGCTGTCGGACGGATCATATCGATCCAATTTTTGGCGGAGAATGTGTTATTAATTGACATTGAATCAACTCCCTTAATTATAAATTATACTCTTCTTCTTTTAGGTGCTCTACAGCCATTATGTGGCATAGGAGACTTATCGGCAACAGAAGTAATCTTCAGGCCAACAGACAATAGAGCTCTGATAGCATTTTCTCTTCCAGCCCCAGGTCCCTTCACCTTAACGTCAACAGAGGAAACACCATGCTCCATTGCTTTTTTAGCAGCTTCCTGAGAAGCAACTTGAGCAGCAAAAGGAGTTGATTTCTTTGAACCTCTAAAACCTAAACCACCTGCAGATGCCCAAGCCAGTGCATTGCCCGCAGGATCAGTGAAAGTTACAATTGTATTGTTAAAAGAAGCTTGAATGCTGCATACAGCATGTGGAACGTTCTTTTTAGTTTTCTTTTTACCAGTCTTACCAGATTGCTTAGCCATAAAATTATCCTGTTATTTCATTTGCTTAATTGATTTCTTACCTGCAATTGCCACTGACTTGCCTTTTCTAGTTCTGGCATTAGTGTGGGTTCTTTGTCCGCGGCATGGAAGACTTTTTCTATGTCTTATACCTCTATAGCACCCAAGGTCTTTCAATCTTTTAATATTTAAACCAACTTCCCTTCTAAGATCACCCTCAACAGTATAATCATCAAGAGCCTGTCTAATGTTGTTTACTTGCTCTTCACTCAACTCAGTTGAGCTTAGGTCACCGTCAACACCAGCCTTTTCCAGAACTTCTAGACCGATTTTTGGCCCAACGCCATAAAGTGACCTTATAGCGATTTTCATCTTTTTATTTCTTGGTAAATCTACACCTAATATTCTAGCCATTACGCTCTCCTACTAACCTTGTCTTTGCTTGTGTCTTGGGTTTGCCTTGCAAATGATTCTCAAAACACCCTTTCTTTTTATAACTTTGCAGTCTTTACAGATTTTCTTTACACTTGCCCTTACTTTCATTTTATTTACCCTTTGCTTCTATATATAATCCTTCCCTTGCTCAAGTCATACTTGCTAATTTCAACAAGCACCTTGTCTCCTGGAAGAATTTTTATAAAGTTCATTCTCATTTTACCGCTAATATGTGCCAAAATTACATGTCCATTTGGCAGCTTCACTCTAAACTTCGTATTAGGTAATAGCTCAAGAACCTCACCTTCGACCTCTAGAATGTCACCTTTAACTTCTGCCATTAATTCACCTATGATTTGAACACCCTTGTATATACAATATGTATAACAATGGCAATAAACAAATTTGGTTATTGTTTTATTTTCTTAATTATTGCGTCATAAACTTGCTGCATTGGTTGATCTGCATCCACCTCAACTAGTTTATTCTTGCTAGAATAGTAATCAACAACTTCGCCCATAGTCGAATTGAAAACTTCCATTCTACTTCTTACAACCTCTTCAGTATCGTCTTTTCTCTGGATTAATTTTTCTCCAGTTACATCGCATATCCCCTCTTGCTTCGGAGGATTTGTTTTAAGATTGTAAATATGCTTTCCATCCTTAGTCATTCTACGATTGGTAAGCCTTTCGACCATCTTTTCAGTATCAATTTTAAAGTATACTGCCGTGTAAGGATAATCGTTTAAAATACCTTCCAGAGTTTTTGCTTGTTTAATATTTCTTGGGTATCCATCAAAGATATAAGATGTACTTTTTAACTCCAAGTTTGCCTTAAGTAACTCTACTACAAGTTCATCAGACACAAGCTGGCCATTTGCCATAACTTCTTTAACTTTTTTTCCTAGCTCAGTCTCCTTCTGAATCTCTGCACGTAAAAGATTTCCAGTTGAAACATGTTCATAGCCGTTTGCCTCAACAAGCTTTGCAGATTGAGTTCCTTTGCCAGAACCAGGTGCGCCTAAGAATATTAAGTTTTCCTTCATTAGAACCTTCTCGCTCCACTATACTTGCCGCGTGACTTATACGCAGTGTCATATCGCTGAGAAATCATGAAACTTTCCGCTTGGGCCATAGTGTCTATAGCAACACCAACTAAAATCAAAAGCGAAGTTCCACCGAAATAAAAAGGTACCTTTGCTACGTTAAACAAAATCGCAGGCATAATACAAATTATTGAAATATAAACACCCCCGACCAATGTTAGTCTGTTCACTACATTGTCCAAAAATTCAGCAGTTTTCTCACCAGGTCTAATTCCTGGAATAAAACCACCATTTTTCTTTAGAGACTCAGAGATGTCTTTTGTCTTAAATTGGATTTGTGCATAAAAATAGCAGAAGAATATTATTAGGCCTACAAAAACTACGTTATATAGAGTCTTTCCAGGATAAAGAGACTGCTGAATAGTATCAAAGTACATCTTCAGACCACTTCCTTCAGGAATAAACTGAGATACAGTAGTAGGAAAGCCTAGTAGTGCCGATGCAAAAATAGGTGGCATAACGCCAGAGATGTTAATTTTAACAGGCAAGTGTGAGCTCTGCCCACCAAAAACACGGTTGTTCACTACTCTCTTAGCGTACTGAACAGGTATTTTTCTGAAAGCTTTTTCAGTAAAGATTATAATCCAGAAGGACACAAACATAATTGTAGCCACTAGACCAAGGTTTAGACCTGAAAGTTCGCCATTTTGAAATAGATTTAACGTATCTCTTATGCCACTTGGAATTCCTGCGGCAATACCTGCAAAAATTATTAGTGAAATCCCATTCCCAATACCTCTTTCAGTAATTTGCTCCCCAAGCCACATAACAAACATTGTGCCAGCAGTGAGTGAAATAACTGTAAGGCCTCTAAAAGCCATTCCAGGATCTAGAACAATAGGCATACCGCTAGGGCTTTTTAGAGCCTCTAGTCCAACAGCCAAACCATAGCCCTGAATAACACATAGAAGAACAGTGGCATATCGTGTCCACTGTTGAATTTTCTTATGTCCATCTGGTTCTTTTTGAATCTCGCCTAAAGCAGGGAAAGAAACAGTCAAAAGACTGAAGATAATTGAGGAAGTAATATAAGGCATTATCCCCAGGGCAAGAACGGAAAAACGCTCCAATGCACCGCCTGTAAAGTTGTTGAAAACACCAAATACTGAGCCCTGCATTCCCTCGAAAAAAGAAGTTAAGGCTGCACTGTCCACACCTGGAGTGGGAACTTGAGTTGCAACCCTAAATACACCTAATATAAAAAGAGTAAAAAGTACTCTTTTTCTTAGCTCTTCAAGTTTTCCCTGAGCTCCAGCCATTATTTGCTTTCCTTGTTCTCTTGAGCTTCGATCTTGCCGCCAGCTTTAGTAATCATTTCTTCAGCATTTTTAGAGAATTTTGCAATCCCTTTAAAAGTTAATGCTTTATTGATTTCACCTTTACCTAGAACTTTAATTGGCAAAGACTTAAAACGGCCACTCAAAAGACCTTTTTCAATAAGTGACTCTCTAGTTACTTCACCTTCAGAGAATTTTTCTGAAATTCTTCCAAGATTTAGTACAGCATATTCGGTTTTAAATGGAGCATTAGAAAAGCCTCTTTTTGGAAGCCTTCTGTAGATTGGCATCTGCCCACCTTCAAAACCAAGCTTAACACCACCGCCAGATCTTGCCTTTTGACCCTTATGACCTTTACCAGCCTGAGTACCCCAGCCAGAACCTTGGCCACGGCCAATTCTTTTAATATTCTTGTGTGCACCTTTAGGGCTTTTCAAGTTATTTAGAGTTAACATTTTCTACCTCAAGTGATTTTTTATTTTTCTTCAACAATTTCCACCATGTGAATAATCTTTTTGATCATTCCTCTTACAGATGGAGTGTTTTCCAAAGTTGATACTGAACCAATTTTTCTAAGACCTAGCCCTCTTACATTAGCTTTTTGCTTTTCAGTACAAGAGATAGGACTTTTTTTTAATTTAATCGTTATAGTGCTCATAATTCCTCTGAGATTTTATTATCTTGTTCTACTAATACGTAGACCTTTGGTCTCAACACCTCTAGCCTTAGCGATTTCTTCCACAGATCTTAATCCCTTCAATGCAGCAAAAGTAGCCTTTACTACGTTATGAGGGTTTGATCCTCTTAGTGACTTTGTAAGTACGTCCTTAACACCCGCAAGTTCAAGGATGGTACGACAAGCACCTGCAGCCTTAATACCAGTACCTTCAGCAGCTGGGTGGAAAAGGATCTTACCAGCGTCAAATTCCCCTAAAATTGTATGAGGAATTGTTCCTTTTTCGATTGGAATATATACCATTTTCTTAGCGGCTTCTTGGCTGGCCTTTCTAATAGCATCTGGAACTTCTTTTGCTTTACCTAGACCAAAACCAACTCTACCCTTCATATCTCCAACGATAACAAGAGCGGAGAAAGAGAAGCGTCTACCACCCTTTACAACTTTAGCTACACGGTTAACGGCTACAACTCTCTCTTCAACATCAGCCACAACTTCTGTGCCTTTCTTTGGAGCAGGTTTACCGCCTTTTCTACCTCTTGGAGCTTTTTTCTCAGAAGGCTTTGCTTCTTTTGTTTCAGTATTATTAGTCATTTATTACCCCTATTAAATCTGAATTCCGTTCTCTCTGATTGAATCGGCAAGAGCAGCAATTACGCCCGTATACTTTCTACCGTTTCTATCAAAAACTGCATTCTTAATATTTTTACCAGACAGTGCTTTTGCTACATCAGCTCCAACAGCCTTAGCTCCTTCAACATTTGCACGACCTTCACTTGCCTGCTTGCCGAAAGTTTGAACAGAAACAATTGTTTCACCCTTAGTATCATCAATAACTTGAACATAAAGGTTTTTATTTGTTTTTGTTGCACATATCCTAGGTCTTTCAGTAGTACCAGTGATCTTGTTACGAATAGAGAGCTTTCTTCTATAGATTTTAGCTTTAGAAGCATTCTTAATTTTTTTATATGTTTTTCTCATAGCTTACCTACTTCTTAGCGCCTGCTTTACCAGCTTTTCTAATAATTGTTTCATTAGCATACTTAACTCCCTTACCTTTATAAGGCTCAGGCGGTCTAAATGAACGAATTTTAGCAGCAGTAAAACCTACTAATTCTTTGTTTGCTCCAGAGATGTCGATGACATTTCTTGTAACTTTGGCAGTTACTCCCTCTGGAAGTTCATAATCTATTGGGTGAGAATATCCCAAGTTTAAGGTCAACTTGTTGCCAGAGACAGCTGCTTTATAACCTACACCGTTAAACTCTAGTGACTTTGTAAAACCTTTTGTAACACCTTCTACCATATTGGAAAGAAGTGTTCTTGTAAGACCCCAAAGAGCTCTACTTTTATTAGAGCTATCTAGCGGTGTTACAACCAAAGTGTTATCTTTTTGAGAAACTTCTACTTCAGGATTGTGAGTGTAAGTTAAAGCTCCATTTGGGCCTTTTACTTCAACCAATCTTTCTTTAATAGTTACATTTACCTTCTCAGGTACTTCAACTGGTTTTTTACCTATTCTTGACATGGTTAACTCCTACCAAACATTGCAGAGAACTTCTCCACCAAGCTTCATTGCTTTAGCTTTACGTGAAGAAACGATACCTGCAGACGTTGAAACTACAGAAATTCCTAGACCACTTAATACACGTGGCATTTCTCTGTATCCTTTATAAACGCGAAGACCCGGTTTAGATACTCTTTGAAGACCCACAAGAGCACCCTCTTTTAGAGCAACACGGATAGTAATAGTGTTTTCTTTCGATACAATTTTAAAATTTTTAATAAAGCCTTCTTCTTTAAGGACTTTACAAACGTTAGCTTTCATTTTGCTAGCAGGAATATCAACCTTAGCATGGCCTGCTCTCATTCCATTTCTAATTCTTGTAAGCATATCTGCCAATGGATCAGTCATCATAATTTATTTCTCCTACCAACTGGACTTTGTTACACCTGGAATCATCCCTTGGTGTGCAAGTTCTCTAAACTTAATTCTTGAAAGTCTGAAGTCACGGTAAACACCTCTAGGTCTACCAGTAAGTTCACATCTGTTTCTTACTCTGATTCTACTAGTATCACGTGGAAGCTTTTGAAGTTTCTTTTGAAGCTCCAATCTTTCAGCGTCACCAGTTTCAGGGTCACTTATTTTGGCTCTAAGCTCAGCTCTCTTAGCTTCACCCTTATTGGCCATTTCTTTTCTTCTATTATTTTTTGCAATTGCACTTATCTTTGCCATGCTTACTTCCTTATTTTTCTTTGAACGGCATTCCGAACATTTTTAATAGATCTCTACCTTCTTCGTTTGAATCAGCAGTAGTAATGAAGGAGATCCCCATTCCTCTAATTTTGTCGATCTTGTCGTAATTGATTTCAGGAAACATGATCTGCTCTTTTACACCTAAAGTGTAATTTCCCTTTCCGTCAAAAGCTTTAGGGTTAAGTCCTCTAAAGTCTTTTACTCTTGGAAGGGAGAAAGAGATCAGACGATCAAGAAATTCGTACATTCTGTCCCCTCTAAGGGTAACAGATGCACCTAGTGCTTGACCTTCTCTAAGCTTGAAAGATGCGATTGAGTTTTTAGCTCTAGCGATCACTGGTTTTTGGCCAGAAATTGCAGCTAAATCGGAAACGATACTATCAACCACTTTACCATTTGTTACAGCGTCACGTGTTACGCTATTAAGTACAATTTTTTCCAACTTTGGAATTTGATGAACGTTTTTATAATTGTACTTGTCCATCATTTTCTTTTTAACCTCTGATGTATACAGAGTTCTTAGTCTACTTGCCATGGACAACCTCTACTATTTTAACTCAGAGCCACATTTAGTTGCGACCCTAACTTTTTTTCCATCTTTGTTTTCAATTCTCACTCGAGTTGGGCCACCTGTTTTCGGAGAAACAACAGCTACATTGCTCAAATGAACACCTTTCTCAATGTCAGCAAACCCACCATTTGGGTTTTCTTGAGTTGGCTTTACAGCTTTTTTAAAAACATTAACACCTTCAACCATTACTAGTTTTTTCTTGGCGTTTATTTTTTTAACTTTTCCTTTTTTGCCAGCATCTTTTCCTGCCAAAATAATTACTTCGTCATTTACTTTTAGTTTTTGCATAACTCACCTATATAATTAAAGAACTTCAGGAGCTAAAGAACAGATCTTAGTGTAGTTTTTATTTCTAAGCTCTCTAGCAACTGGGCCAAAGATACGAGTACCTACAGGGTCTTGGCCTTGAGTACCAAGAATAACAACGCTGTTGTTGTCAAACTGGATATAAGAACCATCTTCTCGTCTCACTGGGTATTTTGTTCGTACGATTACGGCTTTTTTAACATCGCCTTTTTTTATTTTTCCACCAGGTAAAGCCTGCTGAACAGCTACAACAACTACGTCGCCTAGCTTAGCTGACATTCTTTTGGAGCCACCAAGAACCTTTACACACTTTACGACTCTTGCGCCAGAATTATCCGCCACTTCTAATTTTGATTGCATTTGTATCATCGGAATTCTCCCAAATAAACTTTTCTATTTCGAAGAGAACAATTCCCACTTCTTTGTCTTAGAATGTGGTCTTGACTCTATAATTGTTACAAGGTCACCAACTTTTGCTTGGTTTTGCTCGTCATGAGCATGGTACTTTTTTGTTTTATTCACAAACTTACTATAAATAGGGTGATTGAATCTTCTTTGAACTCTTACAACAATTGTCTTATCAGCCTTGTCGCTAACAACAGTTCCTCTAAGCTTTCTTTTAAATCTTTTTGATGAATCACTCATAATTAATTACTCTCTTTACTGTTTAAAGCAGTTAAAAGTCTTGCGATGTCTTTTCTTACGCTTTTTAGCTCGTGTGATTTCTCAACACTAGTTGTTGCTTTTTGCAACTTAAGTTCAAAAAGTCTTTTTCTAAGTTCAGAGACTTGACCTTTAATTGCTGAAGCGTCCATTTTATTTACTTCGCTCATTTTTAGCATGTTTTTTACCTCTAAAATTTATTGGCCGTATATATAATACTTCGCCTAATAATTCCACTATTCTTTAGTTATAATTTTAGTTTTTATAGGGAGTTTGTAAGTTGCTAGTCTCAAAGCCTCTTTAGCAAGTTCACCTTCAACACCACCTACTTCAAACATAACCCTTCCAGGCTTAACGATTGCAACCCAACTATCAGGAGAACCTTTACCTTTACCCATTCTTACTTCAGCTGGCTTACGAGTAAGGGACTTGTCAGGGAATATCTTAATCCATATGTTACCACCCCTTTTTGTCTTTCTTGAGATGGCGATACGGGCAGATTCAATCTGTCTATTTGTAATATATCCTGGTTCTAGAGCTTGAATAGCGAACTCACCAAAAGTGATGGTGTTACCTCTGTGGGCTGCACCTTTCATTCTGCCTTTCTGCTGCTTTCTCCATTTTACTTTTTTAGGACTTAACATTTTTTACCTCTTTTCAAGTAATGGGCAATGCCCATAATCAGTTTGTTCTTAGAACAACCAAAATCCGACACTGGGTTATTTGTAGATTTCACCTTTATAAACCCAAACCTTAACACCAATTTTTCCATACGTAGTCAAAGCTTCGGAAGTGTCATAATCAATATCAGCACGAAGAGTGTGAAGAGGTACTTTCCTTTCAGAGTATCCCTCATTTCTTGCCATTTCAGCGCCACCCAATCTTCCGCTACACTTTACCTTGATGCCTTTAACACCAGAACGGAAAGCTTGAGTCATCACTTTCTTCATTGCTCTTCTAAATGCAACTCTTTTTTCAAGTTGGCTAGCAATGTTATCAGCAATAAGCTTAGCTTCAGCATCAGGTCTTTTAACTTCGGCAATATTAAAGAAAAGAGTTCCTGCTGTAATTTTCTTTAGATCATTTCTGATTTTATCAATTCCAGCACCCTTCTTTCCAATAGCTACACCAGGCTTAGCAGAGTAAACAGTTACCTTTACCTGGTCAGAAGTTCTAGTTATTTCAGTTTTTGCAATTGCATCGTTAGAAAGGTTTTTCTCGATGTACTTTCTAATTTTCAAATCTTCTTGAAGAGTGGCTCCATAATTGTCTTTGGAATACCAGTTTGAATGCCAATCTTTAATATACCCTAGTCTAAAACCGTATGGATGTACTTTTTGTCCCATTATTTACTTCCTTATGCTTCTTTAAGAGCGACTGTTACGTAGCTTGTTCTTTTTCTTATTCTGAAAGCTCTACCTTGGGCACGAGGTTGAATCCTCTTCAAAGTAGGTCCTTCATTAACCTCAATCGTTTCGACAATCAAGTTATCAAGATCATATTTTTCGCTATCAGACGCAATTTGTAGGCCACTGTTAAGCAGCTTAGTAAGCATGATTGAGATCTCTTTTTTGTCGTTGAAACGTAGGATTCTAAGAGCCTCTTCAACTTTTTTTCTTCTAATAAGGTCAGTTACTTGTCTAACCTTTCTAGCGGACTTGCTAACACTATTATTTTTTACAACTATCATATTGACCTACCTATTTTTTACCTTTCTTATCAGCACCATGGCCGTAGTAAGTTCTGGTCAAAGAAAATTCACCTAGCTTATGACCAACCATATTGTCAGTTACGTAAACCGGGATAAACTTCTTACCATTATGTACAGCAAAAGTTAGACCAATAAAATCAGGAATAATTGTTGATCTTCTGGACCACGTTTTAATAACTTTGTTTGCTTTACCCTCAGCATTTGCTTCATCAGCTTTCTTAAGAAGATGGTAGTCAACAAAGAAACCT
Source organism: Halobacteriovoraceae bacterium (assembly GCA_002711995.1). Lineage (GTDB taxonomy): Bacteria > Bdellovibrionota > Bacteriovoracia > Bacteriovoracales > Bacteriovoracaceae > UBA845. The sequence goes on along the minus strand of PASN01000016.1, from coordinate 3,014 downwards.
TTTTTAATCGAACGAGCCATTTATATTCTCCTAAATTACTTTCTTCTTTTAACGATGAACTTGTTAGTTCGTTTATTTTTTCTTGTCTTAGCACCTTTAGTTGGCTTACCCCATGGTGTAACAGGGTGTCTACCACCAGAAGTTCTACCTTCACCACCACCATGTGGGTGATCAACCGGGTTCATTGCAACACCACGAACTTTAGGTCTTCTACCTCTAAGTCTGTTTTTACCAGCTTTACCGATGTTCTCTTGCTCATGCTCAAGATTACCCACCTGGCCGATTGTTGCACGACAATTACTTTTTACTCTTCTTAGCTCACCTGATGGTAAACGTAAAAGAGCTTCTTTTCCTTCTTTAGCCATAAGCTGTGCATAAGCACCTGCAGATCTGGCCATTTGTCCACCACTTTTAGGATGAAGTTCAACATTATGAACTAGGGTTCCCACTGGGATGTCTTTAAGAAGTTTAGAGTTACCAACTTTAATATCTGCACTCTCAGAAGAGATCACAGAGTCACCAACGGTTAAACCGTTTGGTGCTAGGATGTAGGCTTTTTCACCATCAGCATAAGCAAGCAATGCAATGTTGCAAGTTCTGTTTGGATCGTAGTGAATAGCTTTTACTGTAGCTGGGATATCCGTTTTTTGTCTCTTAAAATCTATAATTCTGTACTTTTGCTTATGTCCGCCGCCTCTTCTTCTAGAAGTGATTCTACCGAAAGCGTTTCTACCAGCAGTCTTGGTTTTCTTGGCCATAAACCTCTTCAATGGTTCAACTGTTTTTGTCAAACCATCAGAGCTTAAGACAGCCATTTTCCTTAGCGATGGAGATGTAGGTTTAAATCTTTTAATGCCCATATTAGCCTCTTATATACCTTTAAATAGTTCTAGTTTTTGACCTTCAGCAATTTGAACGTAAGCCTTCTTGTAAGATTGAGACTTTTTTGTATGACGGCCTGCTCTTTTTACCTTTCCAGGTAAAACAGCTGTTTTAACGTTCATTACTTTCACATCGAACAATTGTTCCACAGCACTTTTAATGTGGTTTTTGCTAGCCTTTGGTTGAACCAAAAACGCATATCTATTAGTCGTTTCAGTTTCAAGTGAGGTCTTCTCTGTAAGTAATGGTTTAATTAATACTTGTTCTAAATGCATAATTACCCCAACCTGTTTAATAGTTTTTCTAAAGCCGCTTTTTCAATGATCAAGTTTTCAAACTTCACTGCCTCGTAAACACTGAAACCTTCAACTGGCATTGCCTTAGCGTTTCTAATATTTCTAGCTGCCAAGATTGCTTTACTGTCTTTCTGCTCAGTAACAACCAAACCTGGAAGCAAGTTTTTTTCTGTAAGAGTCTTGAACATATCCTTGGTTTTACCATTGGAGTCAAAAGACTCTACAACTGTAAGCTTACCTGCTTGCATTTTGTCAGCAAGAATTGATTGAATAGCTTTATTCATCATTTTCTTGTTAACTTTTTGAGTAAAGTCTCTCGGAGTAGGACCAAAAACGGTACCACCACCAACCATGATAGGTGATCTTGAAGAACCTTGACGAGCTCTACCAGTTCCCTTTTGCTTGAACGGTTTCGCTCCTCCGCCTCTAACTTTTGCTCTGTTTTTAGTGCAAGCATTACCTTGTCTTCTACCAGCCAAAGTAGCTTTTACAACTTGGTGAACAGCTGGCGCACTTATAGTTTCAGGATCTAAAGAAACTTTTGTTTCAAGGGAACCTGACTTTTCAAATTTTGAATTTACTAATGTTATTTCAGCCATAATTTACCCCTACTTTTTAAGCGCCTTGGCGATTTTCACAAAACCATTCTTGGAGCCAGGTAAAGAACCTTTAATAAGCATGTAGCCTTGCTCTTCATTAACTTCAACAACTTGAAGGTTTTGGATAGTTTTAGTTTCAACACCCATGTGACCAGGCATTTTCTTTTGAGGGAAAACACGGCCAGGTGTTGCTCTGTTACCGATTGAACCAGTTCTTCTGTGAAATTTTGAACCGTGCGCAGCAGGACCACCTTGAAAGTTGTGTCTTTTCATAGCACCTGCAAAACCTTTACCTTTAGAAGTACTCGTTACGTCAACAAAAGTGTTTGGGGTGAATACTTCTAAAGACAGCTCCTTGCCTAAATTTTCTTCGCTTACTTCTTCAGATCTTATTTCAGCAAATCTATGGAAAGTTTTGTCAATGCCTGCTTTTTTCAGGTGACCTTTCAAAGGATTACTTACAAGTTTTTCTCTTTTTTCGAAGTAGGCCAACTGGTAAGCGTTGTAACCATCTTTTTCTAAAGTTTTAACTTGGGAAACTACATTTGGGATTAATTGAACGACAGTCACAGGAATGTGCTTGCCTGATTCATCGAAGATACGTGTCATACCAGCTTTCTTTCCGTAAAGAGCTGGCAAGCTTATTTTAGTTGCTTCTGACATTTTGCCTCCACAGCATCACCCACTTATTGGGATGCATTCATGGTTAATATTTAACTAAACAAACAAAGTTTGCTTCTTATACTAGTATTTGATCTCTACGTCAACACCTGCTGAAAGGTCAAGCTTCATCAAGCTATCCACTGTCTGCTGTGTAGGGTCGATAATATCGACAAGTCTTTTGTGCGTTCTCATTTCAAACTGCTCTCTAGACTTTTTGTTAACGTGTGGTCCTCTAAGAACTGTGTACTTATTAATTTCAGTTGGCATCGGGATCGGCCCAGCCACTTTAGCACCTGTATTCTTAGCAGTTTGCACAATCTCTTGAACCGAAGTATCAAGAATATTGTAATCGTAAGCTCTAAGCTTAATTCTCAACCTATTTGCTTTCATTTATACTCCAATATCGAAATGAAGCTCTTTTTAAAACAGGGAATAAGCCTTGTCAAGCAAATTCCCTGTTTTTTAAAATTACTCTATAATTTCTGTAACTGTTCCTGCGCCAATTGTTCTACCACCCTCACGGATTGCAAAACGAAGACCTTTTTCCATCGCTACTGGCGTGATCAACTCTACT
>PASN01000015.1 GCA_002711995.1 Halobacteriovoraceae bacterium | reverse complement strand
GCTTAAGTTCTCAACAGTTGTCTGCAAGTTGTTGCTTGTAGAAGATAGTCTGTTTTGAATCGCACCTAGTTCAGCTCTTTGGCCTGAAACAGTTTCGATTGCTTTGTCGATTACTGCTAGAGATTCTTGAGCTCCCTCTTTGGAGTTCACTGCAATTTCTCCAATTCCAAGACCTGACATTGTTGAGTTGATGCTTCCAGAATCATACTGAATTCTATCTTGAAATGCATCATTGTTTGTACCGATTTGGAAATCCAACTTGTCCCCTTCTCCACTTAGAAGTTTAGTACCGTTGAACTCTGTAACTTGTGAGATACGCTCGATCTCTTGCTTCAAATTTTGGTATTCCATGTCAGTAAAGTTTCTCTCAGTATCTCCTACTGTGTCTGAAGCTGACTGGATAGATAGCTCTCTAAGTCTTGTTAACATTGAAGAAATCTCATCCAAACCACCTTCAGCAGTTTGAACCATTGAGATACCATCGTTGGCGTTTCTGTTGGCCTGTTGGCTTGATCTAATTTGTGATTTCATCTTTTCACTGATTGCTAGACCTGCAGCATCGTCAGCAGCTTTTGTGATTCTTGAACCAGAAGAAAGCTTGTTAAGCGTGTCTTGAGATTCTTTTGTTGTTGATGCTTGTGATCTTTGAGCAGCGATAGATGAAACATTGGTGTTAATACGGAAACCCATAAAATTCCTCCCTTGGAACGGTTGTGTATCGTCCAGATACTCAATTTCACTCCCGTGGAAAATTGATAAGCTTCCTGCTAGATTGACAGTTAATTGTTTAGTGTTGAAGGAAAGTCCTATGCCCTTGCAACAGGGATCTAATCGTCGCGGCTCGAGCAAACTTAAAGGAAAATTCAGTTTTTTTTAATATTTTTCAAGCAGAATAGCTGACTAAAAGAGGCTACCTAAATTCGTGATAAGGTAAAACTCTTTGAGGAGCCCAAGACTTTAAACTAACAGATACGTTCTCTTCAAAATCCTTAATATCTTCAACTTCATTAAAGATTTCAACTTTGGCATAGGTTAACTGAGAAGTTGTTTCAGGTTCAAGGCTTAAGCTGACCATTTTTTGCCAAGTTCCTGTATTGATAAATACAGTTTTATCAATAAACTCCCTGTATACAGGTGCATGGGTATGACCCACTATTAGAACCTTGGCCTCTTCATTTTCTTGAAAAAAGCTTCTAGTAATTGTTTCGTAGTCCTGAAAAAGAGTTAACTCTTTAAGGCAATCTTCCAATACTCTTCTCCACCCAAGCCTAAGTCTATAGTAATGAAGAAACCTTACCATCATAAAATAATAGAAGTTTGCGATCATGAACCTTAGGGTGAAAAAGGTGTCGTAAATCAGGCCATGAATTAACATGCTCTTAAAAGGTCTTACGATATTTATGTGAAAGCGCTCTTGCTTGTACCTATTGATGATGTGAGTAACATAGTATGAGCCCCATGAAGGGATGAAGTACTTCTCCCCTTCTTTACTCGTAATAATACTATCTTCAGGGTCAAATGCGTGAGCTGTTTCGTACTGATGCCCGTGTCTAAAATACACTCCTGGAGCAGGATTATAAGTGTCAATTTCATTGGAAATAGTAATTTTCTTGCGGTTTTCTTCATCAAACTCTTGCAAAAATCTCTCTTTCAAAGAGTCGAATACCAGTTCTGCGTCGTGATTCCCAATGATGTAGACGATCTTTTTGTTTTTACAGCTTAGGAACTCGTTCATGGACTCCCAAACTTCAGGGTGCCCCTTGATGATAAGCTCCAACTTCTCAAGACAGGCCCTTTCGCTCCAATACTCATCATCGAAATAAGCTACATAGGGTACGGCCAACAAGTCTAAAAAGTCCCCATTAATTACAATTTCAACCTCTTTATTCTGGTACTCACCCGAGCTGTAATATTCAAAAAACTGCACAAGCTCTTCATCAGAATGAAAGTCTTCCAGAGAATTTTTTCTGCCTTTAATCTCTTCCCCTGCTCCTAAGTGGAGATCGGAAATGGACAAGATAACGCGTTTTGCTTTTCTCTTTCTTCTAAGGAATTTCATAAGTGCCCTTTGAAGGAGTTAGTGGAACGGCCTGAAAAGGAGGAGACACCGGAGCGTAATAGATTGTATTAGCCTTACTGAAGTCTATTGTGACAGTAAAGGTGGAATCCTTTCTTCCAGATGGAAAAAGTGTGAATCTCTTAAGGACTTTATCTGAAGTTCTTATTTCAGAAATGACCTTATCAAAGGTTTTGTTTTCAACGACGATAGTTACGTTTTTATTGATTTTTTTTGGAGATATTACAGTAATTTTCTGGTCCCCAACTGAAACAAGGAAAGAGTCGTAACTCTTTGCGGCAAAGGCTACATTAATTAAAAGTATAAATGACAGTGCCAGTCTCAAACAATCATCCTTACGCTGGTTAGTTCCTTAATTTCATCTCTTAGTTGAGCAGCTCTTTCAAACTCAAGGTTTTTAGCGGCCTCTTTCATTTCAAGTTTTAACTCTTTTATTTTAGCATCAATTGCCTCAGGATTAAGCTCAGAGGCAAATTCTTTTTGCTTTTCTTTTCTGACCTTGCCTTTTGACTTACTCTTTCTCAATACGTCAATCACGCCACCACTTATCTTTTTCAAAACAGTCTGAGGAGTAATTCCATGTTCTTTATTGTACTGTTCCTGTCGGACTCTTCTGTCCTTGGTGGTTTCCATGGCCTCTTGCATGCTTTTGGTGATTTTATAGGCATACAGAATAACTCGCCCCTCAGCATTTCGCGCTGCGCGGCCAATAGTCTGAATAAGACTTCGGTTCGACCTCAAGAAGCCTTCTTTGTCAGCGTCCAGAATCCCCACAAGGGCAACTTCCGGCAAATCTAGTCCCTCTCTCAAAATGTTGATACCTACTAAAATATCAAACTCTCCTTCTCGAAGAGCCTTTAAAATCTCCATTCTTTCAATAGTATCGATGTCAGAGTGCAGGTACCTAATACGCATACCTGCGCTTTTATAGTATTTGGTTAGTTCCTCTGCAAGCTTCTTTGTCAGAGTGGTGATTAAGACTCTGTAGCCTTGAGAGATAACTTTCTTGGATTCAATCAGCATGTCATCAACTTGCGAACCAGCATCCTTTACTTCCACAACAGGATCAAGAAGTCCTGTGGGTCTAATGATTTGCTCAGCAAACTCTCCACCTGTTTTTTCCAACTCAAAGTTTCCGGGCGTTGCCGACACATAGAGAATTTGATCAAGCCTTTCCTCAAATTCTTGAAACTTGAGCGGTCTGTTATCAAGCGCACTTGGTAGCCTAAACCCATGTTCTACTAGGGTTTCTTTTCTGGCCCTATCACCTCTATACATTCCTCCTATTTGCGGAATTGTAATATGGGACTCATCCACCATAAGAAGGAAGTCTTTTTCAAAGTAATCAATTAAAGTTGGAGGAGGATCTCCTGGCATGGCACCTGTTAAATGTCTTGAATAGTTTTCAATGCCTGAGCAAAAGCCCATCTCTTCAAGCATTTCCAGATCCAGCATTGTTCTTTGTTCTATTCTCTGCTTTTCAACTAGTTTGTTATCTTTTTCAAGCTGTTGAATTCTCTCCCTAAGCTCAGTTTGTATTGTGCCAAGAGCAGTTTTAAGCTTGTTCTCGCTAACAACGTAGTGGGAGGAAGGGTATATGGAAACCTTTGAGATTTGCTGAAGAATTTTTCCTCTTAAAGGATCCACGATGTAGATCCCATCAATTTCGTCATCAAAGAACTCCAGCCGTATAACATTGCTGTCCTCATAGGCAGGAAAAATTTCAACAGTGTCTCCCCTAACTCTAAAAGTTCCCCTGCTAAAATCTATGTCGTTACGTTGATATTGAATAGCTACGAGCTTCCTAAGAAGTTCGTCTCTTTCATATTCTTCATTCACAAACAGGTCGATTCTTTGCCCCTGGTATTCAGAAGGCGAACCAATACCATAAATACAGGACACACTTGCAACAACAATAACATCATCCCTCTCAAGAATACTTCGTGTAGCGGAGTGACGTAGCTTATCGATTTCGTCATTAATACTGGAATCTTTTTCTATGTAAGTGTCTGATCCGGGAACATACGCTTCGGGCTGGTAATAGTCATAGTAAGATACAAAATACTCAACAGCGTTGTTGGGAAAGAATTCTTTAAACTCTCCAAAAAGCTGTGCTGCCAAAGTTTTATTAGGCGCAAGGATCAAAGTCTTTTTTTGAAGCTTCTGAATTATGTTTGCCATGGTAAATGTTTTACCTGAACCGGTTACCCCCAAAAGGGTTTGATACTTTTCCCCTTTGGTAAAAGCGCCTGATATTGTTTCAATTGCTGTAGGCTGGTCTCCTTGAGGACTAAAATTTGAAACTAATTGAAATTTTTCATTATTCATATATTTACTCAACTTTTTACTTGCCAATTTATTTTAAAATCGAGAACCTTTTAAAAACTGACAAAGTGAGATGAAAAGTTTGACGACTCCGCTAAAAATCATTTCTTCTAGCTTCCTAACGGACGAGTCAATTCTATTCTTTTTTTCACAAGCTCACAAATTCTATCCCATAAATTCACAATTAAAATTGCAAGAGGAGTCTTTAAATCAGGCATCTAACAGGTATTAATGATTTAAGCTCCGATAATATTATTTCCATACTGGAAAAGTCCCATTTTTATTCTCAACAAATCCAAAACAAAAAGGCCATTAAAGAAAATTTAAAATCAACTGTTTGCGCGAACATCTTCTTTGAAAACAGCACCCGAACAAAGTTTTCTTTTGAGCTTGCCCAAAAGCGCCTTGGTGCCCATGTCCTTAATTTTGATTCAAGCTCCTCTAGCCTTTCAAAGGGAGAGAGCTTAATTGACACTCTAAAAACATTTGAGGCATTGGGCACGGAATTAGCTGTTATTCGTCACTCTGACGACAACTTCATACAGTCCATTAAAGACCAATTCGCTTTTAGGGGAATCAACGCTGGCGCTGGCAAATACGAACATCCTTCTCAGTCCTTACTCGACTTGTTCACTCTAAAACAAGAGTTCGGTGATTTAGAAGGTCTTACAATCAGCATCTGTGGTGACATTGTAAACTCAAGAGTCGCGCGTTCCAATATTAGCGCGCTTAAACTTATGGGCGCTCAAGTGCTTTTATCTGGTCCTAGAGAGCTAATTCCCAAGGATGAGGAGTTGCCAGAAAATTGTTCTAAAACATCACTCGACGACGCGCTCAAAATTTGCGACGCGGCCATGTTTCTTCGAGTTCAACATGAGAGACATGAAGCGCTGGAACTTCCAATAAAAGATTACAATAAAGTGTTTGGCCTAAATCAAAAACGCATGGGGCTGCTAAAACCTCATTGCATTATCATGCATCCTGGCCCAGTTAATAGAGGCGTGGAGATTGAGGCCTCACTAGTGGAGCACTCCACCTCAAGAATTTTTAAGCAAATGGAAAACGGCGTTTACACACGCATGGCAATATTAGATTGGATCATGGAGAGCTGATGAAATTAATTCTTGAGAATGGGGATGTTTACCATGGCGAAAGCTATGGAGCATCTGTGGAACAGGGAGCAATCCTTGGAGAGGTGGTTTTTAACACAGCGATGAGCGGCTATCAGGAAGTGTTTACCGACCCAAGTTATTGCGACCAAATTATCACAATGACCTACCCTCTAATTGGCAATTATGGGGTTAGCATTGAAGACTATGAAGGACTTGCTCCTTCGTGCAAAGCAATTATTGCAAAAGAGTTTTGTGAAATCCCCAACCACTGGAAAGGTAAAAAAAGCATCAAGGATTTTTTCGTTAAACACAATATCCCAGCACTGGTGGGAGTTGACACTCGCAAGCTTGTCAAAACAATTAGAAGTCAAGGCTCATTAAAAGGGGTACTGGCGGCTGATGACCTTTCATTTGAGGATTGTGCTCCCCACTTTAAAAACTCTTTGTCTGGTCAAGTGAGTAGGGTCTCAACAAAGGGACCAATTCACTACTCCAGCAAGGGTGAAAAACGAGTGGTGGTAATCGACTATGGTTGCAAAAAAAGTATTATCTCTTCTTTGCTGCAGCGACAATGTGACGTGATCCTTATGCCTTGGAACTCTTCTTTCACTGATGTGCAAGAGCAAGAGCCAGACGGTATTGTTTTATCTAATGGCCCAGGCGACCCTTCCGAATTGGAAAGTGTACTGCCAACAATTAGAGAGTTGCAAGAGGTCTACCCTCTTTTTGGGATCTGCATGGGTCACCAAGTGTTTGCCCTGGCCAATAATTGTAAAACTCATAAATTAAAATTTGGTCATCGCGGATCAAACCACCCAGTGAAAGACATAGAAAGTGGAAAGGTTTTTATAACCTCTCAAAACCATGGGTACTCTGTTGATTTAGAAACTGTTGAGAGCAGCGATCTGAGTATTAGTCAGACTAGTCTAAATGATCAATCTGTTGAAGGTCTCAAACATAAATACTTCAACGCTTTCTCGGTTCAATACCACCCAGAGGCCAATCCAGGACCTTCAGATACAAACTTCTTGTTTGATAAGTTTATAAGCATGCTTGAAGGAGAATGATCATGAGCAAGAATCTATCAATAAAAAAAGTATTAGTTTTAGGCTCAGGTCCAATTGTTATTGGTCAAGCGGCGGAATTTGATTACTCAGGCACACAGGCGATTGAGTCGCTTAAAGAGGAAGGAGTTGAAGTTATTCTTTTAACCTCCAACCCTGCCACAATCATGACGGATCAAGGGATAGCAGACACGACATATATGGAGCCTATGACTCCTGAGTTTGTAAAAAAGATCATCTACAAAGAGCGACCTGAAGCGGTTCTTCCAACGATGGGTGGACAGACGGCCTTAAACCTTGCTTTAACTCTTGCCGGTGAAGGTTTCTTTGAAAAGGAAGGTGTAAAGCTTCTAGGTGTTAATCTTCAAACAATTCAGGACGCCGAAGACCGAGAGTTATTCAAACGATTAATGAAAAAAATTAATGAACCTACTCCTGAATCTACAAGTGTCAACTCCCTAAACCAGGCTTTGGAATTTGCAGAGCAGCACGGGCTTCCATTAATTGTTCGTCCAGCATTCACACTTGGTGGAACAGGTGGTGGGATTGCTTCTACTGTGGAAGAACTGAAGTCTATTGTCTCTTCAGGACTTCGCAATAGCCCTATAGAGCAATGTTTGATTGAGAAAAGCATTGCTGGATATAAAGAAGTTGAGTATGAGATCGTTCGTGACTCTAATGATAACTGCATTGTTGTCTGCAACATGGAAAATATCGACCCCGTAGGAATACATACGGGCGATTCAATTGTGGTGGCTCCTTCCCAAACTTTGAACGACAAAGAATATCAACTCCTCAGGGATGCTTCTTTAAAAATTGTGCGCTCTCTAAAGATTGAAGGTGGCTGCAATGTCCAGCTGGCGCTAGACCCACAAAGTGAAAACTACTATGTGATCGAAGTTAATCCGAGAGTTAGCAGATCAAGTGCCCTGGCGTCTAAGGCCACTGGTTATCCAATCGCAAAGGTGGCGGCCAAGATTGCTCTGGGCATGACAATGGATGAGATTCAGAACCCCATCACCAAAAACACTTGCGCCTGCTTTGAACCTAGTCTCGACTACGTGGTTGTTAAGTTTCCTAGGTGGCCATTTGACAAGTTCCAAGGAGCAAATAAAAAGCTTGGAACTCAGATGATGGCCACAGGTGAAACAATGGCCATAGGTTCAAACTTTGAAGAGGCTCTATTAAAAGGCATTCGTTCTTTAGAAATAAAAAGGGAACATTTGCTTATGGAGTCCGCACTTGGTCTTTCAAAAGAAGAGCTAATGAGAATGATATCCAAGCAGGATGACGACAGAATTTTCTATATTGCTCATGCAATCCGGGAACAGGCCACCCTCAAAGAGATTCATGATCTTACAAAAATCGATTTATGGTTTTTAAACAAAATTCACAACATCATAAAAATTGAAGAAGAAATAAGAAACAGCGACATCGGATTCGAGACTTTAAAAAGAGCAAAGAACAAGGGCTTCTCCGACTCGGCAATTGCCTTTCTAAAGGACGTTCCAACTTCACTTGTTGAGGATGCCAGAAAGCGTTTTGGGATTCAACCAGTTTATAAAATGGTTGACACATGCGCTGGTGAATTCGAGGCAAACACTCCATACTTCTACTCTACCTATGGTGAGGAGAATGAGTCCATTCCTTCAAATTCAAAAAGTATTCTTGTACTTGGCTCAGGGCCGATCAGAATAGGACAGGGAGTTGAGTTCGATTGCGCAACAGTTCATGCAGTAAAAGCATTAAAGGAGATGGGTTACACGGCCATTGTGGTCAACAACAACCCTGAAACGGTGTCAACAGATTATAACCTTGCCGATCGACTTTACTTTGAACCCCTACACCTTGAAGACGTGATGAACGTCATTGAGCTTGAAAAACCAATTGGTGTCATTGCACAGTTTGGAGGGCAAACTGCAATTAACTTAGTGGAAGGTTTAACTCAAAGAGGCGTAAAGATTCTTGGCGCAGATCATGAGACGGTGGAAATGTGTGAGAATCGAGAGAAATGGGAGCTGTTTCTTAAGGGTCTTGATATCGCTCAGCCTTTGGGACTTACGGCAAAAGGAATCGAAGAAGCAATCGATAAGGCGAATGAGCTAGGCTATCCCGTAATGCTTCGTCCTTCATATGTAATTGGCGGGCAGGCCATGCAGATTGTTTATGATCAAAAAGAGCTGGAGAGCTACTACCAAGAACACAACCTTAAGCTTGAGGAGATTTTAATTGATCGCTACATGATTGGAATAGAGGCCGAGGTTGACGCTATCTGCGATGGTAAAAACATTTTAATACCAGGAATCATGGAGCACATTGAAAGGGCCGGAGTTCATTCTGGCGACTCTTTCGCCGTCTACCCTCCTCAGTCTTTAAGTGAAAGCGTTATTGAACAGATGAGCTCGGTGACATCAAAAATAGCAAAAAGTCTTGGACTTGTTGGAATGATCAACATTCAATTCGTTATAAAGAAAAACGAAGTTTTTGTGCTGGAAGTAAACCCTAGAGCTTCCAGGACGGTGCCCTTTCTTTCAAAGGTTACCAACGTGCCTATGGCAAAGGTTGCAACAAAAGCGATGCTTGGAATGGATATTCTATCTCAAAACTTTACTCCAGGACTTATGCCAGAAATGAATACAGTAAATGTTAAAGCTCCGGTCTTCAGCTCTTCAAAACTTAGAGATGTGGACACGGCGTTAGGCCCAGAGATGAAATCCACTGGAGAGGCCATTGGACGAGATCTCACTCTAGAGAAGGCCTTGGAAAAAGCATTTCAGGCGGCAAACATGAACGTGCCATCTTGCGGAACCATCCTAGTTACTCTTGCCGACAAGCATAAGCTGGAAACCATTCCCCTTCTTAAAAAGTTTCACGAGTTTGGCTTTAGCTTTCTTGCAACCAAAGGTACCTCCAAGGCCTTGATGGAGCATGGCCTTCCTTCTCGTGTCGTAGAAAAAATTGGAGAATCCGAGAAAGATCTTATACATGAGATAAAAAGCTCAAACGTGGATTTAATTATCAATACGATCACCAAAGGCAAGAATGTCGAGAGTGATGGTTTTAAAATGAGAAGGGCCGCAGCCGAAAATGGGATCATCTGCCTGACCTCTCTTGACACGGCCCACGCCTTGGCGAAAGCAATCGAGCTTAAAGCTTTAAAAGTTCTCACTCTATAGGTGCTTATGAAAGATAAAATTATTGTAGCTTTTGATGTAAACCAACAAGAGGACTTTCTTAAGCTTGCCTTGGAGCTAAAAGGCACTGCAAGTTTCATCAAAATTGGAATGGAGTGCTTTTACTCTCTAGGTCCTGACAGTGTGAGGATGGCAAAAGATCATGGCTTTAAAGTCTTTCTTGATCTCAAGCTTCACGATATCCCAAATACTGTGGAAAAAAGCTGTCGCGCTATTTCTAAGCTTGGAGTCGATCTCATTAACGTACACGCCTTAGGCGGGCTGGAGATGATGAAGGCCGCAAGAAATGGATGTGACACAAAACTCATCGCAGTGACTCACCTAACCAGTCTTGATCAAAATTCCCTAGGCCATGAACTAGGAATTAAAAAGTCTATTATTGATTCAACAAAAAACTTGGCAGCTTTGGCCAAAGAAGCAGGTCTCGACGGAGTGGTATCCTCGGCAAAGGAAGTAAAAGAAATCAAAAAACTCTGTGGAAACGACTTTTTGTCAGTCACTCCAGGTATACGCTTAAACACTGACGAAATTCATGACCAGAAAAGGGTGATGACCCCCTCTCAGGCCTTTAAAGAAGGAAGTGATTTTTTAGTAATTGGAAGAAGCATAACAGGCTCAACAAGCCCCGTTGGAACTTTTAATAAAATTTTGGAGAGCATACATGATTGAAAAGATTCTTTTAGAACTTCAGGCCGTAAAACTAAGTCCAGATAGCCCCTTCACCTGGACTTCGGGCATAAAATCACCAATCTATTGCGACAATAGAAAAATGATCTCATATCCAGAACAAAGAAAGGCCATTGTCCAAAGACTTTGTGAAAAAGTAAAAAAGCATTCAAATGTTGAGCTTATTGCTGGAACTGCCACAGCTGGCATCCCATGGGCCGCATGGGTTGCAGATGAATTGAACCTACCTATGGTGTATGTTCGCTCAGAGTCCAAATCTCATGGTTTGAAGAACTCAATAGAAGGAAGTTGCAGTCCGAATCAGAGAGCAATTCTTATAGAAGACTTAGTCTCTACCGGAAAGAGTTCTATCAATGCCTGGGAGAAGCTTAATGAGGCAAAAGTTGAGGTTTTGGAGATTGCTTCCATATTCACTTATGGACTTGCTGACGAAACCTTCTTAGACAAAGGTTTAAAAACTAGCTCTCTGGCCAATTTGAACTCTTTACTAACTTGTGCGCTGGAAATGGATTTGCTTAATGAAGACCAGGTTCGCATAATTCGCGGGTGGAAAGAAAAGATTTAGGGATTACATTTAGAAAGGGCAAACTAAGGTTTTACGACTGTGACCTTCATGATTTAATTAACAAGTTTCCCACCCCTTTATATTTATATTCAGAAAAAGCACTTATTCAGAACGCGGAAGAATTTCAAGTGGCAGCTAATAGTATTGGTCACGACTCGCTTGTATGCTTTGCGCTGAAAGCAAATCCTAATAGAAGTATTTTAAAAACGCTGGCAAAAAAGGGACTTGGCGGGGATGTTGTCTCCAAAGGAGAACTATTGCAGGCCTTGGAAGCAGGTATTCCAGCAAGCAAGATTGTGTTTAGCGGTGTAGGCAAACAGCTCTCAGAAATTGAGCTTGCCCTGCAAAAGAACATCCTATCCATAAATATCGAGTCGCTTGATGAGCTGTGCTCGATCAACGATATCGCCAAAAAATTTGGGAGAACTGCAAATGTGGCATTTAGACTTAATCCCAATGTAAATGCAGTAACTCATAAGCACATATCCACAGGATCTGGCCTACACAAATTTGGAATGGAAAGAGATGAAATCATCAGCGCAATTCGACAAAAGGAACTATGGACGCATTGTAGACTTGTAGGTCTTAGCGTGCACATAGGCAGTCAATTAAGAGATTTAACTGCTACTGAGGCGGCATTAAAGGTAATCTCCGAGCTAGCTCAGGACATAGCTATGCCACTGGACTTTATTGATGTCGGGGGTGGTTTGGGAGTTAGTTACCAAGGAGAAAAAGTTGCCAGCACTCAAGACTACATGAAAGCGGTCGCTAAAAGTGTAACAGCAAAGAACTTTAAAAGAATCATATTTGAGCCAGGCAGAAAAATTGCCGCAAGTTCAGGCCTTTTTGTAACCAAAGTTATTAGAACCAAAAGCTGTTTAAACAGCAATTTTATCATTGTGGATGGCGGCATGAATGACTTCCTAAGGCCTTCGATGTACGGAGCGCAACATCAGATTTTTCCATCGAAGAAATCCTCAAATCTCAAGAAATATTCAATTGTAGGTCCTGTTTGTGAGACAGCCGACTGCTTTGCGAGGGACTTGCCTTTTCCGGAGTTGGAACGGGATGATTTTTTAGTTTTGGCGCATGCTGGGGCCTATGGAAGATCAATGGCCAGCAACTATAATCTTAGAAGCTTTCCTCAGGAAGTTCTCATAAATGAGAAGGGGGAGCTTTTAAACGTCTCCCCCACTTAGTTTTACTTTGAAAAGATCCAGTTTGCACTTGCTTCAGTTTTGAAAGTGTTTGGATTTAAAACCTCCAAACCTCTAGTGTCAAACGTGGTTGTAAGAATGATTCTCGTTCTGCCAGGAACGTCAACTCCAAGATCATTTAGATCAACAGAGATAACTTTGTCTTGTCCTAGCTGAGTAATTTCCATGTCTTTAGCATCTAGATTACGATCTAAAAGAAGAATATCTGAAATAATTCTTCTTGATCTATAGACTTTAAGATTTTGAATGAAATCTTCAGTGTTAAAGCTGCTTCCTAGGGTAAATCGCACAATGCCATTGTTAAGAGATACGTTTCTTACTCCCCCTTCCAAAGCGTCAGTTACGACCTGGCCTTCAACCAACTCTACTTTGTATGTCACTTCCTGCTCTAAAACATCACCAGACATTCTGGAGTCACCGTCCATTCTTTTTGAAAGAACAAGGTACTTTCCAGAATCTTGTAGGTTTAGATCGACATCAGATCCACTTACTTTTACTCTGAAATTCTCTCTGGCCATAGACATGTTCTCACCAGAAAACTCAAAATTCACTTTCGTGTCCACGTAATAGTCAAAGACCTCATAAGCTCTTCTTACGGTTCTCATGCAAGAATAAGGAACTTGAACTGGCACCTGTCTACAGACTCTTCTTGGTGGAGGACAAACCCTTCTACAGTTTCCATTTCTACAAACTGTTCTACAATGGGGTCTTGTGGTGCCACATCTTCTTCTGTACTCAGTTCTGTAGCATGTGGAGCGTACTCGTTCGTACCTATACTCTGTTTTTGTTTTCTCCGTGTTCAGTTGAAAGGACTCATAGTCTGTACTTCCATCAAAAGTGAAGTTTTGGTACGCAGATGTGTCGGCAAACACGCCCAAAGAAAAGACTAATGCTATAAGCAAGCTGTACAACTTCATAATACTCCTCCGTATAAAATTGAATTACCCGCAGAATCTCATTTTTGACACACAATGAAAATAAAGGTGCGAATAGACACCACCATTGCGAGCCTAAAGACAGAGGTTTAGAAGCGAATTGCAAGCTAAAGTTAGTTTAAAAAGATAGATGCAAAGCACAAAAGCAAATCTCTTTATACCAATTACTTAAACAGCTGTTATACTAATATAAATATTTATTCAGCTAAAGCCGAAGGTAATGAACCAAAGTCAAAATAAAACTCACATACGTCTTAAACTGAGTGAGCTAAATTCGCCAGTCAAAGAAGACGATTTAGTGCTTGGAGATGAGATCTCTCTTGAGCGGCTAATTAGTGCATGTCAAAAATTTAAAATTAATAAATACATGGCCGAAGCAAATAGTGTAAATGAGAGCTTTCTCACAAGTCTGCCTAGTCTGGACGGTAAACCTGAAAAAGTCATTGATTGGCTTCACTCAAAATCATCCCAGGCGTTTAAAAAGCACCTATCCTCATCGACTTCGGTAAACACTCTTTTAGAAGAATTGATTCCTTTCATTGAATCAAACAAATCTGCAAATAGAATGAAAGAAAAGATCTCTCTTTTTGTCGACGAGCTTTTCTCCAATAGCAACAAGGCCTCCACAAACGATCATGATGTCATTATCGCCTTGTCAGTGAGTGAGAAACATTTCAGAGTATCATTTCTAGACTATGTTGGCGCATTGATGCCTCAACATTTTATGGATCTCGTTGCCAAATGTCTCGAGGTTGGTATTAAGGAAAATATCAACCAAGACAAAAGTGTTGGAGCTGGAATTGGTTTAACTTTGCTTTTAAAACAATCAAGCTTTGTTTCAGTCCTTGCAAAGAAAAATGTTTTTAGTTGTGTAACATTCGAAGCTCCTCTCTCTAGAAGAGAGGTTCCGGTAATCAATTCAATTCTTTTAAAGGAATATAAGTAGCGGCCTAATGATTCAGACCGCTCTTAGGTGCTATTTTTTCTTTTGCCAGTTGTCTTTCAAAGTCACTGTTCGATTGAAGACTGGTTTTCCTTGAGAGGACAGTTTACTATCGGCAGTAAAGTAGCCCATTCTTTCAAACTGGAACTGATCATTCGGCTTGGCATCCGCCAGGAATGGCTCAACCTTCGCCTCAACAATCTTTAAAGATTCTGGGTTTAACTCAGAGAGGAAGTCCTTGCATGCTGAAGGATTTTCATGCTTAAAAAGTCTATCGTACAGCCTTACTTCCACATTTTTAGCGTCTTCAGCGTTTACCCAGTGGATAATGCCTTTAACCTTTTTCATCCCTTCTGGAGTCACACCACCAAAGCTGTCTTTATGGTAGCGACACTTAAGCTCAACAACATTTCCTTCGTCATCTTTTACGTATTCATCGCATGTAATGACGTATGCGTATCTAAGCCTTACAGATCTATTAGGTCCTAACCTGAACCATTTTTTCGGGCTTGGCGGATCCTCCATGAAGTCGCTTCTTTCAATATAAAGCTCTTTTCCAAACTTCACTTTTCTGGAGCCAAAACTTTCATCCTTTGGATGAAAAGGAGCATCAATTTCGTGATCTTCCTCCCAATTGGTAATGGTCACTTTGATAGGATCTATCACACCCATACATCTTTTTGTTGTTTGATTAAGCTCGTCTCTAACTCTTTCTTCAAGGATAGATAGCTCAATTACTGATTCCTGTTTTCCAACACCAATCATTTCATTGAACTTGCGAATAGCTTTTGCAGGATAGCCTCTTCTTCTCACACCGGAGATTGTGGCCATTCTTGGGTCATCCCACCCTTCCACATGTCCACCCTCTACAAGTTGCAGAAGCTTTCTTTTACTCATAAGGGTGTAATCAAGGTTAAGTTTTGCAAACTCAATCTGTCTAGGGGTGCTAGGACTTGATACGTTTTCAACAAACCAGTCATATAGTGGACGGTTGTCTTGGAACTCTAAAGTACACAATGAATGAGTTATGTTCTCAATCGAGTCACTTAACCCGTGAGTGAAGTCATACATTGGGTATATCTTCCACTGATCTCCAGTTCTGTGGTGTTCAACGTGACGAATACGATAAAGAATTGGATCTCTCATGCACATGTTCCCATGTGCCATATCTATTTTTGCGCGAAGTACGTGCTCTCCGTCCTTGTACTTACCTTCCTTCATTTCGGTAAACATTTTGAGATTTTCTTCAACACTTCTCTCTCTAAATGGAGAATTCTTGCCAGGCGCTTCAAAGGTTCCTCTATTTTCCGCGATCTCCTCAGGGCTTTGACTATCTACATAAGCTAGGCCCTTTTCAATCAACTCAACAGCAAAGCCATAAAGAGTGTCAAAGTAGTCGGATGAGAAGTGTAAGTTTTCTCCCCAGTCAAAACCTAGCCACTTGATGTCCTCTTTTATCGCATTTACATATTCAGTGCTTTCTTTAAGCGGATTTGTGTCATCGAATCTTAGGTGACATCTTGTTTTAACATTATCTCTTGCAAGACCAAAGTTTAGGCAGATGGACTTGGTATGTCCCAAGTGCAGATAGCCGTTTGGCTCAGGTGGAAAACGAGTTATAACCCAGCCGTCGTGCTTACCGCTTTTAAGGTCTTCAGCGATGATGTTTTCGATGAAGTTCCTATGCTCTTTTTGATCTGTAGGAACGCCTTTTTCCATTTCAACTTCGTTGCTCATTAGTTCCCCGCTTTTTCCAATCTCTTTTTAAGTATGCTCACTGGAGTCAAAGAAATTAAAACTTTAAGATCCGGCCCATGATTTTGACCCGTTAAAAGAACTCTAAATCCCATGAATAGTGGCTTACCTTTAATTTTCAACTCTTTTTTGCAGTAATTCATCCACTCTGCAAGGTCCTCTTCTGAAACAAATCCTTGATTCACATCAGAGAGTCTCTCTAAAAGGTAAGTTCTTATCTGCGGTGTAGTCTCCCACCCCAACGCTTCTTTTGCCTCGTCAGAATATTCAACGTTCTCATTTAAAACATACTGATCAAGTTGAGACTCAAACTCAGAGTATAAGTCAATTTTTTCCTTATAAAGCCCTACGCACTTCAGTTTCCACTGCTCATTTTGCTTGTGGAAGAAGTGACCGTGAGAGACATTTCCTTCAAGGTCTTTTACTAGCTCGGCATCATCTTTATTCTTTAGGTGCTGTCCATTCATCCACTTCAACTTTTCCATATCATAGATGGCGTGAGACTTGCTGAAACGATCTAAGTTAAATACAGAGTAAAGCTCCTCAAGAGTGAAGATATCTTTCTCTTCAGGATGTGACCAACCAAGTAAGCATAGGTAGTTTGCAAGAGCTTCCGGAAGGTAACTTTGCTCCCTATAAAGAGTTACAGAAGTAGCTCCATGTCTTTTTGAAAGCTTTTGCCTGTCAGCACCAATAAGTAGTGATACGTGTGCAAACACAGGAGCTTGTGCCCCCAAAGCTTCATAAATCATTAGCTGTCTTAAAGTGTTGTTAACGTGATCTTCTCCACGAATGACGTGGGTGATCCTATGCATATGATCGTCTACAACGTTACAGAAGTTATAAACAGGCATTTCATTCGATCTAAGGATTACAAAGTCCCCTACCATTCCCTTAGGAAAAGTAACTTCACCACGAACTTTATCAGTAAAAGTATAGTCTTTATCTGGAACTAGAAACCTAATAGGAGCTTTTTCACCAGCTTCCACTCTTTTCTTAGCTTCATCCCAATGCTTTGGCTCTCTCCACTTTCCAGTGTAAGCAGGAGTGCCTTCTGCCTGACTTCTTTCACGCATCTGCTCAAGTTCTTCTTCTGAGCAAAAGTCATAGAAGGCCTTACCTTCTTCAACAAGCTTTAAAGCTTCTCTCTTGTAGATGTCTAGTCTTTCAGATTGTCTGTAAGGGCCATGCTCATCCTCTTTTCCTGGACCGATATCATAATCAATCCCCATCCATTTAAGATCAGCAAGCTGTTCTACTTCAAATTCCTTGCTGCTTCTCTCTTGGTCAGTATCTTCAACTCTTACGATGAATTGACCACCATTCGCTTTTGCAAATAGATAGTTGTACAAGGCGGTTCTTGCTCCACCGATGTGTAAATAACCTGTTGGACTTGGCGCGAATCTAACGCGGACGGACATGGCTGCTCCTTAGTAACATAAGTAATTATAGGTATATACCCAACCATGCTGCTTTTGAAAAGAAGTCAGTGCACAATTAGGGCTTATGAATTAGAGATATCTTAAATTAAGAGTTTAAATTAAGACTACGCGAGTCAAATAAATAGAAAAATGTAACATGCTTCTCTATAAAAGTGGGCTCAAATGAAACTTGTACTTTAAACCCCTTACACAACAGAGAGTCCGCAGTGTAAGGGGTAGAAAGTGAATAACTTTGAAGGGGTATATACCCTATTACATCATTGGAATCTCAAAGCCTAACTTGTTAATAATAACTATAAAACAATCTCTTGCTCTTTTTTCATTTTCAAAGAACCCAACTGGAATAAATCGGACAGATTGTTGGGTTTTAAACCTCACTTCAGATTTCAATAATAATATGAAAAGTTCGCTGTCTTCCATTTCGTCTACCTTTTCAAGTTTTCTTTCCAGATCTTCAACAAAGTTTGTAAAAGAAAGACTATCTGCAATGTATGAGTCTTTATCCATGTTGTTAATTTTTGCTTCTTCTTGAATTTCTGCAACAGCATCTCCATGAAGCTTTAAATATAAAGTCGTAATGATCTCTGATTCAGATTTATTAAGCTTATAATCTGTGCCATTAGTGCGCCAAATCTCCAGTAAACGATTCGCTTTGGAGTTTAGGGACTCTGGCTCCTTTGCACCTAAAAAGAGACTTGTTGTTAGCAAAAATACAGTAAATAAAACTTTCATGGACAACCCTTTTGCCGCTGTAGTTTTAAGCGGCCAAAACTTTCAATTTTTACAAGATAAGACGATTATATAATGACTTGCCAAGGCGACGCTTGAAATCTCCCTAATTTTCATACCCTGTTAAAATCCTAACACCCGAATAGTAAGCGCCCCAAATGTTGTGCAGATTCTATTATTTAAGATTGAGCTATCAATTGGCCGAGATATGGCAAATTTTCGTGTCGATTATGGCGATCT
>PASN01000014.1 GCA_002711995.1 Halobacteriovoraceae bacterium | reverse complement strand
TATTGAAGTTGTCCACGAATTGATCATTAGCAAAGAGAAAAATATTCAGGATCAAAAAAAGATTGCTGAACTTGAGGACGAAGTTCGACGCCTCAAAGGTGAGCAGCCCAGACCTAAGTTTAAAGGCAAGAAAAAGATTAAAAAGAGAGATACTTCAGAGCTTGATCATGACGATGATGATGAGGACCCTCCCGCTCCCAAAAAGAAATCAATTCCTGTTGATAAAGAAGTAGAAGTAGACGTTGATCAAAAAGACCTTCCAAAAGATGCTCGATTTATTGGAACCACCGAACGTGTTATTCAAAACTTAAAAATTGAAAGAAAAAATATTAGATTTGTTTTCAAGAGATACTACTCGCCGTCTTTGAAGAAAACCTTTGTTGGCGAGATTGAAGGTCTTGATGGTTCAAAGTTTGGCGGTGACCTTAGGGCCTTAATTGATTACTTATACTTTAAGCTCCGTGTCCCTCACGAAAAGATTCGTGAGTTTTTAATGGAGTTTGAAATTGAAATCTCCAAGGGACAACTTTGTAGAATGTTAAATGAATCAAGACCTGAACTTGAAGAAGAGCTTGAAGGTGCCAGACAAGCCTCACTCATAAAAAGTAAAACAAATCACCTGGACGAGACTGGGCACAAGCTAAGCAACCTTCCTCTGTACACGTTTTGTTTTTCGAATATCTACATGACCTTTCTAAAAACATTTGGACGCAAAACTAAAGCAGACGCTATGTCTACTGTTTTTGGAGTGAATGAAGCTTATTGCTTTGATCACACAGCGATCAATTACCTAGCTTCTGAGGGGGCTGGTGAAAAGTTTTTAAGAGAGTCTAGAAAGCTTTTTAGCAATACAGTGTTTACAAGGGCGGGATTTTTCAAGCTTTTAGAGGGGTTGGAGCTTTCAAAACCTCAGAAAACTAAGGTTAAAGAAGCTGCGATGTATGGAGCTTACATAAAGAAAGCTCAAGGCCCTCCACTAAAATATCTCGTCACAGACGATGCCAAGAATTTAAGTTTCTGGAAGCGACATCAGCTCTGTTGGGTTCACGAAATTCGAAAGTATAAGCTTCTAGATGTTTATGGACATTCATCAATTGTAGATGAATTAATTGATGAGATGAGGCTTTTTTATGGAAAGCTTCGAGCGT
This sequence comes from Halobacteriovoraceae bacterium, assembly GCA_002711995.1. Classification (GTDB taxonomy): domain Bacteria; phylum Bdellovibrionota; class Bacteriovoracia; order Bacteriovoracales; family Bacteriovoracaceae; genus UBA845. Next base: position 442,271 of record PASN01000014.1, on the reverse strand, counting down.
TTAGAAAAAGTCCATGTGAGGATCAGAAAAAGACCCTAATCAGGCTCTTTAACAAGATTTTCACTCAAAAGACTCTACTAAATTCAGTAAATGAACAGCTAGCTTTGACTATGAAAAACAAAAAGAAACTTTTGTATGTTCTTGAGCACCCAGAGGTTGAGATTCACAACAACCTTGTGGAGAGAGATATTCGAGAAAAGGTGATTAAGCAGAAGATTTCTCTTTTCAACCAAAGCTGGGAAGGTGTGAGGGCCTGGGACTTAATGCTTTCACTGGCGGGAACTTGCAAGAAAAACGGCGTAAGTTTCTTCAAATTTCTTTTAGATCGGCACAATCGACACGAAAATTTGCCATATCTCGGCCAAATAATAGCTCAATCCTAAGCCTTAAAAATCTGCACAACATTTGGGGCGCTTACTATGTGAATGTCAGGATACTAACGGCCTGTTAAGTACGTCGCTAACTTATTAATATTTAGCTTTGAAAAGCCGGAATGGGTATATTACATGTCAAAAAAGGCTTTAACGACTATTTAAGCAACCTCAAAAGATCCTTCTGTGATTCGTAAAGCATGCATGACAAGAAGTCTGTGAAAGGTTTGTGAATCCCGTCATTGCCTTTGCGAGTAAGCTCTAAGTATTGAACCCTATAAATAGGTGGAATAATTGTGATGGTGTAACCTGCTTGAATAAGAGCAAGGTTCATTAATAGTCTTGCGGTACGGCCATTTCCATCAACAAATGGGTGAATGGTTACAAGTTCGTTGTGAATCCATGCCGCTAACTCGATGGGGTGAAGTTCTTCTTTTTTAATCCTCAACTCAGCTACAAACGAACTCATTAGTTCAGGCACTTTGCTTGGTTCTGGAAGCTTTAAGTCCGTACCAGAAATGAATACTTTGATTTTTCGATAACTTCCTGCCTCATTTGCATCAATTTGCTGGTAAAATATGCGGTGAAGTTCAAGTATATCATCCTCATCAAAGAGGTCGTTTTTTGAAATATCTATCACGTAGTCAAAGGCCTTTGCATTTCCAGTTGCCTCATAGATTTCTCTCAAAGGTTTTCCAGAAACAGTTAGGCCATCTTCAATGACAACTTTTGTCTCGATTTCTGTAAGGGTGTTTCCCTCAAGTGCGTTAGATGAGTAAGTTTGCCCAACTCTAAAGAAAGATCTTAGTTGAGCAAGCTCTTCTTTTTTAAGAGGTCTTAGTTTGTCTAATTCTGCTTTTAGTCTGTCACAGTCCTGAATTCTATTATTGAAATTCATTTATTGGCCCATCCTATCATATGTACAATTTTAGCCCATAAGACTAGCGTAGGCCATTAATTCCATCTTTGACCATGGCAAGGTGAATATGCCTTAAGCTACTCAAGCTTCAAGAAGTACCGTATTACACTTACGGTCAAACCACGGAACTTTCTTATGATTGTAACCAAATGGAGAGATTACAGACATAAGCCATCTGGACACTGCGGTTGCTACGGACATTTGATTGCCAGTGATTACGTCTCTAATCTTGATGTGAGTGAACTTCTGCCCAACTGTCTGCGCTTTTGCGCTTAAAATTGGAACGTATAGAAGGCATAGAAGATATATGGCAAAGCCTACATATCCATAGGTAAACTTGTTGAAAACGCCAGAGAAAATCAGGCCATAAATTTTAAGAACAATGAATGCGAATATATTTACGACTATTAGGTCTATAAACATTGCTGTAAAGATCTTTGAACTTTTAGGATATTGGCCTTTAAACTTTAGATAATCGCTGTCGCTTGCTTTTCCCATTTCTAACTTCCATTTAAAAAAAAGAAAGGGGAGTTCTCACTCCCCTTTTGTATTTGAGTATATTACTTTTCGTTTAAGTATCTCAAAACATTGTGCAAGATTCCACCATTTTTGAAGTAATCAAGCTCATCTTTTGTATCAATTCTGCAAACAGCACTTACTGACTCGCTAGATCCGTCAGCTCTAGTGATTTTAACTTCAACTTCCTGCTTAGGTTGGATTGAATCAACGCCCTTGATTGTGAAAGTCTCTTCTCCCGTAAGTCCAAGAGCTTCACGGTTTGTGCCTTTGAACTGAAGTGGAAGAACACCCATACCAATTAGGTTTGATCTGTGGATTCTTTCGAAGGATTCAACGATTACAGCTTTTACACCTAGAAGAATGGTACCTTTTGCCGCCCAGTCTCTAGAAGATCCTGTTCCGTATTCCTTGCCACCAACAACTACGAGTTGAGTTCCCTCTTCCTTGTACTTCATAGCAGCGTCGTATACGGCCATCTGCTTACCAGTTGGAACGTGCTTAGTGTATCCACCCTCAACACCATCAAGCATTAGGTTTTTAATTCTAATGTTTGCAAATGTACCTCTCATCATTACTTCGTGGTTACCACGACGAGACCCGTAAGAGTTAAAGTCTTGGATTTTAACTCCATGAGCTTGAAGATATTCACCAGCTGGAGAGTCAGGCTTAATCGCTCCTGCAGGAGAGATGTGGTCAGTAGTAGTTGAGTCGCCAAGAATTAGAAGCGGTCTAGCGTCAACAATGTCTTCTTTCTTGTCCAAATCCATTGTCATACCTTCAAAGTATGGAGGGTTTTGAACATAAGTAGAGTTAGAATCCCAGTCATATGTTTGAGATTCAGTTGCAGCTACGTTTTGCCACTCTTCAGTGCCTTTAAACACGTCAGAGTATCTAGACTTGAACATCTCTTCATCAAGGCAAGACTGGATAGTCTTTTGAATTTCTTCGCTTGTTGGCCAGATGTCTTTAAGGAATACATCGTTTCCATCTTTGTCTTTACCAATAGCGTCTTTCTTAAGGTTAATTTTTAGGTTACCAGCAAGAGCGTAAGCAACAACAAGTGGCGGAGACGCCAAGTAGTTAGCTCTAATATCTGGACCAATTCTTCCTTCAAAGTTTCTGTTGCCAGAAAGCACTGAAGTAGAGATTAGATCACCTTCGTTAATTGCTTTAGAGATTTCTGGGTTTAGAGGTCCAGAGTTTCCAATACATGTAGTACATCCGTATCCAACAAGGTTGAACCCAAGATCGTTTAGGTGTGTTTGAAGACCAGCTTTTTCAAGGTAGTCAGTAACAACCTGAGAACCAGGAGCTAGTGAAGTCTTAACCCATGGCTTAACACTTAGACCTTTTTCAAGTGCTTTCTTGGCAACAAGACCAGCTGCTACTAGAACCGCTGGGTTCGAAGTGTTTGTACAAGAAGTAATAGCTGCAATACAGATGTCACCGTGAGTAAGTTCAAAGTCTCTTCCTTCAACTTTTACGTTTTTAGAAGCGTCTTTCTCTTCCACCTTAAAGACTTCTTTCATGTCGTGGTGAAATTGCTTGGCAGCATTTGAAAGAGCAATTCTATCTTGAGGTCTCTTAGGGCCTGCAATAGATGGCTCAACAGTAGTCATATCAAGCTCAAGAGTGTCAGTGAATGACGGCTCAGGGCTGTTTGCATCTCTCCACATGCCTTGCTCTTTAGCATATGCTTCCACAAGCGCGATTCTGTCAGCGTCACGGCCTGTAAATTTTAAGTAATCAATAGTTTGCTCGTCGATTGTGAAGAATCCACAAGTAGCGCCGTACTCAGGTGCCATGTTAGCAATTGTAGCTCTATCAGCAAGAGTTAGGTTGTCAAGGCCTTCACCGTAGAATTCTACGAACTTACCTACAACACCTTTCTCTCTAAGCATTTGAACAACAGTCAGAACAAGGTCAGTTGCAGTTGTTCCTTCTGCCATTTTTCCAGTTAGTTTAAATCCAACAACTTCTGGGATAAGCATTGTAACCGCTTGTCCAAGCATTGCTGACTCAGCTTCAATACCACCAACACCCCAGCCAAGAACGCCAAGGCCGTTGATCATAGTCGTGTGAGAGTCAGTGCCAACACAAGTGTCACAGTAAGCAAGCTCTTTTCCATCTTGCTCTTTAGTCCAAACAACTTGTCCTAAATATTCTAGGTTTACTTGGTGAACAATCCCAGTCCCCGGAGGAACAACCTGGAAGTTCTCAAATGCTTTTTGTCCCCATTTAAGGAACTGGTATCTTTCTTTGTTTCTTTCGTACTCAAGCTCAACGTTTTCTTTAAATGAGCTTGGTGTTCCAAACTTATCAACCATTACAGAGTGGTCAATAACAAGATCAACTGGAACTTGTGGGTTGATCTTTTGAGCGTCCCCGCCCAAGTTTTTCATAGCGTCTCTCATTGCAGCAAGGTCTACTACAGCTGGAACACCAGTAAAGTCTTGCATAACAACACGCGCTGGGTGGTAAGAAATCTCTCTATCCGAGCTTTTATTCTTAAGCCAACCAAGAACAGCAGAGATATCGTCTTTTACAACAGTTTTGCCGTTTTCGTTTCTAAGTAGGTTTTCAAGCAACACTTTAAGCGAATTTGGAAGCTTGCTAGTGTCGCCCAGTCCATTTTCTTGGGCCTTTTTCAGACTATATACTGCATAGTCCTTTCCGTTGACCTTAAGGTCTGACAATGAGTTAAATGAATTCCCGCTCATAAGTGTCCTTTTGATGTGTGATAGTGGTTACGTTCTGATCTAAAAATTGAGCCAATAATATACCTTTTAAGACGCATTCTCAACTTCAAACGATATAAAAATGCTTTAAATACAACGCTTTATTGCAACATGGTTGAAAAATTGTTTAAATTAATAGGATAAACGGAGATTGAAACATGGAAGTATTTCAGCGCGAAATGTATATAGAGGTTTTTGGCAATGTGCCAATTTACTTCGGAATCGGCATTCAAATTGTTACCGCCCTTATTCTTGGCGGACTTGTGGGCTTTGACAGAGAAATCAAAATGAAGGCCGCAGGGCTTAAAACCAATATCCTTATATGCATTGGAGCCACGCTTTATACCACAATTTCACTTATAAATCTTCCAAATGCTATTGGATTAGTTGACCCCAACCGTGTTGCCGCTCAAATTGTAAGCGGGATCGGCTTTTTGGGTGCTGGTGCAATCATTCAAGGTCGCGGAAACGTTACCGGGCTCACAACGGCCGCCACGATTTGGGTCGTTGCAGCAATTGGCTTTACAATTGGCGTAGGCTATCCCCTTGTGGCCACCCTATTCTCTATTACTGTTCTCGTGGTTTTGAGACTTCTAGCTCCAATTCACAAGTTTATTGAGCGGGAAAGTGAGCATAAGGACTTTCATATAGAGGTTTTATCTATTGGAACTGTTAAGCGGATGGCCTCCAAAATGTTTCTCGGAGAGAATATCGAGCTTGAAGAGTTATATGAAGAAGAACCTCGCGAAGGAAAGAAGCTTCTCCATATCTTTCTCACAGGCCATCCAAGGGCTATAGAACGCATATCTCAAGAACTTCACAGCATTATGAAGGTCGAAAAGGTCTCATATCGTCAGGTTGAGAGTGCCTCAGATATGTATGAGATGATTAACGAGTAGTATCTCTAAATCACCTTTTAAGGTTAGATGCTGGGGCTATTATTGTTTTCTTTCTAATCAGTATTAGTGTCATTTACCCTTTCGACTATAATCCCCTATAAACCGTCAAATATTTTGACAATGAAAATTGTAAAAAATTCTACACTCCTGTTGTGCTTTGCATTGTCAATCTAAACTATATGTATATTGTTATTATCGCTCCCTCCTGAGTTTTAAAAAAAACATAGCAGGTTGAGGACAATGTCTAATTTTAAAGGACTTTTATTATGAAATTTTTTTTTCTTTGCTTAACAATGCTTCTACCAGCTCTTTCATTTGCTGAAAACATACCTCCCGAAAAAGAGCCTTTTTTTAAAGCAAGGTCTTTTAGACAAGGTAATGGTGAAATAACGATTGAGGAGATAAGATCTGGTCATGCCCAAATAGGTAAATCCCTTAGCATGGTACTGGAAAGTCGTCCTTTACTTAATGAACTAGTAGGTCAAATTCAAAATGAATATCCAAACCTATCAAAGGAAGAAGTCTTAGAGTACTTGATTTTGAATATAGAAATAGATTAGGCATCAGAAAGAGAAGCTAACTTGTTAAAAAACAAAAATTTAGCAGCATAAAAGTCGGTGATCTTTTGGACAAAAAAAGGGCCGGCGTATCCAATTTGGATCTTTTCCGGCCTGTGATTAGCTCTGGGCTAAGATTAAATTCTCTTAGTCGCAAGCTTCTTGCTTTGAGGGTCATTTCTGACCTTCCCTTTTGAATCCACCACGCGTCAAGTGGCAGGTTTACTTTGTTGGGGAATGTGTTTCAGCAGCTTCCTCCTTACAGAATCATCTAACGATGCGCTGCCTATACATGTATATTAACTCTTTTCACTAAAAACAGAAAGTAAAACGAAGTAAAAGCTATTTTACGTATTTTTAGGTGTTTATTGCATATTTGTTACGTATAATATAAATTATACGAATAAAAATGGGTATTTTTTAAACAAAAAGTATCGAAATTGATTGAATTGCAAATAAAAGCAAAGGGTATGCCTTGTTCAAGAAACACAGGAAATGGCTGGATAGTTTTCTAAGAAATTGTGAGAAGCTAAACCGCTCTGGACACACAATTAAGAACTATCGAAGTGACTTAGAAAGATACATTCACTTTTACGAACACTTCTATGGCTCGCATTTAAACCGTGCAAACGCTAAGACAATCGAGACATATAAAGACTTTCTGAGCGGTAGCTCCCCTAGGCCCAGAAAAGGTTGGCGAAAACTCCTGTGGTACAGACGGGTCAAAAGTGTGCCAAATCCATTAAATTTGGGTGTGAACAGCCAAAAAAGACACCTCTCGAGTATTAAGAATTTCTACGACTATTTAATCCAATCTCACGAGGACAACTCAAAAGCGTTTGGAAGAAATCCTGTAAAGAGCAAAATCCACACAATTAAGGTGAAGGACAGCGATATTGAGCATACAAAGCTCTTAAATCACCGGGACTGGGACTCCTTGGATAAAAACCTAAATAAGGTCAAAGACAGACTTGTGGCGTATCTGCTCTATTTTGGAGGTCTAAGGCTCGAGGAGTTATGCCGTTTGAGGTATAGCGATTTTTCTCAACGGACCAAGTCTTTGAGCTTTATACGAAAAGGTGGTGAGCGGCATTATCTAAAAATTCGAGAATTTGAAACCATCTTTGATCTTTTGGAGAGGCACAAAAGTATGGCAAGCGTTGAGAGCGAGTACTTATTCACTAATAAGACAGGTGCGCAGGTCAGCACACGTGCAATGTATGCCTTTATCAAACGAATGCTTATGAGAGCTGGCCTTTCTTCCGACTTAACTCCCCACAGCTTTAGAAAGGCATGTGCAACCAATATGTATGTTGAAAGCAAAGACATTTTAATGGTTAGAAACTACTTGAATCATAAAGATGCCAAGGTCACTCAAACCTATATTGAATACTGATTTACTTACAGACCGATAAGTTTAATAAATCAGATAACTCGCATGTAAGCGCGTTTCGAACTATCTCAGACTCGGGCATCTGAACATGGTCATCGTAAGGACTATCAAGCAAGTCCGCGTACTCGGCACTACTTAAGTTGATGTTTCGATCCGCATTTTCTACAGGCCTGCCACGATGGATCTGTATTGGTGAGTTCGGCAGGATGTGAGAGTCTTGGAAGTAGTTTATAAACCGCTTTGTTTTTCCATTTCTTTGACCTACAAACTCGTCTGACATTTTAAAAGGGTAATATAAAGTCTGCACCACTGGATCAATGGAGAACGCTAAGTCTATTTCAATCCCACTCTTTGTTACTTCATTTTGAAATTCAGTGGCCAGATAACCACCATTGCTAAAGCCAATTGAAGACCATTTAATATGTCTCTCTTTACCAGTTATTGCCTCCAGAACTTCAATAGCATCTTTTGAATGTGCTGCGCAGGCCATCGCTGAGTCATAGTTTTCACGTCTATGAAGACCAGATCCTGGGTGATAGTGGATCTCCACCTTTTCCATCAACCGAGGCACATTCTTAGATAGCGTTTCAAGAGATTGATTTAATGCCTTTTGTCCGTTTGCGTTTCCAACACCTAAGTCATTACCCTCTGAGCCATCTAAGTTTACGGCCTTAAGATTTTCTTTGCCCAAGCTGGCATTAAAGTCGGACATTCCATCAAAAAAGAACAAAATTAACTCAGGGAGCTTGATATTATTAAGGTTGTTCACGTCGTAGCTTTCATTAACCATACCCTCTGTGCAGAGTTGGTTGTAAAGGTCACTCATCCATGGAGTGTCAAATCTACAGCCTAAATACCTTCTTTTATTGTACTTAATTCTTGATGTCTCGTAAGACTTTCTTTCCTTGTAAAAGCCGCCATTCAGGACAGCTTCCTTTGACTGGGACCTTTGTTTAAATGCTTCTTTGCAGTACGTTTCTAGATCAACAGCAAATACAGCTGTGGAAAGATTTAGAATACAAATTAATACAAGATAAGAACGCAATTCTCCTCCAGAGGCATAATGCTAAATTCATCTCTAGGCTACCCCTTAAGTGTACGGGTTGGTAAAGAGGTGCAAAGTTTACTTGGGGTGTTTAAAAAGTGCACAACTCCATTCTTTTTTAATTTGTATAGGTTTTTGCCAGTCTTGGTCCTTTTTACAATAGCTCTATCGTAGGGTTCTGAATTCTGAGAAAATTTTAAGGATTAACAATAAACTCTGGAGAAATCATGAAAAAGCTTATTGCTATTTTGACGGTTCTTAACTCTATTTCGGCATTCGCAATCTACTCTACTTCTGAACATTACTATGATGCAAATGGAGAGTATAGAGCACCTGGAGATGCTTTTTACGACGGCCAAGGAACTCTAAGGCTTCCTGGTGAATATTATTTTGACTACGAAGGCGTATATCGCGCACCCAAGGAAATGTTTTACGATAAAGAGGGTTATTTAAGAAGTCCTGGGGACTACTTCTATGATAGTGAAAGTTACCTTAGAAAAGGCTAAGAGAATACTATATAAAACGCTCCCTTTTTTAGAGAGCGTTTATTTAAATTAATTATTGAATACTTGAAGCGAGTGCCAACTGAGCGATTTCTTCGTCAGTTAACTCTTCTACTGTTAGGTCAATGTCGTTTGCCTGAAGTTCAGCTTCTATTGCTACTTTGTTTTCGAGAATGTCTTCTTTTAACATTGTTAAAGCAGCTGAGTCTTCCAGCTCAATCGAACCTGCAAGAACTTCAATCGAATCGTTGCTAAGGCCCTCATAATTATAGGACTGTATAGCAAATATTGCTGTATACAACACAGAGTACGCAGAGACGACACCTGCTACTGGATGAAAAGTTGTAATGACAATCGGCGATACCGCACCAGATGTAACTGCATACTCCCTAAAATCTCCTGCAAGACTCGAAGAGATAGTGCACGTTACAAGCAATGAGATAAACAGTTTTTTCATTCTGATTAAACCTTTCTTTATTATTCTTGAACAGTTGAGGAAAGTGCTAGCTGAGCGATTTCTTCGTCGGTTAATTCTTCAACTGATAGATCAATGTCGTTTGCTTGAAACTCAGCTTCAATTGCTTCTTTGTTTTCAAGAATATCTTCTCTAAACATTGTCATAGAAAGAGAGTCTTCAACTCCAATTGAACCGGCAAGAACCTCAATAGCGTCATTGTCTAGGCCTTCATATCTAGGAGCATTTTCAAACATTTCTGCGAAGAAATAATGACCGGTGGTGTATACAAGTATCCCAGCAATTGGGTTAACAGTAGTGATTACCGGGGAAGCCGTAGTGGACACCATCGAGCCAATGGCCTTTGCGTCGTCAAAATTAACGGCAAAGCTAGAAGTGATAGAACAAGTTAGGAGAAAAGTTGTAATTAGTTTTTTCATTTTTTGAATCCTTTATTTTTACTGATGAACACTTGATGCAATTGCTAGTTGAGCAATCTCTTCGTCAGTTAATTCTTCAACAGCGAGGTCAATGTCGTTTGCTTGAAGTTCTGATTCAACTGCTACTTTGTTTGAAAGAATATCTTCTTTGAACATTGATAAAGCAGCTGAGTCTTCTAGCTCAATTGAACCAGCAAGAACTTCAATTGCGTCGCTGTTAAGCCCTTCGTAGTGAACTGCGCCCATGGCGTAAAATATAGAGAACGCTATGGAAGATGCTGAAATGACACCTGCCACTGGATTAAAAGTTGTAATAACAATTGGCGATGCCGCGGTAGTAGGTCCTGCATATCTTCCGATATCGTTAGCAAAACTAGAACCAATAGAACTTGCAATAAATAGAGAGATAATTAATTTTTTCATAGGTGTTCCCCATTTGTGTATATTTATGATGTGGTGCTTCTAACACATAATGGAGGTGCTTCAATGAAAAATGAAGATTTTACACGGAGTGTTATTCAGTAAAATGCCAGACGGAATGACTCTTGCCTGCAGGTGCGAATAGGTAGGTTTTGTCGTTTATATTGAAAAGTGTGTGTGTATCACTTGAACCAGGAGTGTTTGAGCTTGCTCCAACATTTTTTGTGCCGTGATCTGTTGAGGGATTGAAAATGTTGCTCCCATGCATCCACACCCAGTGTTGATTTGAGTGGTCATATTTCCAAAGATCTCCTAGTCCTCCGTCCCCGGAGCCTGAGCTGTCTTTTCCGTAGCCACCGTAAACCCAGAAGTCTCCATTGGAGTCTGCGGATCCACCGTATAAAGCAAAACGTCCACCTGGGTGATTTGCCGAGTCTCCCACACCTTGGGTCCCATAAACCCCGGCCGCACCCTGAGTGTCTGAGCCTGCAAGCCAAGTCCATTGTCCGTTTGAAGGATTGTACTTCCAAAGATCTGAAAGGACCCATTGAGCTCCTGTGGCGTCATTTCCTTCCCCGCCAAAAACATAGAAGCTTCCGTCTACGGGATTTACTGCCGCTGCTCCGTAGTGCCTAGCTCCTGGCCAGTTGGTGGGAGCTTCCACTCCCCTGGTCCCATAGGAGCCATTTCCTGAGCTGGAATTGTCTCTGTCTGCCCACTGATCAAGAGATACAGAGTAGCTCCACATATCGTTCTGCCAAGTAAACCAGGCCGCTATCGAACCGCCAAATAGGTAGAATTCATTTGTTGAGTTGTTGAAAAAGGCAAATCCCGCGTACCTTCTGTTTGGACTGTTTCCTGGATCATAAACCCCAAGGCCAGCGGAAGCGTTGGTTGCAGCAATATCTGCAAAGTTTGTACCCGAAACCCAAGTCCATTCATGTGTGGAAACATCAAATTTCCATAGATCACCTAACCTTCCATAAGTGTCTGCTGAATCCTTACCTGTTCCACCATACATCCACAAGTTTCCTGAAGCGTCATGGGTATAAGAGGGTGTGACTCTGGCACTCGGCCAGTTGGATGGGGATGAAACTTTCCTGGTGCCCCAGTCTCCACCGGCATTGCGAGTTTGCGGGCCACCTAGAAACGCCCACTTTTGAATCCCTGCATCATACTTCCACAAGTCGTTTAGTCTTCCACTTGCTCCAAGTCCATCAAAGCCATCACCACCAAATAGGTAGATGTCGCCATTGTTATCGCTCCAGACAACAGCGTATTTTCTTCCGCCTGGATGATAAGAAGACCCAAACACACCAACAGGTCCATAGCTTCCTTGTTCGCCAACCTGGTCTGAGCCTGCAATCCAGGACCAGTAGTCTGATAATGTTGAGTTGACGCTGACACTTGGGTTGGAGTCTTCAACGAAAACCTCATTGGAAGAGGTAGAGCCTGGTTTGACTTCAATGCTCACAGCTCCGTTGCCATTGCAGTTGGACAGCTGCACTGTGGGGTTTGAAGTGGTGCCATTTATAATAGTAATTGTGCTGCAAGTGATGGTGCTGTTGACTTGGTCAATGTGTTCGGCCGTAAGGTTTATATCCTCGGTGCCTTCATATTCTAGCTCGAATGAGAATGTGGTGCTTTCATTACCAGACAAAGGTGTTGCGCTTCCAACTTTAATTTGAACAGTTTCTCCAATACCTAACTGCTCCAAGTCGATTCCGGTCTTGCCGCAACCAAAAAAGAGGCCAAAAATGCAGAGGAATTTTAAAACTGTTAACATTATCTTAACCTTAAATGCGCGCCAAATTTGGTGCAACTAAACATAAATTAAGGTCTTAAGTTGTTGATTGTGTGTAGTTTTGAGCAAAAATTACCAAATTCAATGTTCAGGATAAACCTTATTCAGCATAAATTATTGGCGAACCAATCATTGTTAAGGAGTTTATCGCTTATATAAATAAAGTGTAGTATATCCCTCCTTATGAAAAATGAATTTGCATCTCTAAAACTAGATCCCCTATTAATTAAGAACCTTGAAGACTTAGAATTTAAGACTATGACTCCCGTACAGGCGGAGGCCTTGCCTTATGTATTGGAAGGAAAAGACGTGTTAGCGCAAGCAAAGACAGGTAGTGGTAAAACTGCGGCCTTCGGTCTTGGAATATTAAACACATTGGATGTTGGTCTCTTGAGACCTCAATCTTTAATTCTATGTCCTACTCGTGAACTAGCGGAACAGGTGGCAAAAGAAATAAGAACTCTTGCAAGAACAATGTCAAACGTCCGAGTTCTTACCCTGTGTGGAGGAAGCGCCAAGTACCACCAACAGAAGTCTTTAGAGCATGGAGCTCACATACTAGTGGGAACACCCGGTAGAGTTTTAAAACTTTTGAGAGAAAAGTCCCTAGATACCAAGGAGATTAACAGCTTTGTTTTGGATGAAGCGGATAAAATGCTTGAGATGGGATTTCATACTGAGATTATAAACATCTCTTCTTTTATTCCTAAGAAGAGACAGTCTCTTTTGTTCTCCGCAACCTTCCCGGAAAACATAGATAAACTTTCAAAAGACGTTTTAGTTGAACCAGTGGACGTAAGAGTTGATACAGGACATGACTCTGGAACTATTGAACAAATTCTCTTTAAGGTAAAGGGACACCCAGACAAGTTTGACGGGCTTTTAAAGATTCTTGGTTACGCGAATCCTGAAAGATGCATTGTCTTTTGCAAAACCAAACAAATAAGCGATGAAGTGGCGAAGTTTCTAAATAAAAATGGTGTTGTGTCTCAGGCCATCCACGGCGATCTTGAACAAAATGAGAGAACAGTTACTCTAACTAAGTTTGCCAACAAAAGCTTGAGTGTGCTTGTGGCCACAGATGTGGCGGCACGTGGACTTGATATTAAAGAGCTTGATGCGGTCATCAACTTTGATCTCCCAAGTGATCCTGAACAATACATACATAGAATAGGAAGAACTGGACGTGCTGGAGAATCCGGCAAGGCCTATGGGATGTATATTGATAAAGAAATGTACAAGGTTGAGGCAATTGAAGAATTGAACGGGTTTGAGATCCCTTTAAAGGATATGATTAAGCTGCCAAATAAGGCCTATGAGTTAACCCCTGCAATGAAGACCATATATGTTGGAGGGGGAAAGAAAAACAAGCTTCGTCCTGGAGATTTGCTTGGGGCCCTAGTTCACGAAGCTGAGCTTGCTCCAGAGAGTATTGGTAAAATCACAGTTTTAAATATTTTATCTTATGTGGCAATCCAAAGAGAGTTTGCCGACCAAGCGGTAAACAAACTCTCAAATGGAAAAATTAAAAATAGAAAGTTTAAAGTTGGACTGGCCTAACAGTCTATCTGAGGAATGCAAAATCCCTTTATAGACCAATAGTCATAAGTGGAAGCGATATTGTGCCACTCCGAATACCACTTTGAGCGAGGCTTTGTTTTTGTTTGATAGAAGTAGTGAGCGTCGTTTGTGCCACATTTATGGGTAGCCTCGTGTATTACGGTTCCCACAAGAAAGCGATAACTTGCTTTAGGTAGGTGCTTTTTGTTAACCTTTACCTCATTGCCAACCACAGGCCAGACCTGCATAAACACTCTCTCTGACAATCCTTCATTGCAATCAAAATCCAGGAAGTGCGTTCTCAGTTCAGCGCATTTAAGCATGTACTTAGCCTTTCCTAGTTTTTTAAGGACATGTTTGGAAAGTTCTTCTGATCGGGTTTCAAAGGTATGGTCAATATCATCAATAATTTTGTTCATTGAAAGATAGCTGTCCTGGATAGCGCTTCTGATTCTACTTTCTTGATATGATGAACAATTGCGTATTTCATTAGAGAAAGAGTTTAATGAAATAATTAAAGCTGTAAATATTAACTTGGTTAGATTCATAAGCTGCTCCTTGGTAAGGAACACTTAACGCTGCCATGCAGCACTGTCCAGGTGTGAAGAAAAAGATTCCCGGTTTCAAACTTTGCTAAGTCGTTGTTTTTTCCTTGAGAAACAAGGCCGCTGCCTTAAAAATTCTATCCTTTCTTTCTTTATCCATCTTTTCTAAGTTCTTAACCATTACATTCATCCTTGGCTGCTCTTTAAAGAAGTCTAGCTTTCTTTCAATAAATCTCCAATACAGTCCATCAACGATATCGCACCAATCCCCTTTGGAGTAATGTCCCATTTTTCGAATATAGTTTGAGCCTGAAATATAAGGTTTGGTTGCAAAGATGCCACCGTCACTAAACTGGCCCATACCATACACGTTGGGAGTCATAACCCAATCTGCCGAGTCCACAAACATTTCCATAAACCAGGCATAAACTTCTTTAGGATCAATTTCACACAAAAGCATGAGGTTCGATAGAACCATTAATCTTTCAATGTGATGGCAATACCCATACTTGTTCGCCTTTTTTATCGCCAAGTCTAAAGGTTCAATGCCTGTGGTTCCCTCATACCAATCCTTAGTGAGCTTTCTCTTATGGTTAAAGAAATTCTCAGACGACTCCTTGTCGCCGTAGCGGTGATAGATTCCTCTCATGAACTCTCTCCACCCCAACACCTGGCGAATAAACCCTTCTTTGCTGTTCATCGGGGCCTCAGCTTCCAGCGCTTTGTCTATAACCTCTTGAGCTGGAATAAAGCCGTTATTAACGTAGGGACTTATGACTGCGTGATAAAGAAAGGGATCTCTTTCGTCTAAGGCGTCTTGGTAATCACCAAACTTTTCAAATCTTTCATCCAAGAATTTATTGTACCAAGCTAATGCTTGTCTTCTTGTAACCGCTGGCCAGAAGTTGTCCGTGCTGCCGGGATGGTCTGCAAAGTTTCTATCAACAAGCTTCTTTACCGCCTCTAGGTGATGATCGCTTCGCTCTGGAAACTCTGTGGGAGGTACGTTTTCTTTTTTAGGAATCTTTTTACGATTGCTTTCATCAAAGCTGAACTTCCCACCCTTAGGTTTTCCGTCCTTGTTCATTAAGATGTCGAGCTCCCTTCTTTTTCTCTCGTAGAAGGTCTTCATAAATGGTCTCTTTACATCTTTTGTATAGTTGTTGAACTCTTTTCTGCTTGTGACAAACATTGGCGTTTGATCCACTTCAATTTCGAGTTCATTGTCTTTGCAAAAGTTTTTTATTTGGTCCCAAAAGAACTTATCTTCCACCTCAAAGACTTTCATTTTTTTGACTTTCAATTCCCTGACGATCTTTTTAAGACTTTTAAAGAAGCCTTGTCCTCTTTCCAACTGTTGGTAATGAACTGTTTTGCCCAGATCCTCAAGCTCTTCTTTGTAGTGTCTCATCGAGGCCAAAAAGAACACGATCTTGTGCTTGTGATATTTAAAGTGAGTGCAAAGCTCATGGTCCTCACACATAAAAACGTGCTCAGGGCCGTCTTGGTAAAACCTTCTTGGGAATAGCTGGTCGCCTAAAACAATTTGTAAATTCATTGGAAAAGCTTAAGTGAATTGGGCGCCTTAGGCCAATGTGTCTAGCCTTTGTTCTGGGACGCAAACAAGGTTTCTGAGGAGACGCTTGTTTTACAGTTGTACTTATGGCCTAGGTTTTTGCCTTTTAAATAGAGATAGGCAAAATCATAGGCCTTGCCATTGATGAGAACAGAAGCAAAGCCTTTAACTTGATGGGGTTTGTATTCAAGCTCCTCCAATACAATTGGTCTAACATAGTCGTCATTGCAGGGACCACAGTAGTAATCAATCACTGGTGTGGAGTGTTGCGCTTTAAACTGCGCCAACTCATCAAAGAGCTCGGTAACGTGCTTTACACTCAGATATTTGCAGTGGTCCTGTGCAAAACATTGAGAAGAAAATAAAAGTAGACTGACTAAATAAGTACGCAACTTCATACAAAAAAAATTTTAAAATTTTTTAACACAGTGTTCCATCTTCATTGTAATTATTATACAGTTTTTCAAAATCAAGGAGAAAGATTTTGATTAGAATTTATTTAACCCTATTTTTTATCGTCTTATTACCCTTTAATTCTGCTTCTGCGGACACAGGAGATGTTTTAAAGAAGTTTGTGGCCCCATTTTACGGGGAAACTTCTAGAAAGACCCTACTTACAGGTACACTTTTGACTACGTTTTTCTACACCACTAGAAAAACCATCGGAAATCCTCTTCAAAAAGACATGGCAGAAGATAGACCTATGGGAAACCTTGCTCACTTTGGAGACACTATGGGACAAATGGTGCCCAATCTCGCCTATATAGCAGCTACACACATCCTTAGAAACAAAGGCAGAAATCGAGAAAGAAGAAATTTAATGTTTGAAACTACCTTGTTCACTGCCCTTACTACCAACACACTTAAAAGCGTGGTTGGTGAAGAAAGGCCTTCTGGTGGTGACACAAGATCTTTTCCGTCAGGACACACATCAAATGCCTTCGCTTTTGCGGCGGTTGTTGGGATAGAGCACGGTAAAAAATGGGGAATTCCAGCGTATGCTTTGGCGACGATTGTCGCCGCAAGTAGAATGAACGATGACGCCCACTATCTTCACGACGTAATTGCTGGTGCGACACTTGGTATTAGTTATGCCTATGGTTTAAATGCCCTTAATAAGAAGTCCAAAGGCAGTGTAGGGTTCGCCCCCTATGAAGATGGAGGCATGTTCTCCTATACAAGAAGCTTCTAATTCAGGCCCTATATGGGCCTCTCTTTAATTAAAGCAGTTGATGATTAAGCTCTTTAGTCCTTTTTGAAGTAGTGACATCTTCTTATTTACTTGCTCTTGCTCATCAAGGTTTCTTTGCTCCACCTCTACTATTACATCTGTAAATGTCTCAAATGCCTTCTTTGAATCTTTTGGAGGTGTAATGGCGAGCTGTGAATTGGCCACTTCTAAATTTTGAAAAATGTCCGCTAGATACTCTTCTTTAGTGTCCATTGCAACCTGGGTTTCAGAAGCTGCAATAAGAAGGTTTTGAGCATGATCTTCACAGTCTAGAGCAAAGGTTGGGCCTGAAGCTATTAGGGCCAGCATGATAATTGTTTTTCTCATAAAAATCCTCCTTGAGCACATTGTTGCATTTCAGGACGGTCAGGTGGAAATTTTCCAAATTATTCAGTAATGATTATATGTAAAAAGATTGATCACTTCTTAGCGTTGAGGGCAAATAAATCATTGGAATTTATACATGGTTACTTGTTTTTAGCACTATTTCCTATAAATTGTATTCAAACCTTGCTGCTGTGCAGCTTTATTCTCGACAGGATGAACTATGAAAACATTATTTTTTTCAGCCTTATTTTTTGGTTTAAATGCTTTTGGATCTACTGGGTATGATATTTGGCCCTCAAAGGTAGTAAAAGGGGTTGATGATAGAGCTCCTATAATTAAAAGTGCTTTTTGTGACATCTCTTTTGGGTCCAATTTTATCAAAGAAGTTTCGAGTGAAGAGCAGCTAGATAAGTTTCAAGACCAGCTTGAGGCCAAGGGTTGGAACTTTCAATCCAACTCATCTGTGATGTTTACAGTTGAATTTGTGCCTCACGAGCCAAACAGACTTTCTCCTAACGGCTACCCAGAGGCGACTTTGGAGACTGTTCCAACAGGTGGTGTAGAAAGACTTAAATTTCATAAAAAGATTGCGCTTCTTTATACTGTTCGCGGATATGAAGAGAAGTTCGAAGAAGGCTACGGAGTAAAGTTTTTTGATTATATCGAAGAATCTCGCCAAGAAGTAAGAGAAAGAATCATGAGTGATTTAGTTGAAACTGTGCCGTCTTGCGAGACTTTAAACATACTTTAATCTATACATTGTAGGCCTTCTTTAAAGAAGGCCTTGTCTTAAAAAGTAAAACCCAACTGAGCAACAATTAACTTTAAATTAAAAAGGCCTTTCGAGTCCCTATCCATGGAGACGTGAAATACCTTATACCCTTGTTCCACATAAGTTGCTTCATAGTCGTCGCATTGATTCTCATCAACAGATTCAAATTCAATCACATACGCCTTGTACCTGTGATCTATTAGGTAAGTGTCATATAGATTTAAATCTAGCGGGTATTTTTTTGGATTCAATCGTCAACTACCGTGTATTCCGCGTCAATTATGTCTTCTTTTGATTTGGATTTTTTGTTGGAATTCGCCTTCTTCTGAAGACCTTGCAGTAGGATCCAGCTTTTATAAGTGTTTCTTACTAAAATAATTATTGCGGCCAAGGCCAAAACTTTGAACAACATGAGCAAATTATTGCTCTTAAAGGACCTGTTGTAAAGCCCATGGGGCCTTACTCTTCGTTGACAGGCTCTTTCTCCCCGTCATTCTCCTGGCTGTTCTCGCTTTCTTTTTGCTCTTCAGCTTGTCTGGCCTCTTCAAGCTTTGCCTCTTCTTCCTCTTTAGTCTTTTCTAGAAACTGCTCTTTTAGCTTTTCAATATGCTCTTTTTCTTTTTCCTTAATGGCCTCTTTGGGTCTAAAGAAAACGGAGTTAACAAATCTTCTAAGTTCTTTTTTCTCAAGCTCCCCCACACCGTGAACAATTCCAAAACAACGCGAGTCGGCCTTAGGTCTTTTTGGTGGCTCTGCCACAGTTATGTAGATACTTGAAGGGTGGTCAATTCGGAAAACCGTTCCAATCTCAAGCTCCTCTTCTGGATTGAAGTAAACATCATTTTCTGAAAGAGCAACAATTTTTATGGTTGTCTCTAACTCCGCGTAAGTGCAAGGCAGCTTTTTGTCTAAAATGATCTGACCCATTGGAGTCTCAACTTTTTCATTTAAACGCTGTATGAGGATATTTCCCATCTTAACCAAGATATCCGCGCTTAACGGAACGCTATGGCCTATGATTTGGTTGTAGTCCAGAATCTCTTTTAGACGCTCTGTTGATATTGTCGTGTTAAATGCCACAATGAAAGGCTCATACGCCGTCATTGATTTAATCGTTTTGATAAGATGTTTTAGAGTGTTTATCTCATTAAACATGTGAGCTACATCTTGGCTTGACTCCATATCTTCAGGAGCCAAATCCTCAAAGTTGAAAGCAATCATTTGGGGCTTTAACTGTGTCAGCTCGGCCTTGGGCTTTACCAAATACGGTTGAAGCCTTACAACAAAGTCATAACTATCTGTTAGCGGCTGGTTGTTGTATAAACCTAGCTCCTTGTCTATTACTAATGCTTTTAAGTTCTTTGGACGTGAAAGCTTAATATTGTCAGAAATCCACTTGTACATGGTCTCTTCAATTTCATAGCCCTTCTCTTCATGCTCCTGAGCGAGCTTTTCAGCTTCTTCAGGGTCAGTTCCTTCCTCAAGATCCAGTGGTGGAATAAACTCAAAGCCAAACTCTTGAGCATAAGTGAAGTTATAAAAAAGATCCTCTCTTGTTTGAGAAGAAACAAAAACTCTGTTGGACTCAATTACACCTGTTCTACTCCAATGAGTGTTAAGAATGTAGTCGTTTCCAAGAATTACGCTGTGATTTGACTCCACCTTTATGCCCTCAGGAGAAACCAAAGAAACCTTTGCAGGCAAATATGCTTTGATTTCATCATCCAATTTTGCCATTGCAAAACCGTGATGCTCCAAAGCCTCATGAAAAGACATGCATATTGTGTCATAAATGATGGAGTCAAACTCCCCTGACTTCATGTGAACACATTTACAGCCGGCCATGATCGCCTGCTTTACCATCTCTTCACCTTGGGTGTATGTGGAAAGAGCAACCATAAAAGGAACATAGGGTGAGTTCATTCTCAGTTGAGCCCTAAGAATATGAATCATGGCATCGGTGTTTTTTTCTAGGTCAACATAAACAACCTTAGGCCTCTCTTCCTGTATCTTCTTTAGGAGTGCTTGGATTCGCTCTGGCTTTCTCTCATTGAATTGCTGAAAATCAAAGTTGATCTGCTTGTACTTTTTTAGACCTTCTACCAGTTCTTCCCAGTAGCCATCGTCCTCACCAATGTAAAAAACACGCTTGGCATCTTTTTTCTTGGTTTTAGCTTGTTCGTCATCCAACTGTTCTTGATTCATATACTCATTATATCGGTTTAACTAATTCTTAACTGTAGTGCTTGAGCTTTTCTTTTAAACTATTAAGAACAAATTTAAGGTTTTTGTCGTTTCGGTGACTTAACCTAGTTTCTAAATGGGAAATTCTATTAAGAAGAAGGCGCTTCGAAGCTTGATTTTCCGGGCTCCACATAGCACTGCCAACTTTTGTGGTCGGCGCACCCTTTGACTTCGAAACCTTAATTAACTCATACAACTTTTTATTGTCCTCAAAAACAGTTTCATAAGTAGTTTTCAGTCCACGCTCAACTAGGTATTCCCTAAGTAAAAAGTTGTCACTATGAATACTTAAAATGATTTCGCTATCATTGCAGAGGTCGATTTTTTCAAGAATTGAAATTGCTGTATTTTCCCCTATTCCGGCCACGACAAAATTAGAATTTTTTATAAAAATTTCTTTTTGAGAAGCGTCTTGGCACCAAGTTTTTACGCCAACGGCGGAGGGAATATCCGTAGCTTTTAGTTTAAGGTCTAAACTCTCCATTATGGAAGGTACTTGGTCAATAAATATCACTTGATTTGCTAGTAAAGATTGGGCCGCCGCAATACCTAGCTCCCCATGGTCACAACATACATCATAAAATGTTTCACGGAATTCAACAGCGTCCAGGATGGAGCTTAATCTTTTAGAAAGTTTTCGCATTCCTCTTTATAAGAAATTATCGTAGCTTTGGCCGTACTTTTTATCATTATCTTCGGTAAAATATTTTCTTACGAAGTACTGTCCTGCTCTAATCGTCTCTATAAACCCAAAAGATTCGAGCCTTCTCATCGTCTGATGAAGAATCTCAAGGGAAATATCCATTGTTTCAGCCGCATTCTTATGGGAAATCATTGGTGAAATCCCATGCTTCTTATGAAGATTAGGCCTGCACCACGTTTGGCGATAAAGATACATTAATAAGACGATTTCGACTCTTGTAAGCTTGTATTGAATGAGAATCTCATCAAAAAACAAATCAGGTATGGCGGAAACGCTGGCGTTCGCGCCTTCAACAGGTTCCTTGGTAGCGTGAGCTTTGGACTTGTTATGATGGGATGACAATATTGATCTAAGATCTTCCATGTGCACCTCCAAATTACTCAAAGTTTCTCAAATTAAGCTTAGAAAAACAACTTAAGTTATTTAGAGGGCACAATTTGCCCCTTAGAGTGTAAGCTCTAGAGGGGCTCCATGTCTCATTGTATTGATCGCAAAAGAACGTGGTAGAGTGAATCTGTAGATGAACTGGTCAAAGTCATTTAAGTCTTCCCACTCACCTGAAATGTAGATTCTCTTTAGCCCAACCTCTGCCTTCGTTTCCAGCGCGGCCTTTCTGAACTCTTCTCTATGCTCAATCTGCCCATCAAGATATAGAAAGTCATAGTCCTCTGTAGTAAGAACTTCCTCAATTCTTTCTTTATCCATCTTCACACAACTAATATTGAACGGAGAGACACCTGCTATATATGCAAGGTTTACAATTTGTGACCAGGCCTCATATCCTTCTTCATTGGCGCAAATGATATTAACACCATTCCCAATAACAAGGTTAAACAGCACCGTAACAAAGTGTTCAAGGTCGATCTTGTCTTCGCCAATAATCATTAAACCAGTTCCAAGCTGGAGGTTTCTTTTGTCGTAGTTGATTTGTCCTGGAATATAGCGATTAGGAAACTCTCTTGTTTCAAGCTTGGTCTTGCCATCTTCAACGTATTCGATAAGAGATGATAGAACATCTTTGCCTCTCTCATCAATGCTTGAGAAGTAAATCTCGTACCTATTGATAACCGTTCTGAGGTACTCTGCAACCTTTGCTTCTCTGTTTTCCCAAGCAATTTTGGATACTCTAACCATTGAGTATGGCAAAGAACTTGAAACATTAATTGGGTGAACCTCTTTAATTTGCATCTTTTCTAGTCTATGGAATGGAAGCAAGTAACCAGCGCTACCGGCCTTAGGCCCGGTTCCAGACATTTTAAAGCCTCCAAATGGCTCAATTGCCACTCTTGCGCCAGTGTTTGGCCTGTTTATATACAAGTTTCCAGCAAGCAGTCTTGGAGTGATCTCATCGATATCGTCTTGAGACTGGCAGAAGATACCTCCCGTAAGAGCATATTCAGTGGCGTTGAAGATCTCAACCGCTTCATCCAAGGAATCATATGGAATCACATGAACTACAGGCCCAAAGATTTCTTTACAAGCAAATGAACTTGGATCAAAGGCCTGCTCTTTGGTGGCCTCAAATACCGCAGGTCCCACAGTAAAGCCTGCCAGATCCTCCTGAGACCTGTCGATAAGAACGCTTCCACCTTGTTTTTCAACGTCCTGTCTAGATTTTTGTACTGCAGCTCTAACTCTATCTTGGTCTTCTTTGGATATGAGCGGGTTCACAGTAGTTGCAAGATCCAATGATGAGCCTGCTGGAATGTCTCTTACACCTTGGATGAATCTCTCAAGAAATGCGTCCTTGATTTCTCTATCCACTAGAATACGGCTGGCAGCGGAACATTTCTGTCCTGCGTGAGCAAAGGCGGCATAAAGCACGCCGCTGACAGTCTCATCAAGCTCACAGTTGTTTGTGACGATAATTGCGTTTTTACCCCCCATTTCAGTAATGACGGTTTTCCCGATCGGAAGGAATGGATATTTTGAACTAGTAAGCTTCTCTTGCATCTTATGATAAATGCCAACGCCAACAGGCTTGGAACCAGTAAAGACAACGCCATTAACAAGCTCATGATCAACAATCGCTTTTCCTACATCGCCTTCACCATTGGAAACTACAAATACGCTTTCATCAATTCCCGCTTCTCTAGCAAGTTTTTCGAACTCAGAAACGATTATTGGTGTCTGCTCAGCAGGTTTGAGTATTACGGAGTTACCTGAAACAAGTCCAGCGCAGGTCATGCCGACAGGGATGGCCAATGGGAAGTTCCAAGGGGCAATAACGCCAAAAACGCCTTTTGCCATGTATCCTGGGTGGGTTTTAAGAAGATTGATTTCTTCTCTTACATAGAAGTTGATGAAATCTATGGCCTCATCCACATCGGCCACGGCCTCGTCTATCGTTTTACCTGCCTCAACCATTATGAGTGCTGTTAGTCTGTGTCTATGGATTAAAAGAAGGTCAGCTAGCTTTAACAGAGCGCTAAAGCGATCTGTTCGTTTATTGTCTTTCCAATCGTTGTCGGAATTGAAGTTCTCAAAGAGCTGGTCGATCTTTTTATTTACCTCTTCCGGTGTATCCTTCTTAACTCTTCCCACCTCGAACTGAGGGTCAGAGCCACACAGTGACACCAGTTCGTCGTCAGAGCTTTCTGAGACTTTTTTCAGAGCGGCCTTCGCCTTTTCAATCTCAGCGATCAATGGAGAAAGCTCGTGCTCAAGATAGGTTCTAATAGGCCAAACATTTTTAAACTCTCTAGAGATATGCTTTAGACCAGAGTCGAAAATTAACTCTCTATTTGCCTTTTTATCCTCAAGAAGCTCCATTGGATTTTTAACGGTAATGGCCTTGTTGTGAGAGCGCATTATGGTTAAAACCCCGACTTGAGAGCTGTTTTCCATAATTCTTCTTACAAGGTAGGCCATTCCAACTAAAAGATTTCCAATTGGGATATAGTTTCTGGTTGGCATTCCCATCTTGGAAAGGGCCACACTAAGTGCCTCATAGGTCATGTGAAGACATTGGTGCTCGATTACTGGAGCATCTGGGAATTTTTGCTCTCTCAAAATCTCAGCAAAGCAGTGATCTTGAATATTGTGTGAGGCCACGGCCAGCTGAATCTCTTTTCCATGTTCAAGAGACTTATAAACAATCTGACGGAAGTGAATATCCGTTTCCTCTTTATTTAAAAACTCAGGAGCTTCAAAGTTTAAGGCGTCGGCCTCAATCGTTTCAGCATCCCAGTAAGCACCCTTAACAAGTCTAATAGGCATTACTAGCCCACGCTCTCTTGCAAGCTCAACCACCTCTTGAAAATGCTTATAACCATCTCTTAGGTAAGCTTGCACTACAATACCAGTGTCGGCGTAGTCATGAAGCTCTGGAGTGTCCAGAAGTACTTTTCTATAAACCTTAAATATAATGTCACGGTAGTGGTAGTGTTCCGCATCTATATTGATGAATACTTCCTCTTTCTTTCCTTCAAGCAAGATTCTTTTTAGCCTTGGAGCAATATTCTTATAACTGTAGTCAAATGACTGCGGTTTTAAATCGTTGCAAAGCGCTGAGACCTTAACACTTACGTGGGCCCTGTTGATTCCAGCGCCGTTTCTAGAGCCTTTTTTCACATGGCGATTAAATCCATTAATTACTTCTAGGACCCCATTCATATATTGATCGGCTTCCTTATTCGAAACAACAAGCTCGCCAAGCTGATCTAGGGTCGCATCCCTTCCACTTTTTAAAAGAGATGAAAGTGAGCTGTTTGCCTTTTCAATGGATTCCCCTGCAATAAACCTTGTCGCAAGCAGGGAAACACCCTTTCGTATGCACCATGCCAATATTGAAGGAGGAGTATGCTTAGATATCTGAAGACCTGCATTGGCCATATAGAGATAAACTTTAGGAAGCGCGCGCTTTTGTCCTTTAAGTTTCTTTTCCTCAGCAAGGTTTGAATCTTCAATGAGGCGACGAAGCGTCTCAAGCCATATTCTTTTAATCTCTGTTCCGTTTTTATCGTGATCCAAGCATGGCAAAATTGCTAAAAACTTTAGCAGATGGATCCTAATGAGCATGTAATTGGCGGTCAGGTCAAGGCCTGTGTCGCTCATTTTCTCAAACCAGCTTTGTTTATAGGTGGAGACCTTGTCCATCAAGGCCTTGGTTCTTTCCATTGTAAGGTCGTTGATTTGGTGAAATTCTTTTTCCGAAAAATCTGGAAGTTTGTCTTCTCTAGTGATGACATCAATTACCATTGGACTTCTTTCCAGTGGAATACTTGCAATTGACTCAGCGTGCTTCTTAATTGCTGAAACCTCTCTGTGTCTGCCCACATTTTGGTGAAAATCAATCAAGGCCAATTCATAGCTTAAGTTCTTGCTGGCAATTTTAATTTCTTTGTTTTTGGCAAAAACACCAACTAGAAACTGAAAACTTAGAGCGTCAATTGTCCACTTAAAGCTTGAGCTAGTGTCGTCTTTCGTGATTAATTCCACAATATGCTCAAATTGTTTAAGAAACTCATCTCGCTGAAGGACACCTTCAAACTCTTCATAGTAAGTCAGGGTCCAGGACTGACCCAAGATTTCTTTAGTAGCACTCTTTAAGCTGTGGATTTTATTCATATATTTCACCTCTTCCATTATTATTTGTTTGTACAGCATGCGCGAAATTATTTAAAGCAAAAACCACCAGATTTCATTAATGATTTGACGCTCCAAACCGCTCTGGTTACACTTCAAAAGGGGGATTGCATGCTTTTACACTCATTTTTGATATTCATTTTGACCGCTTTAAGCGCCAATGCCACGCCCTACACCATGCAGGACCTTGAAGCTTTAGAGGGCACTTCAAACTTTGTGGAGTTCTTTGAACATGCAAAAGATATAAGACCAAGTCTTAGAGGGTCTCCTTGGAAAAAAATAACCGTTTCCATGGCGGACAACTACCTCGACTCCCTGCTGGCCTCATCGTCCATTAACCAAAAACATTTAGCTAGAGTCAAAGAGATATCTAAGTGGGAAGTGCTGGCGAACGATGAGTTTTACATAAAAAAAAGAAATAAGGTTCTAATCCAAGCAACAAAGATTTGTTTGAAGTCTAAAGCGGAATATTCCATGTGCCTAAATTCCGCTCAGGAATACTTTAAAGAGTTTCAAAGCAAAGAGTTTGGCATTGAATTAGCTGAAATTTTATTCAAGGAAAGCTCTGGACACTCGAAGCCTATTTGGGATCTAGCAAGGCCTATGACTATCAGTGAATTTGGTGAATTCTATTGCCACAAAACTCCTGCTTACGATTTAATTAAAGAGAGACTCTTGACCAATAGCTCTCTTAAATCTGAACTGCATCCTGACTGCCTGAAGGTGTTTGTTAAAAAGCTTAGGGAGGAACTTCCACTCACTTTTGCTTATAAGATCCTTATGGAGCTGGACGCCTTAAATGAAGATCAGAAATCTCAATACCATTTAGTAAAGATCTTAAATGCCGGAGAACTTACGAGCAAGAGTTGGGAGCTAGGCTTCAAGGCCATCAAAAAGCTCGGGGCGGATCATCAGCTCAGAGAAAAACTACTTGGGGAGTTTAAAGAGCTAAACACATTGCCAGACAAGGTTTTTGCAATCAATGACAAAAAGAAGGCATTGGTTATATCCAAGCAGATTGCAATTAACTTCCCTGAGTTCCTTGATTATTACACAGCTCAATGTCTCAAGTGGCTTGGTGCGGAAGACACCTTTCCTAAGGGTAATCCCACCCCTAGCTGCCATAATTACTTTAAACTGGCAAAAATAGTAAATTCCAGCCCAGGGCCAGTGCTTAAAAAATACGAAAAGATTATGAATTCTTGGAAAGAGATATAATCAGGGCGCCTAATTACAGGCACCCTGAAAACTTTTTAGCTTAGGTGCTTAGAAACAAGTTTAGTCATTTCGAACATGCTCACAGTGCCCTTTCCCCCAAAAACTGGCTTCAGTTTAGCGTCTGCATTGATGTTTCTCTTATTCTTTGGATCTTGAAGGTCATGCTTCTTAATGTATTCCCAAAGCTTTTTTACCACTTGTGTTCTTGGCAATGGCTTGCTTCCCACGATCTCCGCAAGCTCAGCTGAAGGTGTAAGCTCCTTCATGAATGCCGCATTAGGCTTTCTTTTGGCTGCTTTTTTCTTAGTGGCCTTTTTTGCAACTTTCTTCTTTGTTGCTTTTTTAGCTACTTTTTTCTTAGGTGCCTTCTTAGCTACTTTCTTTTTCGTAGCCTTTTTTGCAGCTTTTTTCTTTGTAGCCTTCTTTTTAGTGGCCTTTTTAGCTGCTTTTTTCTTGGTCGCCTTCTTAGCTACTTTCTTTTTCGTAGCCTTTTTAGCTGCCTTTTTCTTAGTAGCCTTCTTTTTTGTGGCTTTCTTAGCCGCTTTCTTCTTTGTTGCCTTCTTCGCTACTTTTTTCTTTGTTGCCTTCTTCGCTACTTTTTTCTTAGCGGCCTTCTTCTTAGTTGCTTTTTTAGCTACTTTTTTCTTTGTAGCTTTTTTTGCAACCTTCTTTTTAGTCGCTTTCTTTTTTGTAGCCTTTTTCTTGGTGGCTTTCTTTGCCACCTTCTTCTTTGCAGCCTTTTTAGTGGCTTTCTTTTTTGTTGCTTTTTTCTTGGCCATGTTTTCCTCCCAGTAGATGAATTAGCCGATATCAATTATCTAAATTTTTTTCCCATTCAAGGATGTCATTCTCAGGGCCATGAGTTTTCCCCGTTTTTATATAGTCATGGCCTTCGTTTAAAGAGATCATTCTAAAGTTGTCTGAGGGACAATAGTTGATAATCTTCTTTAGGTTATTTTCCTTAGCGACTTGCTCATAAAAATCTTTAATTTTATGTGAGAAGCCATTGCCTTGGTAAATGAGCTTAATAGGAGTGTTCTTAGTCAAAAGAGTGCCGTCATCCATCTTGATAAACAAAGCCGCAACAATGTCATCATCGTAATTCACAGAGTAGAGTTTCCACCCCTCTTTGATTTCTTTTTTGATGTTTTCTTCTGACCAGTTTAAATCAGGCGAGTCTGCAAATGCTTTCGCGTTGAAGTTGAAGATGTCTTTAATTTCTTGATTGCTTTCGCTTTTTTTGAATTCCAAGTATTGAGCTGGAGTCATCGAGATCCTTTGTTATATGACATTGTAATGTTATCGGGTAATGAAATCAAACAATATTTGCCATTACCAGTCAGGCCTAAATTTTGTAGAGGGAAATACTCCTATTCAACCCTGCATAATGAGTGTCAATCGAGCATGATAAATGCAGTTGTGAAGGAAACCTTCTTTAGAGTTTTTGAGTGAAGAAACATAGTAAAAAGACATGAGATAAAAAGTTCCTTTATGCGATTGCAACTACCTTTACGAAAGATCAATCCCTAAGAAAAAGGTTTCGTTTTATTAAACCGACTAAATACAAAACTAACAACCACAAGGAATATCCGCAGCTTAAACAAAGAGTCTTCAGGGGCCAAATTACGGCTTCTTTTTATTTCCAAAAGTGAGCCAAATCATTGCAAAAGGGCACCTCATGTGGGAATTTTACCCCACATGAAAAACTTAAATTTACTAAATAATCCCCTGACTTCATTGGGCAAGGCCTATAAAAAACTAGAATCCACGCTAGGCTCGATGAAGTTTGCAGTTGTCATAATATTGGTTTTTGCGATCGCTCTTGTCTATGGAACATTTATGGAGAGCTATCACGGCAGAGAATTTGCCAACAAGCTCGTGTATAAGTCCTGGTGGTTCATGGGACTTCAGCTTTTCATGTTTATAAGCATTCTAGTTGCCACTCTTAACAGGCTCCCTGCCAAAAAGATGCTTTATGGCTTTTATACTCTCCATGCTGGTCTGCTTATTCTTTTTGCGGGGTCCTTTTTAACATATGTCACCGGTGTGGATGGAATGTTGGAGCTAATGCCTAAAGAGCCATCAAACACCGTTAGAGTTCAAGAGGATCAATTTGTGGTTGGGTACCCCAATGGAGAAGTGAAAATCTTTACCTTGCCGGACGGTGCCTTCGAAAATGAAATGAACTATGAGGAGCCTGGGCTTCAGATAAAGAAGTACCTCCCTTTTTCCAAATTAAACACCGTGTGGAGGCCATCCCAAGGAACTCCTGCTTCTTCAGCTGTTTACACAATCTATAATGAAAATGTGGCCGAGCAGATGATCATGAGTCTGCACCCTGAGAGTGACTTCCAGTCGATGCAGAAACTTGGGCCATTAAGTGTTCATTTTATGCCTGAGACACTTTACTCATGTTTTACGCAAAAAACTGAATCAGGCTTTATTGTTTGGAACACGGAAGAAGACATTTGCTACACTGCGGAGTCAGAAAACTATGAGATTAAGAAGACTCCCACCAATAACTTATTCATGATTATCCCCCACAAGGGAGAATACCTGAAGTTCTTTCCGGACTTCTCCCCTCTGCCACTTAATGATGACCTTACTAAAAGGCAGGACACCCCATTTCGTGTTTTCAGCAAGAAGTTATTTGAAAAAAAGCCTAATCTCTTTCTATTTGGGGATAAGACTGTTTTCTTTCACAAAAGAAAGGGCTGGCTAGGCAGAGAATTCACAGACAAAAGACCAGTTTCGCTGCCGTGGATGAACTTTAAGCTTACCCTGGACTCTTTTAGACCTAATGCTTATCCTGCCCAGGTACCTTCTTATTCAAGACCAGTTCAAGATCAAGGCGAAATTATTGAGGGTGGGATAAAAGCGGTTTTGATCAACTTTTACGGCCAGGACTATTGGGTTAGAAGTGATCAGCCTTTGGCTCTATCCAATGGTGACAAACAAGTTAGATTTCAGATTAAAAGTAGAGAAATAAAGCTTCCTTACCAAATCACTTTGGATCGCTTTAAAATGGATAAAAACCCAGGCACAAATGATCCTGCAAGCTATGAAAGCTTTGTGTCTCTACTTGACGGTAGAACCAATACGCCAGCTTCTAGCCACCATGTATTCATGAACAACCCTTTGAAGTATGACGATTTTACATTCTATCAGTCTTCTTATTTCCAGGTTGGACCTAATGAGTACGGTAGCGCATTTAGCGTTAATTATGACCCAGGCAGGCCAATTAAGTACCTAGGCTCTATCCTGCTCGTATTTGGGAGCACCTGGCACTTTGCCCTTAGAAGAAGAAAGAAAAGAAAGTTTTTTGAAAAAGAATCCACAATTGAATCTCAATCGGAGAAAAGCTAATGCTTAGAATTATAATCCTTGTGCTTTTCAGCACATCCATAGCCGCAAACGTATGCACCCAAGACTTTGAATCCCTTCCAGTTCAAGCAGCCGGCAGAGTAAAACCTCTACTAGTCCATGCAAATGAGACCATTAAATTCATTACAGGAAAGTCTAAATTTGAAGGCATGAGCTCCTTGGAAACATTCTGTAAGCTCTCATTAAGCTCAATAGGCCTAAGTGAGTCTTTTGAACTTCCTATAAAGGTAGAGCATATTGAGGCCAAAAAGTTGATGGATATGGATGAAAACTCGAACTTCATCCCATCATCAAAGGCCATGAATTATAAAGAGCTCATCAGGGCCCAAATAATGAAAACCAAAAGAACCTCCCCTCTTAAAAAAGAGCTGAATAAGGTTTGGGCACGAATAAACAATTACGAGCTGATTAAGAATGGCCAGTCCTGGACTGTGCCTATTTTTGCTGAAAATAAGGCGCTATGGCACGGACTTGCTGACGTGGCCAAAGACAAAACAGATATAAAGAACTTCTTCAAAAATAAAAAAGAAAAATATATTGAGCTTGAAGGTGATAACTACCTAATGGAACTCACCTACGTAAAGAGTCATATTTTTGATGTGGCCATGCTTTTGGCCCTTATTGGGATATTCGCTACAGTTCTTCTTAAATCACCGAAGGTAGGTGTCTTTTTTGGCATTTTTACCATCCTAATTGAGATTGCCGGCATGACCATGAGAGTTTTAATCTCAGGTCGGGCCCCAATTACAAACATGTACGAAACTGTAATGTTTTCTGGCTTTGGTGCCTTAGTGATTGCCTTGATAGTCATGATCTTTAAAAGAGACAAAATCTTTCTTTTGGCCGGGCTTGGTTACAATGTGCTTTGTCTTTTCATGATGAAGTTTGCAAACAATATGCTTGATCCAAGCATCTCCCCACTAGTTCCAGTTCTAAGAGACAATTTCTGGCTTAGCACCCACGTTACAACCATTATTCTCAGCTATGCCGCTTTGGCATTAAGCTGGATATTGGCCAATATTGTTTTGGTTAAAAATAAACTAGGAAAGCTATCCAAGGCTGACTACAGATACTATGAGCAGCTTATTGGAACAAGCGTAAAGGTTGGTGTTGTTTTACTTGCCGCAGGTATAATCCTTGGCGGTGTTTGGGCCGACTACTCTTGGGGAAGATTTTGGGGCTGGGATCCAAAAGAGACCTGGTCTTTAATTGTATTGTTATTCTATATGGCAGTACTTCACGGGAAATACACCAACTGGGTCAACACTCACCGCTTTGTCATTCTTACGGCAGCGGGTTTTATGACTGTTATGATGGCATGGTTTGGAGTTAACTACATTTTAGCTACAGGCCTTCACTCTTACGGGTTCAGCGAGGGTGGCGCCATTTTCCTTGGTACTTTCTTCATGGTTCAAACAATTATTCTGATCATTTGTGGAGTTTCACTAAAGGGCCTTAAAAGTGTGCAAGTTAATAGTTAGTTTTCTTCTCCTAGGACTTGTTTCCTGCTCAACCAGACCTCGTTCTATTGTGGATGAGGTCAACGATGGGAATATAACCACTCAGACAGTCCTAGACCTTGCAAGAAGCAGCTATCTAAAAGGTTGTGTGGACTCCAAAAACGAGTTTGCACCAGAATTAAATAAAAGCGTTTTCACCCAGTGCGTGGATATGGCCAAGGTTCACCAGGAAGAAATACGAGAAATCTTAAACCAAAACGCTATTGATAAAAACTAGTTAGAAGCTAGTCCTTACAGCAAAGCTAATTTCTGAGCGCTTTCTGTCATCCACATCATCCGAGTCATTGATCAAAGTGGTGTGTTTATACTCTCATATCCAGTCATACCCTCCAAAAGGAAAGGTGGCATAAGCTCTCCAGAACCCCTCAGTAATGTCATCATCGTCAAGATCACCTCTATTGAAGTGATGCGAGCCAATGGCCAAGGCCAACGTGTTGTCATCGGCGGTCAAGTGCTCATAAAATCCTTCTAAAATAGTCTGTTGCCCGACATTTACATCGTCGGAGTTTGCCACATCCGCGTCGTACTCCGGTTGAAATGTTGCTAAAAAGCCCCAGCCATATTTAAAAACTCCGGCCTTTAGCCAAAAGTGATTTCCACCAGAAACGGCATTGTCAGTTTCCTTGTCGTCATGAGAGAAGAAATAACGAAACTCATATAGATATGACTCAAGACGGCCTCTCGCAAAGAACTCAAGGTCTCCGACACCATCTGCGTCTCCCTCGGCATCAATGAAGTTGAACTCACCACCTAAGTTAAGCACCTTTCCATAGTTGCCGTGAAAAACTTTGCCGTTTAAGACTTTATTGTCCACATCTATTTCGTTGCCGTTTGATAGGTCCTCAGTGCCGCTTTCTGATGAGAAGCGTCCTTCAACCGCCCACATTTTCTCCGAAACCAAATAGAAGTTTTGAATGACCTTCCTGGTTTCCGCTAATACTGTGGAGGTCATCGCCAATGCGCAGACCGCAATTAACACCTTCATAAACTTCTCCTTAGAAAAAAAATTCCAAGTATAATTTTGAAGACTGCATGTTGGGTTGTAAAGTGGACACGCGGGGCGCAAGACCCCACGTTATTAGACTTTGATTAGTTAAAAATTAGATAAGGGTTGCTCATCTGGTTAGTGATCTTCTTGGCCATTTTCATATCGCCATTAGACTCAAAATATCCAACAAGAGCGCCTTCAGTGAGTCTTTGCTCAACATAGAAAGACTCAATAAAGCTTTCCACGTTTGATTTGATCCAACCTGGAATTGGAAGAAATCCAAGCCCTAGCTCGCCAAGATTTAAAAGAGCTCTAAATCTTCTCACCTTGTTAGGGTTTGAGTAGTCATAGGCAGTGGAGGCCTTTGAAGAGAATGAATGTCCGTTGTTAAGAAGGTTTTTAACAACTCTATTTCCTTCTTCCACAACCTCTACGAATGCAAAGTTGTATCTCTCATTTACAGAGTCGTATTTTCTGGAAGTTCTTCTAATTTTAGTGTTGCAGCTTCTTAGCACAGTAAAGAACTTGTTTACTCCATACCTTGTCCAGTTGCTTGCAGCAGCATTTGATTCAGGCAGGTTCATAGCGCTAATTCTAGACTCGTAAATAGAAGATAGAATCATGTCCACTTCCTCTTTACTAAGTCCTAGCTCATCTGCTTTGAAGTTTTGGATATAGTGCAACAACATGTTTTGGTGAAAAGTTCTCTGCTCAAGCACCATGTCGTGAACTTGAACAATCACAAATGAGGCAAGGTTAAGAAGTGGAACGCTGTCGAATCTCTTCTTGGCAAACTCAAGCGCTTTAGTCACCACTTGGTAGGTAACGTTTTTTCTGTAGAAGAATCTTGCGTCGTTAGGATAGGCAACGATGGCCAAATCCAACATTTTAAGAGCTTCTTTTAGATCCCACTCAAACTTTTTCAAAACACCTTGGGACAAAACAGCTTCAAAAGAATCATCCACTCTTATGTTTGGAAGGTTTTCAATGGCATCTCTTATAACCCCAACATTTTCACTCGCATTTTTGTCAAATGGACGCTCACTCTCTAATTGGGCCAGGAACTCGTCCAATTCACTTCCGTAAAGAGACTTTGATCTCATTCTTTTAATTTCAGACTTAATGTCTTCTTTTATTTGCTTAATATAGGGAGCGATAGAAAAGTTCTTAGTAACAAACTTCATTCTCACGCTTTCAAGTCTTCCATCGTCAGAGCGCTTAAATTCAAATCTTTTACTTAGACCTTCCGGCGCGGCCAGCGCACAAAGGGAAAATAACATAAAGGGCAGAACAATCCATGTCCTTAGCATAACAACCTCCAAATCCGTGAGTATTCACATTATTGTTATAAATAATAGGACAATAATTACGATTTAAAACCTAGATATTATTAATGTAAGTAATTAAGAGGGCGACCGAGTAAAACAGTACGGATTAAGGTTGTTTCAGCTTAGGTGGACGCTGAGGAAAATCGATGCCTAAGTTGTGGTCCATGTTCCAGCGATCTACAAGATATTCACCTCTTTCCACTTTATAATGATCAAGGGATTCATCAAGCTGGGTAAGCTTCTTCATAAGTTCGGCCTGTAAAAGCACACTTTCCTGCTTCTTTTGCAGTAGGCCATCAACTGCAAGTTGCTTTCTCTTTTGAAGTTCATTGATTTGTTCGTCATATTTGGCGGCAGTCTTCATTTTTTGCTGCTCGTAGGTCCAAAGAAAATGATTTATATTTGAAAGTTGCTTTAAAAAGCCCTGCTTTCTCAATAGGAGGTTCTCTCTGTACTTGCTGGCCTCAAACACCCGCTGCGCGAGCTTTTTGGATTGAAAGTTTAATTGATGACCTCTACGAAAGTACTCTCCTTCTTTCCAACAAGTCGTAAGCTCAGTTACATAGATTGTGAAATAATTCTCTTCCACACCTTTAACATTTGCTCTGCAAGGAAATTCGCTTTCATGTCTATTGACCCGAAAGAATACGGTGTCTCCGGCCTTAAAGAATTTTGTATTGTTGTTCTCCACATGAATTTTAAGAACTCTTCCGGCCTTGTCTCTATCTGTTACCCTGCCCATAAACTCATCATAGCCAACGCGAGGATCCATAAACTTGTTGTTGTCAGGCCCAGTGAGTCCCTTATCTGGAAGGTCTGGAAAGTTCGGATTTCCCCAGGAATTGGATGCAACCAAAAAGATTAAAAATATGTGACAAAGGTAATTCATTACTTTTATTATGGGGCAAAGTTTTAAAAGGAGCAAATAATGGAATTTTTTATCGACACAGGTGATCTTGAAGAAATTAAGACCGCTTACTCATGGGGAATTGTGGATGGTGTTACAACTAACCCTTCCCTTGTGGCAAAAGCTGGAATTGATCAGAAAACCCTTATTAAAAATATATCCGAAATAGTGGATGGCCCAATAAGTGCTGAAGTAATCTCTACAGACTCAAAAGGAATGCTGGAAGAGGCATATGAACTTGCAAAGATTCACAAGAATGTTGTTATTAAGCTTCCTATGACTAAAGATGGCATGATTGCATGTAACCAACTGTCTAAAGATGGAATTAAAACCAATGTAACTTTAATCTTCAGTGCCAACCAAGCATTATTGGCAGCTAAGAATGGAGCAACTTATGTTTCCCCATTTATCGGTAGACTGGATGACATTGGGCAGACAGGTATGCAGTTAATTGGTGAAATCAGAGAGATATTTGACAATTTTGCTTTTGAAACAAAGATTTTGGCCGCTTCAATTCGTCATTCTGACCACGTAAAAGCAAGTGCGATTATGGCCTCAGATGTTGCCACAGTTCCATTCAAGGTGCTCGAGCAGCTATTTCATCACCCACTGACTAAGATTGGACTTGAAAAATTCTTAGCCGATCACGAAAAATCACTTAAGTAATTTCAAGGGGATGAAACACTCCCCTTAATTCCCCACACCAAAACACTCAAGTTTGTTAATTCCCGAGCCGATAAGTCTGGAAATGATTGTTGTTAATCATTTAAAAAGGCTTGGGATTTGAAAACAGTAATTTTCGCATTAATTTTAGCTGCAGCAGGTTGCCAACAACCACAAGAGACTGCATTTTCTTCTAGATCAAACGCCAATCCGGGACAAGACCTTCCTTCTAAGTGGAGCTCGTCTGTATTCCCTTTAAGAATTAACATATCTGACTCCTTTGACTCTTCTGAAGGGCAGGCCATAAGGGATATGGCCAATGAATGGAGCAACTCTGTAAATGGCGTAGTTGACTTCATGGACCCTAATTACACCGTTTCTGAAAAGAACAGCTCCCTTAGCGAGTACGAAGATGGTGTCATAGGGGTATACAAGCTATACAGCTGGCCGGATGAGTTGCCTCAGACTGCCCTAGCGGTTACTCAAGTTATAGGTGTAAGAAAGAGCGGATATATCCAAATTCTTCATGCAGACATTTTGGTGAACTACCAAAACTACAGTTTTACCACCGATCACACTTGGGGATACGATCTTCAAACTATAATTCTTCATGAAATGGGACATCTTCTAGGTCTTTATCATGATGGAAACTCAACAAATGATTCAGTCATGTATGAGTCTATTACAAGATACACTGACAACAGGTCTCCAAAAGAAAGAGACATTCAGAACATAGAGAACAAATACGGTATTCAACGCTCAGGCAGTAATTACAGAAGCTTGGCGGGGCGCACAATTTCTCCTCAAGATAGTCAGGAATATTCCGATAAAGTCAATGAGGAAAAAGTGGTCATACAATACCAAGTTATGGCCGATGGTAGTGAAAAGCGTAAAATAAAAGTATTGGAGTAACTTATGTCTAGAAAATTTAAAGTTTTAATTGCAATGTTTTTTGTTCTCTTCAGCGCTCAGGCCGTGGCCGGTGAAAGAATGGTGGATTTTCAAAGAGTCCTTCAAAACCATGAGCAGCAAAGAGAGCCAAATCAAGAAAAAGAAAAAGCTGAAAAAGAGCACCTTGAAAACCCTGAGATTGAGGTCAAGGTAAAAGAAGAAAAAAAAGAAAGTCACGAATAAATTAAAAGGCCACATAAGTGGCCTTTTTTTTTCTAAAATCTATTTATCGAATTTCAAAATAAAGCGGCACCGCCACATCGTAATCAACCCATCGGTTACCAATCCGCATTTTTCCTTCGCCATTCAACCATTTACTCAAATTTGGTGGATTGCCATTTGCCTTATCTTTAATAACAAAGTCTTTGTTTTCTGTTCTCGCTTTCATAATCATTTGATTTAGAATCGTTGCGCTTCTTGATGTTCCATACACATGTTTTCTGCTTTTAACATGTTCTCCTAAGATTTTAAGATCACCATCAAAGTAAAGAAAGCAGCCATAATAGTTTGTGTCATAGCCAAATTTCTCTTTGACTGAGGACTCACATTCGACTTTTAAGCGTTTGGGATCTAAAACAGTTTCCCCTGCATAGACAAGGTTAGACATTAAAAGCATCATTCCCATCATCAAAAGTTTCATTTTTTTCTCCCTATTTCAAATCAGTTTATAGGGATATTTTCACACAATTGTAGTGCCGTTTGTTCACTATCGCTTAAATTTACATACCCTGTTAGTTTTATGACACATAGGACTGAACTACTTAAAATTCAGTAATAATGCTTTCTAATTAGGTCTAAACCTTAAACGGAAATGTGTGATTTTATATGAGCTGTTCTTCTAGATTGGATTCACATATCCGTAAATCCAATTCTTCACTGGTTGGCTTTATGGGGACTTTATCAACTTTTACAAACGCTTTAATCCTTTCAAACGTATTAATCGATTTCACGAAAAGCTCTTTTTGAAAGCCAAGCATAACCTCTTTAGACTCTTTATATTCTCTTTCAAGGCATTCATCCACGGCCATTCTCATAAAGTGCCCGTTTTCAATCTCATCTTGGTTTTTAGACAGGATAAATGCTCTTATCGCTTTTGCATGAAGCTTCCAAAGTTTTCGCTTGCTTATATTTTCTTTGCCGGAAAACTTCCTATTGATAAAACGTTCAAGGTCGTCTCGGACTCCATTCTTGTTGACATCGACCCCGTCAACACCCACCTTGGCCGTTTCTTCTTTAACGTGAGGAGGCTCGAGGACTCCGTCCACTATGACTCTGCTGGTGTCTTCAAAACAGGACATCGCAATTATTAAAGTTAAATAAAGGAAGATACTTCGCACGCGCCACCCAATGTAAGTTCACAGGAACTTTACATGGCCTAGACAACTCTTTCCATTAAAGAAACACTTAAGAAGGCACTTCAGTCTTGGATGGAGTGAACAATGTCCCGCGTTCTTCAGATAATGGTGTCAGAATCATTGGAACCAAATCTTTTGATGAGATAATACCGGTAATGCCATAGCGAGTCGCTTCAAGCATGGCCTCGACCTTGCTTTGCATTCCTCCCGTTCCCACTGGGTCAATTTGGTCCATTTCAAAGCTAGAGAGGTTGTGTCCCAAACTCCCCTCTTTGATAAACTTCGCCTCTGGATTTCCAGGATGTTTGTCGTAAAGTCCGTCAGTGCTAGTAATAATGAGCAACGCTTGGGCCTTAAGCATTATTGCCGCCTTGGAGGCCAGTTGGTCATTATCTCCCAAGGCAATCTCTTCATAAGACACGGTATCGTTTTCATTGAGTATAGGAACGATATTATTGTCAAATAGCACTTCAATAGTGTTGATGGCATTTACTCTACGTGTGGAGCTTTTAAAGTCATCATGAGTGAGAAGAACTTGAGAGCAGGAAATTCCACTTGCATGAAAAAGCTCACAATATTTTTGCATAAGCTTAGGCTGGCCAATAGAACTTGCCGCTTGCCTGTACTCAATACTTTCTTTTGGATTTTGGCGCAAAAAAGGTCTCCCTACATTCACTGCCCCAGAACTAACTAGAAGAACTTCAACTCCAGCGCTTCTTAACTCATAAATATCTTTAACAAGTCCTTCAAGCTTTGGAAGGTCATAACTGCCATCAGTATTCGTGATGACATTGCTGCCGACTTTAACGACCAATCTCTTAAGGAATTTTAACTCGTTTCTAAAAAGCATACTACATCCTACCAGTTCTAGTAATTTTAGCCTTAAACATGAATAATGGGCCACTCGAAAAGTTCATTTTTCTTTCAACGCCAACTAAATTTGTAAGAATTAGGATGTGATTGGAGAGGCGCCCTTCAAATAGAAGGACGCCTATTTAGGATTTACTTTCTCTTTTTTGTTTTCTTTTTAGTGGCCTTCGCTAGCTTCTTATGAACCTGTTGCTTGGCCTTTTCCTTCTTTTTCATGATCTCATCAAGCTTGGCACCGGTTTCTTCCAGTTCCTGAATAAGCTTTTTCTTGATCATGGCAGGGCTTTTAAAGATTTTCTCGTATTCTTTAATTTTGGCCTTGTCGTCTTTGATCATCAGTTGACGTTTTTCCACTTCTTCTTTGGTCATTCTATAGATGGCCATATCTGCAAGATAATCTGAGTAGTGAAACTTCTTTTTATCCAAGTATTCAACAAAGGCCTTCCTGTTCGCCTTCTTTTCAGCTTGAGCATAGTGGCGCTCTTTGATGAATCGAATGATCTCATTGTTTTTATTGAGTCTTTCCTTAGCGTCCGCTATTAGTAGTTCATACCTTCTCTTAACCACAACAAGTCTTTGTGCGGTAAAGATCTCAATGATCTCCTCGGCCTGATCAAGAACCTTTACACCCCTCTCTGAGATCAAGGTGTAGTTTGGCACTAGCGAAGAAACTGTCGCCATTTCTTTCTCTACCTCTTCAAGTGTGGCCTGTTGTCCACGCTTAAAGACAAGTTCAATCATAATTTCATTATCAACACTTGAGTCGATATAATCTTTAATAAAGTCATTTTCAATATGCTTATTTAAAAACTTATATATCTTTTGAGCGTCATATCCACGAGGAAGTTCTGTAATAAAGATCTTGTCGCCAATCTTTTTGAATCCCATTGGGAAAAGAATTCTGCCTCTTTTATCAACTTCAACTTTCTCATTGTAGTTTCGAACCCAAGGCTTAACCTTTCTCGCTTTCCCAGTTTGAATGAATTGCACCATACTCTTAATGATGTCTTTATGATTAAAACTAGGAATTACAGAAGAGAAACCAGTACCAATCCCCTCAGCTCCGTTTAGAAGCATAATTGGAAGTTTTGGCAAAAGACCTACTGGCTCCATTACTTTTTCATCATAATTGGGAACCATATCCACTTGGTTCATGTCATCGAAAAGTAAAAGTTTGGCTACTTCACCAAGCTTACATTCAATATATCTTGCGGCCGCTGCCTGGGTCTCCATTCTCTCGCCAAAATATCCCTTCTTATCTATAAGTGGGTAGTTGTTGGAGAAGGTATAGTCCTGAGCAAGGTTAACAATCGAACTCTCCACAGATGCTGGCCCATGGGGGTGCAGTGTGAGCACAAGGCCAGTAAGAGAAGAAACCTTCATCAGGCCTTTGCCTTGATTCTTAAACAAAGTGTAAAGGATACGCCTTTGACTAGGCTTTAATCCATCTTGAAGATAAGGAATGGCCCGATCCATAAGAGTGTATATTTGATAAGTTCTATATTCATCTTTGACAATATTTGCCAAAGGCACCGCATCCAGTGAGTGATAGTATTGTTCTTCCATAAATCTTTATCCTATTTCTTCTTGCTTGCTTTTTTCTTGGCCGCTTTTTTAGTAACTTTCTTTGTCGCTTTTTTAGCTGTTTTCTTGCCAGTCTTCGCCGTTTTTTTAGATATTTTCTTTTTCGCCTTTTTGCCAGAGGCCATATTTCTTACAGCGTCCTGAACAGAGCTAGGCATCTTTTTGGCCTTGAGAATTGCATCTGGATCTGGAGTGAACTCTTCTTCATCCAGTAAAAGATCTTTTCTAAGCTGCGTGTCCTTTCCAAAACAAGTATGAAGCATATCTTTTGCGTCTTCAATATTGTCAGTGGTGATCTTAGTGTACTCTTCCCTGCTAAGAACATACTTAAACGCCTCAGGACTCATCTCACCAAGACCCTTGTTTCTTTGAATCTCTTTAATCTTGATGTCTTTTCTGTTCTTAACACTCTCAAGCTCACCGTTGGACTCTGCATAGATAGGGCCTTTATCAGTGATCACTTCAAATAGCGGAGCTTTTGCAAATTGAACAGCTCCCATTTCAAACAACTCAGGCCAAAAGCTAAAGAAAAAGTTCGTTAAAAGTGTGTTAATGTGTCCACCATCAACGTCTGAGTCAGAAAGAAAAACGATCTTATTATATCTAAGTGGCGTTTCATCGGCCCTTTGACCAATAACAAGCCCTATACTAGACATAATGTCTGAAAACTCTTGATTGTTTAGAACGTCCTTAATGGTCGCCTGAGTAACGTTCATAGGCTTACCCTTAAGTGCAATTCCACCTTGGTATAGTTTGTTTCTAGCAGACCTCAGGCCACCAATTGCAGAGTCGCCTTCACAAATGAAGAGTGTACAACGATCCCTATTTTTTCTCTCGTTGGCGTCCAGAAGCTTTTCAACTCTTTGCTTCTTCTGCTTTTTACCTTTTTTACTGGCCTCTTTTAAAGCGCTGAAACGCTGTCTTGCCTTAGCTCGCTCAATAATTACTTCAAGAAACTCTTTATTCTTTCTAATAAACTTAGGCATGTGCTTGCCCATGAAGTCTTCAAAGGCCTTATCTAAATCTTTGTCTCGCACAAGCTTTCTTTTGGTTTGAGACTCAAACCTTGGGTTTGGCATAATTACACCAATTACGAAGGCCACTCCGGCCAAGATATCATTGTCAACCAATGTAACCTTTTCTTTTTTGGCCTGTCTTTCAAGCTTTTCTTTAATGTGGTTAATGAAAAGCCTTTTAACCCTGTCATGGTGGAAGCCACCATCATATGTAGGCGTCGAGTTCACAAAAGAAATGAACTTTTCACGCTCTTCGCTTCTTTTATTAAGAACCAAAGAAACGTTCATATCGATAAGGGCCTTATATTTCTTTTTCTTAATGTTCACGCCTTCATATATGAATTTGTCCTCACCTAGAAGCTGTGCCAAATCTCCACCCATACGCTCAGCAAGCTCGTAAAGGCCTTTTTTGAATACAAAAGACTCTCCATTGAAAGTAAACTTTAGTCCCGGGTTGTTATACGCAAGGTCGATAATTCTCTTTCTTAAAAGCTCAGCATTGATTGTATTGTCTTTGTAAACTTCCTTGGCCAGAAGAAGCTCAATTTTTACACCAGAATGCCCTTTAAATGGTTTAGGCCTTGATTTTTTAGTCTTTAAGGCCCCATCTTCAAAAGTGTAAGTTTGCTCTTTCTTAGAGT
The DNA here is from genome assembly GCA_002711995.1 of Halobacteriovoraceae bacterium. Lineage (GTDB taxonomy): Bacteria > Bdellovibrionota > Bacteriovoracia > Bacteriovoracales > Bacteriovoracaceae > UBA845. Next base: position 400,239 of record PASN01000014.1, on the reverse strand, counting down.
TGTGGTGCTTTATAGTTACTTTAAATAGGTCACTTGTAAGACATGTGGCAGCAGCTCCCAGTCCGTTTTGTCCCAATGTTCTGAACAAAAAGCCTTTTGAATCCACCTCTTGGTCTTTAAATTTGGATCCTGTTCTAAACTCGGTGTAAACCATAGGAGCTTTATTTGGAGGGAAGCCAATTCCGTTATCCTCTATGATGACGGTTTTTCCATCATCCTTTAAAGTGGTTTTAACTTCAGTGACATGCCCTCTGTAAAATTCATCAATACAGTTATCAAGAATTTCTTCGATTGCCTTGGATTTGGCCTGGTGAAACTCAACAGTTTTAAATTCTAGTGAGTCTTCAGTGTAGGTATATGTATCAAGTTCTTCGACGTCATTTGAGCCAAAAACCAGCGTAACCCTATTCCTACAGTGCCACCTCTGATCTTTTGCTTCAATTTCGGCCTCTTTGACCTTTTTGGCCCGACTAACTTGCTTAATTGCCATATTTAAGTCTTCCTTTACTTAATATTAATATTTTTTTAGATACAGGATAAGTACTATCAAATACTTAGAAAAGTCTAGTTGCGTTAAACTTATCGAACGATCATAATATCTGCAATGAGAATTTTTATTTGCTTACTTTTATCTGTTATCTTTCAAGGCCTTGCCGCACAGGCAGGGAGTACTGAGTTGGACAAATTTTTCAAAGATAAATGGAATTTAACCCCGTCGGCTAAACAAGAATTAGTTGAAGGCGAAGTGCTATCCGATGTTGACGTAACCTCTAACAAGAAACAGCAGGCCTTCGACTTGAAAGCTGCAGGATGGCACAATAAAAAGTGCTCCGTGGTGCTCAGAAAGCTATCCATGCTGGAGAAATACAAAGACTGGATGGGCTTTGTGGAAACCTCCACCTACAACGAAAAGGCAAGGCTATTCACCCTTACCGCAGATCACACTCTCCTACCTAACCCAATGATTATACACATCATTATGGATAGGCCTACAAAACAGGGAGTTTATCCCTTTTTTTTCCCAACAGGCATGTTCAAAGGCCTCAAGGGGCAGTTTACGATTGCTGAGAAAAAAAATCGCTGCTTAATTTATGCTAGCTCCAAATGGAAGGGCCCTAAGACCAACTATCCTGACACAGTAATAAAAATCTTTGCGGAAACCCTTTCCAAAAAAGGTGCGGAAACACTAATCCGGAAAACTCAGTTTTAGGACATATCTTCCGTTGCCGCGAAGTTTCTTTTCTTTTACCAGCTTTCAAGTATATTGGTCTGACCATGGATGTTAAACAAATACACTATAAAGACACATATTCAATCAGACACCAAATGCTCAGACCTGGAAGGCCAATAGAGACCTGTTATTTTGAAGGTGACGACGACGAGCTTAGCTTTCACCTTGGAGCATACATCGATGGAAACTTGGCAAGTGTAGCGTCTTTTTACCTCAGGTCTCACCCTTCAATCATTGAAGAGCAACATCAATATCAATTGCGAGGCATGGCCACTCTTCCTGAGCACCAAAGAAAAGGTCTCTCACAGGCCCTTTTGCAAACAGCATTTCCCATAATCAGAAATAATCACGTCAATCTGGTATGGTGCAATGCTCGCGCGCTGGCCACTGGCTTTTATGAGAAAGTGGGCTTTGAGAAAAAGAGTGATATCTTCGAGATTCCAGACGTGGGTCCGCACTATTTAATGGTGAAGACTATTTAGATTGCCAGAAATCTTTATTTCTCTCTTTATATTCCGGGTGAAAACAAAACCTTGGGAATGACGCTCTATTGATCATCTCTAGTTGTTTCTTGTGGCATTTTTTTCGTGATCTAAAATTGGTAAATGGAGCACATCCAAGCTCATTGTCTTTCATGGCAAGAGAAGTGTCTCTTCTCTCGGCGCAGACATCAAACTCAGCTCTTCCGGTGCATATCCAACGCATCTCCACGCAGTCATAAATTAAATAAGGCCCTCTTTGATAAGTGGCATCGATCCTAGAGTCCAGGGTGGTAAAATCCACTGCCTCCTCCTGGGCCTCTTGTGAGGATCCAGAAGCGATACTGATTAATATAAACATCCCAAAGAGTTTAAACATTGATTCCCAACTTGTTGAAAACGCGCTATATATACATGACTTATCGAGTTTTAAAGATATTCCTTGAGCGGAGCAAATATGCAGTTTAGTTTACACAATCAATTAAAGAAATCAGTTGCCCAGACCATATTCGAAGCACTTCAAAACACTTTCGCTGAAAGTGATGCAACTGTAGAGAGCATCTACAATATGATTGGCCCAACACCCAATCCAAAAGCTGGCGACCTGGCCTTTCCATGTTTTTCATTTGCCAAGCAATTAAAAAGCTCCCCGGTTGAAATCAGTAAAAAGCTTCACGAAGCACTTGGAACAAACTCATTTATTGAAAAAGCGCAGGCACAAGGCCCATATCTAAACTTTTTCGTAAACGCCTCTGCCCTATTTAAAGACGCTTTTCCAAAGATTAAGTCAGAAGAATTTTTCAACCAAAACATTGTTGAAAACGCGCCTAAGACCATTGTCGAATTCTCTCAACCTAACACCCATAAAGAGATGCACGTAGGCCACATGAGAAACCTGTGCTTGGGTGACGCCCTTATTAAGATCTATCGCTATGCGGGCGTTGAGACAATTTCCACCACTTTCCCAGGAGATGTGGGAACACACGTGGCAAAGTGTCTCTGGTACTACACCAAGCATAACGACTCTCAACCCCCAAAAGAAAGAAAAGGCGCATGGCTTGGAAGTCTTTACACTAAAGGCAACAACCTTCTTGAGGAGCAAAAAGGCACCCCACAAGAGGAAGAAAATAGAAAAGAGCTTACAGAGATTCTTAAGCAAATTGAAAAAGGCGAAGGTCACTACTATGACCTTTGGAAAGAAACTAAAGACTGGTCCGTTGAGCTTATGCAAGAAGTTTACGACTGGGCCAAGGTTGGCTTTGACACTTGGTACTGGGAATCCGATGTTGACTCTTCAAGTGTGGAACTTGTCAAAAAGTACTATGAAAAGGGTCTTTTTGTTAAAGACGATGGCGCAATTGGAATCGACCTTTCCGAAGACAAACTTGGTTTCTGTCTTTTGCTAAAAAGCGATGGAACAGGCCTGTATGCCACCAAAGACCTGGAGCTCGCTCGTAGAAAGTTTGAGGACCAGCACGTTGATCACAGCGTATATGTTGTGGATAACAGACAAGCTCTTCACTTCAAGCAAGTATTTAAAACCCTTGAGAAAATGGGCTTTGAGAAAGCGAAAGACTGCTACCACCTTCAATATGAAATGGTCGAGCTACCAGATGGAGCGATGAGCTCTAGAAAGGGCAATATTGTTCCAATCCAGTCATTGATTGATCAGATGGTGGCAAAGATTGAAAACACTTACCTTGAAAAGTACAAAGGTGAATGGACTCAAGAAGAAATCGACAACACTGCCAACATGATCGCCTCAGGCGCCATTAAATTTGGGATGAATCGAATTGATCCAAATAAGAAAATCGTCTTTGACATGGACGAGTGGCTTAAGCTTGAAGGTGAATCCGGCCCATACATCCAGTATGTTTACGCACGTATCCAGTCCATGCTTTCTAAGCTAAATGATGATGTTGAGGCAGACTATTCACTGCTAGTTGACCCATTTGAAAAGCAGGCAATGATGCTTATCAATCAATTTAACGATGTTGTGGAAAATGCTCTTAAAAACTACAAAACAAGCCTTATTTGCAATTATCTATATGACCTTGCCAAGGCCTTTAATCAGTTCTATGCAAACTGCCCTGTGGCAAAAGCTGGAGAGCCGGGACTTGTTGGAGCTAGAAGAGATCTATCAATAGCATGTGCGGAAACTCTTAAAAAAGGTTTGGCCCTTCTTGGAGTTGAAGCTCCAAACCGTATGTAATTACGAATGAGATTTTAATTACTATCAGCTGTTGAAGTCGCTTTAAGTTCGCTAGAACCTGTTAACTTGGATTGGCCTGTTTTTTCATTTATTTGAACCAAATGGGCACAACTCTTTTTTTCTAACTCGTCCTGTGGGCCATCACTTAAGCTTTGAACTTCATTAATCCCTTTGCCTAAAGGATAAACTCTTTGACGATAGTCTCTCAAGTGCTGAGCTATCTGATTACTTGTAACAATTGAACATCTTTTATTTAACAAGGCCGGTATGATCACCAACTCTTCACCAACCTCCAACCCGTAATAAGGCTTTACCCTAGCCTTTAAACTTAACTCGCTATAGCTTTTCAAGTTTATTTTGGTCTTTTTTATTCCCGTGTTTTTCAGAAGTGCGTTTAGCTCATCATTTTTAAAGATCTTAATGAGCTCTCTAGACTGCTCGTTGACGCACGCTTGCTCTTGATCTTTTGAATAGGCCAGTGCCCGTGTGTCAAACTCCAAGCGCGCATAGCCTTTATTTAAGCATTCAAGATGATCCTCTTCACTCTTAATAGTACGTTTTCTCAGAAAGGATTTCGCCCTTATAAATACACATAACAATGTGTAGTTAGTTACCGTAGACTCTGGTTTGGAAAGCTCTTCAGCTGACTTACAAGCTTCTATGGCTTTATTCTTTGGAAAGTTAATTTTGCTTTTAAATTCGGGAGATATGTTTTGCACACTAAATTTTCGCGGGGGAGAATCCATAAACCCGTCAAATGCTCTTTCTTGGAAGTGTTGTTTTAGCTCTGTTGCAGAAGCACTTCCAATTAATACTGAGAGTAAAATGAATCTCGTCAATCCTGCCCCTTTTAACGCAAACTGTGACAATCAAAAAGAGTGTTCATCGCCTAAACACTCTTCACTAATAAACACCTTAAGCTTGTGGAGCTATAAACAAAAGGCCACTTGAAAAGATTGCGTTTAATTAGAATGAGCCTTCTCTCCTGTCTTGTTCCCCTCAACAGGAGAACTAACACCAGGTTCTTTGCCCAACCTTGAATCATTTACATCAGTTTCAATGCAATTTGAATCACTCCTTAATAAGTTTACGATAAAATTAAACAACGGCACATCATATACAGCAATTCCTTCAGGCCCTGAAGCTAAGTAATGATTGCATACCCTAACTTTAAGCTTAGAAAAAGCATCCTCAAAGCGCGGTCTACATTCTTCATTCACCCCAACTAAAGTCTCAATGTCCTTTTTCATTTCTGAATGCCCCTCTCGATCTTTATCGATTACTTTTAAAAGGGTATTAATAAGTCTTCGTTTCTTGAGTTCCAAGTTTTTATAATTAGTTGGTTTTTTTCTATGTGAGAAAAATTCCGAGTCTTCAATGGCAAACCCAATCAGATCGTGAGGATAATAGGATGGTTCCGGCCAAAACTCCTTATCTCCTTCAAGAAAATTAGCGGTCTTTTTAAGCTCGTACTCATAAAATGCAATACAATCGGTAGCAGCATTTGCTCCTATGCTTATAAGTAGAGAAGCAATAATTGGGAGTGTAAAAAGTTTCATGGGACCTCGCAAAATGAGTTTTCTTACCTGTCTTCTTTGATCGGGATATCTTCTTTAGCTTTATATTCAAACAAGTATAAATTGCAACTAGTTAGGCATCGCTCTAATTCCAAAGTTGTCTGCCTCTTGGGAATTGTTTTCTATTTCTTTTCTTGAATTTGAATCATTCACATTGGCACCTAGGCATTGGGACTCTTCTTTAATATGTGCCACAAGCCTATTAAACTTGGGAGCTTCAATTATTTCCGATCCAAACAAGCTCTCTTCTTTGAAAGTGTTGCATATATTGCTCTTTAGCCCAGAGTAGACATCTTCAAACCTAGGCCTGCATGCCTCATCCACTTCAGCTGTGGATGCAACTAAATCCTTCATAGATGCATGCCCTTCCCTATTTGGGTCAATCATATCCATGAGAGTATTTATTAGACGTCTTTGCTTTTGTGCTTCCACATGCTCTTTATCTCTCTTAACTGGCATTGCCGCTCCAGAACCAGCAACAGCAAGTCCAATAAATGGCATACCTAACACCGGGAAGGCCAGGCCTCCCACCATTAGGCTATAAGACGCCTGCCTCTGCTTGGATTGATATTCTTCACCTAGCACCATTTTAATGTCTTCAAGCTTATTTTTATACTTATCCAAACATGTAAGCTCTTTAGCATTTAAAGAGAAAGAAATGGAAAACATGATTATAAATTTTAAAATCTTCATAAAACCTCAAAGAATCAGTACCTGTTCAAACTACTCGGCTTTATTAAGAAATTCTTTAGATGAAAAACTGGGAATAAAAATGCTCTTAAAGATTTGAGGGTGTTATGCAGACTTTTTGATTTGGTGGATTTATAGGTAGAGGCCTCCTGTTGGAGGCCTTATTGCTTATTAAGATTGGATTGTTTTTGTGCCTTGGTCTTCTTTAGAGTCTTCAATAGCGTTGTCTTGAATAATCTCTGAACCGTTAACATCACCTTCATGACATTGGGATTGGTCTACAATGTGATTTACAACAACGTCTAGCTCTGGAGTCTCATCAACAACTCTTCTCCAGTACCTTCCTTTGCTTTCATAAACATCTTCGGCATCTTTTCTTAGAGTTCTTTTCTCTTTAGTAAACTGTGTACAGATGTTTTGTTTTAAGGATAAAAGAGTATCTTCAAATCTTGGCCTACACTCTCCATTCACTCCCACAGCTGCCTCAAGAAGGGCCTTCATGTCTTTATGTCCATCTTGTCTTTCATCTATAATGGCGAGCAAGTTGTAATTTTTATTGTATTCTTCCTCTGCAGAGCCTGAATCCAATCCATATTTTGCTAGATTAAAGACAGCGGAGCCTCCAAGATATGCCGCGACATAAGGCGCGCCAGCGATTGTGGCGATAAGTCCACCGACTGCACTTCCTCCTATCAAAACGCCATTTGCGATTTTCGTATCATCTTGTAAAAGGTTGGATGCCTTTTTAACTTTGGACTCATATAGATCAATACATTCAGAAGCAACTGCGCTGTTGAATGATCCTAGTAGTAGCCCAAAACTCAGTGCTGATGTCATTAGCGATTTCATAATCTCTTCTCCCAAAAAATGTTTTAACTTTCTTGAGTTTTTTAGTTGCACATACCGTGCCACAATAAAATCTATGTAACATGCTGTTTTAAATGATCTGGCATTGTCGCCAATTTTGACACTAAAAGAAAAAGCGCAAAATAAATTTGCGCCTGGTAAAAATAACATTAAGAATAAAAAAGATAATTTAACTATTCAGATTTGACGAAAGAATCAAGTTCTTCTGATGAAAGCTGCTCTTTGAGTCTCAGGCCAAGTCTGGCCCTTTCCACTACTTCGTTGTTCACAACTCCCTTATAGCGTTTAGTATACATTAGCTCGCACTCTATAGGCTCCGCAAGCGGTATTCCACCTAAGGCCCCCAACATGATCTGCTTGCCCACATAGTCCAGGCTATTGTCGTGAATCTCAATTTGAACCCCAAGGCCTTTAATGGATATGTCTTCGGTTTTAACAGATATAGTGGTGAACGCCGTATCTCTTGAACCAAATATAAGCTTTACCCTCTTATCCTGGTTTTTAGAAAACTTAAATCTTGGCCCACCTCTAAGCTCCACTGCCTTCAATAACTCTGGGCGTTTGATTTGTACAAGGCCTTCTCCCACTTCGAGAATATCTGTTTTAAATACACTCTGTTTAAATGAAAGTTTTCCATAGATGGGTATTCCGGCCACAGGCTGAAAGTCCTTAGCTTCCTGGACCTCAATTTTCATCTTGGTTTGATCATACTGGTAGCTTAAGACACTAAAGACATGGCGAACATCACCCACATTCTGCCAAACGATATTCTCGTCACTCTTTGAGGAAGTGGATAAAATGTTTGAGATTTCTCGATGTGAGGTTGCGTTTCTATATTCTACCAAAACAACTCCTTAAATATTAAGGTAATTTTAACAGACCTACATGGGTATCAAAAAATGAAGACGAACTAAATATTTAAAATTTGTATTATCCCCAGGATTACGCTACAAGTACTTTCACAAATTCCACTCCAAACAACGCTTTATCTGTTGAAATTTAAGGTCATTTTAGGTATTTAGTAGTAAAATCAAAATAAGGGTTATTTTAACCTATTTTATTGAGAGGCGCTCCAAGATGTTAAAAATTAACAAAAAAGTGGAATATGCTCTCATTGCGTTAAAACTCATGCTGGAAAAAGGCAAAGATGAGCTTACAACCGCAAGAGAGATAAGCGATAAGTTCCACACCCCTTTTGACACCACGGCCAAAGTAATGCAGCTAATGAATTCTGCTAAGATGCTCGAGTCAGTCAAAGGCGTCAAAGGCGGCTACTACCTAAGCTGTGATCTCTCAAATGTTAGCTACATGGATCTTGCGGAAATGATTGAAGGAAAGAGCCTCTCTATAGATTGTGAGACAGTTAAATGCTCCCTGCTCGGATCATGCAATATTTCTGGTCCAATCAAAAAACTTGATCAATATTTAAACGTTTTTTTTCGCGACCTTAGCGTAAAGGAACTATTACTTGAAGATAACTCAATAGACTTAAGCGCGCGTGTTATGCGCAAGGAAACTCAACATGAGCTTTGAAACGAAGATTAAAGAAGAATACAAATGGGGCTTTGAGACCAATATCGAAAGAGAGGAATTTCCCAAAGGCCTTAATGAAGATATTGTAAGGCTTATCTCCAAAAAGAAAAACGAGCCAGAGTGGCTTTTAGACTACAGACTTAAGGCCTTCAAAATCTGGAAGGAAATGGAACATCCAACCTGGCAATACAGCACAATTCCTGAGATTGACTTCGAGGATTTGTACTATTACGCGAGCCCTAAGGGCACTAAAGAAGCTCCAAAGTCTCTAGATGAGCTTGATCCAGAGCTTCTTGAAACTTTTGAAAAGCTTGGTATTCCACTTCAAGAGCAAAAGAGAATCTCAGGTGTTGCAGTTGACGCAGTTTTTGACTCAGTATCTCTTGGAACAACTTGGAAAGAAGACCTAGAGAAAGCGGGAGTTATCTTTTGCTCAATTAGCGAGGCAGTTGAAAAGCACCCTGAACTAGTTAAGAAATACCTTGGTTCAGTAGTTCCGCCTACAGATAACTTCTATGCCGCTTTGAACGCTGCGGTTTTTTCTGACGGCTCTTTTGTTTACATTCCAAAAGGCGTTACATGCCCTATGGACTTGTCCACTTACTTTAGAATTAACGCTAAAGAAACAGGACAATTCGAAAGAACACTTATTGTTGCGGACGACGACTCTTACGTTAACTACCTAGAAGGTTGCACGGCCCCCCAAAGAGATGAAAATCAACTTCACGCGGCCATCGTTGAAATCGTCGCTCTAGACAATGCTGAAGTTAAGTATTCAACTGTGCAGAACTGGTACGCAGGCGACAAGGAAGGCAAAGGCGGGATCTTCAACTTTGTTACCAAAAGAGGTATCTGCAAATGTGTTAACTCCAAGATTTCCTGGACACAAGTTGAAGCTGGTTCCGCCATCACTTGGAAGTACCCAAGCTGCATTCTTCAAGGCGATAACTCAGAAGGCGCTTTCTACTCGGTAGCGCTTACAAACCACATGATGCAAGCGGACACAGGGACTAAGATGGTCCATATTGGGAAAAACACAAAATCAACGATCATCTCCAAAGGGATCAGCGCAGAGCAATCCGAGAACGTATATAGAGGCCTTGTAAAGATCATGCCTTCCGCAAAGAATGCAAGAAACTACTCTCAATGTGACTCAATGTTGATTGGAGATAAGTGTGCGGCGAACACATTTCCATACATAGATGTGAAAAACCCTACGGCCACAGTTGAACATGAAGCGAGTACTTCAAAGATCAGCGCTGATCAGCTTTTCTACCTTCAGTCTCGTGGTGTGGATCCTGAAAAGGCAATCTCTTTGATTGTTAATGGTTTTTGCAAAGACGTCTTTAAGACTCTCCCACTGGAGTTTTCTGTTGAGGCGGTGAAATTGATCGAAATGAAATTAGAAAATTCAGTAGGATAAAAAGGAATTATATAATGAGCTTATTAAAAGTAGGAAATCTTAAAGCAGAAGTTGAAGGGAATGAAATCCTTAAGGGAATTAACCTTGAGGTTAAACCAGGCGAAATCCATGCAATCATGGGCCCTAACGGTTCAGGAAAATCAACCCTTTCAAAAGTCATCGCAGGCCACCCTGATTATGAGCTGACTTCAGGAGAGCTTGAATTTAACATCAATGGCAAAATGCAGGACATCTCTGAACTTGAAGCATATGAAAGAGCAAGAGACGGAATCTTTCTTGGATTCCAGTACCCTATTGAGGTTCCAGGTGTAACTAACATCGGCTTTATGCGCGAGTCCTTCAACGCTCTATGTGAACACCAAGGCGCTGAGCTTATGGGGGAAGAAGAGTTTAGAGATTTTGTAAAAACTAAACTTCCCGCACTCAACATGAGCGAAGAGTTTTTAGACAGAGCGGTTAATGAGGGTTTTTCTGGCGGTGAGAAGAAGAAAAATGAGATTCTTCAAATGCTTATCATGAACCCAAGACTTGCTCTTTTAGACGAGACTGATTCTGGCCTGGATATCGACGCCTTAAAAACTGTAGCTGACGGTGTGAATTCAATGAAGAGCAAGTTCAACGCTTTTGTACTGGTCACTCACTATCAAAGACTTCTTGATTACATCCAACCAGACTTTGTACACGTTCTTTACAAAGGCAAGATCATAAAGTCGGGCGGAAAAGAGTTGGCGCTTGAGCTTGAAAAGAAAGGCTACGACTGGTTAATAGAGGAAAGCAAACAATGAGTATAACCGAACAAGTAGAAAAAGATTTTTCCACACTTGAGTCTTCCAAAGAGAATCTTGGACTGTTTTTACAAAAAGGGCTTCCCACTAAAAAGAATGAGCTTTGGAAGTACACAAACCTTGAGAGGTTTTGGCAAGAGTTCGATCTTTCCAAGCAGCAAAAGGCTGATTTAAACGCCATCGAAAAAGATGAAAACTTCAATCATATCTTTTTTGTTAATGGAGCTTTTTTACCAGCTCAATCCGACTTGGAAGTTCAATCCGGCGCGACTGAACTCACAAGCTTAAAGCATGAGCTAAAAGAGCTTCTTGCAAATGAGTCAGTTTTTCACTTAGTTGAGTCACAGACGCAAAACCAATATCTGTTAACACTGGAAGGTGTTCAGGAGAAACCTGTTTTAATTCACAATTTTTATACCAGTGAACACGCAAAACACTCCAGCGCGCACCTTCACGTTCTTGCCAAGGCAAACAGCGAGACAACTATAATTGAATCCCACACCTCTGAAGACACCGCTGAGTCTTTCATCAACAATGCGGTAAGCTTTTTGGTTGAGAACAACGCAAGACTAAGCTTCATAAAAACACAAGAGCTTGGAGAGCAGTCAGTTCAAGTCCAAAACACCAGAGCATTGGTTAAAAGAGATGGCCAGTTTGAGAGCTTTACAGTGGATGCTGGAGCTAAACTTTCCAGAAACAATATAAGCATTAGGCTTGACGGTGAAGGCGCCAATTGCGCGGCCCATGGATTGTACGTTCTTGGAGACACTCAACAAAGCGACACAAACAGCTTTATTCATCACAACCGTCCTCACACTGAATCCTCTCAGTTGTATAAAGGGATTATGAATGACAAGTCTCATGGGATATTTACTGGCCTTATTCGTGTAGAAAAAGATGCGCAGTTAATCAACTCCGACCAACTTAATAAAAACTTGCTCTTAAGCAAGGGTGCCCACGCACACTCAAGGCCACAGCTTGAAATTTACGCTGACGATGTAAAATGCGCTCATGGCTCAACAACAGGTCAGATGAGTGACGAAGAACTTTTCTACTTTGAGTCTAGAGGTGTTCCTCGGGAAAGAGCTCAGAAGCTTCTGGCGCAAGCATTTGCTTATGACGTTGTATTAAAAATTAAAAATAAGACTGCGCGGGAATACGCTCAGCAAGTTTTAAAGAAAAACTTTAAAAACCTAAAGGTGGAGTAGTATTTTGCTAAATATAGAAAAAATTCGCGAAGACTTTTGTCAATGCTCTAACCCATTTGAGGGGAATGTCATAACTTACTTTGACAGTGCGGCGACAACCCTAAAGCCAAAGCAAGTTGTAGACGCTGTAAACAACTACTACCTTGCCGAGTGCTCAAACGTGCACAGGGGCATTCACACCTTAAGCGAAGTTTCCACAAACAGATTTGAGTCAACCAGGGATAAGCTTCAAGAGTTTATCAACACAAAGAAACGTGAGGAGATAATCTTCACTAAAGGCGCTACTGAAGCGCTAAACCTTGTTGCCTCTTCTTATGCTGAAGCATTTTTAAAACCAGGTGATGAGATTTTAATTTCCGAGATGGAACATCACTCAAACATAGTTCCATGGCAAATAGCTTGTGAAAAAACTGGAGCAACTCTTAAGGCCGTGCCCGTTGATAAGAATGGCGACTTGGTCATGGAAGAGTTTGACAAGCTTCTAAGCGAAAAAACCAAAATAGTAAGCATTGTTTATGTATCCAATGCTCTTGGAACAATAAATCCTGTAAAGGAGATCGTCTCCAAAGCGCACTCTGTTGGCGCCGTTTGTGCAATAGACGCTTGCCAAGCATTGTCCCATCTAAAGGTGGACGTTCAAGACCTTGATTGTGACTTTATGGCCTTCTCAGGACATAAAATGTTTGGCCCTACAGGGACAGGCGTTTTATATGGAAAAGAAGAGCTCTTAAACAAGATGCCTCCTTATCAGTCTGGCGGAGACATGATTGACCAGGTTACTCTTGAAAAGACAACATACAATGTGCTTCCTCACAAGTTTGAGGCCGGCACTCCAAACATTGCAGGCGTCATTGGACTTGGGGCAGCAGTTGATTACATCAATGAACTTGGACTTGGTAGTATCAAGGAATACGAAGATGGCCTTTTAAATTACGCCACTGAAAGAATGCTGGAAGTTCCAGGACTTAGAATTATTGGAACCGCCAAGAACAAAGCAAGTGTGATCTCTTTTGTGCTTAAAGATCTTCACCCTCACGATATAGCGACTTTGGCCAATAAGTATCACCTAGCGCTTAGAACTGGACACCACTGTGCCCAGCCTTTAATGAAAAGAATGAACGTGCCTGCAACTGCAAGGGCCTCTCTATCGATTTACAACACTCGAGAAGACGTGGACAAGCTTGTAATGGCACTTAAAAAAATTGTGGAACTATTTAGTTAATATAGAGGAAACTATGAACATATCTGTACAACCAACACCAAACCCAAACGCGCTCAAGTTCATCTTGGACATTGATGTAAAGAAAGAGGGAAAAACCTCTTTTAAAAACCCTCACCAAGCAAAGGATGTTCCGCTTGCGGCGGCGTTGTTTGACCTAAGAGGTGTTGATCAAATTCACTTTTTTCAAAATGTTATCACGGTTTCCAAGTTCTCTTTTGAGCCATGGGACAATTTGGAGCCAAGTATCTCCACAACTATTGAAAATATGATTGATGATCACAACCCAGAATTTCAGGATCACGATCCAGAGAAAGAAAGAAGAAAAAATCTTCCGGCCGAGATGCTTCAAATTGAAGAAATCTTGGATAGAAGAATACGTCCAGGGCTTCAAGGAGATGGCGGCGACTTGGCCGTTGTAAGTTATAGCGACAATGTTTTGATAGTGAAATATCAGGGGGCCTGTGGAACTTGTCCTAGCTCCACAACTGGCACACTGGAAGCGATCAGAGCAATCCTTCGGGACGAATACGACCCAGAGATTGAAGTTTACATCGCTCCAGAAGAGTCAGCTCAAGCTATGGATTAGGCCGAAATCTTTTCGACTGGCGCTTGCTGTCCTTGACCGAGCGCCTTGCCTATCACTTCCCTCCACAATCCCACATCGCCTGATTCAATTAGAACACCCACAATATATTGCCTCTGCCACATGATTTTGCCTTTTAGATAAAGACTTTTGCCAGGGGCGTAGGTGATAAACATTTCGACTTCTTTCTCCGCAAAAACCTTTTCAACACTAAGCCGCAGACCGCTGAAACTTGAATCAATTGTTTTGCAAGTAATATGTCCCAAGCTTTTTATATTGATCGTTGTTCTAAAAGAAGTTAAAACTCGGTGCTCTTTGACTCTTGCCCTAAAGACTTCGTCTTCACAAACAGTCATGTCTCTTAGCATGCTTGTGAGCACTCGATAATCTTCATCGCACAACTCCCCCCCAAGTTCTAAATACTCCTTCATGAGTGTCTTTGCATACTCTCTGTCAAAGCTGATATCCTCTCGAACTTTGAGTCCAAAATCTTCAACAATATAATATGGCTCTTGGCTATCAGTCCGGTAATAGTCCAACACTTGCCTTCTGATTGCTGGTGATTTTTGATCATTTACCAATACCGCCATATCGGTATAGTCACACGCAATACTCATCACGCATGCCGGCAACTCATTGGTGCCACACATATAACTTGATCTCTTTTGCGGCATTCTTTTTGCGTTAAAAAGGACCTTGTAGAAGCTTGCGGCCTGCGGGTGCACAGTGCATATAAAAGTATCGATGTTTAATTGGTTGGCCACCATTGCTAGAAACTTCATGAGAGGCAGAAGAATCTTGCCTCGAGTGTTTCTAAATCCTTTTTTAACACAAAGAGACCCTACCTCGGCGATCACATTTCCTTTTCTTTTAGAAGATAGGTCGGCAATCTCATCTGATGGAAGTCCAAGGCCAGAGTCATTTATTAAAGACACCGTGGCAATAACCTCGTCCTCACTGGACTTCAGGCCTTGTTTAACAGCGATGATGGTGAAGGTTCCAGGTGATAAATTGTATTTACTTATTCTTTTTTTAAGATGATTTTCAGGCATCATTTTCTGAGCAAGGTAGGCCTCATATGTTAGCTTTGCGGCAGCATCATACTCTTCAGGAGTCCTAGCAAGCTTAAAAATAATCCCACTGGTAGAGACATATCTTAGGATGTCTTCTAGATCAAAAAGACGACCCATAACAAAGTCTCGTGGCAGTAATCCAAATACGCTCTTAAATGCCGCTTCTTTAACTGTTTTCTTAATACTTGAACGCTTTTTCACCATAACAAACTCCTTCCAGATGCTAGACTCTTATCGTCAAGTATTCCGTTTTATTTAGACTTAACTTCAAAATTACTTAAGTTTCATAAGCTTGGAGACTCAAGCTATGGAGTTTATCGCTTTTTAATTAAGTTTTCCAAATTAAAGATATTTAAGAAGTTTATTCCGGCAAGAACAGGATTGGTATATACGCTATGAGAAAGGTTAAGCATAATTAGGCGGCAATAGTTTGATCTTCTCTTAAGGCCTTTCCAATTACTTGCTTCCAAAGATCAAGCTGGCCACCCTCAATTTTGATGCCTACGACGTATTGTCTCTGCCACATGACTTGTCCCTTAAGATGAACACTCATTCCGGGAGCGTAGGTAATAAACATCTCCAGTTCTTTTTCAGAAAACACTCGTTCTACACTAAGCTTTAGGCCGCTAAAACTTGAGTCAATTGTTCTACAAGTAACATGTCCAATGCCTTTTATGTTTATTGTTGTTAAAAAGGCCGTGAGAACCCTATGCTCTTTAACTCTTTTTCTAAATACCTCATCTGCACAGACTGTCATGTCACGAAGCATACTGGTTAAAACCCTATAGTCCTCATCACTTAACTCTCCACCAAGCTCCAAATACTCTTTCATAAGAACTTTGCCATAATCCCTGTCGAAGCTTACATCCTCCCTAACCTTCAGCCTAAAATCTTCAACAATAAAGTAAGGCTCTTCCGATTGTGTGACATAGTATTCACAGACTTGCCTTCTTAAAGCGGGTGAAGACTTGTCTTTTGCAAGTTTGCCCAGGCTTAAAAAGTCGCAATTTATACTCATGACTTTTGCGGGCAGCTCGTTTGTGCCACATACATAGCTGGAATGCTTTTGTGGCAGGTATTTGGCGTCAAATAAGACTTCGTAGAAACTTGTGGCCTGGGGATGAACCGTACATATAAAAGTGTCCACATTGAGCTGATTTGCCACCATCGCCAAGTACTTCATCATAGGAATAAGAATCTTTCCTTTGCTGCTTCTAAATTCTTTTTTGACACAAAGGGAGCCCACTTCGGCCACCACATTGCCACGCCTTTTAGAAGAGAGGTCAGCGATACTATCTGAGGGCAGTCCAAGTCCTGAATCGTTGATTAAAGAAACTGTGGCCACAACCTCATCCTCGACTGGAGATTCTCCTCTCTTAACTGCTATAACAGTAAATGTTCCCGGGGATAAATTATATTTACTTATTCTTTTATTAAGGTGATTTTCGGGCATCATCTTTTGGGCAATATAGGCCTCGTAAGTAAGCCTTGCGGCAGCTTCGTGCTCCTCTGGAGTTCTGGCAAGTTTAAATACAATTTCGCTGGATGAAACATACCTTAAGATCTCTTCTAGATCGAAAAGACGACCCAAGACGAATTCTTTTGGAAACAAACCAAACACACTTTTAAATGCAGCTTCTTTAATAGTTTTTTTGAACCTTAGACTCGGCCTGGCCATATCAGATATCCCTTGATGGTTTTTCGCACTATTTTCGTCAAGATTGGCGCAAACTTAATTAATAATTTGGAAATTACTCAAATAACAAGAGCTTAAAGACCGTTTAAAATTATTGGAAATTCAAAAGGTTAGCAAATTTTAATAGTAGAAGATTGAGAGAAAACATCGCGAGGGTAGGCCCTCGCGACAATGATTTTGAAATTAGTAACGGTTACCGTAACCGCCTCTGTTTTCACGAGGTGCTTGTGGCTTAGCTTCGTTTACTCTTAGCTGACGACCTTCAAGCTCAGCTCCGTCAAGAGATGAGATAGCTTCAGCAGCTTCGTCTTCAGTAGACATTTCAACAAAACCAAAACCTTTGCTTCTGTCAGTGTCTCTGTCGATGATAACTTTAGCTGATTCAACAGTTCCAAAGTTAGCGAAGTGAGCGCTTAGTGAATCGTTAGTAACAGAGTAAGGCAAGTTGCCAACATAAATTTTCTTTCCCATATGGCCCTCCTAAAGGCATTTGGTGCTACTTAAGAGGTTTAACATTAGGTCAAATTCTTACAGTAACATTCCCAACGCTATATCGCAGCGATGGATGTTTTATAAATTAGTTCATGAAATTTTGTGGAAATAAGACAGAGCTGAAGACCAAAAAAATATCAATATCTAAGACCCTACTTGGTCCCTGAGACCATTATTACCCTTATATCGTTTCTGATGCAAGTGAAATTGAATAAAAAAAGGGCCTAAAACAGGCCCTTTTTCCACTATAAAACATATTTAGTCTTTGTAATCCACCTGTCGGCCACGCTTCGCACTGGACCCAACCTTCTGGCCCTATACTTTACTTTTCTAGGCATCTGAGTGCGTTCAAAATTGTCAATAAGCTCTAGAAACTCCGTATCTCTTCTAAGTGAACGGCTATTATTTTTCAAGCTATCCATTTCAGCAAGTACAACTGATTTATCCACATTAAATGCATCCATTAACTTTCCAAATTCATTCACACTTATTCTGCCTTCATTAAATGGCTTGGCATATTTCATAACCCTAAAGTTATTCGCAACCCTAACTTTGTCAGCAATAATCGCTTTTGCTTTGCTATCATCTTCGTTTCTAACTCGCGGGTAAGATCCCATAATGGAATCACCCATCACACCAACGCCAATTTGTCCTAAAATGGATACAGGATTTACAAAGTTGATTGGAAGGTTTTCGATGAACGCCTCTTGTGAGGCCTGGTTCATTGGGATACCTCTAAGTCTCTTTGCAATGGCACTGCTCAAGTAATAGTGAACACCCCATGAAAGACCTTCTTGTCCCATAGTATTGGCATATTCAGTCATATCTACATCTTGGTCATAACACCCAATACTCACCATAAGGCCTGGTTTAAAGCCCTTAGTAATGGCATAATCTGCAGCACTTTCATTACTGTGACTTCCACCACTGTGAGTAAGAGCCACAAAATCAACATACTCTACGTCATGAGGAATTTTATCAATACAATCATCCACACCATCACCCTCAACTAGAGAACTAATGCAGTAATAATCAACTACACCGTTTAGGTGGTGTCTTACAATCTGGTCTCCATAGGGATCTAAAAAGTAATCAAACGGAAAGGCACCAGTGTTTACTTGAACAATTGCTGCCCTCTTTCCTGGTAAAGAGTGGTGCTCACTCGCTTCACCGCCTAGTATTCTATAAACCGGATAGCCCACAACTGAACCAACAGTCTTTACTGCTCCACCGGCTATGTTGGCAGTGTTCAAAACCCCGCTTCCAATACCTAAAAGACCATCTAACGCCGCTGCGTTTTTGGGATTAAAAATTCCTCTAACTAAATCAAAAAGTCCGTTTTTAAGAAGCATTAAAGTTTTCTTGGCCTCTTCATATGTCCCTAACGCGTTATGTATTGGAGACCTTCTCACACTCTCCGTTAAAAGAGATGTACCGAATTGAGCAACTTCATATTGGAGCTTGGTGAGGGGAAAAGATAATACTTTTGCGGGGCCTACAACCCATGGTGTGTTCTCCCCCTCGGCCGGGTTATATACTCTTTCAGTGAACTCTACCCGCAAGTTTTCAAACTTCGAGTACTCCTTAGGTGTTATCATATTGGTTCCTTCAGGAACCTCAGAAAATGCAGGCCCTACAGATAGGGCGACCAAGGTAATGAGGTGTAAAATTCGCATGAAAGCTCCTTTTCTTATTTAAAATAGGAGCGGACAATCCCATGCTTAAGTCATTAACGCAATGCAGCGTGCATTATTTTCATGCCCAGTCTTTAGGATGGTAGTAGTCCATCATCTGGGCGTGTGGGCCTCCCTCCTTTGGACTGTATCTATAGGTAAATTTGCACCTTCCTGGAAGGGATATGAGGATTGAGTCGGTTCTACCATTGGTTTTAAGACCAAATAAGGTGCCTCTATCATGAAGAAGGTTAAATTCCACGTACCGACCTCTTCTATGTAGTTGAAAATCTTCATCTTCGGGTGTGAATTCTTCGTTTACACGCTTTTTTGCTATGGGAAAGTAGGATTCGATAAATTTCTCAGATAGGCCTTTAACCATGATGAAGTCTTGCTCAAGGTCGCCTTTATTGTAATGATCGAAAAAGATACCGCCAATTCCTCTCATTTCTTTGTTTCTATGGTGATTAACAAAGTATTCATCGCACTCTTTTTTCATCCATTCATAGTCATCGCCACAAGCTTGCTTCCATACTCCATGAAAGTATTTAAAGTCTTCCTCATAGGGATAATAAGGCGTAAGGTCCGCTCCGCCACCAAACCAAAACGATTCTCCTTGTTGGATCATCCTAAAATTGGCGTGAACTGTAGGCACTCTTGGATTCCTTGGATGCAATATTAGCGAGATGCCGGCGGCCCACAATTGATCCGAGTCCCCTTTAAGCTTTTTAGCAAAATCTGGATTAATAGATCCATAAATTTCTGAAGTGTTCACTCCAGCATTTTCAAAGACCTCACCTTGAAAGGCGCGAGTTATTCCTCCCCCGCCTGGATCGCCCTTAAAATCACTTCTATGCCATATATCTTCATTAAGCTCAATGTTAGGATCCATTGCTCTCATTTGATCACAGATTTGATCCTGCAGGGCCTTAACGTGTTCTGAGAATTCTTGCTTTTTTTGCTCCAACATAAAAACTTCCAAATTTTTAAATAAAGTGTCTTAAAACGCCGATATTACAAAAAAAGATACCGTTTAGACCAGTAATATTCAAGGAGTGTTATGAAGTTTCTAGGCCGCTTCACCAAGGGCATTGGAATAGTTTTAATAGTTGCGTTTTGCGCGGCCAGCATCCTTCTAAGTTTTGTCGCCCGGGATGTGACAAACTACGAGGCGCAAGAGCTCGTCTCCTACGCTTCGTCGCTTGAGAACAAGTTTTATGATTTTCGAATGATGAAGATCATGGAGATGGATCCTGACAAAAAGAACAAAGACATTATTTTGATCAGAGTTGACGATGAGTCTCTACAAAAAATCAACAGCTGGCCAATACCAAGAGAAAACTGGGTAAAGATGCTGAACAACCTACAGGCCTTTGGAACTAGGGTCGTGGCATTTGACGTTTTCTTCCCAGAACCTTCAAGGGCCTGCGCTGAGCAAAGTCCTGACGACATGTTTGCTCAGGCCATAAATGACTTTCAATCGGTGGAGGGCAACAGAGTAATAATGCCATACACAACTCAAAGCCACACACAAACAGCTGTGTTTGAAGAAGTGCCCGAAGACTTGTTTAGCTTCATGCTCGACTCCCAACAAGCGGGAGAATTTGGCCTTGAACAAAGGTATGTTGAAAGCAACACCTACCCAATTAAAAAATTGCTCAACACTGGCGTTGATTTAGCATACATCAACATGCTTGAAGACTCTGATGGTGTCTTTAGACATTACCAGATGGTGGCAAACATAGACATGCTTTACTTTCCATCCCTGGGGCTTAGGGCCTTCGAGGTGCTAAAGGACTCACCAGTAAAGCTTGAAATAAATGGACAAGGCACTGGCACCTTAAACGTTGGGGATAAAAAAATCTTTATCAACAACCGTGGCGAGAGCAAGGTGCGCTGGTTTGGAAACGAATACATGTTTGAGGACATTTCACTACATAAAGTCATAAACGCAGATCCAAACGACGAAAAACTTAAAAATATGTTCAAAGACAAAATTGCCTTTATTGGATCAACCGCCACAGGGGCGCACGACTTTAGGAACTCTCCCATTGACGCGAAAATGCCGGGAGTTCTTGCGCACATGAATGTTTTGCACATGCTAATGAACAATCACTTCTACGCGCCTTTGGACCAGTCCATTATCATCTCTTTTTACATGCTGGGAATAGGACTTTTGTTACTCCTGGTGGTGATGTATTTCAACAACGCCATTTTGGATGTTGCAAGTCTTGTGGTAATTTCAGCGACCATCCTTTTCATCGACTATCAGTTTTATTTGCCAGAAGGCTATGAGTTAAAACTATTTTTCACACTCGCAGCACTCACCATGACCTACTCGTGGATTACTTTTTTAAACTTCGACGCCGCCAGTACTGAGAAGAAACAAATCAAAGGCGCATTTAGCCGATACGTTGCTCCGGCGATTGTAAACGATATGCTTGAGCACCCTGACAAACTTAAAGTTGGGGGTGAAAAAAGAGATATAACATGTCTATTTTCAGATGTTAGGGACTTCACCTCTATTAGTGAACAGCTAAGTCCAGCGGACCTGGCGTATGCCCTAAATCTATACATGGGAAAAATGACAGATATTGTTTTTGAGACAAATGGCACTTTGGATAAATATATTGGTGACGCCATTGTTGCTTTCTGGGGAGCTCCACTAGATATTGGAGACCACGTAACTCAATCCGTGGATGCAGCGGTAAAAATGCTCGAGGCCCTTCCAGAAGTAAACAAAATACTCAGTCAAAAGGGACTGCCAGAATTTAAAATTGGACTTGGACTTAACTCCGGAGAATGTTCAGTTGGAAACATGGGTAGTGATCAAATTTTTGCTTATACCGCCCTAGGCGATACCATGAATTTGGGAGCTAGACTTGAATCTCTATGCAAGCATTATGGAGCTCAAATTCTAATATCAGAATTCACACATGACAGGATGGAGAAGAATAGATTCGAAACAAGACGCATAGACAATGTGCGAGTAAAAGGCAAAACTGAGCCAGTTGGTGTCTACGAAGTCCTCTACTCCTACCATCCATTCATGAAAGACCAGGACGCTCTTGCTCAATTTAAACTTGCCTACCAAAGGTTTTTAGAGAAGGATTTTGACAACGCTCTGGCACTGTTTGAAATGATTAAAGAGTCTCACCCTGAGGATAAATCAACCCTAAGAATGATTGATACTTGCAAACACTGGATTGAAAACCCTCCTCAAGATGGCGAAGATCACACAATTACCACAATGACGACAAAGTAATATTAGTGGGCCTTCTTCAAGGCCCCATATTTTTAAGCGTAGCTTTTTCTAGTGTAGCTGCGCTTAATTTTTCTATTTCTGGCAATCACTCCCTCAAGAGAATTTCCAATCACATAGCCAAACACAAGGTGCAAGGCCAACGTCCCTACGGCCGTTATCGCTCCATAGTTTATCGCAAAAAAACCAGGCTCAGGAAGCTCACTGGGTATCAGAGGATGAATATCCGCCGAAAAAGCAAGCACTGCTGAAAAAACAAGCCAATGCACAAATCCGAGCATTGTTCCCCTCCCTGAACTGGCGCTGCCAATTCCCTTAAAAATGGCCGCATAAATTAATCCAAAAATACCGCCGTTCAAAAGATGCCAAATAAATCCAGCAACCCAGGTGGATGGGTTAAACTCAAGTGTAAGCATGCTCCCTAAAAACATTGAAATATTAAACTGAGTAAGTCCACTCCAACGCATGAGAACAAGCAGCACTGTCATTATAAAAGCGCCAAGCACTCCGTAGGCAAAAGCTCTACCGTAAACTGATTTGGTTTGTGTGACCATATGATTCCTCCTTGAACATTATCTAGATGCAAGGTTCACACCAGTACGGCCTTTGTTTAATCCATGTCTTCTCTCTTGCTTTGAAGTTCGTCAAGCAATGTCGCCGACCATAGCTTTATGTTCACAAAGTAAGCGCTTCTGGCTATGGCATGCGCCCCAACCGGGGCAGATAGAGAAATAAATGCAATCCCAATGACTATTTTAGTGAATACTCCAAGGCTCCAAAAATAAACCCCGGCCCCTAGAAAGACTAAACCAAATCCAAGTGTCCCGGCCTTTGTTAAAGCGTGCATGCGAGTAAGAAGATCAGGCAATCTAACAAGTCCAATAGAGGCAACCAACACAAACAAACTTCCACTTGCGATAAAGACAGCGCCTATGGTCTCAAGTAACATTTGAAACCTCCTTGCCCTGGTATTTAATGTATCTGGCAAAAGCAACTGTTGCCAGAAATTCAATTAAGGCAACAGTTACAGACAAATCTATATATAAGGATTGATAATGATAACAGGCCAGCACTATTGCAAAAGAAGCGAGCACTGTGGACATAAGATTAAGGCCTAAAACCCTATTAGGAAGCCTTGGGCCTTTGAACGCTCTATAGCTTGATAGTGCCAACGCAATTGTTAAAGAAACAAAGCTTATCTGAAAACATATCTCCATGACTTGCCTCACGCGAAGAGCTCCTTTATTTTTCTTTCGAATTTGCGATTTAATGAAAGTCTAAAATCCTCCAAGTTTTCATAGTCAACATACATGAAGTGAACGTACATGCTTTTTTTGTCCTCGGAAATATCTAGACTTAATGTCCCTGGGGTTAGCGTTACGACGCTTGAAAAAAACTGAATCTCACTGTCTTTTTTGAGCTCTAAAGGAATTTTTAATATCCCAGGCCTCATATGATGGGTGGGAGTCAGAATATCGTAGGCAACCTTCATAGCGGAAAGAAAAAACTCTTTAATAAAGAAAATAATAAACTTTGCCCATAAGTATGTTTTTTTAAAATAGTGTTTTTCACCCAAGGTGCTTTTTGTAAAATATAAGACAAAATAACCGGCCACAAAACCAGTAAGAAAACCTGAAACGGACATCCTGCCCCATAGACACATCCAAAAAAAGGCCAGAGTAAAGTTCCATGCCAAATGATTCATCGGACACCTCCGAGAATTTGTTCTTGATAGAGCTTAGGACGAAGAAGTTGTTCAGATCCTTGCTTTGAAAGGGACAGCAACATCTCAGGCCATAGACCAATATACAGACTCAACATGCTTAGTATAAAAATTGGAACGATCCTTTTCATCTGATATTTGTTTTTAGGCCCTCGACACTTTTCGGATTTGGGTGTTTCCCAAAATCCTAGGATCCAGATTTTAACCATGGAATATGTCGTAAGAAGGCCAACTAAAAGCGCAAAGGAACTTGCTAAATATTCATTAGCTTCAAACCCGGCCTCCACCAGTCCAAGTTTTCCCCAAAAACCGGAAAATGGAGGGATGCCAGTAAGAGAAAAGGCACTTATAAAAAACAGCAAAGATATAAGAGGATAGAAGTTGTAGAGTCCCCTAGTTTTTTGAAGATTGTAGCTTCCGCCTAGGCGGTTCATTTCAGCCCCAATAAAGAAGAGGTTGGACTTCGCAAGTATATTATGAACAATAAAAAAAATGGATGCTGCCCATGCCTTGGCCCCAAACAATCCTAAACCAAAAATCATATAACCTATCTGTGAGATGATATGATATGACAACACCCTTCTCACATCATACAAAGCAACGGCGCCTATAACTCCACTCACCATTGTAAAGACACCAATCCAGATCAAGGCCCCTTGGAAGACTTCCATATGCTTATAAAACAGCAACCCGTAAACTTTAAAAAGGGCGCAAACTCCCACCTTGGTCACCACTCCAGCAAAAAATGCGCTCACAGCGGCAGGTGGCCGGTGGTAAGATTCAGGCAACCAAAAAAAGAGTGGGAATATGGCGCATTTAATTCCAAACCCCGCTAAGAATAAAGCTCCAAACGTGGCGCTAGGCCCAATCCCGAGCCCGTCCATCAAAAGAGAAATCTGAGCAAAGTTTAATGCCCCTGTAAGCCCATAGATTAGGCCAATGGAGGATAAGATAAACATAGAGCCTAAAAAATTTAAAAGAACATAAGGCAGCGCCCCCTTTATTTGTTTTTTATTCTGCCCCATCGAAAGAAGTAGAAAAGATGAAACGACCAGAACCTCAACCCACACATACATATTAAAGAGGTCACCAGTCAGCAATACCCCATTGGCGCCAGCGAAAAGGGTAAACATCGCGCTGTAGTAGCCAGCTCGAGATCTCTTTTCTTTTATTTCATCCAACGAAAACATATAAGCGCACAGCCCAAGTATGGAAATAAAGAAGTTTATTGTCGCGCTAAAAACATCCACTTGCATGGAGATCCCATAGGGCATTCGCCAGCCGCCAATTTCTAAAATTAGCAGGCCATTCATGGCACTGTAATACAATAATGCTCCAGAGGAAACAACAAGTCCTGCAAACCCAAGAAGTCCTATTTTTTCAAACCTCTTGTCCCCTTTGAGCAAAAACGCCAAAACGCTCATGCAAAGAGAAAGAAAAAGAGGAATTGCGCAAAGAACACTCACTTAGATTCCTCCTTAACAACCTCATTAACTTCCAAAGAACTTAATTGTTCGTGCGCTCGAAACATTAACGCAATGATGAAGGCGGTAAGGGAAAAGCCGATCACTATGGAGGTAAGGACGGCCGCTGAAGAAAGAGGATTTGCGGCCTGAAGCACCTCTCCCCTTCCAATGAACGCAGGTGTATCTCTATCAACTCTCCCCATAGCAAAGAAAAGTAAGTTTACAGCGTTGGATAAAATAATTGAGCCAAAGACCACCTTTATAAAATGGCCATCTAAAAGGCAGAACACACCACAAGCGAAGAGGATTCCTGACACTAAAGTTAGCATTACTTCCATTTAAAAGACTCCTCAAAGTATGAAACGATATTCACCACCGCTCCAAAAACAACTAGATAAACACCGGCGTCAAAAAGAAGTGGAGTGCCAAGTTTCACTGGGCCAACCTTAAACCAAACCCCTTTGAAAAAAGTATGAGACCCAAGGCCCACAACACCTGATATTAAAATGACCAATAGTCCAAAAGCGCTTATTTTTGAAGGTTCAAGCCTTTCTTGAATAATACCTGAGGCCTTATACACGATGCCATACATAGACCACGCGGTGGCGGCAGCGAGTCCCCCAATGAATCCACCTCCAGGATAGTTGTGACCTCTAAAGAACATAAATAGTGAGTACAATAGAATAATCGCTATTAAATACTTTGAGGCTACCTTAATAATTAATGTTCCCATCTACTTACCTCTGTACTTGTTGTAGCCTGGCATAAGTCTGAACAAGCTTGCGACCCCCACACCTGCCAAAAACACAACAAAGGCCTCGCCCAAAGTGTCAAAGGACCTAAAGTCAACAATGGCCACATTAACAACGTTTTTGCCATGGCCTAATTCATACGCATTTTTTAAATAATACTCTGCCGCTGCAGATGAAAAAGGATACGAAAGCACCTTCCACATAATGCCAATAGACAACGCCCCAACCCCTAAAGACACAGCTAAGTTTACGAGTGTTCGTTTAGTCCCTCTTCGAGGAACCTTTGTGGGAAAACGAATAAAAATGAAGCACACTAAAATTACGGTCATCGTTTCCACAAGAAATTGGGTTAAAGCTAGGTCTGGAGAGCTAAACATTATAAACAACAATGCCATGCCGTAACCACTCAGGGCCAATCCCACGACTCCGATAAAAATATTTTTGGCCATTAAGGCGAGAATTGCTCCGCCAGCGACAAGAAGGCCAGTGGACCATTCATAATATGTGGGTGCCTGAGTTACGTTTGGAACGACTGGACGCCAATAGGTGAAAAACATACCACCCACAAGAAGAAGCGCGAATCCGAAGAAGATATAAAGATAAAGACTTGTTCCTGAGCGGTGCCATGCGCTTACAGTCTTGCCTGAGTATGCTCTTACATTTCGCCAAAACGCATCATAAAGTGTTTCACTAACCCCACTTTGTTCTGGATATTTTTTAAGGGCCATAAACCATGAAATCAAAAGAGAGCATAATATAATTGCAACAGATAAAATGAAGGCAGTAGTAAGGCCGTGCCATAAATGTAGATCAACCTTTTGCGCCACTCCAACTTCACCTAAACTGTCCTCGACAAGCTTATTAAGAAATCCTGGTAAAATACCAAAAATCAATGTCGTTGCAGCGCCAATAATTGGAGCGCAATAAAAGGAAAACTTAAGTTTCTTAACGACCTTCTTCGGTTTTTTAGAAATTAAAGGGTAAAGAATTCTTATTGCCGCAACCCCATAAAAGAGAAATACAAGACAGACAGGGAAAAGTAGCCAGTGCCCCTCTATGCTTTTTAGCACCAGCTCCTTTGCCACAAACCCCATAAAAGGAATAAGTCCTATCATTGAACCGAGACCAATTACAAATATAACAAGCAGAGGTTTATATTCTCTCAATGCCCCTGAAAGCCTAAAAATATCCCGGTCTCCAAATTGCTTATCAAGAATACCCGCCCCCATAAAGAGAATGGACTTGTATAGCGAATGGGCCATAAGAAATACAAGAAATGCTTTTAAGGCCGCATGATTGTAAACCGAGCCCATTACACACATAATGCCCAAGGCGCTAATAGTTAACCCCGCAAGAATGGCCTTGAGGTCTCTTTTGGTGATCGCCATATAACCACCCACCAGACCGCTTATGAGACCGATGCTCTTTAGCCCTATACTCCATAATTCATTAGTCCAAAAAATTGGAGTAAGTAAAATTATAAGGTAGGGGCCTGCCTTTACCATTGCGGCGGAGTGAAGAAACGCGCTTGCCGGAGTTGGCGCTTTCATCGCCTTGGGAAGCCAAAAATGAAAAGGAAATTGCGCAGACTTAGTAAAGATGCCAAGCAAGACAAGAATTGCCGCGGGGGTGCTTCCCGATGTCAACTTGGCAATTTCATAAGTACCATTCTCAATCCCTAGAAGTATAAGGCCTGCCAGCAAACACAGACCTCCACCCCCAGTTATTATGAGAGCTGTCCTTGCAGCTTCCCTGGCCTTATTGGAACCATTTTTAAATCCCACCAATAAGAATGATGTAAGACTTGTCATTTCCCAATATATAAAAAGATTTATGAGGTCCTTTGAGTAGAGTAGGCCAAGCATTGAGCCAAAAAACGCAAATAAGAACAATGAAAATTGGCCAAATCGATCCGGCTCCTTTTTAAAATAGGCCCAGCTATAGCCAACTACCAAAAGGCCAATCGTCGAACACATGAGGGCAAAAAGGTAAGATAGGGAGCCTACTCCCTTTAAAGCAAATTGGCCTAACAAAACTGCAAAAGAACCCGAGATGGCCGCGAAACCACTCAACCTAAAAGAAACCTTATTTAGCCACAAGCAGAGTGCGCCTAAAAGAAAACAGAGGGCCACCAAATAAGAAGGATTAATAAACTCCATCATTCCAAATCTTCGGCCAATGCCTCGCGAGAGTCAAACGATTGCTCCGATGTCAAGGCCATGTATAACTTTAACGGCGTCAACACACCGCACACAAGACTGGAAGAAATTATGGTCTAAAAATTAATAATTTGGTATGGTTGCCTCCATTACAAGGAATTAGAAAAATGTTAATCAAGGCCAAAGAAAAAATAGAAAAAGATTATGACGTAGTCGTTATAGGTTCTGGACTAGCTGGCATGACAGCTGCCAATAAACTAGCAAAAAATGGACGCTCAGTTCTTCTACTGGAAGCGCATAACAAACTGGGTGGATTCGCAACTTGGTTCTATAGAGCTAATAAAAAACACGTTTTTGATGTAAGTCTTCATGGGTTTCCATTTGGGATGAAAAAGACATGTAGAAAGTACTGGAACAAAGAAATTGCAGATCACATAGTGCAGTTAAAAAGCGTAAAGTTCATCAATCCTCAATACGAAATTGAATCCCTTTTCACAAAGGAAGACTTTACTGAGAAACTTGTGGATCACTTTGGCGTTGAACGCGAGACTGTTCAAAGTTTTTATGACTACATTGAAAACATGAACTTTTACGATGATCAATCAATGACCAATGGCGAGCTGTTCGAAAAGTTCTTTCCTGGAAGAAATGACATTGCAAGATTTCTAATGGAACCAATAGTGTATGCAAATGGATCAACACTAGAGGACCCTGCAATCACTTATGGAATAGTATTTTCAAACTTCATGAAAAAAGGTGTTTTCACCTTCAAAGGTGGAACGGACCACTTAATTAAGATGATGCAGGATGAACTTCTTAAAAACGGCGTTGATATAAAAAAACACGCGCCTGTGGATCAAATTCTGATAGAAAACGGCAAGACCTCTGGCGTGGTTGTCAAAGGACAGACTGTAAGGGCAAAGTCCGTAGTTTCCAACGCAAACCTAAGAACCACAATCTTCAAGTTGGCCGGAAAAGAAAACTTTAATACTGATTATGTTAACAAAGCTAAAGAGGTAAGAATGAATTCTTCCTCATGCCAAGTTTACTTCGGTCTTAAGGAGGGAGAGACAATACCTTTTATTGGAGACTTAATATTCACCTCCACACACCCTAAATTTGATACAGAGGCCCTACTAAGTAAAGAAATCACTTCCAGAACTTTCTCTGTATATTATCCAGAAGGGCGCCCATACGACAAAGATGAAAAATACGCCATCGTATCTTCCACTAACGCAAATTGGGAAGACTGGGCGAACCTTTCTGAGGACGAATACAAAGCCGAAAAAGAGAAAATGATAAAGGAAACTATAGATTGTCTCGAGGGCTTCCTGCCAGGGATTGGACAAAAAATAGACTTCGTCGACGCCGCCACTCCACTAACAGTTAAAAAATACACTCGCCATGAAGGAGGATCTTCCTTTGGGACCAAGTTTGAGGGTCTTGATGTAAGCATGAACATGCACAAAGAAGTCTCAGGCCTATTCCACGCAGGCAGTGTTGGAATCATAATGAGTGGTTGGCTGGGAGCTGCAAACTACGGCGTCATCCAGTCAAATGAGGTAGAGAGCTGGCTCTACCAATTAGAGAAAGAAAATCAACAGACAAATTTAGCTACTAAGGAAAACAATGCAAGAGTTTAAAGATCAAACCGTTATCGTTACTGGTGGAACAAGAGGAATTGGAAAAGGTATTGCAAAGCAATTCCTGGAAGAAGGCGCAACTGTAATCGCCACTTACGCATCTAACGATTAAGCGGCCAACAACTTTAAGGAAGAGCTTGGAGAGCTTGGTTCAAATCTTATTCTCAAGAAGTTTGATGTTTCTTCCCACTCCGCATGTGAGGCGTTTTTCGAAGAGGCCTTAAAAGAAGTCGATAAGATTGATGTGCTTGTAAACAACTCTGGAAGAAGATCTGACAACATCACAGCGGCCATGAGCGAAGACCAATGGGACAGCATTTTAGACATAAACCTTAAGGGTACCTTCAACATGTCAAAGTTTGCAACTCTTCATATGATGAGAAATAGATATGGACGTATTATAAACATATCTTCAATAGGTGGAAGCTTAGGCCTTCAAGGACAGGCAAACTATGCGGCCTCCAAAGCGGGTCAAGTTGCCCTTTCAAAGTCTTTGTCCAAGGAAGTTGCAAAAAGAAACATTACCGTTAACAACGTGGCACCTGGCTTTATCGAAACGGAGCTAATCCAGGACCTCCCTGAAGACCAAGTAAAAGAATACAAAAAACAAGTGCCAATGAAGCGCTTTGGAAGTGTGGAGGAAGTTGCGAATGTTGTGCTTTTTCTCTCTTCTAGAAAAGCAAGCTACATTACCGGCGCAACAATAGAAGTATCGGGTGGTCTATAATGAATCCGGTGGAAATGATCCCTCAAAAGGACCCTTTTCTGTTCATAGACGAAATGGTGGATAGAACTGAGGACACCATCCATACAAAGAAATTGGTTAAAGAAAGCGAGGACTACTTCAAGGGACACTTTCCAGGAAACCCTATAATGCCTGGTGTTTTAATTTGCGAGGCCTGCTTCCAATCGGGCGCTTTATTGATGGCGCACAAGGGCGAAGGCATTGCCAGCAAAACGGCCGTCGTTTCAAGAATTCAAAACGCAAAATTTAAAAACATGGTTAAACCTGGCGATCAGCTCGATATAAAAGTAGATTTAAAAGAACTAATTGGCCCTGCGGCCTACATGAAGGCCGTGGCAAGTGTTTCTGGCAAAAAGGCGTTAATCATAGAATTTGCAGTAACCCTTGTGGAGAACAAATGATAGACCTTAAAGGCAAAACCTATTTCATTACTGGCATCGCGAACAAGAAAAGTGTGGCCTACTTTAGCGCCAAGGCCTTAATTCAGGCGGGAGCTGAATGTATATTCTCTGCTCAAAACGATAAGAATAAAGAGAAAGTCGAAAAGCTTTTTCCAGAGAATAAGGTGTTTCTTCTCGATGTTGAAAACAAAGAACATTTAAAAGCTTTAAAAGCAAATATAGACTGTGAGCTTGACGGCCTTCTTCATTCCATCGCTTTTGCAAATTTCAGTGAAGGGCCTAAGCCATTCCATGAGACTAAACTTGAGGATTACTTACAGGCCTGTCATATAAGCAGTTTCTCATTGGTTCAGATAGCAAATGAGCTTAAAGATCTGCTAAAAAAGGATGCAAGTGTCGTCACCATTTCGATTTCCAACACCCTTGCAACTTCTTATGGATACCTAGGCCCCATAAAAGCAATGCTTGAAACGAGCTGCGCTTACTTGGCAAAATCCTTTAGCGAGTTTTCCAATATTAGATTTAACAGTGTTGGTGCCGGACCATTAAAAACCTCGGCCAGCGCCGGTATACCAAACTATATTGAGAATTACCTTTACAGCGAAGAACTAACAATGAGGAAACAAAACCTTTCGACACAAGAGGTTGCAAATACAGTTCTTTTCCTTCTATCTCCTCTATCCTCAGGAATAAACGCCTCAAACACCATAGTCGATGCTGGCATGAGCGCGAATTACTTTGATCAAGGAATAGTTAAGGCCTTTTCAAAGCTCTAAACAAAGAACAAAACAAATGGCCATGGTATTTTATTCCCCATGGCCAAACTTCTACTATGCCTGCTTTTACCTATTAGATCCATTGCTCACAATGGAGCGCATAGTGGTGAGCTCTCCCCAACAAGCTTCAATACGGAACCACATGTTTGGATAGGCCTATTTACCATTCTGGCCTTGTACTTATTTGGCATTAATAAAAAAAATGGAAGCAAGCTCACAAAGACCTTCTTCTGGACAGGCTGGTCATCCCTTTTCCTGGCACTCTTAACAGCAATAGATCTCTATAGTGAAAAGATGGCCTCGATCCACATGTTGCAACATACTTTAATCCTTATGGTTGCAGCCCCTTGTCTTGCAATCGCAGGCCTTGATTACCACATCATGGTCTCTACAAGCTTTTTAAATAAAACCCTAATAAAAAAGCTCTATGTAAAAACAGTGAAGCTTCTAAGGAAGCAAAGGGCACTTACGGCCTTTGGACTTTATGCCGCCACTCTTTACATCTGGCATGTTCCAAAATTTTACAATGCTGCACTTTCAGATGGCCATCTTCACGATCTGCAGCACATTCTGTTTTTCGCGACTGCCTATCTATTTTGGCGAGTAGTTTTTAATCCATATGGGGCCAAGCTTTTGCCAACGGTTGCAACGGCCTACCTGTTTGTATCCATGATTCATGCAATGATCCTAGGAGCTCTTATGGGCCTTTCTCAAGGGGTTTGGTATCAACCATATATAGAGAGTTCAAAACTTTTGGGAATCAACCCATTAAGAGATCAACAAACTGCAGGCCTCATCATGTGGATGCCTGCAGGTATTACCTTTATTTTGTCCAGCCTTTGGAGTGTCAAAAGAATTCTAGGCTACTCTTCAAGACTCATCAAATAAGCGCTCATCTTCCATGCCTGTTCTTCAGTAACATCTAGATTGGGCATCAGTGTGGTAGGATCAATTTTTTCAGGATGCATTAACCATTTCACAAGACTTTTTGGATAATTTGCAACTTGTCCGGCTATAAAGTGCCTATTTTTCCACTCCTTTAAGGAAGGCCCCGCATGAGTGTTTTGCGCCTTTATGCCGGGAATACTGTGGCAGCTAGCACACCCCAGTTTCTTTAAAAGAACTTTTCCCTCACTTGCAGAATAGTTCTTTAATTTTTTCCACCCTTCTTCTGGAAATTCCCACTCCAGTCCAGGCGGATCTACCCCATCCTTTAGCGCTTTTTTCATGGCCTTGTATTCGGCAACGGAAAGCGTGTTCATTCGCTTGACATAGGAAACAATGTTCCAGATATCGTCATCTGTTTGACCAATTCCAACTCCAGGCATGCCTGCCATTTTTAGTCCATTCTGTATAATCCACCCCAACTCACCCGAGCTCCAATGGTCATCCGCTTTAAAAAGAGGTGGCGGGTTTGGATTAAGGCCTGTGGAAACTCTTCCACGAGGCTCGCCAGGGGCGCCATGACATACCTTGCATTGAACCTCATAGAGAGCAAATCCTTTTTTAATTCGCTCACGATCATTAAGCGCCGGCGCTTTGATATCGCCTGATTGATACTCAATGGCGTTATTTTTTAAAAACATTATGAGCTGTCTTTCAAGTTCATTATGAGGACTAAGGGCCGACAGGTCGTATAGCCCAAGTTCCAAAAAGATAGTTGTCCCTATACCGGCAATAAAGCCTGCGCCTAGTAGTGATAATATTGCTGCAAATCTCGCCTTCATAAACACCTATTGAGAGTATAAGTATGTAGCAATGTCTGAAGCTTCTTCTTCAGTCATGTTTAAGTTAGGCATAGCGCTGTTTTTTTGAATGGCCTGAGGATTTTTAAGCCACAGTATCAATTCAGGCATTCTATTTGGCACGGCCCCGGCGATGTACTTTTGCTTTCCCCAATTAACAAGAGAAGGGCCAATATTACCTGGGTAGTCATTTATTCCACTGATCTCATGACAGACAGCGCAGCCATAGGAGAACGTGAGCCTTTTCCCACGTTCAATACTAGTTGCGCCAGGCAATACTTCAAGTGTGTCCACTTGCTTTACCTGACACCCGGCCATAAAAAAGATGACAATAATCTTCACAAGCATGGCCGCACCAAATGGTTGCTCAACTCACTTGCAAGCAGAATTAACACAATGAGAGCGCCTAACAAAAAAGAGATCACACAAATAAAAATACCACTTTGATTTTGACTCGCTTTAAATCTCTTATAGGCATTCCCACCACCCCACAGAAAAATGAAAGAAACTACAACCGCCCCAAAGGTCATACCTTGCATGATCCAATCATCCCCTCTTTCACAGGCATAGGCGGCAACGGTAAAGCTTGCCATCAAATACACAAGCCACGTTGTGCTTGGGCCTAACAAAGCTCCCCACATCAAAAGGTTGTTTCTTTTTACCATTGGAACCTCGGTGTTATGTAAATTACAAAGTAGACAGGAATCCAAGATGCGACAATGTAGTACCAATAGATCGTGTCTATCTGAACTCCCAGGTTTCGCTGTTCGGTGTAATAACCTTTGAAAGAAAACCAACCAATTACAGCTGTGCCAAGTATTCCCGCAAGAACATGCATGAAATGAAAACTACTTAAAACCCAAACAAAGGAGGCATAGGCATTCTGATCATAGCTAAATGGCAGGTTTAGCATCTGAAGCCACCTAAGCCAAAGCACACCACAGGCCACCACACAGCAGGCCACCGCAAGCCACCCAAAGGCCTTGGTTTTGTTTTTATGAATTAATACACCCCCATACCACATGGACCATCCACAAAATAAAAGCAGCCCAATGTTGACACTGGGATAAAAAATTGAAGGAATTTCCCCTCCCGGCCACGCCATTCTGGAGGTAGAACTATTCACAATCCATAGGTAGAAATAGCTTGCGAGAAAGATTGCAATCACAGTCGACTCAATAACAATTAGTCCCATAATCCCCCACCAGTATGGGTGTTTTAGATCTGCATGGTAGCGAGTCCACTTCTCCACATTCATACATCCCTCCCTTCATCCCAAGGTCTTGATGGCCAAAACCAACCTGTAATGGCGAGAAACACTAAAAAGAATGAACCGACAAACCACCACGGGGAAAATATGCTTCCTATAAATGCCATACCAGTGGCGATGGATAGAACCAAAGGCCATATTGTGTTTGTGGGAAGGATAGCGACAGCCTGCAGCTTGCCAGTCAAAATCTCTGTAATAAGAATCTCTCTTCGATCAGTTCTCATCCCAATGGTGGCAGGTTTAAGCTCTTCCTTTTCCCATAGGGGGTTAAGGGAGTTGACTTGAGGTATTTCAAGAAATTTATAATTTCTTGGTG
Organism: Halobacteriovoraceae bacterium; assembly: GCA_002711995.1. GTDB lineage: Bacteria > Bdellovibrionota > Bacteriovoracia > Bacteriovoracales > Bacteriovoracaceae > UBA845. The sequence goes on along the minus strand of PASN01000014.1, from coordinate 365,237 downwards.
GAGATTCAGCATACCATTCAAGTGTGGATGCATTCCAAGGATTTGGCCCGGCCTTCTCTCCTTTAAAATGCGTCCAAATTATATTCACTATAAATATCAAGAACCCAAGTGTTAGAACATAGGCACCAATGCTTGATAAAAGATTTAAAGGTCCCCATTGCATCTCTTCCAAGTAAGTGTAAATCCTTCTAGGCATTCCCATGAAGCCTAAAAGATGCATTGGAAAGAAAGCGACATTAAATCCTACTAAAACCATCCAGAAGTTCCACTTCCCTAATGTTTCGTTCAAAAGCTTTCCAGTAAACTTAGGCCACCAGTAATAGACTCCACCAAAAAGAGGAAAGACTACCCCACCAATGAGAACATAATGAAAGTGCGCCACAACGAAATAAGTGTCGTGGGTTTGTTTGTCAAAAGGCACAGAGGCAACCATTACCCCGGTAAGGCCACCCACAACAAAAACGATTACAAATCCCATACACCACAAAAGGGCCGTGGTAAATTTAGGCCTTCCAGTCCATAGAGTGGCAATCCAACAGTAAATTTGAATGCCAGAGGGAATCGCAATCATAGCGCTTGCGACACTAAAAAATGCGTTTGCTTGATCGGGAATGCCAGTTGTAAACATATGGTGAACCCATAATCCAAAACTTATGATTCCTATAGCAACCATGGAGAGGACAACAGCTGTGTGACCGTAAAGTGGACGCCTGCAAAAAACAGGAATCACAGTAGAGACCACTCCGGCCGCAGGCAGAAAAGCAATATAAACCTCAGGGTGACCAAACCACCAAAAGAGATGTTGCCACAAAAGAGAGTCTCCTCCAACACTTGCATCAAAGAACACGGTTCCCACCAACCTATCCAACGCGAGCATAACACTGCCAACAACAACGCCAGGCATGGCAAAGACAATCATAAAGGCCATAACAAGAATGGACCAAACAAACACAGGCATCTTTGCCATGGACATGCCAGGAGCTCGTTGTTTCAGAATGGTTACAATTAACTCCACCGCCGCGGCCAGAGCGCTTATTTCTATGAATGTGATCACAGTGGCGTAAACATCTATATTCTTGCCAACTGACCATTCTTTTAACGCAAGAGGCACGTAGTTAAACCAGCCTGCATTGGGAGCTACTTGTAAAAGAAGAGATCCAAAAAGAGTGACACCTCCAATCAAAAAGACAAAATAGCTGAATGAGCTAAGTCGCGGAAAGCTTAAATCTCTTGTTCCTATCATTAGAGGCACAAGGTAGGCCCCAAGTCCTTCAACCATGGGGATCGCAAATAGAAACATCATCGCTGTGCCGTGAACAGTAAAGATCTGATTGAACATTTCAGGCCCTACCAATTCGTTTTCAGGTGCGGCAAGCTGAGCGCGCATGATGCCCCCTAAGACCCCCGCCATAAAGAAGAAAATCAATGAAGTATTTATATAGCGAATTCCAATATTGGTCTGATTCACAATTCTCAGCCACCCGATAAAACCCGGAGGGTTAATCCACGCCTTTTCCAATTCTTGAATCTTTATTTCTTCGGGTGTCATTTAAGCGCCTCCAAGAATTCTAGAAGCGCATTGAGCTCCTTTCCAGACAGAGGTGTTGCGGGCATATAGTTTCCAGGCTTAGCGCCCTGAGGATCCAAAATCCATCCTCCCAAATGCCCTTTATTATTTGGATAGGTGGCAGCGGCTATATGTGAGCGGGAACCAAAGTGTGTGAGATCAGGCCCATAATATTTAGCGTCAGTTGCCACTCCCAGACCTCTAATCGTATGGCATTTCACACATCCTGAGTTGATAAAAACCCTTTCCCCTAAAGCGTGACTTTTGATCCTTTTATACTTCTTCCCCTGTTTCTCTTTCCACTTAGAAAACTGGTCCTCACTGACCGCTTTAACATAGAAGGACATAAGGGCGTGCTGGGTTCCACAAAATTCAGCGCACTGTCCTCTGAAAACACCTTCTTCATCGGCCTTCACCACCAAGAAATTTTCCCTTCCAGGCAACATATCCACCTTTCCGGCAAGAGCAGGAACCCAAAAACTATGAATAACCGTATCAGAAACAAGTTTTATGCGAATAGGCCGGCCTGTGGGAATAACAATTTCATTAGCAGTTTCGAAAAGGTAATTTCCTTCAGGATCATAATAGTGCGCTTGCCACCACCACATTTTCCCAACGACTTTTAATTCAAAATTTCCCTCTGAATATTCAGGAGGGTGTCCAAGCCTCAAGGTTGAAAAGATAATAACAAGTAAAAGAGAGATCGTGCCTATAAGCCCATAAACAAGGCCTTTACCTAGAGCTTCATCATTAACGGAGTCATCGCGGTTTTTCTTAAGGGCGCCCCGAACTAAAAAAAAACTTACGGTGACCGTGACAAATGAGGCGATTCCAAACAGGGTCCACCACAGTTTAATAATCTCGTGTGATTGAGGGCCCTTTCCAGCAAAGAAGTTTTGCTCTCCCACACAGGAGCTAAATAATAGGGTTAGAATTAACAGAAGCGTACTGCCAAATTTCATGACAAGCTTATATCTTAGAAAGATAGGCCTAAAAACTTTTTGGCCTTTATCAGGCCTAAACAAACTTTAATTAAGCTAATAGGTAAATGAATTCAGGGAAGTCTAAAAAAAAGCAGGCCTGTGTTTAAACTGAGTCAAGCCTTGCCTCCACCTCTTTAATCGCGCTAAGTTTTTCGTACTTATCTTTAAAAAGAGTGGAAAGGCCTTCTTCGATTGTTACAATTGGATAATAGCCTAAATCTTTCTTGGCGGCCTCATGGGAAAAGTAATGATGTTTGGCCAATTGAAGCGCAACAAATCTGGTCATTGGTGGCTCGGGGGATTTTATACCTAAAAACTTAAAACTCACTTCAAGTATTGCGCCTAGGATATAAGCAGTCCTAAACCCCACATACTGATCAATAGGATCAAGCCCTGCGTGGTGAAGTATTTGATTAATAAAGTCCCACAAAACAACAGGTCTTTCCTGTCCAACAAAATATGCTTTTCCAGCGCTGAAGTCTTTTTTATCTAAAGCTTCAAGTGCCAGCACATGGGCATGGGCCGCATTTTTAACATGAATCACATCAACCAGATTTTCACCATACCCAACAACCTTAAGCTTACCTTCTTTTGCTTTTGAAACTAACCTAGGCACAAGATGTGGGTCCCCCTCTCCCCAAATAAGGTGAGGCCTTATTGCAATTGTCTTAAACTCCTCTGAATTGTTTTGCAGCACTAGCTTTTCGGCCATTGCCTTGGTCTCAGAGTAAGCGGTGTAAAACTTAGAGGGATATTCTATTGACTCATTTGCATTCTCGATGTCATCCTTTCCGAATACTACAGAGGGAGAAGATGTATAAACAAACTTCTTAATGCCTGCGTTTTTAGCTGCTTTTACAATATTCTGGGTGGAGAGAAAGTTGTTTTTATAAAACTCCTCATAGCTTCCCCAAACACCTGCTTTGGCGGCAGTATGAACTACAGCATCAATGTCGGACAAATCAATAGACCCCTGTGAAAGATCGACCCTTCTTTGCTCGACATTGATCTCTTCCAAGTGAGGGTAATGACTTCTACTGGCGGATACAACTTTATGGCCTTTATCTAGAAGTTGTTTGCAAATCTCAGATCCTAAAAAACCCCCGCCGCCAGTAACAAGTATCTTCATATATCACCTTAACCTTTCAAGTTTCATTTCACCAAGACGTTTTCTGTCGATCTTAATGTTGTGTCTCACGTCCACAGGAAATTTTGAACAAAGGTAGAACTGTTCAAAGTCTTTAGTGTGGCCATACTTCTTACCAATTTCTAAAAGCTCGTTTAGAAAGAGATTGGCCTGCGCCTTAGTTAAAGATATGCTCGCGTCTTTTCTTTGAATTGCGATTGAAGGGACCTCTTTGCTAATTAGAGCGCTTTTTTCGACTTCAGGGTGTTGATTGAAAATTGACTCAATGGAGATGCTGTAATGAGACTTCTCCTCATGAACTATTTTATGAGCTTTACGACCTAAAAACCACAGGTTTCCATCTTCATCCTTATGGCCAACATCACCCATTCTATGCCATACGCTCTCGCCATCATAAACTTTTGCAAGCTTCGTTTTCTCAGGCATCTGGTAATATCCCTTAGTGGTGGTTCTCGACTTAACAAGGAATTCCCCAATCTCATTATTGGGAAGCTCCTTGATATCGCTTATACTTTCAATCGCTTCTTCAACATCCGCAATAACCTTAACATCCACAGAACTTAGAGGTCTTCCGAGATACACACCTTTTCCGCTTCTAATTTGTTCCTTTCTCTCCAGAACGGCCGAGCCCATGGCGTTCGCCACCGGAAGTGACTCCGTAGCTCCATATGGCGTGAAGGTATCTCCATTTGGCAATGCCTTCGAGAAGAGTTCATGCAGCTCAATAGAAATAGGAGCTCCAAACATAACAAGAGATCTCAATGTCGGAAGTAAAATATTTTCACTAACGCAATACTCACCCAAGTTTTTCCAAATAGCAGGTGAGCCAGCAGCAAAAGTCACAGACTGATCCTTAATAATCTTCTCAAGCGACTTGGGACATGCCTCTGATGGCCTAGAAGGGTCCATATCCGGGATACAGCTTGTCATCCCCATACTTAAAGTAAACATCGCAAACAATGGAAAACCAGGACAATCAACGTCTTCTTTAGTGAGCTTAAACTCTTCCTTCAAGGCCTTCGTTTGGGAAATAAAAATGTCGTGGGTATACTCAACACCTTTTGGTCTTCCAGTCCCACCCGATGTGAACAGAATGGCACCCAGTTCATTAGCTTCCACCTCAACACTTTCGAAGCTCTGACTCTTGTTTGATGAGAGTGCTAAAATAGACTTGGCGCCAAGGAAAGATTTATTTCCATAATTCAAATAAATTTCAACACTTTTAAAAACTTTTGGAAACAACCTTCTTAGAACATGGGCCTTCGGTATGCCAATCATAATTCTAGGCCCACAGCTCTCAAGCGCGCGGAGAAAAGGTTTTCTTCCCATACCTGGATCTATGAGAACAGGAACTGCGCCCACCTTAAAAAGGGCGAAAACCAAGGCGCTAAAATCAAGGCAAGGTTTTACAAAGAGTAGCGCCTTGTCACCTTTCTTAACACCAACGTCTACCAGGGCATTGGAGAACTGATTAATCTTACTTTCAAGCTGTTCAAAGGTGTAATGAACATATCTATACTTGCCAAACCTGTCTTTGCCATCTGTTGCTACCACGGACCTTTTGTGGGGAAATAATTTGGCAACTTCGGTTATTTGATCGGCAACATTCATCTAGCTCTCCATGAAGGCTTCAATCTGCTTTTTAACATCCTCGCCTTCATCCTCTAGTATGTAGTGACCCGCGTCTTTATAATATTTATGAAAGCTGTCAGGGTAGATATTCTTCCATCTGGCGAAAAATTCGTCATTAAAACAAAAATCTCTTCCGCCCCATAAAATAAGCTTTGGACAACCAAGTCTTGGAAGTTTTTCTTCAATTTCCTTCAATGTTTCGTAAGAGCGATGTTTCTCGTTCATAGGGATATCTCTTACAAACTCGCTTACTGCTTTTCGATGCTTTGGATCTTGGTAAGGCATGAGATAGCCTTTCTTTATTTTTGTTGAAAGCTTTTTCTTTGTGGTCATGAAAGTAGCCGGCCAGGCAAAACCGTTAAAATAGCGCACAAGAAAATCGCCAAACAACTTATTTTTGCAAAGAGAAATTCTAAAAGGGATACGCTCACTTCTAAAAGCGGCAGTGTTTAAAATTACAACCCTGTCAATTAACTCTGGGTAGCGAGTGGCAAATCCCATTCCAATCGCCCCACCCCAATCGTGAACGACCAAAGTTATATTTTTTAAATCTAGAAACTTCACCAATGTGGTTAAATCTTTAATTCTATTTTCTAAAGTGTATTCATAATCTGAAGGAACATCAGATAGACCACATCCTAGATGGTCAGGCACCACAACCCTATTGGTGGCGCAAAATTCTTTGGCAAGGTTTCTATAGTAAAAGGACCAAGTTGGGTTCCCGTGAACCATCAGGATTGGATTTCCAACCCCTTCATCAACAAAGTGCATCTGCCCAGCACCAACATCTAAATAATTTGATTTAAAAGGATAAAGAGCTTTAATTTCTTCAATTCCACTTTTCACAGCCACTGAACACCTGCCATATTAGTGTGAAGGCCTGAGCCTATACCAAGCATCGCCACCTTCTCTCCACTCTTAATTTGATTATTCTCAAAGGCCAGCGCCATTGTTAAGGGACATGCTGCTGAGCCGGTATTTCCGAACCTATCGTAGCAAACATGATCTCTGATAGATTCAATCTCTAAGGTTTTCATCAATAGATTTCTATGAGCAACACCAACTTGGTGCCCTACAACGTGATCAATATCTGAAAGAATATTATCTTTAAACTTCTGAAAGCAGTTTTTTGCCAAGTCTATGCCAGCCTTCAACAACTCTTCAGAATCAGTTTCCATCATCAACTCATTGGTGTTCCCATCACCTTGGCATAATTCGCTGGCACTTGTATCGCTTAAATTTTCCACACCCACAAAACGGCCAATTGCATTCTCTGGATTGGATGTCATGACAAAGGCCACGCCAGCAGAACCAATGGTCAGATTTGCAAAGTATTTCTTTATACTTTTTCTAGTTAGACCTTTATTCCCATTTAAGAATTCAATTGTTTTTTCAATTAAAGGCCTTGAATTCTCTCCAGTAACAATCAAAGCGTTGTTGATAAGACCTGAATCAATTTGGGCAGCTGCGACCTTCATAGCATCCAAAAAGCCCAAGCAGGCATTGGAGAGATCAAAGCTGGAACAACCACTTTTAAGCTCAAGTCCAGCATGGACAACACTGGCGGTTGACGGTTCTAAAAAGTCGCGGCAAACAGAGCTGTGAATTAACAAATCAATATTTTCTTTTGATATCTTAGATTGAGACAAGGCCTTCTTTCCAGCGGCAATAGATATTCCACTAGGCCTTAAGTTCTCAAAATAACCTCTAGACTTTATCCCCGTGGACAACTCCAACCTTCCAAACGGAAGCCTTAGTCGCTCATAGACAGGAGACAACTTCTTCTCAAGCTCCTCACTTGAAAGAAACACATCCGGCCTATGGTAGGCCATGGATTCAATATATACATTCTTAAATTTCATTAACTCTCCATTAGCCCATACAGATTGCCAAGGCTAATACCGCTTAGTATAGCACCTACAATCCCTAGAAAGCCTTGGTCGGTTCCAATCACATAAAGCCCATCAATATCAGTTTTACCATTTCTAATTTTGTCTGGACTTCCGTATACGGTTCCTCTTTTTTTCCAAGTGTATCTTTCAACTGTTGTTGGTGTGAAAACATCCTTTAAAACTACATCCAGCTCAACACTTGGCGAGATACTCTTAACTATCTTCAATGCCTCTTCATAGGCCTGTTCTTTCTTTTCTAAGTAAGCAGAGCGTTCAAGAGCTTTAAACTTTTCATAATTGGCCATAAAGGTAACTCGAAAGCACCCGTGGACATCCTTTACTTCAGGATCGTAGTTGTTTGGACAACAAACTACAGCGCTTCTAGTGTCAAAAAAATCCTTTGCACCCTCATAATGATACTTTTCGCTATTGTTATAAAAAACAATTGTAGGTTCAAATTCTTCTTTTGTTGGCGCTCTTTTCGTTAGACAAATCGCCTCCAAAAAAGTCATTTGCCCAACTTGGTGGGAGGTATCTTTTTTGGCAAGCTCCATTGTCTCAGGAAGGCCTGCGCTTGAGAATATCTTGCTGGAAAACAGCTCTTCACCCTTTGTGGTTCGAACACCAATGGCCTTCCCGTCCTTAGTTAAAATTTCTTCAACACCATGACGAAACTTCAGCTCACCGCCCTCCTCTTTAAAGCGTGAAATGAGCTTATCAATAATGGTTCTCACTCCACCCTTTGGCCGTGAAAAGCCTTCCAAGTATATAGACTTGAACATGATCACAAACTGGTTAAAGTCCATGTCCTTTTCCCACGCACTTCCGTATATTAAAAGCGGTGCAAGAATCATTTCAATTAAAAGAGCGTCCGATAAATAATTCCCTAAAACCTCTCTAGAAGACATGTATCCTGCATTAAGATCAAGCTCGTCGAACGCCACAACCTTTTCTACAAGTTTGTTAAAGGCATCAATTTGATGGGGGAACTTTTCATGAACTTCATTTCTTAAAAATTCGAAGTCATTTGTAAAACGCAGTTTTTTATCTGGAAAATCAATTACTGAATAACTTTGAGGACAAAGATTTAAATCTCCATAAGGGATTCGCAACTGCTTCAGCATCTTCGTTAGAGGTCGGCCTCTTTCACCTTTAGTCGCAAAGTTTGTAAGAGCGTGCAATCCCACATCAAACTGTGCAATCTCTTTCGTTTCTTTAATTCTTCTTTGGTAATAAGAGTTGAGGCCACCGGCAATTGTGTGCTTCTCAAGCACACAGACCTTTTTGCCAAACATGGCCAATCGGATCCCTGCTGCAAGGCCGGACATGCCGGCCCCAATGACTATAGCGTCATAATTCATTTGTTACATTTTTGGAGTAAGGTATTCTACACAAGAGTCAAGAGTTGCAAGTCTTGGGTAGTCCTCAGAAGGAACCTCAACAGAATGTCTTTTTCTAAGCTCCATTACGATGTCCAGAAAATCCATAGAGTCTAGATCCAATTGGTCACGCAAGCTCTCTGCAGAATTAATGTCAGAAACTTCTTCATCTGGAGCCACGTCAGAGATAATATCCAAAACAACTTGTTTTACTTCTTCAGCCGTCATTTAAATTTTCCTTTTTCAATATTTTTTAATGATCACACTTGAGTTGATACCAAGCATGCCAAAAGAGTTATTTAGAATTGTGTCAACTTTTTCAAGCTCGACAGGTTTGTCGCCCACAAGGTTTCTCATGGCGCACTCAGGATCCATATTTTCCAGGTTCATACCGGGATGAACCATATGATCGTCGAAGCTTGGCAGGTTGCCTGCAAGCTCAAGCGCTCCGGCCGCTCCCATCGCATGACCAATATGTCCCTTAGTAAAGTTCACATATGTGTTCTCACAGTCATCAAACATCGTCTTCACGGCCAAAGCCTCGTTTATGTCTCCGGCCTTTGTGCCAGTCGCGTGCATGTTTACGATATTTACTGATCCCTTATCAATCTGGGCCTTCTTTAGGGCCATCTCCATACACTCAACTTGTCTTTCAGTATTAGGCAAAACAAAGTCAGTAGCATCGGTGTTATAAGCATAGCCTACGAGTTCACCATATATTTTTGCGCCTCTTTTTTGAGCGTCTTCAAGCCTTTCTAAAGTGTAAACACAACCGCCTTCACTAATAACGATTCCATTTCTATCCCTATCCATAGGTCTTGAGGCCTTAGTTGGATCCTCATTTACAGCAAGGGCCCCTTGCGCCTTAAATGCCGCAAAGATACCAAATGTTTGAGCACTTTCACTCACTCCACCAGCAAACGCAAAATCCACTTCTCCAAGCATAAGCTGTTGAGCGCCATGAATAAGGCCCATGTTTCCACCTGCGCAAGCAGATCCAATTGTGAAATGTGGTCCAGTAATTTTCAAATTTAGATTCACTTCCCCTGCAGGGGAATTGGAAACTGTTCTTGGGTTATGGTGATGGGACCATAGGTCCACATTTAAATTGTTCTGATGAAGTTGATAGATTTCTTCTTCCGTCTCAACATTTCCATGTTCAGTAATGCCAAGAAAGACACCAACTCTAGACTTGTCCATCGAATCAAAATCCACTTTGGAGTCGACTAAAGCTTCATTTGCACAGTAAATAGCGATAGAGCCAGCTCTCGTGCCTCGCCTTCTGGCCTTCTTCTTTTGATATTTTGTTTCATCAAACTCGCAAAGCCCTGCAGGATAATCTCCCATGTACCTTACATCTTTCATTTTTATGCCAGACTTTTTTTCCAAAAGACTGTTTCTAAACTCTTGAAGATTGTTTCCATTGGGTGCTGTTAGACCAATACCAGTTATGACAATACGCGTTCTAGACATTTTTTCCTCTTAATTTTTAACAAATGTTTTATCGTTTTAGGCCGCAAAAATCAATACAATTCGAAGCTTAGCCAGTTAAGAAGAGTGTCTTTACGCACTGTGTTTTAAACTTTATTTATCCTTTGAAGATAAAGATACATTTATGAATTAAAATAAACACAAAGGATTATATTATGCACATAGAAAGTTTACTGGTTCTAAGCAAGGTTAAAAAGTACATAAAAGAAAAGTATGGCTGTTCAACTTCCGCCAATTTTTTCCTTCCCCTTAACAAAGATGTTGGTGAAAACCTGGATCAAGCTATCGAAAGAGCTAAAAATGCAGGAAGAAAAACAGTTATGGGAAAGGACTTTAGCTTTTATGTTGAGAACCCTGAGGTTGAAGACAACCTTGTTGTTGCAAGCAAAGTGAAAAGATACATCAAAGATAGAGACGGTCTTTCCACTTCTAGTCAGGCCTTTGCTCAACTAAGCTCTAGGGTTCAAAAAATTTGTGATGCAAGCGCCCAAAAGGCATTGGACGCCAAAAGAAAAACGGTCATGGACAGAGACTTTACTCCGCCCACGACCAGTTTGTAATTAAGATTTCTTAGCAGTTCTAAACAAGTAAACGGCAAGGCCTGTAAAAAGCAATAAAGAAATTGCTTCACGCATGCCTTGTCCCAGTCCAAGATCAATAACTGATCCGTTAAAATACAGATAAATTGCCACAAGAACGCCCATAATGGCCTCTCCAGCGATAAATCCAGAACTTAAAAGCACACCTTGGTCTTTGCTTTCATCCTCAAGTTTTCTCTTTCTTTCAACGAAGTACCTGATCAGGCCACCGGCCAAGATAGGGTAGGCCAGAGTAACTGGCAAGTAGATCCCCACGGCCATTGGCATAAGGTGAAGTCTAAACTTTTTGTTTTTAAGAAAAATTCCATCAATCAAAAGGACAACCACACCTAGAATCATCCCATACACAACCATGTTGACTGGAAGGTTTCCGTCTCCGAACAGCGCTTTTGTGATAGATGCAAACAAAGTCGCCTGCGGAGCCTTTAGTCCCTCTCCAATTCCATAGGCCTCGTGAAGAAGTGTCAGAACAGGAGCAATTGTAAATGCTGGAATGATTACTCCGATTATTTGAGCGTATTGCTGAAACTTTGGAGTGGCGCCAATTAAATAACCCGTTTTTAAGTCTTGAGAACAATCACCTGCTGTGCAGGCAGCACAGCATACAACCGCAGCTACACCCAATGTTGAAAGGATTGCGCTGTCTCCCTTCTCACCAAGCACTAAAAAGAGTGCCGCGGAGACTAAAAGCGCAGAAATAGTCATTCCCGAAACTGGATTGTTTGAGCTACCCACAAGGCCAACAATATAACTTGAAACGGCAACAAAAAGGAATGAACAAATGATCATTAAAATTGTTGTAAATAGACTTAAACCAAATGAGCCAATCAAGGAGTTATAAAGTCCAAGCATAATAAGGAAACAAAACAAAAGAGTCGCCATGATCCCAATTAAAGGCATGTCTGTGTCAACTCTACTAACTGTTTTGCTTTTTGACTTATACCTTTCGGCCAGTCCAGAAAGTCCGGAGCTTATGCCCTTTCTTACCGAGATGATTGACCAAACACCACCTACGATCATCGCGCCGACGCCTAGGTATCTAACTTGAGATGACCACAAACTCCAAGCAAGATCGACAGCGTTCAGCTCCAAAAGATCAGCTGGAGTTCCCACCATTGGTATTGCAACTGAGAAGCCAATAATACCGCCAATAAATACCAACACCGCAACTTCTATTTTTACTATATAGCCTACCGCCAGCAATGCAGGGGAAATGTCTGATCCGACAAAATAAGTGCTTCCCCCAATCTTTTTGGCCCACTCTACGCTTCCAAGAATTAGGGAGAAGGCGCTGGTGAACAACTTAAAAACACCAGCAAACACAAGACCTTTTAAAATTGTAAAGAAGCCTCTTTTGCCCTCTTCTGCTGAACCTGCTCCAAGCACAGCAGCGCAAGCAACACCCTCAGGATAGATTAGCTCCTCTTCATTTTTAATAAGAGCGCTTCTAAGAGGTATCATAAACATTACTCCTAAAAGGCCACCAGAAATTGCAATCATTGTTGTCGGCCAAAACTCAAAGTCCTGCCAAGCTCCAACAATAACCAAGGCCGGCAATGTGAAAATGATACCTGCCGCCAAGGACTCTCCAGCGCTGGCCATTGTTTGCACAACATTGCTTTGATGAACGCTGTCCACCTTAAAGATCCCTTTAAAGACACCCATAGCGATTACAGCTGCAGGAATCGACGCTGATACGGTCATACCAGCATACAGCCCCAAATAAACATTGGCGGCGGTCATTACCACCCCAATCACAATCCCAAGGCCCACGGCCAAGAGAGTAAACTCTTTTACTTTTGCGTCCATTTATATCCTTTTATGTTAAATACCGTAACTCATTCCCTCTTCACGTGGATCACTCACACCGTGAAGGACTCCATCCTTTTCAACTTTAATAGCTTGTATCTTGCACCCTAGGGACTTGTGGTTAATCTTATGGCCCATGGCCTTAAGCTCAGACTCTACCTTAGGGTCTAAATAAGGAGGCCCAACTCTAATTTCTTCTGGGCTCCACTGATGGTGATATCGTGTTGCGGAAACAGCATCCCAAAGATTCATCTCATGCTCCAACACATTAAGGGTTGTTTGCATAACACAAGTTAAAATCCTAGTTCCGGATGGAGTTCCCAGCGCCATTAAAGGTTTGTCTTGCTTGTCAAAAACGATAGTCGGAGACATTGAGCTCAGAGGACGCTTTCTTGGACTTACCAAATTATTTGCACCGCCAACAGCACCAAATAAATTCACACCCCCCACATGGCTGGCAAAGTCATCCATCTCATTATTCATAACGATTCCAGTCCCTGGAACAGTTACAGCTGATCCAAACCACCCGTTAATTGTCTGAGTGGAGCTTACTATGTTTCCTTCCCCATCCATGATTGTGAAGTGAGTCGTGTGGTCAGGCTCAGGCACTCTGTGAAAAGGCACTGGAAACTTGCTGCTCTCAACCGCCTTGTTATTATCAATTAGCTTTCTAAGGCCTGCAGCGTATTTCTTTGAGGTAAGCTTTTCTACCGGAACAGTTACAAAGTCCGAGTCCCCCATGTACTTCGCACGGTCAGCAAAAGCGATTTGCATTGCAGTGGATGTTAGATGCACGGCCTTGGCGGATTGAGCTCCCATTGCTTTTAGATCATAGCCTTCCAGTATATTAAGAATTTGAATAATATGAGTTCCGCCTGAACTTGGTGGAGGCATAGACACAACTTTGTGACCTTTATAAGTTCCCACAACTGGTTTTCTATTTTTTACCTTGTAACCTGCAAGGTCTTTAGTGGTAATAAGGCCTCCAAGTTCTTTTTGATTCTTGGCAATGCTTTTAGCGACGAAGCCTTTATAAAATCCATCCCTACCCTTCTTGGCCACTAGTCTTAAGGTGTTGGCCAAATCTTTTTGCACTAAGAGATCTCCGGCCTCAAGTGGTTTGCAATCTTCTTTTAGGAAGATCTCCTTGCTGGCCTTAAACTTACATAGCTTATCTTTTTTAGTGTCAATTGCCTTGGCCAGCGCGGGATATACTTTAAAGCCCTTTTCCGCAAGCTCAATAGCTGGTTGCATAACTAGTTCAAGAGGAAGTTTACCTCTGCTTCTATGGGCCTCAACAACACCTGCGACAAGTCCAGGAGTACCACTGGCCAAAGGTCCAGTTAGAGATCGCTCCTTAACTTGCTTTCCATTCTCCAAGAACATATTTTTATTGGCCATTCGTGGGGCCATCTCTCTAAAATCCAAAGCTTCTGTCTTCCCATTGTTGTGGATCAGCATAAAGCCCCCGCCACCTATGCCTGTTGAATGAGGTCTTTCAACGGAAATCGCAAAGCTTGCAGCAGTGGCTGCATCAAAGATGTTTCCACCTTTATCCAGCGCAAACTTTGCGGCCCTTGTGGTAGCTCCACCCTGAGTGGCAATCATATATTTTTTGCCATAGGCCTCATATTGCTCCCTGACCTTGCCTTCGATAAGTTCTGCTTTTCGAAGTTCAGACTCTGAGAGATCTTTGGTTGAGCACCCAAAAAATGCGAATGATAAAATTAGAATCGTTGATAGTTTAAACAAAACACTTCCCTTTGTTTTAATACAAGATTTTTGTAGTCAGGAAATTATCACGTTTTTTAATTAAATGTGTCAATAATTTCACCCTTGTGGAAACACCTTACAACGCTACAATGAAATAATATGCTACAAAAAGGATAAGTTTATGAGATTAAGTACCAGACCAAAAGAGTTTGCCAGCATTGCCCTACTTGCAATACTCTCCGGATGTGCCCATACGGGACCAGGTGTAAGAACACTAAACTCAATCGAAAAAACTCCCACCCAAACCCTTAGAGCATATGAAAAAGAAAGCCAAAAAGAAGACCTGAACCTGGTTCTAAATGAAGAGTACGACCGCAAACCAGAGTTTCTCAGAGAAGTTAAAAATAAAAAGGTGGATTTTTGGGTAAACTATTTCTCTAAGAGAGAGAAAGCTCGTTTCTTAAGATTCTTAAAAAACGGCGCAAAGTACCAGGCCACAATTGAGAGAATTTTCGATGACTACGGACTTCCTAAAGAGTTGTTCTTCGTAGGCCTTATTGAAAGTGGCTACTACTTAGGCGCAAAAAGCCGCGCAAGCGCTGTGGGTCCATGGCAGTTCATTAAGGCAACTGGAAAAAGATATGGTTTAACAATCCGAGGCGGAATCGACGAAAGACGAAGCATAATAAAGTCAACTCAGGCTGCCGCCCTTTACTTTCAAGACCTTTACAACATCTTTGGAGACTGGGAATTGGCATTGAGCGCCTACAACGCAGGCGAGTACGGTGTTGTTAGAAGAATAAGAAAGGCCAAAACAAGAGACTACTACGAGCTGTCAGCGAAAAAAGTACTGCCAAAAGAAACAAGGCACTACGTGCCAAAGGTTCTTGCCGCAATGAAAATTGTGCAAAACCCAGAAAAGTACGGAATAAGCCTTCCCTCTCCTAAAGCTGATCGCTATTTAAACACTAAAGAAGTAACTCTCAAGAGAAGAGTTTCTTTAGGCCAGTTGGTTAAAAAAACGGGTGTTCCCAAGTCCACAATACTTTCTTTAAATCCAGATCTTTACTGGAGAACCATCCCTTATGTAAGAAACGGCTACACTATCTTCTTGCCTAATAAAAACTATAAGGCGATTGAAGAAATTAACTCTAGGCAAAGAATCGCCTCAACAAACACGACTTACAGGGTAAGACGAGGTGACAATTTAAGTAGAATCGCTGAAAAGTTTAACGTTGGCCTTTCAGAGTTGAAAAGGGCGAACAATATAAGACGCTCAAACTTCATTAAGGTCGGACAAAGACTCTCCATTCCAGGCAGCGGGGTACAGTATGCGAGCTACAAAGTAAGAAGAGGCGATAATCTCTATTCAATTGCGAGAAAAAACCACACTTCTATATCCAGAATTCTTAAGCTTAACAACTTAAGAACTAGAACTATCTACCCTGGCCAAACTTTAAAACTTCCTACAACCGATAAAAGGTTTTATACAGTAAGGCCTGGCGATTACCTAATAAAAATCGCTAAAAAGCATGGGGTTTCAGTTTCTCAATTGAAAAGATTAAACTCAATCAAATCCAAAATTTATCCAGGACAACGCTTGGTAGTCCAGATTAATTAATCTGGACCTTAGCAAAAAGAGGAAAGTGGTCACTAACAGGGGATTTTAAAATATCAAACTCCTTAACAGTGGCCCTCTCATTAACAAAAATATAATCAAGCTTTCGATCAGGCCTTGCACTTGAGAAGCTAAACCATCTCTGCTCTTCTTTTAGATATTCTTGAGTCGGCAATGTGTCCTTGATGCCATCAATCTTTGAGATAATTTCATAAGTTGGATCATTTTCATAATCGTCTTCTTCATAGCCTGCGAAGTTGCTCTTTTTATTTGCCACCGGCGGTGTGGTATTGAGATCTCCACCCACAATTAAAACATCTTTATCCTCACTGGCAAGCTTTGCAATTTGTTTGGCCTGAAGAATGCGGTTGTTTTTAGCAAATGCCTCCAAATGATTATTGTAAACAGACCA
Source organism: Halobacteriovoraceae bacterium (assembly GCA_002711995.1). GTDB lineage: Bacteria > Bdellovibrionota > Bacteriovoracia > Bacteriovoracales > Bacteriovoracaceae > UBA845. Next base: position 348,995 of record PASN01000014.1, on the reverse strand, counting down.
GACCTTATTACCAATTTTCATATCCACAATCTGTGTGTAGCGACTTAGATAAAATAGGTTGTAATGCCACGGATTTGATTTAGGCTTTTCATGAAGAATAATTCTATTTTTTTTAATAGGGAACTTACTCAAAACCCCTCCCCCTGAATTTACCCGACCAAAGTGGCTTGATACCGGCCAGTAGGGAAATGGGAGATAGTTCACCTTCCAAGAAGGCGCATAGGCGTAATTCATCCCAAGCTTATCCGCCAAGTACTTGAGCTGATCAACTCCATGACTTTTTGAGCTGCCAAAATCAAGTTCCTGCAAAAGAACAATGTCACAGTCACGCTCTCTTAAGACCTTTACAATATCATCCAAGGAGCGCAAAAAGTGCTCACGGTTTTTAGGCATATAGTTCACACCTTCAGAACCCATTCCATAGGCCCAGGCAACATTCCACGAAGCGATGGTTATCATTTCATGATCATTGGAAGAAACCTGGTTTGTGAAGGCCTGTTCGCTGTCGAGTTGAAGTGGACCGCTGCTTGCCCAAAATATTAAAAGGCATATAGAGGCGCTGAATACTAGAAAAGTTACTATAAAGGTCTGCATATACGTATCCTCTCAGGGGTCACATACAGCGTCAAACTAATTTTGCCTCCATGATAATTAATTAAGCAAGCGCTAGAATTAGACTATGAATTATATATTTTTCTTTTTTTTAGGCCTATCGGCCATAGCCTATAGTGCTCAAGACATATCCTTTGGCCCAGTGGAGATAGCTGAGAATCGAATAAAACTAAGCTCCAATGACTTTAACATAAAATTTCACCTTACAGAGAGCATAGCCGCCAAAGCTGTTTTAAAAAACAACTCCATTGAGTGGATTAGAACACAAGAAATTCTACCCGTTCCCAGAGCTAGAATAGCGCTCTATTTAAAAGGCAAAGCTGAGCAATTTCACCTAAGGTATGATCAGCAGTCGCTCCTTACCCAACAAAAAGGCAAGTATGCCTACACCCAGTTCTATATTTCTCTTTTCAGCGAAGAGAAAGTAAAGATTTTCAAGGACGGAAAAAATATTGGATATGTGGAAGTGGAGGCCAAAAAGAAAAAGGGAACCGCTCACTATATAGATTACTCCTGCTCCAGAAACAACGTTAAAGTTAAAGGCATGGAAGAAGAGTTAATGTCACTAGGGTGTAGAACCCAACGCATTGGAAGATTTGGCAAAGAGACTCCAATGCTTGAAATACTTTGGAGCAGCGCCAACTTTAGACTCTTAGACGAATCAAAGTCGCCTTATCTTGCGGTGTTTTTGGATGAGCGCCCGGTTAGATTAAAAGTAACCAACGAAAAAGGTGAAGTGCGCGAAATTGAGATTTCCGCATCAGTACCAAAGAGGCTTAGGAGATTAAACACCGCTATAGGCTTTGGTCCCTATGTTTTTGAGACAACTTTCAGAGAAGATTCAAGCACTGAGCAGGAAAGAAAGGACTCCCCCGTCGCCCCGGCCCTAATGATTTACGCCAACTTAAAACTAACCCACGACTCTTCTGTTCGAGGGTTTAACGCCGCAGTCTGGGATGAAAGCGTTTTCAACAATGCTGGTATTTATTTCGCAAACGACATTGCTAGAATCTTCGATAAAAAACTTGTAATCACGACTTTGCTTGGAATGCAGTCTCTCTATTTTAAATTTGACAGCAGTCAGGAGATTATCAACGAGCCGATTTTTCCTCAAGGGCTGGAGTTTACTTACAAGCACGCATTTGACATTGAAAATTATATTGTTTCCGGTGGTCTATTTGTCTCCCCTGCCGAATCTATTGACTATCAAAACATCTGGATTCGTTGGGGCAAAAATTATTTTTGGGAACTCAATTACATCTACTGGGGAAAGGAAAGCTTCAGCGCAAAAATGTGGGGACTCTCCATAGGGTTGCCGCTTAAGAGCTTTTTTTAGCTCCGGGATATATCGAAACCAAAAGCCCTGACATTATAAGAATAGAACAAATAATGGTTCTAGCCCCTATGTTTTCATCGAGAAACCACCACCCAAAAACACCCGCGACCACAGGTTGAAAATAAATAGACAAGGCCACATGAGCTGGAGGGGCCTTTGAGAGTACAAGGTTATTTAGAAAGTAAGTAAGCAATGTTGCGCCTATTATAGTGTAAAGAACACACGATATAAACAGTGTTGATGTATCTTCAGCAGTGGCATTGAATTCAAACGTCGTGGCAAATTCGATTATTTTAAAAATGTTAAAGAAGGCCATCAACAACGCACTCGTTAAAAACATATAGGTAGTTACCCAAAGATTGTCATGCTTTCTCAAAAAGCCTTTTCCAAAGCTTAGATATAGGGCAAAGCACATCGCCCCCAGAAACACCATCATATCTCCAAAAAGGCTCGAAGATTCAAAGCTTGCCTTTGTCAGGTCTCTGATTAGAACAACCCCCAGAAAGGCCAGGCCAAAACCTATAAACTTTTTCATTGTAAGCTCTTCTTGCTTTCTTGCCACAACGATAACCAAAGTCAAAATTGGGATCGTTGTGGTTAACACCGCCGTGTTAACAGAGCTTGTGTGCTTGAGTCCAAACAAGAAAAGTCCTTGTCCAAGCGCCATCCCCAAGGCCGACAAAGGTATTAAAGATAGAAAGAAATCTTTATCCAATTTAGGATGCTTCCTCCGCATGGCCAAAGTCACCAACAACATCAAGATGCCTGCCAGAAAAAATCGAAGGTTGGACCAAAGTATGGGATCCATGACGCCAACTATGACTTTAGAGGTGAAAAAGTTGATCCCAAAAAGAATCTGAATAATTAAAAGTGTGGAATAAATAAAAAGGGAACTGTTGCTCATATTAAGGATTGTGTCCCAGCACGTTTAGCTTCCAATTGGTAAGAGTGCCGGTATCATTCTTAGCGGCGTCAATCACTTTGATGGTCCAGTTGCCAATGCCAGCTTCTCCATAGAAAGCGTGACTGGTTAGAACCATATTTAGATTTGAATCCTGCTCTACAAGAAAGCTATTATTAATGTTTAAAAGAATGCTTTTTGTCCCTGAGGGGGATATAAGCTCCACTCCAACCTCGCCACTCCAGGCATGAGTGACAGAAACTTCGACTTGAACAGACTCGACAACAAAGTCGCTGTTTCTTCCTGATGTAGCAGAAAGTGTAATGGTGTCAGTAACACCAGCTGGATCCTCATCAGGAATGCTTGCATTCGGTGAACTTGATAGTGAGCCTTCATTAAAATAAGGGTTTGTTTCAATTAAAGTCGGCAATGGGTGCCAGGAACCAGGAGTCTGAGCTTCTGTCACAGCAGCGTCGGCGTCTACCAGTCCAAAGCCGTAGTAGTTGTTAAATGAGTGGCCAGCAGCATTTGACACCCAACCTTGTTCATAACTGTGCCCAGCAAGGCTTAAGTTTGCACAGCCAGAAAAATGCCCGTGTGTGGAGGGATGACTAGTGTCTGATGAAGAATCTATTTTCTTGGCGGTTATTGCCAATATATGCTTTATCTCTCGTTGTGTTAAAGACGGATTAGCTTCCATAATCAAAGCGACAACACCCGAGACAATTGGCGCAGCAGCGCTTGTGCCATTCATCACAGAAGTATAGTTGCATAATGGATTTTCAGTATGCCCATCTTCAAAAGTATTCGTGGGCGAAGACTGCGCCTTCGCTCTCCCCTTAAAGCATGTCGGAAGATCCGCGGCCATAATGGCCGGATCGGCGTAGCCAAGTTCACCACCGGGAGCGCTTACCCAAAGATTGCTTCCAGCGCTTGAGTAGCTGGATTTTACACCATCGGCGTTCACTGCTCCTGCTATTAAGATATAAGGTGACTCATTCTCAAATGGTGCGTTTGCATTGTGACTTACGCACAATGGTCCAGACTTGACATAGAATTCATTTCCCGCGGACTTCACAAACACCGATCCTTTTCCACCCCTACCGTTTTTGGCCTTGTGTCTTAAATGCTCTAGATAAGATGAGTCGGACCTAGTGTCGTAGTGATACTCATCCCCATATGAATAATTGAAAACGTCAAAGTCACCACTGGCCTGCTCTATGAGCACACTTGTTGAAAAATCTGATTGAAGAAATTGAAAACCTGCAAATTTAGAATTAGGCGCAACCCCCATAGAGCCCTCATTGTTCCAGCCTTTAGCGCTTATTAAAGATGCTACTGCTGTTCCATGAAAGTCACTCGGTGTAGGTGTGCCGTAAAAAGGCGAAGAAATCGAAAAATTTCTATGTTCTCCGGCCAAAGAATTTTGATAAAGATCGTCGTGGTTGATTTCGACCCCAGAATCACTAACGGCCACCTTAATCCCATTGCCAGTTATGCCTTTGGCGTAAACAGGATCCGCGTTTATGTCGTTGCCTGAAACACCTGAGGTGAAAGCAAAGTTTCGCTGACCTGTGTTGTTTAAGTGCCAGGCGTATTTTCTAAGCGGGTCTCCATTAACCGCGATGGAGAACACTTCGGTTTTTGTTGGGTTCGGGGGATTCACAGCGGTCACAGTGATGTCTTCATGAAGGCCATTCGCATCGGGGATGCCTGTGATCTCACCGGTGGTCACATTTATGCTTGCCCATGAGGGCGCATTGGAAACACTGTAAGTGTAGCCGCTTAGATTTTCACCAAAGATTTCATTGGAGGTAAGACTAAATTCAATTTTTTGTTGTCCGTAGAAGTCTGCATTGTAAATCAATGGCGCCGCAGGCGAGTATGGTACTTGCGCAGGCGAAGAAGAACTCTTCTCCTTCTCGGGAAGAAGACACGAGCTCAAAGTGAATATGGTTAAAAACATTAGTGCTTTCATTAATTTATGTATTCCAACTTACTTATTTTACGGCATTAATATAAAAAAACTTAATCTGCCGCCAAACCATTGAATTTCTATGCCTTCCCTTTCCTCAAAAACGATCGATTGCCTTTGCTTGTTGGCAATTATTTTGATCCCCTTGAGTATTCAAGCAGTTCCACTTCAGAGCGAATAACCCACTCTAATTTTGATATCTCTTCATGTGCTTGAATTGTGAGTTCGTAGTCGGAAAACTTTATAAGGACCACATTGATATGAGGGTAAGAGTTCTCCACGACACAGTCGTACTGAGAGAGCAAAATATCCAGCTGGGACATGTCGCTCAACTTAACTTTTAAAATTCCTGTAAATACGGCAAGTCCACCAGTCTTTGCATTCTCTAGAACTCTTAATGCGTCTCTGGGAGCATCGATTCCATCAACAATATAGTGATTGTTGATTTTATCACTGCCAGCTGGAGGTACATCGTACTCCTGAGCGTTAACGGCAAATTTATTTTCTAAAAGGTGATAAGATTCACCACCAACATTTAAATCAGCAACTTTTGGAGTGGCGCCAACCTGTTTTGCGGAAAGCTTATAATCTTTAAGAGTTGGAACATCCTCTGTCCCCTTTTTAAATTGCTTTAAACCTTCATTAGTTCTCTTTTTAGTAGATGGCCTTGTTCTCTTATTCAATGAGGCCACCTTCCTTTCAGGAAGCTTTGTGGGGTTGAACTCAAAAGGCTTTTTATAGTTAAATTCGGTAAACCTATTTTTTTCGCTTTCACTTTTCCAAAACACGAAAACAACGCAAATAACCACTATAAATAGTACAAAGAACTTTTTCATGACACCCCTTTCTATAGGGCTTTTCGGATAATAGGCAGACAAGGCACAACAGAATAAAAAAAGTTCAGGCCATGGGAATATTTTGCCGACAAGTCACTCATGGATAAAGCAATCGCAAAATTTTCAAGAATAAATCACATGGAACACATTACAGGAGTACTGCCTCTCCTAACAGCAGTCTTTGGAGTGCAATGCTACCTTATGTCGCGTTTTACTTCCTCGATTAGCACGGGAGACCTTGCTTTAGGCCTAGGCCTTTCTTTGGTCTTTTTTGTATGCGCTCTTTTTTACTACGACAAAAACCATGTAGTTTTAATATACAAAGATCACATCAAAGCTGGAATGACACTAGGACAGGGAACGAGAATAGACTTTGCTGAGATAGAAAGTGTTATAGCTCCCAAGGAAGAGAAAGGTTTTGGAACGTTGGTGTTAAAGCTAAAAGATGGCAGAACATATGCCCTATACTTTATTGATTTTCCAGTGGGCTCAAAGGAATTTCTTGAGCTCCAGATGCATAAAATGAATGAAGAAGCGACACCTATGGCCGCTTAATTTTATTCAGATATTTATCCAGTCCAATTAAAACTGATTCAGGTATTTCATGGGCGCCCTGAAACTCAATAAACTCACCTTCAAGGTTTTTATCAACTAGTAGATCGTACAAGTCTTTGGCCTGTTTATACGAAAGAACTGGATCACTTTTTCCATGAGACTGAAAAAAGCTCTTGCACCGTGGAGACTCCACAGACTTTGTTAAAGATGCCTCATCAATAAGTGTGCCTGAAAGAAGGGCTAATCCATCAGCTTTTGCCTGGGAAAAAGTATGAGATGCAAGCATGGCCCCTTGAGAAAAACCTCCCACGACCAGTTTGTCATAGCGCTTTCTCATATCCTCTAAGAACTCGAGCGCCATATCCTTAGAGCGATCAAACTCATCGCTTCGCTTTTCTCTGAAACTTCTATGAGTTCCTGTCGCCATGGCCCTCTCTAGCTCTTGCATATCTATAGGGAACCACGCACGGCCTTCCATCATAAACCCTAGAGGGACAGAAATGGGTCCATTTGGAAAAAACCAATCATACTTCGCTTGGGAATAATTGGAGATTCCGTGCAAGTCTTGCATGCTTGCTCCGTATCCATGAAATAGGACAACTGCGCTGTCCTCGCCTTTTATATTATCCAAATATTCCAAGTTTTTTAGTTTTTTGATAGCTGTCATAGACCTTAACTCCACTTTGTGCAATACTGCCTTTTATGCTTTCTACCGGTGTGAAACACATATTATTGGCCAGTTTATTTTTTAGCATTATCAATGCATTAGTTAAATACTATTCCCATATCCCAGCAATAGAAATTGTATTTTTCAGATCCCTAGTGACATTAATACTCTCCTACTCAGTAATCTGGCAAAAGAAAATCAAAATCTTCAACGAGCATTTTAATCTTCTTTTTTTAAGGGGTCTATGCGGTGCCATAGCGCTGAGTTTATACTTTTACACAATTCAAGTAATGCCTTTGGCAACTGCGGTTACTGTTCTTTACCTGGCCCCTGTTTTCACAGTTGTTCTTAGTGTGTTTTTGGTCAAAGAATCCCCCAACCCAAAACAATGGCCATTTATAGTCGCTGGCTTCGTGGGCGCCGCCCTAATGAAAAGCTTTGACCCGAACACGAGCTTATTGCATTTCATGATGGGAATGACAGCTGCTTTGTTTGCGGGGTTGGCCTACAACTTTATAAGACTCTTAAAGGATAGGGCACATCACCAGCTGATTATCTTTTTCTTTCCCCTAATAACGATTCCGGTCTGTTTGCCTTTTCTTGTGCCTGTTTGGGTGACTCCAATTCTTTCCGACTTGTTTGGACTTATTCTAATTGGGGTGTGCACTCAAATAGCCCAAGTTTTCATGACTAAGGCCTACATGGCAGAGTCCGCATCTAAGATAAGTCACTTCAACTATTTGACTGCTGTTTGGGCCCTGTTAACTGGAATTATCTTTTTTGACGAAATGCTTAGTTGGATCAGCATTGCGGGTATGGGCATTATAATAGTAAGTGTAATTATGAGTTCGCGGTATGCAGCGGCCAAGGTAAAGGCCTAGTCTTTACTTCTTTGAAGAGCTGTTTTTAAGAAATTCTTTTATATACTTGTTAATGATCAATACTTCTTTTTTAAGCCCTGGCACTTTGGAATGTATCCTTTTAAGAATTACATTCACTTGATGATCCAAAAGCTTTGCATCGCTTAGAAACTCCGTTGCGAGGTCTGACTTTGCTTTTTGAACGGCAAGCCGCGTGTCGCCCTCTTCTTGGAATTGACTCATTTGCTCTTTGAGCTCTTTAAGTTGCGCCTTAATCTCTTCAAGTTCGTTAGAGTGGTGAACGTCCGCAAGACTGTCCTCGTTGGCTTTTGGCGTAGACCTTTCAGGAGCAGGTCTTGCGGAACGTTGTTCACTCTGCGCTTTCTTTCTAGCATCCTCGAGGTTTGCGACCTCGGCATGATCAAAAGAAGCAGCTTCTGTATGTTCAGGTGTGCTTGGTGGATTGTTTTCAAGTGTTTGCGCAGGATCTTCTTTAGGCGAACTGGTATCCTCTTCTCCAACAACGGAGAAGCTCAAATCAACATCAACGCTTATAGCGTCGTCTTGCCTTTGTTCTTCTTCGTCCTCAAATTCGAGGTCTAAATCTTCCAATGCCATAAAAAAGCCTACGCCAATAGGGTTATCTTATGTTACCCATCGGCTTTTCTATTTATTTCTTTAATTATGAAACCAGACCAACTAGGTTTTAAGGACTAAAACCGGGATTTCAAACACTTACATTTTCTGCTATAATAGGCCAAAGATAAAAAAGGAAGTGTATGTCAGACCAAGAAGACGACAAGCCAACCGTAGTTTTAGATCTTAATAGCCTAAGGGAAGAAGCTAAATCAGAACAAGACCAATTAGATGATGTGGCCAGCGAGATTGAGTTCGCAGCGGCAGTCGATGATAGCGAGCAAGAAGAGTCACAGTCTCCTGAACAGCCCTTAAGCGTAGTTCTTTTTGACTTCCAATCTGACTTTTTTTCTAAAAATGTTGGAAGCTTCCCTTCTCCCTATCAGTATTCAGTGGTGGACAACCTTAAGGAGCTCAACACTCATTTGCAGTCCCAAAAGGACCAGGTTGTAGTGTTTAACTATAATGCGGCCCCTAAGGCGGTAAATCAGCTATGTGCTCAGATTAAAACGAAGTTTCCTAAAATTGGCACAGTCATTATGGCCAAAAACCTCTCGGAAGAAAAGGCCCAGCAGCATCAAAATACAAAGTCAGGTGCCAAAGCATACGTAAGCGCACCTTTTAAAGTGGAAACTTTAAAAGCAGCAATTCAGAAGGCAGGAAATTTATAGATTTTTTAAAGGCCCAAGTAATAAATGGCCTATTTTTGGGGAAGGCCATTTATTACTGGGAGGAACCAACTCACAAAAGCAACAAAGTGAGTTGGTAGCAAGATCATACAATAATGGCCTTTTAAAATAAATCAGCAAAAAACGAAGAATAAAAAAACAGAATAATTTCGGTGAGATAAAGTATTACACGGTGAATTGACAAACCTACTCAACTATTGACATGATTCCCAAAACATAGGGAGTCTTCTACGTGATTTCAAAAACTTACCTTATACTATTTTTATACTCATTTTCAATAAATTTGGTTTATTCCAATACCCCAGATTGGAGCTCATCCTCAGAACTTCCAGGAAATGAAATATGTGAATGGCACAATGAACATTATGTTTGTTACAGAGATGGAAATAGGGCCAATATATATGATTTAGGCCCTGAGGCCTTAGATCAAACCCTAACAGAAGGTGCAAAGCACTCACTTTACTACCCTGTAACTGTAACCAATCTCATGATTCCTAATGAGTCAGTTAACAGGTTTTTTAATGAAGAAGACGCTTCCCCACTAAGAAAATTCATCTTTAAAATTGCTAAAAAGATTTCGAAATTTAGAAGTATGGATGAAATCTTCACTTGGTTAGGTCTTCATAAATATCCAAAACATCCAGATCCCAAAACACCGAACAAGATCCCTTATATGGGCCATGACATACAAAAACAAAGAATGGGAGTCACAACTAATAGTATCCATGGGACTAGAAGCACCACCTTTAGCTGTGCCGCTTGCCATAGCTCAGATCTTTTTGGAACCAAGGTTCTGGGAATGACTAATAGATTCCCCAAGGCAAACGAATTTTTTCACCTTGGCCAATCTATGATTAGCAAAGTTCCCTCAGCAGCGTTTAAGCTTTTGTTCAACCCTAGTGACGAGGATCTCTATATATTCAAAAGGGCAAAACACGCCTTAAAGTATGTGGAGGTAAGGCCGCCCCTGGAGCTAGGACTTGATACAAGTCTTGCCCAAGTGGGACTTAGCCTATCAAAACGATCTGAAGATGAGTATGCAAGCTTAAATCCTTGGAGAGCAAAGTTCCCTCGAAGAAATAGATTAAGAAATGTGCCTGCTGATTCCAAGCCTGCAGTTTGGTGGAATTTAAAATATAAAACCAGATGGCTAAGCGATGGTTCAATCGTTTCTGGGAATCCAATCCACACAAATTTTTTATGGAACGAAATTGGAAGAGGTGTTGATCTGAGACAATTGGAAGGATGGCTGGTAAGAAACACCGACACAATTGAAGAGCTCACGGCGTTTGTGTTTTCAACTAAAGCTCCAAAATATCAAAAGTTTTTTCCCAACCAAATCAATATTGCCAAGGCCAAGCGTGGACAAAAGCTTTTTTTGAAAAACTGTTCAGGCTGCCATGGAAAGTATGAGAAAGCTTGGGAGAATCCGGAAGGACTCTCCTATTCAGAACAACTTGAAACAACCAAGGTTTGGTATCATAAAAAAACTCCAGTAATTGACGTTGGCACAGACCCTTATAGAGCGGAGGGTATGAGATATTTTTACAAAGACCTAAACCGTCTTAAAATTTCAGAAACGATAGGAACTATTGTAAAACCTCAAAAAGGATATGTTCCACCACCGTTAGTGGGAGTTTGGGCCAGATTGCCTTACTTTCACAACAACAGCGTTCCAACTCTTTTTGACGTGATCACACCTGATTTTAAACGTCCTAAGAGCTACATTGCAGTGCCTGCGCACAGTAAAGAGAGAGACTTTGATGTGGTTAAAAATGGCTACCCTGCACCTAAGAAGATTCGCTCTCCTTATAAAGAAGACAAAGAATATCACTTCAATGCCACAAGGCCTGGGACTTCAAATCAAGGACACACAAAGATGTTGTTGACTGATGATGGACGTGAAAAATTTAACTACAAAGAGAAGCTGGAGCTAATAGAGTTTTTAAAAACTCTTTAAAATGATGTTTGCATTCTCCAAAAGAGAATCGTCATATTTAATTCCAGTTCTCCAGTAGTAAAGAAGTTCTTTTTTAAGTTGGCCGGCATCAATGGACTCCCCAAGGCCTTTAGAGGCAGTTTTAAGATGTCCAAGGTACCTGAGCTCTGCTCGCGTGGAGTCAACTAGGATTACATAGAGTTGTTCAATATCTTTTAGCTGGCCGATTCTCTCCCATAAATCATATTGAAACAACTCGGTCACCATGGCGGCCTTTAATGCCACCGGGCTGAATATATCAACATCCTCCACTAGAAAGTCATTGGACTTAAAGTTAACCAAATCGAAGGCGGCTCCCATTCGAAGCTGACCAAGCCTTGTAAGTGCTCCAAGTTCTTCCTCATTAGGATTGAGCTCATATCTTTTCCAACTATTGGCCTCATCAATGTCCACAACTAAGTATAAATTTGAAAGTATTTGAACAAAACCTTCTGGATAGCGAAGCTCTCTTGTGCTCGTAAATGGTTTACATAGTTCAGCTTCCACTTTGCTTAGGCATTTATCCAGTTTTGCAACAGCGATGGCCTTCTTCTCATTGAAGCTGTCTTTTTTAACCTTCGGTTTAGGAGTGACAACAGGTTTGGACTTTGGCGCTTCGACCACCTTTTTCTCACTGACCACAAGGCCTAAGATTCTGTCCTTGTTGGCAAAACCAAGAACGCAAATAAACAGCAATCCATAGAAGATATTTGAGGCTGCTTTCTTTTTGCTTTTTTTCTTCGCCTTTTTTCCTAAGACAATTTTTTTCCTTTGAATCTTAATCTCTCGAGGCATCTTTTCAGGGTTAACCTTCCCGTGACTTTTCGGCACGTAAACCCGCTCATTCTTCAGCTCTTCCTTAGTTTTCTTCTTAGGCTGCTCTAAGGCCTCCAAAGCTTCAGGATTAATTTTAATTGATGTGTCTTCAGAGAGCTCTGAGTTAATGGAGGGAACCTCATCCAATAGATAAACGAATACATCTTGGCCAAGCTTAATAGGAAAGAATGAATTAAAGGGCTCTAGCTTATTGGTCTCTAGAGATTTGCTATTGATAAAGGTTGCGCCTTTGGTTCCCATGTCTTCGACGAAGTACTCGCCATTTTTTTCATGAATTTGAAGGTGAACGGACTCCACACCATCTTCTTGTAAGGAAATGTCGCAGGAGGGAGAACTCCCTACAGATATTTTGGTTTTATCCTGGAATACAAAGATTCTCTCTTCCCCACCGGACTCTATTTTTAAATTCATTGGTTAATTGTAATCTAACCGGTAGAAAATTCAAGATGGGACAAAGAGCAAAAAGTGCTCTTTGTTTACTTAACTGCTTTAATAAACTTTATGCCAACCGTTCCCACTAAGAATTTTTTATTTGATACAAAGTGCAGGTGGCTTACACTCTTTCCATCCATCTCCAACTTCCATTCATCCCCATCTCGGGACAACTCAAGCTTTTTACCATGATAGGTAGATCCAAACCCGTTGTACAAATAGATAAGATTTAAACTAGCTCCATTATGACTTGAAAAGTTAGAGGAACTCATTTTCACAACCTCTCTACCTTGTTGTCGAGAAATCACCATGGAGTATTCTTTACCATCAAGATATTGGTAAACATCATCAATTGTCTCACCTTCAACGGTTTTAATAATTCTAATACCTGAGATATCTTTTTGTTCATCCAATACCAAGTATAAATCACAGATTTCATTATCCTCATCATTGGTGGCCTTAACCAAGTGAACCTCAGATGCAAATGCCAAAGATGACATAAGTGAAAATAATAAAGTAAACACCAATTTAGACATATTCCCTCCAGATTTATTCACCAATCTTAGTTTCTTAGTGGACTCTGTTCCAGAGAGTTGTAATTATTACAACTTGAAATGTATTGAGGTGTCTAATATTTGCGCACTACCCACCTGTTCTTTGGAGTTTGGCCTGCAGCATAGGCCCCATAAAATAGGAGGACTTATGACTGTATCAGGAGAAGAATACGAAAAATCGATGCCAAAACCGACTTTTCCGGCCAAAGATGTAGGACGGCCGCCGGGAAAGGAGTATCTACTGGATCCAAGTCCAGAGCACAAGGGGCGTTTTTATAGGCCTGCCAACAAGCTTGAAGGCAAAATAGCTCTTATTACTGGAGCGGATTCGGGTATTGGAAGGTCAGTAGCTTGCCTGTACGCAAGAGAAGGTGCCAAAGTAGCATTCACCTACCTTCCTCAGGAAAAGAAAGATGCTGCTACCACAAAGTCTGAGCTAAAAGAATTTGGCTGTGACTGCTTTCCTATAGAGTGTGATTTTTCAGATCCTACAAAGGTGGAAAAGGTCGTGGAATTAGTGGCCCATAAATTTGGAAAAATCGACATTCTTGTAAACAACGCCGCTTACCAAGTACATGTCAAAGATCCACTGGACCTTGACCTTGAGCAGTGGGATCACACTTTTAAAACCAATATATACGCGCCTTTTCTATTAATTAAGGCCGCTTTAAAGCATATGGGCAAAGGCTCTTCGATCATAAACACAGGCTCGCTCGTTGGAGAAAATGGAGCTCCAGGTCTTTTAGACTATTCTGCCACAAAAGGAGCAGTTCACGCTTTCACAAAATCTCTTGCCCAAAGTCTTGTGGACAAAGGAATAAGGGTCAATGCCGTGGCGCCAGGTCCGGTATGGACTCCTCTCAATCCTTCAGAACGTCAGGCCGGTGAGGTGAAACATTTTGGCGAATCAACACCTATGGGAAGGCCAGCACAGCCAGAGGAAATAGCTCCGGCCTACGTCTATTTGGCCTCTCAAGCGGACTCAGGATATGTTACGGGTGAAGTCATGCATATCTTTGGCGGAATAACAACGTAAGAAGGGAGAGGTCTAAGACCTCCCCCAATTTTTTTTTAGAGCTAGAACTTAGTACTGGTAGTCGTCCTGTTGCTCATCATTGTTGTTGTTCTTGTTGTTGCTGCTGTTGTTGTTGCTGTTGTTGCTGTTGCTGTTGCTCTACAGTTCCACAAGGCTCAAACATGTTGCCAGTTGGCATAGACTCTCTAATGTCTGGGTTTGCAGCTTCCGCAGAAGAGATGGCCTCTAGACAGATGTCTTCAAGATCTCTTTTGTCATTTAGTACTTCTGCACAAGTAAGAGAGATTTCAACAGCTGCGCTTGTTAGATCTTCTCTAAGTCTTGGACATACACCATTTGTCTCACCACCTGGAAGTGGGAAAAGCTCTTGATCAACGTGGTGCTTGTCAGAGAATAGCTCAGCAGTCAATTGAGCCACAGTGTCTAGTTCAAATGGAGCAGACTCAACAGGAACCCAACGAGTTCTTGCGTCTTCACAGATTACTTTAATAGCTTCAGGTGGTCTTTGATGTCCGAAATCATCCGGGTTTCTACAAGACTCCTTGAATTGCTCATAAGTAAGCTCTCCACCAAACGCCGAAGCAGACAGTAGTCCAAGTGTTACAGTCATAATTAACTTCTTCATAAAATTACCTCCTAAAATTCACAAAACCTTTTGTGATTGTTAACTGATAAAGCAATGATGAATTTAATTGGTTAATGAGTAAAAGCGTTTATTTGGATGAAGTAGCATTGAAATAAACTAAGGAATTTAGTGTTAAATGTTGGCGCGTTTCAGCGCGCAAGATATAGCTACTAAAAATCAGGCCAGGATATAAGGGCAATAATTAGAGGAAAGATTTTATTAGATTGGCCTCCAAAACTTGGAGGCCGTGGGAAAAAGTTTGAGCTTATTCGTCTTCACAGTCGTGAGTGTGTCCATCAACCTGATGATGTTTATGCCCATCATGTTTGAAGTCTTTGTGCCCATCATGCTTGACTTCTTTATGTCCACAACCTGATTTATGTTTGTGGTCATGGTCCTTATGATGCTCATGGTGGTGCTCATGATGTTCATGCTTTTTGTGATCATAGTGACTGCTGTCCTCTTTATGTGGATGTTCTGCAAATACACCCATGGACGCAATAATTGAGATGCTTAAAATAAACTTTTTCATTTAATACCCCTTATGTTTTCTACAGCTCCTCTATCGCCAGCCTATTAAAAAATGTTTAGACAAGGTTTTCGTCTATGGATGATATTGCCCATATATTTGTGTATTCGCTTCCGGCCCTCAATAATCCCTTCGAAGCAAAGAAGGACTATATATTATGCCAAGCTACCTACATGGATTAACAGTAATTCGCGGTCTTGCCGCTTTATGGGTCGCAATGTGCCACGCATACACCGGTTTAGCGCACTTTCCAATAGAGCAAAACGGCCTACTGCCCAAGTTCATTAGCAAGGGATGGCTTGGAGTGGATTTATTTTTCATACTAAGCGGGTTTATCATTTCATTTACATATGGACAGAAGCTTAAAGAATTTAAATTCGACACTTTCAAAAGCTTTATCAAAAAAAGAATAGCGAGACTGTTTCCGGCCCATATTTTTATACTCTCAATTTACTTAGTGGTAGTAATGGTGGGGGCCGGTCTGGGGAAGATGGATACGACAAACTATACAGCTGGAAAATTTATCTCTCAAATGTTTCTATTAAATGGTGTAGGTTTCGGCACTCCCGTTGGGTGGAATGCCCCATCGTGGTCGGTTAGTTCTGAGCTCTTGGCGTATTTCAGTTTTCCATTCCTTCTTTACGCTCTAACAAGGCTTAAAAACCATCCGTCCATAGCACTTGCCATCTTTGGCATAAATATCACCCTTGCGGCCATAGTAAACAACTACGAACAATACATGCTTGCCTTTTCATGGGTTTCACTAAGGGTCATAAGTGAATTCTGTCTTGGAATGTTACTGTTCAATTTCTTTATAAATAACAAAAAGAGAGTGGAATTCTTTATAATTGGTCTCGTTTTCACAATTGGCCACTCTTTATTGGTAAACAACGCCTTTTTTGACTGGATGTATCTTATTTATTTTATGATGATTATCTATGGAGCAGCTTCATTTAAAACGGCCAAAGCGATTCCATACCTTGGTTTACTAGGTGAAATTTCTTACAGTCTTTACTTGGCACACTCCTTGGTGCTTATAGGTATAAACTTGCTCTTTAAGACGTTTCCAAATTATGTGCCAGGCCCTGCTCTCACCTCTGTGATTTATTTGGGTGTATCAATTTATTTCGCAAAATGGATCTATCTAAATATTGAAGTCCCTGGTCAAAAATTGCTGGTAAACAGCAACACTTGGTGGAGCCTTTTGGAGTGGAAAAAGACGAGGGTTGCGGCCCTCGCCCAAAAATAACACTTGGATTAAAATTGCCACTGCATCATGTATTTTAGGTTTTTCTCTGAATCACCATCTCTAATTCCAAATTTGTTGTCCCATACTTGATACTCAAAGCCGGCGTAGAGCTTTCCTGGCTTGGCCCATAGAGCGCCAACATCCAACTTTAGCTGTTGTCCAGTATGTCTGTGAGCAATTGTCTCAGTGCCTTCTTCGCCCTCGTCATTGTGAACAATATCAACATAAGCATTCCATACGAAGTCTAGACCTCCCACTTTAAACGGAAGTAGGTAGGCAAAAGTAGACTGCAGTGACGTGCCCTGTCTATCAAGATTGTCTCTTACATATATATTCCATTGAAAAAATGAAAAATACGGAAGGTTAAAGTCAATTCCTATACCATGTAGATTTGCTCTATGTTGAGCAAAGGCATTGTTGCCAAACTCAAAA
Organism: Halobacteriovoraceae bacterium; assembly: GCA_002711995.1. Lineage (GTDB taxonomy): Bacteria > Bdellovibrionota > Bacteriovoracia > Bacteriovoracales > Bacteriovoracaceae > UBA845. The sequence continues at coordinate 332,256 of PASN01000014.1, read as the reverse complement.
GTGTTGGCAAAAAGCACATCTTTAATAAGTCCGTCTCCCTTTATAAGACCAAACTGCTTTCCAATGCTAAATCTTGGATGCCACTCTCCATACATTTCGGTTGTATAATTTGAGTTGGCCTTCTTGTATGGGTTGGTCACATCCAAAAAGAAAAATGAATCGCCAAAACCAAAACCAAGGGCGTTCTCATAAGTAATTTCAGTTCTGCTTGTATCGGAGCCAACAGCGAAGTCGTCACCTGACAACAAACTTAAAGATGATCCCTGCCAGTCTGCGGCCATAGTTGTTGTCGACAGCGTCAGCAGTGCAATAGATATGATCGATTTTTTCATTTTCTTTCCTTATTTAGTGTATTTGTTTACGACTTTTCTATATTCGCCAGACGCTTTGAGAGATTTAAGACCTTTATTAAAGGCGTCTCTTACACCCTTGTCTTTAAATCCAATTTTATAAGGCGTAGGAGAAAAAACTTTAAAAACATCAATGGCCTGTTTTGAGTTAACAGATCTTCCGGCATTTTTTCTGTAATATTTGAAAATATTTTGGTCCCCTACAAACACTTGGAAGTCTTTTGTAAACAAACCTCTTACTTGCTTAACCTGCATTGCAAATTCGTCATATTTTTTTGCAGAATCAGCAGCTGACTTAAACTCCGGACCAAGATAGAGCTTAGCATTTTTAAATGAACCTATTGTGTACTTACTTAGATCTGGAATACTTGAAACATTAGTAGCTGACTCTTTAAGAGCGATCGCAACATTTTGATACTCAACATAGTTGTCACTAAAGTGAAGGCCACCACCCACTGCTTCTTGTAGGGTAAGACCGGCGTCGGCCTTGCCGCTTTTTACGGCCTCTGCAATTTGATCAAATGGCACATAAATGAACTTTGGCGTGTGTCCTTGGGAGCTCAATGCTTTGGTCACAATATCAAGCTCAATACCAGTGCCTTTAGATTTGATTACATAAGGCGTAAGGGACAGGCCAACAGCAACCTTTATCTCTTTTGCCAATCCTTGCGCACTTAATAGAAGGCAAAAGGCCATTGCTAAACATTTCATTTTCTCTCTCTCCTTTAAAGATAGTTGATAAAAACCAATAAGAATTTCTTAATGGAACAGCTATCTTTCGGATTAAGATTCCTTCACATTAATTATTTTTCATCAAAGTATAAAAAAAGTTTTAATGGCCTTCCTGGAAATAAGGGCTAAATAAATTCTCTAGGATTAAGTATTACAGAAAAAAGGCCAGCATTGCGCTGGCCGTATGTTTTTGGATTTTATCGAATTATTCGCAGGCCGGAACAGTGTAGCTTCTTTCAAAAAGAAACTCGTTTCCAAACTCATAGTCTTCAGTCAAAACTTGTATTTCAAAAGTTGTTGGGTAAACAACATCCACGTCAATTGTGCCATCGCCGTCAACAAATGTTTTTGTTCCATAGATTGACTTGTAAAGGTAGTCATAGCCAACCACCTCAAAGTAGTCTTCATCCAAAACCTCAATAGTTCTTTTCTCAATAGTTCTGAACGTCTCCTCATCGGCCATGCAAACATCAACTACTGAAACCTGAGTAAGACCAAACCATAGCCTGTCGCCATCAAGCTCGATTCCCTCTTCCTGACTAAGCTCTTGAAGGGTCATTTTCTTAATACCTTCTATATAGCCATTGCCTGAGCCGGCAAATGCAAAAGTAAGTGTTAGTAGCATAGATCCGAAAAATGTTTTCATATTTATCTCCTTGTGTTGTATTAACCAGTTGTTTTGTTGAACACCTTTTAGAATATTATGGATGACTCTTTAAGTTAGGTTTGTGTTAAGATTGCTTAGCTGCCGTAAGTGATTGAATTTTAGATGAATAAATTTTAAACACCACCTATAAATCCTACATGGTTTCAGCTCAACAATTGCGTCCCATTCCAAGAAGTGATTCTATTAATCCATGAAAATTTTATTATCATTTCTATTTCTAATATCTTCCATTGCCTTTGGGGAAACCAAAAAAGACAAATATGACTTTTGGCCGCGAATCCCCTTTAATATTGAAGGAGCAAACTTATGCGAATTCGAATCGGCCTACTCTCAAACCAGATCGGAATATGTTGCAGAGATGGTCGAGCATGCGGAGCGTCTGCTCTTAGCTGGGGATCTCAATCCTTTCGACACACTTTTGAATATTAATATGCTTTATGGTGAGAATCTTAGGTATGCTAAGAAGGGTCTTGGTATTACATTGGAAAATTCTTTTAAGGCATATTTAGACCAGTTCTATAGAAAGATAAGACCCCGTGTTAAAAGACTAAACTTTAAATATGTCGAAGATCTTGACCAAGTGGTGCAGGCGGCAATTGAAGGAAAACAAGTAGACACATATCCAAAAAAGAAAGCAAAAGATGTAGACCTGTTCGCTTATGGAACATATAGCATGTCCCCTGAGTGTAATGGCCACGTGCTTGTCACACTTACAGTAATTAACTCTGACGGTTACACAAAGGACTATATCGCTCAAGGCAGGGCCAACACAGTAATGTCCACCATAGCAACACAAATTTTTGATGACTTTCAAAGAACAACTTTTCCAAGCGTTCTTGAAACACACAAAAGAAAACTGACCCTTCTAGGAGACCTGACTGGTGATATCGGTGTGGTTAACAATCCCTATGATGCGCAATATGCATGTGAAGAAATTGGGGCCAGACTCCCAACAAAAATGGAGTATACGCTCTTAGACTCTTATGGCACCTACTCCGGCGGTGTGTCTTTGGGTGGAGAAGGTCACTATTGGGCAATGGATGGCTTTAAAGTATTCATACCAGGATTCAAGCATATGAAGGTAAGAAGCGCTTCAAGTGTTGGCAGAAAGGATTTCAAATACATCTGCGTTCGCTAAGAAGCTAGTTGCTGGTCAGTTTTATAGATCTTTGTTTTAGTTCCAAATATCTTCTGCTGGCCTTTATGCTTTCCAACTTCTTGTTGTAAAGGTCCCTTAACTTTTTGCTTCTAAATCCCATTTTATAATTTGAAGGAGTAAAGATCTTAAAGGTTTTAAAAGACGCCTTTGGTTTTTCCCTCTCCAATTCTTTTTTATAAAAATTGAAGATATCAATATCTCCAATAAAGACTTGATAGTCTTTATTTAAAAACTTCTTAACTTGAACGCTTTGATCCAAGATTTCTAAATAGTTCTTATGTTCTTCCGCAAGCGCTTTATACTCCCTTCCCAAGTATTTACTGGCATTTTGAAATGCCAGTATTGAATAGTTTTCCAAATCACTAATTTGATTCACCTTAACGGGAGAATCCTCCAAAGATATAGCCACATTTTGATACACAATATAGTCATCGCTATAATATATTCCGCCCCCAAGTCCTACTTTAAGCGTTAGTGCTGCTTCTATTTCATGATTGAAAAACTTCTTTGCAACATCTTTTAATTCGAAGTGCAAAAACCTTGGCCTGATGCCCATCTCTTTGAATATCTCTTTGGTGAGCTCAAGTTCGAAGTGTTTGAGGGGACCGAGCTTCGTTCCTTTCGGTCTTAAAAAACCTACCCCAATCGTCACCTCGTTCTTGTATTCACTGGAAGGAGCAATCCACGAGAAAAAAATGATCAACATTAAAAGACTTTTAACCATCAATCCCCCATAACAAACTAGAGCAATCTATACTGATACTTTATGGGTTCATTATTGGTAAAATATCTTCTCTAGGTGAATAAACGTTGAAATTTGAACAATTACAGCACTTTAAAAGATTAGTTTTTACTAATCACTTTCATTCGGCCACATAAGAACTAAATATCTTGTTCGCCTGTTGCTCATATTCTTGGAAAAGAAAAAGGTTTAACTCAGCTGCAAACTTCCCCAGTACAAATGAGATCCTAGGCCGTTCCAATCTGTTAAAAAGCTTTGAAATATCCAATTCTTTTTCTTAAAGCTACCCAAAGTATAAAGTTAATCTTAATAAGCCTTTGGAGTAAACACCTCTGTAGTCTTGATTCATCTAGCCTTAGAAAAATTTTAGTTAATTTAATGTGGTAACTTCTTTATCATTTTTCAAAAACTAAAGGATTGCAAGCATGCCCGAAGCTCCGATAATAAAAACACTATTCTTGTGTTTGTTCATTCTAGTTATAATTAACTTTTTTGCGAATCTAGCGCTGTTCTATATTCAAAAGCGTCGAATGAACAAGGTCCTCGTCTTCTACTGGCTTGCTGTGGCAATAGTATTCTTTATTCAGGCCCAATTTCAAAAGGGGGCATTTAACATTGCACTAGCTTATTCAATTACTGCCATACCTGTGGCCTTATTGTCTCATCTAGCTTTTAGCTCAATTGGAGAAAGTTTCAATTGGAAACAATTTGCGATATCTATGCTTACTGCTTTAGCTGCCACCTTTGCTCTCTACAATCTTGAAGCAAGCTTTACTTGGACTGCATTGCCACTAAGCATCGCTATCGGTTACCCATACTTTAAGTTTGCGTATCTATCTCTATACAAGTCGACAAATGCAACTAAACTCCAAAAGCTTTTAGGAACTCTCCTATTCTTTAAGGCAGTGCACGCAATAAATTTTGCACTCTTTAGAATGGAGCCTGGGGCTCAGCTGTGGGGCTGGGTTATTGCATACGCTTTGTATGACATAACAGGCATTCTTATGCCGATAGTAGCCATTGAAAAGAAGTCGATCGAAGACAAAGAAGAGCTTGAAAGAATGGCAGAAGAGAAAACATCCTCAATATTGGAAATTAATCATAGCTTGCATCAGCAGATTAAGGAGAAAAACAACACACTCGACTTGCTCTACTCAAAGCTTGAAAGCACATCTGAAGAGTTGAAAATCATAAAGGAGGTTTACTCCAATCCCAAGGCCTCCAATGACAAAATGGGCCCTTCATTATTGCTGAGATTTGAAAACTCAATAAAAGGTATCGAAGAAAGTATTCAGAAAGTCACTCACATTAAAGATTAAAAACTATCTAGACAGGCCTAACAAAAGTGTTTTTGTATTCGATAAACCCATTGAGTTGGTTCTATATTTCCAATATGAAGCACCATAAAGATTTTGTTATCTTTTGAGCATGAATGATGGATTAAAACCACTAACTATGCTTCTCTTATTTTTTACCATTTGTGCTTGCGGAGGTGGTTCTGGCTCTAGCGACTCAAACTCGCAAACAACACCTCAGCCTGAGCGAGAGAGCGAAGACAATAGAGAGGCCAGAAGGGAGAGAGAAAGGGAACAGTTGAGAGAAAATGGAAATAAACTAGTTCCCACAGAAAATATAACTATAGTTCAGAATGAAGGAAGCGTAACCGCTCAAATTGAAGGCTACCTGCCAGACGCCTGTCATGGGCCTGCACAAAATAACTTAGATACTGTCGGCAATAGCTTTTATGTGGATGTATACTCCAAAATCGAAGGTGAATTTTGCGCAGAAGTGATAGAAGAGTACACACTGACGGTGGACTTGGGTGATCTTGCTCCAGGGGAATATGAGGTTGTAGTCCAAGAGTTTACCCGCTGGGAAGTTAGCGAAACATTTATAGTTGATTGAATAAAACAGAAAAATGGTGGAGGATAGCGGGATCGAACCGCTGACCTCTACTCTGCCAGAGTAGCGCTCTCCCAGCTGAGCTAATCCCCCACGTTTTGAGATACATAATCCTAAGAAAAATTTAACAAAGTTGCAAGAGTTTAAAGACTAGGGAGACAAAAATTTATTTGTGTCCCTAGCCTTTTATAAAACGGTTGGCTAGTCCCTTGCTAGCACAAGCGCCCTCTTATCTGAATTTCGCATTGCTCTATCAAGAATAAGTTTGATGCCAAAAGACATTAGACTTGCTCTATCCACGGCCGTTTGACCGAGATTATTTTTTGCAAGAACATCAGCACCCGCATCCACAAGTCTTGCGACTGCTGTTTGTGATCCGGCCTCGGCCGCAAAATGAAGTGCGGTATTGCCATCCTCATTGTAGGCGTTAATGTTGACACCTGCTTTAATAAGATACTTCACAACTGAGGTTTGGTTGTTTTTTGCCGCTAAATGAAGGGCAGTGTTTCGACCATTGTCATAAATGAACTCCACCGACTTCAGTTTAGATGCGATTGACTTTACCTTTTCGATATCGCCAGTCTGAGCTGCCTTAAGGAAGGCCCATCTATATCTTAAGGTTTTGATATCAGTGATTCTAGTTACACCCTCTCCATATTTTCCGAAGTCTGTGATTTTATCAGCAGTCTTGTGAACAACTTCACATCCATCGTCGTCACTTGACTCATAGTCTTTAGCGCCTCTTACAAGGATGCCTTCAACAGTGCCGCTGCCAGAGTCAAATACCGCAGACCCAGAGTTGCCACCAAAGGTATCCAAGTTTGCTTGAAAGTATTCAGAGCTGTCATTTCTAACAACTTTGGCGCCCTCGGCAACTTTAGTAGGAAGTCCAGATGGATGACCTATAACCGCAATCTTTGTGCCGAGTTTTATCTTGCCATTTGTTCTTGTTATAAGAGGACTTCTTCCAATAACTGGACGGTCAAGCTTTATCAGCGAGTAGTCAGCAAGGCCTTCATACTTTGCCTCAACGACTTCTTTGCAACGATAGATGTTTGCATTTTTCATCATAACTGGAGCTTTTAAAGAATTTGGACTTATTTTAAAGTCGAAAACCCATGATACAACTGAACATCTTTGTTGGTCAGAAACGCAATGTCCGGCCGTTACTAGAAGGTCAGGTCCTACGAGGAAACCAGAGCACTGAAAAGGCGCAGGCTGTCCTTGGAATCTTTCACTTGAACAAACCCCAACCGATTCTTTTAATGTGAACGGAGGCAGAATTGCTCCATTCTTAGTTTTAATAAGCTGAGAGCTCTTAATCATTCCAGCTGTGGAACTCGCCAACTGCTTCATTCTGTAGCTGGCCTTAAAAACTTCAACTCGATTGTCTTCACCATAAACAACTTTGGCCTGATCAACTTTTGCCTGGCCAACCGTAGTCCCCACTACAGTCAAAATCAAAAATAATTTCATTTTCATTCCCCTATTTAACCCAATTGGAATTTAACCAAGAGAATATTTTTTGACACCAGAGAAACCAATTCCATGTAAGAATTGCACATAATGCCCTGTTTCTTACAGCTGCTTACCGCGTTAAATTAAACGCATTGACTCCTTATCTATAAAACGAGAGAATCCCAACACTTAAATAGCTGAAAAGAGGTTATATATGGCAATATACGTAAATAGAGTTCTTAATATGAAACACATCAAGGCCATCGGTTTTGATATGGACCACACTTTGGTTAGATACCATAGTGACGTTTTCGAAGAACTTACATTTAATGAGACCATTAAAAAGCTTGTAACAGAGTTAAACTACCCTATAGAAATAGAAAAATTTGAGTTTGACTTCCTTAAGGCCGTTAGAGGTCTAATCGTTGACATGGAGTATGGAAACATCCTTAAAGTAAGTCTTTATAATAAAATTAAAAACGCATACCACGGTGGACGTGAGCTTACTTATAAAGAACAACAAAGGATTTACAAGGGCTCGAGCGTTGATCTAAGTGAGGAAAGATACCTTTCAATTGACACGGCCTTCTCAATTGCTTTCACGGTTGTGTTTGCACAATTAGTGGACCTAAAAGACAAAAAACCAGAGCTTGATCTTCCTCCATACCAAGAACTCGCCGCAGACGTGCTAAAGTCCGTGGATATGGCACACAGAGATGGCTCCTTAAAGGATCAAGTTACTGCGGACCTTGATAAATATGTAATTAAAGACGAAGAAACGGTTGAGGCCCTGGAACGATTTGCAACTTATGGAAAGCGCCTTTGGATCATTACCAATTCTGACTATAATTACACCAGAGCATTGCTTGATCATACGATCACACCTTTTCTAAAGAACCATAAGCACTGGTCTGAGCTGTTTGAACTAACGGTTACTTTGGCGGCAAAGCCAAGATTTTTCACAGAAAAACTTCCATTTTTAAAAGTAGACCCTGAAACTGCAATGATGGAAAACTGGGATAAAAAGATCGAGCCAGGAATCTTCCAAGGTGGATACGCTGTGAAGCTTCAAGCAGATATGGGCCTTAAAGGTGATGAGATCCTATATTTAGGTGACCATATCTATGGTGATATTTTGAGACTAAAAAAAGCTTGTGACTGGAGAACCGCTCTAGTAATCGAAGAGCTTGACCAAGAGGTTCAGGCCTATAGAAGCACAAAAGAGCATAGTGTGGAGATTGACAATCTTATGGAGCAAAAAATTGCCCTAGAGAAAGAGATTGACGAACTTTACGCAAAAGAGCACGAGTTCAAGCAAGAGGTGGCTAAGGAGCAAGTTCTTTCAAAGTTTGATGAGATTGAAAAAATTGATAGAGCGATTGGCAAACAAATTAAACAATATGAAAAGCACTTTAACCCTTACTGGGGTGAAGTGATGAGAGCTGGCGCAGAGCCAAGTGTATTTGCTTCACAAATTGAGCGATACGCCTGTATCTACATGACTAAGATTGCAGACTTTAAGGATTACAATCCAAGGCACTATTATCGCCCTAAGAAGAGAAAAATGGCACACGAAATGTAGTTATACAATCGAATCTCGAATCTGGAGAATCTCATCAAGGTTTTCCAGATTTGAGTGTTTCCTGTATCCCTTCTCAAGTATATCAATCTTCTTTTTTAACACGGCCTTAAGACTTTCAAGCTTTTCTGTAGATAGTTCTCGATTATCAAGAATCCATTTCATGCTTTTTACTCTCCAGTAGTCCATTGCCTTATATTGAAAAGATAATTGTTCTTCATGTCCTGCATATTTATTTATCAGAGGTTCGTCTACCAGTGCTACCTTATGCATAGAGACGATCTTAAGCCACAGGTCATAATCCTCACAAACAGGATAGTCTTCTCTAAACCCTCCATGTTGATCGAACAGTGACTTTCTTAAAAGAACGGTGCTTGGAGAAATTGCGCACAGTTTTAGGCTCTTTTCAAATTGATCACCGCCGCCTTTTTTATAGGCCTTGGGCTGATTAACAAAGGATCCGTTTCTGATCCAGTGCTCTTCAGTATGGATGAGATGTACCTCTTCATTTATTAACTCTATTTGTTTGTCCAGTTTTAGGGGAAGCCATTCGTCATCAGAGTCCAAAAATGCAAGCCACTCACCCCTTGCATGTTTCGCTCCGAGATTTCTAGCACTGGATACACCACCATTAGTTTTTTCAATGACGATCGCTTCCTTATAAGACTTAGCAATCTCTAACGAATTGTCGACAGAGCCATCGTCTACAACAATGAGTTCATACTTTTTATAAGTTTGGCCAAGAACGCTCTCAATTGCTCTTTTAAGCAGTCTCTCCCTATTAAAGACAGGTATGATTACACTAATAAGTGGAGAACTCATCCACCACCTCTTTATAATTTGCGCAAGATGATTCAAGAGCACGAATGCCGCTTAAAAGATGCTGCTCTTTTTTCATTCCACACAGAGAGACATCTGCCACGGTTTGAGAAAACTTTATCGCCATATTTAAAAGATCAGCATCCTTAAGGTTAAACTTTGCGAGAGTGCTTTCTACAAATTCAACCTTCTTTTTCCAATCACTTTTTTTCCACCATGGCGCCCAGCTTCTACAGTCATCTCTATCAAACTTTGAGTCCGTCTTTACACTTCCTGAAAGGATTCCCTTATCAAGCGTTCCCCAGCCAAGCTTTAACACACTCTCGTCAACTTCTTTAAACGCGCTCTGATTAAAGAGATTTGCCTCCATTTGAACAACCTCAACAGGACAGACTTCCTTTGCTTTTTTCAAGTCTTCCATATTGGTGTTGCAAAGCCCTAGGTGTTTAATCTTTCCTTTTTCCTTTTCATTGTACAAGGCCTCAAGAGGTCTTCTGATATCCACTTTAGGATCTGGCCAGTGAACCAAGTACATATCAATATAGTCGCTATCAAAGTTTTTAAGGCTTTGATTTAGCATTTTGATCGCAACCTTGGGATCATTTGTCATATTCACGCGTCCATTATCATGCCAATCAACACCTGATTTTGAGACAAAGTGAACCTTTTCACGCACATGCCTAAGTGCTTTACCCGCTCTTTTTTCCGCCAAATTGAAACCATATATGGGGGCAAAATCAAAGAGATTAATTCCATGCTCATAGGCCAGAAGAAGAATTTCTTCGGCCTTTGATTCGGACATATCTCCAAATCCATAGCCTCTGCCCTCCCCACTAATGGCGCCACCACCAAAGCCTAGGGTTGAGAACTCTTTGTTTAGTTTTGATATAATTTTCATACTCCTTCCTTACCACATCCTTTAAGGCCTAAAAACATTTAATCACCTTTACATTGGACCTATGTATTATTAGTAAATAGACATGAACTTATTAGTATTTGCCCATAGAGGCGAAGCGCAGGAATTTATTAAGAAGCTTTCCATGAAAGGGGTTTCAGGGCATCCAGGCCTATATTTAAATGAGGATACTGCCCTCCTAATCACGGGGGAAGGAATATACGAAGTCTTTAGTAAGTTAGGACAGATTCTTGGGGAATATTCCATCACAAAGGTCTTTAATCTGGGCATAGCAGGGGCACTAGAAAAATCAATTAGGCTTAACAGCTTTCATGAAATTAAAACAGTATACTGCCACACTGGGAAACCGCAGTTTCAAAGCTTTACCCTTAACAGTGAAAATAGCGGGATAGATGTTATTACAAGCAGCGAAAGGGTTCTTGATGACAGCTACGCCAATGAGCTATCCAACTTTGCCCCCTTGGTTGATAGAGAGCTTTGGGCAATAGCGAAAGTCTGCGATGAGTGCTCAATTCCACTGAGATCGTTTAAGCTCGTGTCAGATATGGCCGGAAAATCAACGGACTGCTTTGATTTAAAAGAGAAGGCCTTGGAATTCTCCACAAGGCTATTGGAATTTTGGCTGGGTATTGAAGGCGATCAAGAAGAAGACCCCGGCTCACAAGAACCTCCAATTCAAATGAGCTTCACTCAAAAAGCAAAATATAGGAGTCTTGTAAAAGCATTAGGCCTTAAAGAGGGTTTTGACCTGGCGAGCTTTGAATCGAAGGCCTTAGCGGAAATGAAAGAAGGTCTGTCTTCAAAGCAGAAGGCCAACCTGCTTTTAGAGGCGATGGAGCTTGGTTTAAATCCGGTGAAGCTTTCAACAAAAAAACAATTTGAAAAGCTATCCACTCCTGTGCAAGCAATAGGTGCTAGGCTCCTATTTGATAAAAATTTTGAGAAGAAGAAATTCACACTTCAGATGGAGATAAACGACCAAAAGAATATCGACAATCTATCGAAGCTTTCAGAGATCTTGAAATTTTCCGACTTCGAAAAAGTGTGGAACGGTGAGCTTGATGTTTGAAAATATCTTTATAGAGAACTCATTGAAAGATCACCCACGAGTTGAATCGATTCTTTCTCGATTTAAAAACAGCAACGTGAAATACCTTGAACAATATGACAATGTTTGGGGACGAGTAAAGAAACCTTATCTTGCCAAAAGAACAAATTTAAATTTGTTTCTAGCAAACAAGAAAGGACAATTAGTTAAGGAAGCTCCAAACGCTTACGGCGTTAAGGGAGAAAGGCACTTTTATTTTATTCATGCCTTCAACTGCATTTACGAATGCAAGTACTGCTATCTTCAAGGTTATTTCAACTCCCCTGATGTGGTCTTGTTTTTAAATCACGATGAGATCGCAGCTGAAATGAAAAGGGTCTTGAACCAGCACCCAGATGAGACCGTTTGGTTTCACGCAGGAGAATTCTCTGACTCATTGGCCCTTTCTCATATTACAGGGGAACTTGAGGCCTACTGGAACTTTTTTAAGCAAAACCCAAAAGCGAAACTTGAGTTAAGAACCAAGTCCGTAAACATTAAAAGACTTGAGAAGCTCGAGCCTCTGGAGAATGTTTACGCCAGTTTTTCCCTTTCACCAGAATCAGCAACAAAACAAATTGATCTAAAAACGCCTCCTCTAAAGGCGCGAATCAATGCCATCGCCAAGGCCCAAGCACAGGGCCATAAAATAGGCATTCACTTTGACCCAGTCATCTACAAGGATGAAGTCTTTGAGGAGTATGAGGAGCTCTTCATGGCCCTCTCAGAAGGAATAGACCTAGGTGCTGTTTCTTACTTCTCTCTTGGGGTGGTAAGGTTCACACCACAAGTCTTCAATGAAGCAAAAAAGAACTATCCTGACAGCGATATGTTTGCCGCTCAATTTGTTAGGTCATCTGAGGACATCGTGCGATACCCACGAAGTATGAGAGCGTGGATTCTTAGCAAATTAAAGGATTCACTCATAAAAAGTGGAGCTAAAGAGCAAAGAGTCTATTTATGCATGGAAGACTAAGCTTCTCTAAGTGTGGTGTTAAATTTAATCCAGCTTAAATGATCTGCCAGAGAGACAGTATAGGTTTTATCAGCACCTTCCTTAGTGGAGTGAAGAGCGAACAGTTGATATTGCCCGTTTGATTTAAGATAAAGAGGTCCGCCAGAATCTCCAATGACACCTTTTTCATCCTTACATATAAAGCTCATTGTTTTATTGTCGTAGGATTCAATTTCCGGATTGGTCCAGGTTCTACAGTTCATGCCATTTCTTTCGCCAAAGCCTAGCCTGTGAACCTGCATTCCAGGTCTTACCTTTTCAGGTGATCTATAAATCTTTGCAGGCCTTGTTTTACTTGGCATGTTTCCATCAAGCACTATAACGGCAAGATCGTTGGCGTAGTTTGATTTCTTTTGATTGTACCTTGGATGAATAATCACCTTTTTGAAGGAAACGAACTTTTTAGAATGGGGTTTGTACTGAGCATCCCAAAAAACTCTTCCACCATCTGCGCTCTCCACACTATGCGCGCAAGTTAGAAGAATGTTTCTTCTTATTACAACCGCGGTGCTTGTAAAAATATCATCTCCTCTTTTAACTTCAATAAGCACAGAAGATTCAAACTTCTCCCATTCGACATCGGCCATGTCGTCGTAAATAAGGCTTGAAGAAAAACTTGAGACGGCTTTGAGATTCATTAAAACTCCATGTTTTTTGTAATGGCAATTTCCTATGCCATGACATTATTCTTTCAAATCTGTTGCCGAGTGACAATTTCTTGACTATAAAGCTTCAAGACGTCAATGATAATCGCCCCTTAGGAGCTTGGTAGTAGTTTTGAAAGAATTTAAAAATGGATTTTTTAGCGACAAGTTGACACTGCCAGAAGAACTAAAAGAGGCAACTATCAATAAAAACTGGGGCCAAGTTGACGCCATCTGTGAAAGGTTGATTGTGCCTACAGGTCTTTTATTTCAATATCTAAGCCCCTATGCAGGACAGAAAAGAATTGAATTTATAATCAGCATAAGAGACTCGAAAAACGAATGGGAAGAGGATGGTATATGGCATGACGACGGCTCTAGAATTTTGGCCTTCAGCATGGGACTTAATTTAAACCCCGACTCAATTGAAGGTGGTCAGCTTCTTCTTCGCAAAAAAGGTGAACAAGAGTACAGCTCAATACCGCCAATGGAGTTTGGCGAGATCATTGTTTTTAAGACTGGAATTTCAAATTACGAACACATGGTAAAGGCGGTAACAAAAGGCCATCGAATTGTGATGGCCGGATGGTGCTATGATCAGTGACTTAGAACTTCTTGACCTTCTGAGTATTCAAGAAGCTCTTGGATGTCTTTAAGGTGAATCTCACGGCCTTGCTTTTCTATCAGCCCGGCCTTTTCAAGCTTGGTAAGAGCACGTGTAACAGTTTCTGTCTTCGCTCCACAGAACTCACCAATTTCTCTACGAGTCCATTGGTATTGTGGGTGACGTTGTTTCAAGAAGATTAGAGTTTCGATAATACGCGAGACGACTCTCTTTCCAGTGATATCATTAAATCTTTCTTCAGCAATTCTAAGATCTCTTGCAATCATTCTTGTTAAGTGCAAAAACAACTCTGGAAGGTGTGCCTGAACCTCTTCAGCTCCCGTGTATGGAAATATCATGAGCTCACCGTCAGAAAGAGCGATTGCCGAAGCGTGATAGTTCTCACCGACCAAAAACGATCTATAGCCTAAAAAGAACTTTTCACCAAAAACTCTAAGCAAAGACTCATGTCCGTTTGGAGCTAGGTTTACAAGGCCTACAATGCCGCGATTAATATAGGTAAGATTCTTGGATTGATCACCTTTATTAAATAGAATATCCCCTTTCTTAAACCTTTTTATAATTGCCTTATCAAGAATATTTTCAGGCAAATCAATTCTATTGTCGAAAGCGTTATTCAAATGCAGCTTCATCAAGTCTCCCTTATTTTTATGGCGACAGTATAGACCATATGATGCGCTTATAAAACCATTAACGGTCTCTAGCTTTTACTTTTTTCGATTACCTGCTCCGCTTGCTCAACAAAGGCAGGGTTGCTCAATCCGGAATTGCTGGCAAGCTCCACAGCGTCCTCGAAATCCATACCTTTGTTCAACACCAGGTATGTGATAAGCCATGCGCCCACGCGATTTGCGCTTCCACAGTGGATAAAAAAGGTATCGTTATCATTGACCTGCTTGTTCAGTTTTTGACAGTTGTTAACGTCAAGGCCATTCTCTGTAACTATTGGGAACTGCTCATAGTCAATTCCCATCTCCTTAAGTTTGTTTTCTTCCCAAGTAAAGTCCATTTCCGACTCTCCCCTAAGGTTGTATACCTTCTTGATGTTTTCATCTTTCAGGGCCTCAAATGTCTCCTCACTTGGCTGGCCAGCAAGGTAGAAATTATCTAGTTTCCACAAATGGTTAAGTCCAGGTACGTCAAAAATTCTTGAAGACTTCATATTATTAATCCTTATTTATAGTTGGTTAAATGCCGCAACCAAAGATTGAGCGTCTAGTCCGTTTTTAGTGTAAAGTTCATCCGCTTTATAAGCAGATTGACCAAACTCACCTTTAACACCTAAGCTTTTCGATTTAAACTGAACGCCGGCCTGACAAAGTCCGTGAACAAGTTGCGCTCCCATCCCACCTACTACCTGGTGATCCTCGATTGTAATTAGCTTCGAGCTGGAGTTTTTAAGAGCACTCTCAAGCGTTTCTACGTCAACATCATTAACGTTGTGGCAATTGATTACTCCCACTTCATGTCCGGCCTCTTTCAATAGCTCGCTCGCCTCAAGCGCTTTAGCAACCATTGGTCCACAGGCCGCAATTGTCGCGTCCTTTCCCTCTTTTAAAATTAGAGACTTTCCAAGCTTTGGCCGTTGATCAGATAGTGTGGTTGGAAAGCCTTCCCTTCCAACGAAGAATATATAGGAGTTCCCAGATCGACCTTCGAGTCTTGCGGTTTCAATCTCATCAATAGCTTGGATCATAAGAGATTCTGCTTCTTCACTTGAAGCGGGAATGACAACCTTCGTGTTTGGAATAGAGCTAACAGCGCTGATATAAGTCAAAGACTGGTGAGACGCTCCATCTGCGGCATCTTGGAACCCTGCGTGGCTAAACACAGCAATCATTGGTGCTTCAGACAATGAGGACATTATCAATGGAAGATTGCCTTTGGTCACACCAAATGCTGCGAATGTATCAACAATAGGGATATAGCCAAGCTTGCTCATCCCAGCAGCTGCACTAACCATATTTGATTCAGCAATACCAATATCAAACGATCTCTCAGGTAGCTCTTTATGAAACGCGCCCATCCCAGTTGATCCCTGAAGATCGCATGAAACGCTTATTACAGGTTTTCCATCCTGAGCGGCTTTGATAGCACCTCTGGCAAGCCCAGCCTGAACTTTTTCTTTCTTAACTTCACTCCCACCGCTTTTATTATCTTCAACAGGAGCAGTCAGTTCGTCGGCCCATGCCTTAAATTCGCTTGGTACTTCACCACCTAGAATCTCTTCCAAAAATGGATAGATATCCTTAGATCTGGCCTTAATAGGAAAGCCATGTCCCCCACTTGCAGAGTCCTCAGTGGACTTAACACCAAAACCTTTAACTGTTTTAAGCCAAATGAATACAGGAGCGTCTTTAGACTCAAGAGCTTCCTCAAATGCCGTATAGCATGCTTGAAGATCATTTCCATTTTCAACCTTAATTGTCTTCCAGCCTAGGGAGCTCATGGCCTCAAATGTTGGTTTCATATCATAAGAGTCGGCCTCAATTCTTCCTGAAAGCTTTGTATTGTTGTCACTCACAATCATTACAAATGGATTGAGCTTGCCTTTTTTAGATAGACCAGGGATTGCGGCAAATGACTCTTTTGCCTCTCCTTCCATACTCGCGCCATCGCTGACCATACATACAGTTACCCTATCATTGCCAGCAAGCTTATCTGCCATAGCAAGACCTTGCGCCTGAGGAAGAGCACTCCCTAGAGGCCCATTGGATAGGAGAACCCCCTCTGGATATAGGTGGCTTTCCCCGTGCCCTGTAAGGTTTGACTCAATAGAGCGAAAACCTTTTAAATCGTCCATTTTTAGACCGCCAAAGCCCAGATTTGCTCTTAGAGCATAAATTCCGTTCTCCGCATGGCCGATATCATTTACGAAGTTGAAAGACTCCACCCAAGAGTCACTTTGAAACATCTTGGCGTGAATTGCACTGGCCATCTCAGCAGCTGCTGCAGGTCCACCCCAGTGGCAAGCAGCGCCTCCATTCACGGCCCCTAAGTCCATAAGAGCGAGCATGGCACGTGTTGCTTTAGGGTCCGCGGCAACAACCTCATCTCCTGACTTGCTTTTAACGCTGACCTTGTACTTTGGCTCAAGATCTTTTGCGCTGTGTAACTTATTTTTAATCTTTAAAGGGGCAATCTTCATTGGGTTTTCCTTTTATTTTTAAGTAGTTTTGTCCATATTAAATAATAAAAGACTGATTCTGCCAACATTATGACTTGCATTATTAATGATATTTGGGTAGTTTAGCATCTCAAATTTTAGTTAGTTTAAAGATTTAATTAAGTTTAAAAAGGATATTTATGAGCCGTGTATGTGATTTAACTGGAAAAAGAAGACAAGTTAACAATAAGGTTTCTCACTCAAACATCAAAACTAAGACTTTGAAGCAACCAAACCTTCACACTAAAAGAGTTTTTGATCCAGAGACTGGTAAAACTATCAAGCTAAGACTTTCTGCTAAAGCTATCAGAAGCCTTGATAAGATTGGTTCCCTATCTAAGTTTCTTAGAAAGTACGGGCCAAACGCATAATTAAGATTTTTAAAATCAAATTATAAAAAAATGCCGCTTAATAAAAGCGGCTTTTTTTTTGCTAAAATTTCCACAATGAATAAATTCGAGCTCCAAAACAAAATAGACATCATTGGACTCAACAGAGTTAGTCTTCTGGATGAAAATGGTGCTCCTACTCCCTTCAACTCACTTTACCAAAAAGGCAAGGTTGCCATCATATTTTTAAGACACTTTGGCTGCATAGCTTGCAGGTCCCACGTGACTCAAGTTTTGGCCGAATTTAAAACAAACAAGATACAAAATAGAGTTGTGTTTATTGGCAATGGAGCTCCCCACATGATTAAGGTTCTCAAAGAGGACTTGGAAATCAACGATAAGGTTGAGTTTTACACCGACCCATCACTTGAATCATTTGACCTTTGCGGCCTTAACCGCGGCCTGTCTTATCTTGTGAACTTTAAAAGCGCCAATGCCTTTAAGTCTCTGCGACAGAAAGGCCACAAAAATGACATGAACATCCTCAATAAAGACAATGGTTCCCAAACTCAAATGGGTGGCATAGTCGTTATTGAACCTCCAGGTAAGGTGAAGTTTCATTTTAGTTCTGAGTATTTAGGCGACGTGCCCAGAGAAAGTTTAAATGACCTGAGCAAGGAGCCCAGGCCATAATTCATAATTAGAAGTTAACTATAAAGCTAGTAGAGACAAAATCAGTTTTTCTATCAACTTCAGCAGCCTCTCCTATCAGTCCAACATATGGACGAATGTAATCTTGTTGCTGGCTCATGTACTGAACATTCCACTTTAGACCACCCTCAAACGTTTTGTTATAAAAAACTCTATAAGCGTCGCCATAAGTTGTATACATTGACACAGGATCATTATTTCCAGCGTCATAAAGAAAAGCACCTTCACTACCATGGAAGTACTCACCACCGATAGAAGAGCCTTTTAAAAAGCCATTGCTGAAACGATATTTCGCTAGAATACCGTATGCTGTTCCAGTAGTTTTATCATCTTCTTCGCCGCTTAACCAACCAAGTGTCGGAAGTGCCGCAGATACTCCAGCTAGTGCAGGGTCAGAGAAGACTTGTCCCTCAGATTCGGTAGTTGAAGTCATCCCATGAACCGCTAAAGTCACACCAGTATCAGCAACATCAAGTGCCTCAGCATAAAGAGATGTTCTCTGAAGGTTCATTTTTAGGTCAGTTCCTGTGATTGGTAAATTGCCAATAGAGTTATGCATTGCAATTACATTTACCTTTCTAGCAAAACCAACGTCGCCATCAGAGTATTCATACATTAAAGCATAAGCATCTTCCATTCTAGAAAGCTTATCTCCAGCAGCATCGCTTTGAGCACTGATAGAGTCTGAGAAGTTTACAGTTGAAAGTGGGGAGTAAACAACTCTCGCTGTATGCTTTCCAAAATTCTGAGTTAAGGCCATCCCGTCAAAAATCCCAGAGAACGCAAGGATAGGATAGTTACCTGCCATAGGCTGGGCTTTATGGTGGTGCATCGGCGCGCCATCAATGGTTGGCAATCGACCAAATGTGAAAGTCGGATCGTCGTTAACTTTATAGTTTGCAAAAGCTCTTTCCACCCAAAGACTAGCATCTGATGCATTTGCCCCAGCAGAAAGGTCGCTAAAAGCACCAGAGTTTGGATCTGAGCCTTGGCTAGTAAGCGTAGTAATATACTTGGCCATGCTTAATCTACCATAGAATGAAAGCTTATTTGTTGGATTTGATTCAACATCTAGGTTGAGAAACAGTCTACCAAAACGAGAGTTATCTTGCTGGTCATCACCAACAGTAGAACACCCTTCTTTAGTAACAGCTCCACTTAAAATCGTTTCTCCACATTCTGCGGCTTGAAAAGCTGATATACCTGCAGCCCCACCACCAACAGCAGCCGCAGTTGCTAATGCCTTAGCATATGCGTTTGGATCGGAGAAGGTAGTATAAGAGTCTTTATTGTCTCTGCTTACAAAGTCAAAGCGCATCTCCATTGACCCGGAAACTTTAAAAAAGTTTTCGTATCCTTGGTACTCAAGAGCCTCCACTCTTTCTTCAAGAGACTGTGCGTGCCCTTGAGTCATCATTAATGCCGATAGTCCGGCGATAGCAATTTTTTTCATAATATTTCCCTTTTCCCTTTAATTAAATTTAGCCACCAATTTTAGATGAACTATCCGTGCATGTAAGTGTGCAGTCGCCCACTGTCACCGTTGCTGAAGTGCATGTCTTCCACTTCATAACGTTCCCTTGTCTACCGCCTGTTGCCAATGCGGCGGCGGCACCATCATCTTTGCCACATTGTTTTTTTACTTCCGCGATAAAGTCATCCTTTGTTCCGGCCATGGCCGACGCAGAGAACAGCATTCCTATCGCGATTAATGAAACTAATTTCATTCTCTCTCCTTTATTATTTTTACTATTTAGGGTGTAACTCACCATCTAGGGCAATGCCCATTCGTTTAACTATTTGTTTTTATATAATTTCTAACTAAGGTTTAGAGGTCCTCCCACTCATGGTCATCAGAATCCAATGCGGTCTCTGAGCCATTTACAGTTACCTTTTCCTCTACAGGTTTAGGAGGCTCCTGCTGTGACTTCTTTTGTTCAAACTTTATAACTTTGTTGTCATCCTCATTTGAAGATGAATCACTCTTAACTGGTTCATTGATCTTCTCTTTTCCATAAACCATCTTGTTAAGGTTCATAGATACAAAGCTTAGCTTTTCTGCCTGTTGATTTAGTTGGTCAGTTCCATTGGAAACTTTCTTTGCAATGTCTGAGTTTTGGCTTGTTACGGCATTTAATTGATCCATGGCCTTACTGATCTCTTGGATTCCCTGACTCTGCTCCACAGACGCAGTTGCAATTTCTTCAATTGCCATATCAAGGTTTGAAGACTGGTCTAAGATAATTTCAAGTGCATCCTTACACTGCTTGGAAACCTCTCTGCCCATTTCAACTTTGGCGCTTCCTTTTTCAACAAGTCCATCAACACGATTTTTAGTGTTTTCAACGATCTTGTTAACACTTTCAATTGATTTGGCGAGCATGTCTTCAATCTCTGTCGCTGCGTCACCTGAGCTCTTTGCAAGGGTTCCCACTTCCTCTGCAACAACCGCAAACCCTTTACCGTGCTCACCCGCCCTTGCTGCCTCAACACTTGCGTTGAATGAAAGAAGCTTTGTTTGAAAAACGATATCGTTGATAACTTTTGTTTTATCTTCAATCTCTTTGATTACGTTTGTGATTTCTTGCATCTCTTTTGAGTTGGTGTTTAGCTGCTCAACAATTTCAGAGTTGGCAGAAGCAATTTCATCAATCGCTTCCAGCATTTGTTCAACTGTTTTCATGCCTTCATTGGCAGACTCTCTACTTCTTGATGACATCTCTTTTGAACTTTGTGAGTGTGAAGCACTCTTGCTAACCATTGCAGAAATCTCGTTTAGAGACGAAACTGTCTCGTGTAGACTTGATGCCTGTTGGTTTGTAGACTCTGAAAGAAGCTTGGCCTGATCGCTAATCTCGCCACTTGCTTCATTGATTTCATCAGAACCGCTCGAAACGCTTTCAGCAGCCTTGCTCATTCTATTAGACAGGGCCCTACTCATGAAGAACGCAACAATGGCGGATAGAATTAAACTGATTATAAAGCTTACGCCAAAGAAGTTTTTAGATGCGTTAATGCCTTGAAATGCTTCTGTTGAGTCCATTTCAACGTATACTTCCCAATCAAGCTCTTTTAAAAACCTTTTGTCATTAATTTTCTCCACTGCAACCAACGGACGAGACTTGGCCCATGGAAGCTCAAAGCCTTCATTTTTCTTGTCGTCATCCTCTTCAAATTTAAGACTTGATCTTGGCGTGAGAGTTTTTTCTGACTCTTGATTGGAGGAAATTAGTTTGTTAGCTCCCATAACCCGTATAAGAGCTCCTTCCTTTCCTTCTTCTTTTAAAGAGGCCTCAAGTTCAGCGACACTTTCATTGATTGCGCGAACCCCAACAAAGGTTGTTAGGATGGCCAAGGAGTCTCCGAACTCATCCTGAACAGGAGTGGTTACGTAGAAGCCTTTTTTGGACTCTCCATAGAGCAGCTTTCCTATTTCACTGTCTTTAATTTCGGAAAAATGTGAACCGTAAATTTTCTTTTCATAGTCCTCTGTTAGATCTCCATCTTTAGTGGCCTTAAACCACTCAGTCCCACTGAAGTTTTTACCTTCAAGGTTTGAAACAGCTAGCTTATCACCAGTGGGTGATAGAAAACTTGAACTCTTGTAATTTCCCTCAAGGTCTGTAAGCACCATAAAATCATAGTTTGGATAAAGACTTACTAGCTCGTTCAGAAAGAATGAGATCTTTTGTTTATCCTCACCTTTAAGGGACTCATTTTTACTAATGGCCTGAACATTATGATAAAACTTATAAAAATTCTGGCTTAGGTTGCCAGACAATTTACTGGAGGAGTTGTTAAAACCATTACGGATTTCAACTTTTTGTTGAGATAAAGCGTTGTTGAACTGAAATAGTAAAATTAACCCAAACACAACGATCAGCCCAATATTTGACAGTAGCAATTTTTGTTTTAATGACAAATTAAACTTCATAAACAGATTCCTCTTTTTTTCGATTCAACGCTTAATCGACTGTCATTTAATAATCTTAATGTAAAAGCGACATGAATTTTAATTTTTTTTTAATAATTAAACTTAGTCAGTAAGGAATACTGCGGTCAAGTATTTGAAACTATTGAATTAATTAGGCTAATCTTAACTTTGTGAAGATTTGTTCATCTTTTGAACTATAACTTTAGACATATCGGTCAGTGGAACGGCAAGGTTTGCAGCCCCTATCTTTAAGGCCTCTCTAGGCATGCCAAAGACAACACAAGACTCCTCATCTTGAGCAAGCGTTTCATACCCTTGCTCTTTAAGCTTTAGCATACCTTTAGCTCCATCCTTGCCCATTCCAGTAAGAATCGAGGCAACGACATTTTTCTCTTTTAAAGAAGGAATTGAATCAAACAAATAATCCACTGAAGGTTTAAACCTATTTACTGGAGGGTCATCTGTAAGAATGATCTTTTTAATAGCACCATGCTTGGCCACTTTCATTTGGAATCCGCCTGGTGCGATATAAACTGTATTTTGAGTGATTTTGTCACCATCCTCAGCTTCTTTAACAGTGAAGGGACACAAACTGTCCAAGCGCTCCGCCAAAGCTTTGGAAAAGACCGCTGGTATGTGTTGAACAATCACAATAGGTGGAATCCTAGAGGGAAGACTCGTTAAGATCTGCTGTAGCGCCGAAGTTCCTCCGGTGGATGATCCGATGGCAACGAGCCCATCAATTGATTTAAAATCCTGCATCACCACCGAACTGGCCTGTGCCTTTGTGCCGGAAGTGTTTTTACTGGCTATTGCCTCAAGTTGATTAAGAATGTCCCCGGCCAGGGTGTTTGCTTTATCCAAAGAAGGCTTTTGAACATAGGAGAGAGCTCCATTTGCCAATGCCTCCATAACAAGAGGACCTTCGGCCACACTTACAGAGCTTACAACCACTACGGGCAGGTTCTTATCTCCTAGATATTGTTTTAAAAATTCAACGCCGTTCATTTCCGGCATGTGAATGTCTAGAGTAATTAAGTCAGGGGCCTCATTTTCAATAAACTCCTTGGCCATGCTAGGCCTGTCGGCCACACCTGCAACCTCCAAGAAGTCAGAGGAATTGATTATCTTAGTTAAAAGCTTTTGGATTGTGGAGCTATCATCAATTATTAAAACCTTCTTTTTCTTAACAACCCCATTTGTTTTTTCAGTTTTAGAGTGTGTAGGTGTAATTTTTTTTATCTTAACTTTTACAGAACTAGGGCAGTAGACAACAGTCCCTGGCCCATTATCAACAACTTCCCTTTCAAAGTTCACCCATGGAACATCCAAGTCTTTCAAAAGATTAATGCATGCTGATGATCCAACATACCTAGCACTTTTCACATCTTTAATTTCTGAAAGTTTTTGACACTCCTCAAGAGATGGACCTCTAAGCAAGAAGCACTCTCTCTTATTATTTTCAAGAAGCATTAAAACAACCCCCGATGTTTGATCGAGGGAAATTTTTACTTCTTTGGAGGAATTGCCGGAAAGTTTTTTTATACTCATCTTTTAGTCTTTTGCTAAGTACTCCGTGCCAACGTGAGGGAAACTTGTCCACGGAAAAACGTCACTTGCAACCTCTTTAAGATCTGCGTTTATGCCAGGCAAGTCTTCTAGAAGAATTTGAGCGTTCTCCAATCCAATGAGAGAGTCGACAACCTTTGAGCTGCAAATTCCGAAAACACTGCTACTTACTCTTCTTCCAGAACATTGTGAAAGAAGGTCTTTGATTTGTGAAGAATAATCACAGATGTAGACTTTATTTTTTTCTAGTTTAATTCCGTTCTCAAATACTTGAGCTCCAACCCTCGAACCAAGTTCGTCCTTGATCATATCCATATAGTTGCCATTTCCCTCAAAAACGACAACTACTGGTGGCTGGTCACCTTCAAGCTCTGTAATACTGGCCTTGATCTTTTTTATATCGCTGAAGCTTCCGAATAAAAGCCTAGCTTTCTTATCAAGGTCTTTAATCTGAAAATCTTTCTGGAAACTCTTATCAATTGTGTCAACCACTGAGACATCATTAAGAAAGGACATTTTAATCTTGTTCTTAATTTCCTCAGCTCTTTCTTTTAAATTGTTCAAAGCAGGTTTTTCAACAAAGTCACTTGCTCCATAGCGAAGCGTTTGTTGAGCATACCTAGTGTCTTCCCTACTTGCGCTTGAAACTACAACTACTTTTGGATGGTTGACCCCATGATGCTTTTTCAGATACTCCACACCATCCATTTCAGGCATATGAATATCCAAAGTCATTGCGTCAACCTTGTTGTTTTTCAAAAACTCAGCAGCTTCCAAACCGTTGGTGGCAGTCCCAACCAGTTCAAAGTCGGGATCGCTCTGGAACACCTTGCTTAGTAGTTTCACAACACTTGCACTATCGTCAACGACAAGCATGCGAACAGGTTTTGGCGCTGAAGGTTTAGAGGTAGTTCTTGCAACTGGCGCTGCCTTCTTTGGCGCTGCAGTTTTCTTGTCCACAACAACGGCCGGTTCATCAAAGCTATACACACTAGGTGCCAGATTTTGTTTGGTCACCTGCAACTCTTTAATGGACTCACTAAGACCAGTTATGAAGTAGCCACCTTTATAAACATGTTGTTGAAAGTCTTTGACGATCTTTCTGATGTCTTCTTTTTTGAAATAAATAAATACATTTCGACACATAACAAGATCAAACTTCTTTGTGCCAAGAGCTTTTGTAACTGACATTAAGTTCATAACATCAAATTTGCACCTTTCTTTTAGGTGTGGTTTTACCTTCACAAAATTTGCAATCTTTCCCGTGCCTCTTTGCCAATTGCCTTGAAGGTAGACCCTTGGCACAGACTTTACTTCCTGGTATTGATAAACACCGTTATTCCCAATTTTTACGCATTCGGGATCGATATCCGTTCCGAGGATTTCAAAGTCGATTCCTGGATACTTCTTTAGGTGCAAATTAAAAAACATTGCAAGAGAGTAAACCTCCTGCCCTTTGCTACAAGCAGCTGACAGGACTCTAATCTTATTATCCCCGCGCCTTTTAACACTCTCGACCAGTTTGTCCAAGTTTTCCAACACAAAGTCAAAGTGGGAAAACTCTCTAAAGAAAAAAGTGTGGTGAGTGGTTAAAAGAGAAATCAAATAACTTGTTTCTCTTTGGTAATTTTTATCAAGGTATGCAGCGTACTCGTTGGCAGTAATGCCACCTAAATCAAGTAGCCTTTTCCTAAGGCGGGAGACAACCATCGACTGCTGTTTATCCCCCAGTATATTTCCACTATCCTTGGCCACGATCTCAGAGACGTAATTGGCCAGAGACTCGATTGACCAAGTCTTACCGGCCTTATTCAAAGGCATGCTCATATGTTTCTCTCTTTCTATATATTATTAGGCCGCGTTTTTTTGCAGCCCTGTGATTTCAGATATATTTAAAGCTTTCGCCAAATCAAGCATGATCGTAAGCTTTTCCTCGCCCCTGTGAACACCTTGAACATATTGTGCGTTCACTTGAGACCTTATTTCCGGAACTTCAGTGATTTCACTTGTGGCGACGTTTAAAACGTAGTTGATCGAATCCACAACCAGCCCAATTGAAACCCCTGCAAAATCAACTATGATAACTGCCTCTTCCGCATCCTCTTTTTTGTTAATTTTAAGTCTTTTTCTTAAATCCACGATGGAAATGATTTGTCCCCTCAAGTTCATAATTCCTATGTAATAACTTGGGGCGTTTGGCAAAGGAGTTGTCTCCGGAACGGGAATAACTTCTTTAACATTCAACAATGCGATTGCGTAACTTTCACTGCCCAAGTCAAACTGTAAATACCTTTGAGACTTCTCTACTTCATTATCTATCTTGTCTTCAAAACTCATAAAAACCTCTTATCTTATTACGCCGCTTGGGCCTCTTTAAAATCTTTGTGCGCTTTGCTTGCGCTTAGATCATTTTTAAATAGTTCAAATAAATCAACAATTAGTGAAGGCATGCCGTCGCTCATAATGGCAGAGCCCATAATTCCTTGCTTGCCTTTAAGATCTTCACCCAATTTCTTAATTACAATCTGTTGCTGAATTAGAACGTCATCCACAGCAACTCCAAATGAACGTCCAAGACCTTTTACTACTACAACGATATTGCTTTTTCGCTCAGTGACCTTGGCACCAAGTTTCTTATTGATATGGAATAGTGGCATAACCTCACCTCTTAGTTTGAAAAGTTCAGCTGAACCAGTGAACTTTTCAATGTCGGACTCGTGAACTTGCGTAAGTTCGTGGACCTGAGAAAGAGGAATAACAAACTTTTCTTTATCAGCAGTGATAACAAGTCCCTCAATAATCGCAAGAGTAAGGGGAATAAGGATCTTAAATGTTGAGCCTTCACCTATTTTACTAGTAACTTTAACCTGTCCACCAAGTGCTTCAATGTTGGTTTTTACAACATCCATGCCCACGCCTCTGCCAGATACTTCAGTAACCTGTTCTTTAGTTGAGAAGCCTGGGTGAAAAATAAGTTGTATTATTTCATTTGGCGCCAGTGTTGAAGACGGAGTTATAATTTTCTTTTCAATCGCCTTTGCCTTAATAACTTCATGGTCAATGCCACCACCGTTGTCTATAACTTCAATGGCAAGGTTGCTGCCTTCGTGAAAGGCCTTTAGGTGAATTTCACCTTTGCCTTTCCCTTTTGCCGCCCTTTCCTCATTGGATTCAAGCCCATGATCAACAGCGTTTCTAACGATATGAACCAATGGATCAGAAATTCTTTCAAGGACTGTTTTATCAACCTCAGTTTCCTCACCCACCATAATAAGTTTTGTATCTTTGCCTAAGGCCTTGGAAGTATCTCTAACAATTCTATTCATCTTTTGGAATGCGCCTTTAAGCGGCAACATTCTCAATGACATGGCAACTTCCTGCACCTCTTTAAATAGCTTGCTCATCATAGAGATGCTCTTATTTGAAAGCTCGTCTTTGATGTTTACATATCTTCTTTGAGACAAAACAGTTTGAAGAATTACAAGCTCTCCAATAATGTTATTAATGTTGTCAATACGAGAAAGATTCACTCGAATACTCTCGTCCTTTTGACCGCTTTCTTTTTTTACTTCTTTCTTTTCTGCCTTTTCAGCTGTAGGCCTTTGAACTTCTTCCGGAGCTGCTTCCTGTTTAACTTCCGGAAGCTTTTCGACATTTTCAAAACTTAGCGCCTCATCTTTGCTCGCTTCAACAGGAGCGGCGTCAAACTCATCAGTATCAAATCCCAACTCTCTAAGCGACTCAAGTGCAGCGTCATTAACTTCCACATCACCAGGCGCTTCATCAAACATCGCAGCATCAGGAACTTCATCAGCTAAAACAGGTTCTTCGTCAAATGCTTCTTCCTCAAAAGTCTCAGTCTCTTCTGCAACTTCGGCTCCTTCACTTTCGCCTTCGCCGTTTGTTAGACTTTCAAGTTTTTGAATAACATCAGCAGTTTCAAACTCAGCATTCAGATCATCTTGAAGGCCTGAGATCATGGACTCAACTTTATCCTTAAATTCAAGGAGCCCTGACACAATTGCATCTGAAACTTCGAGCTCCCCTTCCTTCAATTTAAGGATAAGGTTTTCTGCAATGTGAGTAAGTTGGGCCATTTGATCAAAACCAACGGCCTTTGAAGTTCCCTTTAAATTATGGGCAACTCTAAAAATCTCATTAAGAAGCTCAGAGTCTTCTCTGTCTTCCTCAAGCCTAAGGAAAGCACTCTCAGCGGCGGTAAGAAGGTCTTCGGCCTCTTCAAGAAAGTCCATCTTTAATTCTTGTTCAAAATCTTCCATATTCAGTCCTTTAAAAGTCTCTTAATATATTCGGCTTTTGCATTAAGAAAATTAAACCTTTTTTTTAAAAAATGCTTGGGTTTCTGGTATTCTATCCGAAGGTATAAATCGTATTGTGAAAAACAATCTTGATACAAACTAATAACAAGGACTTGCTTGGTATGAGCGATGTAAATAAGAACTTTATTGAATTTTCAAAACCCTTTGTTGACGGACTAAAAGAGACATTTAGCGTAATGGTTCAAACCGAGCTAAAGGCTCACTCTCCTAAAATAAAGGATCATAACCTTACTAAAGGTGAATTTACCTCCATTATTGGAATGAATGGAAAAGTAGAGAAAGATGGTGAGTCAAAAAACTTTAGAGGTTTGATCGGCCTGTCTATGAATATGGATGTTTTCTTGAAAGTTGCCTCCAATATGCTAATGGAAGAATATACTGAATACTGTGAGGACATAGCCGACACCGCAGCTGAAATAGTAAACATTGTTATGGGCAACGCTAAAAAGGCCTTAAGTCCTAGTGGATATAATATAGAGATGGCAACACCATCTACTATAAGAGGACTAAATGTTGAAATTAAATATCCAAAGGCCACAACGACGATTGAAACGACTCTGGACTGCGACTTAGGATCTATGATTTTAGAAATTTGCTACCAAGAAGTTTGATTATGCGGCCTTGAGACCTTGAAGGAACTTTTTAAACTTCTTCATTGTTTCAAGGCTATATGCGCCTAACTGCTCCACCATTATATCTTCCAAGACCTCATCAGATGTTGCTCCCAACAAAGTAATTCTTCGATCATAATAACAGCAGAGACTATGGATTTCTTGCATAAGGGTGAGTTTTTCAAGCTTTTGCGGAAACCCGCCACCTTGAAGTTTCTCTTCATGTGTAAGAATAAGATCAAGCACAACTTCATCAGCAAAAGGCTTATCCTGAAGCATCTCAGCGCCTTTTCTAGGGTGTTCTTTATAAGCGCTAAGCGAGGCCACATCTGCTCCCTCTATACTTTGAAAGAATAACTTTTGCCCTTCTTCGCTAGTTTCGGTGTAACCAATGTCGTGATAAAGAGCGGCAGTGCCAAGCTCCTCTAGTTGTTTTGCGCCCAACCCCATATACTCGCCAAACCGAATTGCCAATGAACTTGAGTTAACAGCATGGGCCTTAAGTTTATCGAGGTTTGTTCCTTCACCTTGCTCGGCTCTGGATAGAATTGTTTTCAAAACTTCATCATTTGATGAAAGCATCTTCACAAGAGTGTTGGATGCTCGCTTAGCTTTATTGTAACTCTCTTCTGTCTGAGGCTTATCGTAAACATCATCACTGGCATTCTCGGCAACACCAGAGCCAAAGCTTGCTTTATCATCAACAGAAGCGTTTGGATCGTCCATATAGGACTCTAAACACTTATCCAGGTACTGCTGATAGGCCTCTTCGTCGGAATCTTCGATATATAGCTTCTTAACTTTCTTTTTTTTCAATCTTTTTTTGCTTTCACTCTCAATATCATCACCGTTTCTGACGTATAATAGATACTTGTGAGGAAGCTTGACGTACACGTCAAAAGTGAAAGGTATCTGACTTTTTAATGTGGTTAAGCGTACTGGAACATATTTCATAATAAAAAATTAACTTTTTTTAAGGTTATTTTACTATAGACTATAACAAATGCAAAAAAGAAAAAGAGGAAGTAATTATGGCCTTTGATCCAAAGCAAAAAATACTAGTTGTCGACGATATGTCCACGATGAGAAAAATTATTAAGAACATGTTGGTAAAAATGGGTTGCACAAACATTGTTGAAGCTGACGATGGAAAACCTGCTTGGGAAAAGATTCAAGAAGCCTACGCATCTGGAGCTCCATTCGAATTCATTCTATCTGATTGGAACATGCCAGGAATGACCGGCCTGGATCTTTTAAAAAATGTTAGGGCCGATGAACGTTTTAAAAAGCTCCCATTTCTAATGATCACTGCAGAGGGTGAACAATCAAATGTTGTTACGGCCGTTAAAGCAGGTGTAAGCAACTTCATTGTTAAACCATTTAACCAGGCCACTCTACAGGGCAAAATTGAGAAGATTTTCAAATGAGCATGTTAAAAGATCCTGAAATGAAAGAAATCGTTGATGGCTTTTGTGAAGAGTCCAACGAATTGTGCCAACAATTAGAGGAGATTCTCGACGAGTACGAAGAGAATCCCGGCAAAATCGCTCTTCTAGAACAGTTCGGTCAAATCATAGACAGAATCATGGGCGCGGCAAAAAGTATAGACGCCACCAAGACGGGTAACTTTTGTGAGCTTGGAAAAATTGTTAGTTACAAGGCCAGCCAAACTGATGACATGAAGCTTTTAGAAATTGTAACAGCCGTTCTTTTTGACACTCTGGACATTCTTAACTCCCTTCTTGAAAACATCGAAAAGGATGGAGAAGAAAAAGTCGATGGCATAAATCTAGAAGCTTTTGCAGATAGATTAAAGTGGCTGCAAGAAAAGTTCTCTCACGTAGAGAGGGCCTCCGTCTCCATTCAAGAAGATGAGCCAAATAATAAGCAAGAGTCTATCGACGCTCTTCTTGCTGACTTAGGACTTTAAATTTTTAAAAAATACCGAAGGTTTCCGCCTTCGGTCAATACCTTTCAAATTCGCTCAGGAACAAAGTAACTACTAGAAATTTCTAATAAAATAAGAGAACATGAGTCTATGACAACTCTTATTAATAAAAGCAACCATCCCGTATACATCAAAAAAATAAATGTTCGCATCTGGACTCTTAGGGATGAGATTGAAGCCGTTATTCAAAAGCGTGTTGAAGAACATGGCCTTGAAAACGTCCAAATAGAAGACATTCAAAAATACTACTCTTCCTTAGTGCCAAGACCTGTTACGGCCGCAGATGCTGAAGATGATATGAACGTTCAGCCAGGCATCGAAGACACCTCTGAGTTAAATGAGGAAGACATTCCTGATGATGCCATGAATGAAATGGCCGCGGCAATGGCGGAGGCCGAGCAGGAAGAATCAGGCGACAAAGGCGAAGACTCTGAAGATGAGTCCGATGATGCCGCAAACGATCTTGCTGCCGAAATGCTAGGCGATCAAAATGAAGAAACGAAAGAAGAGAAAGAAGATACACCTCCCTTTGAAAGGGTTCGTCCGGATGAATCAAAAATGATTCCAGGTTTTGCGTTTCTTTCAGAAGTGCACATGGATCAAATTCTATTGTTTAGCAAAAGAAACTACACCAAGGGCCAGAGCATCATTGTGGAGTTTATGATTCCAAATCGCTTTTCCATTTCAACAGAAGTTATTAACTGTATATCTATTGAAAGAAAGTCTAAGATTATTAGTGAAACAAGCCCTACTCACCGAGTTCAGTGCGCGACCACTTTCTTATTTGATGGAGAAAGAGAGACTTTAAGACAATTCCTAAAATCAATAGAACCGGACATCCCACCACCGCCTAAGAAATTGAAGAAGGCCGAGGAAGAGGACGATGATGAGGATGAATTCGACGACTTGGGCTTTTAAATGGAATCAATAAAGCAAGGCCTTAAAAACTATATTTCTACTTGGCTGCTGGTCCTTTTTATTTTTGGCCTACTAAGCTTGCTCGTTTTCTCTGAAGTGTTTCAAAACGTTGTCAGTAAAGATTCAGGCTTTGAGCTCTACTCCACTCCTATTAAGTCCGACATTTTGGCAAATCTTGAAACGATTAGACTTAAAAACAGACTTGGCAAATTTGTTGTTAGCATTGACGAGAACAATCAATGGATGCTTAAAGAGCCAAGAAAAATGCCTGCACCCGCAGAAACAATACAGAAAATAATTAGCTCCCTTAAAAACGTGTCCATTCACACCCTTCACCAAAAAGAGCCTATAAATCTTAAAAGCTTTTCTCTAGACACACCCGTGGCAATATTGGACTTGTATACTAAGCTTGATGAGCACATAGAGGTAAAGATTGGCCTTCGAAACCCAATCGACAACACGTCCTATATGACTTTTTCCAACCATGACATCATCTACCAAGTCAACACTCTTAAACACAACATGTTGTTGTTGAGCTTAAGCGACTTTATTGATGCAAGGATTTTTGGCGAAAAGCTGAGCGAGATAAAAAGGTTTGACCTCTATCGCTACAAAAATAAAGACACATCCAACACCCTATCAAGAACTCCATCAGGATGGATAAGCAAAAGATACAGAAGCATTAGTGATAAATCTGTGGAACAAAAACTAGCAAACATCCTCGATGTTAAAAGCCATATGATTGTGGATAGTAAAAACGAAAAGCTAAAAAACTATATTCAAAATTACCTTGAAAACCCTCTTTATAGGCTTCAGATAAAAACTCTAGACGGAAAAAGCACAACCTACACAATCTCTGCCCTGGTAAACTCTGTTCCTGATTTAAAAATAGAAAAGAAACAGTATTTTCTAATGAAGTCCAGCTCTAGAGCATACCCCCACTTGATTCACAAAGATTACTTGGAACGTTTTAAAATTCGCTACAAACACCTTAAATAAAAAGGCCCGCGAATTGCGGGCCAGGTTGATTAAAAAGCTTTTTGCCATCCAAGCATCAATTGTTCATTAGGCGCCAGTTGGAAGTCGTTGACATCGAAAGCTGCAAGCTTGCCATACTCAAAGGCCAGCCTGTGCCCTTTCAAGGCCCCAGATCTAAATACGTAGTTTGCTCCAACAAGAACAGAATCAAACCTTCTCAGACTAAACTTAGTGTCATGAGTTGTAGACATCATAGTATGCATGTCCTCGTTTATGCCCGAAATTCTTTCGATTTGCTTTCTCTCCAATCTAAGAGAAAAGGACAAGGAATTAATAGGCATAACGCTAATCCAAGATGTAAAAGCGTACTCGTTGCCCAGTCTATAACCCTCATCGTTGCGTCCAAGAAATGTCTTTCCCTGAACCTGCACACCCGCAGAATAAATATCAAAATACTTTATCCCTGTAGCTCCAAAGCTTGCTCCATAACTTCCGCTTCCTAGTTGCATTGGATAACCTAGAAGCATTCCATTCTTCTCCTCATCTATACTTCCAACAGGAAGTGACAGGCCAAGATTACCGACAAGCTTTAGGTTAGGTTCGTCTATAATCCCGTAAAGAGCACTTAAGCTCGTGTCACCAAGCCCCTCAGTTTCAGACTCGGACTCCATCCCATTCATGGCCATTTCCATTTCCATGGTGTTCTTCATAAAGCCTTGCATGATACCAAGAGTAATCTTTTCGTTAATGCCATACATTGCCCCAACCATATACATTTTCATATTCATATTAGTTGGGATCATGGATTTGTTGTTAGCATCCTTATAGTCTAGAATGCTCTTTTCTGAGTTGCCGTTAATAAGATCATTCATTTCCATATTGATGGCCCTGAATGAGAACATAAACTCTCCTGGCTTATGTATATGGTCCTTCATCACACCTATTGGGGCGTGACGGTCTGCAATGTTTTTATGATCGCTGAATACAGCAGTGGATAATAGTAATAGAGTTACGTATAAACGCATATTTGTTTCCTTTTAATAAGCTATTGTTAATTTTCTAAGAGGGAGTACTAAAGAAGACTGGCGGCCCTCTTATATTATAGGGAGTTCTCCAAACCACAGGAGCTCTTCGAACCCTTTCAAGCTCGATACGCCAAACATTTGGAACTTTAAAAAATACAACGGATTGGTAATTGTTTAATTCAAACGGCCGAATACAACCTAGATTCTTATCACTGCCGTGCGAGCGAGAAAGTTTACTAGATGTCAGGCTCTCAGTGAAGTTGTAATGATCAACATATTGGGAGGCATTGCCAAGGTATACATTAACCCCGGCCAATGAGCACAAATAAAACAGCACTACTATAAAATACGAGTAGGCCAAAGCTCTTAAAATGTAGAGAGACTTGTGTAAATGAATAAAGCTAATCCTTGCTAAAAATCAGCGCAATTATAATTTCTTAATTAGAGTAAGTCCATCAAGGAAAGGCACAAAGATGGATTTAAGATTTTTTTGGTTTCCAATCCAAGTATGCAATTCATGAATACTTTGGGCACTTTTCTTTTTGGCCCTTACACTTGCATTCAAAAAGCTACCACGCCAATAACTATTATCAATAGCAATTAAACCATCTGAAGAAAGTTTAGGAAGAGCAAGCTTTATAAATCTAAGGTAGTCTGCCTTAACTCCATCCACGAGAAAAAAGTCAGCAGGCCTATTAAGCTCATCCAAGGCATTAAAAGCATCTCCTTGAATATAGCTCATTCTGTTTTTCCAGTTTACAGGCCAAGGGAGCTGATTAAAAACACTCTCCAAGTCAGTTCTTTTTTCGGTGAGAATTACTTCTTCAAGAGTTTCGTTGGCACCTAAAAAATACCAAAAAGCACTATGCCCATAGCCTGATCCCATTTCAAACACTCGCTTAGGTCTCTGCACTGAAAAGAAAAATGCCAAGAGCTGGCCTACATCATTTTTGATGGCGGGAAAATTTAAAGATTTCTCGCAATGATTCAATTCTCTAAGAAGAGATGAGTAGTGTTTTGGTACGAAATTGTATGGATCGGAATTAGAAAAGCGATCGAGCTCTTCAAAAGAAAATGAATAGTCTTTCATAAGTTATGCCCGTTTGGCCGCTCAGGAGAGCGACCAAAATAAACCGGCAATTACTTGATTTCTTTGTGAACAGTATGCTTTCTTAAAGCAGGATTGTACTTTTTAAGTTCCAATCTTTCCGGATGAGTCTTTTTGTTCTTTGTAGTTGTGTATCTAGATGGGCTTTTCCCAATTTTTCTAGCTTCAGTACATTCCAAAGTGATAATAACTCTTGGCCCCTTTGCCATATGTCCTCCATTAGTTTCTCTTATCTTTAAAGATTGCTAACTTACACGCAAATTGCTATGTTTGACAAGATAAATTTTCTAATATTAAGGATTTAGCTAAAAATATGAAGATCACACCCGAAAACTGGACATTTTGCTCATTCTCCCACGAGAACCTCAAGGCCATCATAACCTTTGGGGCCAGCCCAGACATTCTAGATGATTCTTTTGTATATTACGTAACTGTGCTTGATGAAGATAATAACGAGGTTTTCCAAAAGGAGTTTTCAACTATTGAGAAGGCCTGTGAGCACATCAACGCTAAATATTCGAATATATGGGAAGTCAATGACGCCACCAGGCCTGCTAAGTCCGGGGGATGCTCTACTTGCGTAGCACACTAATCTAAGTGCTCAAAATCCTTTATAAAGTATGCACTCAACAGCTCTTTGAGCAATAATGCCTGCTCACTGTAGGTTTCAACCTCTGGAAGATTAAATTGGGCCTCCAACGCCTCCTTCCTAAGAGACATTTTGGTAAGCACCTCACTTAGCTCAGCTAAAAACCCTGGATGTACGTCATCATGATGTAATTCAACTTCTTGAATGACTCCCTTTTTAATGGATATATCAACTTCCCACCCGCTCACTTGCAACTTTGTTTTAAAAAGCGGTGTTTCTCCACAAATCCATTTCCAGCTTTTTAGCTCATGAAGATATTTAGGGTCCATATGCACTTTTTCTTGAACCTCTTCTTCAGTCCATATCCTTATTCTGGCCTTGCCTTTATGTTCGAGTTCGTAGTTTTTAACTAAATCTCGCACAAACTCCTCTTCGCTTATATGGGTATTTGCAACTTTTGATCGCACAGAGGAAATTGCCTTGGTTTGGACACGTTCTTCTCCAATCTTTGGAACTAGATACTTGTTGAGGTTGTCCAGATTTGAATTTAAAAGCATTGTTGCGTGATGAAAGGATCTATCACGCTTTTTTTTGAAAGCTGCGCCTGAGACTTTCTTGTTTCCCTCAGGAGTAATTATCTGGACATCACTTCTGCCGGAGCTGAATGCCCTATGCCCGTGTTCTTCTAACGTTTTGATCATGATCCGGTTATTAACGTCTTTGTCATAGGATTCATTCCAGTCCATGAAGGAGACATTCATATTGCCACTGTCATGATAAACAGTGCCACCCCCACTTTGTCTGCGGGCCAGAGCAACCCCGTCTTTTCTCATCCCCTCAAGATCGCACTCGACCCAAGGATTTTGAAACCTACCCATAACCACGCAAGGGGAGCTTTTCCAAATCAGCAATCTTCTGCTGTTTTCCGGCAATTCCAGAAAAAGCGCTTGTTCCATGGCGAGGTTTAGATAAATGTCATTTGATTCAATAATGTGGACTTCCAAAAGTGCTCCTAATTTCCAAAGCTTACACTAAAAGACATAATTTTTCACGCTTTACCGACTTTTTCGCTAAAGTTTTCAGCCTCATAGCCGAGTAGATTTGTAAGTTTAATGAGGGCAACAAATGAAATATCCTAAAATACTTTCTTTAACTTTAGCGAATGGTTTAGGCCTTTTAATATTCGGTTCAATTTTGGCCGGATGTCAAAAAACTGCTATTAGTAAGAAAGGTTTTTTAACTTCCCTAGTGAAGGAAAATTCAAGAGTTCCCGCAAGCGCTACTGCAAAATTCCAAGACTATCAAGACCCTAAACAAATCTATGTTTATTGCAAAGTTAACGATATGAACGCTAAAAAGTGCTATGAGCGCCACTTAAAAAGCGCCTTAGCTCAGTTTTCAATTAAAACTAAGGCCTCTAAGGCAGAGTTGGCAAATTACGAAAAAACGCTCAACTTTGAGAACGCCGAGTCCCAAGCGAACAAAGCGATAGACCAAGTATTTATGGCGATAGGCCCAAAAATAAACACCACCGTGGAGAAAAGAGTACGCTTCTGTGAAGAAAACTCAAGCCTTTACATGGACCGTTGTTTAAGTCAGTACCTTAAAAAAGAGACTTTTGAAATCCTAAATGCCTACCAAAGCGGCAACGCCCAAATCAATGGGCATGAATACCTATTCCTAAAAGATAAAATCAAAAAGAAGCTTCAAAGAAAGTTAGCAAGCGCTCATCAAGAGATCAAAATTAGGAAAAAAAAAAGCGCAAAAATCACCTTTAGAAACAATCTAAGAAAATTAAAATTGAAAATGGCAAAAGATCACTCTTGGATGGAGGATTCTGAAACATTTCTCCAAGCAAAGGCATCTTGCATTTCAAAGGCGCACACACTTAAAGGCACAACTGCGCAGGCCAAAGTTTCTAATCAAATCACTATAGAAAACATGTGCTACGAACTTTTAGCTCAAAAAGATATAGCTAAGAAACTAAATAAAAAAGCTCTCAAAGCATTTGAGTCAAAGTTTAACAGCTTTGAAACAGGACTTCAGGAATTGGCGCAAAGCTGGAGAAGTGCATGTGCCAACAGCTCCACACTTAAGTATCTCTCTTGTATGAAAAAACTAAGAAGAAAAAAGACCTCTGTTTACTTTGACGCTTGGGCCTCAATCAGCGAGAACAAAAATTTTCTTAACCAAAAAGAGATCTTCGTGAAAAGATCTCTTCAAAAGTCTCTGGTTCAAGATAGAAAGATTGCTTCAGAAAAAACTTTCTAACTGTCTTTTGGCCCATAAAAGCAAGGGTGTCCGAAAAGGCATTTGTCATTAATTGTCTTAGCAATAGGAGCAGGAACAAAATCCTCCCAGCCTTGCTCATTATTAACAATCATTTTAAGGACCTTTCTAGAATAGATATGAAGGATGCTATCATCATAACCTTCCAAGTCCTTTACTTGCCCTTGCGCCTTGATGTACTCAACAAGGTGCTTGGCCTTCTCTGGCACTGGCATGTTTTTAAGAGAAATAAGCTCGTCAGTTGAAAGCTCTTCTCGATATGGGTAGAGATATACTTGGACATTCTCCATGAACAGCCTTCCCAATGCTTCAAGCATTCCACCTGGAACTTGATTGTAGTCATCATCGAAAATTTGCTTGAAGTTGTACGCGCCCAACACAATGGCCAAGTGCTTCGCCTTAAAACGGGATAGGTAGTTGGTTAGTTTGAAGTATTGAGGAAAGTTAGTGATCAACACTCTATAGTTAATGCTTGTGAGTAGATCAACTCTTGCCAGAAAATCTTCTTTTGCAAGCTCTCCTTGAGATCTAAGGTTGTGTATCGTGATCTCACAAAAAGGCACCACCTCACTTGCGCCAGTGTCCTTTTTAAAGTTCTCCACACCTGTCTTTA
Source organism: Halobacteriovoraceae bacterium (assembly GCA_002711995.1). Classification (GTDB taxonomy): domain Bacteria; phylum Bdellovibrionota; class Bacteriovoracia; order Bacteriovoracales; family Bacteriovoracaceae; genus UBA845. The sequence continues at coordinate 294,433 of PASN01000014.1, read as the reverse complement.
ATATATCTAGATTCACCTTTGTTGGTGGCCTGTAAGAGCCTCTAGCAACTAGGATTTCCTTTTTGTACAACTCATCAGAGGCTAGTGTGATTTGTCCATCGCAATCAAACATTATGGCGTCGGTAAGATCTGTCTTCACAAGTTCTAAGTTTAAAAGCCTGTTGTCATACTCTTTGAAATTGGTGCCTTTGGTGCTAATCATGTCGATTTCAATTCGCTCTCTGCTTAAGTTGTGCATTAGCATCGAAACAAACTCTTCAAGATTGTTCTCATGATAAAAGGCGGCGTAAGTAAGATTAACTCCAAGAATTCCTATGGCCTGTTGTTGAAGTTGCGCAGTATTGTCTCCCATCCTTACGTGGATAATAACTTCACTACACTCCTCTTTCGAAGCTCCAAACCTTAGACCAAGCCAGCCATGAGCCTCATTGGTTCCATGATAATTTCTGGCGGCAACAGTGTTTGCAAAAGCAAAATAACTTCTTTCTGGAGTTGAAGAAGATAGACGCTCGATTAAAAGTTCGTGCTCATATTTTAACATCTTCTCCAAACGAGACTTGCAAACGTAGCGCTTGCTTTGCTCCTTCCCATAAATAGTGTCGCTTACAACCATATCGTAGGCGCTTATAGACTTGGCGACAGTTCCACTTGCGGCCCCTGCCTTAAAGAAGTTTCCGGCAACATCCTGTCCGGCGCCAATCTCAGCAAAGGTTCCATAAATGGAGGGATTGAGGTTTATTTTTAAAGCTTTTTGTTGAGTAGTTAAAACAGGCTTCATTATAAGTATCCTAATATAAGTAATTGAAATCTATGGATAGATGATAAACCATGGATTAATTCTAGTAAATGAAAACATTTTGTTTACAAATTTTAACAAAATCGAGTTATAATAATACGTGATTGACCGATAACTCCATAAGGAGGTCATCATGACTTTACTACTAACCACATTGACTGCAGCAATTCTTGGACTAACCGCTTTAGCAATAAAGTCTGCTTCAGAAAAAAAATTGAAAAAAGCTGAAGTAAAAATACCGGCCAACAAGAAACGCTAGAAATCAATTTGAAATTCACTTAAAATCATAACCCGCTCTTAATTGAGCGGGATGATTTATTACCCGACTATTTTAGATTTAAAATATTCTCCCCAAAGATTCTAACATCACTTCCCTCTTCCTCGGCCTTCTTGCTAATCCTTATGCTCATGAATGATCGCAAAATTTTAACAAGAATCCATGTGGCAAACATTGAGTAGGTTGCAACCACAGCACTCGCGATTAAGTTTGGCCTTAAATGCACTGACTCTCCAGAATCAAGTACTAAAATTCCTGTGGCAACTGCGCCAACAACCGCTCCAACTCCGTGGGAAGGAAAAACATCAACAGTGTCATCCACCTTGAATACTTTATGCATATAGCGTGACGCATAGTTGCACACAATGCCTGAGGCGAATCCAATTATCAAACTATAATTTAATGACACAAACCCTGCGGCAGGTGTAATTGCAACGAGTCCAGAGACAAGACCTAAGCTTATCCCGATCATTGAAACCCTATTAGGTGTGTGAATAAAATCCAGCAGGCACCACACTCCTAAGGATACAACTCCTGCCGCAAAGGTGTTCTCAAAGGCCACAACGGAGCTCTCATTGAAGACAATGCTACTTCCAGCATTGAATCCAAACCATCCTATTAGAATGAAGATGGTGCCTAGAAAAATTAGCGGCTGGTTAAATTTATTTATAAGCTGAAAGTAATCAAGTCTTCTACCAACACAATTGGCCAGCACCAGCGCAGAAAAGCCTGAAGTGACATGAACAGTGAATCCCCCAGCAAAGTCAAGGGCGCCAATCTCTGCAAGCCAGCCACTATCATTCAAAAGCCATCTACTGACAGGATAATACACAACAAGCAACCATAATGAGGAGAATAAGGCGTAGAAGCGCATTGAAACTCTCTCTAAAGTGCTGCCCCACAAAACAAGAAGACTGATATAACTGAAAAGGTATTGAAACAAATAAAATGAGGATGGATTCACATCCCCGGAGTAGCTTTCAGGCACCTTAAGTAAGGAGTCGAGTTCACCAAAGATAATCCTCTCACCCAGCAAAAGCCAAAGGCCATAAGAAAGAGGCAAAAGTAGCGCGGAGAAGCAAAGGCAGGTTAGGGCATTTTTAAATCGAACACTTCCACTATAAACAAGAGCGATTCCTACGGCCATAAGAAGTAAAAGAGTAATTGACACCAATAACCAAATTTCCATTTACTGTTCCCATCTTATTGAAATTTATGTAAGGTTTATTCATCTATATATTTTTCGAGACCAAATCATTGTAAAGGGATTTAAATGATAGGTGAATACATTTTTGATAATGCCTTCTTTGCTATTGATAAGGCCGAACAACAGTTTGCCAACAAAAGCTCTCACAAGTGTTGCAATGTTTTCTCAGACTTGCTTCCTGTAACTGTTGGCGACATAACCGTTATTTTAAAAGGCAAAATCACTAAAACTTTCCCTAAAGAAAACCCAAGTGAGCACAACTGCCAAGTTCCGAGCGACTCTCAAGAGGAATTTCTCATCGAGCGCTACCTAAAAGATGGCAAAGACTTTTCTAAGTACTTGGATGGAGTTTTTTATATAATCTTATTAGACGGCCGCACCAACTCGGTTTCGATCCACAACAATAGATACACCTGTCACAGCATTTATTATTACCAAGATTCCAAAAGATTGATCTTTAGTGACAAGATTACAACCATTATTAAACACTTTCTTAAATCTCCAAGGCCTCATATGGGCGCTGTCCGCTCTTTTCTTTCTAACGGCTTCACCATTGCAGATCAGACCCAGATTGAAGGCATTAAAAAGCTATTGCCCACCTATATTTGTGAAATGACTGCCGAAGGCTTCGAGTTAAATGATTACTGGGATGAGGAGATTCATTTCAACCGATCCCCCAAGAAAAATATGGAAGAGTCGATTGACCAATATATTAACCTTTATAAGCAGGGGTTAAATAATTATTTGGATGTTCACGCTCCCAAGAAGGTCGCCACGCTTTTGAGTGGTGGAAACGACACCTCATTCGTTCTAGCAAATCTAAGCGAGGTGTATGACAAGGACATTCACGCTTACACTGCCACTTTTCCCGGCTGGGCGTGGAACGAAGAAAGCTTTGCAAAAAATATTAGCGAAAAGTTTGGAGCAAAGTTTCACCCAATTCCCTTTGAAGCAAAAGACATAGATGAAGTGAGCGAATTGATTGCTGCAAACGAGGAGCCGGTGGTTGGATCATCCCTTCCCCTTCATATGATTGCCAAAAAGGCAAAACAGGATGGCCATGAAGTCATGTTTGGTGGCGACGGCGGAGATACGCTTTGGGGCGAATACTACCCTGTTGCTGAATACCACAGATATGTAAAAAACCTGCCAAAATCACTGAGATCCCTTGCGCACAAGGTTTCAAAAGGACTTGTGAAGCTTACAGATTGGGAGAGATTTTGGGAACTGGAGCATGTGTCCAAGCTTTTTGTTGAAGATAACTACTATGAAGACTTCATGAGAAAGCTCTGCACTTATCGCCATTTTAGTGACTCTTATCAAAAAGAGCTTCTGCGCCCAGAAGTCTTCAACAACCCTATTCCTAAAAGCTCTAAAGAAATACCTTTTACAAAAGAGAACTTTAGAGACGCTCTCATCGAAGGAAAGCTCTTTAACGCTTTTTACACTTATCAGTCCTTTCACACCTACAACAGTATGGAATATTTTGGTTTGGACCTTTGTTTCCCTACAATACAAAAAGACGTTATTCAGTTCATAACAGACCTGCCATATCAGTGGGTCAATGGAGGAACTACCTTCCACCGCCTTATGAATCACAAGTCCATAAATAGACGCCTGCATAAAAAGGCGCTGGCCAGACACCTTAGACAAGATGAGATCTACAACAGATCATTCGACATCCCTTGGTATAATATCTTAAGGCCAAGAGAAGATGTTCTTGAGGCCCTTAAAGAAAGACTAAAAAGTAGAGGCTGGTTCGAGGAAGAAGCTTTGGACGAACTATTTGAAGGCTTTAAACAACAAGAGGCCAAAGAGTATGAGCTTCTTGAGCTTAAACACCATGGATATAGAATATTCACTCTTCTTAGTCTTGAGATCTGGTGTTTATACGTCTTGGATAAAGGCTTTATGGATGAGAACTTTACGAAAAGGCCTTTAGAAGAGGTTCTTAAAGGTTAATGGCCTTTAGTCTAAAAACTCTTGGCACCACAGCTCAAAATTATATAGACACTGAAATTGCTTCGAGTCCAATAGCTCCAGCTTGTTTTTGTGAAGAAGGCTTTCAAGTTTCCTATAGTTGTAGATTCCTCTCTTATCCGCGTTATCCAAGACCATCTCTTTCCCTAGTTTAATAATTTCACTGCTAAACACCGCTTCGGTGGGAAGGTAAAAGGCCTGTTTTTTACGTTCAATAACTTCTTTCGCGAGACCAAGATCGGCATCCTTTAGAGACGATCTAAAACGTTTTTTGGGATCTCTGAGATTGTAAAGTTTTTTGCTTTTAACCTTCAATACAAACTCTACAATTCTATGATCAAAGAAAGGCACTCTCCCTTCCAGTGAGTTTTTCATGGAGAGCCTTTCGAGTCGATGCAAAGTATAGTTTCTGGCCCAATACCTTAGATCAAAACGTTTGAGCCGGTCTCCAAATTCAAATCCATTCATTGAATCCCAATATTCTTTCAGCTCCCTAGGACGTACCACGCTTTCATTGAAGATTTGACTTGAAATTGGATCATAAAAAACCCCGGCCAGGGACATATAACGTTCAAATTCATTGCCAATTTGTTTTATGTGACCTTGAAGCTTCAACTTTCCGCTGGTGCCAAGTTTTGCAGGGTATGGAAAGAGTGCCTCAAGAGCTGATTGGGGAACTGCGCCAAACAGCCTGGAACAAACCTGCCAAAAGGAAGAAGGCAAAAATTTGGCCATACGGTTTTCAAGATTCATTATCTGATGATGAATATAGCCTGAAAAAATCTCATCGGCCCCCTCTCCGGCCAAAACCACTTTATGATCTTTTGAAACTTCCTTGGCAAGCAGCATGGTGGGTAAAATAATGGAGTCTCCCAGAGGGTCCTCAAGTGAGCTTATCGCCTGCCTGTAGTCATCAAGTGATCTCTCTTTCAGGGTGCACTTTGTGTTGGCAAGCCCAAAGTTTGCTGCAATCTGTTTGGCCTTATTTAGCTCGTCATCCTTCACTTCGGTGGAAAACGTATAGGTGTCTAAATTAAACCCACACTTATGAGATTGCGCCACAATGGAAGCGCTGTCCACCCCACCTGAGAGTAGGGCCGCAACGGAAGTGTCCCCAATATTGTGTTCAGAGACGACCTTTGCAAAAAGATTGTTAAAACTCACAACATCCAGCTGGTCTTCTGTGGCCTCTATGGATCTTGCATCCCAATATTGCTTGCTTTGAGTCCCACCCCTGTCAATCAAGGTGTAGCTTCCAGGAGGGACTTCTTTTATGCCTTCAAATAAGGTTTGCTCACCTTGAGTAAATCGCAGGTTGAAGTAACTCCACAAGGCACTTTGGTTGAGTTTGGCCTTAAAGAACTTTAATAGCGGCCTTATTTCTGAAGACAAAAAGATTCCGTCATCGTTTTTTGCTACATAGAGAGGCTTAATACCCATTCGGTCTCGGAAAACATGTGTTTTCCCTGAGGCCACTTCATAAATCACAAGGGCAAACATTCCCGCGACTCTTTCGATAAAAGACGGCCCCCACTCTATAAAAGCACTAAGAAGAACTTCAGTGTCCCCTTCAGTGCGAAAAGAGTGACCAAGTGATTCAAGCTGGGAACGAATGCTTTTATAGTTGTAGCATTCACCATTGTAGATCATAGCGTATTTTTTATCTTGTGAGAAAAATGGCTGATCAGAGGTGCTTGAAAGATCAACAATTTTTAGTCTGGTGTGCAAAAGCAAAACATTGTCATCTTGGAAGCTACCACTACTGTCTGGTCCACGGTGGTGCAGAGATGAAAGAGTTTCGCTTTGAGTCTCCGAGGAGAAAGAGATGTTTCTATTCTTAACAACGCAAAATATCCCACACATGTTTACCCACCCACGTCAACGAAAGCTTGAATCTCTCCTGAGACACTATTTTTACTAAAGTATGGCGCAGAGAATTTTAAATGCTCACCCAGGTAATGCCTGGACTGAGGAACATAGCGAGTCCAAAATTCACCACCAACCTGAACAGCTTCATAGCTTTGTGTTGCCTGAACTCTAGTCTCTACAACAACTTTGCCACCATCGAAGCTTACCATGCGAGAGAAGTGGTCTCCCCTTTTTGTGTGAAAAATCAGAATGGACTTTATGGCCTTCTTAAGTTTTTGGGCAACATTGTGATTCAGGCCAAAGATCATCATAAACAGCCTAAAAAGAATAAATTTTAATGGAGAAAACTCTTTTGAAGTAACATCTACCAACTGCCCTTGAACTTGCACACTTTCGCTTTCCACTTTCCACTGAGTCTCTGCGCAGGCAAGACTTGAGAACACTTTCCCGTCTTTTTTAGCGAGCACACCACCGTCAACAAGTAAAATTTCGCCATCAGAAGGGCGCTCAATCCTTATTGCGCCACCCTTGTTAAGCGCCATTCCAATGTAGTAATCCTTATTGGCCTTAATGAACAAATTGGCTGAATTAAAGGTCTTCTCGAAAGAGGCATTAATGCCTTTTTCAAAAGGAAGCTCTCCTTCCTCCGAGGCCTTAACTGAACTCCAATAAAAGTGAGCATCAAGAAACTCATACAATCTATAAATCAAGTAATGATCATCTAAATCGGAGCTTAAAACCTGATTCCCGGTCAGAAGGCCATCTCTAACATAGCGAGACAACCGGGCGCCAAGAGGGACACTTTTTAAGGCCTCAATGCCTGCACAGAAAAAGGTAACAGTGTGCCTGCTTCCCAATGCTCCTCCTACGGCTCCAGATGGAAAAGCAAAATATGAGATAAAGTCTAAAGAGCGCTCACAGATATTTCTTATCTCAGGCCTGTCATCATATTTTAAAGTCTTAGCCAAAAAACTCATGGTTCCAGATTGATAGCCAGGATCTGCACCATCATATTCAAGGGACCATCCCTCATCCTCATTCCAGCTTTCTACTAAAACGTCCTTGAGCTCGTTAACACGCTCATCAAGGTCTGTTCGTTTTAATAGATGCATGGCCTGAACAAGTGGCAAATAAACAATGGCCACATGATTGGCAATCATATGTCCCTCATTGGAGTATTTAAGAAAATCAACGCCTCTATTAATCACCTTCTCAAGAGTGTTTTTGGCATTAGAAGAAATCTCAAGGCCAACCAGTTCATAACAGTCCAAGCAGGCATTCATAATATACCCTGTTGGCCCGGCCCAGCCCCTCTCATTCACATACCACTCATCAAAAGAGCCATCTGAATGTTGGATTCTTTCTAAATGAGAAATTCCCAGCTCGATCCAGTCTAACAATGTTTTATTTTTAAAGTACTCACTGCCTTCCAACGCCCACAGTTTGGCCAAGATCCCAACCCCCATTTGAAAGGTCGCCGAGGTGAAGTCCGATGTTTTAAAGTGCCAGTGCCCTCTATCGAAGCTTCCTGAAGTAGAATCGAATGGATTTCGATTCATTAAAGTTAAAACTCGTCTAGATGAAAGAAGAATGTCGGCAAGGTAAGGGCTTTGCATTTAATTCTTTCTCTTCACCTGAGCGAGAAGCTCTAGGATAACGCCAAAAAAGAATAAGTTGGCGCCTGTGGATAGAAGAACAAAAAACAAAACAAAGGATTGTCTCTCAATCATTTCAGGCAGCGAAAACTTTGTCTGCACTAAAACAATTGAAACATGAAGCATCGCGAGCAAAATAAGGGCCACACCAGCTCCAAACAGATAACTAATGTGTTTTCCAGATCTAAGGATAAGAACAGGCAGTGTGTAAAAAACATACTTAGGAATCGACAATACGACCCTTGATTTACCATGTTCTCTTTTTAACCACTTTGATGGGATCTCCACAATTTTAAACCCATTCTCAGCAGCATCTATAATACTCTCCTGAACATAGGTGTGAGTTCCAAGTAGCTCAAGCTCTCTCACAACATCAGGAGTAACCGCTCTGATGCCACCGTGGCTGTCTGTAAGAGGAAGCTTTGTAAACCTTCTAAGAATCCAGCTGAGAACAATGGTTCCAAACCTATTTATAAAGCGATAGTGGTAGTCAATAAGTCCCTTTTCCTTGAACCTGGAGCCAAGAACCATATCGGCCCCTTCTTTGTCCTTCGCCTCGATAAAGACAGGAATTTCGTTTAGGTCCACTTGTCCGTCTGCATCGATAGATATGATTAGATCAGGGTTGGACCTTGCCGCAGACTTAAGCCCTTTTAGCATTGCGGTGCCTAGGCCTTTGCCCCCACCCACAACAATGCGGGCTCCATTTTCACTAGCTATTTTCCTGGTATCGTCAGAAGAATCATCAGTGATAACAATTTCATGAATATCTATTTGATTCTCTTCACAAACTTTTTTGATATCGCCTATGACCTGACCAATGGTTGAGGCCTCATTCTTTGTGGGGATTACAAACGAAACTTTTTTTGACATTTTTTTATCCTTAAAATAATTCAAAATCATAGGCCGTGCGTGGCCTTTTGTTACTTGGAATTGAATAGGTTTTATTAAAGCCCAAATCTAATATGTTGCCTTCGTGACGAGCAATATATGCTAAATCCTCTTCGCTTAACTCCATAGCGCCAAGGACTATTAGGTCACACTTCTCAGGAAGCTCTGACACTTCAAAGGCCGCCTTACAAACCTCTCTACCCTTTAATTCATTTAGGGCCACAAAATTGTCCCTCACATAGATTTCTTTCTTTGGAATATATGATGGTCTTTTCTGAAGCATGTTAATTAAATCCATCATTGGACTTGAGCGCAAATCATTTGTCCCCTCCTTAAAGCTTGCTCCAAAAAAGACAATACTCTTCGGGTTCATTTTTTCAATTGCGCTAAAGCTTCGAAACAAGTGACGGTTATTGCTCGGAATGATGGAGCTAAGAATTGGAGCTTCAATATGTTTTTCTTTTGCCAAATAGTCCAAGGCACTTACATCTTTGGTTAGGCAAGGGCCACCAAAAGCAAAACCAGGCCTTAGGTATTTTTCGGAAATATTAAGTTTGGTGTCTGACAAGAAACAATCCACAAGCTCATTAACGTTAACATCATAACTGCTGGCAACAGAGGCAATTTCATTAATATAGGCAACCTTCAAGGCGTGAAAGCTGTTGTTTAAATACTTAAGCATTTCAGCGGATTCGTATTGAACAACCTTAATATTATCTGTTCCAAAGAAAATCTCCCGAGACCCTAAATCTTGGGCAGGATCATCAACCCCAACCACATGCATGTTAGGCTGAAGAAAATCTTGAACGGCACTACCCTCTCTTAAAAACTCAGGGTGGTAAAAAAAGACAAGGTTCTCTTTGTTTTCCAAAATAGGAGTTATATATCTTCTTATTGTGCCAGGGGGAATAGTGCTTCTAAGCACCAAGCTGACCTTGCGCTCACCTACTAAACTGGAGATATATTGGATAGTTTCCTTGACCTGACCTAAGTAAACACTTCCGTCCAACTGCGTTGGTGTTCCCACACACACAACTACAGCATCAATACTCTCTAAAGAGGTTAGCGTAGTAGTGAACTGGATACGATTTTGGTGCTTATCTAAAAGTTCGGGCAGCCCTGCTTCCTCAATATACAAGCTTTTAGACTTAAGTTTTTCAACTTTCGTCTCGCTAATTTCAACACCTACAACCTCGTGCCCTCTCTCGCAAAAACCTAAGGCGGCAACAAGTCCCACATTACCAAGCCCAAAGACCGCTATTTTCATTTTTGCCTCCCGTGCTTTACCAGTCGTTCAATATCCCGAAAAAACTGATGACCCAACTCTCCTCTTTTTACCTTTTGCAGTACTTCGGACTTTTCTTTCAAAATAGCGTACCACTTTTTAGCTTCATACATCCTGCCGATCGTGGAGTAATAATTAACCAACATAATATTTATGAAAAATTTCGAATGAAGAGCGTCACCGGCCGTGTATAAGTATTCTAAAAATTGCCCGCCTTCATCCTTGAGGTTAATTTTCCTTTGGCTGGTAATCATTGTAAATTTATTCCACCACTCACATTGAATCTCTAGCTCATTCTCAGGCCCTTTCACTCTACTCTCTGGACAAACATTCTTGTTAGAGGGAATAACGGCGGACACCCTTAAATTTTGTTCAACTTTGAGAGTGTCATATACAAATCCATTGTCCTGTACTTGGCCAAAAGGAGTCTTCTTAAGATCCGCATACACTCTTGTTCGATAATTATTTTCATGCTTATCAAAAAGACCTGCTCCAACAAAAATATCCCAACACCAAAAAGAATATAAGTCACATTGCCCAAAGACATAGATCCTGTCAGGATTATGCTCTTTTACAAATCTATGATAGAGCCCTTGCCAGTCTTGACGATACTTTGTTTCTTTATGGTACAACCATGCTGTATTGCCTTTAAATAGCATAACTAGGGCCAGCACTACGGTGAAGTACTTAAACCACTTATTGCTTTGTCTGCAAATTAAATAAAGCGCCAATACAGTGGAGAGAATATAAAAACATGAGAAGTACCAACGTCGCAGCCCCCACGCCACAGTAAGATTATAAAAAGATTCAAAAGCAGGAATCCATATTATAAGACCCAAAAAGATGACTTTAAACAATGTGCTTTTATTTTTGAGATCTTTAAAGGAAAAAATAAGAGCAAGAATAAATACTCCTAGGGACCACACTCCGCCCATAGTATTACTGTAAAAGAAGTACAGATAGTTTTTCAAGCTCCAGTTATTCACCCAATTGTTAAAGGCCTGTGATCTATCACCTTTTATCTGACCTAAAGCTTCGGCGGCCTCAAAAATATATAATTGTATTGGAAGAAAGAACAACGTAGGAACTAGAATTGCTAAACCAATCCAAAATGCCTCCTTATGTTTTTTATGATCTTTAACAACAAGAATCACTGAAGCAAGACCAAAACAAAACATTAAAAAGACCGGTTGCATGCCTACAGAAAATAAAAAGAGATAAACACACAATCCAAAGGTTATTAACGCCTTCTTAGAATGGTCTAGAAGGTACATCTTTAAGGCCAAAGCGCAAAAGCTTAAGGCCATTACGGCCAAACCAACGGGACGACCTTCCATGGACAAATACCTTACATCATAATCAAAAGTGTAAAAAAGACTGAGTAGTACAGAAAAGTAAAAAAAGCCTTTAGTTCTAAAGAATACAAGTTGAAAGATAGCAAGACTGATTAACATTGGGATAAATCCCATAAGTTTTGCGCTAAGTTTGCCATGCCCAATTAAATCGCCTAATAAGGCGGTAACGATATAACCACCTGCTGGTTGTTGTTCATTTGTAGCGGACCCAAAGATATCAGCATAAATGGTTCTACCAGAGTTCATTATTTGAGAGTACTCATCGAGCCATAAATGAGTATCTGCATAACTTTGCCATGTATTGAGCCCATAAAACAAGAGACCGGCGAAAATGGTTACTATGGAAGGCCAAAGCCGATCGCTTGGTTTTTCATTTGTTGTTTTAGAGAACCGTAAACTGTAAATTGATGCAAACGTTCCACCGGCCAAAACAAAAAGGTGGTAATAGAACAGTTCGTCGGCATGGTATCGAAACTTAAAAAGCACATACGTCGTACCCACTAAAAAAAGCAGAAGGTATCCGTGTAGAATGCCAATCAAGGAGTTTCTCATAGCTGAAAATATTTATGTTTATGTTTTATTATTTTAATTTAGTGTATCATAGACGGAATAATTTAGGGTAATGCAACAGCAATTAATTTATGACTTTTATGAAAAACCTTGCCATTTACACTCTTAGTTTCGGACTCCTGTTCGGGCTTTTTTGGCAACTCGACTGGCAACAACTTTCAACTTCTTTTCAGCAAACAAACTTAACTTTATTTTTCGTCGCAATCTCTTTTACCTGTTTTTCATATCTCATTCACGCAATGCGGTGGAAGGTGTTTTTTTCTGAGCCTGGAACTGATCTGTTCACAATTCTTAAAACTGTGGTGATAGGTCACATGTTTAACGCTTTGCTCCCAAGCAAGTCCGGTGAACTAATTAGGCCCCTTTTCCTAAAGAGGACAACTAATATTTCTTATTCAAATATTCTGGCGACCTGCTTAATAGAAAGAGTTTTCGATGGCCTTCTAATACTTGGTTGTTTAGGAGGGGGTATTGTTTATTTAAGTGCTGAGCTTATAGACACAAACACAACAATTGCTGCTGGGCTTGCCTGTCTAGTGTTGTACTCATTAGTTGCCGGCCTTCTAGCAGCGACCTATTATTGCCAAGGCCCGATTACAAACCTTCTGAGCAAGTTTTTACCAGATCCCGTATTTAAAAAAGTAGAATCAATAATAATCGAATTCTCACAAGGCACCCGGAGACTAAATAAGTTAAAGTCTCTTAAGATATTGCTGCTTTCAATTCTGTACTGGCTACTTAACATAGGTGCAGTCTGGTTTGCACTAATGGCAATAGAGCTGCCAAGTGATTTACAAAGCTTTCAGATATCAATGCTGCTTGTTGGAACATTAGGTGTTTCATTGGCAATGCCTTCGGCCCCAGCAAATATTGGTCTTTTTCACTTCACTGTCTATAGTGTGTTAGCTGTTGCTAGCGGACAGACTCTTGGTGAGGACTTTACCTCAAACACAAACTTTGTGTCCGCTTCGGTTATAATTCACTTGGCCGCCCTTATTCCAGATCTATTGGCAGGCGGCGCAAGCTACTTTAGTTTTCCTAAAGGAAAAAGGGCCGAGGTTGTCCAGGAAGGCCTAAGTTAAAGACCTTCTTAACCATTCAAGTTTTTATTCACAACCTCGTAAGTGTCATCAGAAAGCTTATGATCAAGAATCCTTTTAAGCTCAGCAGCTAATAGACCTTTTCTTTTTTCATCCAATCGCTTTAAGTGATTCATGCTTTTTGCCAATCTAGAAGCGACTTGAGGGTTGTAAGAGTCAATCTCTATAATCTTGTCAGCAATAAACTTGTACCCATCGCCACTTGGATCATTAAAGCGAAGGTGATTGTTCATTGCGAACCCGCCGATCAAGCTTCTAAGTAGATTGGGAACTTTTTTATCATAGGCTTCGTTTTGGGAAAGCTCTTCAAGCTTTTCTATAGTAACTTGAGAATTGCCTGAGTGGAGAGCAAACCACTTCTGCATTACAAGCGTCTCGTCTTTCCACTTACTGTAAAACTTTTGAGAGTATTCATCACATTGCTCATAGTAATTATTAACTAGGTAACTTAGAGCGGCAAACTCCTCTGTCATATTGCTTGCGGCCTCAAATTGGTTAACCGCCAACTTCATATACTTCTCATTATCTTGAAGAGTCAGATAGCCTAAGCATACCTGTCGAAGCGATCTCTCCCCCATAGACTTCGCGCTTAAGTCGAAATCTTTGCGCTCAAGGGAATTGTATATCTTTTCAAAATGGTCTTTGAACCTATCAGAGATTTGCTTAGCGAAATTCTTACGAGAGTGGTATGCGGCCTCCACTGTGTAGACTTCGAAGTCCTCATCTATTTCTTTAACTGTAGGAAGCGCCAGAGCGTAAGCTAGATAGGCCTTTTCAAGCTCTTCATTGTTTAATAGCTTCTCATACGCTTTGAAAAAAGACTCACTGGCCTCATACTCTGTGGAAGTTTGATAGGCCTGAACAAACTTTCTTAGTTCGCTTTTATAAAGCTCTTGCGCCGCCTCGTAGCGAGCAAAAGTGTCGGTGTCAAAGGCCATTAGATGAATAAGTTCATCTTCTTTTGTTTCCTTTTCCAGAATAACTGGGGCGCTAAATCCACGATTGTAAGAAACAACAGGTCTTTCATTTAAGTTTTCAAATCTGAATGTTTGCTTCTTCTTATTGATTTCGAGTTTGCCATCAATTGGAAGATCCTTCCCGCTGGAGTCAATCAATCCAACATGAAATGGCATATGAAGACTATCGTATTCTGAACTTTCGATTTTAGCGTTCTGCTCAAAAGTCAGTTCAAGAATCTTATCCTCGGCATTGAAGCTTTCAACGACCTTAAGTTTCGGTGTTCCACTTTGGTGATACCACATTTTAAAGTGATCAAGATTCACTCCACTTGCGTCGGCCATTGCATTGACAAAGTCATCAGTGGTTACGGCCTGGCCATCATGGCGCTCAAAGTAGAGATCCATGCCTTTTCTAAAGTTATTCTCGCCAAGAAGTGTATGAATCATTCGAATGAATTCTGCGCCCTTCTCATAAACTGTTGCTGTATAAAAGTTATTAATTTCAATATACGACTTTGGCTGAATCGGATGACTCATAGGTCCTTGGTCCTCAGGGAACTGATGTCTTCTAAGCATAATCACGTCATCAATTCTTTTAACAGGCCTAGAGAGCATGTCGGATGAAAACTCCTGATCTCTAAAAACAGTGAGTCCTTCCTTAAGGGTTAATTGGAACCAGTCTCTACAAGTAACTCTATTCCCAGTCCAGTTATGAAAGGACTCATGTCCTATTACCGCCTCAATTCCCGCAAAGTTTGCATCAGTGGCCGTTTCTTTTTTGGCCAGAACATAGGCCGAATTGAATATATTAAGGCCTTTATTTTCCATTGCACCCATATTAAATGAATCAACTGCAACAATCATGTAGATATCAAGATCATACTCAAGGCCAAACTTCTCTTCATCCCACTTCATAGAGTTTTTAAGTGAAAGCATGGCATGTCCGCACTTGTCTTCATTTCCATGATCAACATAGATCTCAAGCTTAACTTCACGTCCACTTTTAGTTGTAAAAGTGTCCTCTACTTTGCCAAGATCACCCGCAACAACTGCAAACAAATAGGAAGGTTTTGGATGTGGATCGTTCCAAACAACTTCCAGCAATCCATTCTCTTCTTTTTCAGATACTTTGTTTCCGTTGGAAAGCAAAACTGGGAATAGATCTTTCTTTGCCTTCAAGATCGTAGTGTACTGACTCATCACATCCGGACGATCTAGAAAGTAAGTAATTTTTCTAAAGCCCTGCGCCTCGTTTTGGGTGCAAAAGATGTCTCCAGATTTATACAGTCCTTCACATGAGAAGTTATTTTTTGGATTAATTTTTACCTTAGAGTACAGAGTGAACTCATCTTTTTGAGTCTTTACAGAGAGTGTCTTAACACCGACTACATATTGATCTTCATTTAAGACTTCGCCATCAATTTTTAACTCCAAAAGCTTTAGATCGACTCCATCCAAAACAAGCTCTTCTGAATGCTCACCGTTTCTACGTATTTTCAGCTCACTTTCAACAATAGTTCGCTCAGCCTCTATATCAAAGACAAGGTCAGTCTTATCGATCCAAAAATTAGGCTCTTTATAATCTTTTAAAAATATTTCTTTAGATGTGCTCATGAAACTTCCTCTTTATTGAATTTTGAGGAAATTGTAACGGCCAAGCTTAGCAATGTTAATAGTTTAACTAAATGAAAGGTCTTCAGGCTTTAACAAGGCCTATATTATTGGTAGCGAAAGACGTCCATATACAAGCGTATCCACTTATCGGCCAATGGAACGTATAGGAATATTAGCAAAGAAAAGTTTGTCCAAAGAAAGAATGGAAGCCAGGCCTTTTCTTCTTTGCTTTTTGCATATTTGAAAAACTCATAAACCACAACTAAAGCGAATGGAATCATGAGTAAAAAGTAGAGAAAATAATAACTTACAAAAAATGGCGCCATTATCGCTAGTAAAGCATACGCAAACACATAGAACGAGATATGATAGATTGTTCTATCCTTTCCAACCACAACTGGCAAAATTGGAAACTCACCCCTTGCGTAGTCGTCCTTAAAGCGAATGGCCAAGGTCCAAAAGTGAGGCATCTGCCACAAGAACATTACTAAAAAGAGGTAGACTGAGGCCGGAGACAAGATATCGTTATTAACAGCGCTAAAGCCCAAAACTCCAGGTAAAGCTCCTGGCACGGCCCCTGGCACTGCGGCAAACATCCACTTAGGCTTCCAGTGAAGAGTGTACAGTCCGTTATATAAAACAATAATAAAAATGCCTATATAGCAGGTAATTGGGTTAACCCAATAAAGAACCAGACTACCAACAATCATATTGAAACAGCTGATCCCCAAGGCCATAGGCCTTGACATCTCACCACTTACAAGAGGACGGTTTTTAGTCCGCTCCATCTTTTTATCTCTGTTAATTTCTTGAATTTGGTTTAAAGCAAGACTTCCCGAAGAAATCAGGGTAGTCCCCAAAACCATGGCGAAAAAGTGTAGAAAGCTAAAACTCTCCTCAACAGGAAAACCGATGCCGTAACCAGCGACTGCACTGATTACGACAAAGAAAACAATTCCGGATTTAAAAAGTGTTTTTAGCTTTTTATACATTGAGACTAGGCTCTAGTGAACAAGTCCACAGCTGAAATAACAAATAGCAGTGAAACGAAAGCTATTGAAGACAACATAATTGTCCTGTTCATCCAGGTATCATACTTAAGGGGCATAAACCAAAGTGCAACCACAGTGGCCTTAAATGTAGCGATTACCATGGCAAGTGTTAAGTTAAACTCTCCAAGATCAACATACTTAGCAGTTAACACTGTAATCACAGTAAGCACCACTAAAGTAATAAATGTAATCAAGTTCGTTTTAAATGGAACAACGTGATGTCCGCTCATATCTGACTCCAATTAAATTAAATACATTAAAGGGAAAAGGAAGATCCAAATAATATCAACGATGTGCCAGTAAAGACCAACACCTTCTACTGAAGTATAGTAGTCTTTGCTAAACTCATCATTTTTCAACCTTTTCAACAACCATGCCATCAAACCAATACCAATAAGGATGTGAATTCCGTGAAGACCAGTCATAACAAAGTAAAATGTCATGAATAGCTTAGTTTCAGCGACTTCAACTGCTTCCGGATTCCAAACTCCTAAACCTGGGAAAAGTCCATGGTGAATCTTACCTGAGTACTCGAAGTACTTAACAATCATAAAGATGAAGGCACATGCCGTGGTTATAACAACATTTCTAAATGCCTTTTTGTTATTCCCTTGCATACTGTCAGTAACGGCCTGTGCCATTGTAAAAGAGCTCAAAAGAAGAACAATTGTGTTAAATGCTCCAAGTTTCCAGTCTAGAAGTGAGCCACCTTCAACCCAAGCATCATAGTACTTCATTCTATAAATGAAGTACCCGGCGAACAAAGCGCCAAACATCATAAGCTCTGTGGCCATGAACAACCAAACGCCTTGCTTGCCCGCCTCATGCTCTTGAATCATGGAATCAAAGTGATGAGAGGGTTCTACTCTTCTGTCTACTTTACCTGTACTCATAAGGCCTCCCTGATACTTTAGGCGATTGTTCAAAGTTAGTATGAATTGGCGGAGATGGAATAGTCCACTCTAAAGTAGTCCCGTTAAACGGGTCCTGTGGAGCTTTTTCACCTTTAATCGCAGCTTTGATTAAAGCGTAGATAGCAATCCCAAAACCAAGGGCCAAAATCCAAGAGCCCAAAGTAGATAGAACATGGTATCCAGAGTAGATCCCGTCATATGTTGCATATCTTCTAGGCATTCCTAGTGAGCCCATGATGAACTGAGGAAGGAAAGTAACGTTAAAGCCAACAAATACTAGAACTGCTGAAACTTTACCCAAGAACTCATCGTACATCTTTCCTGAAATTTTTGGCATCCAATAGAATAGGCCACCAAACATAGCAACAATTGCTCCACCTAGCATTACATAGTGGAAGTGAGCTACTACGAAGTATGTATCGTGTAAGTGAATATCTACAGCAAATGCTCCAAGGAATAGCCCTGTAAGACCTCCAATTGTGAACAAGCAAAGAAAAGACAATGCATAGATCATCGGAGTTGTTAGAGATATCTGACCTTTATAAAGAGTCGCTACCCAGTTAAATAGCTTAATAGCTGTTGGTACACCTACAAGCATTGTTAGGATCGTAAAGATTGTACCCGCAACTGGAGACTGCCCAGAAACGAACATATGGTGTCCCCAAACCAAGAAGGAAAGGAAAGTAATTGCTAAAGAAGAAAATGCAATGGCCTTATAACCAAAGATTGTCTTCTGAGAGAAAGTACTAATAATCTCTGAAATTATCCCAAAAGCAGGAACGATCATAATATAAACCGCAGGGTGAGAATAGAACCAGAAAAAGTGTTGGAACAATACCGGATCTCCACCTAAGTTTGGATCAAAGATACCAACACCGAAGATTCTCTCAGCAACAAGTAGTAGAAGTGTAATCCCCAAAACCGGAGTTGCAATTACTTGAAGGATAGCTGTTGCATAAACAGACCATACAAAGAGTGGCATTCTCATCATTGTCATGCCTTCGCATCTAAGCTTATGGATTGTAACGATAAAGTTAAGCCCAGTAAGAATGGAAGAGAAGCCCATAACAAATGCGCCAAAAACAACCATAGTTACCGCAGTTGCAGTTTGAGACGAGTATGGTGTGTAGAAAGTCCAACCAGTATCAACGCCGCCAAAAAACAGGGAAGCTACAGCAATGGCCGCACCAATAATTAGACAGTACCAACTTGCCAAGTTCAGCTTTGGAAAGGCAACGTCCTTTGCACCGATCATGATTGGCATTATAAAGTTACCCAACATCGCAGGGACACCAGGAACGATAACCATAAAGACCATTATGGATCCGTGAAATGTCATAACTTGGTTATAAACATCTGCAGTCATAAATAGCTTTTCAGCAGTCATTAGCTCAAGTCTAAGAGCAAGTGCGAAAAGCCCACCAACAATAAAAAAAGCAATAATGGTGTAGATATACATAACACCAATACGCTTATGATCTACGGTTGTTAACCAAGACCACAAACCACTTGTTTCATTCAAGTAGTTAACGCCGTCATGTGAATCATGCGATTGCGCGCTATCTACAGTTTTTGTATCAGCCACTTCGAGCCCCCTATTTTAGTGTTTTTAAGTATTCAATAATGTAATCAATTTCTTTTTCAGAAAGCTGCCCAGCAAATGAATTCATTCTAGCAGGATAACCTTTCACAACCTTAGCGTTTGGTTTAAGAATTGATTCTCTAATATATTCAGCATTCGCAACAGCTGTTGTGCCATCAGCGAATTCTCTTTCTGTGCCAACAAATCCATTAAGTGGTGGCCCAATGATTCTTTCACCACCAACGCTATGACACGTAGTACAGCCTTTTCTTGAGAAAAGTCTTGAGCCAAGCTCAACAGGATCAGTAATATTGGCCTCTTTAATTTGACGATCGAGCCACTTATTAAACCTTTCTTCTGAAACGACTCTAACTGTACCAATCATTTTTGAGTGCTTTGTACCGCAGTATTCAGCACAAAAAACTTTAAAGTCGCCTTTCATAGTTGGAGTGAAGCTGTAGCTTGTCTTCATGCCTGGAACTGTATCTCTTTTAGTTCTAAAGCTTGGAACGTAGAAACTGTGAATAACGTCCACAGAAGTCATATCAAGAACGACTGGCTTATTAACTGGCAAGTACATTGTCTCCAAAGTGCTAAACTCTTTGCCACCTTTTTCGTAGGTGTACTCCCAAAGCCACTGCTTACCAGTAACCTTAACTACCATAGCGTCTTCAGGCACAGTCTCTCTTTCATAGAAGGCCCACACACCCCAAACAGCGATACCGATAAAGATAATTGTCGGTATAACAGTCCAAAGTGTTTCCGCTAAAGCGTTGTGAGGAATATAAGCAGATTTGTCGTTTTGACTGCGGTGGTATCTAATTACAAAAAATACCATCACGGCCATCAAGCCAAAAAAGCCAATAACACTCAACAACATGACCGAGTTGTACAAATCATCGATTAAGTACGCCTGCTTTGCCGCTCTATCAGGTAAAGTAAACCCGAACAGCAACGCCAAAATTTCACTGATGAATCCCATATCACATTCCCTTTAAACTTCGTTGCCGCGTTCTCGAAGCCAGAACCTTGCCAAGAAAAAGATCAAAACAAGGGCTGCCAACGATGCTGCGACACGCATTATATTATAAGCATAGAAAGCATAAGTTTTTTTATTGGGATCATATTGAAGGCAAAACAAAACTAGCCTATCAACGATGTTCCCAATTTTATTCTCACTGGCCTCAACCAATGAAAGTCTCATCACTTTAGGGTCGATATTCAGACCGTAGTGATAATAAGACAGAACCCCATTTGGGGTCAGAGCGTATGCCGCAGCTGCGTGGGCATATTGCTCCATATTCGAGTCCCAAACGTATTTGAACCCGACTTGTGACGCCAACTTTTTAATGGTTTCTTCCTCACCTGTTAAAAAGTGCCACCCTTTCTCTGAGCCTGGACGATTATATTCACTCAGGTACAGATTTTTAGCGTCTTTTGCGTCTTTTGGACCCTCGCGTGGATCGATCGACACAACAACAAACTCAAACTTCTCTCCAACATTCCAATCGAATCCACGAAAGCTCTTCATTAGAGAACTAAAGTGCAAACTACAAAGAGTTGGGCAGTTATAATACGCCAGCATCAAAAAAACTGGCTTTTCGGCAAAGTATTTTCCTAACTTAACCGTACGTCCATCAGAATCTTTGAATTCTAGGCCTAAATCAACCTTCTCACCTAGATGCTCTTCGATTCCTATATCATCAAGGTAATGTGGCTTTTCATTTTTCAGCCCAGTTTTGTAAAGCTCCAAAGGACCTTTCCCCCCTATAGCAAAGGCCATAGAGCAGACAAAAAACATTATATTCAACAGTTTAAAATTCATATTTATTCCACATATAGTCGCGTTCACGATTCCATCATGAAATTACGGCTATTTTAATGTTTCTGTCTTGCCCAGATTATGATTTTAAAAAGTTAATCAGGCAAGTATAAATTGCGCTAAGCAGTTGTTTTATTTGCGCTTTCTATGACTACGTCTTCAGTTTTATTGACTTGGGTCAAATCAAAAATGGTCTTCACTGTCAGAAGAACCAAAATACAAGCTCCCATTTGGTGGGCACTCGCCAAGGAAAGCTCAACTCTACTTAAAATAGTGAACACTCCAAGACAGAACTGAACAAATATCATTCCACTCAAGAGGTAGAAGTCCCTTTTAATTACTTCATTCTTTATACTGCGGGAGGCAAAGATTAAAAAGTAAATACAGAAGGCAAATAGAACCCAACCGATACATCTATGGATAAACTGAACCCCAGTATTACTCTCCAATGCGAATTGCCAGAAACTATCGTAGGAGTTCAAACCTGTTGGTATCCAATGCCTCCCCATTTTAGGGAAAGTGTTATAACCAATTCCTGCATCCAGTCCTGCGACGAATGCCCCATAAATGACTTGAAGAACAACTGTCAGTCCGAAAAAGCTCATAAGCTTTCGAGCTTTTATAGCTATGTTTTTAGAAAGCTCGTAGGACTTATTTTTTAACTCAAGCATGAGCCAGTAAATGTATGCCATTATCACCAAGGCCAAACCAAAGTGAGCAGCGAGTCGAAAATGCGAAACATCTGGCCTGTCAACAAGTCCACTTTTGACCATGAACCATCCAAGAAGTCCTTGAGATCCACCCAGCACAAGGGCCAATAAAAGCTTACGATTCCATTTCTTGTTTAATTTTTTCCTAACCAAGAAGTAGAGATAAGGCAGGATAAAAACCAAACCAATCAGTCTTCCAAAAAGGCGGTGAAAGTATTCCCAGAAAAAGATAAATTTAAACTCTTCTAGGTTCATCCTATTGTTAACAATCTTATATTCTGGGAATTGTTGATACTGTTTAAATACTTCCAACCACTCCTGCTCATTCATTGGTGGAATGGCCCCAAGAAGCGGTCGCCATTGAACCATAGAAAGGCTGGAGTCTGTGAGGCGGGTCACACCGCCAATAAACACCATACAAAGAACCATGGCCAGGGTCACCCCCAGCCAGATTGTTACCTGTCTCTTAGTGTCTTTAGAGAGATCTTCCATTACTTAACTTCAAGAATCTTACCCTTGGCAGTTTTGCCTTTAGATTGTTCTTTAATATAAGCTAAAAGCTTTTTGATTTGTTCTGGCTCAAGCATTTGCTCGGTCATTTTAATTGGCTTGTATTTTTTGTATATTTTAACGGCAAGTGGGTCTGGAGTCTTATATTCCTCATCCTCTGGATCACCATCAATCATTCCAGGAGCGTATTGAATAAATTTAATAAGCCACTTCTCGTCTCTTCTCTCTGTAACGCCAGCCAAGTCAGGACCAGTTTTGTCCCCACCACCGATGCTGTGGCAAACAGCACAGTTTGTGCTAAACTCTTTTTTGGCATCAAAGGCCATTGCTGAAGCTGCTGAAAAAAGCATTGCTATAACTAGAGATATTTTCATTTTTCCTCCTAAAAGGGTCGGTTAACCAACCTAAATTTGTTTGAAGATATAGCGAAAATATAGCGCTTTTTCACGGTTTTAGCCTATGACCCACGTCACCAATAAAAATTTCCATATATACTGAAACCACAAATCGCGCAAAGCCTTTATTGATCGACTTTTTGCCTACAGCTTTACTCGAACACGCCGATAGGAATAGCAACAGAAACTTTTTCGAAAGGGAATTCGTATGAAACAGCTTCACTACTTACTTTTTGGCCTCGCGCTATTCATCTCAACCTCATGCCTTAACCAAGGAAAACTTCCAAAAATTCCTGGAGTTGATGGGCCTAAACTAAATGTTCAAAACGGACAAATTGTACTCTCTGTAGGGCTTGAAAAAGTCGATATTGCCGCAGGAATTTCTTTGGCAATACCAAAGATGCAGTATTCGAGCGCCACTATTTCACCAGCTCAGTTTGGAGGCACGATTATTAAAGTTGCTTTCGATCCAAGAGATGTGGAAAGCGATCATTTCAGAGTTGTTCCAGCGGAAACTCTCCCAGACGGAAGACCATTTCCTTTTACGATGGATGGAACCCTACCGGCCTTGGCGTTAAATGTGCCTAAACTTTTGGACACCACCTTTTATGCTTCAAATGCTGTTTTTGGCTTTTTCATACCTGTTAGCCTTCCAGATGGAATGGACATCCCTTTTGATATCCCTTTCAGACTTAGAATGAATGGAAAGCAAATTGGCATTGTCTCATACATCAGAACAAACCATGAAGGCGAAGGCTCAGGAGTAGTTCTAATGCTTACGATGAAACAAATTCAGGACAACCCAGAATTCAAAACTCTGCTTAAGCATTCAAAAAGATATAAATCAAAAGTATTTTAAAACACCCTTAAATGGCCAGGAAGCATGCCTTCCTGGTCTTCTAAAACTCAATATTATCAACACGTTAACACCTCTATAACTTTTACAATCTTATAGCTCACGATATCTAAAACACTTATAATTTAGACTACTATTGTGAGGTTGAATTGATTAAAGTTATAGCTGCTGCGGCCATGATGGCCTTACTTATTTCTTGCGGAAAAGAAGTTGAGAACCAAGACAAACCTAAGTCTTCTCACTCTTTCCATAAAGCTGAGACTGTTTCGGAGTCTCAATCTCTATTGAATGCCCTGGAGGCAAATGAATCTCTAATGGTGAGAGAGGCCCTTAAATCAACTCCAATCGACTCAATTTTGCCAGGCGGAGAAACACCACTGACCTACGCCCTCAAAAACAACAAACTATATATTTTAAAGGAAATCCTGGAAAACAATCCAGATCTCAACCTGAAGAATAAATTCGGTGAGGCCCCTCTTCACTTGGCCTTGGAGAGCAAGAGCAAGGCAAGAGTCACCCTGATGTTGAGAGCTGGCCCTGACCTTGATATTGAAGACAACACTGGAGACTCTGCCCTCATAAAAGCAATTGAACTTCATGACGAATCAAGTGCCATAGAGCTAATTATAAAAGGTGCGAAACTGCAGTGCTTAGAAAGCACCCACTCTTACTGTCCAGAACTAATTATCGCAAGAGGCGCTAGGCTTGAGGCTGTGTCAAAACTTATTCAAGACATTAAAAAAATACGAAACAGGGAGCTTGATCGAGATTTAGTAAAAGAGGTCGTCACAGCCAACAACAGCTCCTTATTAAGCTATCTTTTTGAAAACCGCTCTTTGCTCAAAAAAGCAAACGGCATGAATCTCATTGATCTTGCCTTGGACATTGAAAACGACGTCCAGAGGTCTAAACTCCTTAAACTTATGCTTTCTTATGGAATGAGTCCTAATGGTGAAAAACAAGACACCTCACTTCCAATCCTAAAGGCCGTAAAAAACAATGACCTTCAGGCGGCCGCAGCCCTATTGCATGCGGGGGCGGACCCAAACTTTGTGGATGATAAAGGTAAAACACCCCTTATGCACGCCTCCAACAAGCTATTCTATTCGATGGCAAATCTTTTAATCAGAGGCTACAACGCCCAAGTAACCTTCAAACAAAATAACAATGTCTACGACGCTTGTTCAGTATTGCCTGATACAGGAAGTTTCTTTTTTAGACGCTTAAACAATGAAGAGAGCCAAAGAAGGTATGAGCTGATAGAGCTTATGCATTGCTTTCAGTATTAGACACCCAAGGCGAAACCTTAAACAGCAAAAGCATCCCAGGGAGCGCTATAAAAGCGCAAAAAGCAAAAAACCATACATAGCCCATTCCCTCTACCATGACCCCTGTAACGGCAGAGAAAAGAGTTCTTGGTAGTGCCATTAGAGAAGTGAGAAGAGCGTATTGGGTGGCAGTGAACTTTCTATTTGTTATGCTCGCCATGTAGGCCATATAGGCAGTCGTGCCCATTCCGGAAGCAAGATTTTCAAAAGCAATAACACCAGTAAGAACCAATAAATTACTTCCGGCCATGGCCAGTAGTGAGAACCCCACGGTGGATACCATTTGTAGTAGGCCAAAAATCCATAGTGACTTTCCAATGCCAAGCTTAAGCATGGCAACGCCCCCTAGGAGGCCACCGCCAATTGTGGCCGCAATTCCAAATGTTTTAACCACCCCTGCAATCTGGGTTTTGTCAAAACCAAGATCAATATACAAAGGCATGCTCATGTGTGCTGCCATGGAATCGCCCAACTTGTATAAAAGAACGAAAAGAAGAATTATTAAAGCTTCTTTTCTTTGAAAAAACTCAATTAAAGGCTCTATGACAGCTTCCTTAAGGGATTTAGGAGCAACCTCTCCCTTTGCCTCTATAGGCGCAAACAACGTCGATATGGCCATAAGTCCCATCAAAGAGCCCATGACCCAGTACACTTGTCCCCATGAAATAAAATCGGCAAGCCAAAGAGCAAAGCCCCCTGAAATCCACAAAGCTCCCCTGTAGCCAGTCACATAAAGAGATGACCCAAGACCTAATTCTTCGTCAGTCAATGCCTCTCTTCTGTAGGCGTCAATAACGATGTCTTGAGAAGCGCTAAAGAAAGTAATCACAACCACGAACAATGCGAATAGCCCTGTTTGTGTTTTAGGATCTAGCACCCCAATAGAAAAGAACATGGCCAAAAGCAATACCTGAAAAAGAAATATATAGGCACGCCTTCGTGTCAAAAAAGGCAGGGCATATCTGTCTATTAACGGAGACCATAGAAACTTTAGACTGTATGGAAGCCCGGCCAAAGCAAAGACACCTATCGTGGCAAGACTTACGTCAGACTCCCTCATCCACGCCTGAAGAGTGGAGCCAGCGAGAAGAAGAGGAAGCCCTGCAGACACCCCTTGAAGGAGTGTCGTTAGCATTTTTACATTTAGAATCTGCTTAAGCATATTGTCGTTTTTCTCTGTAAGAGAACGCGGACTTAGCTAGCTTGTCTCTATCAAAGACAACTTTTTGTTTTTTGCTAAAATCAATTTTTTTGATTTCTTCACCAATGTGTTTTGCTAGTAGTGGTGGGACAGCATTCCCTATCTGTCTAAATTGAGCTGTTTGAGAGCCTTTAAAAATAAAGTTCATTGGAAAGCTTTGGCATAGTGCCGCTTCCCTGACTGTAAGGTATCTACACTCAACTGGATGGTAATACATGGTTCTTGATGTAAGAATAGTAGGAGCAGGAGCATCTAAAGCTAGTCTTTGAAGCTTTGTTTGACGAAATCTTCCCTCAGAAATCTCTTTCCAGTTAACATCAAAGCGAAGTCTCTTTGGAAGGTATTTTAGCTCATCTCTTTCATAACGAATTCCAGCCCCTGCAGGAATATGCTTCAATCTTTTTTTATCCAGCTCATTGGCAAGTTGTGCTTTCTCCACTTCATGATTATGAACTTTCTTTCTTTTACTTAATTTTTTAAGGACCTGATCAACAGTCACTTTCGGACCCTTGGCCGCTTCAGGATACTGTGGAAGACCACCTTTCACACCCATAATAATGGTCCTTCTTCTTTTGGAAGGGACATTGTATTCATCTGCGGACATCACTCTAGCGTCCATGTTGTAGCCAAGTCTTTCGAATGATTTGAAAATTGCTTTCAAGGTCTGTTCGTTTTTCTTCGCGAGAATCCCTGTCACGTTTTCAAAAAGTACAACTTTTGGCTGGGTAATTTTAACAACTCTTACAAATTGTTTAAAAAGGGAGTTTCTTGTATCTTCAGCATCCCCTCTTCCAACAGTGCTAAAGCCTTGGCAAGGTGGGCCACCAACAACCATATCAACCTGTTGGCCATCAAGGATCTTTTCAAGGACAGGTTTGGTCAACTTGTGGATGTCCATCACATGCCCTTGGGCGTTGGGATGGTTCACTTTAAAGGACTCAATAGCGTCCTTGTCAATATCCACTCCGAGAAGACATTTATGTCCAGCAAGTTCAAGTCCATTGGAAAAACCACCGCAACCGCTGAACAAATCAATAAAATTAAAGCTCTCTTTATTCACTTATAGGCCTCTGTTCTCAATCATATTTATTTAAGATAAGTCTTTGATTATTCTAGCTTTCCTTGAAATCTTCTGTCCATATATTTATGCAAAACAGTCGGAAATAAAAGGCACCACACTGCTCCTGCACTGAATCTTTTTAGTTTTAGACTTCAATCCACTTAAAATTTTAAAGTCCCCCCTGGAGCTATGCGTAATTTTTGATAAATACTTTATGAGTTCTTTATTTGCCTTTCCATCCACCGGAGGTGCGCAAAGCTTAACCTTAAGCATTCCGTCATAAGGCCCTACTACCTCATTTTTGGATGCGCCAGGAATGACTTTTAGATGAATGACCACTTCATTCTCGCCAATAGGGCTATACCAATCTTCTTCAGCCATGTTTATTGCACCTGCCTTGGAACAGTTTTTGCTTAAATAATAGGATAAATTAAACAAAAGGAGAAACAATGTTGCACCCTGCTGAACATGAAAAATTATGGGATATGATTAAGCCACTCAAATACGGAATGTTAACAACAATTGACCAAGGAAGGCTGCGATCCCGTCCTATGGCGCTAACTCAAAATGAATTTGATGGAAGCATCTACTTTTTTACCAAAGACGACACTCATAAAGTAGAAGAAATAAATCACGATCATGAAGTTGGAGTTTCATTCGCTTCCCCTGAAGATCAGACATTTGTTTCAGTCTCAGGAGACGCCAACCTTACAAGAGATAAAACCCTCATAGACAAATTCTGGGACACATCTTTAAAGGCCTATTTTCCTGAGGGCAAAGACGATCCTCACTTGGCACTTATGAAAATTGACGTAAAAGAATGCGAATTCTGGGACTCAGAAAAAGGAACGATGTCCAAGCTCTTCGAAATGGCGAGGGCCATGTCTCAAGGAGAAAGAGCCGATATGGGCCAGCACGGCAGAATGTAATTACCTGGGCAAGCTGAACCAGCTGCCAAATATCTTTTGTTCAGCTTTGGAAAGTTTAAAAGATAAAAATGGAGACCAGGCAGGCATTTTTGGAGTTTTAAGAAGCTTGATGCCGCACTCTTCTGGGGTGCGGTCTGCTTTTTTGCTATTGCATTTTCCACAACAGGCAACAATGTTGGTCCAACTTGTTTCTCCACCTCTGCTTTTAGGAAAGACATGATCTAGAGTGAGATCGACCGCCAAAAACTTTTTATAACAATACTGACATTTGAATTTATCACGGTAGAACACATTCGATCTGTTGAACTTCACCTGCCCAATAGAGTTAACTTTTTTATACAGCCTTAGAACTTTTGGAAGTTTGAATGAACTTGAGGGGGATCGGATTTCAACATCATCGTGATAGTCAACAACCTCTGCCCTTTCGGTAAAGAAAAGAGTCATGGCCTTTTTCCAATCAATGATCTTAACTGGGAAATAAGTAGCGTCCAGAACAAGTGCTTTCATTATTTCTCCTTACCTAAACATTTTACATTGAAACACGCCTCTAAAGCAAATTTCAGCGAATAGGCAATTCTGGATTGACAATTAAGTCCTTAAGTTATTAAATTTACGGAATGCACGGGTGGTGGAATGGTAGACACGCATGGTTGAGGGCCATGTGGGCGCAAGCCTGTGAGGGCTCAAGTCCCTCTCCGTGCACCACTTATTCCTAAACAATCCAGAAATTTTTGATTCTTTAACCTTCTCCGATCAACTAAGGTTGGCCTCTATATTGTATCTATTCCCAAGAAACCTAAGCAGGAGAAACTTATTATGATAAAAGAAGGAACAGAAGTTCAATGGAACTGGGGCAATGGAAAAGGCACTGGGAAGGTTGAAGAAGTTTTTCACCATGACGTCGAAAAAACAATCGATGGAGAGAAAGTTTCAAGAAAGGCCTCTAAGGATTATCCTAGCTATTTGATTATACAAAGTGATGGCCAAAGGGTTATTAAAAGCAAATCCGAAATACAAAGAGCAGACTGACTAGTCTTCTGCATACCAACATCTAGGGCGCAACTCCCCTTTTAGCCCGGCCATATAAGTATCAAAACGACATTGAGGTGTTGGGTAGCTAAGGTTGGTTGCTTCGACTACAGAGTCATCTGGTGTGTCAACTCGCGGATGTTTATATCCCCAATTGTTTGCTAGAAATTTTCCCACAGCTTTTGCAGCCTCTATGGCCCTTTCCTCTAAATTGTTCTCATCAAAGATAGCAAGGGCCTTTCTTATACAATGTTTTGTGGCAAAGTAGTCTGCTTGTCCCTCTGCTGCAATGAAGTCATTCTCATTCTTGAGGGGATGTCCTGCATAGAGGTGTCCAAGTTCATGGCATACCACTAGGGCCAAGGCATCATGATCTAATTCTCTTCTGTGTGCCATGCCTCTGTATACAAGAACCTGGGCAGTGTCCCACCTTCTGGCCAATGCTTGGTCATAGGTTGGGTCAACCCACCCTGCATAAGTTAAAAGCTTTTCGTTGAAAGAGTCAGCAAGGTAGGAAAACTCAATCCCCATTTTTTCAACAGTTCGCTGAAATACCCTTTTTGAAATAACTGGATGCTTAGTGGTTCTTCCTAAACTCTTATCATCAAAGTTTTTAAAAGAGGCCATGCTTGAGGCCGTGCTAAATATCAGAATTAGTGTGATTAAATAGTTCATCACTACATCCTAGGCATAGCTATAAACATATCCAAGTATCATTTACTTACAGCCCTACTTTGATCTAAGTCATTAATTTTGTTCCCTAAAGGCTCAGATCGCCTATGTTTCATGGCATTAACACTTTTTAATAAAAATCCGATAGGACCTAAATAGTTAATATCACAAAGGTAGGTGTGTTTTTACCTAACTTATTTTAAAGTTTTCTTAACGAAAGGAATGACTATGAAGGTATTAACGCTATTAACATTATCTACTTTGCTAACAGGCTGTTTAAACGGCGACCCTCAGGCGGAAACGAGTTTAACAGAGAACTCTAAATTTTCTTTCTCCCTTCCAGACAAGTACTATGCATATGGCACAGATTCCATAACCTTTAATCTTTCAAGAGTTGAAGGAGAAGGGGCGCTAAAAGAGAGCAACATTGCCCAGTCCACTTCGGGTTCCGCAGCTTGTGATGTTTCTATTTCAAATGCCTCAACAGCTACACCATCCATTACACTGGCCAACTGTTCTGGAAATGGAAACCTTGTGCTTGATTATCTTGGCGCCAAGTCTTTTCCCATTTTAATTGATAATTCCAATGACGTTCAAATGGATGGCCCTTTTGACATTGTAATTACAGACGACATAAAAACGGCCTATATTGCTGATACGAAACTAGACGCTATCGTATCTGTTGACTTGGACACAGGGGTGACCACAACCGTATCAAGCGCTTCAAGAGGCAAAGGCACAAATATTACCAACCCTACGGGTGTTTTCTTAAATAGTGCTCAAACGAAGCTTTATGTTGTTGATAGCAATGTAGACGCCGTTTTTGAAATAGATATTGCCACAGGAGATAGAACTATAGTTTCAAGCAACTCTGTCGGGTCAGGCCCCACAATTAGCTACCCTACTAGGGTTGTTTTAAATAACGCTGAAGACAAGGCCTACTACTGTGAGAGAGATGGAAGTCGAAATGTTGTGGAGGTTGACTTAAGCACCGGTGACAGAACACTAATTTCAAGCAATTCTGTTGGTACTGGTCCTACGATGGACATTCCCTATGGACTTCAAATCAACAGTACTGACGATAAACTGTTCCTTGCAGATAGAGATGCAAATGCTCTACTTGAGATAGATATCGCCAGTGGCAACAGAGTGGTAATCTCAGATGGCAGCACAGGCTCAGGACCAGGCCTTAACAAGCCCCACGGATTAAGAGTAAACTTTAACGACACCAAAGCTTACATCAATAACTCAAACAATGACTCTATCACAGAAGTTAATTTGGTAACTGGTGACAGAAAGACTATCTCAGACAAAGTTTCCGCCGGTAGTGGCCCAAATATTGTGGTTGCCCTAGGTATTGAGCTAGGTTCATCGGAAGAAAGTGTTTATGTTGTGGATACGGGTTCTGCAGTTGAGGGGATTTTAGAAATTGATATCAATAGCGGTGACAGGAGCTTTAAAACGAGGAAGCACTAGTGCTTCCTCGCTCAATTTTATTTTAATTCAGTTCTTCGCAATATGCTTTACTTGTAACTTCCGAGTATTTTTCATTAATAGACATCCGTACTGTATTTTGATAAATTACATAAATAGCAAAGTCACAATATAGGGAACCATCACTAGATTCAAACATAAATTTGTGCTTCATGCCACTGTTATGCTCTTCACTAATTCCAAGATCTTCTCTTATGCCTTTTTCCTTTGAAGTGATGTGAATTAGCTCCACTTGCCCACCAGATAGTTTCTCGATTTCCTTCATTTCTTTTTTATAAATTTTAAGCTTACTTACAGCTTTCATTGCCTGTTCATTTTGTGGCAATTTGATTCTTTCAGCATTTGCTAAAAAAGATGTACATAGAGCGATTAAAAAAATAATGTTTTTCATGTTTAATCCTTTTACGCTTTAGCGCTTTAATTATTTGTCATCTACATAAATAAAAATTTCATCGCTTTCAATGGATGCGATATCACCCTGTCCTTTACACTTCCATGTATTATCTTTACATGTATAGTTGAATTGCTCAGCAACCGGTTGTCTTCCTAGGCTTACATGGCTGTATTCATTTAGAACAGGAATTGAAACAAACTCAATAGGATGGTTCCCATGGTTTGGTCCCCAAAGAATCACATCTGAAAGCTTGTACGTACAAAAACCATTTTTAACTTCTTTATCAACAACAATCTTTCCTGTAGATGGAATTCTTCCGGGTGCATCAGGTTCAAAATCCTTCTTAGAAACAAAAGACCCATTGTGCAATTTACCACAGAACATACCTGCGGAAGAACTGTAAACAGCTTGATACTTATTTAGTGTAACGCTATTTGAGTTATCTTGAACGTTAATAGTAAATGTATCGCCAGCAAATGCAGCTACAGAAGATAGAGAAAGTAGTAATGCAAAAATTCTTTTCATAATATTTTCCTTTACGTGTTGGTTATAGACTAATTAAATCTCCATTTGTGACGTTTCTCAATCTCTCTGAAAACTTTACACACACCTCAAATGAAGTGTTTACAAAATACTCATTTTAGAAACCACAAACTGTCTATATTTTTGACACATGAATATTTACTTCAATGTCTATTTGGATGAATCATTTATCATGGAATAATTCATGCTGAACTTAACATAAGGAATAGTATGAAAAATTTGGTCTTTGCCGTCTCAGCAGTGGCGGTTTTATCCACTTCTGCAGCTCAAGCATCTCTATTGTCTGACAGTATTCCCTATCCATACTATGAGGTTCAGAAGTCCTCAGAAGGCCATACCAACAAAATGATGATTTTAAATAGTGGAATTGCCTCTTTAGAGAAGCGACTGGAGATCATAAGGAAGGCCAAAAAGCACATTGAAGTTGAATACTTTATATACGCTCTGGACGAATCTTCTAATATCCTAACAGCAGAGTTGGTCAAGGCCGCCAAACGTGGTGTTAGAGTTAGGATACTTGTTGATAAGTCATCAACCATCTTTCAATTAGATGAATACTACGCCCAGGCACTAAAAAATGAAGGCATAGAAGTTAAGTACTATAATGACGCCGCAACAATTAGGGTAAGTTCGATAAATTTTAGAAATCATAGAAAGCTTTTAAGCGTGGATGACACCTTCGCAATTACAGGCGGAAGAAATGTGGAAGATGACTACTATGACTTCTCAAGTGAGTTTAACTTTCTTGACAGAGACGTTTATGTGGAAGGCAATATTGTTGCAACAATGAGAAAGAGTTTCGACAAATATTTCGAACATGACATCTCTGTGACTCCATCCGCACCCAAAGCGCCCCCGGCCACAGTCCTAAAGCGATATAAAGAGCCTGGTTCCGCCTACTGGCAAAGAATAGAAGTGCCAAACACAAAGGCCATTAAAGAGCACAAGGAAAGAATTAAGAAGGCCCAAGCATTTTTAACTCTAAATAAGGCAGCAAAGCAAAAAGCAGACATGGCCGCCAATATTGGATCAAAGATCCTAGCTAAGAAAAAGCTTCATGAGTGTCCAGTGACGACTTTTTCAACAGACGCTCCAGGTGGTGATTTTTTAACTCGTTTAGTTGATGACTACGGCGACGATTACAGGTTTCTTAGAAAAACACTTTTTGACAAGCTAATAAGCGCTGACAAGGCAGTTATAATAAGTTCCCCCTATATGATTAACAGTCCAAAGTCTCTTGAGATATATGCAAAGCTTATAGCAAAAGGCATGGATGTTTCCCTGTACACAAACTCTATGGCCTCTACCGACGCTCTGTATGTTGCAGCAAACCTTTATAGATCAGTCTTCTCTTGGGCCGGTCAGGAAATAAAAACCTACATTCACTCTGGCGAGTACATTGATGAAAATGAAGTGCTGGATCAGTCTGTGGAAGGGGCGGCATGGGGCACCCATTCAAAGACCCAGATCTATGAATATAACGACCCAAATAAAAATGAGTTCATGATAGGAACCTATAATGTAGACAACAGGTCTAACCATTACAATTCCGAGATGGCCATCTTCTGCCAAGGCAGCCAAGAACTCTTCAATGAAGTAAAGGGCAACGTTGTTTCTAGAATGGATGAAGGCTATTTAATCCACGAGAACTTTACTGCCACTGATAAAAATGGCGACCGTGTGAGCGTCTTTGGAGCTGACAGAAGCAAACTGCCTAAGATGCTCTTGATGGCCTTGCCATCATGGCTTTTGAATCTTTTGCTCTAAAAAGGTTTTAAAATTACTGCTATAAAACATAAAAACATGGCGCTTGCAGGGTGTGCTCTGGTAAGCGCTATTTTCGCTCTACATTATGCAATTGCGCGTGAGATTCTTGATTCGGGCGTCTCCCCTTATGCCCTTTCCTCATGGAGGGGCATCGTTGGCGGAGCCCTCATACTCTTTTATTTTCGAAACAAACTCGAACTTAGGCATATCAAAACAAACTTTGTACCTCTTCTTCTTGTAGCGTTTTTAGGTTTTTTTATTAACCAGATTTTTTTCATGAAGGGCCTTCAACTGACAAGCACAGTAAATGTTGCGCTTCTGTCGAACACACTCCCTATAATCTCATTAATAATTGCATTAATCACAGAACAGGAAAGGGCCACACCTAAAAAGGTAACAGGTGTTATTATATCATTTTTACTTATCTGCTACCTGATTCTTCAGAAATCCAAGGCAACTAGCGTCGAGTTTATAAATCTTGGAAACACATTAATCCTTTTAAATGTTCTAGCATTTTGCGCAGCTTTTATCATTGGGAAAAGACTCTTAAATAAGGATTTTCCATTTGAGCTTTTGGCCGGAAAAATGCTTTTAGGTGGCGGACTTCTCATGCTTTTTATGGCCAAAGAAAGAATGGTGGACATTCCCACCTACTCCGCACTAGGCCTAAAAGAATTTCTTTATGTGACTTTCGAAATTCTTATCTCAACTTCTGTCGCCTATCTTTTAAATATCTGGACTCTTAAACACCTTGACGTCACCAAGGTAACATTTTTCATATACCTTCAACCTATAATTGCCTCACTAGCAACCTTCTTTATGCATGGGACAATCCCGGCCTTCCAGTCTTGGCTCATATACGCAGGAATCTTAATTAGCGGCCTTATGGTTCTTTCCTCGAAAACCGCTCAAGAGAATGTCTAGGCCCTGTCTATTGAAACAAAACGCATCAGGCGCTAACTTATACTCAAATTAAATTTCAAAGGAGCACTGTGAACATCGAAGATCTGAAAGAGTATATGACTGAGGACTTTCTCTTAACAATAGCAAGCAGCGCAATGCAGCTTGTTTTAGTTTTTATATTAGCAGTCGTCCTATTAAGGGTTGTAAAATTTGTCATTGATCGCTGGAAAGAAAGACTCACCGCTAAGAGGTCAGCGGCGCACCCAGATGAAACAGATATGGAGAAAGAGAAAAGGCTGGAGACAATAACCAATTTGGTGAAAAAAGGCCTCAATATCTTAGTCATATGCGTTGCCATACTTGTTGGCCTTCAAACCGTAGGTGTAAGTATTGGCCCACTTCTGGCCTCCGCAGGTGTTCTTGGTTTGGCCGTAGGTTTTGGAGCTCAAAACATGGTTCAAGATGTCATTTCTGGATTTTTTCTTCTATTTGAAGATCAAGTGCGCGAAGGAGATGTTGCAGTGATTAATGGCCAAGGCGGTTTGGTTGAACAGATCAATTTCAGAACTATCGTTCTAAGAGACATGTCTGGAACGGTTCATTACTTTAGAAATGGCTCTATCAACACAGTGGCGAACATGACTAAGGGTTGGTCCGCAATGGTCTTTGAAATTGGTGTGGCCTACAAAGAAGATCTTAATAAAGTAATGGACGTTATGAAGCAGTCCTTCGATAAGCTTAGATCCAATGATGAGTTTGGCCAAAAGATACTTGAAGATATTGAGATATTTGGACTTGATAGTTTTGGCGACTCTGCCCTTGTTATTAAAGCAAGAATAAAAACTACTCCACTTGAACAATGGGCAGTTGGAAGGGAGTACAGAAAAATTATTAAAGAAGACTTCGATAGAGAGAATATCGAAATACCTTTTCCTCATCAATCGATTTACTTTGGCGAAGCATCCGCTCCGTTCAATGTCTCGATAAACAAAGAGGCCTAATTAGATTCTCGCCTGTGCAATTTCATAGTTTATCTTATGAAGTAGATCTTTTGATTGCACAGGCTTTGCCAAGTGGTCATTGAAGCCAACCCTCTTGCATCTTTCGATATCCTCTTTCATATTGTGCGCGCTCAATGCGATAACAGGCGTTTGAATACCAGCTTTTCTTAGTTTCTCAGTGGCCTCAAATCCGTCCACACGCGGCATTTGCAAGTCCATCAAAATTAAATCGTAGTTTTTAATTTTTAATTTGTTTAGTGCTTCGAGGCCATCTTCGGCGAAATCCAAGTCACAATCAATGCTCTTTAAATAGAGTTTTATTAATGTTTGGTTCTCTATAATATCTTCAACCAGCAATATCTTTGCCCTTCTAAGATTGGGGTACTTCTCTTGGGAGGTTTGGGCCATTACCGCTCTCTCTGGGAGCCACAGTTCAAATATAGACCCTTTGCCAGGGACAGAGTTGACCAAGCTTAAATCTCCCCCAAGCGCTTTGGCCAGTCCCTTGGAAACCGCCAACCCCAGGCCGCCGCCTCCATGAGCTCTCGTCATAGATTCATCGGCCTGGGAGAAGGGGTCAAACACTCTTTTCCACTCCCCTGAGGGAATGCCAACGCCGGAGTCCAAGATTTTGAACGCCAACCGTTTATCTTTCGAATAATACACCTTGAGCAAAATCTTGCCTCGATCTGTGAACTTCACTGAATTTTGAAGGAGATTCATCAAAATTTGCTTTAACTTCTGTGGATCCGTTTTCAAGCTCTGAGTTTTTAAGGCCTTAAACTCCAGGCCTAACTCAATGTTTTTACCCATTGCGAGATCTCTTGCGTCTGATAGCACTTCCTCAATTAAAGGGTATAGGGCGAAGGTTTCTTCATGGGTTTTCACAGCGTTCGCTTCGACTTTACTCATTTCAAGAAGTCCTTCCACTAGTTTTTTTAAAGAATCACCATGGCTTTGAATACCCTCATAGAGCTCCCTCTTAGACTCCTCATCAAAGTCGTTGTTCTTCATTAATCCTGCGTACCCCATCACGATGTTAAGGGGTGTTTTGATTTCGTGGGATATGTTTGCTAAAAATTGAGATTTTGCAATTCTGGCCGCCTCGGCCTCCATTTTAAATTTTTTTATGGCCTCAGTGAGCTTAATTTGCTGAGTAAGATCTTTGATAAAAAGAGCGCATCCTGATCTGTTTGCGGGGCCTGAGAAATCAACCCATGGCCTCGCCCTAAGTAGAAGCTTCAGAGTTTCCCCAGTATTGGACCTGAAACAGGTTTTAAAACGAACCTCTCTACCCTCACCTATGCTTAGGTTTACAGCGTTCAAGAGTTTGCGAGACTCATTTTCATCAAAGAGACTAAAGAAGTTTAGATCATTAAATCTTGGAACTTCAAAGAGCTCATCTGCGGCGGGATTTGCATCGCACACCTCGCCAGTGTTTTCGATAATGACAATAGGTTCGTTAACACTTTCGAAAACACCTTGGTGTTGAAGAGGCACTCTGTTTTGAGGTATTAAAAAATTTTGTTTCATAAGCCTACTCTTACTTTTTCCAACTTTAGAAAAATTTCAGTAGTGCTTATTACATTAAAGGTTTGGGCGCTATGCTTTGATGCTTGACATCAAATAGACAAGAATTATTTATATTGTTAGCTAATCAATATTCAACTCATCCAAATAATACTTCATTCTTTTTGAGTCATCTTTAAGTCTTTTTATCTGTTTTTGAATATTTTCGGCCAACTCCATAGGACTGTCTAAATAACTGGATGTGAAATCCCATGGCCTTGAGTGTGCGTGAATGTAGTCTTCCTCAAGATCTTCGTCCTCAAATAGATCGTCCAACTCACCTTCAGCGAGTAGCTGTGCCAGAGGGTCGTCTTCTAGCTCTTCTGGAAAGTTCTTGCTTGCTGGATGGGAAATCTCATTAGGAGTCTCCCCAAAGCTCACTTTTATCACATTTTCATCTTCAACTGTTGTAGCGTTCTTCATCTTAAATTGCTTCTCCATTAAGTTTAATTCCAGGCAAGCCTGAGTTCTTAATAATGTTAAACAATTCTCTAACGCAGCGCCACCTTCAAACGTTTTGAGTGTAAATATTATCCTTATGAAAAATTAATAATCACTAAATATTTTTAATTGTTCAGAAAATACTTAAACTTTAGCCTCTGCATACTTAATTTCCGGCTCAATACTCCGATAAACTTTATGGCGGTAATAAATTATGTTGTACAGTTACAACCCTAAAGACAAAGAAAACATTCCTACAATCTTATGGCTCTCTGTGGTCTTCATAGGAGTCGTATGGACGGCCGTGGAAGCTCCTCTAAGCTTTGTGCTGGAGTACACACCCACAACCACAAATTTGGTCATGGATGGACTTTTAAGTCTTATATTTACAGTCGACCTCATCCTTAGGCTAAAAGGTAATTTAAAACTTCCTGAGAACCTTAAATGGGACTCTCCAGAAATAGATGAGCCAAGGCCATATTTAAAGTCGATATGGTTTCCATTGGATATAGTTACTTCTCTACCATTGGATATAATCGCCCACTTTCTTGCCCCAGGGCTTCCCTTGGGGGTATTCGGAGCTTTAAGGCTTGCAAGGCTTGCTAGGCTTGGACGGGCGCGGGATCTTGCAGGGCTTATGGATCATCTACCAAAGTCGCTAAGGGCAGTAATCTTCATTACAGGAATCTTTTTGGCCATCCACTTTATATCTTGCGGATGGATGCTTCTAAACCCAAGAACAGACTTAGACCCAGTGTCTTATTACAATATTTCTCTTTATTGGACGATCACCACTCTCACCACTGTGGGCTATGGAGATATTGTCCCTCAGACCAATATGGCAAGAATCTTTACAATGGGAGTAATGCTAATAGGTGTTGCCACCTATGGTGTGATTATTGGTAATTTCTCCAGAATGATCATGTTGGCCGACAGGTACAGAGAAGAAAGAAAAGAAAAAATGGCCGGACTCAACCAGTTTTTAAAGTTTTACAACATCCCTGCCAGTCTACAAAGGCAGGTTTTTTCTTTTTACACCCACCTGATAACGCAAAACATTTCCGAGCAGGATACAAGAATCATTAATGAGCTGCCACAGGCCCTTCAAAACGAGCTTGCTGTATATATGAAAATAAAGCTCATTAAAAATGTTCACATATTTAAAGAGTGCTCCACTCCATGTTTGAAAATGATTGCTCAAAAGCTTGAGCAAACTTATCTTTCTCCTCACGAGTACATCGTAAAAAAAGGTGAAGTGGGAGAAGAGATGTTCATTATAGGACATGGAGAGGTGGAGGTCTCCATGGGAGAGAAAGTCATTGCACAGCTAAAGGCCGGCCAGTTCTTTGGTGAAATAGCGCTTTTAGAGGACACAATCCGCTCGGCAGATGTCATGGCCAAAGCATACTGCGACCTCTACACCTTCAAAAAGAAAGACTTTTTAGAGGTTGTTGCCAAGTATCCCGACCTTGGTGAAAAGTTCAAGGAAACCTACAATAAGAGAAAAGGCGACCGCGTTGACCTAAACAATGCGGCCTAGACAATTTTTCCCGGCCCAAACATTTATTTTTTGTTTATGGCAAAATAAATTCATGAAACCGAACTGCTCAAAATGCAAACATTACTACATTACTTTTAATCAAGATGTGCCACGAGGCTGCAGGGCCTATGGCATTCAGAGCGCTTCTTCTCCGCTGCAGGTTATTAGAAATGCAAACAGTGGACAGGACTGTCTTGGCTTTGAGCTCAAAGACAGAGAGAAAGAAAAAAAGAAAAAAGACTTAAATGATCCAAGGTACTGGGAGGCCTAGGCCTTCTGTTCAAACAATGTTGGCCCAGTCTTATGAATAACGCCGCCACCCAGGCAAATTTCCCCGTCATAAAAAACCACTGATTGCCTAAGAGCAATTGCTCTTTGAGGGACCTCAAACTCTACTCGGTAAAGATCGCCTTCCTTATAGACCGTACAGTCTTGATCTGGTTGTCTATATCTAGCTTTGGCCTTACATTTAATTGGAAAGTTAGGTTCGTCACCCACCCAGCTAGGCTCGTTAAACCACAGTGTTTGGGAGTAAAGAGCAGGATGTTTTTCACCCTCAACCACATAGACGGTATTAGTTTCCACGTCTTTTCCGGCAACAAACCAAGGACCGCCTGGACCGCCGATCCCAAGGCCTTTTCTTTGGCCGATTGTATAAAAGCAGTATCCGGAGTGTGCGCCCATTTTTTGATTGTTTTCTAGATTAACAAATTCGCCGGCCTGAGACTTAATATAGTTCGATAGAAACTCTTTGAAGTTTCGCTCACCGATAAAACATATTCCAGTGCTGTCTTTCTTAGCGCTGGTCGCCAGTTCAAAGTCCGCCGCGATCTCTCTAACCACCTTTTTAGGAAGATCTCCAACAGGAAAGAGCACTTCATCAAGCACTTTCTCTTGCATGGTATAAAGGAAGTAGGTTTGGTCTTTACCTTTATCCACACCTTTAACTAAACAGGAGCGTCCACCTTCCACAACCTTTCTGCAGTAGTGGCCAGTGGCAAGATAATCAGCGCCAAGCTCTTTGGCCTTCTGGAAAAATACGTTAAATTTGATTTCTTTATTGCAAAGGATGTCGGGATTCGGCGTATGTCCTTCTTTATACTCTTCTAAAAAGTTTGAGAAGACCTTGTCCCAGTACTCTTTGGTAAAGTCCACAGAGTAATAAGGGACGTCAATTTTCTCACAAACCTTGATCACGTCCTTAAAATCTTCCTCAGCGGCACAGACTCCATTCTCATCGTTTTCTTCCCAGTTTCTCATGAAAAGACCAAAAGTGTTGTAGCCTTGAAGTTTCAAAACAAGCACGCTCACATAGGAATCCACTCCCCCGCTCATGCCGCAGATTACTGTCTTGTTTTGATTATGTTTGTACTGTTCAAGCGTCAGCTCGATACCGTACTTTTCAAGCTTCTTCTTAGATTGTTCAAAGTCCATGGCCTTTTATACTCGCCAGGAACAGGGATTACAAGGTTTTGGTAAAGAATTTAGCGATTTAGAATCTAAATAAGGTCGGTGCGGCCTTAGGTTGATCTTCATCAACTTCTTCGTCTTCAAAGCTTTCCACACGGTTTAAAAGCTCAAAGTCCCCTCTTACTCCGAGAAGCCCCCAACCTACGACCTTACTGTTGTTTGAAGCGCTTTCATAGAGAACGATGGATTCATTTTCAACCAATGGATAAACAGGTTCATGAAATTCTAGAAAGGCGGATTCGTTATTTTTAAAGAATAGATCAGCTTTAGAAAACTTTTTGGAATATTTGAATTTAACAAAACACTGCATTGGTCTGGAGCGGTCAAGGCCTTCCATTGTGTTAAGCCTGGAGAGCTGCACACCAGAAAACTTTAACCTTGAAGGCCTTCCAATAAGCAGGGAGGCTGTGGGATAATCAAAGGCCACCACCTCTAATTCTTTGTCAATATGACTTGCGCCTTTCAAGAAAGGCTCTTTTTCAGTAATGTAGTGGTTGGCCATTCCTTCGTGTTCACCAATGGTGGTACCAGTTTCAACATTTATGGCATTTCCTGGCCTTTTAAGAGACTTTGGCACCCTGTCGCCTATAACCTTTTTTGAGGCCTTTCTAGACTGGAAGCAAAACCCATCCAAAGGGATAGAGTTTGCCACAGGCAGCGCAAAGTGCTTCACATATTTTAAAACTTCCTTCTTGCTTAACTCACCAAGGGGCAGAAGTAGCTTTTCCAAAACATAATTGGGCGTGCCGGCCAAAAGAAAAGATTGATCCGAACTCTCCTCACCAGATGAGCAGAGGTAGTAATTCTTTGAGCGAAGGTTTATTCTTACCTTTGCATAGTGCCCAGTTGCAATAAAGTCAGCGCCCAATTCCTCCATTTTACTATGGAGAATCTTCATTCTTGCTCTAGCACAGTCAAAACATGAGCTATTGGCCTTTCCTAAAAGCTTATTTGAAACAAGCTTGTCCAAGACCTCTTCTTCAAATCTGGGACGAGCATTTGTGGCATAAAATGGGATATTTAAGAACTTACAGAGCTTTTGAACCTGGTCTAGATCATTTATGTGGCATGCTGGCAGGTACTTGTCCTTTTCAACAATGTCTTCGCTTACAGTGACGATAGAAAGCCCAATAACCTGCATGCCCTGCTTTTTAAGCAGAAACGCTGCCATGGCGGAATCCATCCTTCCGGTCATTCCCACGACGACCTTCTTACCTGTCAAATCTGATCGACTATCCATAAAATTATTTGCTCCAGATATATTATGCCTTAAAGCCCGCACTCAAGGAAATGGGAAAATATGACGACAAGTATCACAATGACTGATTTAAAAGTTCTACATTCACCAGAGATATACTTGTTCAATTCAGAGCAAAAATCATTCAGCGCTAACGTGCTTAAGGACTTTATTTACTATATTAAGTTCACAGGAAAGAAAGGACTCATCAACTTTTCCTTTTCATCCGCTGAGGATGGACTTCATCAGAATCTAAGCATTAAAGACAACTACATACTGGACGCGGTTCCAACCTCGTTGATCAAAAACAGTGAAGACAACTTCAGGCATACGTCTGACAACCTAAAAAATCCTCACCTTAAAGACTTAATTAAGGAAACTGACTGTATAAACAGAATAGTTAAAGACCTCACATGCGAAGAGAAAAAGCTTGTAGGGATCGGGAAAACAATTCTTTCCGCATCCGAATACATTTTCATGGATTCCCCAGACAGGCTTATTTGCAATGACACTCTCAAGCTGGTGAAGGCAGCATTGGAATTTGAAAGCTCGCATAACAATAGAAAGGTATTTCTTAGTCCTGCAACCAAGGAAAAGTGGCTAGACATTGCCACCCATTGGGTATGCAAAAAAGAAAATGGTAGTTTCTCTAAATGCAGAAATCAACTTCAAGCAAGTCCATTAACTCCACAAAAGAAATTCCCATATTTAAAGAAGGCCAGTTAACTTTTTAGGTCTGAATCTTTACCACCCAAAATCCACAGTTTTGTCAGGTCTCACTTGTATTGGCGAAAATCCCTCTGAGTCTCTAAGATACAAGCTCCCCTCATGATTACTTATTGTTTGAAAGGAATTTTCAACACTCTGCTTTTCAATCAAGGCCGGAGTGCTAGCATTCCCAACGTCGAAAATAGATATACTTCCGTCATTAGTAGGAGTAATCATAACGTCATCAATTATAGTGCTATAGCGAAACTTCTCTCCGGATGAACCAGAGTAAGTAAAAACAGTTGAAGCAGATAAAGGTGAGGAAACATCCAAAATCTCAAACCCATCGCTATTGTTAAAAACATAAAGGAATCCATCCTTTGTGGCAATGTCCCTTGTTTCCGTAGGTGGAGAATAAACCTTCGTGTATGTTAGCAAGTTCAAATCAGAAGTATCAATA
This sequence comes from Halobacteriovoraceae bacterium, assembly GCA_002711995.1. GTDB lineage: Bacteria > Bdellovibrionota > Bacteriovoracia > Bacteriovoracales > Bacteriovoracaceae > UBA845. The sequence goes on along the minus strand of PASN01000014.1, from coordinate 251,288 downwards.
TAGTAAATTCCATCATTTTTATAAGCAAAAGCATCCCCATTTATGTGGGCCCCACCTTTTACTCCATACTCTTTCTGAGTGCTTATGATAGTAGGTGAGCTTGGGTTTGTGACATCATAAAGATGCAATCCTCCATAGCTGAAGCAGTAATAAGTACTTCCTTCTTGACCACTATTTTCATCACAACTGAACAGCCTAAACCCTCTTGTGACCTCAACAGGGTTTGTGGGGTTGGAAACATCTAAAACGATTCCTCCAGCCTCTGTTTCTAATAAAAGGGTATCACCAGGGCCTTTTCCAATCGAATAAGTACTATTATTTGAAGTTTTCATGCTTTTAATGAACTCTCCCCCCAATCCATTAGACACATCCCAAATATGTAAATTACCAAAGTCATTAACGACATAGTAATATCCATTTTTATAAACGGTGCCCTCTACATAATCTGCAAATCCTTCTTGAATATATGCAACTTCGACTACACTCTCCTTATCTGAGATATCTAGGATGTGTAGTTCACTACTACTTGTGACATAGGCCGTGTTGCCATCAATAAAGATAGTTCCATAACTTCCATCCGTGAGATGATTAAATCCACCCAACGATTTAATAACTTTATCATTTGAAAAATCCCAAAACTCTATCCCTTGCCTGTTCGATATAGTGGTCAACATGGTCCCACTAAGTTCTACATCATAAAAATCTCCCCACCAGTTTTCTATATTGTTAACTAAATGTGGAGAGCTAGGATTTGCAATATTCACGATAGTCAAACCATCTGAATCTTCTCTGAAGAATAAATGGTCACCTCTTTGCCACATCCTCCATGCATCGCTTTTCATATATGATTTCCTTGTTGTTGGAACAAGAACAGGGTTGGACTTATCAGAGATGTCGTAGACCACAACAGGATCTCTCTCTTTACCTATATAGGCATAGTTTCCCTTAACCTTAACACCAATTTCTTGATGTGTTGAATACCCAGGCTGAGTCATACTGGTTGAGCTTATCAAGGAGGGAGATAATGGAGAGGATATATCATAAATATCTAAAGTCGTTGGATTCGTGTCGGAGCTAATGGTATAAAGGTGATCATCCAAAATCTGGCTTGCTCCCCTAATTTCAAAACGTCCTGTAATTTGAGACGCCTGAACTGGATTGTCAGGGTCAGACACATCTATTATTAATAAGTCGTCAACAGTCCATCTCGTTACAAAAACGTAACCGTTATAAAACTCTAGAAATGTAGGCCTTCCACCCAAGTCCAATGAGCCTCTGAGAACAGGGTTTGTGCTAGTGCTAACGTCAAACACATGTAAGAAATCGTTTCTGGTGGCTACGTACAGGAAATTTCCACTTTTAACACTGTATTCCGGATTGGTGGTAGGCAAACTTGCTTTGGACAGGGCCAAGACACTTTGCTTGTCCGCAACATCTAGTACTGAAACCCCTGAACCATCAGCTACATATAGATAATTATTTTCATATGAAAGGTCTTGAACCGAACCATTTGTATTGTAAGACCCCAGATGAACGGGATTTACTGGATCTGAAATGTCATATAAGAAAACACCTCTCTCCTCTGCGCTCACGTATAAAACATCATCACTCGCTACACTTACCCTATCAAGGTATTGATAATCCAAATCTAAGTCGGCTATTGTTGCAGGAGTGCCCGGAGTCGCTATATCAACGAATTCAAACTCACTCTCACCATCTAAAACCAGGACATCCCCGTTTAGGGAAAGCCCATAAACATAGCCAACCGTGCTTGCATATGTGGTGACAAGGCCAGGCGTTGAAGGATTTGATACGTCTAATACAACTAAACCGTTGCCAAAGTCCGCAATAAGTAGATGGCCGTTATAAAAAGCTATATCCTTTGCGCGACCAACAGTATCAAAACTTGAAAGAAGAGTGGGCGCCGCAGGGTTTGATATATCAACAATCAACACTCCAGAGTCATCAGCAGCAATATAAGCGGTCGTCCCATCAGCAGTCATTTTGATTGGTGTCACGGCCCATAAGTCTAGACTTCCCACCAGTACAGGGTTGCTAAAATTAGATACGTCGTAAATATAAAGGCCGGTTCCAGAGATAAACAGGGCTTGGCCATTTTGTTCTACAATAGCTTTTACCTGACTTTGAAAAGTAATGGTTGAAAGAGTTTGAGGACTTGATGGAGTGGTGACATCAATTAGCTTAATGAGCTTGGACCCAGCGTAGAGGTGATTCCCTCTAACATGAACGAGGTCTGCCTTATCCAAATTGTGATTAAACCTATTTTGTCCCACCCTTGTACTGGTGTTTCCTGGATCTCCACTTTGAGATAACTCAGCAACTCCTTTCGCGCGCTTGCTGCAACCACTAAAACCTAAGAGCAACAAAGCTAAAAAAAATAAACGTGAGCATTCACTTAGTTGTGCCAAAACAGACTCCAATTAAACAAGGTCTTTAAAGACCAATTATACGCTTAACTACTAAGGAGTTATAAACCTTAGAGATATCGCACTAACCTTATCGACAATTGGTCTTATTTCATTAGTTTCGCCAAGAAAAATTGGCACATAGAAGATTTAGTTTTTTACAGCACAGTTTACTTTGAAGCCTTTGCCAGTGAACTTGTTCATGGCCTTGACTCTAACCTGAAGAACTCGATCCTCAAAAACAATATCAAAACTTGAAGTTTCAGGACGATTAATAAGTTCTTTGAGTTGCAACTCTCCCATTGAATTTTCAGGATCATTCTCAACTCTGTGACATTCTAGTTTGTATGAATCATTGGTATTCTTATAAAAGGTGGTGGCCTGAACCATATCAGACCTTGAGTACCCTATTAAAGGCAAAAGAGACTTCTTAAATAGCTCAGAGTCGGATTTATTTAGATCGTTTAGAATTTCAAAAAGAAAATTGCTTACGTCATACAGACTTTTCAAAAATACGGTTCTTAGTTCGGGAGACAGCTCCCCTGGAAGCTCTGAAAAACCACTTTCTTTCCACTCTTCGAAGGTTTCACTGGGGGCAACTCCGGCCTTCTCACATAGCTCAAATGCCATCTCTTGGTAGCGCTTGTCAAAGTATTCGCTAAATTTTGCTTGAGCCTGGTCAACTCCCTCACAATTTGAAAAATATTTGCCTAAAAAGCTTTTTATTCCAGCACTCTTAGTGTTTACAAAAGCTCCGGCCTTGGAAAGCTTTACACTGACATAGGCATTGGCATTGTTATCCAATTTTAATAGAAGGTCGGCCTCTCCCATCTGGTGCTCTTTATCAGATGCATTGGTTTTTCCCACGATTGAAACTTCTTTTATTTTGGAGTTAAAGGCCTTTTGCAACTGTCCACCTAGACCTTGAGCAAGGCCTGGCAGGTCTTGGAGGAGCCAGGGATAGTATTCACGAATGAAGGCCTCTTGTTGAGAGAGCATAGAGAAAAAGTCCTCTCTCAAGTTGCCCATGAACTGAGACTCAATTCCATTTAGACGCGCGAGATGGTGGCCTGTTAAAAACTCATACAAGTTTCCTTTGTATTCATTGAGAAGGGCCTCTGTTCTTTTTGAAGCTGACATTTAGGCTAGTTGCTCCAGTGAGCTTCTTCCAAAGAGTCTTCTTTTTCTGGAAGTCCCTTTAAAAGTCGTGGAGAGCTTTGAATTAGCACTTCAAAAGAAACCCTGTTTGAGTACTTGCTGATCTGAGATATGGAAGAATAGGTCAAGTACTGATCATCGTGCTTAGGACTGTTTGGGATCATCTCTTTATGATATTGATTTGCGGTTATATCGTGTAAAAGAGCGCTTAACGCCGCGTCTCCAGCACCATTAGTGTTTTTAATTGCAACTGGGCCACCCTTGAATGGATTAACATGGGTATAAATTTTTACAGGCTCTGAACAGATGCTTTTTCTCATTGCGCGAGAATACTCAAATGCGTTGTAGTTAACAATGGACTTTGTTACCAAAGGATCTTTTGTGGCCCTTAGGTTCTTTTTGTCACAATATCCACCAACATAAAGACCTCTGCTTCCTGCTGTTAGCAGACACATGTCTACCGACTCTAATATTTGTTCTAATGCAAGAAGAGGATCTTCGATTCCAGTAAAGGCCATTGCCTCCTCTTGGTTCATGGCCAAGATTGTGGCGTGTTTTTTAGAGAACTCTTTTAGAAACTCTAGCTTTTCTTCAACCAGACTGCTTGTGCCTAGTGAAAGCACAACAGGAACGTTGTTTTCTTTGGCCACTTCACAGGCCTTAACTGTGGCATTGTAGATGCTTTCTTCCTGCCCTCTAAGGGTGTAAGCGGACAATAAGAGGGCGCATGATTTTTTTATTACTTCTTCAGGAATGTACTCCTCTGTCAAATCATCCATGCAGCCTTTGCTAATTGCAAAGGTTCTTTCATAGTCGGGAGTGATAAAGCACAGGGCCCTACCCATTGGTTTTTCGCTTGGTTGCAGGTAGCTCATATCCACAAGCCCAGAAGTTTTAGAAAGATATTTAAATGCGTAATCCCCAACTTCTATTTGCCTTTTAATTGCCCCTAATGCGTAACAATTGGCGTCGCTTAAAACTGCAAAGTTGTGAAGAGTGTTTCCAACAGCTCCACCAGGGAACTCCCCTCTAATTTTGTTATTATCTCTTGACCACTGATAAACTTCCTCAGCGATGTCATCAGGGATTAAGAAAGATTGCCCTTTTGGAAAATCGTATTTTTCAAGAAACGAGTCATCAACTTCGATTTCAATATCAACTAGAAGCTGATCAATCCCCACAACATAAACATCTCTTGAAAGAAGTTTGGGTTCAGCAATATCGCTTCTCCCTTTTTCAGTAACAGGAAAGTAGTGTTTTTTGTCCCGACGGCCAGGAAATTTCATGGAGACTCCATACGTATGCGAGCCCATTGGGTCGCGCTTAAGATGATTTTTGCAAATTAAAATAGCACGGTCCTTCAAACCTCGCCAGATTTATGGTAGTTTTTTCACATGAATGTCTTTGAAAAACAGAAACTTGCAGACCAAAACCAGATCTTTAACTATTACCCTCCAAAAAACAAATACATTGGAGCGGTTTCAATACCTCACTCCGGTGAAGTTATTCCTGATGAATTTAAGGATTACCTCACAGAGGACCTAAGTGCTCTAAATCAAGATGTGGACACTGCGGTTCACAAGCTCATAGACATTGAAAAGCTAAATGAAGAGGGAATTGCCGTTATCAAGGCCAATATTCATAGGACCTGTGTTGACTTAAACCGTCCAAAGGAGACGGCAGCGCTCAATTGGAAGAAGAACTCCCATGGTGTTGAGATAGTAAGAAAAGAGCTCAGCGAAGAAACAAGAGCGTTTTTAACCCAAAAGTATTATGCCCCTTACTACGAAATGCTTAAGGCACTGATTAATGAACTAAAAAGAAACCATCCGCGCCCTTCTTTTATTGATCTCCATTCCATGCCGTCCTCTCCGACCGCTTACCATTTAGAGATCAACCCTAAACAAGAAATGGAAAGGCCTGATTTTTGCGTTTCAGACATAGAGGGCAAGTCTTGCGAAAAAGCTTTTATCGACTTTGTTTGTGAAAAGCTCTCTCCTCACTATCCTAAGGTATACCAAAACAACCCATATTTTGGCGGACACGTTACTAGACACGTGGATGCAACCTTCCCTGAAACCAACAACATTCAAATAGAAATCAAGCGTGGGATCTATCTAGATGAGCCAAAGAGAACATTGGACGAGTCACTTGCAGGCAAGCTTCGTCCAGTTTTAACCTCTGCGCTGGTTGAAACATTTCAAAGGTTTGCATAAAGTAACCACCTATTTACACGTTTTTACATAAGTGCTTTTCCTTTTTGATTCATTGGTGTACAAGCCTCCTTATAAAAACCAAATAAGGAGAATATATGAAATCTTTGTGCGCTTTAGTTTTAATAATGATGAGCTCAACTGCTTTTTCTGATGTAAGAGTTGTTGACTCTAGAGAAGCTGTAGTTGAAGTAACTGGTACAGCAGCGAAAGTACTTAAAGAAACAATCGTTAAAGGCTATGTAAAAACAACTGCTGACACTCTAGAAATTGAAATGAAGACCCAAGGCAGTGACAGATTCCACAGCAGGCCATATGTTTCTGGCTCTATTGTTTGTGAGCGAGCTGTTGATTCTTGTGTTGTTGATGGTTCTAGTCTTGTTGTAAGCCAAGGAAACAATTGGCATGACCTTGACAACAGATCTTTTGTTCAAGTTTACGGACTTGGAACTCTTAAGGATCTAGACACTGCTGGCTACTTCAAGTGTCAAGCATACTACAACAATGTATCTTGTGAATTTGACTTCTAAGTAAACACTATAAAAAAGGCCAGCTCTATTGCTGGCCTTTTGCTTAATCCATAATCATTCTATTTTCTTTGATTCTTTTAACTTTCTTTGACTCTCTCACTCTTTCCTTATACCGCTCCTCTTGAGACAAGTTTCGGGTCTGAGGCCGATCATCTATCTTTTTATTTTTCACTTTTCTTATTTCTCTGGCCCTTTCCAGCTCAATATTTCTTTTAAGAAGAATCTCCGGGTCAACTTTCAGGTCTTCAACAAGTTTGTTCGTAAAGACCTTGCCATACTTTTTGGATGCAAATTCATAGAGAGGTTTAAGCTGTTTTTGATTGTCCTCGCCTCTTTCCAGCCAAAAGATCATTTGCTTTAGATACTCTCTGTTTTCAAGGTCATGACTAAAAGCGGACATAAGGTAGAACATGCCTTCATGATCCACCTTCTTATTAAAAGGCAACGCTTTAAACTCCTTGTATAGGATAGAGGCCAATGATTTTGAACCTGGTCGAAATTCAATATCTCTTAAAAACTTATATCTTAGAACATTGGAGTCCCTGTTGTTCTCTTCAGTCAGTATCAGATAGCTATAGATCACACCTCTTGCCCTGGTCATGACAAGCTCTGTAATGTAGTCCTTGTTTTTAGACTCAAGACGAACAATACCGGTGCTGTCATTCAGCGCTCCAAAAGAAATCATGTTTCCAGGAAACAATTTAAGCCTTAGCTGAAGCAAGTATAGGTTATAGGCCATTTCAGAGAATGGGATGTTCCAGTCACCTAGTTGCTTTGTGAACATATCCATCCAAACCTCTTCAGGGGTTTTACTTTTGAGTATATTTGCCACAATGGGTAGTTTAAAAAGCTCTTGGGAGCGAAGCTCTGAGTTCATAACGGCATTGGATACAAAAAATATTTTCGAAATTTTTCTAAGCCCTGTCCCGTAAACGGTCATTCCCAGCCTTGTCTTCTTTGTCTGTTTATTAAAATTCAAGATTGGCGCTACAAAGTAAAAAGGATTCCTTACTGGCAATGGAACCAGAGTGTCCTTCATTTGAAATTTCTGCCAAAGATCATCATTGCCGATATTAGGCTCTTCCAGCTCAACCCTTTCTGGCGACAACACTTTAGGGTCAAAGTCAGAGACATGATACCAGCGGGACTTGTACTCCCCCTTAATTGTCTTGCTGTAGAAATAATACGGAAAGGCAAAAGCTACCGCCCCTGCAGCCAACAATACCGAGAAAAATAAAGTGGTTAGGATAATAATCTTTTTCATATGACCTTATTATGTGACTCTTCATCGGCTTTTGAAAAATTTAATTAAATTTCTATTATATTGCTCCGATAAGGATTTTGGAGGATCTATGAAAACACTATTTTTTGCTTCTTTATTCTTGGCCTTCGCGTGCGATGCCCCTAAACAAACTAGGTACCCGACCACTCCAACCTACAACAGCGGTGTTGGCTCGGTCGACGGCGTTTTTACCGATGGCGGCACAAGTCAAGATGAATCAAGCGATGATCCTTACCAAGATCCTTCTGATCCCGCTACCCCTTCAAGGCCAGGCTTTGAAAACTGCAATTTAGGACATAGATATGATGGTGGATCCATTGGAAGCTTTGGTGTGTGTCAAAGCACGCAAGACGAAAGAGTCTTTGCAACAAGCTTTGCCCAGGCCGATGCAAGCGTAGGAACCTGCTTTGTTCCAATGCACCTATATTATGACCAGTATCAAAGAGCTGTGTCTTACAATGTTGGCAGGGCCGAGTGTGTCCACAACCAAGCAAACACAACTTACTACCCAGTTTTATATAAAAACCAAAACAAACAAATAAATGCTGTAATGGTTATTAAGTATTCAAGCTTGAATCCATTCATGCAGTGTCTAAATGCAAAATCAGACTACATCAATGGTCATCCAGGGTGTATGTATGATCAAAACTGCATAAATGCCGCTCAACAGTACGCATCTATGGTTTGCACCTCATTTACAGATAACCACAGCAATCATTACAAGCAGGTCAGTTTTTAATTTTTAATGATATCTGAGTAACGCTCACCTATCGCGTACTCTTTATACAAGGCCTGATCCGTAGATGGAAATCCAATTACTGGAAGCAAGGCTTCTTGATTATCGAGTTCTTTTATAGGAACAGAAATACACACCACAACGTAATAAAAAACTTGTCCGCTTACCTTGAAGCTTTTGATGTAGGTTCTAATTTTATCACCTGCCTCATCTTCCCTCGTAAAAATCTCATCAGGATCTTCCAAGCTTTTGGAGGTGTATTCATCATATTCAGTAAACCTCTCAAAAGGAATGTCTTCATCGCTTCTGATTTGAAGAAGATTGGCAAGATATTCGCTTTTTTTAAGTTCCAAACTCTCCATAACCTCTGGTGGCAGTTTGATTTCGTCCTCTTTTAAAGCTTCTTCCTCTTCTTCGGCCGGTTTACTCTTCACAAGCTCTGATGGGTCCAATAGACTTTGCTCTCTATAACTTTCAACCAAATTCTCATTCTTAGTCAGGCATTTAAAATATACAAATGAAGGCTCATTATCGAAATAACTGCAGACAACGATGTAAGTGAATGGATTTTTTTCTTTATTAACCCTAGCGATGTGGGTGTAGAACTCCTCGCCAATGCCATTTTTTGCAATCCAAACTTCATCTGGCGAATATAAGGCCTTTTGAAAATATTCGTGGTTTTGATACATGGGAGCAAGCCCTTCATCGAGTTCGGCACCAACACTTTCTCTTCTCTCAATCTCTTCTCTTTCAAAACTTTCCATATGAGGAGCGTGATAATCCATGATGCACTTTTCCGAACAAAATGGTCTACTACTAGACTGGTCTACAAATAATGCTTTATCCCCATGTGCAATGGTTTTTCTACATTCACTACATAATATTAACTTCTTAGACACTTTGGATCTCCTTAGCTCTGACCTTCAAAAGTTTATCATGATCTCAGGATCGGAAAAAATTAATCTCAATTATGCAATTTGCGGAAAATTACTCCTTCTGCAACGAAACCCCTTCCCTGTGTAAAATAGACAGGAGGAGATTATTAATGACAAATACCGAAAGCAACTCAATCAAAAATTACATCAACATGGCCAAAACTGGGCACTACCCTCTATTTTTCACAGAATGGTTGGAGGGGCCACTGCAAACGTCCCAGGCATTAACTTATAGAAACGCCAAAAAGAATGTAGACCAAGTATTTGACAAGCTTTCAAAACATAGAACAATAGAAAGAAAGAAAACCATGATGGAAAGCTTCTCAGAGGAAGAAAGAGCTGAGTTTATCCAGTCATTTTTTAAAATGGTGGAAAGAGATATTCTTCAGGATCTTAAAACCCTTCACTAATGATTAAAATAGTAGGACTACTCTCCCTATTCACATTATCAAGCATGGCCGAATACAGGGCATATCAATATGTCATAACCCAAAAGGTGGATATAGAAGACCAGCCGGCCTCATCCGTGGTAATTTCCACGTTGGATCCAACTACTTACAAAACCTATAACGGCGGCGGCTCCATGATAGCAGTTGACCTATTAAGGACTTGGATTTGTCCAGGCCACACAGGAAAAAGAAGCATTTGTCCTAGCCCTTATGCTCAGCTTCCAGCGGAGATTCTTCAATGACTAAAATAGATCATAACTCTGCCCTTTCCACACATAGAAAGAACATGAAAGCTTTAAAAGAGAAGCATCAAAATGAGCTTGAAAAAGTCCGCATCAACCATAAGAAGCAGAAAAATCAACTTGAGCTAAACCAGGCCCAAGAACTGATCACAAAAAGAAGCGAAGGACATAGAAAGCTAATTGATCTCACCCACCGTCAGGAAAAAACCCTTGAGAAGCTCAAAGAGAGCATGGAAAAGACAAAGAAGACGGCCGTCAAAAGAGAGGCTGACACCTTAGATTCAATTGATAAGAATATTAAAAACCAAAGACTTCAACATCACGAAAAGCTTCAAACCGAGCGAACTAAACATGAAATGGTGATGGATGAGCTCCATCAAAAGGCCCAAATCGAGCTAAATCGCTTGCAAAGAGAGATCAACAGTAAAAAACAAGAGCTTACTCAGGCCTCAAAATTCGAAATGGGACAGGTCGAGGCGCTAGGCGAAAAAAAGCTGAGTATGACTAAGAAGTCATACCTTAATAAAAAGTACGCAAGCGAAGACAAATATCAAAGAGCTCTTTCAAAACAGAAAGAAAATTATCAAAATTTAATTACCAAAGAAGAAAGAAAGTTCCAGGCAGAGATTTTAAGCAAAACTAAGAACTTTCAAAATGAAATCAAAAGAATCAAATCGGATGGCACAATAAAGAATCAAAAAACCCAGGCCTTATTCGAGAAGAAGTTTCAAGAGCTTCAAAAAAACAATGAAAAGCTTTTAAAGAAACTGATCGCCAAAAAAAGCGAGATCATCCAAAACCTAAGAAATGAGGTTTTAGAGACACATAAATTAGACTCTCAAAAGGTTGGAGATCCATTCTATGCAGTTACCGGTTTAGACCCTATCGTTGAAAAAGGTCCTGATCATTACTTAATCCACCTTGAAGTTTCTGAGGAAAATGCATCTGAAGTGGAGTTAAACGGTCACAAGAGAGATATCACACTTTCATTAAACAGAAGATTTGAAAATACAACTAAGGAAGATGGCGGCCAGGAAAAACTAAAAAGAGTGGAGACTTTAACGAGAAGTTTTTCAGTAGATCAAATCATCAATGAGAATGAGATTGAAAAGAGTTACAATGACGGAATGCTTACTTTCAAGGTAATGCTGGCCTAATAATCAATTGAGAAACTGTCAAAAGTGTATTCACCGATTTCAAGATAGGTTTCTTCTATTTCACGAACCTCGGATCTAGAACTTCCAGCAACAGCAAAGCGTCTCAAATCCTTTAAGGCCTCAACATCACCTTGCCCTACAATTTCCACGGTGCCATTAGGTTTGTTTTTCACATAGCCACGCACCATGATTTGATTCTGTTCCAAGTGGTTTAAAATGCTGTATCTATAGCCAACACCCTGAACTCTTCCATGAATTGTCAATCTCATCTCTAACATCATTCCTCCATCTTATTAAAAATATAACATGAAAAAACACGAAAAACTGATAAAATTCGTTTATGAAAAGGCCTTATCTAGTTAGTTTCACTGCAGTAGACTCCGATGACCGCATATCGGTAAAAGCGGCGGTTACAGATTCCAAAACACCTCTAGTGGAAAAAAGGACCGGGCATAAGGTGAAACCGACCTCCCCTATTCAGAGTATAGGACTTATCTACTCGGATGAATATAGGATTAAAGTAGAGTGACTAGGCCATGGCCAAAACGTAGTTTTTTCCAAAGAGTATGAATCTGACAGGTTCGGACTCTTTGATTTTACGATCCCAAATAAAGTCCTGGACGAGCCCATTGAAAAGCTTCAAATCTTCGAAACCAGCTATGAGCCCGGTGTCGAAATTCTCATGGGCACCTATCTCCCTTACAGAATAGAAAGTCCCAAGAAGATTATTATTTCTGATTTTGATAAAACCTTGGTGGACACAAGGTACTCAACCGCCTGGGAACTTTACCAGTCTTTACGAAGGCCAATTCACCACTTCCCTGTTGTTCAAAACAGCTTGGATTTGTTTTTTGAATACACCGAAAACAAGTTTCAGCCTTTTATACTTTCGGCCTCCCCACACTTTTATGAGAATGCTATTAGAGACTGGCTTTACCAAAACAAGATTTACGCCGGCAGCATATTTTTGAAAGATTATAGAAATATCTTTTCTTTAACTCAGGGAATACTGACTACAAAGGATTTAAAAAAACAATCCTTTTATAAACTCAATCAGCTTGTGAACATCCTGGTAATGACCGGCATACCCCAAGAGCTCACTTTAATGGGTGATAGCTTTGAGTCGGATGAGTTTATCTACCTTGTTTTGGCATCCATTCTGGTGGATAGACAGGATCCATGGCAAGTTTGGAATCGAGTAAAAACAGAGAAAAGCTTCAAGCTCACTACAAAACAGAACTTCCACTTTTTATCGAAGTTTTACCGTCTTGGAGAAATGAGCAGGAGCGGAAATATTAAAGAGCTTAACATTCATATTAGATGCACTCAGGAAAACTTGGAAGATACCAAGAATCGCACCCACGCATTCGACTTTATTCAGTCTCAAAAGCCATTGGTAAAATACTATATTGGCTAGGACATCAGTGCTTGCGGCGCAAACAACAAGATATATCCCACACTAATATATAGCCCTGTCTTGTGGAAGTTGGCCCCTCTCTCGCCCAGAAGCTTACTGGTAAGAGGCAATTTTTGCAGATTAAATCCGATGATTTCCAAATAAACTCGTACTGAGGCCAGGCATAAACATACAAGAATTATTTTTGGATCATTAAAAAATTCAATTTGCATCAGGGCCTCCGAAGTTTACAATTGTCATATGAACAAAACTGCTCACATTCATCTTTTCGGTGACCCGGAAGAAAACTTTTACGCTTTAGGCGTAAAGGACAAAGATTCCTACCAAGACATTTATGAGCAGATCACAAGACTTTGCGCTCGGGCCGATTTCCTTGCACATGCCCTTAAAATGAGTACAGAACTGGCGGTAAATCTAAAGAGTCGTGGTTCAATTAATTTATCTAAAGAGATTAAGGCCTATGCAGAGGGCCTAGAACGCCCTGTGAATGATGTTTACTTCACTATGCTCTTGCCTGAAATAGTGGCCTCATTCAATAAATGGCTTCCCAATTTAATGAGTGTCATACCCGGTTGCTCAAGTTTGTTTGCCTATGACCATAAAAACGATGGTGTAATCCACGGCAGAATCCTTGACTACGCTTTGTCCGGCCCGTTTGAGAAACATGAAAGAAGCGCTCTCTATGATTTCAAAGGAAGGTTAAAAACTTTTAGTTACTGCTCAACAGGGCTTCCGTTTCCAGGTGTTACCGCCATGAACGAAAGAGGCCTTACACTGGCCTTGCACTATAAACATGGAAACTATTTAGACTTGAAGGGTGACAGCATTTTTTCTATCGCTTACCAGATAGTTTCCTACTGTGCCGACATCCATGAGGTGAAAAAGTTTTTAAAAAACTATCCTAGTATGAGTCACTGGGGACTATACTTAAGTGACAGAAATGGGGATGTTGCAAGCATTGATGTTAGAGGCAGAGAGGTTTATCAGGAGAAGTTTAACCTTAAAGAATACCCTTACCTTTACTTTAACAATCGTCCTCTTTTAAAAGATCCGTCTTTGAAAGAGTCTCAACCCTTCGGAGCTCTGTCTCAGTGTAAAATGAGAAGAGATTCCGTCGTTGAAAAGCTCAAAAAGTGCGACCTTCAAAACTTGGATGACCTACAGGTGCTTAAACTTTTAGGGTCTCCAAGCTCAAAGAAAACCTCAAAAGGCAGCAAATGGAAAATGGATTCCATAACGCCAAGCTCGATACAGTGCGTGACCTTCAACAATGCCACGCTGGAAAGTCTTTTCATTCCAGGAGCAGGTCCTAAGTTTTTTAAAGGTGAAAGAGTAAAGTATTCTCAAATTTTTAAAGCATTGAAGCAAAAAGAGCTTTCTTCAAAAGTTAAGCTTGATGAGAAATACATTGAATCCTATGAAAGGCTTGCAAAGTTTCAAAGTGAGCTTGATGCTGGCCGCGTGGAGTCCGCTTATCACAACATCCAGATGGCCATTGCTTTGCTTGATGGCAAGAGTGAAAAGAGCATTGTTCAATTTTATTTCCTTATAATGCAATATCTTTATGAAGGCACAAACAAAGAGTTTGCCTATCTCCACACTGATTTTGAATCTCTTGAGGGGAAACTTCCACCTTACTTGGAAGATCACAGAAAGCTTTTTCTAATGAGACTAGAGCGGATATTAGGGCATACGATCCTTCACTCTCCTTCTGATATAAAAAATGAGAATTTAAAAAAGCTTTTCGATAAAGAAATGAAGCTTAGACCTCAGGCCTTAAGATTTTTAAGAAAGTTTATCTTTCCAAGAATAGAAATGCTTGATGTTATCTATGCTTATTAGAAGCTAAAGCTTAAGAAGGCCCCAAAGCTTGGCCCAAAAATGCTTGGAGAAAAGTCTTCTTGAACAGTGATGTTCGTTGTGGATTCAGGCAGATCAAAGCCAAAGAATTTAAGGTACTGATACTTGGCCTCTAGTAAAATCCCAACAGTGCGTCCTAGTTTAACAAGAGAGTTTATGCCAACCTCAACACCAGCTCCATAGCCGTTTACCTTAAATTGATTATCTATTTCATACTGAGAGTAAGGGGATACTAGCACTCCTGCGAAAGCGCTCATGTCATACTTTTCTAAATTAATAAATCTATACGCCTGATCCACTCCTATTAAAAATGTTTCAATTGAGCGGGTGTCTTCAGTTGCTTGTAGGTAACTCATATTGAGAAGCAGTGCCTTTGGGCTATCGAATTCTCTAATAACCCCTTGCACTCCAAGCCCAGAAAAAACATAGCTATCGGGAGACCCAGGTAAAGCGTCCGGATCGTCGATTGTTGAGGCCAGACCGTTTGCTCCCACAGCGATCAGACTCTCTCGACTCTTTCTTTCAATCTGATCTTTGATTCTCATTGAGGCGGTTTTAACCACGGCCTGATTCTTATTTGTTTGGATGTCGGTGGTTTTTACAAAAACAACTCTTTCTTTATACACAGTAGGCAACACCCTGCCTTTATTTCTAGGAACATCCCCAACCCTCAACTTTTGACCTCTTTTTAGAAATCCAATTGGAGAGCTCATCTCCACATCAGAGTAAATTATGGCCTTTTCAGCTGAAACCCTTGCCCATTGAGCAGCTTTAGCACTTGTAAGGAGCCACATAAAAGTGGCGATGAATAGGAACACATTCTTAAATTGAGTCATTTAATAATATTTTAAATGAAATTTATGAAAATAACAGTTTGAAATTATTCAGTTTTCTGTCCAGAGACGGTAAGTAGCTGTTTTTACGTACTCGGTGTACGGTAAAATAGATTGAATTACTTTTAAATGAATTTTTTTTGTATCCGATGAGTGGAATAGAGAACTTTATAAGGAAAAGACATGAAACACTCTAAAAAGCTTCTAATGATGTTCATTGTAGGCCTGGTTGCAGGTTGTACGGAGGAAGTTGCTGAAGAATTAAAAAATTCAAAAAGCTCCCAAACCTCTACAACTGAGACAAAGTCGTTAAGACTTAAGCATGACATGGATAAGAACATGAGCTTTTACCTTCACCAAGGTGGTGCAGGTGACCAGCCTTGTGAATTAAAGGAGCCAACAGGTGGTTTTGACGCCGATGATTACACCAGATCAAGCTCTGTCTACACTCAAGATTGTGTTTTAGAGGTTCAAGAGCTGGACCTTTATCATAATGGAGCAAAGTTTACTTTTGAGGCCTCAGCTGACATGTGCGAGTACTATTCATACACTCCCCTTCGTTTTTTTGAGCAACCAGTGGGCGATACACAAAAGACCGTTTATGAAATTACCTGTGAGGATGACCAATGTTCAACTTTATGTGGGACGACTTGGGAAGAATTTGACGATGGCTCAGGTCCAAACACAGGATCGACAACAGCTCACTTAGGTGGACAAATTATTGAGGCGCCTACATGTAATTTTGACTACTCCACAACTCCTTATGGCGAAAATTGTGATGAAGGCACTATAACCACAATTACTTTAGAATTGGATGACCTTTGGGATCATGATACTGACCCCACAACCGAGGATGTTTGCCGAACAGGTCCTACTTTCGATGCGGTCGCAGTAGACTCAATTGAAACTGACTGTGGTGGCGACCATTTAAACTGTATTGGTGGCCCTGCGAAAGACTTTTTTAGCGAAGGAAATGCCACGACTAGAATTTATGGGAACTTGGATCTTTCAGCGATATCAGAGTCATTTGAAATTGCAGCTCCAACCTCTAGGGACTTTGCGACAGGACCATCGGACAATAGATATATCGCTAGTTTCTCAAGGTTTATGGCGAATGAAAACACCTGTGAGCCTGACTCAACAGATGACTGGACCACTTTCTTTGAGGGTGACAATATTGAACAGTTTAACACCACTGCCTATAGTCCTGTTTTATCAAAGACATTAAGCTTGAACAGATTGGGCTCAGAACAAAACCTTGCGTCTGGATCTGCAAATATTAGAGAAAGAGATGCTGTTTCATGGACGGAAAATCCATTCAGAAGTGTTTACTCAACATCAGCATACTACAGCTTCAAATGTTTGGATGCGGCATATGATGTGAAAGCTCAGATAAGACTTCACATACGAGAGTGGGATAGAAAGTATCCAACTAACGCAGAAACAATTATGCAATATATAAGTGACTATGACGCTCTTACACAATATATTGACTCTTCACAATCAAACATTGATGGCACACCATGGAACGACATTACAGACTGGGATGACTTCTTTGACGCCAACTCTGTATTCGACACAACACCAGGTGCTTGTTTAGAAACTGTGAATTACTTTGAAGCGGTTGGTGGATCAAGTCCCTTCCCTGGACAGAAACTTTAAGGCAAAAAAAAGGCCCTCGAAAGAGGGCCTTGATATTTCTAAAACTAGTTTAGTTCATTCTCAGGATTTACAGCGACATCACCGTCTTCCATAAAGTCTTTCACTTGGTAGTTCTTCGCAATCAATGCGAACACAACTCCAAACGCTGCCATTAGAATGGCGAAGAACATAAAGAAGTTTCCACCCTCAAAAACGTTGATCTTTGCGATGTATGCAGTGATCATGTTTCCAAAGAACACTGTTAAAAGCCACATACTCATGATTGTGGATTTCATGCTTCTTGGCGCTTGAGTATAAGCGAATTCAAGGCCTGTAATGGAAACCATTACCTCTGCCATTGTGATGACCAGGTAAGGAACAACTTGCCATAAAACACTTACTGGAGTTCCACCATCTAGAAGGTATTGAAAGATTGCCACGAAAACAAAACTTAATGAAGTAACAAACATCCCGGCTCCCATTCTTCTAAGAGGAGTCATGGCAATGCCAAGTTTCTTCTCAATAAACGGATACACACCAAAAGTGAATATAGGAATCAGCGCCATGACCATAATTGGGTTCAGAGCTGGAATCTGAGAAGGAAGAAGTTTTGTCTCCCATCCAAGAAAATTTACATCAAGCACCATCTCTTTTGCTTGAAGAACCCAAGATGATCCGTGTTGGTCAAACAAGGCCCAAAAGATAGTTACAGCAATGAAGATCTTACCTACATCAAGTGCGGCTTTAACGGCCTCAACATCTTTTTTAGGGTGATCTTTTAGAGCGCCACCAAGAATACCTTGGTCCCCTCTTTGGCCAAAGTTCTTAATTGCAGACAATAAAACTCTTCCAGTTCCGTGCTCTTGTTTGCCAGTTGGCGGAATATGAACAAACTCATTTCTTCCAAGCCAGAAGATAAATGTGGCGATCGCCATCAGGATACCTGGAATACCAAAAGCGATTCCTGGGCCATAGTGTTCTAAAGTCCAAGGAGTGATCATAGTTGAGAAGAAAGAACCAAAGTTAATCATCCAGTAGAAAAGATCGAAAACTTTCTTCAAAGCGTCTTTTTGACTTGGTTTAAACTGATCTCCAACGTGAGCTGAAACACATGGCTTAATCCCTCCGGAACCAAGAGCAATAAGTCCAAGACCCCAATAAAAACCAGTCTTGTCATGCTCAAAGAGCGCTAGGAATAAGTGACCAAGACAATATACGAGTGAAAGCCATAGAATGGTTTTGTACTTTCCCCAGAAGCGGTCAGAAATGTATGCTCCAAGAACTGGAAACAAATAACAGGCGCCAGCAAATATATGGTAGTCAGCCGTGGCGTCCGCTTTGGACATCATTAGGTACTGAACTAGAAAGATTACAAGAATCGATCTCATTCCATAGTAGCTGTACCTTTCACATGCTTCGTTCCATACAATGTACTTGATCTGTGAGGGAAATCCGGTCGAGGCTTTCGCATCGGCGGTGGTGGTTGTGGTGTTGCTCATCTTTAACTCTCCTTATCTTCTCTAAAGTCAAAGGCCTTAGGCTTTCTCCCCCCACCTAATTTTTTTGGCCGTTCTTTTCTTTTTTCTTTTCTCTCTTCGATCATTTTTGAGACGTCTTCTTTCTTACGTCTTTTGATAACTGGCTTTGATTTAGTTTGTTCGTGCATACTGATATCTATTGTTGCAGGACCGCTTGCTTTCACCTGACAGGCCAAGCGCTCCTTGGTTATATGGAATACGTTTCCAAGAAGTTGTTTCTCCTCAAAAGGAATCTCATTCAAATTCTCTTCACCTTCAACAACTGTAATAATGCATTTAGCACAACTTGCACAACCGCCACATGTCGAATTTATATGGATTCCTTTTTCTTTCAGTTCGGAATATAAATCCTTGTCTTCGCTGACATCAACCAATGTGTTTTGCGGCAATAGCTTAATTTTAGGCATTTAAACGATTCTCACTAATTGCTTCTCGAGTCCTTCAATGATTTTTGGTTTGAACGGCTTAAGCATAAATGACAAAGAGAGGTCGATGCTAAGCTGATCATCCATAAAATCAATCTTTAACTCAAAGCCCTTGCCTTTGGCCAAGATTTTCTTGTCAGCATCCTTATAATTAAGGTCTGCTGAAACTTTAAATTTAGCGATGGTTTCAGGAGTTATGGCCTTCTTTACGGCCTCGTATGCTTCTTCCTTGTTGCTTGTTTTGTCGTACTGAATTGTCTTGTCCATGATATCTCCTTAAAATTATTAATTTTTCCCTGTGGAGCCAAATCCTCCGGCCCCTCTTTCAGTCTCACCAAGAGCTTCAACGGTTTCAAAAGTTGCTTGATGAACCGGTGCCACCACCAACTGAGCAATTCTATCTCCGTGGTTTATGACTTCTTCTTTGGTGCCCATATTTCCTATGATCACTTTCACTTCACCTCTATAATCGGCGTCGATCGTCCCTGGTGAATTTACCACCATTAGGGAAGTTTTAAAGCTCAGGCCACTTCTAGGCCTTACCTGCACTTCGTAGCCTGGCTCTATTTCAAAGGCCATACCAGTAGGCACTAGAACTCTCTGTCCAGGCGCTATGGCCATGCTTTCACCTGGCCCCAGGCTAGCTCTAACGTCCGCTCCAGCGGCCTGAGCCGTTTCATATTTAGGCAAAGGCAATTCATTGTCGTAATTTTCAAGTTTCTTAATCTTTATGGTAGGCACAAAAAACTCCTAAGAAGACATCACCAATTTGGTGTATTTGCTATTAAATACCTTTTCTACCAAAGCTTGCATGCTTTTTGAATCAACTTCGTCGAGTCTTTTTGTTTGAGTTGATAGACTGTAGTCTTTCATATTCAGCATCTCAAGCTCGGCGAGATACTCATTTCTCTCCAACATATCATCAAAGCCAAGCTTCCAACCAAGAGCGACCCTGTCCCTAATTGATTTAACTTCGGCCTCATCAAGTCCTTTGTCTATAAATTCCGTGAGAACGCTCTCTACCCGCGCTTGAAGCTTTCTAATGTTGGACTTATGGGTGTTAAAAATCATTATATAATTGCCCTGCCCCGCGTAGCTATTTAGCGCCGAGCCAAGACCATAAACAAGTCCGCTTTTCTCTCTTAGCTCAACAAATAGCTTAGAGGACATTCCCCCGAATAAATATTCATCCAAAACCATATAGGTGTAATAGTCTTTGTGAAAAATACTTGCGCCATTGAAAGAGTAGTAAACGATGGAGCTTTCCATCTTCCTCTTGAGCTTTGAGTTAACATGCTCAAGGGCAGAAAAACGAAGTTTATTTTTAATTCTAAAAGGTTTGCGTGAAGTCGTCTCTTTAAATTGTGAGCAGAAAATGCTCTCAAGTTTTGAAAACTTTCTCCCACTCACAACTGACAAAACCATTCTATTTGGAGTGTAGTACTTCTTGTAGAACTTGCTTAAATCATCTGGGGTGAATGATTTTACATTCTTGATATTGCCGCCAATAGAGTGAGCTAGAGGTGCTTTAAAATTTTTCTTATAAATATATTCCAACCCTTCAGTCTCGTGGTCATCTTTGTCCTCTCGAAGCTCTTGCAAGATCACCTTTTTCTCCAAAGCGAGATCTTTTTTTGTAAAGACTGGGTTTAAAAACAAAGACAAAAACTTGGGCAGAAACCGCTCTAGCTTCACAGCGGCGCACTCCAGTTCAAAACACACATACTCTTTGTAGGTATATGCGTTAATTTGGGCCCCTTCTTTCTCCATATCCCTTACCACAGAGTTCGTTTTCTCCTCTTTAAAAAGCATATGCTCTATGACATGGGCAATACCATGCTCACTAGGCTTTTCAAAAATTGAACCTGCAAGGATGTAGAGGTTGGCACAAGCAGACTCCATTCCTTTGAACTGATGGAATAAAGTGACCGCGCCATTACTAAAAAGAGACCTGCGAACAGGTCCCTTTTCAAAAGATTTGATAATTTCGGTAGACTTGACTTTAGTCATTGACGAAAAATTACTTTTTAGTCAGTGGCTTAACTGCCTTTGCAGACAACTTGATTTTGCCAAATCTGTCGATTTCAAGAACTTTAACGTCAATCATGTCGCCTTCGCTTACATATTCGTTAACGTCTTGAACTCTCTCATCAGCAAATTCACTTACGTGAACAAGACCGGAGATACCTGTGGCGATGTCAACAAACGCTCCATATTCTTTAATGGTAACAACTTTTGCGTTGTATACAGCATCAATCTTTGGACCGTTAATTTGCATATCAATAAGGTTGTTAACTTCATCAAGAACCAATGGATCAGTTCCCAATGTTTTAACCATACCTTCTTCAGTAATTTCGATGGAAACATTGTACTCTTCCTGAATAGCCTTGATGTTCTTTCCACCAGGACCAATAAGAGCACCAATTTTGTCCTTAGGAATCTGAGTGCTTTTGATTTGAGGAACACCTTCCTTAAACTCAGGTCTCGCTGCAGAAATAGTTTTCGCCATTTCTCCAAGGATATGTAGTCTTCCCTCTTTGGCCTGTGCCATTGCTTTAGAGAAGATCTCGTTAGTGATACCTTCAATCTTGATATCCATTTGAATTGCTGTAATACCGTCGGTTGTTCCAGCAACTTTAAAGTCCATATCTCCTAAGTGGTCTTCATCACCAAGGATGTCGGTAAGAACTTGAAACTTGTCTCCATCTTTAATAAGACCCATTGCAACACCTGCAACTGGCTTTTTAAGAGGTACACCAGCATCCATCAAGGCCATTGAACCTGAACATACAGATCCCATGGAGCTTGAACCGTTGGACTCTGTAACTTCACAATTAACTCTTACAGTGTATGGAAATTCAGAAGCGTCCGGCATCATTTTCTTCAATGCTCTTTCAGCAAGGTTTCCGTGACCAACTTCTCTACGGCCAACACCTCTATATCCTCTGGCCTCGCCAACAGAATATGGAGCAAATGTATAGTGAAGGTAGAAGTTCTCATAAGAAATGCCATAGATGCTATCTTTCATTTGCTCACCTTCTTTACCACCAACAGTGGCAGTGGCAAGAACTTGAGTCTCACCTCTAGTGAACAAAGATGATCCGTGTGGTTTTTCAAGTACACTTACTTCAGTTTCGATTTCACGAACTTCAGTAAGAGCTCTACCAGCGATACGGTTGCCGTTGTCAAGAATGTCATTTCTCATAATGCTGTAAACAAGAGCGTCAACACCTTGGTATGCGGCAGCTCCAGCACTATCGTTTTCAGAAACGCCAAAGGCTTCTCTGTTTGCTTCGATATCACCAGCGACTTTCTTAGTAAGCTTCTTGATAGCAGCTGATCTTTGAAGTTTTTCGTTAATTTTTAGTGCTTCAAGAACGTCTTGCTTATAGTCGTTCATTTTTTCATTAAGCTTTTCATTTGCAACAGGCTGATCCCAATCTCTTTTTGGTTTACCAGCTTCTTTCGCCATAGTTTCAAGTAGGTCGCAGAATTCTTTAATTGATTCGTGGCCAAATTTAAGAGCTTCCATCATTTCTTCTTCAGAAACTTCGTTGGCCTCACCCTCTACCATTAAGATGGCGTTTTTAGAGGCTGCAAGAACAAGCTCAATGTCAGTGTTTTCCATCTGCTCGCGAGTTGGGTTAAGAACAAGTTTTCCATCAATCTTTCCAACTTTACAGAACCCTACAGGTCCATTGAAAGGGATATCGGAAACAGCAAGTGCCGCAGTTGTTCCAAGACCAGCAAGAACTTCTGGATCATTTTCGCCATCATAAGAAAGAACCTGTGCCATAACGATTGTCTCAGCAAGGTAGCCTTCAGGGAACAATGGTCTTAGTGGACGATCGATCATTCTCATTAGAAGAATTTCTTCGTTTGAAGGACGACCTTCTCTTTTCATGAAGCCGCCAAGAAATTTACCTACAGCAGGAAACTTTTCTTTGTAATCAACCATTAGTGGAAAAAAGTCCTGCCCTTCTTTCACTTCATGAGCACTAACCACAGTTACAAGAACTTGGGTTCCACCACAAGTTACGAATACTGATCCGTCAGCTTGTTTAGCAAATCTGCCAGTCTCAAGTGTTACTTCTTTACCACCATAATTAATGGTAAATTCTTTTTTGTTGTTCAACATGTTTTCTCCTTGAACTTTGTCGAGCCTAAGCAAAGCAAAACCCTTTGCTTGAGCAATTTAAATATCAAATGACAAAAGGAGATAGATGATTGCAGGTTTAAAAGATATAAAGCTCAAAAAACACTGTTTTTAGGCCATATATCCTTTAAAACTGCCCTGATAATCCATCAACTTTGTCATAAAAATCTTAGTAATTCTTGATCGGTTTTAAAAGAAAAAAGGGAGTCAATAGACTCCCTTATAATTACTTTCTAAGACCTAGTTCTTTGATTACCGCTTGATATCTATCAGCGGATTTTTTATTTAGGTAGCGAAGCATTCTTCTTCTTCTACCAATTAGCTTCATTAGACCTCTCTTAGAGTGATGGTCCAACTTGTGAGAACCAAAGTGAGTAGTCAAATAGCTAATTCTTTCTGTCATGATCGCGATTTGAACTTCAGCTTTACCAGAGTTTTTCTCGCTTCCACCGAACTTTTGAACAAGTTCTGCTCTTCTTTCTTTTGTTAGCATGCTTTTCTCCTTTCCAAGTAACAAAAATACCTTTGTAACCGAGAGAAGGTTGATCTAATACGAATCAATCTTTCTAGATTAAAATTTAAGGGCTACTTTTACCCTAAATAATCGGACATGTAAACCTTTAATTTCTCGATGAGTCTGGCCTCAATTTGGCGAATCCTTTCCCTGGAGACACCATAATCATCAGCTATACTTTGAAGTGATGGAGGAACTTCGCTAAGCAGTCGTTTTTTGAAGATTTCTTTGTCTCTTGGCTTTAGCTCTTCTATGAAGTTTTTTAATTGATCCTCTAGAATTTCTAGTGACTCCAGATGGCCTAGATTATCATCAATGGGAATATCCGAACCAGGTAATGTGTCCAAGAAGCTTGCTGAACCACTATCCTCTCCAAGTTTTTGGTCAAGACTCATCTCCGCGCCACTTGAACTAAGTCTAAGATCCATTTCCTTAACTGCCTTTTCAGACACACCCAGGTTCTCACTCAACAGCTTGTGTTCAGGTTCGATACCCTGGTTCATCAGGCGTTCTTTTTCTCTCATGAGATTGTAAAACAGCTTCTTCTGCTCTGCAGTGGTTCCAATTTTGATTAACCTAAAATTGTCCAATATGAATTTCAATATGTAAGACTTGATCCACCAACTAGCATAGTAAGAAAGCTTTGCGCCTTTTTCTGGATTGTATTTAGAAACCGCCTTCATGAGACCTATATTACCCTCTTGGATAAGGTCCATAATGTTTTTATAGGCATTCCTATATTCCATCGCAATTTTAACGACTAATCGAAGGTTTGCCACGACAAGCTTTTTAGCAGCCTCAATATCTCCCGTTTCGGTGAGTTGCTTTATAAGTCTCTCCTCTTCGTCCCTTTCTAGAAGCTTGTACTGACTAATCTCTTTAATATATTGGTATAGTGGGTCGTGAGGCTTAACTTGTTGTGTCTTTGCAAGGTCTTTGCTTGTTCCAATAGTTGGCAATAGAGTCTCTAACGCCTCTATTTGCTCCTCCTCTGTTTGATCTGATTCGGAGGCCAGGCCAGAGAACTCCTCATCCAACTCTTCAAAGACCTCATTTTGTTCCTCTGGGCCGAGAACCTCCCCTTCAAGGGTTTTTCTATCTTTATCGTTTTTACTGCTCAAGGGTTTCCTTCTGTTTAGTAATACAGTTCAAAAGTTGGTTTTAAAGTCAAAAAAGTCAACCTATGGAAGTCATTTTAATTTATATTTGTCTCTTAGATATTTTAGAGCAAACAAACCGAAACGAAATTTAACCGGAACAACAAGTTCTTCATGTCCTAGATCTTTGAATTTCTTGCCATTGTAGGAGCTTAATCTTTTTAAGAGCTCATTGGCCATAATAATGGAAAGTGCCTTATTCCAGAGCTTCGCTTTAAAGTACTTTTTCTTGGACTGGAGTTGAAGGTCTATGTACTCAGCAAATCGCTTCTCCAAATTTCCCTGCTCTTTGTAGCGACTCTTGTTGATCGCCTGGATGTAAGCGCCTCTTATCCAACGAAAATAACTTTTTGGAAACTTCAAATTAAAGCTTGCTGAGATCTTGTCTACAACTTTCACCTCTCGATCCAGTTCCCCTAAATTGAAGTCGAACACTAGATCAAAGTCCCCCCTAGCACTTAAAATTTCATTTTCAGGAGCAAGGTCAACATAAAGGGACTCTTCGTACAAGAGATCAAGCACTAATTGCTCAGTCTTTTCATTACTCCATACGTCCCAACGGTTTTCAAATGTCTTTGAGTACATTTTTTTTATGTCACCATAATCTTTTGCAGAGTATATAGGGTCTGAATAGCCAGAAAGAAGCGACACAAGATACATCCCCTGGATTTTTGACTCTTCTAAACTTTGGGCCTTTATCCAACGCTTTACAGTTTTGCTTGCTCCTAAAGTTTTAATACTCGTTTCCCTAAAGTGATTACAATACAACAACTCAAGATCATCTCTTAAATCTGTTGATCCAACCATCCTAGGAAAAAGTCTAGTAAAGGCAGAGTCGCTTCTTTTTCTACACACTAAGTTTTCACAAGCAACCTTCGCTGTGTCTGGCACATCTTTTAATACAGTCTCTTCTATGTCTTCCTTATACCGGAGATCCTTTCCAGTCATATGGTTAATAATTTGGGCCATTACTATTGGGTTTTGCAGAAAAGGTGGCAATAAGGCATAATTGTCTGTGTCCCCATCCCACGAGCATAATGCCCGAAAACTTTTTATGGCATAGTTCAGCTCTTTCTTTTTGGCCTCAACACTTTCACTCTGGACAATTAAGTCAGGGCCAAAATACGGTGATCCCTTTAAGCTAGGAACTTCAAAGTTCACATCATTTTGGTAGTAATTTAAAAGATTGTTTTTCAGAAGTTTCTTACTATAAACGGTAATGTTTTCTGAGCAGGTGTTGACCACTAAATTATTCACAAGATTTCTATAGGATTCTTCTGATATGTCCAAAGTTCTTGAATATTTGGCGATTGCTTTGACACTATGATCAAGTCCAACAAACTGCAACGCCCCCACAACACTTCTTTTAGCGCTATCTTCTTCCCATTTGGCAGGATAGTTGTAGTACCTCTCCACTTGGCAAGAGTCCAAAAGATTCACCGCTTGATTAAACATTCCTTCAAAGATTTTAAATTTTCTTTTTTCATTCTTGTCCGGGTCTTCTTTATTGAACCTTTGGGAAAAGATTGAAGTAAGCGGGTCGTATTGAACAACATCCTCCACCTCTCCCTTCACAATTCCCTTTAAAGGCACAAGGGCACTTGCGACCGAGTAAAACAGACAGGAAATAAACACTATACTTACTTTCATTGTTTAATATATCGACACAAAATTACGATAGGTTAAATAAGATGAAGAAGTTTTTAGCCATTGTGGTCATTTCTGCTCAGGCCTTAAGTTTTGGTCAGCCAAAAGACCATGAGAAATCCATGGATTTCATGCCAACCTATATTAGAGAGTATCGGGAGGATCTTCAATTCCCCACTTCAAAGGCACAGGACAAGGAAGTGGCATTGGAAAAGAAACACAACAAAGTAAACTCCATTGTTAACGCTCTTGCCCGCATTAAGTTGGCCATAATAAACGGCGACTATTCCTTGGCCAGGATTCTTCTTCTTGACGCAAAATACGACAAAAATTTTTCCATGCCGATTCAGGCAAGATACCTTGCAATCTTGGAGTTTATTACTGGGAACTATTCAAAAAGCCTTGAAGTATTGCAGCAAAAGGAACTCTCCAGAATAAAATATAAAGACAAGATATGTTTAATGGAGACGTTAAACTACATCATCGTAGACAAGGCCTCGGAAGCAAGTGAAAACTGGAGAAACTGTAGAAGATACTTAGCTGGCAAGGCCACATCAAACAATTTGTGGATGGATGCTCTCGTCGCATTAAAGTTTGAGCAGGAAACCAAAGTTGCCGCAAGCCCTCTAGACGGCGTAAACATTGAAAACGAAAGAGGAGACCTCTTGAGGCTCTATTTGAAGCTGGCCCTTTACTTGAATGAACCTGATACAATTTTGGCAAGAATCCCCTACTTATCGGGAGAGATTTTTAGAAATCCTCGTACTCGAGAACTTCTAGGCCTGCTTTATTACAGGCAAGGAGAAATAGTTAAGGCCTACGAACTTATAGAGGACCTTTCAACTCCAAACTCGGAGAATATTAAAGGGAACCTATACCTTGCCCAATCAAAATATGAGCTGGCCTACGCACAATTTAAACTGGCGTTAAAAAGAAAAAGCAACTCTCAAAATGCTCTGGAAAGAATTCTTCCAACAGCTTGGCGGCTAAATCAATGGGAAGATGGAGCGAAATTTTCCAAGATGCTGGACACCACCTCCCAAAACAACAACCAGCGCCTAGCTCTGCAGGCAGCTTTTTTAACCAAAGCAAACAAGCATGAAGAAGCAAGGGAGAACCTTAAGACAATTATTAAAAACAAACAGGGACAGACTCCCCTGGAGGTTAATCAACTTCTTGCATACAACTCCTTTGTTTCCAAGGCGCCGGAAGAGCTCTTCAAGTACACAAACAAGGCCTGTACTCAAAAGGATGGACATGCTTGTTGGATCCGCGCCCATATGCTGGTTTGGGAAGACCTTACTCTTCTTGCAGACAGAGAAGACCCTGTATTTCAAGATTCAGACAACCTCTTGGAAGCGTACACAGAGACTTTTACAGTAAACCCTTTAGAAGAGACGTTTTTTATAAACCAAAAGAATATTGAAGAACTAGAGGACGCCCAAATAGAACTAATTCCAGGCCTTTAACGCTTCAAAATACCTTGCGCACTTGGCCCTATTCCATTAATATCTCGAAAAAAAAGAGCAGATGCATGTCCAAGTTCATAAATATTAATGGGAAAATTGTCGGTGAAGAAGAAGCAAAAATAAGTGTTTTTGATCGTGGTTTCTTATTTGGCGATTCTATATACGAAGTAACCTATTCAAACTCTCGAACCTTCGTCTTTCTAGAAGAGCACTTAGATAGATTGTGGAACTCCGCAAGACTCATAGGCATGGACTTGCAGATTGATCGCGAAGAGCTTATTGATAGACTCATTTCAACCGCCAAGGCCTCCAACCTTGACGAGACTTATGCAAGAGTAATTGTCACCCGTGGAGAAAGCGATTTAAGTATTGGAACAGCAGATTTTCGCCAGAACGTGGTCATCTACATTAAACCAAATATTCAATACTCCTCAGAGCTCTACGATAAAGGGCTTCATTTAAGTCTGGTTTCAAGGGTCAGAAATGATAAACGAAGCCTTGACCCCAATGCAAAGAGTGGAAATTACTTAAACAACATTCTTGCCCTTCAAGAGGCAAAGCTTGTGGGTGCTGATGACGCGGTTATGGCAAATCAGGCCGGAGAAGTCACAGAGGGCACAACTTTCAACATTTGGATTGTAAAGAATGGCAAAGTAATGACTCCACATCCAACATCAGGGCTTTTAAAAGGTATAACCCGAGCAAAAGTAATAGATTTATGCATTGCGAATAAATTTGATTTTGAGGAGAGGGCGATCACAACTCAAGAGCTAATCGATGCTGACGAGATCTTCATTACATCATCCACCAAAGGCATCATGCCAGTTTACAAACTTGACTCCAAAATATACGCTGAATCCAGTGCCCAAAGGCCAGTAACCGAGGCACTAAGGAAGTGTTATATTGAGCTTATTCAAAACCATATTAATTCAGGCACTCATTCTTACTAGCCTAGCAAACTCTGCCATAGCAGCTCATCTAGTGAGCGCTGGAACGTTTGTTCCTTACTTTGGCAAATCCCAGTCTAGCGACTCTGGGGCCACCACCAAATTTGAACTTACACCCTACGTCTCTTATGGCCTTCAATTTCATATGTTTGGAGCTCATTACTTTGTGCCGGAGTTAGGCCTTGCCTACTATCACGAGAGTGCAAAAAAAACGAGAAAGCGGATTCTATTTTATCACTATAACTTCAGCTACATTTTAAATCCCTCTTTCATCATTCGCTACGGTTTCACAACTTATTGGCAAAGAATTAGTGGAGATGGCGGCTCTATAAACCTGAGAAACGGTGACAGCTACACAGACTATACAGCTCTTTCGAGTCCCAGAGATTCCTACTACACCACACTTGATTTAGGTGGTGAATTTTTTCTCAAACCTAATAGGTCAGTTCGGTTAGATTTTAATATGATGAATGCAAGAGACTTGGAAAACAGGGCCTTCAATTATATTCTTACTTACAATTGGTATTTATGAGAATTTTATTTTTTACGTTAGTTTTCACATTCTCCCTCTTTGCTTCAACTCTGAATCCCAATACAGGAAGAGGGTTCGCAAAAAATGAAATAGATGTGCTGGTCTCACTGACAGACTGTACAGGCGCGGGGTTTTCCACAGAAACCTTTAGAGATCTTGTTGAGGATGCTGCTGACGACTATTGGAACGCAGTCCCAACTGCGGATCTTAAGTTAAACGTCAAAGGTATCACAAACATTGACATTACTGGCCAGTCCCACAGCGATATCCTCAACTCCGGACTTGTGGCCAACAACACCATCCTGGCCGGGTGCAATGAAACCTTTTCAAGCTCAACAACACTGGGTGGCGCGGTCATGAAATGCAATGGTGACAACTGTCAGGCGGTTCTAATAATTAACGCAGGCTCTGAGAGTGCTATGCCAGATCAAGATCGAAACACTCAAATCGCTGTAATCGCTCACGAGTTAGGCCATGCCATCGGTCTTGGCCACACAGAAATAAGTCACAATTTGATGTACTACAGTGTTTCAGGAAAGACTCAAACTTGGTTAGGCCAAGATGACATTGACGGTGTGACTTACCTCTACCCTTACGATGAGCCAGCGCTTGGTTGCGACTTTCTTCCAATATTAGGTGCAATGGGAACAATTCAAGACAACTCTAATGACGACAATGACAACTTTCCAGGAGGCTTTATGGCCTCCGCGTTGTTTGGAGTTTTATTAGCAGGCCTTGCATTTAATAGCAGAAAACTTTTTAAGCTATTTGTTTAGCTGCTTCATCTCCTTGCCATCAAAGTGAAAAACAACTTCTTTGTCTTCGTATTGAGTGGATAGATTCACGGGCCTTTTCCAAATAGCAAAGATATTAGACATAGTTTGAGAGGCAAACTGCATATCCAAATCCACGCCTTGATGAACATGTTTAAGCAGGAGCTCCTTCCTATTCATGAAGTTTGCATCCTCGACTTGGATAAGTGGCTGTCCAAAGTTTGTTAACTGAGTCAGAAGCTTTTGTTTTATGGCCTGGAAGTCACGAGTGTCGATCTCCATACGTGAACTTCGAGGATTGAACTTATAAGTAAACAACTGCTGGCGATTGCAAAACTCAGGAGTCAAAAACTCATCAATAAAAGAGATGTCATTGTGAGATTTTCTAATCTCAAATATTTTTTCTCTACCCAGCCCAAGATTCCTATTCCAGTTCTCTTTCTCTTCCAAAGACTCGCATTCATTGTAGTCTTTACCAAAGCGGCCAGTGTTCCAACGAAACTCAATATCTCTGAAAAGCTCAATTCCAATTTTGTAAGGGTTGATATTCTGCTTGCTCATGACCATGACGCCAGCATGTTTGTCCGCAAAGTCTATAAACTCATTGGAGTTCATCGCTCGTGTGGTCATTATTGTGGAGTGCCAGTAACTTGCCCAGCCCTCATTCATAATCTTTGTAATTCTTTGAGGCAGAAAGTAATAGGCCTCTTCTCTTATACAGCCAAGTATATCGGCCTGCCACTCTTCAATGGGAGCGTTTTGAATAAGAAAGCGCATAATGTCCCGCTCACCACGACCGACATTTTTCTCAGCAACATCCTCCTCTTCAGGGCCTATATCATTGCTTTTAATTTTCTCTTGCCCGCGCATAAAGCTTTTCAGCGCCGCAGACCTGTCATCGTTCATGTAGCCGTCGTTCTCGCCTTCGATCTTTGCGAGCTCTTCCTTTCTTCGCCTACTCTCCAAAACTTCATTGGTTTCAAAGAGATGGTTGATATCCAAAAGGTTTTCGATGGACAAGGCCTTGTCGATAAAGGATTCAACTTTTTCTTGTCCGTACTTCTCCATGTACCTTCTAATTTTGGTGCCATGGTTTGCCATAACATCCATCATTTTTCTATTGGTATTGGAGAACCACATATTGTTTTTGAAGAAGTCATTGTGTCCGTAGACGTGCGCCATAACCAACTTTTGATCCAACCAGTTGTTGACCTCTAACAAATATGCGTAACAAGGGTCTGAGTTGATGACCATTTCGTAGATTTTTTGAATCCCAAACCTGTAGCCTTTTGAAAGCTGGTCGTAGTCCATTCCAAACTTCCAGTGTGGATACCTAATCGGAAATCCACCTTGGGCAGCAAGGATGTTGATGGTGTCGTAGTCGCACATTTCAAAAACTTGTGGGAAGTAATCTAGGCCGAATTCATCGGCGTAGCCTTGAATTTCTCTTTGAAGCTCAAGTAAATCTCCGCTAATTGGTTTGGCCCTCAACATAATTACTTCCCCTTGCCCAAGAATTCCTTAATGGAATCCAAGATGGCGTCTTTGTTCTTAATTTTCGAAAGAATTACTTTCTCGTGATCCAAGTGATACTTGGCG
Organism: Halobacteriovoraceae bacterium; assembly: GCA_002711995.1. GTDB lineage: Bacteria > Bdellovibrionota > Bacteriovoracia > Bacteriovoracales > Bacteriovoracaceae > UBA845. Next base: position 219,652 of record PASN01000014.1, on the reverse strand, counting down.
TTCAGGTCTTTATAAAACTGTCCTGAACCATAGCGACTCTCCACCTGTCCATAGCAAAACATATTGGAAGCAGGCAGGATATGGTCGTCGAGCAAGCTTAAACACATCTTTGTGTCGTCTGCAGACCAGTTGTCACCATCGGAAAAGTGAAAAGGATAAATATTCCACTCGTTTGGATCATAGTCTGTTTCAATAATGTGTTTGCACAGTTTAAATGCGGAAGAAATTAAAGTTCCACCAGATTCTCTTGTTCTAAAAAAGGTTTCTTCTTCAACTTCTTTTGCAGTGGCGTCGTGGATGATGTAGCGAATATCAATGTCTTTATACTGGCTTTTCAGCCACAAATTGATCCAAAAAGATTCTGTTCTAACGATCTCTTTTTGTTCCTCGCCCATCGACCCAGAAACATCCATCATGTAGATAACCACTGCGGAGTTTTCCATTTCAATCTTGGTGTCGGCGCTTCTATATCTATAGTCGCTTCTAATAGGAACAACTCTCGGGTTGCTGGGATCATAGATCCCTGTGGCCATCTGACGCTTAAGTGCTTGCTTATAAGTTCTTTTAAGATGTTTAAGAGAATCAGGTCCTACGGTTCCAATGGACGTGTACTTATCCACAGTGGAAGCGATTTGCTGTTTTCCCTTAGGTTCGATGTTTGGAAGTTCGAGTTCTTCACCAAGAATCTTTGCAAGTTCGTCAACTCCCATCTCGACTTCAAGTTCTTTGTTGCCTTCCCCTTCGCCGGCCTCACCTTCTCCAGGTTGGCCTTCACCCGGTTCACCATCTACAGGCTCACCTTGTTCACCTTGGCCTTGGCCTGTTCCACCTTCAGACTTATCTCCAAACTTAAACCTTGGAATATCAATGCTTGGCATTGGAACGGTGAATTTATCATCTCCCTTGGGAATTATTTGTTGCCCTTGGGAGACGTATTTGCGCAGGTTTTCACGAACCTTGCCTTTAACAATTTTTCTAAAGCGAGCGTGGTCGCGCTTAATTGGATGATCCACTTGATCTCCTTAAATTAAGATTCCTATGATTTAATCGAATCGCCCTTTGCGAAGATGCTTGCAACAAAGTTTAAAGCGTCTGTTGCGCAAATATCGCAATAGCCAAAGTTTTTCATCATTCGGCTCTTAATGACATCGATTTTCTCTTGGGTCGCCTTGTCCACAACATTTGAAATAATTGTTGTAAGCTTGATGCTGTCTTTTTGATCTTCAAAAAGTTTAAGCTCAAGCGCTCTATGAAGTCTTTCATTCATCTTGTAATCGAACTGCTTACCTTCGATTGCCAAGGCGCCAATATAGTTCATGATTTCTCTTCTAAAGTCGTCTTTGCGAGACTCTGGAATATCAATTTTTTCTTCAATGGATCTCAAAAATCTCTCGTCGGCCTCTTCCATCTTCCCAGAGTACTTGTTTCTAATTTTTTCCTTCTGAGTGTATGCCTTCACATTATCGATGTAATTGGCGCAAAGAGTTTGAATTGCTGTCTCATCAACACTGATTGCTTTCTGCACGTCATTTTTAACAATGTCTTCATACTCTTGTCTTGCAACCGCAAGCATTTCTCTAAAGTGCTCAAGTTGATCAGGCGAGCTAACAAGTGTGTGGTGCTTTAGCCCAGACTCAAGCTCGTTAAAAATCATAAATGGATTTAAACAACCAGAGTTTGCATTCTTAACAAGAGCGTTTGAAATCTTGTCCTGAATGTATCTTGGAGAAATACCATCAAGTCCTTCTCTATTTGCCTCTTTCCTAAGCTCTTTAACGTTGTCCTCGTTGTAGCCCGGCAGTGTTTTGCCATTGTATAGTTTTAGTTTTTGAAGCTTCGTTAGATCGGCCTTCTTAGGCTCCTCAAGTCTAGTTAAAATGGCCCACATACTCGCCATGTCCAATGCGTGAGGAGCAATGTGCATATGAGGAATTCTTTCAGAGTTAAAGTCTTTTTCGTAGATCTTGATCTCCTGATCAAGTCTTGTGATGTAAGGGACATCAATCTTAACAGTTCTATCTCTTAAGGCCTCCATAAACTCGTTTGATTGAAGTTTTCTAAACTCGGGCTCGTTGGTGTGACCAAGAATAACTTCATCAATATCAGTTTGGGAGAACTTTTTAGGCTTGATGGACTGCTCTTGAGAGGCTCCCAACAAGTCATAGAGGAAGGCCACATCAAGTTTAAGCATCTCGATAAACTCAACGATACCTCTGTTTGCGATATTAAACTCTCCGTCAAAGTTAAAGGCCCTAGGATCTGAGTCAGAACCGTATAGAGCGATTTTTCTGTAGTTAATATCACCAGTTAGTTCCGTGGAGTCTTGGTTTTTTTCATCTTTTGGCTGGAATGTGCCAATGCCAACTCTGTCTTTTTCAGAAAGTATTAATCGGTGAACACGAATGTGCTTCATTACTTCGTTCCAGTCACCGTCGTATTTCAACATATATTCTGAAAGTATAAATCTGCATGCTGGGTTAACATTCCCTTTGATTTTTATTTTGTACTTTCCATCAGAGTTTTTGTTGAGCTCTTCCAAAAACTTTTCCCTAACTTCAGTTGGGATGAGTTTTAGCGGTTCCTCATGCATCGGTGAAGGAAATTTTTTACTTCCACCAAGGATGTCGGATTCAACATCATCAACCCACTCATAAGTATAAAGGGCGCCTTCATCAGTTTTGGAGTATAGTTCGAGGCCTTTTTTCAATAGCCTGGAGATTGAGGACTTCGCAGAGCCAACTGGACCATGTAGGAGCAACACCCTTTTTTCGGTTCCATATCCCTGTGCGGCGGACTTAAAAAAGTTCACCAGCTTCATTAGGTGGACATCAATCCCAAAGATTGCGTCCTTCCCGTTTTCCATTGGGTCATCAAAGAAGTGGTAGCGTGTAATCTCTTTTTTATATTCGGTATATGTTGAAGTTCCATATGACATAATCATATCGTGAACTCTTTGGAACGCGTTTCTTGAAATGTGAGGATTTTTTTGTACTAGATCCACATACTCTTGGAAGGTTCCGCTCCAATGAAGATGGGAAAAATCTTCTTTCGAGTAATTTTCTTCAATAAAATCCTTAATATCAATGCCGCTCATAAGTACCTCCAAAGTGTTGCTTCTGAAATAGGCTTCTCCCTTATTGTACCCTTAAAAGAGAACTGATTTCAAAGTAAAAACAAAGATTCCCGAGCCTTATCGGAGTGCTTCACTCAGACTTTAATGATTAAATTGCTACATAATTTTGGTGAAATGCCGTAAAGGGTTATAATGATGTAATCATTAAAATAATAACAGGAGTTTGGATTTGGCCATTATTGCCTCAGGCGCCACCGATATCGGACAAAAACGCAAAAGCAACCAGGACTCGATTTGTCTTTATACGAAACGACACTTCTATGTCGTGGCAGATGGAATGGGTGGCCATAATGGAGGTGACATTGCCTCGCAAATGTCTGTGAAGTTACTTCCTGACTATATTGAGAATAACTTTGACTGCATGAAGGCCAACGAACTGCTCAAAGAAAGTATTATTCATGTAAATCAGTCAATTTATGATCACAGCACTCAGCATGAAGAACTCAAAGGCATGGGCACTACTATTGCTGCCATCTATTTCGATGGCCCGAACGTGAACATTGCAAACGTTGGAGACTCTCGCACTTACTTGATAAGTAAAAGCAAAATTTATCAAATGACCCGGGACCACTCTCTTGTTCAGGAAAAGTTGACTATGGGTCTTTATGACCGTGAAGGCGCAAAAGCAGATCCTCAAAAGAACGTCCTGATAAGAACTGTTGGGTATGAGCCGGAAGTGTTGGTTGACGTCTATCAATATAAAGTGGCCAGGAATGATTTATTTCTAATTTGTTCAGATGGCCTGCATGGAAAAGTTTCAGATGAAGACATTTTGCATATCGTTAACAAACATATACCAGAGCCGGCCTTGGCAGATCAGACAGCACTTGACCAAACCGTTCAAGCATTAATAGATCAAGCTAATGCCAATGGCGGACAGGACAATATTTCAGCGATTATAGCTCTTGCAAAATAAAGTGCGTTTTGAGGGTTGACCAGATTTTTCTTGTTTGCTTTATCAACTCCTCGCCTCTAAAATAAGTCATACTTAACAAGTTGAATTAACTGCAATTTGGAGCTTTGCCTTGGACAAGCATTATACCTTGATGATCATTCCTGAAAAAGAAAAGGGAGTGAAATCTTTTAAAATTCCTGGTCTTCTATTTAGATCTTTCTCCATAGTGCTAGTTTTAATTTCAATTTTGGTTGGAATTCTCCTATATGACTACTGGAAAGTTATTGGACAGATTCACGAGAACAAACATTTAACTCTTGAAAACCGCCAATTGAGAGAGCAAATCCAATTATTTCAAATGAAGATCAATTCCTTAGGGGAAGATCTTGAACGAGTTCACACTTTCGAAAAGAAGCTTCGAATCATAACAGGCCTGGACGACGCAGAAAAAACAGTTCCCATTGTCAACGGCAGTGAAGGAATGGAGATGATGGATGATCACTCCTCCTCTTCTTCAATGGGTAGAGACATTGACAGCGACCAAACTATGGCGCCAGAGCTAGAGCTTAATTTAAAGTTTGATGAGGTTGAAACCTCCCCTCAATACCTAGAGCTAAAGTCACTATATGACAAAAAGATTGCTGCAAACCTTGGTTTTAGCAAGCAGTATCAGATTACCCGTCAGTGGTCTGACTTGATCAAGAAGAGCTTCACCCTATCGAGTGAATACGCCAAGTTTGATTACAAATTTGGGAAGATTAAAGAGGTTGTTTCAAGACTTGAAACCAATATACATGAATTAGACCAATATTTATTGGATAAGAATTCAATATTAAGATCCACTCCGACGATACTACCTTCTGTAGGTTGGATTACGTCTTACTTTGGTCACCGTGTTTCTCCATATGCTGGAAAAGTAAAGATGCACGAAGGCCTCGATGTTGGGGCTCCATTTGGCACACCAATAGTGGCCCCCGCTGACGGGGTTATTACTTTTGCCGGGCACAAGCCTGGCTTTGGCAATTTTGTTCAAATTGACCATGGATACGGCATTGAAACAATTTATGCCCATGCCCAAAAAGTTCTCGCAAAGAACGGTCAAAAAGTTAAGCGAGGAAAAACCATCGCCAAAGTTGGCAGCACCGGCTACTCCACTGGACCGCACCTTCATTATGAAGTTCGCGTAAACGGCATTGCAGTGGACCCACTTTATTTTGTACTTGAGTAAATTTAAATAGCGCTAGAGGTTAAGAATGTTAAACAGTGTAATGAAGAAATTTTTTGGAACTAAGCAAGATCGCGACATCAAAGACTTGCGACCAATGCTAGAAAGAATTAACTCTCTTGAAGAGGAAATTCAAAAGTTAAGCGACGAAGAACTTCAAGCGCAAACACCGAAATTTAGAGAGCAGCTCAAGAATGGGGCCACTCTAAACGACATCCTTCCAGAGGCATTCGCCACAATGAGAGAAGCGAGTAAGCGTGTTTTGGGCATGAGACCTTATGATGTACAAATCATGGGTGGGATTGTGTTAAGTGAAGGCAAGATTGCGGAGATGAAAACCGGGGAAGGTAAGACTTTGACCGCCACTTTGCCAATGTACCTTCATGGACTTGAAGGCAAAGGCGCTCACCTAGTAACGGTAAACGACTACTTGGCATCGAGAGATGCTGAAGAGATGGGTGTTCTTTACAAGTGGATGGGACTAACTGTTGGTTGCATTGTTCATGATATGGATGACGAAGACAGAAAAGATGCCTACAAAGCGGACATCACTTACGGAACAAACAATGAATTTGCATTTGACTACTTAAGAGACAATATGAAGTTTGACCTGGACGACTATGTTCAGAGAGAACATAATTTTTGTATTGTGGATGAGGTTGACTCCATCCTAATTGACGAAGCAAGGACCCCTCTTCTTATCTCTGGTCCAAGCGAAGGAAACACCGAGCTTTACCTTAAGGTTGATAAGATTATCCCTAAGCTTGAAAAAGAGAAACACTATACCGTTGAAGAGAAGTCGCATTCTGCGGTTCTAACAGATGAAGGTGTTAACAAAGTCCAAGAGATGCTTAATGTTGGGAACCTTTTTGACGTTCAAAACATCGAGATTCTTCACCACGTAAACCAATCCCTAAGAGCTCACACTCTTTTTACAATCGACAAAGAGTACGTTGTTAAAGATGGAAAGGTTATCATTGTAGATGAGTTCACAGGAAGACTTAAAGAAGGATCTAGATGGTCTGACGGACTTCACCAAGCTATTGAGGCCAAAGAAGGCGTTCAAATTAAGAACGAGAACCAAACACTTGCTTCGATCACATTTCAAAACTACTTTAAACTCTACAATCGTCTTGCAGGTATGACGGGTACTGCTGATACTGAAGCTGAAGAATTTGGAAAGATCTACAACCTAGAGGTTGTTGTTGTTCCAACCAACCTTCCAATTGTAAGACAAGATCACGCTGATGTTATTTATGCCAGCAAGGCAGCAAAATATAAAGCAGTCGCGGAATTAATCAAAGAGTGTGCCGCTAGAAAGCAGCCGGTTCTTGTGGGGACAGTTGCTATTGAGTCCTCAGAGGTTCTTTCCAAGTACCTTAATCAAGCAGGACTTAAGCACGAAGTCTTAAACGCAAAACAACATGCTAGAGAGGCGGATATCATCGCCAATGCAGGCCAACCGGGAGCGATCACAATTGCAACCAACATGGCCGGTCGTGGTACAGACATCAAACTTACTCCTGAAACCAAAGAGGCCGGCGGTCTATATATCATAGGTACAGAGAGACACGAGTCTAGAAGAATTGACAACCAACTTAGAGGTCGTTCTGGTCGACAAGGTGACCCAGGCGCTTCCAAGTTCTTCCTTTCTTTAGAAGACGACCTAATGAGAATCTTTGGCTCTGACAAGATTAAAGGTCTTATGACCAGAATGGGCCTTAAAGAGGATGAGCCAATTGAGCATAAGATGATCTCAAATGCCATTGTCAAGGCCCAAAAGCGTGTTGAAACCCATAACTTTGACATCAGAAAGCACTTGCTTGATTTTGACAATGTTATGAACGAGCAAAGAAAAGTTATCTACAGATTAAGAAGAGAGATTCTTAATGATGAGGGCAATCACGAGCTTATCAATGAGATGATTTTGGACGTGGCGGACCAACTGGTTGCAGCGTTTAGACCAGATAGAAAGCTGCCACTGAACGAATGGAATTGGGAAGACATCAACAAGGCGTTTCAACAGATTTTTAACTCTGACGAAACACTTACTGTTCAGGAATGCTCAGAAAAGCACAACAGCCAGCTAGACCAATACATAGTCGAGAAGGCCAAAGAAAGACTTGAGAAAAAGTTCTCTCAGTATGACCCAGAGCAAGTTAAGCTTACTCTTCGCGAGATTCTTCTTGGGACATTTGATCAACTGTGGAAGGACCACCTTTTAAACATGGATCAACTCAAAGAAGGGATCAACCTTAGAGCTCACGGTCAAAAAGATCCTCTAGTAGAATACAAAAGAGAGTCTTTTAGCCTTTACGAGCAAATGAAAGAGACTGTTCGAAGAACTGTTGTTGAAAGAGTCTACAACGTAAGACTCTACACTCCAGAAGAGATTGAAGAGATTAAAAAGCAACAGCAGGCAATGCTTGAAGCGCAGCTTGAGGCCCACAAGAAGGCACAAGAGGCGCAGCAAAAACAGGATGAAGCTCCTGTTAGAAGAGGCAATGTAAAAGTTGGTAGAAACGATCCTTGCCCATGTGGTTCAGGAAAAAAATTCAAACACTGCCATGGAGCCTAGAGCTTGAGTGACAATAATAAAAACGAGGACAAGTCTGATTTAACAAGAATTGAGGACTTGTCCGAGTATTTGCACGACGAAGATGAAGATATGGATGGCCTCGAGTCTTTCGAGGGCGCTGATGACTTCGACTTAATGGACGCTAAAACCGATCCTAATATTGAGCTTCCACCAGAGTTTACTCAAAACTTCTCCACTGACTCTTTTGAGGAAGAAACAGATTTTGAAGCGATGGAAAACGAACAGCTTCCAGAAATTCCAGAAGATGAAGACACCAACTTTGACACTTCATCCGAGTTCGACTCTGGCGAGGAAGACAACGGTGAGGACTCCGACTTTACTTCCAGTTTTGAAGAACCTTCAGATGATGATGGCCTCTCACAGGAAAGCTTCGACGACGACACCGACTTTGATAATAGTTCTTTTTCCAATGATGATTTCAATAATGACGAAGACGAAGACTTTGCTTCTTTCGAAGATGCAAATGAGGAGTCGCTTGATGATTTGGACTCCCTTCAACAAGAAACAGTAACTGCTGAATTATTTGATAATTTTGAGGATGAACCTAAAGAGGAGCTGCCTCCAGCAGCGCCAGTCGACGAAAAAAGCGACGACTTTGAATCCATTGAACCCAAAGAGGAAATCAAGGTTGAAGATGTGCCTTCTTCGATTGCGGATGGCCTAACAGAGAAGAGCGAACCCCGTTCGTTTCTTAAAGAAGAACCAAAATCAGCGCCTCCTGCTCAGGAAGATCTCCAAGAGCTTGCGCAGTTTGCAAAAAACATTTCTTATGGAAACCTTGCAACCGAAGGCAATCCTCCATTCTCTATTGTTCTTAAAGATGTTAAGTACAAAGAGGATATTGATGACATTGTTCAACTCTTAAAAGAGTTTCAAATCATCAAGGATGAGCAAGACGAAAAAAGAACAATAGAGAGTCTCAATAGATCAAGCCTTCTGATACCAAGACTTGGAGAATACAGCGCAATTTTGATTTGTCACAAACTTAGAAAGTATGACATCAACATTTTGATGGGTCTTACAGAGGAGATCAATCCACCTAAGGACTATGAGTCTGAAGACAGAGGAATTGTGAGCAAGCACTCTGTTTATAATTCTAGATCTCATCATTACAACTTAAAAAAAGAGCAAACCTCATCTGAGGAAATCATGGTCTCAACCACCCCTTACTTTGAAGGACACGATATCCTGGAGTACTTGGGAATAGTCTCTGAAAGCGCCATCATAGATTCGGAAACACTAATCTCTTCGGGAAAGCTTGAAGAACAACTCATTGAAAGGCTTCCAGAGTTTCAACAAGATAGACAAAGGATTGCTCAAGTAGAAAGAGAAAACCTCTTGGCATCCAACTCTCTTCCACCAGAAGACATTCTTGCTCACTCTCCCACTTCTGAGTCTAAGAAATCAATCTCAGTAAATGACATTCAAAAAGAGCTTGTCGGCAAGCTCAAGCATCAGGCCGTTTCACTCAAAGGTAACGCCATTGTTGGAGTCACTTTGCATGTGACACCAATAGGCTCAACCCAGAACTCTAACGGCCGTGATCAATATCAACTAACATGTTCAGGCTCGGTGGTATGGATAAACAAGCGATAAAAAACACACACGAAAACATCATTATTGGTGGTGGCATTGTCGGGGCCGGCATTTTAAGAGAATTAACTCTTCGCCAAGAAAACACACTTCTTATTGAAAAAGGTGATTTCTCATCTCAAACCAGTCAATCCAGCAGCAAAATGCTTCATGGAGGGATTCGCTACCTGGAGAACTTCGACTTTGCATTGGTTAGAGAGGCCTTAAAGGAAAAGAAGGCGTGGACCGACCTAACTCCTCACCTCACAAAAGAAGAGATGTTCTACATTCCTGTGTATAAAGAATCCAAATGGCCGTTATTCTTTGTGAGAATTGGCCTATTTATATACGACCTTCTCTCCTTTTTTAAAAACCCAAAAAGAAAAGTTTTGAATGCAAAAGAAACGCTAAAAGCTCTTCCTAATCTAAACCCTAAAAACCTAAAAGGCGCTGGAGTATATAGCGATGCGGTTGTTGAAGACAGCAAGCTAGCGCTTGAGTGCATTTATGACTCCTTAGGTGAATGGGGAAGCGCAATCAATTACAGCGAAGTTGAAAAAGTTGAGAAAACCGATGGCATGTGGAAGGTGGATATTAGGAGCACTCTAGATGATTCAACAGAAACTTTCTTTGCCAAAAACGTGATATTCGCCACAGGCCCTTTTACCGATCAACTTTTGAAGAAACTCAATATTGAGTGGCAGCCTAAAATGATCCTGTCAAAAGGTAGTCATATTTGGCTTAAGCGAGAAGGCCTTGAGCTTGCTCATCCCATGGTGCTACAAACCAAAGACAACAGGGTCATCTTTGTGATCCCTCAGAGAGACGCCATTTTAGTTGGAACGACTGAAAAGGCACTTGAACCTAATACTGACATTTTCAACATCCAGGCGTCCGAAGAAGAAATCAACTACCTTATCGACGCCATTAACCAATACTTTCCCACAGCTGGCATAGATCAGGACTCCATACTCTCCACTTTCGCAGGTGTGCGCCCCTTAGTGGCGGAGGGAAATAAGGCCAGAGGCAAAGTCTCCAGACAACACAAGGTCTTTTCACCAGATGAAAACATGTATGTAATTGTTGGAGGCAAGTACACAACATTTAGAGTTATGGCTGAAGACGTTGTTAAGAAAATGCATCAAGACCAAGGACGAGCATTTAAAAGAGATCTCAGCTTGGCCCCTCTCAAAAAGAGATCTCGAATTGGCATGTATCCTAAAGGGGACGAAATTACCGAGGAAGAAATTAAGAATATTATTTTAGAAGAGCTTCCAAAGACAAGCGATGATATTATCAAAAGAAGATTATCAATGCTTTACCCAGATCAACTTAAATTAACAAAGGCCCAAATTGAGGGCCTTATTAAAGAAGTTAGAAACGATAACTAAAAGAGCTCATAATTTTAGGACCTGATGAGCTTTTGTCCCAACTAACATTTGCGGCGTCCGCCTCAAAGGCGTCGACTCTACTTTGATACTCAAGTTTGGCACTTACACCAAACCCATTATTAAAAATATACTTTGCCCCACCGCCAACTGAAAACATAGTGATCACGGCCGACAACTCTTGGTTGCCAACAGTGGCCGTGGATGGGTTCTGTATGGCGTAGTTCGACTTCAAGCTTCCTGTAAAATACATGAATTGAGCAAATGGAATAATGCGATGAGTGACATCTGGTTTGGCCAATGGATAAAGGCTAGTTCCCACACCAAAAAGACTGGCGTTTTCTTGAACCTCGGTCCCCTCAAACGCCAAAGTGCTTCGACTAATCATCCTATAGGCCCCAATTAAAGACAGCCTGGAAAGCCAGTTGCTTTGATTGGAGAAAAAGTACTCCAGTCCAGCGTCGAGAATCATGGACATATCTGTTCCAGAGAACTCAGCTCCACTGTTTGCTGAAACTGTTGATGACTTGCTATCGTAATAGAAAGTGCCAAAGACTTCTTTATTAGAGCTGTTAATTCTCTCACTTTTGAAAGAGGTCTCAACAAACACTGGGCCATCAGCTCTTCCCATTTCATTTTCCAATTCAATATCATCAGCGCCGGAAGCGAGAGGAATGCCAAGGTCTCTGGGATCTTTGGACACTCTGCTTGGCACATCATCCCCTACAAGATCACGGGACTCATCCTTAGTGATCTTTACAGGAGCTGTGATCTTGAGTTTCATAACTTGATCGTCTTTAATGTAATTGGCGTTCACAAGACGATATAGCGCCCATACAGATCTTGTGGGAGATACTTTGATTACAACACCTCTGGCCACAACACCAACACTCAGATAAAACTTTGCATGGTCCCCTTTAGCTAGGCCATCTTCTTGTCCTCTATTTATCAGAACAGTTTTTCTTGTATCAGAAGTCTTAACGATTCTCAGAGTGAGTTTTTCATCAATCTCCAAGGCAAATGAGGGTGTAATAATCAGGCAAGCAATTATAATCTTTAAATATTTCATATAGATAGTTTAAGCTAAAAAAACCGACTAAGTCCAATTGAAACTTTTCCGTCAAGATGACTTACCCTATCTGGCAACTCTCCACCATCCTCATTTTTCGTCAATCGGTCGCTTTGAATATTTTCAAGAGTTGCGTTTACACGAGCTCCATAACCACTTGGGAAATTATATTTTATGCCAGCTCTTAAACCTGGAAATGAGTAGATTTGGTAGTTGCCCTGTTCATTTTGGCTAGGGATCTCTCTAGTGGCCCATCCATATCGAAAAAATGTGCCCACATAAATAATATTGTCCCCCACGGTGTTAGGAGGCAAGAAAGGATACCAGTTCAAATGAATAGCGCTGCTATACTCAGTGCTAACAGCGTTAAAGCCACCAGTGCTTAAAGAGTCTTTGGCAAACCTAGCGCTTACTTCAAAAGCAAACTTTGAAGTCTGTTCATTTCTTTTAAGAAAAAACCACTCCAGGGCCGCTTCCGCATCATATCTTCCATCTTGAGTGTTGACTTGGTCGGAGGTGTTCTCATTATCCAGCATGTTTATGCCAATTGATGCATATGCTTGGTAGTCAAACAGATTGGTTGTAATGGACCTTCTTCTCTCCAACTCTTTTGCAACCCCAATTTTTTTTACCAGCCGAGCAAGCTCTTCGTCGGAATATCCATCTGACCAATCTTCCCCTTGGGCCAAAAGATCACTTCTAAGTCTTTCATTTCTTTTGCGTCGAAGCTCACTCTCATACTCACTCTGGCTATAAACAGAGCCTCTAAGGCTTCGATCCTGAAACATGGGAAGGTTTTCATCTCTTTTTTGTTCGGCGTAGAGTTTTTTCTTGGTGAAGTTTTTGTCAGAATGTTTTTGAACAAATTGGACAACCATTTTCTCAAAGGTATGAACCCTTTTTCTTTGACGAAAAACTTCGGCATGCGGACTTTCGTAAAATCCTTGGTAGTGTTTATTGCCCTGAAAACTAGCATTTTCCCACTTTTTAAGATCTATTAGAGTCACATCTGAATCGTGGTGCTTTTTATTTTTTTCAAGGGTAAGAGCCGCCTGATAGTCACCAAGCTTGTTTGCCATGGACTCACCATCCCCTTTCAGGCTTCTCTTTAAGTTCTCTTTTATTTCACTTTTCTTTGAGACGATGCTTCTTCTATCTACTTTTAGCTTTCTTCTACCTTGTAGAAGCTCTGTTTCGGAAAGGAGAATGAGTTTATTGTCTTTGGTTAGTTCGTTGGGAAGAAAAGAGCGGAATGCTATCCAAATAGAGATGTCCGACAAAGCTCTTACGGCCTTCAGTTTTGCCACAGGTTTATACACAGTGTAGCTCTGGCCAGTCTTATCATCCTTTCGAAGCATTTCCTTTAGCAGAACACCGTAATCATCCGTCTTAATCCGATCGTTTAGGCCCTTATTGAGCACCACGGTTTTTCCGGAGCTGGAAACTTGACTAATTTTAACGCTATAGTCCATGGACCAGGCGTAAGAGTTCAATGCAATGACAAGAATTACAACTAAACGCGTCAAAACATTCCTCCTTGGGCCTTGACATGCTGGTTTGGATACCGACTTATACTTGTATGGTATCAAAGAACCTTGATTAGACGCAAGAAATCATTTATAAATAACCATCTAAATTTATTGAGGAGACATTGTGGCCAAAAGAAGAAAAGAAAAGAAATTTTATAAATATGAGTGCGCTATGACAGGTGAACAATACACAGTTACTGCAAAGGCCTCAAACCCTGATGACCTAATTAGTGTAAAAGCATATTACGAAATGAACCCTGAGAAAGACGACCGCCCTGCAGACATTAAAAAGATGCTTGGCGTGGAAGAAGAATAAAAAGGTATTAGAACATGCAACCAGAAAAAAGAGATGTGGCCATTATAGGCTCAGGCCCTGCAGGTTATACTGCGGCTTTATACGCTTCTAGAGCGGATTTAAAACCATTGGTAATTGAAGGCACAGAGCCTGGCGGACAGTTAACAACCACTACAGACGTTGAAAACTTTCCAGGTTTTCCTGAAGGTGTAATGGGTCCAGACCTTATGCACAAGATGAAAGAGCAGGCCAAGAGATTTGGAACTGACTACTTGGCAACTATGGTTGAGAAAGTGGATCTTTCAAAAAGACCTTTCTTGATCACTTGCGCTAATGGACACCAAGTTGAAGCTCAAACTGTGATTATCTCCACAGGTGCAAGTGCTAAGTATCTTGGCCTTGCAAACGAGATGGAGCTAATTGGAAAAGGTGTTTCTGCTTGTGCAACTTGTGACGGATTCTTTTATAGAGATAAAGTTGTTCACGTTGTGGGCGGTGGTGACACTGCAATGGAGGAAGCAACGTTTCTTACAAAGTTTGCTTCCATGGTTCACGTTATCCACAGAAGAGACGAACTTAGAGCTTCTAAAGCTATGCAAGAAAGAGCATTCAACAATCCAAAAATTGAGTTTGTTTGGAACACTGAAGTTGAAGAAATTCTTCACGATGAAACTGGTGTGACTGGCATCCAAGTTGTTAACACTAAGACCGGTGAAAAATCTGAGAGAAAAACTGATGGCCTATTTATGGGTATTGGACACACTCCAAACACGAAGTTTTTGGACGGACAAATAAAAACAGACGACCACGGGTTCATTGTTACTGAAGGTGGACACCCAGACACCAATATCCCAGGTGTATTCGCTTGTGGAGACGTTCAAGACTCATACTACAGACAAGCAATCAGTGCTGCTGGATCAGGCTGTATGGCCGCAATTCGCGCAGAAAGATACCTAGAAGAACACGGTAAAGCTTAATTATTTTAGCTCGGTCCTTTTTGGGCCGAGCATATTCCCGACCTCATCTCAACCCAGAAAAACCATACCAAAACATACAACTTTCACACTCTAAGTTACCAATAATTCTAGCAGCTGTTATAAAGTTTTTTAGACGTTTGACTTTAAGCGCCTGACATTCAAGAATATTATTAGCAGGACGCAAACTCATTAAACCAAGGAAGGGGTAATGAACGAGTTATTTAGTTACAGCACATTGAAGGTGGCGTTATCACGCCCAACAAAGACTTTAAACATCTCTTTTAAAGAGGATTGCCCAAACATCACTTTGGAGACCCTTTTTGAATTAGAATCCATTCTCGCGTGGGCAAGCAGCCGTGTTGAGATCAAATCAATTTTCATTTCGAGCGCAAACAGCTTTTTCTCTGAAGGAATCAATAAGGAAAAGCTTCCAAACATGAGTGCTAAGAAATTGGAAAAAATGTCCAAAAAACTTCAGACAATTGTGCACGCAATGTACCACTTGCCTCAGACCATAATCATGGATTTGGGAAAAGGAAGTTTTGACCTTGCTAGTGAGCTTGCATTAGGCGCGGACATAAGAATCTCTGAAGAAGACGCATCAATAGCATTCAATCATAATAGAGTAGGCCTTGTTCCCTCTTCTGGCGGGATTGGCTTTCTAAGTATAATTGTAGGCCAGGCAATGGCCAGAAACTGGACCCTTACAGGTAAAGAGATTGCGTCGTCTCAGCTACTTATGAGTGGCTTTATTAGCGAGCAATACAAAGAAGACAATCGCCAAGAATGCATTCAAGAGTTGCTTCAATCTGTCTCTCACTGTGCTCCTGTTCAGCGCATTCAGACCAAACTAGGCCTTCTTGAGCACGCAAGACTGGAGTTTGAGCGCGCCACTAAATACGAAAGAAGAGTTTCAGAAGCTGCAATGGTTAGTGAAGACTGGAAAGAGGAAGACGGAGACTTTATGGAAGGCAAGAGCATGTCTCACTCCGTAAAGCTAAGCATCGTTAAAGACTCTGAAAATAAAGGCAAAGGGCCTCGCCAGTAATTAAAATTGAACCTTACATGCCTTGGAGAAGCGACCTTCTCCAGGGACTCTTTCATAAACAATATAATGCCCACCGCCGCCGGCGCCGCAAAGTTTAAGATAGAATTCCTTAGATTCAAGTCCCTCAAGCCACAATGAGTCTACAGAAGAACAAATCATAGGCCTAAAGTTAAGGTACTGCCATTTGCTTAATCTATAAAACAACTCATCAAAACTTTTATAATCATTTGTCATAGAGGCCAAAATAAGCTGATTGGAGATCTCTATAAACTCCTGAGTCTTCTTTTCGTACTCCGGCTCTTCACATTGTTTTAAAAATTCGTGAACCAAAGGAGATGTGTGTCTACTCACACCAGTGTTGTACAAATATAGATTGAGCTTTGGCTTTTCTTTAAAATCAACGAACTCAATATTGTTTCTGTTTTTAACCAAAGCAGGTTTTTGTGCCAAGGAAATTAGAGGGTCCAATCCAGAAGAAGACCCATGGTAAAAAGACTCCATCAAAGACATATGGTCTTTAACTTCAGACATGTCCGAAGTGTTTTGAATGGAGCATAGGTCTTTTCCTTTATGGTATGTGGAATAGATGGCGGCGCAAAGCGCTCCAGAGCTGCCAACACCTGAACCTTGCGGGATGTCGCTATTAAACCTTAATCCACCTTGAACATCTTCCATAAAAGCTTCAACATTTAAGGTGTCATTTAAGATACTTGAATTTCTTAGAAACTTGGCAAAGTCTTCAAGGCCAGAATCAACACTTCCACAATTTTTCTCAAGCTGTCCGCTATAGTCAAAAAATGGCAAAGCAAGTCCATTCCCACCTTTAACAACCGAGTATTCACCAAATAATAAAACTTTGCCACAAAACTTATTCAAAAAAGGACTCCAAAATCTTTGGCCCACTTCCAATACCGTCCATGATGATTCTTCCGTCTTCGCAATGAGGTCTCAACTGCTCGAGAAGTTCGCTTTCAACAAGGGTGGCACCCTCATCAAAGTAGATTACATGCGGGTTAGGGCCTGCGTCGAGGGTGAAAAATACAGGGATATTTTGGTTTTGTCGAAAGTTTCGGATAATTTCTATCATCTTTAATGTATTAGGTTTCATCAGTATAAATGATGGCCTAGAAGTCATCATAAGAGCGTGCAGACCTAGCGCCTCTTCTTCTATAATCTCACCGGCCTTCCATAGGTCTCCACTTTCAAGACACTTCAACAATGCCTTTGAGTTGCTTTGCGCCTGGGTGATTCTTTGTTCTCCATAGACGTGACCGTTCATCAAGGCGTGCCCTGCGGTGCTGCCAACGCTTTTCTCCCCGGAACTGGCGATGCAAATAGCATCTCTAACTGATTTAAAAATGGGATGAATATAAGTGAGAGCTTGAGAATATTGGTTGTTCCCAATACCTTGTTCTAGTTCTCCCCAAATATTAAATTCTCCAAACACACTGCGACAGGCACTTCCAGATCCAAGTCTTGCGGCCTCACTTGCGCGAGAATAATTGAACTTCTCACCCATAAGTTCGGAGTGAACTTTTTCAAAACAAGTTGCAAGCGCTGCAAATCCACTTGCGGAAGAGGCAATTCCAGATGAATGTGGAAATGAGTTTTCAGAGTGCAGTGTCAGGCCGGATATGTCTTTAACCCACGGGTACTGATTCTCAACCCGATTGATAAATGTTTCGATTTTTTTCACAAAAGAGGGTGTCTCCTTACCGTGAAAGAAGAACCCTATCTCTCTTTCACCGTCCCCAAAAGAAAACTCCGCTTTGGTTTGGGTTAGGCAGGATCTTAGAGAAAAACTAACGGAGCTGTTCAAAGGAATCTGAACATCCCTTTTTCCCCAATACTTTACTAAGGCTATATTTGATGGAGCCACACACTCCACCATGGCCTTTTTAAACTTCAATTTCATTTAATCGCTCGTTCAGTTGAGAAAGTGTTTCTGATACGTTCATTGGATTGTTGCAAATAATTTCGTCATACCCAAGAACAGTGTCGAAACCTTTTGAGGAGAAGTACTCACGAGTTCGCTCAATGCCTTTGTCTGAAGTTACAAGTGCGAAATCACCGCCCCATGCTCCTAAAGACTTAACAGCTCCCCAATAATCCTGGAAGTGCAAGTCTTTAACTCTAGGCATGTCCAAAGAACTAGAAAGAAGATTTTCATGTTCATAGATGTAGGCCTCAAACTCTTGAAGATCCAAGGCCTCACTCATGGCCACCGTCAAAGAGTTGATTTGTTCTACAAGAGACCTTTTATCCTCAAGCTCAATTGATTGGTATCTTTCTATTTCTCTTCTCGAGTTTTGTTTTTGGTTTAAATGAACAAAGTAAAGCTTGTCTCTAAACAAAGGACTGAAGTTCACACTTTGCCAAGAAGGCGTACCACCAAGATTAGAGTATATAATTGGTCCCATGCTTTGAGCGCAGGCAATGTCGTAGCCTGAACCTCCAAAGGTTTTTGCAAGCAGTTCAAATGGCGATATGTAGGCCCATTGGGCAATGTTATAGATGAGAGTTGAACTTGAACCAAGTCCCCAATTTAGTGGGAATTCGACCTTAGTCTCTACTAGAGTGTCCACTTCATCTCTTAAAAAATGTATGTTTTGATGTCTTGCCTGACGAAGGATTTTCTGAAGATCCAAAGAGGCCTGATCCTCTTCAGTTAAAAGTCTAAAGCGCCAAAGTTCGTACTTGGCCTCAAACCAAAGCTTTCCTTCATTGTCATAGCTTTTCCAATGCAATACAGGGTTGTCGCTTCTACTATGCCTAACATTCATCACCTGTCCAAGTTTGCATGGAAGCGCCAACGACTTTGCTCCATCAAGAACAAAGTATTCTCCGCTCAACAACAACTTTCCGTGCCCGTAATAGGTCTGCTCTCTCATTAAATATTTCCCTCTTATCGCGCAGGCGCGCTCTGTTCTAAAAACTCTCTGACGGCCGCAAAAGAAACCGCATGATTTTCAAATTTCTTTTTGGCCTCAACAATTTGACCTTCACTTGCTTCTAGCTGGTTCAGAATATTTAGAAGGTGCATCTTCATATGACCTTTTTGAATTCCTGTTGTTACAAGTGACCTTACAGCTCCAAAGTTTTGAGCTAGTCCCACACAGGCAGTAATCATCATCAGCTCTTTTGCATCAGGGCCGCCTAGAAGCTCAAGTGATGTTTTGGCCATTGGGTGAAGTGATGTCAGACCGCCAACAGTTCCCAAGGCCTAAGGTATATCAAGTTCAAATTTAAATATGCCGTCATCCACAGTGCAGTCTGAAAGGCTTCTGTACTGACCGTCTCTTGCGGCGTAAGCATGAACACATGCCTCGACAGCTCTAAAGTCATTGCCGGTTGCAAGCACAACAGCGTCGATCCCATTCAAGATGCCTTTGTTATGGGTAACGGCCCTATTCACATCGACTTTTGCAATCTGAACAGCTCTCTCAAACTTTTCAGCAAACTCCTTGGCACCCATCCCACCTGAAAACTCTCCAAGCTCTTCTATAGGGCACTCAACAGTGGCAATCACTCTGCAGTCAGGTGTATAGTTTGTAAGAATGGACATGATGATCTGCACTTCTTGTTCAACCTCATTGAACGCCGTGTGCTGAGCGGCCATATCCTGAAATGTTTCAGCAAATTTTTCAAGAATTGAATTTATGAAATTAGCGCCCATGGCGTCGCAGGTGTCAAAGCTCACATCAAGCTGGTAATAATTTTCCAAGCTTGAGGTCTTGTCCCTAAGAGCAATATCTTTAATGCCCCCGCCACGTTTTTCCATATTGGCCGCAAGTGGAGCGGCCGCGCTTTTAAGCCGGCTTTTGTTAACATTGAAAAAGGAGAAAAGTTTCTCTTTGTCTCCTCTATAAATAAAGTGAACCTGTCCGGCCTTGGTGGCGTTAACAACTTTGGCCTTAAAGCCACCGCGATTGAGCCAGAACTTGGCACTCTTACTTGCGGCCGCAACAACAGAGCTCTCTTCGATAACCATTGGCACATGATAAATTTTATCGTTCACACAAAAATTTGGCGCGACTCCGAATGGAAAGTAAAAATTGCTGACAGTGTTTTCGCTGAAGTCGTCCATGATTTTTTGAACTTGTTCATCAGCATGCCAGAAGTCTTTTATCTTAAGAAAGCTTTCGCCTTGAGCTTCGCCCAACTGCTGTGAAAGCCATTCTATTTTTTGATCTTTATTTAATTTGGAAAATCCACTAATCGTTTTCAAAAGGGCTCCTCTTTAAAAGCATTTTTGCAAGCCTCAGTGCCTCTATTTGCTCTGAGATCAACTCATCAACCGCATTTTGGTCAACCAGTGCCTTTTGCAAGTATACGGAGGCCATCCCAATGGCAGAGTCAGCATTTAATCTCTCTCGAAGGGAGTGTCCATGAACCATGGATTTAATTCCTCCAGAGATGATGAATGTTTTGCAATTCACTTCCTCTTTTTTGAGGATGGAATTCACCCAACCGACCATCTCAGACGCACCGTGTCCATTTGCGGTAAAATCTAATAGCAGGGTCTTTTTACCCGATTTGAACGCATCATGTCTAGCCTGTTCTATTTTAGTGAAATTTGTACCACCAAACGCAGCAAATTCCACGGCCGCCAATGGAAGCTTGCACAGCTCCAACAAACTGGATGGGCCCATGCCTTGGCCGACCTCTTTCACTATAATTGGCGCATTTAGAGTGTCTATTAGCCTTTTTATGGTCTCCAAAGGGGATTTAGAATACCTATCACCCTCTGGCTGCATGTACTCCTGCAAGGGGTTAACATGGACTATCAGGCCGTCCGCCTCAACCGTTTTGAGCATTTCTTGGATTTTAAATACCTGATTTTGTTCGATTAGCTCTTCAACCTGAGCGATCCCCAAGTTGGCAAACAGAGGTGAGTCTCCAATAAATTGGCGAACATTAAAGTCCTCCAATCTATCGTTGGAATCTAGGAGTGATCTACAAGAGCCTAACCCCATTCCAATCTTGGCCTTTCCGGCCGCAAGTGCGAGGTTCTTGTTGATGAATTTCGCCTTCTCAGTTCCTCCAGTCATGCTGGAAACCCAAAGTGGAGCTTCCAATCTTTTTCCGGCTATATTTACACTGATATCTGGAGTTTCAGAAATGCCGGTCAACATTGGCTCGTAAACCAACCCATAATTCTGGCTCTCGCTTGTTTGAGATTTAAAGGTTAATTCAATATGATCTTGTTTTCTACTTTCGCTCATTTTGTCCTCCCACTACAAGGACGAATTCATGCTTGCCCTCTGGAGTTTTTATTTCTTTTAATCTTCCCCTGACAAGCCTCTCTTCACAGGTGTTGAGGTTCATGCCGATAAACACTTCCCTAGCGCCGTTGATCTCTTTCATTTCTTTAAGAAGACTTTGTAGCCTGTATGGAGTGTCCATAATTATTGATACTTCTTTCTGAGTCAGGATTCTCTTTAAGGCCTTTGATCTCTCACTTCCTCGCGCAGGTATGAATCCTTCGAAAATAAAGCGGTCGTGATCAAATCCACTCAGCGCCATTGCCAAAGAAATTGAATTAGGAAATGGAGTTGCTGTAACCTTTATAGAATGCTCATGGCACAAGGACACAAGTTTTCTTCCTGGGTCACAAAAGGCCGGCAGTCCGCAGTCGCTTAATAGATACACATTTTTGCCCCTGCCAAGCTCTTTTAGCAGCTCGCTCGCCTGGTTAGACCTAGTATGCTCATTATACAAAACGAAGTCTTGAATCGCCTCCCTTGGCAGTCCCCAGTGAATCCAACGTCTTCTACAGGTCTTTGCCTCTTCCACAGCTATTATGTCACCCTTTTCCACAGCTAGTTTTAGTGTTTCAAAGGCCTTTTGCTCTAAAGGGTTCTCATCATCAATTGGTGTGGGAATAAGTGTCAGTGTTCCCTTCATTAAGATCTCGCTTTTATTAATTCTTTAAAAAGTTCTGGTTTGTGAAAGTCCGGCTCATCCTCAGAGTTAACATTATAGGAAAAGAAGCTTCTGGTATCGCCAATGATTGCGTGAACATTCCCTTTAATTACGTTTGAATCACCTGGGATTTGATCAAGATCGACTTCAATCCATGAGTGCCATTCACCATCTTTGATTTCAGCATGGGATCTAAAAGGACATACTTTCGGGTATTCAGTTTCCTCTCTTGGCCTTTTAACAATCAAGGCAAATTTTTGGTTTAAAGGAGAGACTTGCATCTCAAGATAGGGAAGGCCAGAATCGTTTTTAGTAAGAAATACCTCAAACACATCATGCTCCCACAGCCCCCAATTTTGAAATTCATGCGAGAAGCTTTCATTCACATTTGGACTAGAATAAAAATTCTGGTGAAACTCAACTTTAAGGGACTTGCCGGCGATCTCCATATGGAATCTTGGAGCCACTATTTGTTGCTTATTTGCCTTATGAGGCTGCAAATTTAACATACGACCTTATAAAATATCATCAATATAATGACAAGGAAGGCCGTGCGCATTAATAAGTATTCATGAACTTATTTTACCTTATTTGCCCAATTGGCCTTGAAGATTCCGTAATGCGCGAACTGAGACTTAAAGGGCTATTCTCAGAGCTAGAAGACCTCAAGACACTGCAGGGCGGCATAGAGTTCACCTGTCCCCTTGAGTTGGGGCTCTCATTAAATACTCTGCTTAAAACTCCAACTAGAATTTTACTTAGATTAAAAACTAAAAAGTGCAGGGACTTTCCAAAGCTGTTCAAAACTATAGGCCAAATCCCTTGGCGAGACTATTTAGTAAAAGAAGAGGTTGAGTGGAGAATTACCACCAAAAGCTCCCGTATAATAAACACGTCCAAGGCAGAAGAGACTTGCCAGAGAGCGCTTCAAAAGTTTTTTCAAGGACAACCTCTTTCAAAGAAAGTTTTGGAAGCGAATAAAGAGTCATCCAAACAAAAAGTATTTCTTCGCTTCGATAAGGACGAGCTAACCATGAGCCTGGACACTAGCGGAGAGCTTTTGCATATTCGCGGAGAAAGAAGGAATCGAGGAAAGGCCTCTCTTAGGGAAAGTTATGCAAGCTGCCTTTTAATGCTGCTTTTATCCGAAGATAAGCTTCCCATTGAAAAACTTGTGGATCCCATGTGTGGAACCGGAAGCTTTCTTCATGAGGCTCTTGAGTTTTTCAAACCAAACACCACTAGAGACTTTCCATATAAACGATGGTCGATTGTGAAGAGTGACAAGCTAATAAGTGAAATGACTGAGAAAGTTTTAGTTAAATCATGCTACGGGTTTGATCTGGAGCCTGTGGCAAAAACATCAGAGAACTTGCTCATTGAGACCCATGACATCTTCACATCCCTACCTGATAAAAACAAAACGCTCGTTAAGGGAAGCTATTTGATATGCAATCCCCCCTATGGGAAAAGAGTAAAAATACAGGGTAAAAAGAAAGCTTATTTTGAGTCGTTGATAAAGCAGATAGAAAAAGAGTTTAAACCCAAATTATATGGAATGATTATTCCTTCCGATGTTCAAATACCTTTCCCAATAAAGATTCCATTCAACAACAATGGAATCAAAGTAAACTTTTGTATAAAGGTCATTGACAAAAGTTAGACACAAACACCCTCCTTCCAATCTTAATAAATGTAATTCCTCCAGCATTTAATTTTTAAACTTATAGTCGGGTCGCCTGTTGTTGCCATTTATAAATAGTGGAACAAGGTTTGCAGCTTAAAACTAAACTAGAAAGTCAATTTTAAGCGGGAGGACTTATGAATACAGAGCAATTCGAGACAGACCCAGGGCATCGCAGCTCCGGCGAAAACTATGCGAAGCAAGCAAAAGACATTGGCGTGGACAAACTTCAAGAATATGGAAAGGAAGGGCTTGCCCCATTGATGGAAGTATTCAACAAGTATGGGGAAGAGTTTAATCAATACATTAACCATATAAATTCAGGTTTAAAGAGCGCGGCCAAGGAGCTTCAAAATGACTCATCAGGGTCTGAAGAAAAAAAGGTCGTAGCCTCTTGGTTTAAAGAAGGCGCCCAGTGGACAGAGAAACTGGAACAAAGGCTGAAAGATAGCAGCCCGGAAGAGCTTTTGGATTTTGTAGAGTCTCAAGGCAAGCAGCACCCTGCGGCCTTATTCGCAACTTCCCTTTTGGCCGGCAGTGTTTTCGGAAGAATTGGCAAGTATGCGGTCAAAGAAAACACTGAATCTACCAGTGGACAAAATGTTGGCGCGGCAAGAACAAAGTCTGAAAGTGAATTTGATCCACAAATGGACCCAAGAGTTGACACTGCCGAAAGTGCTGGGACTTCTTCTCCAAGAGATGTAAGCGGATCAGTATCAAGCAATCAAGGCCAGGGATATACCAATCAAAATAGACAAAACAAAAATATATAAAAAAGGAGCAAGACATGGAAAATAGAAACGAAAATATACGTTCAAGAAGAAAATCTAGAGTAACTGGACCTCAGGGATCAGGCGCAACACCTTCAGGCTACAATCCAGAGCCAGGGACCCAACATGGAGAGGGTTTCACAAGTAGATCAAGAGACATTGACCAAAGGGGCAGGTCCGCAAGCTCAACTGAGCATACTTACGCCAAAGAGAAAACTGGAATGAGAAGTTCTGACCGAGACTTTTCCACCCATTACTATGGGAACGAAAAGGATCTTAGAGAGCGTGATCGAATAGCCCGCGCAGGCCACCACTCTCAATCCTATAGAGGCTCAAGTAGCAGTGAATCGGAACACGATAGACGCTCAAGAGACAGTGACATAGGCAGAGAGCCATATGAGCCTGAAAGACATTACCACAGAGCTGCATATGATCGCGATGAGGGATATGAGTCTAGTTCTAGAAAGAATTGGAAACAACTCTACAACGAGTTCTACACAGATTTCTCAACTTTAATAAGAAAAGAGTCGGATCTTATCAGAACTGAGCTTGGGGAAAAGACCTCATTAATTAAGCAAGGGGCAGTCTCCATTACAACAGGCACAATTGTGGCATTTGTGGGGATTCAGGCGATAGCGGCAACAATCATCATAGCTCTTGGATACGTTGTATCTTGGTGGTTGGCAGCGCTTATTACAGGTGTAGGCCTATTGCTAATTGGCATAGGACTTATGGCGGCGGCCAAGAAAAAACTATCAGGCGACAGTTTGACTCCGCACCGTTCAATGGAGTCATTTGACCACATGGGCGAAATGTTTAAGGAGAAAACAAATGAAATCACAAGACACTAATAAAACAAGCGAGCAACTTCAAAAAGAAGTTCACGGACAAATTGACAAAATTGGAAGAAACATTGATTACGCTAAATCTAGAATGAGCCCAGGTGCCATTCTTGATGATGCGATCTTTTACCCACACGGACAGAGTTTAAGCGACACCTACACTCACTTAAAAAACAATCCTATGGGCACTATGTTTCTATCTCTAGGAACGCTTCTTCTCATGGAGGATCAACAACATGTGACTTATGAGAGAAGGCTCAGAGGACAGGGGGGAGCCGCCGTTGACAAGGGCAAGGTCAGGTATGAGCACGGAAAAGAGAATATCTCTCATAAGGCGAGCGAGTTGGCCGACAAAGCAAAGCTCAAGGCCCAAGAGGCAAAGCATAAAATTGAGCGCAAGGGCGAAGAGCTGAAACACAAAGCTTCTGCCAAAAAGGACGAGTTAGGCCAGAGAGCATCCACTAAGAGATCGGAGTTCGAATCTCAGGCCAGCTCCTATGGGAGTGAGCTTTCCAGCGAAAAACATCGCGCAAGGGACAAAGCGCGTGAGTTGAAAGAAAAAGGATCACAAAAGTTTTCAGAGATGAAACAAAAAGGGTCTCAAAGAATTGAGAATGCCAAAGCAAGCATGAGAAATGCTCGAGAAAACTTCCACCCAGAGGAAGTAGTTGGCAACCTTCATCCTTTTGCTATCGCCTCAGTGGGACTTGGTTTAGGCGCCACTATTGGAGCATCTTTTCCTGAGACTTCTCGTGAGAAAGGTCTTAGAGATGAAAAATTTCAAAAGCAGCTTCAAAGGCTTTCAAACGATGTTGATCATGCGGTCAGAGAGTCTGGCAACAGGATCAAAAACCACTTAATCGATGAGCTAAAACAATTTAATTTTCACTAATTAAACCTAAGGCCTGTGGGCAACCGCAGGCCTTTTACTGCTTTGCCAGTGGAAGCCCTACGAAAAATGATGTTCCCTTCCCTGCTTCGGTTTCGAACCAAAGATCGCCATTCATTTTTTTACAAAGATTGTAACAAATATTGAGTCCCAAGCCAGATCCACCAAACTCTCTACTTATGGAAGAGCTTTCTTGAGTGAATTCTTTAAAAATGGATGATTGGAACTTCTTCTCAATGCCTCTTCCTGTGTCATGAACACCTAGAAGCACTTTGCCATCTTCAACCTTGGCACTGAAAGCGACGTGACCTTTTTCGGTAAATTTAAGAGCATTCCCTACTAGGTTGGATAAAATCTGTCTAACTCTAAAAGGGTCCACCTTCATCGTTGCCCCATTCAGATTTTCTATACCAATTGTTTTCCAGTCTAACTCCCGACTCTCAGTTAAAGTTTCGCCGTATTTTGCAAACTCCGCACAAAAAGTTTTGACCTCGACTTCTTGGGTTTCGAATTCCATTTTGTTTGTTTCAAGCTTGGAAAAGTCTAAAACATCATCCACCAGTTTCTTCATGTTACCAGCAACATTTTCGAGAACCTTATCTAGTTCCATAGTGGAGATCATCTCGGGAGCTGTCCGCATTAATTCAATAGAGTTTAGTATCGCCATCAAAGGATTTCTGAGCTCATGTGCCAAGAAGTTTACAAGATAGCTTTTTGAGTCATACATCTTTTGTATTTGTTCGTTTTTATCTTGCAATGACTTATTTAAAAGCTTTACGTACTGGGCCTTCTGCTTATGACTCTGTCTTGAAATAAAGAGTTCCCTAACTTCATCGTTAAGTTCAAAAAAAGGTATTGATAGCTCCGCCCCTTCACCGCTTTCTTTTAAATCAACAAGTTTTACTTGAAAATCAACCTTACACATTATCCTGACGGAATCCAAGATATTGATTTCAAAAGTGCTCTCACGCTCTAAAATCTGAGAGAATAATTGATCCAACTCAGAGCAAATGTCTATGATCTTTATGAAAGAAACGCCTTTCTCCCTCAAAACGTCATGAACAATCTCCAGAAAAGACCCTACCTCCTTGTAGCTATAAATTGGAAAGACAACATGATCAAGCATTTAACCTCCCAATCCTTTTACTAACTTTTATAAGAGTGCCTTCAGAAGATGATTCTATTTCAAATGTGTCGGTCAATCTCTTAACCGCTGGAAGCCCTACACCCAAACTTTTACCCGAACTAAAGTTTTCTGACATCGCAAGTTCAATATCTTCTATTCCAGGTCCATCATCCTTTGACTCTATCGACAACAAGAAATCACTGTCGGATTTGGACAAATGAACAGTCATTGAGCCATTCTTTGCGTATTTTACCAAATTGGTTGCAAGCTCGCTGATGGCGGTCGCACTCTTGCACAAGTCCACACTCTCCAGCTCATATCTTTTGCCTAGTTCGAACACACAGTTCACAAGGCCCATAATGTCTTTTTCGATTTTCAAATCTCTAGAAAATTTAAAAACACTATCCATTCATAACCTTTCTAGGGATTTCCCCAGCGACTTAGTGCGAGAGATACCGAAGGTCGCATATTCTCATCCTTAGTATTTAGATCTAAAAGCGAGAGTGTGCTTTTCAGTCTTTCTATTGCCTGGGCCTCCTTCTCAGTCACATAACTGAGTCTACCGAAGTCCAGATAAACATCTATAATGCCTTTATCATTCAAGATTTCTTCAAGAGGCAAAACAAACTCTCTCCTATAGTCTTCGCACTCACCATGAAAAAGATGGAATGTGGCGTTTGATTTACCAATGTTTATATATTCCAACGACTTACTCCGAAACTCCAGACTTCCTAGTAACCTCATAACCTTGCCCAGACAGACAGTAGTTTAGAGCTGCTTGAATAGTGGTTCTCGTTGTAACGTTTTGAAAGTCAAGGTTTAAGGAAACCATTGAATGCGCCACCGCTGGGCTTAACCCACAAAACACAGCTTCACACCCCATCAGTGCCGCAGCGCTATTTAGGTCAAACAAGTGTTTGGCCACAGCTGAATCCACTGCATGAACACCAGAGATATCTACCACCAAATAGGGGGCGTCAGTGTTATGAATCTTACTGAGAGATTTGTTTATAATAGTCTCAGATCTTGCTGAATCGATAAAACCTGTCAAAGAAAGAAACAGTATTCCATCCCACAAATTTGCCACCTGTACCAAATGATTGAAATCACTACTACTTGTTAGCCCTTCTGAACCCATTCCAAACTCCTTTTTCTTAATTTTGTTTAAGTCTTGCTCAAAAATATTCCTAATATACTGTCCAAGGATTGTACAGTTTTGTGAAGGTGTACATAATATGTACAAGATCTGGACACCTAACCCTCTGTTTTTTCGTAAAAAAAGTTGGCACACGCTATGCATTATTAAAGGCATAACAAAGCTGTTCAGTCAGCTTTAAAGAGAGAGAGAGGAGAGAAAGATGAGAACAACAGAGAGAAGGTTTGCTAGAGGCCTTAAAAATCTGGCAGTCATTTTATTCGTTGCAACACTTTCAGTTGCATGTGGTAAAAACAACAAATCCGGCGACAACAGCAATGGCAATGTTGGTTGGGGTGGATTTGGCGGAGGCGTCTATCAAGGCGGAAACGGCAACAGCCTTCCCAGCAATTGGATGGACATTGTCTCTAATGAGAACCGCTGTCAACAAGGAGGACAGAGGGCAACCACAAAAATTCAAGTAAACGCTCAAGTTAATGTAGGAGCGCTATATGTCGGCGTAACAAGCTACGGAGACATAGCAGTTATTAGAAATGAAAACGGACAGTCTGTGATGCACATGTACCTATGTCCAAGAGCAGGACTCACAGGACAGGGCAATTTAATGAGCCAGGTGGTTGTAGAGAACTCTTATTCATGTCCTATGGGCCAAGTGTCAAATGCAGACGTACAGCTAGCGTCAAGCTACGGCCAACCGTACTACCTAGGCTTCAGACCTATACACGTACAAGGCACACAAGCACAGTCAAGCCTGTGTAGAAACCAGCAGTACTATCAATAATTGAGCGCCCTTAGGCGGCGCTCTTGATCAAAAAAAGTAAAAAATTAGAAAAAACAGAAAGGTCTGTCGCGCCTTAATGCGACAATCTCTCTCCCTCTCTTAAGGACGCGCGGGTCTCTCTCCCCGCGCGTTTTTTTTATTCCTGAATATAAACTTGTGACTTGACCCAAACTCCACCTAGATAATTCATAAGAACAAGACCTTCGTCAGTTGTCTTTTCAATATCTTCAAGCTTGGTGTTTTTAAGTTCAACAACTGGACAGCTAAACTCTTTTCCTTCTGGAGCGATAAAAAGAAGCTTCATCCCCTTTTGGATTCCAGTTCTTCCCTTAAGACGAATGGCCTGGTGAGACCCTTTTTTAATCTCGAGTACTTCCCCTATATAGTTCTCATCCTTACGCTGAATACGGCTGTTTTTTAACTTCTTAAACAAAACATCAGACTTATTAACCTTGTAGAAGCCTTTAATTACATCAAATGGGTAAATTTCTTTAAACTCTTTTCCACTCATTTTTGAGTTAAAAACGTCCTTCACTTTTTCAATGAGCTCAAAGTCGGAGTCAAACCTAAGATCCACTCTGGCAGCGTCAAGGAATTGAAGCTCGCTTAAGTGCTCCATCAAAAATTGGTGCTTAATGTGAAACATAAAGGTGCCTCTATTGTTTTCAAGCACTGGAAAACCTTTATGAGGACTTTCTTCACTCTCACCAACAGCGGTGATCTGTGGTTTCGTTCTGAGTTCGTCATCTTCAGGAAGCATGGCAGAGAGAAGATTTCTTGGAGTGTAGAACAAAAGAATTCTTCCAAGCACTAGAAATTCAACCGGCACACTGAGGGCCTCTTTGTATTCTTGAAGCTTGTCTTTTGGAAGCTCAATTGAAAGAACCATTCTATCAAGCCTAGGCCCTAGATAGTCTCTCCATTCCATAAGTCCTGGTAGATTGTGATTGCCACCCTCTAGGATAAGTTGAACAGGAAGTTTGGTTTTGTGTAGAACTAACTCTAAAAGTCCAGGATCCTGTACCCTTAAAGCGTCAAAATTTGAAAGCTCATAACTTTTAAGATCAACATTTAATAGTTCTTGTTCAGTTAAAAGGGCGTCAAGCTCAAGGACACTCTTTAGGCCAATCTCCTTCGCCTGCCTACCAAGCTCATTGACCTCAGAGTCTTTAAGAGTTCCAAATCTTGATGGGCCTTTGGGAGAAATTATGACTTCAGAAACGCCATGCTCTTTAGCAAGGCCTAGCTCTTTCATATTTTGGATATAAGTTACTACTAGCATCGCTGCGCCCTTAGTATGTTATTTTTAGCAGCGCCCTCCACCCATGGAACTTTAACGAGTGTGGATGGCTTGGTTCGATCCACTGATTCATTATCAAGGCCAGTTATCTCATTGGCCTTAAATGGAACTGCGGCTCCGGTAAAAGGTAGAAGCTCCAGTGTCTGATTTTTTTCAAAAGCGTTTTTAACCTCAACAAGCATAAACTCGTCTTTCACGGTGTCGATCACATTGCCAATCATTATGTAATCTACGTTTGGATCAGACTCTCTTTCATTGAAGATCGTTGAGGCGTCGGCCTTTTCAGTAAGGTTTGAAGCGGCATAGGCCCTGTGGGTCACTTTTTTAAGTTCACGCTCCCATTCATAAATTTGATCGCTTAGAAAGTTTCCATGCTCGGCATAGTACTTTAAAGCTTCGGAGTACACCTTGCTGATAGTTCCAGCGTAAAGATGGCTTTTCATCCTTCCTTCGACTTTAATGGAGTCAATGCCTTCTTTGATAAACTCTTCCAAAACAGCAAGGCCATTCAGGTCTTTTGAACTCATAAAGAAAGCTTTCTTCTTGGCCTCTTCATTTTCAAATTTAAGCGAGTATTCGAACCTGCAACTATGAGCGCATCCACCTCTATTGCTGTCTCTTCCTTGGGTGAAGTTTGAGATCACACAATTTCCAGAATAGGCCATGCACATAGAGCCATGAACAAACATCTCCACTTCGACGCCGGCCTCTCTTTTAATTTTTCCGGCCTCTTTGATGCTTGTCTCTCTTCCAAGAACAACTCTTTCCACACCTTGCTTTTTCCAGAATTTGGCACTTTCAACATTTAAGCAGCTGGCCTGGGTGGAAAGATGGATAGGTATATTTGAATTATCTTTAATAGTTTTTATTACCCCTAAATCGCTAGCAATAATTGCGTCAATTTTAAGGGACTCAAGAATTTTCACAAATTCGGGCAATTCGGCCAGATCTTGATCATGTAAAAAGCCATTGATGACGGTGTAAACCACCGCACCTCTGTCATGGGCGTATTTAACACCCTCCTCAAGCTCTTGGATGGTGAAGTTTTCAGCAGCGCTTCTAAGACCAAACTTAAGTCCTGCCAAATACACTGCATCGGCTCCGTAATCCACTGCCACTTTTAATTTATCTAGGCTGCCCGCCGGGGCAAGCAACTCGGGTACTTTAATCATATAAATCCTTGATATCTGCCCATTTACCAAAATCTGAGAATAAGATAAACTGTTATTATCTCAAAATTATCGAATCAGGGATGGAAATTGAAAAAAATCGTCATTATTCTTTTATCCGCGGGAATATTCTTGGCCGGAAACTTTCTTTATGAAAGGCATCAAAATAATGTCTCGTCCACCACTCCATACCCTTACATATTCCAAAATGACTTGTATGAGGATTTAGACGTTGACGCTCCAATCCTAATCATTGGAGATCGCTTAGGAGAAAGACTTGGAAGTTTTAGCAAACTTATGGCCAAAAGGATGTCTCAAAACCTAAGCAAACCAATTAAAATCCAAAGCATCGCCCAAAAAGGCGAAGGCCTTCACCGCACACTAAAGAAGCTAAAGTCCCTTAAAAAGCTTCCTCTCATCATTGTTTATTTGGGCTCGTCTGAGGAGCACTATGAAAAGCGCTTCCTCACCAAGGAAATACCAACTATAAAGAAGAATCTTTCACTTTACAGCGATGATAGAGTTCAGAGTCTGCTCATGATTTGGCCAGAACTCTCAAAGTATATCTACCATCCAGTAGATTATGTTAGATTCACAAGAGAGCTTGTTGAAGATGAAACAGAATACAACCAACTGGATGTGCAAAAAAGAAATGAAATAACTTTCAAACTGTTTGAGAGTGAGATCGAAGAACTCATAACCTATGCAAAGGACAGAAACAGTTATTTCTTGGCAATCTCCTCTCCTATCAACCTCGATATTGCGCCCAAGAGCTCATGCCCAGGCTCATTTGATGAGAGCTTCAGACCAAAACTGAACAAGGTTATAGAGCTTGTTAAAAAGAAAGATTTCAAACTCGCTTACAATATAAGCAAAGACTTGGCATTGATTAACAACAGCAACGCTAATTCTCAATTCATTCACGGAAAAATAGCAAAAAAGCTAGGAAAGAATCAGGAGGCCCGCCAATACCTCGAGCTTGCAGCGGCATTTGACTGCAAAAACTGGAGAAGCAACCCTGTCTACAACAGCATCTTAAAAAAAGCTGCTGACAAGCACGACGCCGCCTATTTTGATCTTCATGGACTTCTGCAAGACAATGCAAACAACGGAGTCGTTTTTATGGACGATATCTACCCTCAAAACCTTTATTTGGAAAAGACGGCAAACACCATTGCCGATAGAATAAAAAAGCTGCTAAAGTTATGATTATGGAAGAAAAAGACTTTATAGTTAATGTTAAAAAAGACGAGGTCATCTGCCGGGCCGGTGATGAGTCCAGAGACCTATTTAAAATTATTTCGGGCAAACTAATGATCTGCACTCGAAACAATCACATGGTAACACCTCTGGCATACCTTACAGCAGATGATTATTTCGGCGAGTTCTCTTTCTTTGACAAACAACCTAGGTCTGCTGACGTTATTTCTGTGGAGCCTACCGTCTTGGTTAAAATTCCTCAAGAACAGCTAAAAAAACAATTTCCACCTTGGCTTATTCAAGCAAGCCTAGGCCTTACCCGAAAGCTCAGATTATTCAACGAAGTAATTCGCTCAAGGGGTATAAAGAAAAGAAACGTTGAAAGCGTTAAACCGCTCTCCATTGAAGAACAACGTTACTACTATAAGATTATCGCCACTAAATAGTAGTAAAACGGCCTCTTTGACACTAATTCATGGCCATAACGCCACCGCCCAACATACCTAAACACCTGGAATCTCATGTCTAACATTGGCGCAGGCCTAGCAATACTATATAGCAAGGGATTCGAGGAAGAATCCTCTAACTACCAGGAGGTTTTATGTCAATTATCAAAGCTTTATTAGTCCTTTCTACGGCAACTATTCTAAGCTCCTGCTCAAGCTTTTCCGCTAAACCTGAAAATGCGGACGTGGAAAAGAACAAAAAAGATCAGCAGGCCATAAATGAGATGTTCCCAAGGGCCTACTACGACAGGATTTAACCCTGGGCGTCCACTCATAATGTGGGCATTTAATTATACTTCCCTATTTATTTTTTAAGCACTCACGGATAAGATGCAGAAAAAATAAAGAGGTTGTATGAATTCAAGTAATTGGAGCGTCGAGGATGCAGTCAATGAATACCAAATTCTCAGGTGGGGCGAAGGTTACTTTAACGTCAACCAAGACGGAGAAATCTGCGCCTGCCCCTCGCAAAATCCGAACGGGCCAAAAATAAGTCTTGCGGAAATCATCAAGGAAATGAAGGATGAAAACATCACCTTTCCTTGTGTTATTAGATTCCATGACATCCTTCGCTCTCAAGTGCGAAACATCAACAAGCTCTTTTCTAAAACAATAGAAGAGGCAAAGTTCAATGGGCAATACATGGGAGTTTATCCCATAAAAGTGAATCAGCTTCGTGAGGTAGTGGAAGAAGTAGTTGAAGCAGGCCTGGATTTTTCTTATGGACTTGAGGCCGGGTCCAAGGCCGAACTCTTAACAGTCCTCACTTACAACCAAAACCCCAAGGCCCTTACGATATTAAATGGCTACAAGGATAAGGACTATATGCGCCTTGCCCTACTAGGCCAACAGATCGGCCGCAAGATGGTAGTGGTCATTGAAAAGTTCAGCGAAATAAATTTACTCATAGAGGTGATAAAAGAGACAGGTGTTGTCCCTATGATCGGAGTTCGCGCAAAGCTTACTTCCAAGGCCAGTGGCAAATGGGCCGACTCATCAGGTGAGTTCGCAAAGTTTGGACTTTCCATTCCAGAGATCATCGACTTGATAGAACTTCTTAAAGAGCAAGACCTACTAAGCGCTCTCAACCTATTTCACTTTCACGTGGGCTCACAGATCCCAGATATTAGAACAATCAAGGACTGCCTTACTGAGGGTGCCAGAGTTTATTGTGAGCTAATCAAGCTTGGTGCTCCAATTCAATATTTTGACGTTGGTGGCGGAGTGGGAATAAATTACGATGGTTCCAGATCAAATCAATCATCCTCCACAAACTACACCCTTGCTGATTACGTGGGTGACGTTGTTTATATACTAAGAGACATATGCAACGACTCAGGTGTGGTTCACCCAAATATTGTAAACGAAGCGGGGAGAGTGATAACCGCTCACCACTCTTGTGTTGTAACCAATGTTTTTGGCAATGTTGAGCTGGCCAAGCCAAAAGAGGTGACGACGCTCGCGAATGAGAACGACCACTTGCTTTTAAGAAACATAAAACATCTCTATAGAGAGCTTAACCACTCCAATTATCAGGACATTTACAACGACGCCTGCATTATAAAAGACGAGGCGCTTTCCGCGTTCAAGTTAGGCGTCATAGGCATTGTGGAAAGATCCCATATTGAAGGATTGTACTGGAATATCTGCCATCAAATCTTATCGATGACCGAGAATGAGAGGTACGTTCCTAGTGAGATTAGAAAACTAAAGTTTGTGTTGGCCGACAAATACCTTTGTAACTTTTCTGTTTTCCAGTCCACTCCGGACTCCTGGGCAATTAATCAGATACTGCCAGTAATCCCACTTACAAAGCTAAATGAAGCTCCAACAAAGGAGTGCACGCTAGCTGATATCACCTGTGATTCAGATGGAAAAATGGGACGCTTCTTAGGCCCTGACGGCCACCAGCCAACCTTGGCCCTGCATGCACTGGAAAAGGGTGAAGAGTATCCTATCGGCGTTTTCCTAACAGGGGCCTACCAAGATGTCATGGGAGATATGCACAACCTCTTTGGAAGACTAAACGAAGTGCATGTTTTTGCAGACGAAGATGATCCTAAAGGTTTCTATATTGAAGAGTTTATCCGAGGCAACTCATCCGCCGATGTATTAAAGATCATGCAGTACAATCCTGAAGAGATGTGTAAAAAAGTTAAGTCTGAAATCGATAAAAGAGTTAAAGGCGGCCTTATCAAGCCAAGAGATGGCGTTAAACTTACCGACTTCTTTGAAGACAGAATTAAGGACTACACTTATTTGAGCAAGTTCTAATCTATTCTTTTAACTATGGAGGGATCGTTAAACTCATTAGCGTAGGCCATGTAAGACTTGTAGTGATTGCTAACAAACTTTATTTCCTCATCAGTTAGCTCTCTAACAACTCTTGCGGGTGAGCCCATTATCATAGACTTTGGAGGAAATTTCTTTCTAGGGGTGACCACACTTCCAGCGGCAACCAAGGACATGTCTCCAATCTCACAATCATCCAGAAGGGTCGCGCCCATTCCAATAAGACAACCATCACCCACCTTGCAGCCATGTAAAGTAACTGAGTGCCCTACAGAAGTGTTTGCGCCTATTTTTAACGGACTTTTTTCTGTTACATGGAGCATGCACAGATCTTGAATATTTGTATTGTTTCCAATTTCAATTGAATTAACATCTCCACGCGCCACAGTGTGATGCCAAAGATTGGCATTTTCGCCTAAAAAGGTTCTGCCAATTACTGAACAACTCTCCGCAATAAAGTTGGACTTGTCATATGAAGGTGCGAAGTTTTTGTAAGAATAGATGGCCATAGAACTGATTCTCCTTGATATAACAAACAATGAATAATATAGGGAATTATGAGCAAAATAATACTAGCAAGTTCTTCTCCCTACCGCAAAGCATTACTTGAAAGACTTAATTTTGAGTTTGAATGCATATCCCCAGATCTGGATGAAGACGCCTACAAGGCGAAAATTTCAGATCCTATAAAGCTCGCGGAAACTCTGGCCTTTGAAAAGGCCAATGTTATTTTTAAACAACACCCAGATTCCATAGTTATAGGCTCTGACCAATTAGTTGACTTTGAGGGTGAGATATTAGGGAAGGCCGGCAATCTGGACAACGCATTCCAGCAATTAAAACGCCTAAGTGGCAAACCTCACAATCTAATTACCTCTTATTGCGTCTTGTCGAAAGGTAAAAAGCACATCCAAACTGTTAAGACAACCTTAACAATGAGACAATTAAACGACGAACAGATAAAGAAATACTTAAGAAATGATAATCCGATTGACTGTGCGGGATCATATAAATTAGAACTTAAAGGTATTTCACTTTTTGATAAAATTGAAACCGATGACCATACGGCCATTGTTGGCCTTCCTTTATTGTCATTGGGAACATATTTATCGGAGATTGGGCTGTCTATTCCGTAATTAAAAAAAGGGTTATTTTGAAATGAGCACCAAGAAGAATTTATGGATTATTGAAGATATGGAAGATCTTCAACCCATTTACCAATCAATCTTAGAGGAAGAAAAGTACGATCTAAGATTCTTCACCACTTTCGACGAGTTTAAAAACGCCTATTCAGTAAACAAAGAACCAGCAGATTTAATTGTTGCCGACATTTTCTTGGATGATGGCCACTTCTTTCAACTTCTAAATGAATCAGACCTAACTTTAAATACACCATTCTTGGTAATTTCTGGAAGTGATGAGTATGAAACAATGTGCAACGCCTTTGAGGCAGATGCGATTGACTTTATTTTAAAGCCATTTAACAAAAATGAAATTAGAGCGAAGATTGAAAAACACCTTCATCGCATTGACGAGATTGCTCAAGAAACAAGCAAGTCTTTAGAGGCTTTGAACTTGGACCTTACGCAGTTTACAAACAAAGAAATTAAAATTATCGAAAGCTTCAACATGCAAGAGGACAAAACTCTGCATAGAAACGACATTGTTAAAGTAATTTGGAAGAACATTGCTATTCACCCAAACACTTTGGATGTTCACATTTACAATCTTAGAAAGAAGCTGAAGCTTTCAAACTACAGCATAAAGGCCATAGGCAACGGCCTTTTTAAATTTATCGAGTTATAATTAAAAAAGGAGCTTTTAAAGCTCCTTTTTTTTTTTAATTGGTCTCTAGAAGTTTCTTAAGCTGAGCTTTCTTTTCATCTTTGAGTTCAACCTTAGGTGCCACATCCCTTTCAGGAATTGCTTTTTGTTTTTTAAGGTCATAAACCAGAACCCTTGAAAGGTTTCTTTTGTAAGCTTTGGAAACGACTGTGAACAGTGTGTCTCCAGGCATGATCTCCTCCAAGGCCTCATCGCCATTTGCAGCATTAATCATTGCGGCCGCTTCCTCAGAGCTAATTGCCTGCTCACCTTTATAGTCCTCTTCAACGACTTGATAGCTAGATGAACTCGACCCTGGCCTATAGGAGCTGCTTGAGTTGTAGGAAGGAAAACTGTCCCTAACAGACCTTCTTGAAGATGCCGTTTTTTTATTTTTTGTGTTTTTTTCCACAACGTTCTTTTCTGAATCAGGGTTTTGATTCAATCCACCTAGCTCATAATCACCGATAGGCATCGCCATTTTATCAAGAGGACGATTGAACTTTTTCATAAAGTTCTGGGCCGAGGCCACTTTTCTTTTACCTCTTTCAGTTTTGCCATAGGTTTTATCGTAGTGGGCCCTTTTCTCTTTCGCTTTGGCCTCTCTGATAGCATGTCTCTTAATTGCGTCTAAGGCGCTTAACTGGGTGCTGTCAAAGTTGTTGTTCTTTTTCACACTCTCTATTTGAGATGGCATGGCCGCAATGTTGGCATTATTTTTAAAATCCAAAGTCTTAATAGCTTCCCAAACTCTCTCGCCAGGTGAGACGTTTCTTGAACCGTCTCCTTCATCAGCGCCACCAAGACCTTTATAATCTGATTTTCGCTTCTCCCAGTCTGCTTTATACAAATCATAAGCTTCACCAAGCTCAAAAGTTCTTTGTAGGGCCAGGCTGCCGGCCAATCTTAAGTTGTATGCCATTGCCTGGAAGTAGGCGTCCATTCCCAATGTGGGATACCCAATTCTCGAGTCGGCAGATAGTCGTGGCCACACAAGATGCATTTGATAGGCATATTCCGCAAACACAATTGAGTCTTCAACCTTTTCAAACAAGAAACCAAAGCCGCTTGCTTTTTCTCTTTCGGCCTGGTTGTCGCCTAGCAGATGTTTCGAGTGCTTCACCCAACCATCG
This sequence comes from Halobacteriovoraceae bacterium, assembly GCA_002711995.1. Classification (GTDB taxonomy): domain Bacteria; phylum Bdellovibrionota; class Bacteriovoracia; order Bacteriovoracales; family Bacteriovoracaceae; genus UBA845. The sequence continues at coordinate 181,325 of PASN01000014.1, read as the reverse complement.
AGTCTCTTCACTTGGGAGTACACTTTTATTCCGTGCTTAAATGCCTCTGCTCCTTTATCTGAATAGTTTTCAGGTATCCAGCTGCCTTCATCGATTGCGAATTTTTTCATAAGTTCTTCCCTACTCGTTAGGGGCCGTTGAAGCATTTCGCCTTTGTATGTCTTTTCCTTTGTGTAGTATTTTGAACCTTTCTTTTTGAATTCGCTTTTTGTGGCCCTCATTGCAGGAAGGCCATGGTTCCTGTATCTGTCATTAATTAACTCTGCGTAAGTTTTTCCATCTCTTACTTGTTCAAACTTATAAGCGTCCTTATCCACAGTGATTGGCAGAGCAACATCCAACAATGGATTGTTTTCCACAACCACATCGTCTTCAGGATTGCCGTTGCTGTATTTTATGCTTGAGAGATACACACTTTTGACACAGCTAGAGGATTGTCCGTACACCTCACACTTGTAACTTGGGTCTTTTGCGCTGGATATGTAATCGCTGTTAAAATACGGCCAATCTAGATACCTGTCATACTTCTTATAAGACTGGATACAAAGACCGAGCACTTTCTTCCAGCAACCGCTGCCAACTTTTACATCTCTCACATCAGGATCAAGTCCATTGCTGTTGAAGAATCCCCCAAGAGAGGCAATCAAAACACCCCATCCCAGTCCCACAAGGCCTGCGCTGGACAGAGCGCCAAGTCCTAGAACACTGACACTAATGGTTGGACCGCCTAGAGCTGCAAGTGCCATAGGTCCAAAGTAAACTGCGGCAACGATGGCCACCACAACTAAAACAAACATGACCCAACCTTTCCATTTCCAAGTATAGAAAGAGTAAAGCTTTTCAACCTTTTGATAGTTTGTTGGATTTCCTGGAGGGTTGTACCAAGGGTATTCACTCACAAAAGTGCTCAATGCAAGGAATTCTTCTTCAAGTTTTTCGTTTGCAGTGAACCTTTCAAACTGGACGTCTCTTCTTAAGGCCATCCATTCAACCATAAGTTTTTCATGACTAAGGCCAACAGCTCCTCTGTCGATTTCCGTCTTCTCCTCAACTTTTCCGGAGGTGGCATCTCCAGCGCCAGGGTCGTTTCTAATTTCATCTTCAGTCACATAAGCATGTTCTGAAGAGCACTCTTTGTGAAAAAACTTTTGTTTATCGCTATTAAAATTTTGCGGCCCAAAAACAGCAAGACACTTGCATGTCATTTTAACATCAAGTTCTTGAAATTTTTCTATCAGCTGATCCCTATTTTTTCTAAGCTCAAGGGCCACGTCTTGAGCTCTTTTAAAAATATTTTTTCCATGTGAAGGTTTATGCTGATCCACCAATGGCCCAGACACAATCATGTCATGCCCAAGGCCAGAATACGTCGCTTCAAACGCCATTAAAGCGATCTCTGCGTTTCTTGCTGAATAGCTTTTAGCTCTCCATGAGTCATTTAAAGTGTTAAATTCGCATTTTTTCACGTCGGAGAAAGTCTTGGATAGGATGTTGGGCATGTTATAGAGCTTTTGGTACTCTCCACGGGTAAGGATCTTTCCCTCGCCCACGCCTCCATGTTTGGCTAAACAACCAGCATGTTCCCTCTCTTTCTCCCTTTTTTGAAGAGCAACTTGCGCTGTGGCCTCTTGCACTTGTTTCTCAGTGGGATTGTTTAATTGGGCAAGCCTTTCCCCAAGTTTTTCATTGTACCACTCTTGAGAAGTCTTCCCGTCAAAAAGATTTTGGCAAGGGGCCTCCTGGCCAGATCCTTGATTAGAATCATCAGGCGAAAGCTCTGGTGTTGAGCTTTGAGCGTGAGCAGATGGAAGTATTAAATTAATAAGCTTTTTAAGAAGGTTTGGTTTAACACTAGAAGTGGGTAGAGTGAATGGTGGAAAGTCCTGAATGCATCTTCCATTGGTTCCCAAGAAGGTTCCAGGACAACAACTTCTGCCATTCGCCTTTTGACCCATTTTAGCGCAATCAGTGCATACGCTTTTCTTTACACACTTTCCAGATGAACATTTATCGGAGCAACAATCAGTATTTGAAGAGCAACTTAGACCTTCTTGTCTACACTCCCCAATCCCAGAAGAGTTAAAGTTTGTGGGAAGACAACTAATGCTTGGCCTGCAGCTTTGGTCGTCGTTGGTTGGGTCCAAGTCTTCATTCATCGGACATCCTGACTCGCAGTAAGGACTCGTTACAGGACACTCCTCACCTTTCTTTTTTAGCTTGTAGCAAGAAAGCGCTGGAGCGCATGTACCATTGCCTCCGCACACACCGGAGCAGCAATCGCTATGCTCGCTACAGCTATTGCCTTGTTTTTCACAAGAGCCTGGCGGGTTAAATGTAACAAACGGCAGTTTGTGATATGTTTCAGGGTTACAGCACTGTCCAGCTGTGGCGTTTTCCAAGGGACCTTTACAAGTGGGCTCATTGGACTTTATCTCTGATTGGTAAAAGTTGTTAAAGAAGTTTTTTAAGTAAGTGCCGCAATCTTCAGGGGCATCCGCCTCACACATGACAACAGCAGAGTTTGAGTCTATTTTTGACCTAAAGGCCTCAAGCTGAGAATTTTTAACATAGCCGTCGAGATACAACCCATCCATGATGTCCATGAGGTCCGCTTTGTGTTCTCCAAGCTTTAAACGCCTTGAGGAAGAATCTTCTTTGGCATAAGTCTCCCCAATCTGCTTAAGAGAATTGCCAATTTGCGTCAATTGATTTGTGCCAATCTTCACCTTTTGCGCCCCATAGGCCATGCCAAAGATGAATAAAGCAATCCCTAACGCTTTCATATTGAACCTCCGATATAGTATGATTATACTTATCGGCGAACTTTGAATTAATCTAAATCGATAAGCGATTAGAATTATTAAGTATTATAAGTACTAAGTGCCATAGATTATGGTCACTTTTGAAAACTAGGAGATGATATGAACTGCCCATGCGGGATAGAGAAATCTTATGAAGAATGTTGTGGAACTCTACACGAAGGCCAATCCAAGGCCCTAACTGCTCAAGAGCTAATGCGCTCCCGGTACAGCGCCTTTGTTAAAGAAAAAATCAATTATATTGGCGACACTCACATTCCTGGAACCACAGACTTTGACGCCTCAGAAGCCGAGCAATGGGCCAAAAATTCAAATTGGAAAGGCCTTGAGATCGTAAAAACTCAGGCCGGCGAAGAGGGCGACAATTTTGGAGTTGTCGAATTCAAAGCTTTATACTCGGACGCCAAGGATGAGAACCACTTCATCCACCACGAAATCGCTAAGTTTAAGAAGCTAGAAGACACTTGGTATTACGAAGACGGCCAGATCGTTGGACATGAGCCGATTAAGAGAGCTATTCCAAAGGTTGGAAGAAACGAGCCATGTGTCTGCGGAAGTGGCAAGAAATACAAAAAGTGCTGCGGTAAATAGTGTCTTCATTTGTTTGGGGCGCCCAAGAAACACAATACTTTAATACCTTAACGCCAGAGCATGTTCTGGAAGCAGTTGAGAACTTTGGTTACAGAACTACTGGAAGAGTTATGCAACTCAACAGTATGGAAAACCGAGTGTATGAAGTTGAGATTGAACTTGATGAGGAGCCGGACTCGGTTTCAGAAAAGTTTCGAATTGTTAAATTTTACAGGCCAGGAAGATGGAACAAAGATCAAATCCTTGAAGAGCATGAGTTTCTTTGGGATTTAACTGATCGTGAAATTCCGGCCATTGCCCCTCTAAAAAATCCTGAAGGCCAAACTCTTATGCAAAACGAGCAAGGCCTCTACTTCACTCTTTTTCCCAAACAAGGTGGCAGGGAGTGTGACGAGTGGACTGATCCTCTTTTAGAGCAGATGGGAAGGCTTCTTGCGAGGCTCCACAGCACAGGAGCGGCCAAGGTGGCCAAACACCGAGTTAAGCTCGATATTGAAAACTATGGTGAAAAAAACCTGGAGTTTCTTCTTAAAAGCAACAAGATCCCAGCAGAATACAGTTCAAGCTACGAAGCGCTAGCAAAGCAAATTTTTACAATCAGCTCTCCCCTTTTTAAAGGTATAAACTATCAAAGGGTTCATGGTGACTGCCACCATGGCAACGTCTTATTAGGCTCCACGGGACCATTTCTTATAGACTTCGACGATATGGTTATTGGCCCAAAGGTCCAGGATATTTGGATGATTATACCTGGGCGTGACGAATACTCCATCAGACAAAGAAATATCCTTGTGGATAGCTATTTAGAAATGGGAGACTTCAATAGAGCTGAGTTAAAGCTAATTGAAACTCTTAGAGCTTTAAGGATGATTCACTTTTCGAGCTGGATTGCCCACAGATACGAAGACCAGTCTTTTAAAAGGGCCTTCCCAACTTTTGGATCCTCTCAGTATTGGGAAAAAGAGCTTCACGATCTTCGTGAGCAAATTTCAAACATCCAAGACAACTTGGATCAAATGAACTATATGTATTAAATGCAAAACTTCTCTCATCATTTCAATCAACTCGATTGGTTCGTGTTTCTACTTTTAACGGGCCTCACTGTGGCGGTGGTGCTCCTTGCTCAAGCAAGAGCTCCTAAAGACAACTCCACACTAGAACACCTGTTAATGGGAAGACGGCTAACTCTTCCCCTATTCATAGCCACGCTTGTATCGACTTGGTATGGGGGCATATTTGGCGTTGCAAGCATCGCCTTTGATTCAGGGATTTACAATTTTGTGCCCCAGGGTGTGTTTTGGTACGCCAGTTACTTAATTTTTGCCTTCTTTATCCTGCACCGAATTTCAAAGTACAAAGCGGTAACCCTTCCAGATCTAATTGGAAAAATGTATGGCCCAAAATCTGAAAAGCTAAGCGCCATTTTTAATATTTTAAACCTTGTGCCTGTAGTTTACGCGATAAGCATTGGGATGATTATTCAAATGTTCTTTCCGGTAACAGTGAATGAGGGGATATTAATTGGTGTTGGATTCACCCTTCTGTACGCTATGTTTGGTGGATTTAGGGCGGTAGTCTACTCTGACCTGGTGCAGTTTTTTGTGATGTTCTCCTCTGTTGTGATTCTGGCAATATTTAGTTTTATGTTCTTTGGTATAAAGCCTCTCCAGACGCTTCCAGACCACTATTTCTCCCCTCTTGGAAAGCACGGAATTTTAGAAACAGTGGCGTGGGGAATGATCGCACTCTCCACTTTGGTTGACCCAAACTTTTACCAAAGGGCCTTTGCAGCGAACTCTGAGAAAACAGCTAAGGCTGGAATTATCTTTGCCACCATCATTTGGATGATTTTTGATCTTTCTTTAACTTTTGGAGCAATGTACGCAAAAGCGCTCTTGCCTCTTGCACAGGCAAGTGATGGTTACTTTGAGTATGCTTTTAAAGTACTGCCTCAAGGGATGCGCGGTTTTTTTCTAGCGGGTATTGTGGCCACCGTCTTATCGACGCTGGATTCTTATCTTTTTTTAAGTGGCACAACCATGGCCTACGACTTGGCCCCTAAGAAGTACCGGGGAAAACTTTGGCTTCACTACCTTTCATTTCTTTTCATCGCTTCTGTGGCAATTATTATGGCGACAGTTTTTGAAGGCAATATTAAGGCGGTGTGGAAAACACTGGGTAGCTTATCCGCGGCCTCTCTCCTTATCCCAGTGCTCTATGGACACCTAAGCAAGACTCGCCCAAGCGACAACACATTTGTGCTGGCGGCGGGATTGAGCGCAGTAAGTGTATTCACCTGGCGTTTAAGCGGATTAAAGGACTGGTCAGGAGTTGATGAGCTATATATTGGGATGTTTGTGAGTTTATCGGTTCTTTTTGTGGCGAATAACAAAAGAGTCCAGATATAAAAAAAGACCAAGGCGTTTATGCGTCACCTTGGTCTTTTGGAGATTATGAAAAAACTGCTCTTGCGAGCTACTATCTTCTAAATGTTCCGATCTCGATCAATTCTTCTTTTGTGATTTCGAAGAAATCAACTTTAGTAGGGCCATTGTATTCAAAGTGGCCAATTGCCATAAACTTACCAGTCACTGGGTACTTCATTCTAAATCTACCGCTGCTGTTAAGCTCTTTAATTCTTTGTAGCCTAGCCTCATACTCATAGTCAGATTCAATGATGTAAAAAATCTTTTCTCTTTCAACCAGCTCGAACTGTCTTCCTCTTAGCTTGTAGCTAACCGGTGTTCCATCTTCGTTGTAAACGCTAAAATAGATATCACCAACTGTTGGAAAAAGAACGTTGGTCTTATGCTGCAACTTATTTCCGTTGGAAGCGAAAGTTGCACTATAACCATCATCAACATAATTCTCTCTAAGAGTTATGAATGCATGGATGTTTTGCATTTTTCTATCAAGAACCGAAGTGGCCCTGCCACCAAACTCGGACTGGCCATTGATGGCCATCTGAAATAGTCTCTCTGGATTCATACCGAAGGCCTGACAAACGCCGGCAATTAGAAATATTGAAAATAACTTTTTCATTTATTCGCTCCGTAGGGATTAATTTATTAAATTTAATTTAATCTGATACGGTGCAAAAATACAGGCACAGTGAAATATCTACATTAAGATCGTTTAATACTTCAACAGATGAAAAACAAATAAATTTAAGTACTTACAAGATGTATTCGACTTATCTTTATAGACACGTCAAATTTGGAACAAAAAGGGCCTTCAGTGAAGGCCCTATGGTGAGTTTAAGTTTTTAAGATCTTACCAGTGTCTCCAATCTTCATAGATACTCTGAAGTCTTGGAGTGACAAGCTTGTAGTAGTTGGTGAATAGCTCTTTTCTTGAATCGTCCTTAGCTGCGTGCTTTGCCAAGACTCTCAATGTCTCTTGGTATGCAAGACACTGAGCGATTGTTTCAGCGTGGACAGTGAGCTTCATAACATTTTCTTCTTTTAACCACTCTTTGGCGTTAAAGAAGCTTTTAGCTTCTGCAGGATCATTAACATTTGTGCCTGGCTTAAGAGTCTTTATAAGAAGTTTAACAAAGTTCTTTTTAAACTCGTATTGAATGGAGTTGAACTTTGACTCCTCCTCGCTTGAGGCTCCAAAGAAGTTGGCGATTGGGTTCGCGTTTACTAGTCCTGTAAAGTATTTGGCAGGGCTTCTCATGATGAACTTCATTAAATCTTTCATGGCCATCAGCGCCTGAATTTGTGAAGTTCCCTCATATAGAAGAGGAGCAAATGAGTCTCTATGGAAACGACTTACGTCATACTCTTCAATAAATCCGTAGCCGCCAAGCGCTTGAATTGCTCTTTGACTTAGGTGAGCGTAAGTTTCAGCGCCATACATTTTAACAAGAGGAGTTCTTCTTCTTGTCCACTTTTTGGCCTCTTTATACATCTGCTCCTGTTCAGCAGTGAGCTCTTTTCCATGTCTTTTAAACAGGTCAAGTTTTTGGTAGATATCAAAATGAGTAAGAGTGTCCGCCATCAAAGCTCTAAAGGCGTCTCTTTCAGTCTCCCAATCATGCATATTTCTGGCATACAGTGGGTGATCCATAAGGTTTTTGCCAAACTGTTCTCTTTCAAGGGCGTAGTTCTTTGCGTATGAAAGACATGCCTCGATTCCACCAAGGGCCTGAAGTCCAACCGCGATTCTTGCTTCGTTCATTAGGTGAAGCATATAGCGGAAGCCATTGTGAGGCTTGCCAATAAGTTTTGCTTTGGAGTTTTCATAAAGAACTTCACAAGTGAATGATCCGTGAAGGCCCATTTTATGTTCGTTCTTAGTGATTTCGTAGTTTCTTTTCTTCTCACCGTTCTCTTCGATTGTTTGCTCACACAAAAATAAAGAGATCCCGTGAAGGCCTTCAGGAGCGCCTTTGATTCTAGCTAAAACAAAGCCAAGTCCGCCGCCACCATTTGTGATGAAGATCTTGGCGCCGTTAAGAAGATATGTTCCATCTTCTTGCTCAGTTGCTGTAGTTTTAATGCTTCCTAGGTCTGAACCAGCTCCAGGCTCGGTAAGACACATAGATCCTGAAAGCTCACCTGCAACAATCTGTGGAATAAGCCTTTCCGCATCTTCTTTATCTGCAAATCTTTCAAGCATATCAATAATGGAGGTGAAGAATCCAAGCTGAGTCGCACTTGAGATACATGCTCTATTCAATTGAGTGAAGGCCAAAAGGTTTGCCGCAACAGGCGCGCCCATTCCGCCCAACTCAGTGGGAGCTGAAAGTCCAATAATTTGTAGTTCTTTTGCTTCGTCATATAGGGCCTGAAGAGCTTCTCCAGGCACAGTGTAACCATCTTCAATAGTTCCAGCACCCTCTTCATCAAGCCTTCTTGCTCTTTCAGTAACTGAGCCGCCGGCCCACTCACCAGTCGCTGTAATCATCTCTTCAATAAAAGCGATGACTTCTTCTTTATTATTGAAGCCATCAGCGCTTGGGAATTCTGGGTAATAAAGTGGTATGATCTTATCCCAGTCAATTGCGTTCTTAAAAAGCCACTGCCATTCTTTTTCATCCGTGTAGTAATTTTTGGCCATATGATATTTCCTTTTCTATTATTTAGAGTCTTAGCGACTTATAAATTTAACATATGATAATTAATTATAATTTAAGGAGACACAATGTACAAGGTATATGGCATTCCAAACTGCAACACTGTTAAAAAGGCCCTAAACCATTTAAATGACTCAGGAATTGAGTACGAATTTGTGAATTTCAAAAAGACTCCTCCGACCAAAACACAGATTCAGAGCTGGAAAAAGAGCTTTGGAGACTGGCCTGTGAACAAAAAAGGTCCTACCTATAGAAAAATTAAAGAGGAATTCGAGGCAGCAAGCGCGCCTGAAAAGAAGGAAATTTTGACCCAGACGACTTCGGCCATAAAAAGGCCAATTGTTGAAAAAGATGGGGAAGTAATGGTTTTTGGCTATGACCAGGAGAAATACGCAGAAATGTTCTAAGCGAACTGCATTCCTATTTTATACGTGGTTCCTTGCTCGTCTGCTTCTCTAATACTTTTTACCTCGGCGAGCATGGGATCATCCAATTTCTTATTACCAAAGGACATTATTTCAACAACGTCACCTGTGGAGTACATCTTCCTCTCTTCCGTAAGTATAGATAAACCTCCCCTAGATAAGTCAAATAGAGGGTGAACGACGGTTTTCCTAATCCCTTTTGTTTGTTTGATTGTAACCTTTTTACCTTTTTGAGGTCTTGCTCTTGGAGCATCCCTTTTATCGGCAAAGAGTCTATCCTCTTCATCAAGAGTCACAAAACTAAGCTCTTCCTCAAATATGGCCTTATCTCTTTCGGACTGTTCAGCTGAAGAGGCCGTTCTTTTTTTCTTTCTTGTATAATCTAAATAACCTTCTGACTGAGGGGGTACCATTTCAAGAATCGCCTCCATGACTGTCACATGCTCATCGTCACTAAGAAGTCTCATCTCTTCTGGCAGGAAAGCTGTGAGTTCATTTTCTTCAACAGAAACTTTTTTGGCCTTAAACATTAATTGGTTTTGCTCAACATAGAAATAAACCTCCTTTTCAGGAAGTTTCAATTCTTTGAACCTTTCAATGCTTTCGGCCTTCAGAGCATTATCCTCTCTTCTACATGAGAGCATGACAACTTTTGCCAATGATCTTTTTTTAGAATTAGCGTCAACCTGCCAAACCAGAACGGTTTTCTTTGATGAAATGAGCTCTTGAAAGTATTTGAAGTACTCTTGTGGCGACTTCTCTCGGTCAATGGTTCTCATAGATTTATTTTAACAAGTTTTAAATCTATTACCACTTATTTAACGATTAGCCCCCAGAGGAAATCGCTTTAAAGCCCTCACCTTCAAGAATCTTAATGATATCTTCTTTTCGGTCGCCCTGGATCTCAATAGTCTCGCCTTTAAAACTTCCTCCGCAGCCGCACTTGGCCTTAAGCTTCTTGGTGAGCTTTTTAAAGTACTTTTCGTTTTGAGGCAGCTCATAGATTACAGTTACGGTTTTCCCGCCTCTATTTTTCTTTTCGAGTCGCACACGAAGGGTGACTTCGCTTGGAACTATAGGAGCGTCGGTTTGTTTTTTATTTTTTGACTTTCTAAGGTCTTGGCCATCGGACCAAACCAAATTCGGTTCTTCTTTTTTTATAAGTTTTGCCATAAGGTAAAGCTAGCGCATATGAAAAAGAAATGGAAATACATTGCCTTTAACAAACCCTACGGATGCCTCTGTCAGTTCACTGGTGAACCGGGTGACCTGACCTTAGCACAGTATGGCCTTCCAAAAGGAGTCTACCCAGTAGGCCGTTTGGACAAAGATAGCGAAGGGCTTTTAATCCTTACCGATGATGGTGTCTTCAACCAAAAAGTGGCCAACCCAAAGTCTAAAAAAGAAAAAACCTACTGGATTCAAGTTGAGGGTATTCCAAGCGAAGACTCTCTTAAACAAATGGAAAGAGGAGTTGAGATCAAGGGAAAGCTCACCCTACCCTGTAAAGCTCGCCTCATAGATCCAAAAGTCCAAGACAGGGATCCACCTATCAGGTATAGAAAGAACGTTCCAGATTCATGGCTAGAAATAAAGCTTAAGGAAGGCCGAAACCGGCAGGTTCGCCGTATGAGTGCCAAAATTGGAAACCCTACTCTCAGATTGATAAGAGTGGGCATTGGAAAACTTAAATTGGGAGAGCTTGCCCCCGGAGAATGGAAAAGCATTGACCCAAAAGACGTAATATAAAGAAGGAAATTATGAAGACAGAAATCTCAGTAGACCCAAAAACACTTTCAGCAAGCGCTCTTTTCCTAGTTGAGGACTTCAAAAGCGACAAGGATTATAAAGACACGTTGGCGATCATAAGCATGGTTGCAGGTGACTACCACCTTGATCCGGAAGTTGAAGTTGAGGAGCTTAAAGAGTTTGTGGCCAAGGCCAAAGAAGAGAATCAAAGCGCTTTAGAGTTCATTGTCGACGAAGAAGGTGTCGAATTGGAACTAGTTACTCCTTAAAAATTAACAAAAAATTACAGGAACCAGTTAAAGCTTCACAAAGGGTCTGTACGCGCTTAGTTTATAGACAAATAAGCTTTTACCAGTGAAATCTTACATAGATTCGGTTTATTGCTAGAAAACCATCGGTTTTTATATATAATGGTCAAGTAGCTAAAATTAGGTTAATTCAATAGGAGTATCGTAAATGAAGAATGTAATCGCTCTAATCCTTGCCACAGCAAGCACCTTCGCCTTTGGCATCGACATGGACGAGTTTAATGAAAAGACTCAGATATCTTACTTTGGGGAGTACAACAAGGGCACAATTGGAGAAAGTAGCTCTAGAGCATTTTACTACCAGTCAATCTCTGGCCGTTATGTTCTAAACGATACTTGGACTGCAAGACTTGACCTAAGACTTGAAACTAACGAAGGCGTTGAAGATCCATACGTAGAACTAAACCCAAGAGTTGGTGTTCAAGGTTTAATTTACGCCAAAGACAAGTTTTCTGTATTCGCTCTATATAGACTAGAAATTGCTGCCGTTAAGGGAAGCACTGATGTTGATAGAACGGTTAAGCCTAAAATTTATCATGCTGCCAACTATAGCATGGGAAAGAACTCATTCTCGATGGGTGTTGAGGTTTCCAGATGGCTTTATGAAGATGGAAAAGACAATCTTGAGAATGACTCAGGCTTTACCAAACTTGGTCTTTTTACAGATATAACTTACAGATACTCCTTTGATGACACTAAAACGTTCCAGATTTATTCTGAGCTTCCATTCGAAAAGCCAGGTAACAAGGAAGGAACCTACCTAGTAAACGACGGTGAAAGACACCTTATCGGTATGGAATTTGCTGTTCCAGGAACATTCCTGGGAGGTACAATGAAAGGTCTTTCATTATTCCCTCACATTGATTACAGGCCACAAAATTCTACTGACACTGAGCTCAAAGACCTTGGTGTTGGTGCATGGGTTTCAGCGGTTTTCTTTTAATAGATTTATAAATTCTATAAATACTAAACCCTCCTTTTGGAGGGTTTTTTTATGCCTTCCGACGTGGTATTTTCTTAAAAAACACGGAGGAATTTAATGCTTGTAGTGGTTTCACCAGCTAAAAAACTTGATTTTCAAACACCCACAGACCTTACAGAATATGAAAGTCCCCTATTTTTGGACAAATCCAAAGAGTTAGTTAAGGAATTAAAGAAAAAGACCTCTTCAGATCTTCAAAAGCTAATGGGAATCTCTGAGACTCTTGCCGACTTAAACGTGAAAAGGTTCAAGTCATTCAAGACTCCCTTCACAAGTTCAAACGCTAAACAGGCCGGACTAGCTTTTCAAGGCGACACTTACCAAGGCCTGGAGTTTCACACATTTAATAAATCTCAAAGAACCTACGCCCAAAAACATTTAAGAATTCTTTCAGGACTTTATGGCGTCCTAAGACCTCTTGATTTAATGCAGGCCTATAGGCTTGAGATGGGGACAAAGTTTGGGATCAAAGGCCAAAAGGATTTATACCAATTTTGGAAAGACACTATAACTGAAAAGCTAAATGAAGATCTTAAAGGCAAAAAGGCCCTGGTAAACTGCGCTTCCAATGAGTACTTCAAATCCGTAGACACAAAGTCCCTAAATGCTCCAGTCATTACACCAGTATTTAAAGAAGAAAAAAATGGAAAACTAAAAATAATAAGCTTCAATGCAAAGAGAGCTCGCGGAATGATGGCAAAGTTTATTGTTGAAAATAAGATTAAAGATCCAGAGGGAATAAAAGCTTTCTCAGAAGACAATTACAAGTTTGATCCTAAGCTTTCAGATGAGCACACCTTTACATTTACCAGGTAGGAACTATGTCGAAAAAAGTTGTTTTTAAAAACAAAGATGAGCTTTCACAACATATAAAGAAGCACGCACCAAGTTTTTATTTCTCATCTCAAACAAGCACAGTCATACCTTATGACAAACTTGATGAGCACCTTGGAACAACTGACAATGATGACTTCTGCTTATGTGACTTGTCTCAAATGCCTCAAGAAATGATGCTTCTTGAGAGTGGAAACCTTCTTGTAAAAGGAGCTGTAAGCTGGAAAGACGCGCGTGAGTTTTTAAAAACCAAAGGTAGAAACATTAAAACAGCTCCCACATAGGAACTCGCTTTAATAACAGCAGGGCTTGCCACAAGTTGCACCGGTGAGCGATGTTTTGCTTTTGGGAACCTTCGCTCCCAAGTGGTAAGGCTTAAATACATAAACTTTGAAGGAGAGGAGCTTGAACTAAGTAGGGAGAATGACCTACAAGTTGAGGGCGTGGACCTTACAGCATACCAAGAATCCTTTAAGGCCTATAACAAATTTAAAAATGCCCCATTCCCTAGGTTTGAAAAAGAGACAGACCTCATGATTGGCACAGAAGGACAACTAGGTATTGTCACTGAAGTGGAAATCGAAACAGTCGAGAACACTCCAGCTCAACACCTCTTTATGTTGATACCAAAGTGGGAGGACAACTATACGCCTCACTTGGAAATAATCAAAAAGATCCAAAACTTTAGAAACGATGTCATTCTCGTTGAGCTCATAGACTCAAACGCTTTTTCATTTTTACCAGAAGAAGACAGGCCAAATAAGGGCATGGACGCTATATTTTTTGAAGTTAAAGCGGACTCCTTTGAAAGCTTTTACGAAAACTTTCTTTCCACCCTTGAGCATGTGTCTGAGGAGGACATCTTTGAACTTACAGAGAATCGTTTCCACAACATAAGGGCTTCCGTACCAAGAGCTGTTTTTGAAGAAAATTCAAGAATGGGAGTGGTTAAGATGGGTACCGACGTTCAAGTCAAGGTTGAAGACTTTCAAAAGCTTATGGACATCTATAGAGAATTTTCAAAAGAGGGTGTTCGCTACAACCTTTTTGGACACTTTGGCGACGCTCACCTACACTTTAACTTTATGCCAGCACCTGAGGATATGGACCGATGTAAAAGAAGGTTTGAGTATCTTTATGATGAAGTGGCAAAGCTTAAGGGCTCCCCTTTTGCAGAACACGGAATTGGGCTAATCAAACAAAAGTATATTAAAAACTTCATAGGCCCTGAGCAGACTGAGCTTTATCAGAAGTTAAAGTCCAAGTTTGACCCTCACGGACAGTTCTTCCCACAGGGCTTTATGAATTTGAACAGTGAGAGTCATAGAGCTTAAGACGCTTGTTTTCAACACAGTCGTTGTTAAGCTCATTGTTTAACAACGCCTCACAAGTTGCCGCCAAAGAATTAAAACTGTGGTGTCCAGTGGTGCAAGAGGCATTTCCAAGCTCATAGGTGAAGGCCTCTGGTTCAGCTGGCTTCACTGATTGAATGCCTACTTGAGATTTATCCCAAGGAAGAGCGCCCTTTCCACAACCAATAAACAAAAACATCATTGCAAATATACTTAAAGCTTTCATACCTTTAATATTACAATTCTGATGCCATCAAAATCATCGTGTTTTAAATGACTTAGGCGTCGTTTGTGTAAAAAACTTAGGCGGCCCTAGGTGAATGTGAATAATAGTTTTACAGAATGCCCTCCATTGCAGGAGGGCATGGTTATTTTTAAAGACTTAGGTCTTTCAACTTCTCTACGGACTTTTTACTAAGGCTTCTTTCGTTTGCAATCTCTTGAATTAGCTCTTGGGCATCCCTATCGATCTGATAAGATTGACCGCTGGCCCTTGCGATTACTCCAGAAAGGCCACCTCCAAAAGCAACCTCAGTGTTTGCGGGGTTTATAACAAGCTCGCAGTTATGAACTTGATAATCTACTAGAGAGCCATGTGCCACAGATGAACGCTTCTTGGCAGAGGCGCTCATGAGGATAAAGTCCAATGCCTTCTTTTTAAAAGAAACCTCTTTTAGCGCCCGTTCTCTTGCTTCTTCTAGGATGGAGAAGTCTTCCTCCGTGTAGCCTACAAATACAATTTTCAGGTTGCGAGAGTGATGAAGACTTGCCTTGGCAATATGGTAAGCGAGCTCCTCTTTAGTGATTCCTAGACGTCCAAGGAAGATACCGCCGCCAATAAATGGGATGGCCACTGAGCTGTAGCCCTTCTCTCTTGCAAGAATTAAAGAGTTTTTTATGGAATTTGTAATGCCCTCGATAGAGGGTTTAAAGACACCATCATTTCTTGTCATGCTTCCACTTGCAGCATGAAGTATACCTTGAATGCCCTGATTTTTTAGATCGCCTGATTCAGTCAAAACTGCCGAGCCGCTCGGAACCATTTGAACATCTAAAAATTGATCTGACTGATTATGCTCAATTTTTGCAGCAAGCACGCGATCCTCTGAACTTAGATCATAAACTCCAGCACTACCACCAAAGCCCATGGCCTGAAGACTAAAAATAAATAAAATAAAAGTTACTAAACGTTTCATTTCCATTCCTTTTTTTAACTTAGTTTGGGAGTACTTCTGTCTTTTTATATAGAGGCGCTACTCTTTTACCTGCAGTTTGCTTATGTTCACTTCTAGCACTTCCATCTACTTGCGCGAGAGTGCTTTCCAGGGAGTCCACTTCTTTGTGCAGGTCAATGCATCTTAGAGAATTCTTCTTCCCGCTAGGCTCTAGAAGATCTTCCGAAGCAGCGATAGTCCCAGAGAAGTTTTTCTTTGTGTAATAAAGGTCAACCTTTTCACCCAGTTCAGCTTCTCCTTTGAGAACCTTAAATCCGTGCTTATAAACATCAATATAAATAGATCCGGCCCCTAGAAGGAGGTTAATAAACATATCGTCTACTTGGACTTCTCCTAACATGGCTCCGGCCTGTGCTCTTCCAACATCGTGCAGGCCATCAGTAAAAAACACACTTCCTGAGGGAACTAGCTTTGGTGCTGTATGGTAAACTTTAACCGCCCCCATAGCGGCCATGAATGGCACCGCCTCTAGCGCCGCCATAGCTGAAACCTGGACTCCATCAATGAAACAATTGTAGTGTTTGCTAAACTTCTTTTCCAGGAGCTTTCTCTCCAGTTCCTTTAATTCGGTTTTGTTTAAATTGGCACTCGCAAAAAGTGTTGTTGAAAACAACGCAAGGGCCAAGGCAGCTAGAGCTCTCATAATCTCCTCCAAAGTTTTTTTTTAATTACTTTGCGAATACTATGCCAGTTGGTTATAGCTGAAATTAACAACTTAGGTAGAAGCTTGTTGCCTAGGAATGTTCAAGTGTCAAAACTTTATGCGATTTTACTTCGCAGGCCTAAGTGTCAATAATAGAAGAAATACAATAGAGCTAAGCACGACCCCGACCCACATAGCGCCATATAGTCCGTAAAGTTCTGAGAGAACTCCAAAGATTGCGTGCATGCCAGCGATCATCGCTCCAACGAACATCATGACTTTAGGCATGATGGACTCTGCCTGGGTGTATTTGTTTTTGATATAATCCATTCCGTAAGGGAAAAAATAAGAAATTGAAAATCCCGTAAGCGGGAAAAAGTACGGAGATACAGTTAAACCCAATATGTAAAAGCCTAAGGTAGCCCCGACTCCCATCCTTAGTAGGTAGATGGTTTTCATCGATGGATTGTAGAATGAAAAAATAAGCCTTCCTCCAAGTAGCAAAATAAAAAAGCCAGTCAAAAGCATTGATGCTAGATCAAGCTTCATACTCTCCACTTTATAGAGGTACACAACAAGTCTTGATGAGATCAGAATTTCAGTTGCTATAAAAAAAGAGAAGATGATCCCAAGTTTTAAGATAGTGCCTGGAGATACAGGAGTGTCCACCTCACTCTTTTGAGCGATCCCCAAAGGTTCAAGGTCCTTAAAATATAAAAGGTGCGCTGCTGGAATTAACGCCAAGAATATAAGCGAATACTCCCAAGAGAGTTCATATCGAAACACAAGCCCCATAATTAAAGGCGCGCAGAAAGAGGCCGCTCCGTACATGGCGTGAAGGCCAGAGAATAGCTTTCTTCCGTTCAGAGGATTGGAAACTCTGGCGACAATTAGGTTTAGGGTCACACTTTGAATCCCCATAGCTGTCCCAAGAATGGCGCTCGCCAAAAGAAACAATGAGAAACTATCACCACTGATACTTGTGATGCCCATGAGGGTTAGGGCCAATCCGTGTAAAAGAATGGCATATTTGCTTGCCTTTACAGCTCCAAACTTTTTAAGCCACCAAGGAGAGCCCAGTGTTATTAAAAAGGAAACAATAGAGGTTAAAGTAAAGATCCACGAACTTAGGGAGTTTGAAACACCAAAGGCCTCTATTACTTTTGGGTAGATAGGGCCTCTTGCATTGTCGATCATTCCGAAAATAAAAAGAGAAAGAAAGGAAAAAAGGATGTAACTTGCGCGCATTGAAGAATTATGAGGAATTCTTCAATTTGTGTCCAGATTTTAATTTAGTTTCGTTTGCCCTTTTTGTTAACAACAACTCTCGCTTTGCCACGCTTAGCGCAAGAGTAATGAATTAGGCTGCTTCCCATTACCAACATTCCCATTAGCGGCAACAAAACGTTTAAAGATTCCATTTTTTCCTCCTTTGATTGGGAGATTCCTTCCTCTGACTTGGAACATCCTTGTTCCATTAAAGCGGCCCCATCCGTGGTGCCTGTTAGGGGCGACTATCCTTGTCTTCCCTTCTTGCCAATGTATAGAGCATAAAGCGTGCCAAACTAGAGGTTATGAATAATCAAGCACTTAGCATTTTAGAGGAGGTGTCAGGGCCAACTTGCTGATGACTTTTTGACACTGTGGCGTCATTTGTTGAGGTCAAATTGTCCTTTCATAAAATTCTAAAAAGATATTTGAAAAGGCTCAGATTTTATGAAATCATTTTATTGTGTTTGGGATCCATGAGGGATCTTTTTTGACTTTAAGGAGTAAAGCCAATGAACGCAGCCGCCTACTATCTCATGAAAAATGGATTCATTTTACGTTTGGAGCAGCCTCTGGATCAGGAAGACATCCCTATCCTAATTAAGGCCAATCTTTTTGAGCCTAAGGAACCTACAAAGCTGAATCAAGACCAGGCGAACTACAGAGTTGCCATCTTCAGAGACGAGATTCTCGAGCTTGATGAGTACACTGAAAGAGTATATGGGCAAACTTACTAACCTAATCCTCACTTCACTCATTTTACTAATGATATCCGGGCCAGCTATGGCCCGCTTTAACGTTGAGCCTACATACAAGCGACACTGGGGCACTTTTGAAAGAGGTGATCTCAAAGGAAGCCTCAGCGGTGAATCCACAAGTTTAAACGCAGGCTATTTAGGTGACTACTTCATGGCGGGCGTAACAGCAGAAATAGGCAACTTTCACTACTCAAGCACCATTATGGATGAGAAGTTCACTGTTTTCACTGGTGGTGGAATTGGAACCTATCTGGGTTTTCACTTCTTTGATCGCTTAAAACTTTGGACAGGTTATTTAAACTCAACTTTAGAACCTAAAAGCAACGAAGACTTTCAATACTTTGGTCAGCAAATTACCTTTGGACTTGGCATCCGTTTATGGAAGTACTTACTTTTAAACTACGAAGTTCACAACAATTACTTCACTCAATATGAAGATGAATCCACGGGGGCCACAGAAGGCCTTGAGACAAACATAAGGGAAAAGAAGAGATCTATTGGGCTAAGCGCCTTCCTGATCTTTTAGAACCTTCTCTCCAAAGCGAGAGAGTGATTGAATATGAAGGGTGTAAAAAGGTTATTGAGCTTTAAAGACCAATTGTTTGACCGAATTAAATGAACAGCGACTTCGAAAGCTAAAACTGGAACGATGTCCTTACTGCCAAGTTTTGTATGTGCTGGAGTTGGAGCTGAAACACCAGAGGGAGTCTTCTCAGCGTATTCCTCCCAGTTGCTCATCTCAAAAGAATAGCCTCCTACTGTAAGGCCTGTCTCCAGCCATTTATCCGCAGAAAACAAGTAATGGACAAAAACTCCTTCTATGTCCGAGCATATTGAGTCGTCCCCTTGCATATATGTGACGCCATACCTGCCGCCAGATAGTCTTAAATAGAATGCTTTGTTTGCTATGATCCCAGTGTTATTCCACTGATTGCAATAGTTGAGTTTTTCACCCCGGCTAATATGGGGAGTTAAACCGCCAAGGCCGAATTGTATTGAGGCCGCAATGGTGTTAAGGGCAAAA
This sequence comes from Halobacteriovoraceae bacterium, assembly GCA_002711995.1. GTDB lineage: Bacteria > Bdellovibrionota > Bacteriovoracia > Bacteriovoracales > Bacteriovoracaceae > UBA845. The sequence goes on along the minus strand of PASN01000014.1, from coordinate 162,253 downwards.
AGAGTTAAGATTAGGCAGACTTTCACCTAATATATTTTATTTGAATAATGCATAAAAGATAGTGAGGGTAATTTTCCCCGAAGGAAATAAAAAGGGCCAACTTAATGACCCTTAGGAATTAGTTTTTATCTACGCAGTTCAAATCTTTAAAGGACTGAGTAAGTCTTTCAACGAAAGCTTCCTCTCCGGCCCTAAGCCATTTTCTCGGGTCGTAGTACTTCTTATTAGGCTTGTCATCCCCGTCAGGATTGCCGATTTGAGTCTTCAAGTAACCGCTGTGTTTTTCATGGTAGTCACGAACACCAGTCCAAAATGCCCATTGCATGTCTGTATCGATATTCATTTTAATTACACCGTAGTCAATAGCCTCGCGAATTTCTTCTTGAGTGGATCCAGATCCACCGTGGAAAACAAAGTTTACTGGATTTTTACCAAGACTGTGTTTCTTCTGGATATGCTCTTGAGAGTTTTTAAGAATAATTGGAGTCAGCTTTACATTGCCTGGCTTGTAAACGCCGTGAACGTTTCCAAAAGAGGCCGCAATGGTGAAGTAAGGAGACACTTCGTTAAGCTTCTCATATGCGTAATTTACTTCTTCTGGTTGGGTATAGAGTTTTGAGCTGTCGATGTCTGTATTGTCCACACCATCTTCTTCACCGCCGGTAACACCCAACTCGATTTCGATATGAGTGCCGATCTTTTTCATTCTCTGAAGGTATTCCACACAAGTTCCAATATTCTCTTCAAGAGGCTCCTCACTTAAATCAAGCATGTGAGAGCTAAAAAGAGGTTGATTATGTTTTTCGTAGAACTCTTCTCCGGCCTTAACAAGACCGTCTATCCAAGGTAATAGTTTTCTTGCTGCATGGTCAGTGTGAAGAACCACTGGAACATCGTAATGCTTGGCCATTTCATGAACATGAAGAGCGGCAGACACAGCGCCGGCAACAGCGGCGTTTTGGTCAGAATTGTCCAGAGACTTTCCAGCGTAAAAGGATGCTCCTCCATTGGACAGTTGAATTATAACGGGTGAGTTGAGTTTCTTTGCGGTTTCTAAAACACCGTTTACAGAATTGGTTCCAACAATATTTACCGCTGGAAGCGCAAAGTTATTTTTATTAGCGTATTCATAAAGTTCTAAGACTTCATCTCCATGTAAAACACCGGACCTAAACTTGCCCATTAATTCCCCCTAGTTCATAGTTTTTTACTATTTTGCCGTGTTTTTCACGTGTTTTAAAGGGAAATTGGTTAACAATTTGCTTAGAAATATGATTAGCCTGTCAAGGCCAGGTCTGGGCCGAAATAAACCTTGAAGTCCTTTGGAAAAAGCTGAACATACTCTTTTCTAATTCTTTCTTTTAGCTTCTTGCTAAAGAAGGCCATGTACTTTTTTATCCCCAAAAGAGCGTCCATAATAAATTTAAAAAAGGCTATATTGCGCCACCTTGTGGCCATCTTCATATCAACAAAAGCCCCTAGGTAAAAGAAGTCCGCTTCCCTCTTTCCAGATTCCATCATGTCCCTTCCCAGTTGCATCAGCTTCTGTACCAATGTCTTGTGGGCGCTAATCTCTTTGGTAGAAAAGCCAAGCTCCAAGAGTCTAACCATGCCAGAGCAAAGGTTGTAAGAATAGTCCCAGGACGTTTCGCTAAGATCAGCACTAAGGCAAACATCATCAATTGCCTTTTTCACAAAAGATTTGCTTTCCTTGGGGTGTGGTTTGGTTTCCCTGGATCTGTCCAACCAAAGGTTGTTTAAATGTTTAGGGCTTATTTTGTATGCCATAACTTTACCGTTTGTGAATGTGGGTGATTTAAAAAAAGCGGAGAGCTTTTAAGTGATGAAACTATTTTATCACTCTAAAAGACGGCCCACAAGCAAATTTATTTCGCCAATATTTGGTGGATATAAAATACACTAAGTACTGAAAAAGTCGTTTGGGGCCGGTATGTTTAGCTCCATGACACTAGCAATTCTAACAATTATCACATTTTTCACTTCTATAATTTCGGCCATCATAGGCATGGGTGGAGGGGTATTGTTGCTTTCAGCAATGACTTTCTTTATGCCTCTAAATGTTATTATTCCAGTCCATGGTTTTGTTCAGCTTATAAGCAACTCCACAAGACTCCTCGTTTTAAAGCTTCATATCAAGTGGAGATTCTTTATATTTTTTATAGCGGGCATGCCCTTTGGAGCGGCACTTAGCGCTTTCCTTCTTAAGGATGTAATCAATGAGAGTTTCCCATACCTTGCTATTTCCATTTTAATTTTCTACGCAGTATTTAAACCTAAGAAAATGCCACAGGTCGAGATCGAATCTTGGGGATGGACCATTGTGGGTTTCTTTACAGGCATAGCTGCCATTATAGTGGGTGCCGTAGGCCCTTTGATCGCTCCATTTTTTATTCGAAATGACTTAGAGAAAGAAGAGATCGTCGCGACCAAGGCCACGATGCAAATGGTCTCTCACCTATCGAAAATTCCGGTATTCCTTTATTTAGACTTTAAATTCGAGGAGTACGCATCTGAAACCCTTCTCATGGCATTTGCGGCCATAATAGGAACTCATTACGGCATTAAAATTTTAAAGCGTGTTAATAATGTTGTTTTCAAAAGGCTTTATAAAACAGTGTTGTTTGTTAGTGGTGTAAGGCTTTTATATAGGTTTGTGGAATTTCATATTTAGGCAAAAAAAAAGCCTGCAAAGCAGGCCTATAAAGCTTACGCCAAGATGTCGTAAGGTCTGATAGTCTTTCTGCCGTTAGCTTCGCATCTTTTTTGAGCTTGCTCTACCAACCAGTAAACCTGCTCGTTTAGAGCTTCAAGAGCGTCGGAAGAAACATTAAAAGTCTGCTTTCCAGAACCTTTAAGAGCTTCTTTAGTTTTAGATCCAACAAGTAACATTTCTTTAGCTTTTTTCTTAGCCATGCTTTCCTCCAATGAAGTAATTATTTGGTTGTTAAAATGTTCTTCATTGTCTTTAAAAAAGTCAAAGTAAATCCCAAGATATTCTCCAAATAAAGCCAGAATTCGCGCATTTATGGCCAAATTAAGAATTATTAAGGTGTATTTTTTTCAATCACCCTACCGTGCAATGCACAATCTCCCTAGAATCTTAATATACAAATATTAGACATGGTTTTTTAAGGAGATAATATGTCGAGACTTGTTCCCACGTTAGTGCTTAGTGTTCTTATTTCAGCTTGTGAAAACCCACTGGCCACCATGTCAGATATGAAAGAAACAACAGCGGAGATGAAAGAGATCACCGCAGACATGAATAACAAAATGGACGAGACCAATGAAAACACCGGAAACCTTGGAGCGGCCAGCAGACACGGTTTCTCCGAAGATAAACGGGATAAGAAGAGAAAGGTTCTATTCAACCCTTCCTACTATCAAGATATGGGCAACACTCTTGTGGATGCCAAAGTCTTTCTTCTATCTTTTGAATACCAAATTTGGGATGGTATTGCAGACACGCAAGGACTTATGGAGCGTGAGCGCCTTATTGTTGACGCTATACACGAGCTTCACCAGTCACTTTCAGGAACCTACGAGGCCTTAAAAACAAAGAAAAAATACTTAGGCATGATCTCTGGCGACAGCCGTATGGACAACATGACTCCACTGGAAGTGGCAGGCAGCGATTTTCAAGAAGAAAGAACTTTTTACGCCATCGCAACAACTCTACACGTAATAGACCTTCTTCAAGAGCGAGCGATTGAACAAAACAAGGCCAGAAACTTAGACATGCAGGAAGTTAGTTTATACGACGTTATCTCTTCTGCCCTACTGAAGGAAAAACAGGGACTCTACCTTTCTGATGCTGACAAAGCAGTATTGGTTAAAGACATGAAAGAGATGTCAATTGACCTACTCAAAGCAAGAATGAACTTTTTGGCGGCCCTTGCGATCAAAAACATGATCGATGAAGAGGACATGACAGTTGGTGAAAAAGCGCAGGGACTTTTATTTAAACTAACAGACGGTTCAATGGGCGCTCTAAGACTTGATGGAAAGTTTAATCAAGTAAACTCTGTGACTAGAGGAGACATCTTAAATAAGCTCGAAGGAGCGGTTAAGACAAAAAGACTTCTTCAAGAGGTTACTGGAGAAACTCCAAAGTTGAATGCCGATATTGATTCGATTTATAGAAACCTAAAAGGTGACTTTTCACAAAGTGACGTATCCATCGACTCCTTTAATCAAAAGGCAATGGAAGTGGATAAATTCAACTCTTTAAGAGAAGAACTTATCCAATAAAAGATTCAATATTTTTCTTCACCCCTTCCATCAATTTTTGCCTGGCCTGTTTTGAGGCCCAGGCAATGTGAGGGGTCAGAATTAGTCGTTTTGAGCTCTTGATTTCCAACAAGGGATTGTCTTTTCCAATAGGCTCTTTGCTTGCAACATCAAACCCAAGCCTGATATTTGTTTTTTGGAAATGATCAACGATATCTCTTTCGTTTACAATACCACCTCTAGCAACATTAATAAGAACACAGTCATCTTTAAGCAAAGAGACATTACCTGAATTGATTAAGTCTTTTGTATCTGAATTTAGAGGGCAATGAACGCTTATAATATCGGATCCCAATAGCGTATCCAACTCCACCCTTTCATAGCTAGGATCATCGTGCTGGCCAGTTGTTGAATAGTATTTAACATCGCACCCTAAAGCTTTAGCGACAGACGCAACCTTTCTGCCTATGGCACCAAGACCTATGACTCCCCAAGTTTTGCCACTTAGATCTTCGAACGGATTGGAAAGCACAGAAAAGACTTCACTCTCCTTCCACATCTTTTTTCCGCTCTCGTCTTGTTCTGAGAGTCTTAAGGCAAGGGCAAGCCCCATGGAGATGGTTAACTGCGCTACAGAATCTGTGGAGTATCCTTTAACATTTTTAACTTCAATGCCGTGTTCTTTGCAGTATTCAAGATCAATATTGTCTGTGCCAGTCGCGCATATGCAGACAAGCCTTAGCTTAGGGAGTTTTTCAAGGGTGGAGGCGCTTAAGCGAACTTTGTTAAGAATCAGTATGTCTTTGTCTTGTGATCGTTCTAGGATTTGTTCTTGGCCAGTATTGCCAAACACTTCCAATTCTCCAAACTGCTCAAAGCTTTTCAGGTCAACATTGTCGCCAAGAGCGTCAGCGTCCAAGATAGCTAATTTCAATTATTCTCCAAATATGATTCAGGTTTCAAAGTGTGACAAATAGGTCCATCCCCGCCTTGATACTTCTTTTGATAATAATCTTGATGATAGTCTTCCGCCTCCCAAAACTCACTGGCCTTGGAGATTTCAGTTACTATCTTTTTATCAAAAGCGTCCCTTTCTTCTAGTGAACGAATAAAGTCTTGAGCTTGTTCTTTTTGCTCGTCGCTGTGAAAAAAGATGACGCTTCTATATTGATTGCCAATATCCACACCCTGCTGATTGGGTGTTGTGGGATCGTGAAGCCTAAAAAAATAGTCTAGAAGCTCTTTAAAGGAGACTTGCGAAGGATCAAATTCTACTTGAACCACTTCGGCGTGACCCGTTCTCCCTGTGCAGATTTGCTCGTAAGATGGGTTCTGAATATGTCCACCCATATAACCACTTGTGGCGTTCTCCACGCCTTTGAGTCTAGAAAAAAGCTCCTCAACGCCCCAAAAGCAGCCGCCCCCAAATGTGGCCTTATCCAAATTGCTCACATGTCACTCCTTTTTTCAAAGTCATTCTTAAATTCGCCATGTCCCTCTTCTTCAAGTTTGTCCACAGGAATAAAACGAAGGGATGCGGAATTAATACAATAACGAAGTCCCGTGGGATTTGGTCCATCAGGAAAGAGATGCCCTAAATGGGAATTTCCATTTTTACTTCTCACCTCCACTCTTCGCATGCCAAGGGAAGTGTCTTCTTTTTCAATAATGTTTTCTTTAACAAGTGGTTGGTAAAATGATGGCCAACCAGAGCCAGAGTCATATTTATGCATGGAGGAAAAAAGAGGCTCACCGGAAACCACGTCCACGTAGATTCCGCTTTCTTTGTTGTCCCAGTATTCGTTTTGAAACGCTCTCTCTGTGGCGTCCTCTTGGGTAACTTTGTACTGAAGCTCAGTCAGTCCGTGCAGTTTTTCCAACTTTTCCTTATCCATAAATTAGCTCCTTAAGCATATTTTACACTTAAGGAGCTTTAATTAGAAGATAGATAATTTGTATCAAGGAAAAATCAGGCCTTGCCGGCCAGGATTCTTTGAAGTTCTCTTTTAGGGTGCTTAACAAGCTCTTTGGTGACCGTAAAAGTTTCCACTCCAGTTGAGGGAAGCTCAAACTTATAATCTCGGAAGATTCGCTCAAAAATTGTCATAAGAGAGCGAGCTCCAGTTTTTTCAGAGTGCGCCATTTCTGCAAGCTCTTGAAGCGCTTCTGGTTGCCAATCAAGTTTGATACCGTATGACATAAATGAGTCGTTGTATTGGTTTAGAATCGACTCTTTGGTGTCTTGAAGTATGTGGAACAAGTTGTCGCTGCTTAAGTGATTGCAGTGCACTCTAACTGGCAAACGTCCAATAAGCTCAGGCTCAATTCCAAAGTCGATAAAATCTTGAGTTGTTGCCAGGCTGAAAAGATTGTCTTCATTATCAACGGCCTTTCTTTTAGCAAAGCCGATTTGATTAACATTCATTCTTTTCTTGATGATGTCCTCAAGTCCAGAGAAAGCACCACTTAATATGAAGAGAATGTTCTTGGTGTTAATAGTCTTTGGCCTGTTATTGTTTTGTCCAAAGGCGTTGTTGAGTTGGGAAAGCATGTCAAATGGTGAGCGGGTCTCAATTTCCGTTTCTTCCAATAGCTTTAGAAGTCCGTTTTGAACGCCTCTGCCGCTAACTTCTCTGCCGCCAATCTTTCTGCCACCAGCAAGTTTGTCGGCCTCGTCAATGTAGACTATCCCATATTGTGCCATTTCAACGTTGCCATCCGCCTGCGTGATAAGATCGCGAATAGTGTCCTCAACATTAGCTCCAACATAGCCTGCCTCAGTAAATTTCGTGGCGTCGGCCTTTACAAAAGGAACACCAACGAGTTGGGCAATTTTCTTGATTAAATAAGTTTTACCGACCCCAGTCGGACCAAGCATTAAAATATTTTGCTTGAAGTAGTGAGGCGTCTCACCGGTTTCATAATCTCTTTTAATGTGGTTGTAATGATCGCAGATGGCGATGGCCAGGGTCTTTTTTGCTTCATCCTGACTTATCACATAATCGTCTAAGTAGTTTTTAATATCTTTTGGCGTGTATTCAAAATCAAGTTCAAGCTCATCGTCAAGCAGCTCAACTTCCTCCTCTTGTTCAAGAGGATCAAGACCTTTTGAAACGATATGAACCTTGTCCCCAAACTTGCTCTTAACAAGCTCTTCCAGTTCCGATTGCATTTTCTTAGGGTCAATTGACTCATCTTTATTCTTACCATTTAAGTCTTTGTTCATATCTGCGCTTTCAAAGTTTTCTAAATCCATTCCCACTCCCTTGTCTAAAGAAAATTAACAGCTGTCTAGTTCTGTGACAAGCTCGCTTGGTTAGACGAGACAAGGCCTTGTCTAACCTAGGCCCCTTAAACACCTAGAATTACAACTCTCCCAAGTTAATCTTTCTTCCGGCAACCATAACACCCCTAAGGGTAGCATCAATTTAAAGTTATGCTCCTTGAACTTTTTTCAGATCAACGAGAGCTTAAGTTTTGTTAAGCAATGTCTTTCATAAACTTCATTTTGACTTGAGCCTGAACTGTTTCTGTGAAATTCTATACCCATGAATATCGTTTTACTTAGAGGCCTTGTGCGCGAGCAAAGACATTGGGGTGAGTTTAAGGACTTGGTGGCAAAAACCTTTCCTCAGGCAAAAGTTTTGTTGCTGGACATCCCTGGAACCGGCACTCGCTGTGATGAGCTCTCCCCCTCTAACTTCGACCAAATGATTTCTCAAATTAGAGAAGAGTATTTAAGTAAAAAGGCGCCGGGATCGACTACAATTATTGCTCAATCCCTAGGAGGAATGCTTGCCAAAAGATGGAGTGAGCTACACCCACAAGAATTTGATCGAATGATATTGATTAATTCAAGTTTTAAAGGAATCAATCCAATCCATAAACGCCTAAGGCCTAAGGCGTGGCTCGACTTTTTAAACATCTTTATAAATCAAAAGCTTGAGCAAAGAGAAAAGCTTATTCTCAAGCTTGTAAGCAATGACATAGAAAAACAAAATGAAAACTTAAAGTCTTGGTGTGAAATCCAGACCAGCGCTCCTGTTAAAAAGGTGAGCTTTATCAATCAAATTCTGGCCGCAGTGACTTTCAACCCGTCAAAGATTGCGCCTGATACTCAATTAATGCTAATAGCTTCCAAGGGGGACAGACTTTGTTCTTACGAGTGCTCAATGGAGTTGTCAAAGCGCTGGGGGGTGCCAGTTGAGCTTCATCCAGATGCGGGACATGATCTTCCCATAGATGCGCCGAACTGGCTTATTGAGCGAATAGAGTCTTTTATTCACTCTCCTGGATCTAACCACTCAAAGAGCTCATAGTGCTCATTACTCATATTCACTTTTTGGTAAACTTTTTGAGCGTCTTTATTGGTTTTATCCACATATAGCCTAAGCCCGCATAGATCTGAGTCGGACTTCACCATGTCTTTTAAATATAAATAGAAGGATTTAAACACTCCCCTTCCTCGTTGATTTTTCGGCACAAACACTGACTGTATCCAAAGGCAGTAGGAATTTCGCCAATCGCTCCACTCAAAAGTTGTGAGTAAACACCCTGCGAATTCTCCATCGACAGTGGCCTTATAATACTTCCCTTTTTTAGGGTCCTCAAAAACCGCTTTCACGCCTTTTTGAACCCTGGACTTATCAAGTGCAAGGTTTTCAGTTTCCAAGGCCATATCAAGCTGTGCTTGAACGATAATGCCTAAATCTTCAGGAGTTGCTGAATGAATGGTAATTGTCTTTTGCATAGATTACTTGATTGCCTTTGCACTGAAGCGTCCCTCAGTTAGTCGCTCTACAAACTTTGCAATTTCTTTTTCCACGTTTTCTGGAATCTCAGGATAGTATCTGATCAAAAGATCTGTGCCCTGAACATCCTCAACCCTAGCATCCAGTTGCTCTCTAGCTAGTATTGGTGCCAAAGAAATACAGAGAATCTCCTCTGCAAGCTCAAGTTTTTCACTGTAAGACATAAGTTCTGGGCACGAGTGCAGCTCGGGCATATACACCGGGTCTTGCCTTTTCTCTTTGCCCTCTAATATTTCGTTTTTTGATTCTTTATTTTCCATATTAAACAAAAACGCCCCTGTTATGGGGCGTCTATAAGATAATTACTGATGTAAGTGAAGTCCTTCGTCCAAGTTTGGATCACCTTTTGGAATCAGGTTCATTTTAGATAGTGACTTAGCAACTACTAAGATAAACAGTCCAAAAAATCCAAGCCATGATAGGAATTGAATAATTCCAAATCCAACAACGCTTGCATTGTGGTGTTCAAAAACCTTTGGAGCAACCATTAGGTAAAGGTCGATAAAGTGACCTACCATAAGAATGCATGCAACAAGCTTCAATCTTCCCGCGTTTCTTTTAGCACCTCTACTCATTAGCAACACAAATGGAGCTAAGAAGTTGATTGCTAGATTAAAGAAGAAGATACCGTTCCAGTGGTGGTGTCTCATCACATAGTACTCAGTTTCCTCTGGGATATTTGCATACCAAATCAAAAGGTATTGAGAAATCCAAATGTATGCCCAAAAAACTGAGATACCAAACATCCACTTGCCAAGGTCATGAAGGTGATCATCACTAATGATTCCTTGCATGTAACCCCACTCTCTTAACTTAATAACAGAAAGAGTAGTGAATGAAATACCTGTAACAAACATCCCAGCGAAAATATAAACACCAAAGATTGTAGAAAACCAGTGCGGTTCAACAGACATAATCCAATCAAATGCTGCAAAACTGATAGTAAGACCAAAAAGAATTAGCCCTATAGCACTTGTTTTCATGATGCTATGTTGAAGATCTTTTTCAGGATTTGCATCTTGATCCTTGGACAAAGACAGAAGCTTCTTGCCAAGTAAAATCCAGATCGCAAAGATAACAACCATTCTAATCATGTAAAACGTCTCATTCAAATAAGGTGTTTTCTCTTTTAGAATAGGATCGTTCAAAACAACTTCTGTGTGGGTCCACTCATAGATAGTGTGAAGACCGAAGTAAGTTGCCAGCATAAAAACAAATCCAATAGGAAGGAATTTAGTCATTGCTTCCGGGATTCTTTTATAAGGAGTGATCCAACTTGCCTGCATTACACCAGTAACGGCAAGGAAGAAAATCCCACTAAGAGCGACCAACACAAAGTAGATAGTATTGACCAAGAAGTCGACCCAACCAACCGTAGGGTTAATTACAAAAGAAGCTATCATAGCAACGATCCCAACAGCGATCAAGGCCATGGAAGTCTTTTGTACCCCTCCAGAAAGCTCATAATTTTTAATTTCTGTTTCCACTTTTGACTCCAATTATTTTATTGCTTGTATTTTTCTTTTCCTCTCATGAGCCTCTTTCTTACGTATTCAGCAACGGCCCATCTGTCTTCTGGGTAAAGTTGCTGAGCATAAGAGGCCATGTTGCCGATACCATGAGTGATTACTTTGTAAACGTGACCAACTGGGTATCTCTGAATGTTTCTCCACTTTCTACCCATAAAGTTTGGTGGTTTTGGAAAACCACCTTGAGTTACAACTGGTCCATCGGCCTTACCTTCCATACCATGGCAAGTGGCGCACATGATATTGTAGTATCTCTCGCCTCTTTCCCATGCGTATTCAGTCATCTCATAAGGATTTTCCAAAAGAACAGGATTTCCTTCAGCATCAACCTCATCAGGAAGATGACCTCTTGAAACAGTTCCCTCTGGAGATACCATCATTGTTTGTCCATTAGGCAAAACCGGGTTGGTTGTAAAGGCCTCATAAGCAACAGAGTACTTCATATCGTTAATTATTGAATAGCCAGTGCTGTTTCTTCCACCAGAACAACTTGCTAAAACTAAAACAGTGATTGCCAATAATAGGTTTTTCACATTATCCCCTTTTAAATTACTTTACGTCCGCCGACTCTTCTTTAACCTCAACAGCCCCAAACTCTTTCACAAGCTGAGAAACTTCTTCAGCGTTAACGCTGTTTTTTTCAAACGCCATGATAAATGTATGGCATGTTTGCTCAGGGTGAAAAATATGTGGTTGCTTGCCAGGGTACAACTTGTTTAAAGCAAGAAATGCCGCAACAGTCGTGTGAGCTCCAAACAATACTGTTAACTCAAAAGAAATTGGCACGAATGCCGGAATTGAGTTAAATGGCTTACCACCCACAATAATTGGCCAGTCAATCGCATTAGTATAAACCTGAAGTGCAATTGCAATTAAAAGTCCCATTGCACCAGCAACTAAAGTCACGTAAGGGAGAATTGATCTCTTGATCCCCATCGCTTCATCAAGGCCGTGTACTGGAAACGGAGTGTAAATATCAAAAATCGGCATATTCTTGTCTCTGGCCTTTTTAGTTGCGGCCAAAACATGACGATCATCTTCAAATGTAGCTAATATAAAGTCTTTCTTCATAGTCATTCCTATTAAGCTATAACGTTAACTGGTTTATCACCTTTTTGTCCGTATCTTTTCACCGACTTAACCTCTGCAACCGCGATGCCTGGTAGCAAACGGATGAAAAGGAAGAATAGTGTAAAGAACAATCCAAAGGTTCCAATAAATGTCCAGATTTCAACCCAAGTCGGCGAGTACATTGCCCAAGACGAAGGAAGAAAGTCTCTATGTAGAGAAGTCGTAATAATAACGAATCTCTCAAACCACATACCAATGTTTACAAAAATAGTGATAATGAAAACAAACGTCATGTTTCTTCTAAGCTTCTTAAACCAGAAGAATTGTGGAGAAATAACGTTACAAGAGATCATAGTCCAGTATGCCCACCAGTAAGGTCCAAAGGCCCTGTTAACGAAAGCGTATCTCTCATAAGGGTTACCAGAGTACCAAGCAATAAAGAACTCAGTTCCATATGCAAGACCAACCATTGTACCAGTAAGAATGATTACTTTACACATCGCCTCTACGTGACCAACAGTGATGTAGTTTTCCCAGTTCATAACCTTTCTGGTAATAATTAGAAGAGTTAAAACCATACCGAAACCAGAGAAGATCGCACCAGCAACAAAGTATGGAGGAAAGATCGTCGTGTGCCATCCAGGAATAACTGATGTGGCAAAGTCAAAGGAAACGATAGTGTGAACAGAAAGAACTAGTGGTGTAGCTAGACCAGCAAGGATAAGAGACAAAACTTCAAAGTGATGCCAAGTTCTTGTAGATCCGTTCCAACCAAAGCTTAATGCTCCGTAGATAGCTTTTCTGAATTTAGATTTAGTTCTATCTCTTACAGTCGCCAAATCAGGAAGTAATCCCATATACCAGAATACCAAAGATACTGTAAGGTATGTGGAGATCGCGAAAACGTCCCAAAGTAGTGGTGACTTAAAGTTTACCCATAATGGTCCTAGAGTGTTCGGGTATGGGAAAACAAAGTAGGCCAACCAAGGTCTACCCATGTGAATTAATGGAAAAAGACCAGCACAAGCAACTGCGAAAATCGTCATCGCCTCTGCCGCTCTGTTAATTGCCGTTCTCCATCTTTGTCTAAAGATCAAAAGGATTGCTGAAATCAATGTCCCTGCGTGACCAATACCAACACAAAATACGAAGTTGGTAATATCCCACGACCATCCGATTGTCTTGTTAAGTCCCCAAACACCAATACCAGTGGCGATTTGGTAACCGATAACAATCAAGCCAATAGTCAGGAAAAGCACTGAGATGCTAAAGCCAGCAAGCCACGCCTTAGTAGGCTTTCGCTCTAGCGTGTCCAACACATCTTCAGACATTTGCTTATACGTTCGGTCCTCAGGAACCAACGGTTGTCTTAATTTAGATACATGCTCTGCCATAATTGTTCCTTATTTAATTTCTAAACTTCCTCTTTGCTTTTGTTTCTAACTTTGACCATGTAGTTTACACGTGGCTTAACGTTAAGTTCCTCAAGCACAGTGTAAGTTCTAGGGTTCTCCAACATTTTAGCAATAGGACTGTTCTTGTCGTTCATGTCACCAAACACAATTGCGTTTGTAGGACAAGATTGTTGACAAGCAGTTTCAATATCACCTGGTTGAAGCTCTCTTCTTTCCCTCTTAGCTTTAAGCTTTCCTTCCTGAATTCTTTGCATACAGAAAGAACACTTCTCCATAACACCACGTGAACGGATGCTCACATCTGGGTTAAGAGCAAGTCTTGCATACTCGTCGCTATGGTCGTAGTTGAACCAGTTAAATCTTCTAACTTTATAAGGACAGTTGTTGGCACAGTATCTAGTACCAATACATCTGTTATAAACCTGTTGGTTGATACCGTCAGATGAGTGAACTGTTGCTAGTACCGGACAAACGTTTTCACATGGAGCGTTTTCACAGTGCTGGCACAACATCGGCATGTGTACTGTTTCAGGCTCTTGCTCATCACCAGCAAAATAACGATCAATTCTCATCCAGTGCATATCTCTTCTTCTATGCACTTCTGTTCTACCAACAACTGGAACGTTGTTTTCAGTGTTACAAGCAATTACACATGTTGAACAACCAGTACACGTGTTAAGGTCAATTGCCATTGCCCACTGGTGTCCTTCCTGTAATTGATGGTGAACAGGGTATATTTGAGGAAGCTTCATTTTCGGCTTGTTTCCAGCACCTTTGTCGCTTTCAAATTTTTCTAGAGTAGTTTCTCTTACAATATCTCTTCCATGCATACTCATAGATGTTTGAGAAAGAGCAAGACCTCTGTGAGCACCAGTTTTAGACAACTTTCCAAAGCTAGTGTTGTAATCAAAGCTACCGTTGGCAAATGTTACAAATGGGAAAGCATTAGCTCCCATTCCAGTTCCAACTTTACCAGATTGAGTTCTACCGTATCCGACAGCAACTGCAACTGTATTAGCTTCAACACCTGGAATAACTGCCGCTGGAAGTGTTACGTTGTAAGACTCAGTTTCAACCTTTACTACGTCGCCACTTTTGATGTTGTTAGCCTTAGCAAAGCTTGGAGAAACCATTATGTAGTTATCCCAAGTAGCTTTTGTGATTGGATCTGGCATTTCGTGAAGAAGAGGATTGTTTGCCATATCCCCGTCTTGAATAGCAAACTTTTGATAAGTTACTACGTTTAGACCTTTACCATATTTAATGGCCTTCACTGCTTTTGCAGATGAAGATGCATTAACACTTCCATAGCTAGCTTCACTAAACATTGAACTAACTTGCATTACGCCGTCATGAAGTGCTTTGTTCCAGAAGTTTTCAAATACTGAAATGCCATTAGATGGGCTGAAGCTATTCTTCCAGTTTGCCTTCATGTAGTCATGGAAGCTTCCTTCTTTGTCCATAAGTGCCATCAATGTTTCTGTGGCCATTCTAGATCCAAAAAGTGGTTGAATCACAGGCTGAGTGAAAGAAACCTCACCTTCAACACCCATGTTATAAGACCATGTTTCATATGCATGATTATCAGGAGCTACAAAGTTACATAGAGTACTTGTCTCGTCAGCAGCAAGAGCGAACGATACTCTTATACCAACCTTTTTAAGTCCCTCTACAAAAGTCTTTGGAGCGTGGAAGTTGTATGCTGGATTTGTTCCTAGGAACATTGCTGTGCCAATTTTTCCAGCATTCATATCTTCTACAAGCTTGTTGAACTGCTCATCATTAGCGTATACAGCTTCAGTCTTAACAACCTTTACTGTATTGCCATAGTTGCCAAGAGCTTTATTAATAGCTGCCACCATTACTTGAACGTCAACATTGTTGTCGTCGCTCATTAGAACAGATGACTTAGATGCTTTAAGCTCTTTAACCACGAAGTCAGCTAGTTTTTGGTCAGCTTCAGACAGCTTTGCTTTAGCAGAAGAATCACCTGCGATGGAAGCATATACATTAGTAAGAACTTCTCTCTGAGACTTAACCGATCTTGTGTATCTGTGGTCAGCATTAGAGCCAGTAAGACTCATTAAAGCTTCAACATGAATGTGCTTGTTCAATCCCTTTGGATTAGTAGGCACTCTTCTCTTTGAGTAGTCTGCTGATTGTTGAACATTATTTCCAAAGGTACCTAGGAAATCAGCACCAAAAGAGACAATAGTATCAGCGTCTTCTAAAAAGTAAGTGTTCGGTGCAAACGCGCCAAACGCTTTTTCATTCGCTTTATAGATTCCATATCTGGAAACCGGCTCGTAAACCACATGGTCGAATCCCATGCTGTCTTTAAATTCATTGATTAACTTAATCTCGGATGGAGAAGTTACTTCTCTAGTCACAAGAACTTTTTTTCCAGATTGTTCGCTGATCGCAGACTTAAGCTTCTTATCAAACTCATCCCACTCAACGGCCTTGCCGTCAACATATGCAGAACGAAGACGGTTAGAGTCGTAAAGATCTAAGATTGAAGCTTGGATCTGAGCATCTGTTCCACCTTCAGTGGCCACAGAAAGCTTGTTCCCCTCAGCTTTAATAGGTCTTCCCTCACGAACTTTAATCATTACAGGGTTACCCTTGAAGGTTGTTGCGAAGTAATTTGCAACACCTGGGTATTGAGTTGCCTGCTTTTCTAGGTAAGGAATTGCTTTTCTAACAGGTATTTTCACACAACCAGTAAGTGGAAGTGCAGAAACAGAGAAGCCCATAATCTTAAGAAAGCTTCTTCTATCTTTTTTAATTGAAAAAGAGTCAAACTCACCGTCAGCAAACTCTTGAGTTTTGGCTTCAGTTGGAAGCTTGTCCTCAACGTTCTGCCAGTAGCCCTCTACAGGAGTACCACATCCACAGCTTGTTCCGCATGTTTTATCGTTTTTGTTATCGCTCATAATTACGCTTTCCTTGTTGAATCCAAATTAATAGTGACACTTTTGACAATCACCACCAGCGGCTCTTTTGTGATCCTCTGGAGGAGCAATGCCCTTGTCGCGGCGACAATTAATACACCATCCCATGTTTAGCTTTTCGTGCTGGTAGTAGATTTCCATCTCGTCTACCGGTCCGTGACACTGCTTACAATCAAGCTGAGCAACGTTTACGTGCTGAGCGTGGTTAAAGTAGGCATAGTCAGGAAAAAAGTTAACACGGTTCCACTGGATGTTTTCACCTGAATCAAGAGCTTCTTGAAGTTTCTTGATTTCAGGAGAATTCGTTTTAACTTGGCTGTGACAGTTCAAACATAGCTCTGTCGGTGGAATACCTGCGTGTCTGCCTTTGTCTGCAGCAAAGTGGCAGTACTGACAATCCATCTTCAAGTCTCCAGCGTGAAGCTTGTGAGAAAATTTAACTGGTTGGTCCGGAGCGTAACCTTGGTTGTAGCCAATACTTCTGGCCTGAACAACAATGTACGCGCCAAGGGCCCCAAACGCGGCGAGGGCCACAAAAGCGCCGATCAACTTCTTCATACACATTCCCTTAGTGATCTTAAGTTTTTATTTGTGAAAAAATTTAACTTATTTTAAGCAAATTGTTATCACAACTCAATACAAATCGACAAACTTAATCTAGTAATAACAATACTTTTCGGCGGCAAATATAAAGCTCTTTAAGAAAAACTCATCCACTTTTGACCTACAACAAATAAGTTCTTTTGCACCTTATTTGTTACAGATCATAAAAGTTAAAGTCTTTATGATGCAGATCAAAAAAAGAACGTTGCATCATAACTTTGGCCAGTGTAGATAGAGGCATGAACGAAAACACCCTATTTAATTCCAACATTACCAAAGAAGAATTTCTAAAAACTTTTTGGAACAAACGTCCTTATTTATTTAAAAATGCCTTCCAAAACACGGAAGATCTTGCCTCTGCCGAAGATCTACTTGACCTCGCCCTCGATGAATCCTGCGAAACGAGGATGGTTTATAAAGACCAAAATTCAAAAAGGCGACTGGTTCATGGACCTTTCTCCGAAGAAGAGTTGCATGAGTACTTAAAAAAGTCATTTGCGCTGATTGGACACAATTTAAACACCCTTTCCCCAGAATTTTACGAGTTTCAAAAAGCTGTGGACTTCATTCCGGGGTGGGAATTTGATGATGTCATGAGTGTCTATTCAAATGATGATATGAGCCTTGGTGCACATATAGACAACTACAACGTTTTTATCTTTCAGGGTCTGGGAAAGAGGCGTTGGGAGATTCAAGAATCCCCCAACACTGAATGGCGTGAAGATGAAGAGTTAAAGGTATTAAAGGAGTTTGATCCTGACTATGAATGGATCCTCAACCCAGGTGACATGATATATGTTCCACCAGGTGTTGCTCACCATGGAACTTCCCTTTCAGAGTCCATCTCCTATTCAATAGGCTTCAAGTCACTGGAAACTTCTGACGTTTTGGGAAGCTTTTTCACCGAACTGGATGACGTGGGCTTCTTTTCTAACAATTCATTCAACTCCAAAACTTCCAGCGACGTTCCTGAAGAAGCATTTAAGTTTTTCAGAGAACAGGCCCAGAACTTTATAAACGACGAAAAGGTTTTTAATAAGTGGCTTTTAAAGAAGCTAAGCGCACCAAAATATCCAATTGAGCCCTCCGGTGACCCAATTCCAGAAAGTTTTGAAGGAATGAGCATAGAAAAAGATGTTCAACTTAAATACGCCTTTGCTCCAACTGGAGAGATTGCTGTTAATCGCAAACTGTATAAGCTAACCGATAAACAGCGAAACCTTTTATTGCAGATTTTAGACGCCAACCCATTTGGGCCTATAACAATAAGCGCAGAACAAGAATCAGAACTTAAAGATGTTCTAAAGGCACTTTGGTGTGAGGGTGCAATTTTTGAAAGTGCCCTTTAGTTAATTGTGAAATAGACTTCTAGCTGCAGTTTTATATCCGATTTGCCAAACTGAATTTTGGCAGGTGCGGCGGATGCCAAATCTGACATCACCATCCCCTTGCTAAACTCTGATTTATAGTGAGGCCTGGAAACAGTGACCTCTTTTACATTGAACGCCTTTCCAAGAACTACGCCAAGAGACTTGGCCACCACTTCTGCCTTCTCCTGTGCATCCTTACTTGCAATTACCAAGCATTTTTCATAATAGGTTTTAATCTTTTCATCTGACACATAAGCATTGGGGCCTTCAATAAAATCCTGACCCAGCTCAGAGCCCACCTGCAATATTTCGCCTGCCTTCTTGGTTTCGCTTGTTGATACGTTTAAACCAATTCTAGTTTTAAACCCTTTTAAAACCCTCTTTTTATTCTCGTACACTTTGTATGGGGAAGTAGTGTATTCAAAAGTTTCAAACTCTACGTTTTCCAACTTTAATGATTTTAGTTCTTCAAGGAGTTTGTTGTACTTGGAATTGGCCAGAGCGGCTGAATCTTTAACGGTATTTTTAAGGGTCTCCACCTTAAACTTAACCGCAACTCTGTCAGGCTTTACTCTTTGCTTGCAGTTGCCCACAACTTTGATTCCATGCTCTAATTCACTCGAAAGAGCCAATTTAGTTAAAAAGAATAGAAACAACACAACATATTTCATTGTATTTCCCCTTTAGACGACCATTTTCTAATATTTGAGCAAAACTTTCCGATAAAGGCAAAGATGAAGTTCAGTTTTATTTTAACCTTATTAGCTGTGGTCAACCTGTCTTGGTCCCAGGAAATTTTCGATCAAACATTAGACGATGCATTACAATTATCCGTTTTGGAAAAATCCCAAATAGAACTCATAAAACAAGAGTTGAGGATCCAGAGTATATTTATAGAGGGTGTCAAAGAAATTGAAATCGAAACAGGGAAACCAACACTCGAAAGTGATTCAAGTAACAAATTAAAAGCTCTGTTAGAAAGAGCTATGGTGGTAAAGACCGAAACATTACCAAAAGAGATGCAGACTCAAGCAAAAAAAGTGGTGTCACAGGGTTTTAAAAAAGATGCCGCAACAAGCATAGTTACTAAACTTAAAAATTTCCTTAATGACCAAAAGGCCTCTCATACCCAGAAACTTTCGTCTGTTGTTAGACGCTTTGGGTATGACGTGGGACTCGTCTATTTCTTAACGCTTCAAGTTGACCTTACATTTCCATCAATAATGATTGCATTGGGACACTTGGAATTTGCTCCCCTACTTGCCATGCCCGTGTCTTCAGTCGGAACAGGGGCGTACACCGCTTTAAAATCTTACGCCAAAACAAGACAGTTAACTAAAAACTTGGGAGGAAAGCTCAAAGTAAGGGAAAGACAGCAAGTCTATGCAAGGTTAAAAAGCTTTTTCAATAACAAAGTTGGATCAAAGTATGACCTCATTGAAATAAATTTAGATGGAAACAACCACACACTCTCAGTTCAAAGACAGACTCTGATGACAAAGCTTAAACAGAAGCTTGGCTGGAACAAAGAGCTTAACTACCAAAACTTAGTTAAAACACTTCAAACAGAAGGCCTGATCACACCGGAACTTGACAACATTATTAGTTCAAATTCCCCAAAAGAAATAAAGTTGCTAAAAGTGCTGAACAGCATTGAACATTCTCAAGATGAAACAACAATTCAGATTATAAAATCAAGGTACGCTGAATTTATTCACGAACTACCAAGGACCCCCGGTTTTTCTGATGCTAAAGACTGGGTCACAAAAGTGTCCCGATCAAAGTCTTTCGAAGAGTTTGGCTCACTAATGACAAGAATGCCTGACGACATCCCCCCACGCTCATTAGACAGGCTTTGGAGAGAGGTTATTGTGCCAAGCGCCGCCACATCTATAGGACCTTTCATTGACAACAACGGTTTCACTGCTTTTAAAAACTTTAGAGTTCTATGGGACAAAAAGGTTAGAAGGCCTTTGGTGGAAGGCCAGGCGCTTTCACTGGACCATCACCTTAAGTCTTTAATAGGTGAAATGCTCCTTGAATCTATGGCACCTGTTAATGGGTGTACAATCCTGTTCGAGCCTCGCTCCAATTACATCCATCTACTTTAACTGGACAAAGGATTGTACAGCTTACAAGCTAGCTAATAAGTGCGACCTTTTTCGCAATGAAGCTAATATTATTATTCACCCTATTCCTTTTTTCCGCAGCAGCCTGTCCGGTACCTGAAGAGAAAAAGATTGAATTATCCGATGTTGCAGAATCAATAAATACTCCGCCATCCTACACCCAAGGTTTTATCTATTATGACGGGTTTATATACGAAAGTTCAGGGATCTATGGAAAATCTAAACTCCTAAGGGTGAATCCAAAAACAGGAGCAAAACATGTTCTTAACACTCTACCTAAACATATATTTGGTGAAGGACTGGCTAAGTTTGGGGATTATCTCTACCAGTTCAGCTGGAAGGAGGAAGCAGTTTTTATCTATAAATACGGAAACTGGGGTGCTCCCAAACTGGCCAAATATCCAGGTGAAGCTTGGGGTGTTACAACCTATGAAAATAAACTTCTTTTAAGCGATGGCACTCCCCAGCTCCATTTGTTGAATCCAAACAATTTACAAATTGAAAGAAGCATAAACGTCCTAATTGGTAACCAGCCCCTGGAAGATATAAACGAGCTGGAGAATATAAGTGGAAAGATATGGGCCAATACCTGGGGCAGCAATTTTATTCACGTAATCGACACAAAAACAGGCTGCGTCCACAGCAAGTTGGATCTAACACTACTCTATAATGTGGCAACAAAACACGTCCAATCTTTACCAGAGTATGACCCATGGGAACATGTCTTAAATGGGATTGCGAATGATACGAATACTGGGGATATTTTTATTACAGGGAAGAATTGGTCAAAGATTTTCGTTATTCAAATTGATCAAATTAATTTTTAGAAGTTAATACATAGTCCCTGTGTAATGACACAGGGACTATCTTGTTTGTTATTTTTAGTTACAACTTTGAATTTCGGCTTTTTTGACAAGGTCTAAAGCTACACTGTCAGGAACTTCAACCCAAGATTGTAAAAGTATATTGGAATTGTAGTCGATTGTTGAAACACCATCTTTATTAACCCATTTAGCACTAAGTGAATATTTTTCGTCATCCGTAAAACCCACCTTTTTAAATACGCCATCAAGCTGCATACGTAATTGGGAAGGACTTGAAGTCGTAAAACAAATTTCATCAGCTGGTGCTACTTTGTCTTCATATTTGTTTAACATTACAAATAATAAAGCTTTAGCACGAGTATTCTCACTCCCTTCAGCGTTTACTAGGCTGAGTGGTGATCCATTATCGTTAATAATGATATTTGCAGAACGCCAAAATGGTTCAACTCTACAAGACGCAACTGCTTGATAGTTAAATCCATCAAAGTTATAAGTGGCACTTTCGTCCCCGCTTAACTTAAACCTTCCAAGTTGTTTAAAACGACCATCCACAACTTGCGTGATCTTAAAGCTACCACTGTTGGCCATATCGCTCTTAGATTCGCCGATTAGCCAAGATGGTCTAATTTCAAATTGAACGGTCTGATCCCCAATTTGAGTTTTAGGCATTAATACTTTATCAAATGCTGTCATAGGTCCTGAAAAACGTGTGTTAACATCATCATCAGCATAGGTGACCCCTTCAGCAACAGCCACTGCCAAAGTAGAACTTTCACCACCATCATTGTTTTGTTCGATAACTTCCAAAATTTGGTAATTACAAACATAGGTAGCTGATGCTAATCCGGAAAATAAAACACAACTTAAAAATGAAAGAAAACGCATAGAACACTCCCTATTTGGTTATTTAAAAAAAATTTTGTTAAAAAAGGTACCTCTAGCTCCGCAAAAGGCCCTTTTGGTGTTTTTAAGATAGACGGAATCTGCCACAAGTCGGAACCCCGCACAAGTCGTAACGCCATGTTTGGAATATTTTACACAAAGGGTCACAGGAACGATGTCTTTACAGTGGTTTACCACCTACATTTTTTCTAATTAGAATATTTAAAGACATATTGTGACTAGGAATTTGATTTGCTAGAATATTAATGCATGACAGGTGGGAAGGTGCTTATTACACCTCCCCTAAACCATCACTTGATCAAGTCAAGAATTGCAATGACGAGTTGCAAGACTATCACGATCAAACTCAGGACCCTTGTCATGTCTTCCATAACAAAAACCTTTTGGAAAAGGCTCCCCTTCATTGGGGAGTTATGGAATACTGCATTCCTTTTACAGGCGAGCAGACAAAAACTCTCTTGAATTCAAAAAATTGATTTGATTTTTCTAGGTTTGAAAAATGAAATAAAACAATAGAGACAGGTTTTTTAATAGAAGTAATAGCTCTCTATAATTTCAAGGCTTAGATTTTGGTCTTTGAAGTCTTCTTCCAGAAAGAGCTCTTTAACTTGGATATGATTGATCCTCATCAATCCTGCAAGGGTATCCTTTAAAAATATAAATCTGTAGTTGCCAAGCTCTTCCTCTGAAATCTCTCTTTCTGCCAATCTCTTAGCACTTTCAACATCTTCAGAGGCCTCTTTAAACTGTAAACCAAACCTTTTAAGAGTAAACCCATAGGGACAATGCAAGCAGGCTGACTTGCAGCAGCGTCCTCTATTTTTAAGAAATGTGCCGCTCATGGGCTTATATTACATAATTCCTCACAATTTAACGGTTTATTCCGAATATATTCCTTGTTAATATTAGCTTAAATTTCACATAAAAGGCAGGAAGAATATGGCAAAGAAGAAAGCTACCAAAAAGAAGGTTGCAAAAAAATCGACGAAAAAGGTTACAAAAAAGAAACCAGCTAAGAAAGCTACAAAGAAGAAAGTAGCAAAAAAAGCTACAAAGAAGAAAGTAGCAAAAAAAGCTACGAAGAAAAAGGTAGCAAAAAAAGCTACGAAGAAAAAGGCAGCAAAAAAAGCTACGAAGAAAAAGGTAGCTAAGAAAGCTACGAAGAAGAAAGTGGCAAAGAAGGCTAAGAAAGTTGTGAAGAAGGCTAAAAAAGCGGCCTCAAAAGTTGCCAAGAAGGCGGTTAAGAAAGTATCCACAGCTCAAGGCATTGATAAGAAGGCATTGTTTAATTCAATTCTTGAATTAATAAAAAATACTTCAACAGTAATTCCAGATGATGTTCAAAAAGTAATTCTTGAAGGCCTTGCCAGAGAAGAGAAAAACACTACCGCAGAATACGCGATGAACATTATTAAAAACAATATTGATATCGCAAAGAAAAAGATCCAGCCTCTATGCCAGGATACAGGAACGATCATTTTTTATGTTGATGTCCCAAAAGGTTTTGTTCAAAGTGACTTCACAAAGATCTGTCATAAAGCAGTGGTGAAGGCCACAGAGATGGGCTATCTTCGTCAAAACTCTGTAGACTCTCTAACAGGTGAAAACAAAGGCATGAACATCGGTCCAGGCCATCCATCAATCCACTTTCATGAACACAACAAGAAGACAATCGAAATGAAGCTTATGCTTAAAGGTGGAGGTTGTGAAAACGTTGGAGCTCAATATGCTATGCCCTACAATGCACTTGGCGCTGGACGTGACCTAGAAGGTGTTAGAAAAGTTATCTTGGACGCAGTTCAAAAGGCTCAGGGTAAAGGTTGCGGTCCTGGTGTTCTGGGAGTTTGTATCGGCGGAGATAGAGGTGCAGGCTACACTCACTCAAAAGAGCAACTATTTAGAAAGCTAGATGACACCAACGAAGTTGAAGCTCTTGCAGAGCTTGAAAAGGATATTGTAGAAACCGCCAACAAGCTAGGTATTGGACCAATGGGCTTTGGTGGCAAAACTACTCTTTTAGGCTGTAAGATTGGAACTTTAAACCGCTTACCAGCTTCTTACTATGTCTCCATCAGCTATATGTGCTGGGCCTACAGAAGACAAGGTGTTGCCCTTAAAGGCGATGGTTCAATCAACAAGTGGCTTTACTAAGAAGGAACAATAATGAAAAAACTCAATTACCCATTTAATAAAGAAGACATCCTTGACTTAAAAGTTGGTGACATGGTTTTGATCACCGGAAAACTCTTCACAGGAAGAGATGCGGTTCACAAAAGAATTCATGACGGAACCAGGCCCCCAGTGGACCTTAAAAACCAGATTATCTACCACTGTGGACCTGTAGTTTTAGAAAAAAATGGCAAATACGAAGTTAAGGCCGCGGGGCCTACAACTTCTATTCGTGAAGAGCCATACCAGTGGGAGGTGATGAGAGACTACGGCATCGTTGGTGTTATCGGAAAAGGTGGCATGGGACCAAAAACACTTCAAGGTTGTAAGGACTACGGATGTGTTTACATGCACGCCATTGGCGGAGCCGCTCAAGTTTTAGCTGAAAAAATAAAATCTGTAGACAATGTTTACTGGGAAGATCTAGGCTCGCCTGAAGCAATTTGGGAATTAAGCGTGGAAGAGTTTCCTGTAGTGATCACGATGGACGCTCACGGCAACTCCCTCCACGAAAAAGTTGAAGGCGAATCAAGCGCAATTTTAAAAGGCGTTCTTTAAATTTTAAACCTCATGTCCCTGCTGCAACAGTGGGGACATTCAAAAACCCCACCAAAGCAGTCCATTTAGATTTAGTAAACTTACCTCCCCGTTTATAACGCATACCCAGCATACAACGATTTTACAGGCCATTAAGATTACTAGTTTTTCATGATCCTTTAGTATTGAAGCAATTCAAAACGTAACACTTCACAAAAGGATCAAGAATGCAAAACAGTCAAGTTGAACAAGAACAAAGCAATATAGAATGTTATAAATCCATTAATCCTTATAACGAAGAATTGGTTAATGAACATCCATACGATTCGGAGGAAAAGCTTCTTGAAAAGTTGAAAGCTTCCCATAAGGCCTTTAATGTATGGAAGTCAAAGTCATTGAAGGAAAGATCCGAACCTATAAAGAAGTTTGCAAATGTTTTATCCGAAAAGAAAGAAGATTTTGCCAAGCTCGTAGTTCGCGAGATGGGCAAGCCTTATCAACAAGCTGTTGAGGAGATTGAGTTATGCGCACAGATTTGCGAATACGCTGTTAAAAAAGCGCCCAGTTTTTTGAGTGATGAAGAGGCCGAGTTTGAAAATGGAAAGGCCTTCATAACTTATCAGCCTCAGGGGGTTATACTCTCAATTCAACCTTGGAACTTCCCCTTCTATCAAGCGATAAGGTACGCAATTCCAAACATTATTGCAGGCAACACAACCCTTTTATCTCATGCTTCAAGTGTTTGGGGTTCTGCCAAGAATATAGAATCAGCTCTGTTGGAAGCTGGACTTCCTGAAGGTGTGTTCCAATTGATTTATCCTCAAAGCGAAGACATAGGCGTTCTTTACGAACAAAGAGAAGTTCGTGGAGTAACCTTCACAGGCAGTCCTTCAACTGGAAAGAAGATAGCCCAGGAAGCTGGAAAGAACCTTAAAAAAACGGTTTTGGAGCTGGGAGGCAGTGATGCATACATCGTTACCGAAAACGCTGACCTGGATAAGGCCGTGGCCTCTTGTGTGGAAGGAAGAATTGGCAACAATGGACAAACTTGCACGGCCGCCAAACGCTTTATTGTAGTTGAAAAAGTCTATGAAGAATTCAAAAAGAAGTTTGTACAGGCAATGAGTGAAGTACAAACAGGCGATCCAATGGAAAAGACAACAAAACTTGGACCTTTGGTTCGAAAGGACCTATTGGAAAAACTCAATGAACAGGTAGAAGAGTCTCTAGACATGGGTGCCAAATGCTTAACTGGCGGTAACATTATGAAAAAGAAAGGGTTCTTTTTTGAGCCTACAGTTCTTGAGAACCTTGCGCCTGGAATGCCGGCCTATGATGAGGAGCTCTTTGGCCCAGTTGCAAGCCTTATAAAAGCAAAAGATCTGGATGATGCCATACAGATTGCAAACTCTTCTCGCTTTGGTTTAGGTTGTGGCATTTTTGGAAACGAAAATGAGATCGTAAAGGTTGCAAAGGAGCAGTACGACACAGGTATGATTGATATTAACGGCTACAGTAGCGCAAAGCCAAATCTACCTTTTGGAGGAGTCAAGGATTCAGGTTATGGACGAGAGCATGCCCGCTTTGGTTTTCACGAGTTTATGAATATAAAAACTATTAAAATTCACAACTAACATGATGGAGGCGCATTCACGTGTGCCTCCCCTAAAAACTACATGGTCGGCGGAAAAGGCTTTCCTGTCTTTGGATTAATATATGCGCTCTCAACCCATGGGCTGGTATCCGCCTCATTTCCATCTTGAAATATTCTTATGCTTAAATAGTTATCGTTGATCTGAGATTCACTGAAAGAGTAGGTGGTGTTTGACAGGTACTTTTTAAGTTTGTCCAAGTCATATAACTGATCGCCCTCTTGGTAGTCATACATTCCCTTCCACAGTTTGAAAGATACGGCCTTGCTGGGTTTGTATCCGTGTCCAAGGGCATACTTGGAGCTTGAAAACACAACTTCAAAACTTGCTCGACACTCTTTATTCCACTTAAACAGTTTATCGTATTCGAAGTAGAGCTTCTTATCGTTAACAAGCTTAACTCTATTAAACTCTCCTTCCTGTACGTATTCAAACTTCAACTTCTTTTCAGGGCCGTTGAACATTTCATATTCGGCAGAATCGCTTATAACAAATTTTTCGTACCTGCAGGCAAGCTCAATCTGACCTTTAACCTCATAGTCTTTCTGAAGAAGAAACTCCATTTCAAATGGAGGCACTGTAATTGAAGCACCCAAAGCGCTGTTAAATAAAGAGAAAACAAAAGTTAGAATAATTGCTGTTTTCATAAAAAAACCTCCACATAAGGGAGGTTTACTATGTTAGTTGATAAAGATGCAAATCAATCGATAAAATTTATAGTATATCACTTTAGATACCGCCACCATGTTCAAACCCCCAACCTTTACTGTCTAAACTCTGATACGCTGCCTCTCCAGGAGAACCGATTGTATAAGTCGCATCTCCAGCATCCAAATGAAATGCTTGGGTAGCGGTTTGATCCAGGGCCATCAGCAACGTATTATAGTTTGCAGTGGACAAAGAGGTGTTATCTTGAAAGATCTCATAAATAACTGTTGCGCTAGAAAAGTCCCAGCCTGACATATCTGGGTCGGCGGCTCCCGCAGTGTGAAACATGGCCCTCATATTTTCAACTTTTGAGGTATTCCAGCCGCTGGTATCAGGATTAGCGACAAGCGAATGAGAGAACATGTCACGCATGGTGGTTACTTGTGACGTGTCAAACCCACTAGTATCTGGAGTTGCCAATTCTGTATATGCAAACATACCTTGCATAGTCGTAACACTAGATGTGTCCCAGCCACTTACATCTGGATTTGCAGAGGTGGCCTTATAAAATAAATCCCGCATATTCGTTACATTTGATGTATCCCACCCACTGGTGTCTGGATCAGCTGCTTCTGCCCACATAAACATTCTATACATGTTGGTAACTTTCGATGTGTCCCAACCTGAAGTATCTGGTTCTGCTACTGTGGCACTTGCAAACATTTCACCCATATCAGTTACGTTGGATGTATCCCAACCACTGGTATTGGGGTTTGCTGAAGTCGCGAAATCAAACATGTTGCTCATATCTGTAACCTTGGAAGTGTCCCATCCGCTTGTATCTGGAACGGCCTGGCCGGCAATTTTAAACATGTTACTCATGTTTGTTACTTCAGATGTGTCCCCCCCAGAGACGGTAGTCAAGTTACTACAAGCCGCAAAAGTAGTTGCAAATGTTTTCCAGCCAACAGTCCCTAGTTCAGTGACTGATGTAATTTTTGACCTCGATGACGAAGCAATACCAAAGCCCTCAAAAAGTCCAGATATCGTCACATTATAAGTATTTGATGCACCATAATTATGAGAAATAGTCGTACCACCTTCAGTGTAACTTTCTATAGTCCCATCGCCCCAATCAATGTTGAAGTCATAATTAAGTCCCGTCAACAGGGACAACTCAACAGTATCCCCACTAGTAATGTTCCACTGAGAAACAAATGGAACCATTGTTTTAATTGTCAGATCATAGGATGAAGAATTGGACTCTGTAGAACCCGTGCTTACGGAGTATTCAAAAGATCCAACACCTGCAGTCCCAGGAGTTATGCCAACAGTGCAAACCCCAGAGTCACATGAACATGGAGTCGTAATTGACAGGTTTACTTCGGATGTTATGGAACAACTTTCTGCAAGGGTTGAGCCCGAGCTCGAATACTCAAGTTCAATTATTTGTTCATAGTTTTCCAATACACTTGCAGCACTAACGCCTGGAGTGATTAAAGATTCTTGATTTAAGGTATTTAGCACCTTATCCACTTGAGCTTTTCCACACCCAACGGCCGCTAAAAACAAAAGTAAAATGCAGAAGTTATTTTTCGTTTTCAAATTTGTTCCTTTGGAATTAACTATATTTAATTATTATATAGCTATTTAAATTACTCGGAAGAATCTAAGACAATTTTAATAAACCTCTGCTCCAAACTATTGAAATACCGAAGCCTGTAAAACTTATTCCAAATACAGGTAATCCACTGCCTCGAAACTTTGCCATTTTTAGTTTGATTTAGGAGCAAGGATCACACTCCTAACAACGTCAATACTTGGTAATACTGATGTTAAATCCATCACACTGGTATAAGCTCCCGTGCTGTAATTGTAGTGGTAGACTTCTTGGGAGATGAAAACCAACATGTCGTTGGATCCAGGTATTTGAACGATTCCTCTTACCCAACTGAGATAGTTTCCGCTTCCAACACCTGGGATTGGATTTCCCACAGCTGAGCAACCAGTAGTGCTGATATCATTTAACGGACATCTTAAAAGTTGATTAAATTTTGCTCCATCTCTGTCAGCTGGAGTGAAGTAAATGTTTCCATCAGAGTGAACTGTTAAATTCCAGAAGTTAGTTCCGTTACCTGGATCGAAAGACTCAGAGTCCATAACTTGTTCAACACTCCAGGCGTCATTCACAAGTTTTATCCTCGCCAAATTTGAGTTAGTGAACCCCCACGCTCCTGTCTCAACCCAAACAATTGTTTCATTATCAACACCAATACATTGAGTGATGGTTCCGTTGGAGCCCTTTACGGTTGTGTATACGCTTCTTACAAAGTTATCACTTGAATCATATTCATTAACTGCGTTGCCAGTTGATGAAGTGTCCTCTGCAACGATGTAGTTACCATTAGGAAGAGTGCAGACTGTATGGGAGTTCGTTTCAGGGTCGCTCGCCCCTGTTGGAGAATGAGAGCCTACTAAGCTAAGATCTTTAGCATAAATTGGAGGATTAACTTCACCACTTCCCCCCACAATGATGTTTCCATCATTTTTCATGCTAAGGCTTCTTAACCTTCCTCCAACGGTAATTGAGGAATTCCTAACGACAGACAATGCACTTCCCAGAGTCGCAGAGTTGTCAAAATGAAGTTCATAAATGTGCCCATTGTTACTTGTGTCTTCGAGGCCAACAAAGATATTTTTATCAAAACTGTTCCAGGGCCCCTCAATTACCTGGTCACTTCCGCTTTGAGGAATCTGGTCTTTGGATTCGTTTGGGCCAGTGCCCAAACAAGAGGTTAGAAGTAATGATGAGGTGATTAAGACTAATCTAATATTTTTATACATAAAATCTCCAACATACGTGCTACAAATTAATGCTAACACACTGCGCATATCGGACGAAGTGAGATTTCAATAACTTAAAAATATATTAAGAAAATCTTAGATAACTATATTAAGGCCTTGTTAACACAAGGCCCTATATTTTTTATTTATGCGGATGCTTGCTGAGACCAAACTTCCTTAGTCCAAGTGGACTTAGTTTCAGATACCCACTTCTTGGCCCATAGTTTGTCATGAACAAATGACTCTAGGTCTTTTGGACTTTGAACATCAACCCAAAGGATCATGTCCCACTCTCCCATAGAACTTCCGGCCCACTTAACTTCTTTCCAGTCTTGTAGCCATGCCCAATTTTCCCAAACTGGTGCGTCTTTAGTCCATTTAACGTGTACTTGTGCGATCCATTCATTTTGCATATTAACTCCTTCTAAATAGCTATGCGTTTAAGATGATTGCCTCTTCGTTTAAAATTCTTTTGGCCTTAGCCAAGAATTTGAGGCGGCAAAAATGTAAAGATTACAAGTAAACTTCTGCACTGCCACATATTCTGGTAACGTCCCGCACAATCTTGACTTGGGAAAAGGAATCAGTATGAAGAAACAATTGATCGCGCTTCTGCCATTTGTAATTTTATCATCCGCGTACTCAGTAAACGCTTTAGCAGATAGGACTTATTCCTACCCTGCAACCTATCCATTCGTGCCAATGCAGCTGGACTTGAAAAAGAATGACGAACCTCTAAAGCCGACTATCTACGGTGATGTGAGAAGAGTTACAGAAGATAAGAAGTTCATTAAAAACTTCAAAGACATCATCTCTTTAAGACTAATGAAGGCGAAAACAACTGAGAAGCCTTGGACATCTTCCTACTGGCCAATGAACAAAGGCATGATTGCCGACCCTTACGAGAACAGCGGACTTCCATACTACGCTGACTTGGGCTGGGTTGATTGGGAAAACAACCACAAGCAATTTTTGGATAGACTTGAAGAGGAGCTTCCATACGTTGACGATATGACTGAAGAAGAACTTGAAAAGCTTGCTCCTTCAGAGAAGTATGACCTACTTTTGGGAGACAAAACTTTTGAACTAACAAGAAAGCTTTGGGAGTACTCCTACAAATGGGGCTCTGAAAAAGAGAATGCTTTCACTGAAGATATTAGAAAGGCCATCGCTGGAAGCAACACATTGGACTTGGCAAACGAGTATCTTTCTAAGCGCTTCTACACATCCGTCGATGATGCCTTCGCAAACTCTTGGACTATAAAAAATACTATCTCCGCAAAGCGAGCTCTTGAGCTTGTGTCACAGGGAGAATACTCCAATGCTAAATATGCTTTTCCGGAAGCTCTAGAATACGCGACCCAAGAAGCTGAAAACTATGTTCTTGCTGACAAAAACAGCAGAATGGCAGCGTGGGAAGGTATTTGCAACGGTTGGGCAACGGCCGCAGGACTTGTTCCAAGACCTAGAAAGTCCTTTAGCATTGAGCTTCCAAACGGAAAGAAGCTTAAGTTCTACCCTGCAGACATAAAGGCATTGGCCGCTCTTTACTATGTTAACAGTCTCATTCAAGACCCTGCTAGAATTGGCAATGATGGTCTGCCTTACACTCAAGGCACAGTTAGCGCGGGCATGAGATGCAACCTTAAAAATGTAGGTAGAGACATTTGGGGTAGAAGATATGACAGCAAAGAGGATCCGTTTAACTCCAATACTCATAGAGTAAGGGATGCAAGATGTGTCGGTGTTCACCCAGCAACTTGGCACCTAGGTTTAGTAAACCTTATTGGCAAGCAAGGAAGAAGCTTTGTAGTCGAAAGAAAGGTTGGGGCCGCAGTGGATAATCACCCTATGTGGGGCTACGAGATGGAGTTTTTCCACCCAAACACTGGAAGATCAAAAGACAATATTTATGAAAATGTAGTTAGAATAAACAAAAAGGACCAATTCTTTCAGTTTAGACATCCTAAAGCAGAGTACATCGTAGGCGTAAAAATGGTTGCAAAGTACATGGACTACGCGCGTCCAGACAGAGAAGACACGAACTCTGAAGATGATGATGATGTTGTTAACAAGAAAATGTACTACGATCTTGAACTTGATAAAGACTACAATATTGTTGGTGGCCAGTGGAGAGCTTATAAGAAAGGATATGAAGCTCAACAAAGTTCAAGGGACAATAGACCCAACCACAACCAACCAGACTTTTTCTGGACGATCACTAAGGATTACAAAAAAACTGGCTGGTTTGGCGACGTTCAAATGCAAGAGCCTTGGACTGACAAGACAGTTGCTCCTCCGGCAAGCTGGTTGAAAACAGCTAGGTCTTACCACGGATTTGTATACAACATGACCAAGGCCAACAACAACCCGGCAACATGCCATGTTGTTAATCTAAAAACGGACAAAACTGAAAAGTGGCTATGTGATCAAAAATATGAAAAACCACAACCATTTATCAATGTTCTAAATGCTTTAATTGAACTTTCTCAAGAAGACTAATTTTCACATCACCACGGCCTGGGATTCCCCCAGGCCTTTTCAATTAATCACTACCTATCCATCCCCCTGATAATTCGTTCAAGCTTAAACGTTTCTCATAATTTACCGATAGATATTTGCGGACTTTTCAACGACAACCCAAGGAAAGTTATGAGAGTTTTACTTTTACTTTTTGTAGCAACAGCAAGCTTAAATTCAGTGGCATCGGAAAATAGCTTCCAATGTATACAGGAGCTTGAAGAGCTAAAGTTAAAGTACTTACACGCAAAGGCCATACCATGGCTAAGGCTCGATAATAGTGGAAATTGGGGTAAGTATGATCCCACCTCTAAATCATTGGTATTGCCACATGAGAATAACGATAGAGCTTCGGCAATGATTTACACTTCCGACAACACAAGCCAAATTGTCTATCTGCCAACAAAAAACCTAAACAAACTTGAGAAACGAAAGGTGAGAACAATAATTGATGATAAGAAGACCTGTATAGAGTATTTTGCGACTGAAAAAGCTACAAATATTGGAGAAAGTTTATTCAGCTATCTGGAGGGCAAAGAGGAAGCTTATGCTGTAAAAACTCTCCCCTCGTCAAATTGCGAAGGCTCAGTCTTCTCATCCGCGATGACGTTAGAAACAAAGGATACTAGAGGTTTGCTTCAAAAAGCTGTTCAAACAATGGTAACTAGTGAATTAGCAAAATGGAGCGACAACCTTAATTCAGAAACTAAAAACATAACCTATACCCTGCCAAACTGTAAACCGGCACCTAGTGATAAGTGCAATGTTTCCGAGATAGATTACTACTCAGAATTTGAAGAAATAGTTAAGCGATGTGCGGACAATAGCCACAACCCTCAGTTTAAATTAAAAACAATTGAACAATTAAGAGATAATCACAACAAAGCACTGGCACTAGGGCTCAGAGACTCTCACACAACGCCAAAAGAAGAGAAAAGTCAGAGTACATTTAATCAATAAATAAAGAAAATCTTAAAATTCCAGGGAAGAAGACCGACAAGTACGGTGAGGTACTTTATGGGATATATTCTTGGCTTGATTTTGACACTTGTTTTTATAAGCTCCGGATGTGGTGGTTCTAAGAGCTCGACTACAATCTCAGGAAAAGCTGAGGAGCAGGAAAACAAATATAACCCCGATCTAACTCTTATTGAAGGTCACGAACAAATCATTACCCTGAACTATCATGAATCATTTTCAGCAACAAGTTGTGCACTGACGGATCTTTCTGGTGCAATAGAAACAACATCATGCTCTTGCAGCTCTGGAGTTTGTACAGTGGGCCTTACCCCAATAGAGAACGGTGAAGGAAGTTATACTTATACAGTTACTGACGGAATAGCCTCATCTGATCCAAAAGTTGTATTGACACAAACCACAGAAGTTGTTCCATTCGTTTCAACTTGGCGTGTAAGCTCAGGAGACCTCACCGTTACACTTCCACTCAGAAATGGTTTTAACTATGACTTTACTGTAGATTGGGGTGATGGCAACACGGCGGAAGTAACAAGCTACAATGACCCCGACATTGATCACACTTACGCTGTGGATGGAGATTATACTGTTACAATTTCAGGGCTTGTAGAGGCCTGGTATTTCAATGACGGCGGCGATAAGTTGAAAATCATTTCAGTTTCGGAATTAGGATCAGTGGGGTGGAGAAATTTAGAGGGTGCCTTTAAAGGCTGTACCTATTTAATTTCGGTTTCATGTGGTAACACATCAAATGTAGGAATTATGGATGAAATGTTTATGGACACTTTGAGTGTAAAACCTGACACATCTTCTTGGAATACATCTAATGTTACCAGCATGGTTAGTATGTTTAATAGGGCCCGCGTTGCTAACCCAGGCACCAGCACTTGGAATACTAGCAATGTGACTGACATGTCAGCAATGTTTATGGGAACCTGGGAGGCTAACCCTGACACAAGTAAATGGGACACTTCTAATGTCACAAATATGACCTATATGTTTTACGACTCAAACAAGGCGGAACCGGACACGAGTGACTGGCAGACCTCAAAAGTCACAAACATGAGTAGCATGTTTCAGCTTTCCTCTGTAGCAGATCCTGATATGTCAGGATGGGACTTTTCAAGTGTAACTACCCTAAGCAGTATGTTTACAGGCACCTCTTTATCAACAACAAACTATGACAATCTGTTAATTAGATTAGATGCCACTGCTGGATCTGGATTAAATCTAGATGCAGGTTCATCTCAATATACAAACGGTGGCGCAGGGGAAACTGCACGATCAAACCTACTTGGGAAAACCTGGACCATAAGCGATAATGGGGCTATTTAAGCTCGCTTTTTTGATATGAGGTCTCTAAGATTTTTTGAGGCCTTAATAATTCTCTGGTTGTACTTTTCTTCAATGGCGTAACGTTTATTGTCTTGTTCAAACGCTTCCTGCTTTGAGAGATCTTTATAATCTTGAAGTGTGGCAAAGTGCTTAACCTCTTCATACATTTCATGAAATACAGCAATCCCCTCTTCGTCCCTTAAGACTTCGATTTCATCAACAAGCCTTTTAATTCTAATACAACCTTCTGTTGGCTCACATTGTCCTTGGGATAAAGCAAGGGCTATAGTGTCCAAACTCTCAATGATTGTTTCCTCTCGCTCTTTTAGAAGCTCCTCGACTCTTTTGTCTTGATCAAGCTTGGCCTGTTTTTGCGCTCTGAGTTTTCCGTAAAGAACACCCAGGTAAACAGAAAGCGCAAGAACAATAAGAGCAAGCACGGAAAAAAGGATGATATATGAGCTGGCCATCTAATTTAACTCCCTGGGAAAAGTTGAAAGATCTTTTCTTTTAGTTCAGCAAAGTTGACAGGTTTAGGCACGTACTCAGCAATATTCAAATGCTTTACGTTATCAATCTGACTTCTGGCATCATAAGCCGATATGAGAAAAACCTTTACAAGCGGATAGCTCTCGTTGATTTTTTCGGCAAGTTGAACGCCGCTCATGTTTGGCATATTAATATCGGTAAGGACCAAGGTCTTGGCGTAGTCATAGTCTTCACCTTTTAGAAGTCCTAAACAGTCTTCCCCGGACTGAACAAAGTTTAGACCGATTTGACCATTTTCAATTTCATTTCTAAAAAAATGATCAAAAAGAATTTTTACATCGGACTCGTCATCAACTGCAATAAGATTTATCAAGGCTCTCCTTCAAAAGTTTGATCGAGATCAAACCATTTTGCATTGTTCCAAAACACGAATGGGAATTATTTTATAAATTGATTATCCCATTAAAAAAATCTATAATTTAAATACTTTAAGTCAACTTATTTTTGTTTTATTAATTAAAAGGTCCCCAAAATGAACCCCAAAAATGATTATTCACACCTTACAGGTTCCGACTCGGCTTTCATAGACTCCATGTACGATACATACCTTAAAAATCCAGAGGAACTGGATGAGTCATGGCAGATGTTCTTCAGAGGCTTTGAGTATAAATTCGACCAGGCCGGAGCGGCGATTGACGCTGAATCTTTCAAAAAAGAAATCAATGTTTTTAGACTGATCCAATCTTATAGGGCCAGAGGCCACCTTCTTTCAGACACAAACCCTATTAGGGCCAGAAAAGACAGAGCGGCAATGCTTGATATCCACCACTACAACCTTGAAGACTCTGATCTTGAAAAAGAGTTTGATGCAGGCGAATACGTAGGTCTTGGCAGAGCAAAGCTTAAGGACATCATCACACACCTAAGAAGAGTATATTGTTACAAAATTGGCATTGAGTACTATCACTCAAGCAACACAGAAATTAGAAGGTGGGTTCGCCAGAAATTTGAAAAAGAAGCTCACACGATTGACCTTCCCGATGAGCAAAAGAAGCAAATTCTACACAAGCTCAACCAAGCTCAAGTTTTTGAGCAGTTCCTTCAAACGAAATTCATTGGACAGAAAAGATTCTCACTTGAGGGTGGAGAGACAACAATTCCAGCGTTGGACGCTTTAATCAACAAAGGCGCTGAACTTGGTGTGCATGAATTCGTTTTTGGAATGGCCCACAGGGGACGTCTAAATGTTCTTGCAAACATCATTGGAAAATCTTACGAGTTTATCTTCCACGAATTTGAGGGTGGAAGCTCTCACGAGCAACATACTGGCGGCGGTGACGTAAAATACCACCAAGGCTACTCTTCCATTCAAAAGACTCCAAGCGGCAAAGAAGTTTATCTTAAGATTATGCACAACCCTAGCCACCTTGAAGCAGTGGCTCCAGTTGCGCTTGGCTACTCAAGAGCGCAGGCCGACATAAGAAACAATAGAGACGAATCTAAAATTCTCCCTATCATTATCCACGGCGACGCAGCCGTTGCTGGCCAGGGTGTTGTTTATGAAACTCTTCAAATGGCTGAGCTAGACGCATATGAGTGTGGTGGTTCAATTCACTTTGTAATTAATAACCAAATTGGATTTACAACTGACTGGGAAGACGCAAGGTCTTCACACTACTCCACTTCACTTGCCAGAACTCTTGAAGCTCCAATCATCCATGTTAACGGAGACGACCCAGAGTGCGTTGTTTATTGTATGGAACTTGCGATGGAGTTTAGACAGAAGTTTAGAACAGACATCTTCATCGATATGGTCTGCTATAGAAAACATGGACACAATGAGGGTGACGAGCCTAAA
Organism: Halobacteriovoraceae bacterium; assembly: GCA_002711995.1. Lineage (GTDB taxonomy): Bacteria > Bdellovibrionota > Bacteriovoracia > Bacteriovoracales > Bacteriovoracaceae > UBA845. The sequence goes on along the minus strand of PASN01000014.1, from coordinate 125,366 downwards.
TACACTCAGCCTCACCTTTACAACTTAATCGCTAAAACAAAAAACCCGCGTGAGCTATACATTGATTTCCTAACTTCCAGAGGCGAGCATTTCAAAAACATTGCAAAGGACATGCAGAAAGAGTTTAAGGACATGCTTTCTGATCGCTTTAACAATGTTAAAGAAAACAAAATGCCAGAAAAGAACAAGGGCTATCATACAGAGTGGCTTGACCTTAGATGGTCCAAGCCTGAAGACTTTGAAAAGTCTCCAAACACTGGAGTTTCCAAGAAGTCTCTTAACCATATTGTTGAGAAAATTACCTCTGCGCCAGATGACTTTAACGTTCTTAAGAAAGCTAAAAAGATTCTTGCTGATAGAAAGAAGGCCTACGAAGAAGATCAAATCGATTGGGGACTTGCCGAACTTTTGGCCTACGGCTCCCTTTTGATGGAAAAGAACAATATCCGCTTCTCTGGCCAAGATGTTGTGAGAGGAACTTTCTCCCACAGACACGCAAAGCTATATGATGAAAAAACGAATGAAGGTTACTGTGGACTTGGAAATCTGTCTGATGACCAGGGACAATTTGAAATATACAACTCTCACCTATCTGAATACGGAGTTCTAGGTTTTGAGTATGGTTATTCATTGGCGTCTCCAAAGTCTTTAAACATTTGGGAAGCTCAATTTGGAGATTTCTCAAACACAGCACAAGTAATTGTGGACCAGTTCATTTCCGCAGCTGAAGAGAAGTGGGACAGAATGAGCGGACTTGTAATGCTTCTGCCGCATGGATATGAGGGACAAGGCCCGGAACACTCCAGTGCAAGGCCAGAAAGATTTCTTCAAATGTGCGCCAACTACAATATGGTGGTTGTTAACTGTTCACTTCCTGCGAACCAGTTCCACGCCTTAAGAAGACAACAAATGTGGGAGTTCAGAAAGCCACTTATATCTTTCACACCGAAGTCACTTCTTAGAGATCCAAGATGTAGATCTACAAGCGAAGAATTAGAGTCTGGTTCATTTAGAGAATTGATTGACGATCCAAACACGAATAAGAAGGGTGTTAAGAGAGTCCTTCTTTGTACTGGAAAAGTATATTACGATCTTATGCAGCACCAACAGGACAACAAGCGCGACGATGTTGCTATTGTTCGCCTTGAGCAGCTCTATCCTCTTCCATACAACCAGATTAAGGATATGATCAAATCATACAGTGGAGCTAAAGAGTTTTACTGGGTGCAAGAAGAGCCAGAGAATATGGGATATTGGAGCTTCTTGCTTTCAAGACACCCGGAGATCTTTGCTGAGTTTGGTTTAATTTCCAGACCACTAAGCGCCACACCGGCTACAGGAATGGCAAAGAGACACGCAAAAGAGCAGCAAGACATTATTAAAAAGAGTTTTGAATAGTAGATACTGAAAAATAAGGAAAAGAATATGGCCATTGAAATTAAAATTCCAGCTATTGGAGAATCAATCACAGAGGTAACTCTTGCGGGTTGGCACGTGGAAGACGGAGACTTTGTTGAAGAGGGAGACATCCTTGCTGATATCGAATCGGACAAGGCAACTGTCGAGCTTCCAGCTGAGTCTAGTGGAACAATCAAACTTATCGCTGAAGAAGGTTCAGACCTTAAAATTGGCGAGGTGATAGCTTCCCTTGAAGAGGGTGAAGGCGCACCTAAGAAAAAAGAAGAACCTAAAGAAGAAAGCGCTCCGGCCCAAGCTTCTGAAAGCTCTCAGGACTCAGGTAAAACTGTTCAACACGCCTCCCCTGCCGCAAGCAAAATTCTTGCAGAAAAGGGAATGTCAGCAGACGACATAAAAGGTACCGGCAAAGACGGAAGAGTGACTAAGGCGGATGCTTTGGCGGCAGAGTCAGCGCCGAAGAAAGAAGAGAAGAAAGAGAAGGCAAAAGAGGCAGCACCTGTTCAGCTTTCTGGTGGAGTTTCCAGAGAAGTTAGAAGAGAAAAGATGTCCAGACTTAGAAAAACAATCGCCAAAAAGCTTACAGCAGCCAAGAACGAAACTGCGATGCTTACGACTTTCAACGAAGTTGATATGCAGCCAATCATGGACCTTAGAAAAAAATACCAAGACATGTTCGTTAAAAAGCATGGCTACAAGCTAGGCATGATGTCTTTCTTTACAAAAGCATGCACAATGGCGCTTGCTAAAGTTCCAGGCGTAAACGCTCAAATTGACGGGGAAGAGATCGTGTATCACGACTACGCTGATGTTGGCATAGCAGTTTCAAGTGATAGAGGCCTTGTTGTTCCAGTGCTAAGAAATGCAGAGCACATGAGTCTTGCTCAAATTGAAGCAGAGATCATTAGGCTTGCAACCAAAGCTCGTGATGGAAAGATTACAATTGATGAGATGAGCGGTGGAACATTCACTATCACCAACGGTGGTATTTTTGGATCAATGCTTTCAACTCCAATTCTTAACTCTCCACAATCAGCAATTCTAGGAATGCACAATATTGTTCAACGTCCATGGGTTGTTGATGGCGAAATAAAAGTAAGACCAATTATGTACCTTGCGCTTTCTTACGACCACAGAATCATTGACGGAAAGGAATCGGTAACATTCTTAAAAACAGTTAAAGAGTATCTGGAAGATCCTGCCAGAATGCTAATTGAGATTTAAAAAGGTTTATAAATGAGTGATAAATTTGATGTAGTAGTAATTGGATCTGGCCCTGGCGGCTATGTTTGCGCTATTCGTTGCGCCCAGCTTGGAATGAAAACTGCCATAGTGGAGAGATACCCTACTCTTGGTGGAACATGTCTAAACGTGGGCTGCATTCCATCGAAGGCCCTTCTAGATTCAAGTGAAAGATATCATGAGACAGTTGAATCTCATTCAGAGCATGGGATCAATGTATCCGAAGTTAAGCTTGATTTCCCTAAGATGATGAACAGGGTTCAATCTGTTGTTGACCAGACTTGTGGTGGCGTTAAGTACCTTATGGATAAGAACAAAATCCAGGTCTTTCACGGACATGGGTCTTTCAAAGACAAAAACACTATTCTTGTTAAGGGTGATAAAGAGCAAACAGAAATCAAAACTGACAAGGTTGTAATTGCAACTGGCTCGAAGCCTTCAACGCTTCCTGGTATGGAAATAGACAAGAAAAGAGTTATTTCCTCCACAGAAGCTCTTAAACTTAAAGAGGTGCCAAAGCACATGATCGTAATTGGCGGCGGTGTTATTGGACTTGAGCTTGGCTCCGCCTATAGAAGACTTGGTTCAAAAGTAAGCGTTGTTGAATACGCTGATTCCATCATTGGCACTATGGACTCTGACATGGGCAAGCAGCTTCAAAGAGTTCTTAAAAAAGACGGCGTTGAGTTCTACACTGGCCACCAGGTAACAAGTGTTGAAAACAAAGGCAAAGAAGTTGTTGTAAAGGCCAAAAACAGAAAGAAAGAAAACGAAATTGAGCTTAAAGGCGACTACTGTCTAGTATCTGTTGGCAGACGTCCATATACAGACAGTCTAGGCCTTGATAACATTGGCATTGAGCTGGATGAAAGAGGAAGAATTCCTGTTGAGTCCCACTTAAAGACCAAGGTTGATAACGTTTACGCTATTGGCGATGTTGTTGTGGGTGCTATGCTTGCGCACAAAGCTGAAGAAGAAGGCGTTTATGTAGCTGAGCATATGACAGGGCAAAAACCTCACATCAACTATCTGTTAATTCCTGGTGTTGTTTACACTTGGCCAGAGGTTGCAAGTGTCGGCTACACAGAGGAGCAACTGAAAGCTGAAAAAATGCCTTATAAAAAAGGTTCATTTCCTTTTAAGGCCTTAGGTAGAGCAAGAGCTTCGAATGAGTCTGATGGACTTATTAAGGTTCTAGCGCACAAGGAAACCGATGAGATTTTAGGGGTTCACATGATTGGGCCTAGATGTGCCGATTTAATTGGCGAGGCCGTTGTTGCAATGGAGTACAAGGCCAGCGCTGAGGATATCGCACGAATCTCTCATGCCCACCCGACCTACACAGAAGCCTTCAAAGAGGCCTGTCTTGCAGCGACTGAAAACAGAGCTTTACACGTATAAATTAGTTAAGGCGCCGCTTTTGCGTCGTCTTTTTTAATATCCATAGTATCTACATGTTACATTTAAGAAGTTTGGCCCCTCCGGCAAGACATTGGTCTTAAAGTCGGCCCTATAGGTCCTTCCAAACTTTGGAGATATATGCGGCCATATTTGAATTTCAAGATCAAAGTTTTGTCCCCAAAAGCTCATCTTGCGAGTGGTTTTGTTGTATTTGCCCGTAACCTGAAACTCTCTCGGACGCTCTCTATTAACTAAAAGAGTTGCCGTTCGCATGCTATCTGGCTCGCCCGCCCTATCAATTTCAATTTCAACCAATCCAGAGCTTCGTGTGTTAAACTTGCACTCAAACTCGTTAAATGTGGCATGTGCCGTCCAAGTGAAGAAAAGAAGTGGCAAAATGATTGGCATTTTCATAAAATCCTCCTAAATACAGGTATTGCCACAATTTTAAACCGGACATTGTTTAACTTCCACGGAGAGACGCAACATTAAAGTTATATGTAAGAATGTATCAAGAATATTCAAACAGCTCGCGTTTCTATGCGCGATGTCTCCATGCCTGGTGATTGGCAAGGAAAGCGATGTGTTTCTTGATGTGACTCACGAGGATATTTCAAAGAAGATAATCAACTTATCAAACAGAATTGACTCTTTCTTTGGCGATGAAAGAATTGATGACGAGGCCAACAACACCAGAGTTCGACTATTTACCGTTACAACATTTAGAGAGGCGCAAAAGGCCAGCACTGAGGGGAACTTTCGCATCCAACTTAGACTTCCAAAAACCGAAAAGCGGCTTCAACTTGTGGTGCAAAGAGATCAAGAAGACGACGAGGAAGAACTTAGGCCTTCCGAAAATGAACCTGGCCAAAACCAACAAGGGCTGGCGGAAAAAACCACAGCAGGTCTCAGATACCTCCTTGATGTTGCCGACATCAACTTTTCCTCTGAACTTGGACTTAGACTGAGTTGGCCGCCCCAAATATTTGGACGGATGAGATTTAGAAAAAATATTAACTTTGGGAAATGGGTTTTCCGTCCAGTTGAGGAGATCACTTGGTTTGATCGCGAAGGATGGTTTTCTGAAACCGATCTAAACTTTGATCGAAGAATCAATCCCTTTTGGCTATTTAGATTTGTTAACAATGTTGAATGGAACGATATTGACTACAAGCTTAGGTTTCAACATGGCCCAAGCTTTTTTCAAAAAATAAACGACAGAATGGGACTGTCCTACAACGCAAGAGCAACTCTCGAGCAAAACCCAAATTTAAGTTCCCAAAACTACCAGATTGGCGTGGGCTTTAGACAGCTCCTATACGACAAGTGGTTTTTTTGGGAATTGTCACCCGCGCTGAACTTTCCTCGAGAACAAGACTTTAGGCGCACACCCATTGCCACTGTGAAGTTTGAGGCAATATTTGGACGCATATGAGCTTAGAGATACTTTTTAAAGATGAACATTTTGTTGCGACCAATAAGCCTTCAGGGCTTTTGGTTCATCCCTATTGGAAAGAGACCAATGAGAAAGAATGTCTTCTTAAAGATCTAAGAGATCAAATAGACATGTACCTCTACCCCATTCATCGTCTTGACCGCCCAGTCTCTGGCATTGTGATCTTTGGTCTTAATCAAGAGGCGGTGAGATCACTACAGAGTTCATGGCATGAGGAGAGCACAAGAAAAATATACACAGCACTTGCAAGAGGGCGACATGAATCGCCGCAGGAATACTCCTTTGCCCTAAGAAATGAGCAGAAGGTAGAACAGGAAGCTCTTACATTGACTCGACCAAAGGAGTTGTTTGAGCGATCCACTCTCCTTGAGGTGGAAATTAAAACAGGCCGTAGGCATCAAATAAGAAGGCATCTCTCTAGAAGAATTGCTAATGTTATTGGTGATCGAAAGTATGGCAAAAAGGCCATAAATGACCACTACCGAGATATTTACGGCATAGATCGAATATTCCTACACGCAACTCAACTAAGCTTTATACATCCCATTACCGAAAAAGAAGTGGAAATAAACTGTCCCCTTCCTGTGGATTTACAAAACTCCCTCTCCAAGATGCGACAAAGAGAATTTACACCCTCTGCAGATTAAGATAATTAAAGAGCATGGAAACAAAATCACCTTTTGAAGGCGTAGAGCGCCTATATACTCAAAATGGATTCAATGACCTGGCAAAAGCTCATGTAATGGTTGTTGGCATTGGCGGAGTTGGGTCTTGGGCAGCTGAAGCTCTGGCGCGAAGCGGCGTTGGAAAACTAACTTTAGTTGATCTTGATGACATTTGTGTGACCAATATAAACAGACAAATTCATGCAACATCCATGAGTGTTGGAAAAATGAAAGTCCAGCAGATGAAGCATAGAATTGTGGAGATAAATCCAAACGTCACTGTCGAGGCCATAGAGGACTTCTTCAGCCAAAGCTCTATGGAGGATATACTTTCCATTGATTGCGACTACATCATAGATGCTATAGACAGCGTAAAAAGCAAATGCCTTCTTATAGCTGAATGCAACAAAAGATCTATCCCTTTAGTGGTCACAGGTGGCGCTGGAGGTAAGATTAATCCTTCCCTCATTCAAGAGTCCGATTTAAATAGAAGCTACAACTGCAGACTTCTTGCCCAAGTTAGGAAAAGACTCAAAGTGGAACATGGATTTAGCCGCAACAAAAAAAGAAAATACAAGATCCCCTGCATATTTTCTCCTGAAGATCAGATCCTTCCGGAAAAGACCTGCTCAACTGATAAAGGCCCAACCAATATCAATTGTGAGAATGGCTTTGGATCTTCAGTTTTCATAACGGGCACTTTTGGCTTCATGGCCGCGGCGAGAGTAATAAATGATCTGGCCATGGGAGCAAAAAATGATGATTGACATACACACCCACACATTAAGCCATGATCCAGAGCTAATTGAGGTTCAAGTAATGGATTCAAGTCTTCCTGCAGGCCTTGCGTTTCCAAGCAGTAGAAGGTTTTGCTATGGACTTCATCCGTGGCATGTTGAGGAAATAGAGTACAAAGATTTTTTAGACCGCTTAAAGTCTTTTGTTCAAATGCCGGGCTTTTTTGCACTTGGAGAAATTGGGCTGGACCGGGCAAGAAAAGAAACATGGGAAAAGCAGCTTGAGGTGTTTGAACACCAAATGGAATTTGCTGCACGCTTCAAAATACAAAGAGTTGTCATACACTGTGTTAAGGCCTATTCAGATATAATTCCCTTTCTAAAAAAAGCAAGGCCTTCAACCAAGTTTCTTTTTCATGACTTCAATGGAAATGCTCAAACTTACAAACAACTTAGAGAAGCGGCAGATTGTTACTTTTCTTTTGGCGCCCGTCTATTCACCACGGAATCAACTGCGGTAAAAAACTTAAACTTGTTTGATAAAGATAGAATCTTCTTTGAAACTGACGATCAACCAGACAAAACCATTAAAGATATATATGCTCGTTGTGCAGAGATTCTCGAGACGCCTCAAAGCGATTTAGAGGCACAATTGACTCGCAATTTCGAGGGTTTTTGCGTATAATACCACTCAGACACACAGCGCAAATACTTTACATATGAAGAAATTTAGCTTAAAAATTAATGCTTTGGAGGTCCACAATGGGTAGAGGTAGAAAAAAGACAGAACTTAAAATGAGAAGAAAAAGAAATCAGGCCAAGAAAAAGGCCAAGATTCAAAGAAAAATCGACGAAGCTAAAAAATAATTCGTCATTTTTCGAAAGTAAAAAGGAGACTTTTTAGTCTCCTTTTTTTTTGTCCAAAATTATCCACTATGGAGATGCTTTAATTTTTGATATCATATATTTATGCGTTACTGGAAGACTTACCAAAAACCTCTTATTCATGAGTTGCTAACAACTGCAAAAGACAGCGAATGTGATTTTATTTTGTGGCAACAGTATGGAAGCTCAAGAAAAATTTATGACATTGAGCTTCGCGAGCTTGATCCGTCCAGAATGCAATTCTTTATAAAGAACTCCTCTTTAAAAAAGTATGGCGACTTGATGGCAGATAAGCCTGTCTATTTTCATGTTAAGTCCATTGACATTATTTTTAAGAAGGACAAATACAAGTTTTACGGAAATATTTTTGACTCAACCCAACCTAATGAGTTGCAGGTTTACGAGAAAAGAAAGCATCAACGCTTTTATTATAAGTATCAAGACCATAAAAACATTACTTTTGAATCCACCACTAAGAAAGAAAATGGCGAGCCAGAGTTTCTTCTTAGTTGTGTCCTTGTGGATATCTCAATCTCAGGGGCAAGTATGGTTATCAACATGCAGTCTAAGCACAGGCTAACCGAGGGCATGGATTTAAATCTCATGAATCTTACGGATCAGGCATTGCCGGAGCCTTTAAAGACCAAAGTTGTGTATATGGAGCGATACAAGGGAGCTCCAGACGATATCCTTTTCAAGGTGGGGCTTAAATTCTCATCCGAGTTGGACACTGTAAGCTACAAGTCAATAAACTCTGTGATTGAAAAGAAGGCAACAAGAGTTAAAGGTCTAGACCCTGAAAGATACTGTGGCCTTGATCCAGAGGATCAATATAGAATTATTAACAATATTGAAGTGAAAAATAAAATCTTGGCGAACAATCTTCGCGACTCTATAGAGTACCTAGATCGCCTAAGATATATGACAACTCAAATGAAAATTGAGCTATTGCAGGACTTGAGCCATGACCTTCTGGCCACGGCCCTTCGCCTATCCAGCAAAGAGCTGATCTATGACCTCTTTATTGAGCTCAGCGAGAATGTTCGTGTTGAGTTCCTTGAAAGGTTGGAAAGAGAAAAACCGCCTACGGCCATCAGCAAGGCCCAAAATGAGATCATTAAATACCTCAAACAAAAAGAGGCCTCTGGAGAGCTAGTGCTAGATCCAAGGGCCTTCACAACCTACGTTTAATCTTTTAGTATTAATCTTAAAGTTCTTCTAAGTGGCTCTGCAGCTCCCCAAAGGAGCTGATCTCCAACGGTGAAGGCGTTTACAAAGTTGTCCCCAAGATTCATTTTTCTAATTCTTCCCACAGGAATTTTCAATGTGCCAGTCACATTCTTAGGAGTAAGCTTTTCTACAGTGTCTTATTTATTGTTGGGAACAAGTTCAACCCAATCATTGTGTTGGCCTATAAGATTTTCTATCGTTTGTATTCCAACGTCTTTTTTGAGTTTGATGGTGAATGCCTGAGAGTGGCATCTTAGACTAGCAACACGAACACAAGTTCCATCTATAGGAATGATTTCTTTGCTTCCAAGGATTTTATTAGCTTCAACTTGGGCCTTCCACTCCTCTCTAGATTGTCCGTTTTCCATCTTTACATCAATCCAAGGAAGTAAAGATAGCGCCAAAGGCTGACCGAAATTATCCACAGGCATATCTTTTGATTTTGCTGCCTCGGTTACAAGCTTTTCATATTCAAGAGCTGCCTTGCCCGGAGCTTTTGCGTCCACATATTGTGAAGTAAGAAAGTGGCTTTGTTCTAAGAGCTCAATCATGTTTCTTGCTCCAGCGCCGCTTGCAGCTTGGTAGGTGTGTCCAGAGACCCACTCAACTATCCCCTCTTCAAAAAGCCCCCCAAGGGCCAAAAGCATCAGGGAAACTGTGCAGTTGCCGCCCACAAAATCTTTTTTACCACTGTCTATAGCTTGGACTATTTGTTTTTGATTCACTGGATCCAAAACGATTGTTGCATTTTCGTCCATTCTCATGGCGCTTGCAGCGTCAATCCAATGTCCACTCCATCCTGTTGCTCGAAGCTTGGGATGAATTTCTTTGGTATAGTCTCCGCCTTGGCAAGTGATGATGACATCCATTTCTTTTAATTCTTCTATGGAGTTTGAGTCCATTACAGTGTCGGAGCATTTTGGATGCCAATTGTTTTTTTCGCCTTTAAGAGAGGTGGAAAACAGTGTGGCGTCAATAAGCTCAAGATCTTTCTCTTGCTCCATTCGCTCCATAAGGACCGAACCTACCATTCCTCTCCAACCAACAATGCCAACTTTCTTCATATACTCTCCAAAAATAAATTATGTATATGCCATTGTCGGATAGATGGTGACAAATATAAAGGGTTTTAGAGATCTTAATTACTTAAAGACAGGTTTGGCCTTGCCTTTGACTTCTTCATCATTCACATCAACAAATATATTCCGATTAATAACTTGAAGTGGCCTTACTAGAAACGACAGCCCAACTTGGCCTGGATTATATGCCGCGTACTTAATTCCATCAGGAAGCTTTATCCTCTTGCCGTCTTTGGTGACTACATAACAATTATGTCTAACAATGGAGTTCCCTCCGTGGTGTCCAGAGAAAACAATTTCAAATGATCTGATATCTTTAATGGGCACGTTATCGGCCTTTGCCTCTTTGCCTCTGACCTGAGAGAAGTGAAAGATTCCATTGGAGATCCAAATTTTATCTTCAGACTTTCTAAGAAGAAACCAAATTCCAATAAGTAAGGAAAGACATACAACTCCATACTTTAGGAATAGTGACTTTTCTGGTTCAATCATAAAGAAGGCCAAGGCTGCGCCACCCAAAAAGAAGGCGCTAAACCATCTGTGATTTGTCGCTTTTAAAATCTGACTTTTATTCCTCATAAAACTTATTATAGTTCTAGACTTTATTTCGGTCACGTAAATCTACCCCATTCAGACAAAAACAGTAAGGTACTCAAACCCCAGGGTAAAATATTGTCATCACCTTGAATTAGCGACCGTTCTTTATTATCCTTATATAATCAACAATTTAGCAGGGCAGTCGCCCTCTTTCTTTATATATCGGAGCAAGAATGGCTAATCAGATTATTGTTTCCAAATTTGGAGGCAGCTCCATGGCCGATGAAGCGGCAATGGATAGGAGTGCTAAAATAGCGCACAGACAGAATTCATCCATCGTATTGGTGTCTGCAACCTATGGAACAACGGATAAACTTTTGGAGTTGATAAACACCGCTCAAGAAGGAAATTGGGGCACATGTGAAAAGCTCTTATTCAATCTTAGAGAAAAGCATTTTGACATTCTTGCAAACTTCACAAAAGATTCCGATCCAACAGACAAACTAAAGGCCCTTTTAAAAGAGCTTGAGACTTTATCAAGAGGAATATTTTTATTAAAAGAATGTTCTGACAAGGCCCGCGATCAAGTTTTAAGCTTAGGTGAAAGAATGTCTTCTCTACTATTTTCACTTTCTTATAAAAAGCTATTTCCAAAGAAGGACGTTGTTCTTCTTGATGCAAGAGATGTGATCATTACGGACGACAAGCACACAAAAGCTCGTCCTCAAATTGATGTCATAGCTAGAAAGGCAAAAGAGGTTTTTGATTTTTCACCAGAGAGAATTTACATATCCCAAGGCTTTATAGGAAAAACTGAGGCCGGACACACGACAACTCTTGGCAGAGGCGGCTCTGACTACTCTGCGGCCCTTTTTGCCCAAGCGGTAAACGCAAATGTTTTAGAGATATGGACAGATGTCGCAGGCATAGCTTCAACAGATCCAAGAATTTGCAAAGGCGCAACTCCAATTCATGAAATCAGCTATGATGAAGCGAGTGAGATGGCCCAGTACGGCGCCAAGATCCTTCACCCAACCACTCTTGTGCCAGCGATGCAAAAAAACATACCTGTATTTGTTGGAAGCTCTTACGAGGGGGACGCTAAAGGAACTTGGATTCGACAAGAGGTTCAAGACAAACCTCTAATCAGGGCCCTTGCAAAAAGAAGCGATCAAGCTCTTTTAACTATTAGAACTCCAAAAATGTTAAACGCCATTGGTTTTATGGGAAACATCTTCAATGTGTTTTCCAATCACCAAATAAGTGTGGACTGTGTAACAACTTCCGAGATTAGTGTTTCTGTCTCAATCGATAGATCAATGATGGAGCACAAGGCGCTAATTAAAGATTTGGAAGCATTTGGAGAAGTAAGCTTTGAAACAGGTCAGGCCTTGATCTCACTAATTGGAAACAAGATTCTTTCAACTCACGGACTTGCAAGAGACTTGTTTAACGCTCTTGGAGAGATCAATGTGCGCATGATGTGTCTTGGAGCATCCGCTCACAACTTTAACCTTCTTGTGGCCGAAGAAGACTGCAATGTGGCCGTGCAAAGACTTCACGAAAAGTTTATTGAGAATTGCAAATAGGAAGACTATGAAAATTGCATTACTAGGGACAGGGAAAACTGGAATGAAGGTTGCGGACATCCATGGGGATGTTGAGCTTTTCAACACTAGAAATCCCGCAACTCTTGATTCACTAAAAAATTGTGATGTGGTTGTCTCCTTCCTTCCAGGTGAGGCCTTTTTGGATCACATTGATCTTTTAGTTGAATCTGGCCTTCCAGTGGTCACAGGTTCAACTGGAATGGAATGGCCTAAGAATATTGAACAAAGACTCAAAGAAAACAATGCCTCATGGATCAAGGCCCACAATTTCTCCCTTGGGATGAATGTTGTAAGAGAGATGATTAAGACCATGTCAAAGCTGTCAGACTTGTTCGATGACGGCACATTCACAATTCATGACATTCACCACGTTCATAAAAAAGACGCACCAAGCGGTACGGCCATCTCTTGGAAGGAATGGCTAGGAAAGGACGCTGAGATAACCGCGCAAAGAGAGGGCGACGTGGTTGGATATCACCACCTGGAGTTTGATTGCGCCGATGAAAAAATTAAATTAGTTCACGAGGCCAAGGACAGAACAATCTTTGCTAGAGGCGCTGTATGGGCCGCTAAAATTCTACATGAGGACCACAACCTTTCTAAGGGACTTTTAGATTTTAACGAAGTGGTAAAGAACTATTTAAAACTATAAAAGGATATATATGAGTAATTTTAACCTTAATGATTTTAACCTGTGGACCGCGTTGGTGACACCTTTCAACAAAGATCTATCGGTTGATTGGGACTCTCTTAAATCTCTTGTTAAAGAGCAAGAAGAAGCAGGCAATGGTCTCCTTATATTAGGAAGCACAGGAGAAGCTCTAAACTTAGGTCTTGAAACGAGAAAAGAGATTATTGAGTATGTGACGAAGCTCTCCCCTAGCGTGCCTGTCATGGCCGGAGTTGGAGGCCACAACCTCGAAGATCAAAAAAGCTGGGTGTCTTGGCTTGAAACCCAAAACATTGACGCTTACTTAATGGTGGTGCCAATTTATGCAAAACCAGGAGCGCAAGGCCAGTATCACTGGTTTAAATCTCTAATGGATAAAGTTTCAAGGCCTGTAATGCTCTACAATGTGCCAGGCAGAACAGGCAAAGAATTGGAAGTCTCAGCATTGGAGCGTTTAAAAGATCACAAAAACTTCTGGGCGCTTAAAGAGGCCAGTGGCGATGTAAATAAATTCAAGGCCTACCTTAAGGCCAGCGGAAATGCTCAGGTTTATTGTGGTGACGATGGGCTTTTCCCAGAATTCGCAGACGCAGGCTCTTGCGGCCTTGTAAGTGTTGCCAGCAACACATGGCCTAAGCAAACGGCCCTATATGTGCAAAAGGCACTGGACAAGTCTCTTGAGGAAAATAAGATGTGGGAAGCTGCGGCCAATTCTCTTTTCATAGCTTCAAACCCAATTCCGGCCAAAAGACTGCTTAAGCTTGAGCATAGGATTGGCTCTGACGCCTTGATGCCTCCCCTAACAAGTTTGGACCTTGATCGCAATGACGACATTCTTGCGGCAAACAATAACGTTAATGAATGGTTTAAAAAGTATAACAACTAAAAAGGAAATATAATGAAAGACTGGAAAGAAGCACTAGACCTACTTGAATCTGGAGAGGTTCGCGCAGCGAATAAGATTGACGGCAAGTGGGTTGCAAACACTGATGTAAAAAAAATGATTCTTGAAGCATTCAAGGCCGGAGAGCTCAAAGAGTTTTCTGAAGAACACTTTCATGGGTTTGTGGACAAGCACAATTTAGCTCCAAGAGCTTTTAAACCTGAAGATGGGATCAGAATGGTTCCCGGTGGTACTTCAATTAGAAGAGGCGCGTATGTGTCAAAGGGTGTGATCCTTATGCCGCCAGCATATGTAAACGTTGGGGCCTTTGTTGATGAAGGCACAATGGTGGATTCTCACGCTCTTGTTGGATCTTGCGCTCAAATTGGCAAAAACGTTCACTTGTCAGCAGGAGTTCAAATTGGCGGCGTTCTTGAGCCGATTGGACTTGCTCCAGTGGTTATCGAAGACAACGCTTTCATTGGAGCGGGAGCTGTTATTGTGGAGGGAGTTCAGGTTTCTAAAGGTGCTGTAATTGCTCCAAACGTCGCCCTATCAAAAGGCACTCCAATATATGATTGTGTAAATGAAAAGATGATCACTGATTGCATTATTCCAGAAAACGCGGTTGTTGTTCCAGGCTCAAGGCCTATTAACAAAAAACTCGCATGTGCGGCCGAACAAGGTCTTGCTTTAAACTGTGCGATCATCATTAAGTACAAAGACGAGAAGACCCAAGCGTCTCTAGAGCTGGAAGATTTTTTACGTTAATTAAACTTTAAGGAACCAATGGTGAAAGCTGAAACTAAAAAACATATCGAGACGGTCATTGATCGTTTCGATGCATCCTTTTACTTCTACGACCTCGACCTTTTAAGATCTCATTTAAGCGCTATGGCCGAAATCTTAGACCCGGACATTAAGCTTTGGTACGCTTGCAAGGCAAATCCCATGTCTGCTGTGCTAAAAGTTTTGAGAAACCTTGGATTTGGTATAGATGTTGCGAGTTCCGGCGAGCTTCACCAGGTTTTAAATTCAGGCATCAAAGGCGAACATGTCATCGCGACAGGGCCTGGAAAGTCTAGAGACTACCTTGAGCACCTCATAAAGAATGAAGTGAAAACAATTGTGGTGGAGTCTTACAACCAGGTTGTTTGGCTTGACGAGGCGGCACAGAAGCTTGGAAAAAAGGTGGATGCTCTTATAAGAGTCCAACTCGATTGGAACGAAGGAAAGAGTGTTTTAGGTGGAGACGCAATCACACCATTTGGTCTTGGCCCAGAGGACTGGAAACAACATGACCTCCAGCAGTTCAAAAACATTAATTTCAAAGGATTTCATATTTTCCAATGGGGAAATATCATGGATCCCAAAAAGCTTGAATCGATTTGGGAGAAGTGTGTTGAGAACATTCTCTCCCTTGCTGCCGACTTAAACGTGAGTGCTGAAATAATGGACCTTGGCGGAGGCCTTGGAGTTCCTTACAAAGAAGGCCAGACGAAGATTGATTTCAAAGAGATTCATGAAATCTTGGTTAACCTTAAGAAAAAGTACAATTTAAAAACAATTTGGATGGAGCTTGGACGCTTCACCACCGCCGAGTGCGGCAACTACCTTACTAAAATCGTAGATGTTAAAGAAGTGAGAGGAAAGAAACTTCTTGTCACCGAAGGCGGAATCAACCACTGCGCAAGAGTGGCCCTTACCGGCCAAGCGTTTCCATGCAAGGCACTATCCCCTTCCAATGTAAAAAAAGTTAACTTTCAAGTTCACGGCCCACTATGCACGGCATTGGATCACTTGGGGGACTTTGACTTGCCGGAAGATTTAAAAATTGGCGATTGGCTTATTTTCACAATGGCCGGAGCATATGGTTTTACAGAGTCCATGCCATATTTTCTATGCCACAAGCTTCCAGGAGAGGCATTGGTTTACAACAATGACCTCATGGTTCCGCGGCCTCCTAAAACCTCTTACGATTGGATGATTTAATGAGTTGGACAATAAAAGATTTACCAGTAAAAGAACTTTCCACAGGTGAAGTTTTAAAAATTAAGACCTTTACTCTTTCAAATGGAGATGGCCCACATATTCACATTCAAGCAAGTGTTCACGGCGCTGAGATTCAAGGAAACGCTGTCATACTAAAACTGATGGAGGCCTTGAAACACAAGAAGATTAAAGGCTCGATAACTCTCATACCTATGGCCAACCCTTATGCCACACTTAACAAGCACGGCACCTACACTTATGGACGTTATAATCCGGTCACTGGGGACAATTGGAACAGAAACTATGTCGATGTGGTAAAAGTCTCAGGCTTTGATCTGGAGGCATTCTGCAAAAGAAACCTAGAGACTGAATGGGGCCTAGTCAAAGAAAGCTTTAAAAATGAGCTTAAACAAAGTTTTGAAGAGTTCACAAATACCCTTAAAGAAGAAAACAAAATTCAAGACAACAATAAGATCAATCTTATTCTTCAAGAGTTGGCACTCGGCGCTGATGGCATCTTAGACCTTCACACAGGACCGACGGCAACCAGATACATTTACAGCGCAGAATACGAAGAGAATGTCTCAAAGCATATGCTCTTTAGGCATGTGCTGGTCATCCCAAATGACTTTGCCGGAGCAATGGATGAGGCGTCCTTCATGCCTTGGATTCATCTGAGAAATAAGTTCAAAGAGCTTGGCAGGAAAGTGAACCTTGACGTTGAGTCCTTCACGCTTGAGTTTGGCTCGGAAGAAACTTTTAGAATGGATGAAGGCTCAAAAGATGTTGAGAGTATTTTAAACTATCTAAAATTTAAGGGTGTTTTGGACGAGGAGCCAGAGGCAGCTAATCCTTACTATTCAAAGCTTAAAGACTACACCACAATGTATGCTCCTAGAGGAGGCCTGGTTGACTATCATGTGGCGCCTGGCGATCACTTCAAAAAGGGTGATAAACTAGCAACCTTTTATCAAATGAAGGATATTGATCCTATGGATCCTATCGCTTCTTGCTCCCACACTCTTATTGCCAAGGCGGACGGCATTGTTATCAACAGATGCCCATCCAGCAACGTTCATCAAGGGATGGAGCTTTTTCAAATAATGACAAATATCTATAGGTAAAAAAAAGGCCTCTTGGAAAAGAGGCCATAAAACTTCAGTTTAATTCTAGTCCCATACAGAGAACATTGCCACGGCCTTGTGAGGCTCGGCCATCTGGCTTGCCATCAACTGGTAGATCCCGCTTTTGTTCTTGTAGATACACATCATTGAACTTCCTTGCTCCATCTTTAAGACAGAGGAGTAGTGTACTTTCTTAGTGGTTTCCTTACTGCACCCTTTGTCCTTCATTAGCATTTGGATCATCTTTGCGCATGACCCATTAAGCTCTGAATCATAATCGATGTACTCTGCAGTATAACCCATTTGCTCGCATGCATCTCTTGAGAAAGCGCTAAGGGAAACAAGTGCCAACAATACTAATAGTTTCATAGTGTAATCTCCTAATTGGTTTAGAATGATCACTTACCAAATGTGCATTCTTATAAGAACCAATTAGGAAACGTATGTAATTTTTATAATACTGGAGGATCAAAATCTATAGTTGTTGGACAGAACTCACTAATAAGACCTCTTAGGTTTTGGCTATTGGCGCCGGTTCGTTCAAGTTCGTCTGTGCCACAGCCTCCAGTGAAAAAGATTGTAAGCTCCCCCAGCTCTCCTGGCAGTTGGGCCTTCACAGTGGTTTCAGGAGCGTCACAAACGGGGTTGGCTGTTGAAACCAGGTTTTCTTGGAAGGAAGCGCTTATGGCCTCTTCAAGGTTTCGGATATAGACATGCTTAATCTTTCTGTACTCCAACTCTCCGAAGGTTTTTTTAATTTTGACTTTGTAATGGCCATTCTTCTTTCCTTCAAAGATTTTACATGTTTCGGTTCTGGCCAGCTCAGGTATGACAAAGCCACCCCCAGTGGTTTTACTTAAGAGCCAATCATGGTGATGACTAGCAGACGCTCCTAGAGATACTGCAATCGCAGCTAATAAAATTTTCATAAATACTCCTTAGATGAAAAAACTTTCGTCTTTTTACTAAGGAGTGTTTTCAAGGTAAATTTAGGCCCCTAGAACTTGGCCGTACAAGGGATGAACTTGGCCTAATTTGGCATGAGCAAAGTGTAGCCTACATATCGCTTGTTGATTTCGCTTACGTAGTTAACAGGTTCGATTTTTCTCATTTTAACCAAAGCGAGTTCAACGTTTCTAAACCATATGTTGGGATTTAGTCCCATTTTCTTAGCCAAACGTCTTGCTTTTTTTAATCGGCCAGGCCCTGCATTGTAGGCGGCCAGCGCCAGTCTGATCTGCTTTTGCCTTGGAAGGTCTTTAAAAAATGTGTCTCTCAACCAGCTCAGATATTTCACTCCAGCATGGACGTTATTTTCAACATTGGACTTGCCACGAATTCGCTTTATGTTCACATAGGGCTCATTTGCGGTGGCCTGTTTGATTTGAAATAAACCTATGGCCCCCCACCTATTGACAATGGATGCATTAAATCTTGATTCTTGAAAAGCAAGGGATGCGAGTAGCTTCCAATCCCAATCGTATTTTTTTCCATATTTTTTCAGAAGATTGTCATAAGGAGAGATCTTGGTGTTGTCCATATTCTGGTTTGCAACATAAAGAGAGTCATTAAAGTACTTCTGGTTAATTACGTTTCCTAAGAAGCTGCCCTTTTTAACTCTCGGCACAAACTCATTTAACGCCTTCAACAATTCTTTGGAGTCCTTTCTTACTGCTAAGGCTATATGTTCTTTTTTGGCCTTAAAGGGCTGAGTTTCGCTTAAAACCAAATTTGGGTAAACCTTGGACGCGACCTCGTAAATATTTGAGTCAACTACGGTGTAGTCAAACTTCTTTTTTGATAGAAGGTCCAATATGTCTTCAGGAGCAAGGTCTTCATTCACATCATCCAACAGGAAGAATTTTTCTTTATGTTTGATATTCCAATTTCTAATACTTTGGTAATAGCTGCTGCTTTTTCTAACAGCAATTTTTTTCTGGTAGGGATTTTTGTTTTTTAACTCTTTCCTTGTCACGAGCAGTTCACGAACTTCCCTAAGTGGTCTCGAAAAAGCGACTCTCTCCTCTCGAGAAGGTTTTATTGTGAGGTTTGCGGCGATGACATCTCCCTTTCCTGCAAGTAGCATGGGAATAAGCTGGTCATAATCAACGGGAATAAGCTCAAATTGAATATGCAGTTCGCCTTTCTTGACAAACTTTTTGTTTAGCCCTTTTGTAAACTCTTTCATGAGTTCATACTGATAGCCATGATGCTTACCCTGATAGATATAATAGTCGAAAGAGCTACGAGTCGTGAGGACTCTAAAATAGCGGGCATTAACAATGTCATCTAGATCGTTATACTCTTTGTCGCCTAGATGTCCTTTGAGGTCTTTGGCGGCAAAGCAAAGCCCACACATAAAAAATGCGACTATGACCTTTCTCATTTTGCCTCCCTTGCCAAAGTTTTTTGCATCGATTCAAGAGATAGAGGTGCGCAGTGCCCTCCCCAATCAAATAATACCTCACCTTCCACAGCATCCCAGCCTACTGGATCATTAATGAAGTCATCTTTGGAACTTATAATTTTGACATCAACATTTTGACCTTTCCACTTATCCATCCAGTAAGAAAGCCTCACCTTTTCGGGTGTATTATTAATGGATTCAATAAAGCTTGGGTTGTGGGCGTTAACAAGCTCAGAAAAGTTTGATGGTTCTTTGCCCGCAGCATCGCCTTTAACTTCCACTACGGCCTTAAACGACTTATCTATGCTATTTTTAAATCCTGCATGAAATAAAAAAGCGCCAAAGCATTCAGCATCGTCTTTGGCAACATTTTCAGGGTATTCTTGCCAAAAGTAGTGTTTAAAAAACATGGGAATCTTTAAAAGATAAGAGCACTCCTGGTCGGCCTTTGCAGTCTTTTTAAATTTCTCATCAAATGCCGCTAGAGAATGCCGAATGTCTAGAGGCGGCCAAAGAAGAATAACCTTATCCAGACGATTAAAGATCCCAGGATACTTATCCTTATAGCTTATTGAACTCGAAGCAATGAAGGTGCCCAGACTTTCTGCAACGAAGACCACCTTTTCAATATTCTCTTCTCCAATTCGTTGAATTATTTTTTGAGCGGCATCCAGAGCTGTTTTAACGTCAATGGAAAGAGCATTTGCATTTGAGTATTTTGGCCTGGCGGCGATGTAGTGTTTATTCAAGAAGTTTGGCACAATGCCCAAGTGCATATTGCTTTTCTCAAACTCATTGGCGTTCCAATGATTAATCTCACCTTCATGGCTTCCAAAGATTCCAGGGAAGAAAATCACCAATGGTTTTTTCCCCTGTGCCTTGAACGCGTACAGAGGAAGTTCTTTTTCAAGTTCAGGAAGTTTGACCTTAAACTGCTCACCCTTTAGAGAGCTGGACCATACGAACCGTCTTATTGATCCCCAAAGTGTCACAAAATCTTTCCCCTTATATGAGATAAGACCTTGCATTTCACTGAAGTCTTTCTTCGCCTCAGGGCTCCATGCGGCCAGAGTGTTAAAACTTACCAAAATAGCTATTAGAATTTTAAGCATGGATTAATTGTACACCATTATGTGCATTTGTTGAGGACACTTCATTACAGGCCAGTTTTCGGTCCAAAAATCAGGTTTTAAAAATAAATTTATGAATTTCCCATAAAATCAAACACTTGACACCCCTTGTCAATTATTCAAAATGCTTCATAATATTATCTATGAAGAACACAAATACGATCACCTGGGAATCCGCACTACAAACCTGCATGCCGCTTATTCAAAAGTTGGCATCTCAAATGGCCAGAGTGCCAAACGCTGTGATTGATCGAGATGACCTAATCAATTGCGGCCTTATTGGACTAATGGAGGCCACTAAGACCTATAATGATTCCAAAGACGTTAAGTTTTCCACTTTTGCCTACTTTAGAATTAAGGGCTCTATGCTTGATGAAGTGAGAAAGTATCAAACCCATAAAAGAAACGTTATTGAAAAGCATAAGAAAATACAAAACGCTAAAAGGGAGCTCCTTCACTCCAAAGAAAAAGGGACTAAACGATCTCTTTCAGAAACATGTGGTTTGTCTAAGAAAGAAATTGAAAAGATCAACAAGATCGTATCCTTAAAAATCGTTGATGCAGACCTTAGTAATCAAGCAAGTGAGGACACAACCCCTGAGAATGTCATCCAGTTAAAGCAAAGAAATGAAAACCTAAAGAAGGCCGTTTCAAAGCTTCCGCCAAATGAGCAGAATGTAATTAACTTTAGGTTCCACAGAGAACTAAGGTTGAAAGAGATTGGTCAAAAGCTCCAACTAAGCGAGGCAAGAGTCCATCAACTTGAAAAGAGCGCTCTTTTCAAACTTAAAGACTTTTATAAAGACGATGACTTCGACAAGGCCGCCTAAAACACCCTTGTCTTGTAATGATTTGTTTACAAACAATATAAGGGTTATCGAAGCACATTAATGCTTTCATGGAGTCCCATATGATACCATTTACGCATGGAACAAATATGCGCAGTCTTCCCATTGCACAACTCAATAACCCTTAAGAAGATCCCACTTCCATATCATGTCTTTGAAAAGAAATACACGCAGATGATGCACGACTCCTTTCTTACAAATCAGCGAGTGGCCGTGCTTCCACCTAGAGGAAATGACTTTAAAAATAGAGTTTGTATTGCAGGGATCCCAATGCTTCTTCAAAAATACGAAGACGGAAGGATGGATGTGGTTATCACAGGAGTTGAAAAAGTGCGTTTAACAGAAAGAGTGCAAACGTTTCCCTACCTTCAGTATAAGTATGAAAAGATATTCGAAAATGAAAAGGTAACGCTTAAAGAGGATCTCTCCTTATTAAGAGAACTTCTCTGGAGTGAGATAGCCAAACAGCCACACTTCGAAACCCAGAAAGCGCAGCTGCGTAAAATTCTTCAGGATCAAGAGTCAATAATCAACTACACAGTTCTTCTTTTAGTGAGAAATATTCAAGAAAGAGAAAAACTGATGGTTATCAACTCGTTTGACGCCAAAATAAAAACCCTAATTGATACTCTCGCTCCAAAAAGATATGACCTATCGCCCTTTCTTCACCCCATAATTATGGACAACAATCTCTAAAACTCAGTGCGCCTTGATTCACGGCCCTATTGTGGTATTTACTTAGTATGAATTTAAAAGACATAAATTGGAACCAGATCTACTACTTCTATGAAGTGGCAAGAAAGCAATCTCTTAAAAAGGCCTCAAAGGTTCTTGGTGTATCCAGCGCCACATTAAGCGAACATATAAAAAAACTAGAAAAAACCCTCGGTTTTGATTTGTTTCACAGAAATCATAAAGGCCTTATCCTCTCCAAAGATGGCGAGGCATTGTTTGAATATACAAAAGACATGTTTGAGACAGGGCTTAGAATGGTTGATAGCATTTCAACCTCCCCTCTTGGAGGCTACCCTGTAAAGGTTGGCGTTCTGGACACAGTAAGTGACATTAAATCTCTTCAATTTATTTCTCAATATTATGACACATACGCCCCCTACGGCATCGTTCACACAGGAAGGGAGTATAACTCCGACAAGCTATTGGACTCTCTTCTGCAAGGGCAGTTTGACTGGATCATCACAACTTCAAAGCCCAAAGGCAAAATGATCGACTCTGCTGAAATCGACAAATTCACAATCGCCTTTTGTTGTTCAAAGCACCTAAAAGAACGTTTTAAAGAAGAGAGAGATATGTTTTCAGCTGTCCCTTTGGCGCTAAACAACTGGGACCAAACCTTAAATAAAAACGTGATCAAGCACCTTCAGGATCATAATGTGGCGGTGGAAGAGATTCTTGAGACCGACCACAGAGAGCTCGCTTTAATGTTGGCCGAGCGTGGCAGATGCATAACGGTTGTTGATCGCGAGGTTATCAAAGAGCAAGGTTGGCTTAGCAACATCCACATATTTGATCTTGGGGAAGAGCCAATTGAAATTCCCATCTACTGCGCTTGGAAAAAGTCCACAAACAAAATGATCTCCACTCAAAAGCTTGAGCAATTGATCCATATGTCCACAAAGCCAATGGAATACAACAACCCAGAGCTGATGATTAAGATCGCTGAGATCCCAAGCGACAAACTTCAAGAGAAGCAAAAGAAAGGCAAATCTTAGATGAATAAATACATTGAGAGCACACACAGGTGGCTCAAAGAAGTCGTCGTGTGCAAAAACCTATGTCCATTTGCCAAGGCCCCACTTGAGAACAAGTCAATCGAAATTGTTTCTTGTCCTAACTCAAATCTCATTGACACCTTTGCCAACGAGTTGGAAAAGCTCAACGAGGGCAAGTTTGAAACTACTTTAATTGTGCTTGAAGACAAATCAACCTTTGAAGAGTTTTACAACAACTTCACCTCTTTGGAGGATATGCTGGAAGACAATGGACTTGATCAGCACTTTCAACTTGTGGCCTTCCATCCAAAATTTGTTTTCCAAGGCCTTAAACCCGATGACCTTGCAAACTTTGTGAACAGATCACCGTACCCGACGGTTCACATACTAAAAAGGTCCTCTTTTGATCAGCTAGATCTAAATGAAAATACAGGCGAAGAAATAAGTTTCGCCAATGAACGTCTTTTAAAGTCACTTCCTAAAGAAGAATTTCAACGTTTGTTTCCTTGGGCGAAACCGTAAAAGATCCTGCCGGTTGGATAAAAGCACCTAATTGCGTTACAATGCGCTTATGAGAAAACTTATTTTTACTTTGATATCTATTTCATCTCTCGCCTATGCAAATCCTAAAAAGTTCATTTGCACAGACGGATATATTTCCAACCTAAGATCAGCTCCTGACGCAAAGGCCAGCCTCGTGACACAACTTCCAAAGTACACTCCCCTTATTGTGGTTGAGGAACAAGAAGGTTGGACCAAAGTTAAAAGTAAATCTTTTGAAGGATGGATTTTCAATAAGCTTCTAGACAATAGCTATAAGTGCGTGTTGTCCACTAAGTCTTATAAAACTCATGAAAGCTACACATCTTCGACTGAGCACAAGTACAGAGAAACCGTTCTTACAGGTGAAGGCTTTAAAATATTAAAGGCCGAAATGGGCATGACAAAGGTTCAGGACAAGACAGGAAACGTGTTTTGGCTTGAAAATCACATTCTTTGGCCAAAGAACAACCTTAAGTCTCTCTCACTTTAAGAGTAGTGATAAAAAACGCTATGTCGAAACTTCTTAGATTCAACACTTAGCCAAGGTGCTGTTTGTTGGATAAGAGAATTGATACCTCTTCCTCTGGCTATAACTGTGAATTTTCTTTTTTCATCAGCAAGTGCCTCAAGCTTTGCAATAAGCTTTTTCATGTCAGGCAGATTTCCAAAGTCGTAGATAAAATAGTTGTCAGCAACCGGAAGCTCAAAAGTGTCTGAAGCAATATTTTGCTGAAATAGATGGGCATTTTTGAACCCGAGCTTTTCATAGGAATGGTTCCCGACATCCACTCTTTCGCCTGCCATTTCAAATCCTGTAAAATCACAATCGGGATAAAGCTGTCCAATGAGAACTCCCATTCTGCCGTAGCCTGCTCCTAGGTCAATGAAATGGTCATTTTTTTGTGGCTCAAGCTCCTCTATCAATTCAAGCAGTTCTGCGTATGGCGTCTGCAGTTGAGCTGGATTAAGTCCAACCCATGTAAGAGTACCTTCATGCAGTGCCGCTGACCAAGACTCCACAGTGCCTGGGCCTTGGAATTCTTGGGCCTTTTTTCGAAGTCCTTTTTCGGTGTTTATGACATCTATTCCCAAAATATCGTCGACTATGGCCGAGTGGGCCTGACTGTCCTGGTAGTCCTCAAGCGGGTATTTGAAAAAACCTGTCTGATTAACGCAATTTCCGACACTTACATCACTGCTTTGTGCCAAGTCCCTGTAGTCATCCAGGGTTTTAAGCTCTAATTTTTTATGCATGTATTTTAGGTATCTTACTCAACGCAATAGTTCAAATTGTACTTAAAACCTGATATGGATAGGAACCATTTAAATTGCGAGAATTTATGAACTACAGCGACGAATTTTTAAAAGAAATGCCCAAGACCGACCTTCATATCCACCTTGATGGTTCTATCCGTCTGGAAAGTATGATTGAGATGGCAAAGAACTCCAAACTTGAGCTACCGGCCAGCACAGCAGAGGGTTTGAAGGATCAAGTATATAAAGAGAAGTACGCCAATCTTGGTGAGTACCTAAGAGGCTTCCAGTACACTTGCGAAGTTTTAAGAGATATGGAGAACCTTGAGCGGGCCGCATATGAACTTGCATGGGACAATATAAACGAGGGTGTAAGCTATATTGAGCCAAGGTTTGCTCCACAACTTCTAATGGATCCTGAAAAAGGAATCGAAATGGAAGAAATCCTCACCCGAGTAAACAATGGTCTTAAAAGGG
This sequence comes from Halobacteriovoraceae bacterium, assembly GCA_002711995.1. Lineage (GTDB taxonomy): Bacteria > Bdellovibrionota > Bacteriovoracia > Bacteriovoracales > Bacteriovoracaceae > UBA845. The sequence continues at coordinate 100,050 of PASN01000014.1, read as the reverse complement.
CCCAGTCGGAATATAACAACTCAAAAGCAGTGAAAGAAGATGGGCTCCCTCCATTTCACTATGGAATTATCTGTTGTGCAATGCGAGCGTTTGGGCCAAAGGGTTTTTCTCCTTACTACACAAACCTCTTTTCTTCTCTTAAATATTTGAAGTCTTCAGAAGTGATATCTCTTGCGGCCCTAGAGCTTTCAAAAGCTGTGGTTGAGCTTAGAGACACAAAAGGGCTTCCAATTGTGAGCATTGACCTTGCAGGCCAAGAGGAAGGATTTCCGGCCAATAACTTCAAGGCCGCTTACGAGCATGTTCACAAAAACTTCATGCATAAAACTGTTCACGCAGGAGAGGCATATGGCGCAGAAAGTATTTTCCAAGCAATCACAGAGTGCCAGGCAGACAGAATAGGCCATGGCTATTCCCTATTCATGCCAGAGAGAATTCTTGATCCAAGCATCAAGGACAAAAACACATACATTAAAAACTTAGCGTCTTATATTGCGGACAGAAGAACAGTGATTGAGGTCTGTCTTACAAGCAACATGCAAACCAATCCAGAGATCAAGTCTCTTAAAGAGCACAAGTTTAAAGATATGTTGGATAACAGAATGGCAGTTAGTATCTGCACCGACAACAGACTTGTGTCAAACACGACAGTTACCAATGAGTACAGACTTGCAGTGGACAACTTTGATATTCCACTAAAGAGGCTTAAAGATATAGTGGCCTATGGTTTTAAGAAAAGCTTCTTTCCAGGAAGCTATGTTGAGAAACGACAATACGCTAAAAACGCAATGCTTTACTTTGACAAGGTCGCTAAAAAGCATGGAGTTATTTAATGCAGCCTAAAGCATACACACTTACTCTTAATCAGGTTGAACAAGATCTACAGTCTCTAGGAAACGCCCCAGACACCGCAGGCCTTGTGCTAAATCTTATCTATAGAAGCAGGCATAAAAGCTTTGAGCAGTATTCACAACTCTCTAAGAAAGCTAGAGACCATTTTAAAGAGAACTACGCTCATGAGCTCCCAACAATTGTCAGGAGACAAAACTCAACGGATGGAACAGTAAAGCTTCTTTTAGGCCTTGAGGATGGAGAAAGTGTTGAATCAGTTCTTCTTCCATTTTATAAAAAGTATACTCTTTGTGTTTCATCTCAAGTTGGCTGTGCCATGAACTGCAAGTTCTGCTTTACAGCAACTCAAGGCTTTAAGAGAAACCTGAGGCCTCACGAAATAATAGGCCAGGTGCTAAAGGCCAAAGAAGTCCTTAAGGAAATGGGTGAAAAAAGAGATATCGCCAATGTTGTTTTTATGGGCCAGGGCGAGCCTCTTCACAACTTTGAAGCTCTAAAAGAAGCTATCTCAATTCTCACAGAACCAAAAGGACTGGGACTTGGCAAAAGAAGTATCACCGTATCCACTTCAGGCTACCTTCCAGGCCTAAAACGATTTGAGGAACTGGGTGGTGTAAACCTTGCCCTTTCTCTTCACTCAACAAATGATGAGGTGAGAAGCAGGCTTATACCAATCAACAACCGCTACCCACTAAATGACGTCCTTGCTCAAATCGACAGACTTGAAAGACACGAGAGACAAACGGTTGAGTACGAATACCTCCTAATCGATGACCTAAATGACTCGAAAGAGGATGCTAAAGACTTGGCACGCGTTCTTAATACAAGAACCCATATGATTAATATTATTCCCTTTAACCCATTCCCTGGTTCGGAATTTAAACGCCCAGCGCCTGAGCGTGTAGAAGAATTCAAACAGTGGCTGGTTGAAGAGGATGCGAGAGTTATGGTTAGAAAGACCAAAGGCGATGATATCTTAGCGGCCTGTGGTCAATTAAAGTCTTAAAGGAGATTAAAATGAATATTCTTATTACTGGCACAAGCTCTGGAATTGGTTATGGACTTGCAAAACACTTCAGCGAAGCTGGACATCAAGTTTATGGAATAAGCAGAAGAGAAACCAAAATAGACAATGAGAACTTTCACCACCTACCTTTGGACCTTCTAGACTACCCTGCAGTTCAAACTAAGCTACCTGAATTCCTTTCAAATAAAGATTTAGACCTGGCCATCCTTAATGCCGGCGTGCTTGGCAAGATCCAACCGATGGCCAAAGCAGAGCTTGATGAACTTAAAAACACCATGGAGTTAAACCTATGGTCACAAAAGGTTTTATTAGACACTCTCCTATCAAACAATAAAGTAGAGACGGTCATTGGAATCTCATCCGGTGCTGCTGTGAATGGCAATATGGGTTGGAGTGGATACAGTCTCTCCAAGGCAGCTCTTAACATGCTTATTCAACTTTATGCAAAAGAGTTTGAAGACACCAAGTTTTACGCCTTTGCACCTGGATTGGTGGACACCAACATGCAAGACTATCTTTGGGAAGTATCAGAAGAAAAGTATCCTTCAGTCAAAAAGTTGCACGACGCTCGTGGGACAGAAAACATGCCAAAACCAGAAGAGTTTGCGAAAAGATTCGAGTCTGCACTTCCAAAATTATTCAAGCTAGAATCTGGCCAGTTCGCAGACCTCAGAAAAATATAGGTCCAAATACAATAGGGCCCACGCGGCCCTTCTCTCACAATTCCCACACCTTAGCCCGCCTAGAGCACCAAAAATAACTGTAAACACTCTATACACCCATATGAATGTATTTCATTGCACCTATGCCAAAATTCATAATCATTAGACAATTAACAAACACTAAAGTGTCATTTAAATGGTTGTGCAAGCATCATTTAAAGCGCGAACTATTGTTTTACTGAATATATTAATACGGAGAATTTTATGAAAAAAGTGGTTCTAGGATTAGGCTTGCTAAGCACTTTGTCGGCATTTTCATCAGCAGATATGGGAAATGTGTTTTCTGATTTAGTAATAACCCAACTTTCATCTGATGAAGCGAAGTATGGTGAATACCCACCAGAGGAACAATTTGTAATAGGCAGAGGCGCATGGGGTAGAAAAGAATCATTGCGTGGCGACTATTGTGTTGAATCAATCAGTCCTATAGTTTTAAGGGAAAACAACGCAAGCATAATCCCAATAACTGTCATTCAAGACAATAAGAAAGTTAGTGCCGCCATTGGAGCAAAAACCTTTTTTAATGGAGATGCAAATTTAATAAGTTTAAATCGTTTTGAGCCAGTTTTAGACATGTTGCTCCTAAACACTCCAAATACAATAATCACCTCACTTGAAACAACTGTGAATGAAATTAAGTCCAAGGCATACCACAAGGCCAAAAAAGACATTGAAGCGTCCTTTGAGGTATTAAATTATCAAAGGGCCATTCTTGAGGCCCTCGCGATTTATGAAGCAAGATGTGAGGATTCTGAACGTTTAGAAAGAGTAAAATCACTTCTTCAAAAAAGATTAGAGGACTCACTAAAGTCATACCTAATTTCCCTATAACCAATAAAAGTCCCTTCTCGCCGAGACAGGGACTTTCTGTTTTATCTAAAATTTGACCCAATACATTTTCCACCTCATGCATAGTTAAGATAGCCCCAGGGTCCATTGTTGAAACTTTAAACACACCTATGAATGTATTTCAATGAAGGTGTGGGAACATCCAAACTCATTATAGAATATAAACATTAAAACAAAGAAATGATTAATAAACTTTGATTGTGAACCATTAGGTTTAGGTCCAAGATGAAGGAGAAGTTTGTATGAAGAATTTAATATTAGTTGTAATGATTTTAGCGATTTCAACAACAGCATCAGCTTCAAACAAATGTTCCGACGAAACTTCGCTACTTGATGAAAGAGTTCAGGGAGTAATTATCAGTCAAGACAAAATTGATTTCTACGCCTTACTTGGTACTGATGTAAAGAGAGAAACTTTAAGTTTCCTACCTGAAGAATTACGAGATCCCGCACATTTGAAAGACGTTCTCGTTTCATATTACTTCATGGATGGTGATATATACTTACCATATGGAGGATTAGATGCATGGATTAAAAAAGGTTTTAATAGATATGTGGGAGTAGATTATAAATTTAATTCAATCAACAAAGATAGCACAATTCAAGAATATCGTTGCATTTATAAAGTTAAAACTCCATCGAATAAATCAGTATCTCTGCAAGCAACGAGTGAAAATTGTCCTCTACATCGACTCACTTTTGAGAGAGCAGGAGTAGATTACAGAGATAATAAAGAGTTGTCTTTTAAGTCACTATCGCAGACCTTAGGTGAAGGTTTCGAAATTCGTCCTGTTTGTAATGATTAGTGATTTTCTAAGGATCACTTAATAAAACTGGCCTCGCAGTTTATTGTGCTGAATGGGAGTTTTAGGCCCTTGTTGTGTTGATCAGAAAGTCTTGTCATAGCATCCATCGCTTCTCTGATTATTTTGAGCCTAGGGCGTTGTGGTTGCTTGTTCTCAAGAACTCTATTGAGAACATCCTTAAAGCTTGAATTTGTTTTCTTGCTTAAGTCTGCCGCCTCCTCTATTGCAGAATACACCCAATACATTTTATAGCGCTCATTTAACCATGCAAGCTCTGAGCTGGGATTGTGCTTTGATTGGGGAAGCTTTCTGTAAAACTCTTGATATTTGTATGTTTCACCAACCCATAGAACATTGTCCTCCTGGCCACTTGGTGTGAAGTGTTTCAAATCATCCACAAGAATCACTTTATTTAAATCTTTATTTACAAGAGTCAGATCTTTTTTATACCGCTCACTAAACCTTAAGCTCTTATCACGAGATACAATGGCCAGGTCTTCTTTACTTAAAACCTTATACGCAACATCGAACGCGGTCTTATTTTTTAATGGAAGCTTTATTTGTTTTAAAAGCTCTTTATTTCTGGCGTGGCCTCCCCCGCTAAAGAATGACACTCTAAAGCGTGGATCTTGTGAAAGTGAAGCAATAACCTCTTCAGCTCCATCACTTAACCGATAGTACTCTCCTTGAGCAGAATAAACCCTAGGCCTATTTTTCATCGACTCATCCACTTGATAAACAAGAGTCCAGTCGATATCAAAAACGATATCGATTTGCGCCTGGGCAGCGCTTATTACGAAGAATAGAAAAATATAGATAAGCTTCACTTATACCTGATCGGAATAAGTGGAAAAACAATTTAGATTGCCAAAGTTAGTTAAGTAGTTGAATTAACACGTATGGCTGTATAATTAGAAATTTAAAGTTCTTTTCATTTGCCGTTTTTTCCCACTCTTTCTGGTGTGGCTCATCGACTTTTACCAGCTCTTCATTATCTAGCCATAGTTTAACTTTTTGAGTGTCATCTGTAGCCAGAGCAACCCCAACGTCTTCCAGTTCAACTTTATTGACTAGGAATACAGCTCCACGTTTATAGTGATCTTCCAGCATTGCCCACGAGGCCTGGTCTATTTCTTCTTTCAGTTTGTCTTTTAGTTCTTTGCTCATGCTTACCTAATACATTTGCAATCACTTCTTGAAAAGGTTTTTCAAGCGCTATCATCGCAACAGCGAAGAGTGTAACCGAACAGCCTATGATTCCTTTGAAACCAATACTCTCATCTAAAACGAACCAACCCATTGTGGCCCCCAATGGAGACTCCATCAGAAATACCAACGCGACAATGTGTGGCTCAATAAATTTTTGTGAGCGAAGCTGAAGGAAAAAAGCAAAAGCGGTGGAGAACACACCCATAAAGATCAAGCCCCAAAAGGCCTGATCGCTCACCGCACCCTTAACAAAGTTCTCTATAGGTCCAACTCCCTCTAATATGAACGCAAGAGGTAAAGTCAAAACACATACTCCAAGCATTTGAAGAACGTTAAAAACGCCAGAGCTTTTAAAGACATCTGAGTAATGGCCCACACTTAAAATATGCAGTGCTGAGAAAAAGGCACACCCCAGTGTTAGGGCATCCCCGTAGTTAAAGTTCTTGAAGTCCAATTCCATAAGAAGACAGACCCCTCCAAAGGCTATTATGGCCATAACGCAGTAATAGATACTTACCTTCTTTTTAAAGAAGGCATTGGCCAGAATTGGGGTCATGAAGGCGTACAAAATAGTGATAAATCCACTTTTTGCCACTGTAGTGTATTGAAGTCCCTTGATTTGTAAAAAGATCATTGCTGCAAGGCAAAATGAACAAACGCCAACAGCCTTGAGCTCTTTTTTATCAATGTTGAACTTTTTATTAATTACCAGAATTGGAGATGTCGCAACAAACGCGATAAAGAATCTAAAAAAACAAACCCACATTGGGCCCATGGCCTCAAGTCCGAAGCGGCTCCCAATGAATCCAGCACCCCAAAAGAATGCCGCTAAAAATGCGCAACAGTAGGCAGTTATCATGACTGTATTTGTAGCTTAAAAAGAAGACTAAGACACTAGAGTTGAAAATTTGCCAAACCTAGATTTTCGTTAAGTCACTCTAAGCAAATTTGTCCAAAACCTTACATTTGTAGCTAGTTTTTCAAACTATTGTTATGATTGATCTATGAAGAAAAACAAAGCTCAACTACTAGTTCGCCAAGCGCGAAGCGAAGATGTCGCAGAGATTATAAACCTTAACAACAAGGTATATCCGAACCTGCCTCCCTATCCACCGGAAATGATCTTAGGTCAAATCACCAACTACGCAGAAGGGTGCATGGTTGTGGAGTTAAACGGTAAACTTGTTGCCTATAGCGCTTCAATTCGCCTATCCGAAAAGAAGGTTAAAAGAAAGCATACCTGGAACTCTATTACAGGTGGCGGCTTTGGAACCACCCATGAAAAAGACGGTGAGTTCCTTTATGGTTATGAGATCTTTGTGGACCCAGAACAAAGAGGCCAAAGAATAGGCCAGCGAATCTACAACGCAAGAAAAGAGCTTGTAAAACACTACAGACTTAAAGGAATCGTATTTGCTGGAAGAATTCCAAACTACAGAAGAAGACATAAACGTGTTTCCAGTGTGGAGGAATACATTGAAAAGGTTCAGGACAAGACGTTTAGAGATCCAGCTCTTGGCTTTCAGCTAAGAAATGGCTTCGAAGTCCTTGGTGTTTTAAAGAACTACCTTCCAGATGATAAAGAGTCTATGGGCAACGCCGTTCACCTCATTTGGGAAAATCCTGAGTACAATCAGGATAGCCTCATCAAAGGCCAACCTCCTCAAAAAAACGTAGTAAGACTTGCAACAGTTCAATATCAGCAGCGAAAGATTAAGAACTTTGATGAGTTTGCTGAGATTGTTCGCTATTTTGTTGATGTGTCCTCAAACTATAACTCGGACTTTGTGGTATTTCCCGAATACTTCACAATGCAGCTTCTCTCCATTGAAAACGAGGAGGTAAAGCCTCACGTGGCAATTGAGCGAATGACTGAATACGCAGATGATGTGAAAAATCTCTTAAGAGAGCTTGCCATAAAATACAACATAAACATCATTGGCGGCTCACACCCAAGCACCATGAAAGATGGGGCGATCAAAAACATCTCCTATATCTGTCTAAGAAACGGAGAGCTTCACGAACAAGCTAAGATTCACCCCACACCAGATGAGGCATACTGGTGGAACATTCAAGGTGGTGACAAGATTAAAGTCATTCCAACTGACTGTGGCCCTATCGGAGTATTAATCTGCTACGACAGTGAGTTTCCAGAACTTACCAGACACTTGGTAAATCAGGGTATTCAAATTCTATTTGTTCCATTTATGACTGATGAGAGGCAAAGTTATTTAAGAGTAAGATACTGTTGTCAGGCAAGAGCTGTGGAGAATCAAATTTATGTTGTTATGAGCGGAAACGTTGGAAACCTTCCAAAGGTTAGCAACATGGACATCCAGTATGCTCAAAGCTGTATATTAACTCCATGTGACTTTCCATTCTCTAGAGATGGCATTGCAGCGGACACGACTCCAAACGTTGAGACAGTTGCATTTGCAGACTTAAGACTTGATGCTCTTTTAGAAGCGAGAAACAATGGTACTGTCCAAAACTTAAAAGACAGAAGACACGATCTTTACTCTGTAAAGTGGCATAACTCCAAATAAATGAAGAAGGCAAATGGCCGTTAAATCATAGACGGCCATTCTAATAATTTTGTTACTTAAAAATTAATAGATCGTATCGTCTTTCAAAACAAAGAATCCAAATGGTGAGTTGACACCGTTTCCTCTTTCTCCTCGATACTCAATCAAGACTGTAATTGCCTGACCACCTTTTAATTCTTTTTTCAATTGATGTGCCGGTGAAAAGTTCACTCCAATTTGAGACTTTCCATCCGCTGAATTCAGATAAAAGTATGCAGTTGGGCATGGCTTGCACATGGCCTTAGGAGGACATTTAGGGCACGGCCTTGGAGGATGAAACTTCCCTTTAACTTTGACAGGGGTATTGAGAAGACTGTGTCTTTGTTTGATGTAGTTTTGCAGTTCAAGCGTCTGAACCTTAATATTCTTTTCGTCCTTAGATGCACACTCGTAAGGGTTGTCACATGCGAACACAGACAAAGTATTAAGAAGAAAAAGACAAATGAATTTTTTCATTGTTTAAGTCTACTTGCTTTAAGAAATAAAGCAAACCTTGACAGTTCTATGGAGTCCCCAGGAAGACCTAAAGCTTATCTAAGGACTTAAGAAGTTTGCTCCAAGAGTCTTTAGCAGCTTTCTTGTTATATTCAAGCGGCATTTCATACTTTTTACCGATTTCAGATGCTCCTGGATTGGTAAAAGCGTGCTTGGCGCCTTCGTAGTTTTTGATAGTGTAATCAACATCTGCGCTTTTAAGAGATTTTTCAATTCCACTAAGCTGGTCTTTTGTGACCATTGGATCTGCCGCACCGTTGAAGATCAAAACTTTTGGGTTATCTTTTCTTTTGGGGATATCATATTTTTCGGGAAGCCCTCCGTGAAAGCTTGCCAATAAGTCAAGGTCGACACCTCGTTTTGCCATTTGAAGAACAACGGTGCCCCCGAAGCAAAAACCAATCGCTGCTACTTTGTCTTGGTCAACATCATCTCTTTTTTTAAGAATCGATAAAGCTTCTTTAAACTTTTTTTCAAGGCCATCCATGTCCCCCATCGCACTGGAAGCAAACTCTTTTGCTTTTTTAGGATGTGTGGCGACCTTGCCTTTTCCAAACAAGTCAATTGCAAATGCGACATAACCTTCTTTTGCAAGCTCGTCGGCCCTCATTCGAGGATAATCATTATGTCCCCACCATTCATGTACAACAATAACCCCAGGTACTTTTTTATCCCCCTCAGGAGAAGCAATGTATCCCTGATACTTTTGCCCTTCCACTTCGTAAATGAATTCTTTGGTATCGATCCCGAAGGAGCTGACACTACACAATAAAAATAATAATAAAGCTTTCATGATTTAAAATATGACAGAAACATATTAAAAACACACGTAGACATGCCTTTGACTTAGGGCAAATCTTTAAGGCCGTGTTAGGATAAGTTTGTGAAAATTGAAATCCACTCAAATCTAAATTCATGCAAAAGGGACCTGAGCCCTTTAAAAAACAATAATCCTTTTCAGGATCCACAATTTTTTAAACTGTGCGAGAATTCAAAAATAGTTGGCCCAGGAACTGGATGGACTCCAGTTTACTTCCTAGCTATTGAAGAGAATGAAGTTAAGGGTTTTCTACCTTGTTATATTAAGAATGATAGTTATGGGGAGTTTATTTTTGATTGGGCATGGGCCGACCTTTACCAAAGACACGGCATCCCCTATTATCCCAAATTAATATGCGCCCTTCCGTTTACACCGGTGAATGTTTCAAAAATCATCGCCAACAATGTCGAAACAGAAAAAGCGCTTTTAGCGGCATACGATTCACTCTTAACGGGCAATAAGGCCTTAAGCTCCTCTCACTTCCTATTTGCTACAAAAGAACAAGACTCTTTACTTAACGAGCTTGGACACTTTTCGCGAAAAACAATTCAATACCACTTTGACGTCATATATAAAGACTTCAATGACTTCTTGCAAAACCTCAAGGCCAGGAAGAGGAAACAAGTAAAGAAGGAACGCCAAGCAATTAAAGATTCAGACATAGAGATTAAAGTTCTGGAAAGCTTAACGCCAACACAAGTATCCGAAGTGTACGCCCTCTACCTAACGACCATTGATAAAAAATATAGTCAGGCATACCTAAACGAAAGGTTTTTTGAATTAATGGAGTCAGAGTATTCGAAAAACACAGTCGTGATTGCGGCCTTCAAAGCAGAACGAATGATTGCCATGTCGTACTTCATCAAAAGCGAAACAACATTGTATGGAATGTACTGGGGTGTTTACCCGGAAGAAGAAATTCAATATCTTCATTTTGAACTAAGCTACTATCAAGGCATCGAGTATTGCATGCGTCATGGCCTTAAACTTTTTGAGGCCGGAGCGCAAGGCGAGCAAAAGCTTTTAAGAGGGTTTAGGCCTGTGGAAATTCTTAGCAGTCATAAACTCTCTATAGAGCCAATCCATGAAGCGATAGAAAAGCATGTGACCCAAGAGAATAAAATCATGCAGGAGCAGATGGGCCACTTAGCGAATCACCTCCCTTACAAAAAATAGTAATTCTGTTTAGGCCTTATCAAGGCCAGAGTTTTGACCGGCCATTTCACAAAACTTAGACTAGGCCAATGGCCAGACTAATACAAAACGCCGAAGAGAAATCCGGTACCGAGCCCGGAACCTTATTTGTTCAAAACGCTTCCACAGAGGTCAACGGCTTCTATATTCAGTACAACGCATCCCACTTCACCTGCGAACAAATTCAAGCAACGGACCTCAAACCTGACATCAAGCATTCTGAGGACTTTGTGCACTGGTACCATTTTGAAGGCTTTGGACGTGAAGAGTTTTTTAATAATATAAAGTCATCCTTTAACCTACCAAGTCTTCAACTTGCGGATATTTTAAACACGGACCATCACCCAAAATTTGAGGATCTTAAAGACCAACTCTTCTTTCTCATGAAAAATGTTCATCTTAATGAGACCGCGAAACTGGTGGAGTATAACCACTTAGGGCTTTTTGTTGGAGAAGATTACGTGCTCACCTTTTGCGAACGTCCCACAAACGTATTTGAGTATGTGATTCGAAGGCTTGAAAGAAGTTATGGAAAAATAAGGGAACAGAATGAGGACTTCCTGTTTTACTCCTTAATAGATGCTGTTGTGGACAAATATCTTGCGGTAGTTGAGAGACTTGGAAACAACGTTGAGGAGCTTGAGGTTTTAGTGGCCAATCAACAGCGCTATGAGAAAAACCTAACAAAAGACATCTATCGACTTCGGACCGAGTTTTTAATGCTTCAAAAACTCATCCTCCCTATCAGAGAGTCAATTAGAATCATGATCAATCACCAGGACACTTTGTTTGATTGCAACCTAAATGATTACCTGAATGATCTTAAAGACCATATAGAGCAAATCACCAATGCCGCAAGCTCATACAGAGACATGGCCAGTGACCTTCTTAATATTTACGCAACGAACATTGACCTTAGAACAAATAAGGTATTAACGTTCCTCACGGTTTATTCCACCATTTTTATCCCTCTGACTTTTATCACTGGGTTGTATGGAATGAACTTTAAATTTATGCCGGAGTTAGATGAGCGCTATGCCTACCCTATTGTGTGGCTTGTCATGATATCGATCTCAGTTGGCATGCTGATATTTTTTAAAAAGAAAAAGCTTATCTAACTTTTTCTTACAATACAAAACTTGGCGCTTTGATTGCTGACATAGGCAGCAACAATCTAAGGAGGATTACTATGAATGTTAAACTGCTTGTCGCAGCCGCGGCCCTATTCACTTCAACCTCGGTACTCGCATACTGCGCGAATACAAGAGACGTTATTAACGATGTAAATGATCTACAGCACAGCTCTTCAGACCTAGCTTACGATGCATCTCGCCAAGGTGAGTACAGTGTTCAAGAAACAGCAAAAAGACTTTGGAGAAACTCTGAGAGCTTTGAAAGAACTGTTCGCCATGCATCAAATTGCGCAGAAATCTTCCGCGACTACAACATAAGCATTGTTGCAGCATTCACAGCACTTCAAAACGCTTATAGAAACTCATATGATTACAGCGGCTCTCTTGAATACGACATGAGAAGAGTTGAGAATGCTTATTACGATTTAAGCTATACTATGAATCAGCTTAGAGATAGATACCCAAGAAGAAGCTACGACCCAATCCCAAGATATCCACACAGAAGATATGAGCCAATTCCAAGGTACCCTCATAGAAGATACGATCCGCCTAGAAACCCTAGAAGACACAGACCAGCTCCGGTTCCAAGACCACCGAGAACTAGACCGGCACCAAGAAACCCAAGACATAGGCCAGCTCCAGCTCCTAGAAGACCGAGCACAAGACCAGCTCCAGCTCCTAGAAGACCAAGCACAAGGCCCGCGCCATCACCGAGAAGACCAAGCACTAGACCAGCTCCTAGAGGTCCGCGTTACAATCCTCCAGGAAACGGTGGAAGATCTCCTAGAAGAAGTATTCCAGCAGGAAGAAGAAGAAGGGGCTAAACGGCACCATTTTATGGGGACACTTTGTCCCCATAATGCATCGCACGGGGCGTCCTGGCCCTTAAGACAACTTAAAGACTATCCTTAAATTTTTTTGCCAGTTGAATCAACTCTCTAAAAGATTCTCTCTTAAGTGGATCCAGATCTCCTTCATGAAACCGCTTAATCCTCCATAAAGATATTTCCATAAGTCCAAGAGTGATTGAAAAGTTTAGAAGCTTTGATTCCTCATCGGTAAGTTTTCTTTGAGACTGATACCCTTTTAAAAAGGCCTCAACCATATCCAAATCAACCCCATCACGGCTCAGACAGCTACCAGACACGCTGATTCCAATATCTTGAAGAAAGCATCCAATCCCAGACTGCTCAAAATCAAGAAGCATCTGAAGCTTTCCATCTTCAAACAAGGCGTTGTCTATATAGAGATCTCCGTGAATGAGGCCTTTGGGCAGGTTGCTCTCTTTCCACAACTTCACTTCATCTTTTGCAAATAGATCGGAGCAGGCGACTCTAAACTCCTCTAGTGAGTTTTCCAGCTCGCAGTACTCTAGTACGCCAGTTAAGTCGTATCCTACCTTTGAGTGGCATCTGAAGCCCTTATTGGAAAGGTCATGCTCTATTGAGAACATGTGAAGAAGGCCTAGAGCTTCGCCAAGTTGTTCTAGATCTTCAAGAGACCCCATAGACTTGCTTCCACTTACAAATGGAAAAACAGCTCCATAGAGCTCCTTCCAGGTGTATACGGAAGCGTTGCTTTTAGTTTTATAAGGAGTCAGGGTGAATGGAAATTCCCCTAAGGCCTCCAAGATCTCTTGTTCTTCCTGCATCTCTGAAATCCCTTTGTCATTGGAAACCTTTAGGATAACAGCGTCACTATTTCCAAGGGAACAGCGATAATTGGAATTTGAAATGCCTAAGCTTAAAGGCTCTACTTCTTTAATATCTTCGAAGCCATATAGAAAAAGTATTTCAGCGACATCATCTTCGCTGAGTCTAGTGTAAGCGGCCACAGGCCCTCCTTTGATTGACAATAGTTCTACATACGAAATTTTGGTGGTTTTTACAATGTGCAAAATCTATAATGTCCCGCATGAAGGCAATCATATTAGGTTCAACTGGTCTCGTGGGAGGTCATTTATTAAGACTTCTCCTTGAATCAGAGAGTTTTAGAGAAGTTGTAGCATTCAACAGGCGCTCATTAGGCATAGAGCATGCAAAACTCAAAGAGGAGATCGTGGATTTTGATCAAATTCAGAACCTTGATGTTTCAGCGGACTTTATGTTTTGCTGCTTGGGAACCACAATTAAAAAGGCCGGTTCCAAGGAAGCATTTAGAAAAGTGGATCTAGAAATTCCTCTAAGCTTTGCCAGGAACTTTTCTAAAACAAAACACCAAGGCTTTGTAGTTATAAGCGCGATCGGCGCAAATAAAAGCTCTCCATTTTTTTATAACAAAGTTAAAGGAGAGCTTGAATATGAACTCAAAAACGCTTCCCTAAAAAAACTCGCAATTGTGCGTCCATCTTTGCTTCTTGGAGACCGGACAGAAACTCGATTGGGGGAAGATATTGGGCAATTTCTATCCCCACTTCTCAAGTTCGTTCTCCCCGCAAGATACTCTCCCATTAAAGCGCGCCATGTGGCCTGTGCAATGGTTGATTTGGCCTTAAGAGGTAAAACTGATCAGCCCCTAGAGTATGAGGTTACTCCCTAACCCTGCGCCCAGCAAAGGTATAGGCCAGATCTTTGAATTCCTTAATGGGGGCAAAGTATAATGGCCTAACAAGGAGGATCGATGAGAATACTCACATTTATGTTATTTGCTTCCGCAGCAACTTATGCAACCCAAGTAGGAATACCACAGGGCATAGAGGCATTGGACGCGCACGAGAAGCAAGATCAAATTCAACAAATGCAAGAAGAGCAAGACTGCTTTATAAGCACCTTTAAGGGACCAGAGAAAAACGCAAAAATAACCGCTGTCATTCAAGAGCAAGTGGACAGCAAAAATGATGTGGCAGAGAAGGAGCTTGCAAAAAGGCTTTTACAAAGAACGGAAAGCGAAGGCTACAACTTCACTTCCCGTGTTGATTGTAAATAATTTACCATGGAAGCTCTTGGCCATTCTGATGCCAGAATGTGCCAGTGTTTCCATCATTTAGTTCTTCCATAACTTTAACAAGCCCTCTGGCCGCTTCTTCAGGTACTATATCACCGTTGTTGCCAGTCATATCTGTCTTTACGTATCCAGGATGAAGAATGGCGACTGGGTGTTTGCCTTTAAGGTCCATTGCAAGAGACTTGCATGCAGCGTTCGCTGCAGCTTTACTCATTCTATAGCCATACATGCCACCAGAGGTATTGTCGCCGATAGAGCCCATCCTAGAGGTAAGGACTCCTATTTTTGCGCCACTGCTGAGATGTGGAAGAATTTGGTGAACCATGTTTAGAGGGCCAATTGAGTTAACTTCAAATTGCTTTCTTATGTCATCAAAGTTAAGGCTGTTCAATGATTCACTTGTCAGCACTCCTGCGTTATTTATAAAAAGATCGATTTTTTCGTTGCCAAAAGTGCTTTCAAGCTTCTGCTTAAGATTGAAGTCTGTGGTGTCGATACCTTCAACGATTTGGACATTATCAAGAGACTTTAGTTCATCGCTTACGCGTCTGCACATTGCAAAAACCTTATCTCCCTTTTCCACGTACTTTTTTGTAAGTTCAAGTCCAATTCCCCTATTCGCTCCTGTGATTGCAACCAACATTCCTACTCCTTATTTAAAAGCTCATTTATATTCTCAGCGAGTTTTCCATCAGTATCGTCTCTATCCCCGATCACTAAAACCCGTTTTGGATTTCCTAGTTTGGACAATACAAATCTTGCTGTTTTTTCGGCAGGCTTCCAACACCCCATATCTTCACAACAGCTGTATGCACCATGAAAGTGTTCGTTAATACCCAAAAGCTCAAGCTTGTTCCCTATGGGATACTCGCTTACCACTAATTGGTTTAAATTATGATTGCGCGCCTCTAGTGCCAATTGAAGGGCCTCAGGTTTGACAAGGGCCTGATCCAGGTATGAATTTATAAAGGACTGCATCGCATAGAATTCATGTTTATATTCTTGGAGACCAAAAAGATGTTTTTGCCTCTCCTTTTGGATAATTGACTCCGTTCTAAAAAAGTTTAAAACGTTTTTCAAAACAGAGAATTTATAAAGCGACTTTATTATTTTAAGCTTTAAAGCTGGTATGGAGTATAAAGTTCCATCAAGGTCCCAAACTATAGAGTCGTAGTCCTCAGGTTTAACGAAACATTTTCCAAGTTTCTTTATATGTATGAAGTGACAGTGTCTATTTGAATTGTTGTTTGGCATATTGTCCTAAAGATTAGCACCAATGCCAGACTTCTTCTAGAAATGATTTAAAAGAAAAAGGCCTGCGCAAAGGCAGGCCTATTAAGTATTTATTAAAACTCTACTCTAAACTTTGCTCCAACATTGTACTTGTCACCCATAGTTTGTTGAGTGTTAAGGCCTTCCATAACATCATCCAAGTTGTATCTGGCGTCTAGAGAGAAGCCAAGTCTGATATTTCTTTCTGGAAGATATTTTGAGTAGCTCATCTTTCCAAACACAGTATTTCTAGTTCTATCAACTTCAGACCTTTCGAGCTCAGGAGCTTCTTGATCGAAAACCGGCAATTGGTTTCCTGTAAGGTTCGCATAACTTTCATGGCTTAGAGACCCAGCAGGAAAATTATGTTGTTGCTCAAATTCTGCTTTTGCCGCATTGTAGTCGGAAAGATTTTGCTCATGCTCTGCTAAAGATGCATTGAAAGCGTCAGTTTGAGCTGACATGTTAAACCTATCAAATGGAGTGGTTGCTATCCCTTCATACATTCCACGCTCATATCCTGCCTCAATATCAAATCTTGAGCTTTTTGTTTCTCCATAAGTATATGCAGCAGAAATTCTAAGATCGTCACCTGAACCTTTAAAGTCATAACGATATCCATCTTCTGCGTCCATTCCGCCTTTGATTTCATTGTAATTAGTGTATCCAGGCTTCAGATAGAAGTTATGTTTTCTATCTTCTGTTTGATAAAGTCCAATTCTTAAATCAACATCAATCGGAACAATCTCTTCCATCTTGATCCCTCTAGACTCATCGTTTTCCACTGACTTGGATAGAATCTCAATATTATCGACGTTAATCCAACCTTCCAAGCGACTATAGCTTCTAAATTGATTGTCTCTCGCTGTGAACAGAGCATACTGTACAGAGTAAGACCCGTCCGATGAAGTAGAGATTTTAAATGGGATGAAGGTCATCTCGCCATTCTCTACCACTTCATCAAAACCCCGGTTATCTTTTTGAGTGTGGAAGAGACCACCTTCAGTGCTTACCTTACCAATGAACAATTGTTCTTCAACGCCATCCTTAATCATATCCTGGGCAAGGCCATCGATCTGGATTGCATTAAACCTAGAAGTGAAAAATTGAGTGAGGTGACCAGGAATAGTGTTTGGTTTCCAATCACCTGGATTAAAGCTAACTTTTTGCTCTTCTTTAGGAAGACTTGAGCTGCTGTTGTAATAGTCGGCAAATGAGGCAGTTGTGGCCAAAGCTAGGCCAAGAGTTAGAACTTTTTTCATAATAATCTCCTTGTTCAGATCGTTTAGGGTTAACTTGTATTTTTAGAAATATTACCAACTAAAAGGCCGCTACTTTCACCCATGAACTAAATTTTCACAGGGGTGTTAGAATCCTGACACCCCACTTAGCTCTCCGAAAACAGATTAAAATCGTTGTTTTTTAGACAACTTAGTTGGGAACCAATTAATGGAAGTTCTTTTGCATCTAAAAATCTTAAAAAGGAGTTTTTTATGAAAGCACTTAGATTCCATCATCCAAAAAAAGTCAGCGTTGATGAAGTGGATGATCCAAAAATAGAAAAAGACGACGATATAATCCTTAAAGTCACCTCAACGGCCATCTGTGGCTCAGACCTCCACATATTAAATGGCATGGTCCCTCAGGCAAGAAACCATGTCTTAGGCCACGAATTCATGGGAGAAGTGGTAGAGGTAGGAAAATCCGTTAAAAAGTTTAATAAAGGCGACCGTGTTGTAGTCCCTTTCCCTATCGCTTGTGGGAGCTGTTTCTTTTGCAACCATAAGCTGCCCACTCAATGTGAAAACAGCAATGAAAAAAACTATGGCCCCGAAGGTGGTCTTATAAAAGAAAAAGGCGGAGCATTGTTTGGCTATACAGACCTCTATGGTGGGTATAGTGGTGGACAAGCGCAATATGTGCGCGTCCCCTACGCAAACTATGGACCGCGAGCGGTGCCAGACGAGTTAACAGATGATGATGTTTTGTTTCTTACGGATATTTTCCCTACTGGATGGTCTGCAGTGGATTGGTCAAACCTTAAAGGCGGAGAAACCGTTGCTGTATTTGGAGCAGGGCCAGTGGGTATAATGGCAATGAAGTCTGCATGGCTTCAAGGAGCAGGTAGAGTCATAGGAATTGATATTCAAAACTATAGACTTGATCAAGCAATTAAGTCAGCAAATGTGGAAACAATAAATGCCAAAGATGAGAATCCTGTTGAAGTTATTCGCTCGCTAACTGAAGGCCGTGGAGCGGATGTTTGCATTGATGCTGTTGGCATGGAAGCTGATCACGGAATTCTTGCCAAGGCCGCAAATGTAATTCAATTTGAAAGGGGTTCATTAAACGCTTTAAACTCATGTTTGAGCGCAGTTCGAAGAGGCGGCACAGTTTCAGTTGTGGGAGTGTATGGAAGCAATTATAACAACTTTCACTTTGGCCAAATATTTGACAAAGAATTAAGCCTAAAAACAGGGCAGGCCACAGTTCACAACTACATCGACCACTTGATGGATTTGGTGAAGAACAAAAAGGTTAAGCTTGATGACATAATCACCCACAGGTTGCCACTAAGAGAAGCTCCAAAGGGTTATGAGATATTTAATAAAAAGCAGGACAATTGCCTAAAGGTGGTATTGGATCAGTGGGCAGCGTAAGACAAATGAACCAGAGTGCGGTATAATTGTTAAAAAGCAAATATGGAGGCAATTATGCGCACTCTGATTTTAACTATATTCTTCTCACTAACCTCTTTAGCGGCACAGGAAAAGATTGTGCTAGCGGGAGGATGCTTTTGGTGTATGGAGCAGCCCTTTGAAAAACTTCCCGGTGTCGAGTCGGTAACATCAGGCTATATCGATGGAGATAAAAAGAACCCCACTTATAAAGAGGTAAGTTCAGGATCAACAAGCCATAAAGAAGCCGTATTGGTTAAGTTCGATAACTCTTTAATTGAACTGAAACAAATCCTTGAAGTGTTCTGGCGTCAAATTAACCCCACTGACGACAAAGGACAGTTTGTCGACCGTGGCGAGCAATACACAACGGGAATCTTTTACTTTAATGATAAGCAAAAAGAAATCGCAGAAGAAAGTAAAATGAAGCTTATTAAAAGCAAGCGCTTCGACAAGCCTATAGTCACCCCAATAAAAAAGGCCAGCACCTTCTACCCTGCGGAAAAGTACCACCAGGACTACTACAAAAAAAGCCCGCTAAAATATAAGTTCTATAGATACAGATCAGGAAGGGACGACTTTCTCGATAAGGCCTGGGGAGAAGACTTAGAATACATCCAAAGACAACCTAACAGCATTGATAAAAAGAAAAGGTTAAAAGAGCTGACTAAGCTTCAATACAAAGTAACCCAAGAAGACGCCACTGAACCGCCCTTCAAGAATAAATACTGGGATAATAAAAAAGAAGGCATTTATGTGGATATCGTTTCAGGAGAGCCTCTTTTCAGCTCTACAGATAAATACAAATCCGGCACCGGTTGGCCGTCTTTTACAAAACCACTCGTAGACGAGAACATTATAGAAAAAGAAGACAACCTTCTTTGGATGAAAAGAACTGAAGTTAGAAGTAAAAAAGCGGACAGTCACCTAGGCCATGTATTTAATGATGGGCCAAAACACACAGGCCTTCGTTATTGTATCAATTCTGCGGCCTTAGAATTCATCCCAAAAGAGAAACTAAAAGAAAGAGGCTACGAGAAGTTTTCATCCCTTTTCCCCAACGGCAGCAAAAAATAATTGTAGCATGGTGAAAGTGGAGGCGATCTTTCTCATATTATCTAAAGTCAAAAATTACGGATTTCACTTACATCTCGAAAAGAATAACCTGAAAACCTTTATCTTCATGTAAAATATAATCCCTTAAGTTTAGGAGATATATCGCTCTCATTTCATCGACTGTTAGCGTTGAGTTTTTATCATCTCGTAATAAATCGGCTTTTAATGCCACAGGATTTTTAATTAATTCATCTGTTAGCAATTTACTACCCGTAAGGCATTCAAATGCAACTTCAGGTTGCTCTACGAGGTCGATAGGGGCCGAGCTTTGACCAGGTTGAATCTGGAGACGATCTCCATGCTTCGAGACAAATGATTTCCAATTTTTACACCTTAAAATGGCACCTTCAGAGCCTACTTTTGTATCATAATACTCATTATGTCCCATTATAAGCATTTCATTCCAACTGTTGCGGCTTTTTCTAGCTAAATCGGCTGGTGAGAAGATCAGCTGTTTTGGTTGCTTAAATAGCTTATTGAAGTATCTTACTGCAGTGGTATAACTACCTACCGCATAACTTCCAAGATCCTTAAAGCTCATTGGCCCGAAGTTATATTCTGGAACTTTCAAGATCAATCCAATTTGTCCAGTAAACAATTCCCTGTGATCTTGATTGATGTAGCTAGCACAGATTCTCGGATTGTTTGAAATCAAACTTGGGTTCGATGTATTTAGCTTGGCGTAGTAATGAAGTGAGGACACTCTACCAAACGCCCCAAGCGATCCGTCGACAATATTTACTATATAATCAAACTTTTGATCGTCGTGAAAGTAAGGGTTAGTCATCTTTTCAGGGGCCCAATGCGCCTTATAGACCTTCAACCTTTGCTTTGAATATCTATCATTGCCAGGATACTTTCTGGCCGCGATGGAGGGGATTGAAAAAAGCAAGGAGAAAAGTATTAAGACCAAACCTTTATAGGTTAGATTAAATGAGTATATATTTTCTTGATTTATTCTTCTCACTTAAATACCCCCTTTAAACTTGATTTTAGATCGACAAACCTCCAATCCCATGAGCACCTCTTTGATTTAACAGAAGCTTTCGAGTGAAAGGATAAGACTCATATAGTTACAGGCCAGATAACTCCTTTAGAACAAGTTTATAGTCACCTTGTTGACCATAAGAAAGCTGGTGAATGCCAACATTACCATTGTGTAAAAAGTTAACTTCTGGATATAATAAATCCGTTAAGTTAAAAGCAACGTCCCTAATGTCAAGGTTCCGAGTTTTACCATCTTCACTAATATCAATAGAAACTAGCCCATCAAAGTAATCTTTAAAAACAACAATTTTGTCTTTATATTCGTGCCTAACTACTTCATCATTAACCTCTTTGCCAACTTCTTCCGCAACCTGTTCCTCAAAAACAAAGTCTCTACTATTTAATGTTGCAATTACTTTTTGATTAAAGACATTGAAACTCACTTCTTTTGTAGTTTGATCGTATTGAAAGTTAATATTCTTTGATGAAATTTTTATGACATCTTCAGACTCGTGTGATCCATAAAACTCACTAACTGCAAATAGTTTCATTTTGTCACAGTCTAATCTTAAACTTATATCTTCATCGGTTTTTTCTAAATAGGCGGCGAACAACGTCATATTGTTCTTACCGTTTGGTGCATCCCCATTGCCTAAATATTCAGCATTTGAGTCGCAGGCACGATTCAAAAAAGTTGTTTTTCCAAAAACGTTGGATATAGTTAGAACAGAAACAATTAGGCCATAAAACAGGTTCACTTTCATAAAGATTCTCCGGTTCATAAAGAATTTTCAATAATCTAAATCATTTAGACCAGCTTAACGCAGTCCGTCATTCCAAACAATATGCCCTATAAAATATTTAGAACTAAAGCCTTTATTTTTCGCAATAAAAACCACTTTGAGTTCATTATGCTTCTTAAAAGAGTTTTATTCGTATTGCTTGTAGAGGCCTTTTAGATTTGCTAATATTATAGAACATGATCAGGTGGTGGGGTGCTGCTTACACCCCACCCAAATCATCGTTTGATTAAGTCTAGAATTGAATTCGCGATATCCAAAACTAGTTTAATCAAAGTCAAAACCCTGATTATGTCTTCCATAACAAACACCTTTGGTTAAAAGGCTCCCCTTCATTGGGGAGTTACGGAAGCTGCACGCTTTGTACAGCACGCAAGTTCAATGTTCAGTAGTATTCAAACTCGTGGGATGAAGCATTTCATATTTGAAAACCAGGGACTGCTTAAGCTACAGTGTTATTCCCCACTCTTGGTAGATTTTGGATTTTCTAATGTAGTTCCTATATCCGCAGTTTCTCTCTCCAAAGTTCTGATTGAGATAGTCTCCAGTGATCATTGTGGAACTTGGCCCTCCTGGCAAAACCTCTTCGAGCATTGTTCCAAGGCAATATTTCTTATCAACGTCTTTTGGCCAGTTAGGCATAGATGAAAGGAGCAGACATATTTCAGAGGCGTTTCTCTGATAAACCTCTCCAAGAATTGGATCGTTTGATTCGTTAATCAGCTCATAGTTCTTCTCTAGGATTCGATTGATGTTTTCTCCAAACACATCCAGGAATGAAATCATGTTCCCTATGGCAATAGGCCTTGCTCTTTTAATGTCTGCGGCAATCAAGGCGAGATTGTCTGTGCCGCTAATTCTTGAAAGAACGTCTACAAAAGACTCAGCTGCAAGAAGTTGAGCGGCCTCATTGCTACCGTCATGATCAAGCGAGTCTAAGTAGTCCTTTATCGAGATTCTTAAAATCATCTCAAGTCTGGATTGAAGAACAATAACTCCGTACTGAAGTTCGGCCGCTTTAAAAATCTCTTCAAGCGCTCTTTTAGGATCTGGAAACGCGTCACCAATGACTCCACCCTCCACAATATCTCTAATTTCTAAAAGCTTTGACACTGTGCTGGTGTAAAGTCTTTGAAAAGAATCATCTTCAAAACTTTCCGGCATATGGTTCATGAGAAAGTCAGCTAGATTATTAATTGAGTTAACCGGCGAATACTTCCATTTATTACTAGTCTCCTCATATGCAAGAGATAAGACTTGGAGCGAATCAGGTTGAAGCACTAAAGTAAGTTCTTGATTAACTCGCTGTCTGGCCTTTTCTATCCAGTCCGAGTACCTATTTTGAACTTCATTTAGATTGGGAGTATATGTCCCACCACTTGGCCATTGTGTGAAAGGATCAAAGTCGCAAAAGCTTATTCCAAAGCCATTTAATCTTGGTATCTCATCCAGGCCTAAAAGATAGTAAGGGGCATATCCTGGAGCGTAAATATCTGACATGGGGTTTGAGCCTTTATTCGACTCTCCCCACGCTCCTCCACAGGAGGTTCCAGTTAAAGACGTGATGACTTGTCTAATAACGGTATATCTATCCTGTGCTGTTTCCATAGAATTAAAAAGTGGCCTATTTTGCGAGATAACACCATTGCCTAGTGCGGCCGCAGATCTCACTCTGGCCTCTCTTTGATAAACTCTAATTTGTCTTTGGGCATCTGCAGTCGTGGAAGCAGGTACACCTGTTTTTACTTTGTCCAGCCAATCTAGAAGAACAGGGACATCCCTGTCATTCAGTCTAAAAGCAGAGCGAAGACCGCTTTCATAGTTGGTTTCCCTTCTCACAGAAGCTTTAAGTTCTAGGAAGCCTTTTGCGTCCTCCAAAGAACACCACCTGTCCGAAAGTGATTCCAACACACATTTATATCCCTCCAAGGCCATGCCACTATCAGAGATATTGCGAATCATCTTATTGTATTTGCCCACTCTAAACGATTCGATAGTGTGTCCGATAAAGTCTGTTGCCGCAGAGATACCAATACCCAAAGCAGGGTTAATATTGGTGGATGCGGCGGCGATTGCGCCGGTTAAAGATGTTGCCGCAGGCAGAATATTTGGATTTTTATTAAGGCATCTATGATTTGAAGAGATTGTTTTAAATAGACTATTTGTGCTTGAAACAATCTTTGAATAAAGATCCTTCACATCGGATCCTTGCAACTCCTCTTTGGCAGCAAGTTCCGCAACATAAGATGCCTTATAGATTTGAACTTGCCTGATAGATGTTTCTATCTCTTGTTTGGCATACTCTTCTTGGGTGTTAGAAAGTTGAAGCAGAAGCTCGTTTTCTTGCGCGGTGAGTTTTTCAATCTCTACTTGAATAGAGCCCTGATTTTCAAGTTGAGAGAGCTTTGATTGAAGATTTGATAACTGCCCTATTCCACCCGCAATGGTTGAACAGTCTGGGTCTGACTTGATATTTTCCAGAATACTAATTAGAGACTGGGCATCGTTGAGTGCTTGTTTTGTATACTCACCCTGTGTTCTACAGGTGGAAGCGAAGTAATTGATCAGGTCATTCCCCACCATATCCGCTGCAAAGCCTTTGGAACCGATAGCTGCAACCAATGCGGCAAGTATAATTAAGCTCTTCGTCATATAAACTCTCTTTTGATCTCAAAATATGTCGACGCAAAATAACACAACGCAACATTGCGATATATAGAATTGAATTTTTTATATTAAGAATCATTTAAGATCGTATTTTCAAACACTTGAACAATTAAAGTTGAAAAACTCATCATGTGTTATTTTACACTTCGCGCACTATGGGGATAAATTATTGGTGCCCTTCTCGTAATAGGAAATCGTATGAATAAGAATTTGTTGTTTTTTATCTCTTTATTGCTTTTGTCTGTAAGTGTTCACGCCAAGTTTGAATACCACCCAGACTGGAGTGTTCATAAAACTTGCGGACAAGACTCTAGAGAGAAACAAGAGTACTGTTTAGAGTTAATTGAATTTGAAAACAAAAACGATGATGCAAAACTGGTTCTTTTAGTATCCGGCTTTTTTCAAAACGCATATATCTGGGACTTACTGCCTAACAAAGAAGTCTCCGTCGCCAGGTATTTGGTTGAGAAGTGGAACCTACGTCCTTATGTCTTACATGTTCGTGGAATAGGCAACTCAGACTATGTTGCTGGCACCAATATGGATGATATTGCCATGGATGACATTGAAATGGCAGTAGACTGGCTCAAAGAAAAAAGCAAGGACAAGATCTATATTATGGGCCACTCCCAAGGCTCTATTACCACTCAGGCCTACCTCGCAGGGCTTTCAAAGTGCATTGTGGCCAATTGCTTTAATCCAGCTAAGGCCTGGTCAAGACAGAGAAAGGTTAAGGCCGTGGCATTACTTGCCGGGAACACAGCAATGTCAGTGGACAGAGTTGACAACAAATTGGACGAGCTTGCAAAGATGGCTCTTTTTATTAGGCCGGCATTTCGATTCTTTGATGAAATTGATGTGAAAACCCTTACTCGCTTTACTGGTCCTGTTTCCAACCTAAACCTTTGGCAGTGGCTTTATAATCGTCACAATACTTCAAAAGAAGCAAGAAAGGCCTTGTATACAAAAACTGTGGACAGCACCACAAATGGCATTCTTTTTCAATTTGCTGAGGG
Organism: Halobacteriovoraceae bacterium; assembly: GCA_002711995.1. GTDB lineage: Bacteria > Bdellovibrionota > Bacteriovoracia > Bacteriovoracales > Bacteriovoracaceae > UBA845. The sequence goes on along the minus strand of PASN01000014.1, from coordinate 74,879 downwards.
TGTGAGAGACAGAGCTATAAAAACAAGAACCAAGCTTCCTTACCCTTCGGCCTTGCCGCTTATTCGCATTCCAGTTTTTCAACAGCTTTATGCTGATGATCCTCTTGCAGAGGCCGAAGCAACTTTAAAAGACAACTTCCACAGAATTGGCTCAAGCAACAAAGAGTATGAGATTCTACAGGACCGTGGCCATGAAGACTTCTTTATGAACAAAAATCTTCACTCGGATTTGGACAATGTTGTGGAATTTTTACTAGCAAACTAAGCAAATAAAAAGGCCTCTAGAAGTAGAGGCCAGAGTTAATTAGAAATTTGTAATTAGATCTGCAAGACCTGGGTCATCAATAAATGGGTTTCTATTTCCCTGTTCCTTTTCAACGATGTCGTTTCTTCTGCGCTCATTTTCATCAACTGGATCGATATTGTTCCACATTCTCAGGAACATTTCTTCGTACTCTGGGATTTCAATATCGTATCTAATAGAAAAGTAAAAAAGAGCCCTAGCTACATTGCCCTTGTGATCTTCAGGTGGTTCAAAAGCTGTATCTCCAATCTCTGAATTATATCCTAGTTTTGAATCATCACAGTCATAAGTTGGGCTGGTGCCATGTTCTACTTCAGAGAAGTAGAAGCTAGACCTTTTGCTGTTGGACTGGCTTTCGGTTGGATATAGATGGTGAATGTCCGCTTTTTGATTCCTTTTGCTTTGGCGAGTGCTAAATCGACTTTGTGGCCAGGTATGTTCAATGTTTATAACCGTATGTCGTGGCATTCGGTTCGGACCTACATTTCTGAAAGTCTTATGACAATAAACATCTTCAACATAGTACCCTTGAGTGTCCTTTTTAAGGTGAATCTTTTGCATAACCACTTCTCTGGAATAGCCATAGTCTTGAATAGGTCTGTGATTTTTAACGGCAAGTTTTTTTACCTGAACTCTATTTTCATCCCAAAAAATAGCGCCCAAAGCAAAGTTTGAAGTCAACATGAACATAAAAGCTAATCTTATAGCACCCATTAAATCTCCTTATAGTTAACGGCCATAAGATACTAATTAGAATTTGCTTTTACAAAGAAAAAATTAAGGTTGTTTCAACTAACCTTATGAAGCAGCGCTATAAAACATCAAGTTTTTTTAGCAGCAACGCAGCGCCATCAACTTCGATAGATTGGGGCGAACCACTAGCAAGTGGATACCTATCTGACTCTCCGAGTCTTTCAACTTTCTTCCAATCAATCTTTGCTTCTTCCTTGGCATTGTCTATGGCCTTAACAATTTTTTTAATCTCGCTGGTATTGGCCTCAATAGCTTTGCTCATCTCTGCAGTTCCACTATTTATGGAACGGATGGCCTCATTAAAAGCACGAACGTTTTTGATGCTCATTAAAACCTCCAGCAATGCTTATCGTCCAATATTGATGCCATGCTTAAATAAACCTCTAAAATCTAAGTGATTGCAAACACTTACCTCTTTAATAGTCGTGTGTTATGAGAGTATAAGAACAAGTAATTTGATTGAAATTTAAAACTAATATTTAATATTTTAATACAACCAATCTAAAGGAGATTCTATGTCACTACCCGATCAAACAGGAAAGCAAGTGCCTCAGGCAAAATTTAAAATACGCGAAGGCTATGAGTGGGTTGAAAAGACCACAGACGACTTTTTTAAAGGTAAGAAGGTTGTGCTTTTCGCTCTTCCAGGCGCGTTCACCCCTACGTGTTCATCAACGCACCTTCCAAGATACAATGAGCTTTATGAAGCTTTCAAGGAAGCAGGCATTGATGACGTTATATGTCTTTCAGTTAACGACAGTTTCGTAATGAATGATTGGAAGCGAGATCAAAACGCCAAAAATATTACAATGCTTCCAGACGGAAATGGCGAGTTCTCCGAAAGGCTTGGCTTCTTGGTGGATAAATCAGACCTTGGCTTTGGGAAAAGATCCTGGCGTTATTCGATGCTAGTGAATGATGGCAAAATCGAAAAAATGTTTATTGAAGAAGAGAAACCAGGGGATCCGTTCAACAAGTCCGATGCAGACACCATGCTTAAATATCTAGACGGAAAAATTCCAAAGTCAGTTGCAATGTTCACCCGTCCAGGTTGTCCTTTTTGTGCTAAGGCCGCGGAGCTTCTACAGAAAAACAACTGTGAATATGAAGAACATGTTCTCAACAGGGATTTCAGCATTAAGACCCTCGTTGCAATAAGTGGAGCAACAACCGTTCCACAAATCTTCATTCAGGGAGAAAGAATCGGTGGCGCAGACGAGCTAGAGAAATACTTTCAATCATAAGTGCTTTTTTGATGCTCCCTATTTGGGAGCATCTTTCTAAAATATTAGTTTTACTAGATAAACTAATTTCAAAGTATAAAATGACTTCAATTTATTGAACTCGAACTTGGCGTTTGGTATTATAAATTTGCATGAAAGGTGGGAAGATGCTTTTTACACCTTCCCCGAACTATCACTTGATCAGATCAAGAATTGCAATTGCCAGTTGCAAGACTATCACGATGAAGTTCAAGACCCTTTTCATGTCTTCCATAACAAAAGCCTTATGTTAAAGGCTCCCTCTTCATTGAGGGAGTCACGGAAGATGTGTGCTTTTTACAGCACAACAATTCAGTTTCCTTTATATATCCAGCATGAGCTCAAAAGTTTTCAATTAGTGAAAAGGCATTCTTTGCCATGAACAACGTTTTCATAGTGGAGCTTCTTTGATAGGATTTTGTCCTATCAAAGGAGCTTTCTGTGAAATACTTATTAATGCTATCGTTGCTATTCGCCTGTGCGGATCCTAAAAAAGCAAATTTGGATAAAAGACTAAAAACTTACAAATATCCATTTAAAACCAAGTTATATAAGTTTTTGTCCCAAACTCATAAGCTGGAGATGGCATATAGTCTCGTTAAGCCTGAAAAATCCAATGGAAAGAAGATTGTTCTAATGCACGGGAAGAACTTCTCGGGAGCTTATTGGGGTCAAACAGCAAGAGATCTTGCGGCCGCTGGATACACAGTTTTAATTCCAGACCAGATTGGCTTTGGCAGATCTTCAAAGCCGCTCCAATACCAATACACTTTCCATGGATTGGCCTATAACACAAAAAAGCTAGTCGACTGGTACAAGTGGGATAAAGTAACAGTGCTTGGACATTCAATGGGTGGAATGCTCGCATCAAGGTTTGCTCTTATGTATCCACAGATGGTTGAGAAGCTTGTGCTTGTAAACCCTATTGGTCTTGAGGATTACAAGCTTAAAGTTCCATACGAGCCAATTGACGTTGTCTTTCAAAAGCAATTAAAACTTAAACCTAAACAAGTAAGAAAATACCAAGTGGAAAACTACTATGGTGGCCGTTGGAGTGAAAACTATGAGAGGTGGCTTAAGCTTCAAACTGGTTGGATAAAAGGACCTGATTGGCAACATTTGGCCTACACTTCAGCACTTACATATGACATGATTTACACTCAACCGGTGGTTCATGAGTTTAACCAACTTAAACCTGAAACATTACTAATAATTGGTGATAGAGATAAAACAGCCCTAGGCAAGAACTTGGTGGATGATGCCACCAGAAAAACCATGGGTAACTACCCAGAGCTTGCCAAGAAAACAGAAGCGGCAATACCAAACGCCTCTCTTGCCCTTCTTGAGGACGTGGGACACCTGCCTCACATTGAAGCTTATCCCAAGTTCATTAATGCATTAATGAGTTTTCTAAAGAAGTAAATGACAAGAGCTGTGCCACACATGTGTGTGGTACAGCTTTATTACGACGCCTTCAATTCTTCGCCGATAAATACCTGATTTAAAATTTCTTTGCCAACTGCTTTGATAACCGGGACAGAGACCGAGTTTCCTAGCTGTTGATAAGTGTTAACTATGGATGGCCCAAGCTTAAAGTTGTCTGGAAAGCCTTGCATTCTTAGACATTCCACAGGGTGAAGCTTTCTGACTCTTCTCCCAACTTTATAGGCGCCAGTTTTTGCAGCAGCTCCACCGCCATATGCGCTTAAGGTAATGCCGGCAGCGAATCTGGAGTAGATTCTCTCACCTTGTCCGCCTTTGTTTATTTTTCCAATTTGATGTGGAGACCGAAGATTTAAAACAGCCTTTTCATCCTTATAAAAGTACATGTCGTCGCGTTTAATTTGGAGTTCCTTAAATTCTTTTTGAGAAAGGTCCAAAATAATGTCGTCCACAACCTTTTGAGCTCTTATAGCTTCAGGGAAGATAAAGTTTTCATTGCTGCCATAAACGCCAATTATAAAGACTCTTTCTCGGGCCTGAGGCACTCCATAGTCGCTTGAGCGAAGCACCTTAAAGGTCACGTTGTATCCTAGGTCTTCTAGGGTTGCTTTAACAGTTTGCATCGTTCTGCCGCTGTCGTGTCCTAGAAAGTTTTTTACATTCTCTAAGAAGACGACACTTGGCCTATGGTATTTAACAATTCTTGCCACGTCGAAAAAGAGAGTTCCTCTTGTGTCATTAAAGCCAAGTCTTTTGCCTGCAACGCTAAATGCTTGGCAAGGAAAGCCTCCACAAAGAATGTCATGAGGTGGTATGTCTGATTCTTTAACTTTGGTGATATCGCCATCTGGGGTTTCGTTGAAGTTCATTTTGTAAACTTCTTGAGCTCGTTTGTTCCACTCGCTGGTATAGACACATTCCATACCCAGAGATTCCAAACCTAATCTAAACCCGCCGATCCCGGCAAACAAATCAATAAACCTGAGATTATTCATCCTAAAAGCACCTCAACTCTTCCTAAGTTATTGGTTTACTTAATTATAAGATGAATTTGAAAATTATGGGAGACTTTTTACGGCGCTTATTTTTTGAGCTTCTTGTTCATGTTTTCCTGATACTGCTTTAATATCTCAGGATCAATCTCTTTGGGAGTAAGCTTCTTTGCAGAGCGTCTGACGTTTTTGTATTGTTCGCACTCATGAATGCCACCGTCATCTTCCACCGGCACATTTTTCCTTCCCTCTTTAAGCCAAGTAACGTTTTTTCCACAGTATTTGCAAGTTGCCATATTTTATCCTTTTAAGCGGCTATTATAGCGCCGTAAAAGCTATGGCTCAACCCAATTGAATTTGCTACTCTGTATAGCAAAATTTCAAGTTAAAGGTATTTTAATGATAAGTGTTTCAAATGTTACGAAGTTAATGAATGGCATCCCTCTATACTCTGAGGCAAGCTTTCAAATCAACCCAGGTGAGAAAGTTGGCCTTGTAGGTCCAAACGGAGCTGGGAAGACTACGTTTTTCAATCTTATTTCAGGACTTGATCGTCCAGACGAAGGACAAATTGCCCTGGCGCCAAACATGAGGATAAGCTATTTTTCACAAAATGTTGGAGAAATGTCTGGAACCACTGCCCTTGAAGAGGTTATGGGTGGAAATGCGAGACTTGGGGAACTGGACGCTCAATTGAAGGGGTTTGAAACTAAGCTCTGTGATCCAGACCTTGACCCAGATGAAATGAACAAGGTTCTTGAAGAAATGGGCGAGGCCCAAACTGAGTTTGAAAAACTTGGCGGATATGAACTTGAAACCAACGCGCAGGAAATCCTGTCAGGGCTTGGCATTGGCCCTGAAAAACACCAAACGCCAGTTGAAGACTTCTCTGGTGGTTGGAAGATGAGAATTGCTCTGGCCAAGGTTCTAATTACTTTGCCTGATATCATCTTGATGGATGAGCCTACCAACTACTTGGACATGGAAACAATTCTCTGGCTGGAGAAGTGGCTCCAAAACTTTAAAGGCTCGGTATTTATGACCAGTCACGACCGTGTGTTTATGAACAACGTGGCCAAAAAGATTGTGGAAGTCTCACCTCACGGCGTTTTCACCTACTCAGGAAACTACGACTTTTACGAAAAAGAAAAAGAACTCAGAAAGAAGCAGCTTGAGGCAAACTTTGCAAGACAACAAGCAACGCTTAAAAAAGAAGAAGAGTTCATTGCAAAATTCAAAGCACGGGCATCCCATGCGGCGCAGGTTCAATCAAGAGTAAAAAAGCTAGATAAGATTGACCGGGTCGAGCTTGAAGCTGACCTCGAGCAAATGAGCATCATGCTTCCAGAGATTCCTCGTGGAGGAAATGATGTTGCAATCCTTAAAGACGTTTCCAAAAAGTGGGTAAACAGTGAGGGCAAAGACCACTGGGTCTTTGAGAAGCTGAACACGGTAATTTCTAGACAGGACAAGCTTGCGGTAGTTGGTGTTAATGGAGCGGGGAAATCAACGCTAATGAAAGTTATCGCCAACCAGACAGAAGCAACCAATGGTGAAGTAAAAATTGGGCCTAGTGTGAACATGGGCTACTTTGGCCAATATTCATTTGAAAACCTAAATATGGAAAATACAGTGTTTGAAGAAGTAAGATCAAGACTTCCGAATGCTTCAGATGGATTCCTAAGAAACCTACTGGCCGCTTTTTTATTTAAGGGTGATGAGGTGTTCAAAAAGGTTCGATACCTCTCAGGTGGCGAGAAAGCGCGAGTTATACTTGCAGGCCTGTTGTCTTGTCCTCACAACCTCCTGTTACTAGATGAACCAACCAACCACTTGGATATAGGTTCCAGGGAGGTTCTCTTGGACGCTTTGAAGCGCTATGAAGGCACGATTATGTTCGTGAGTCACGATAGGTTCTTTTTAGATGAACTCGCCACCAAGGTGCTTGAAGTGGATAAAGGGAATGTGTATTTGCACCCTGGCAGCTATAAGTCTTATCTGGAGATGAAGGCTTAATTATTTATTATTAAGCATATACTCTATGCCCTGTGGCACAGGTTTCTTTTTTTCTTCAGTTGCAGCACATGCGGCCAATAGCAGCATTGCGGTAAATAATAATAAAGATTTGCTCATGACTAACTCCTTTAGTTTCTATACAAGGATGATAGCGATTTTATTTGAGAAATCTAATTACGATTACCTATCGGCATATAGATTGGCCCTATTTATTGTTTTAGATCACAAACTTTTCTTGATAAACCTTTTTAGAACTTTGGGAGCACTTTGCTCAGATACTTGTTCAACCCGTTCAAGCTCCATCTCCCAAAGGTCAAAAAAGTTTCTAAATGACCTCAGAACCTCTTTTCTGAACTCTGGATGTTCCTCTAGAACCGCCCTTTCAAAGTCCATTAAGAACTCCTCTTTGGATTTGTTTGGGTTGCCATAAAGAACATCGTCATTGTCATGTCCTTCCCAAGCTTCAGTATCCGAATTTTGCATATAGACCTCCTAAGGGTGTACATGCAAAACACGCGCATAGTGACTTGATCGTCTAAGTTTTGTCAAAGGTTTGTTAGTACCACCTGGTGATGTGATTGTTGGCGGCCTCTAAAGAGCCATCTTTCACTTTCGCCTCATAGATGGATGCTCTGTATTTTGTTAGGGGAAAAACAAGTTTGTAGGACTCTGCTCCAGAAGGTGAAAGTAGTTTAGTGGCATAGCCGCTTACTTGCTCGTTTTGAGAGTTTGTGACTTTCATCATCAAAGTCTCGGTGTTGATAAAAACTCGAAGTCCATTTTCTTGCCCTTGAATAACTTTGGAGGAAGCGGAAAAAGACATAAGTAATGCTGGAATAATAATTGCTTTCATGAAACGGCACCTGTTTTAAGTCTATAATTAGACCTTTTTAGAATGCTCGTAAGCGCTAGAACAGATGGTTTGAACTTTTTATAGTGCTAATTTAAATTAGAAAAACTGTAGCGTTCGCTTTCAAAGATTAGCTCAAGGTAATCCCCTCTAAAGCCTTTTTGACCGTCCCACCTATTGGTGTGCACTTTAATAACTTGAGTTTCGAGTCCATACCTGTTTTTCATCAGGAGGGAGTTCACGGTTGAATCGGAATTAAAAATGTTCTTTGAAAAACATATGGAGTCAATCACTAAGTATTTTTCTTCTAAATGATCAAAGATGATGGCAAGTTTAAACTCGTTGAAGAAGTAATTTTTCTCGTCCTCAACTTCTGAAGCTAAAATTTTGTGAACTCTATTCAATTCATCCAAGGCCTCAGAGTAAGTATCGCCTTCGGCGTAGGATAGAATATAAGTCTTTTTTAGAAGTTTGAGGCCATCATCACACACAAATCGATCAAACCTCGAAAGGGGCTCCTTGGCAAACAATAGAGCGCTTAATGACAAGAAAAGTAGGACTAACTTCATGTGAGTACCTTAATGGAGAATGGGTTCACATTCAGTTAAAATGTAAAAAATACAGTATAAGCTAGTTCACCCTGAATATCTTTCCACTATCTGTGGAAAGATAAAGACTTCCATCCGCACCATTTAACACATCTCTAAATCGCTCATCCTTATCTTCAAAAAGAGGCCGTTGAGACTTCACTTTGCCATCTTCAAAGTCGATCCTCCGTACCTGTTCACCGCTTAAACAGCCAATGAAAAGGTCTCCCTTCCACTTTTTAATTTTATCACCAGTATAAAAGGCCATGCCCGAAGGAGATATTGATGGTGTCCAATTTATGAGAGGCTGCTCCATCCCCTCTTTCTTCTCTTTGCCAATGCTAGGCCCCCAGTATTCTTTACCGTAAGTGATTTCAGGCCAGCCGTAATTGTTTCCCTTTTCAATAATATTGAGCTCATCTCCTCCCCGCGGTCCCATCTCTGCCGTGAAGAGTTTCCCATCCTTTATATCCATTCCTTGAGGGTTTCTATGTCCGTAGCTAAAAACATATGGATTTTTCTTAAATGGATTTCCAGGATAAGGCGATCCATCAATCTTCATGCGCAACACTGTTCCATTGTGCGATGTTACCTTTTGGGCCTCGTCCCGCTCTCCTCTATCACCAACAGTGAGAAAAAGCTGATCTTCCATAATTACGATTCTTGAACCAAAGTGCCTTGTAGTGTCACTGTGGGCATTCGAACTAAAAATTGTTTTTAGATTTTTAACCTGTGTCCCATCCCACTCTCCACGAGCAAGGGAGGTAACTACCTTTTTCTCTTTGGTTTTTTCGGAGAAACTGAAATATAAATACTCTTTTCCATTATGTTTATGGAAAAGCACATCGAGCAGTCCGCCCTGTCCGACGGCCTCTACTTTGGGATGGTTTATGGCCTTAGCTTTTTTTGTTTTTAGATCTAAGAGCTTTGCTCTTCCATCTCTTAGAGTGTAGACAATTTTGTTATCATCCACAAAATCCATACCCCAAATGACTCCCTCGTCCTTGTGAACAAGTTCAAGTTTTTGAGAAAATACAGAGCTCGCCAAAATTAGTGTTATAAATAAAATTTTCATATGAATATTCTGATACATTCGTTTACTTCAATCAAGCTCAATATCTAAGACACAGGCCTCATACTTTGCTAAAGTAAGACATGGAAGAGAATTACAGCGTTTATATGATTGAAACAGTGTGTGGAAAACTCTATACAGGTGTCAGCACCGACCCACTGCGTAGATTTAAAGAGCACCTTTCTGGAAATAAGGGCGCAAAGTTCTTTCGAAGCGCCACCCCTAAGGAAATTGTGTATTTAGAGTCCGGGCTTGACAGGTCAAAGGCCTTAAAAAGAGAAATTGAAATCAAAAAGATGACTAAAAAACAAAAGCTGACCTTGATCAAAGATCATAATACACAGGCCTGACTAGGCACCCTTTCACTTGACGCCAAATCATCCAAATGGTCATATAATCCCATGTTTTTAATACTCGTTTTGCTTTTTACATGTGTTCCAGCTTTAGAGTTATACCTGCTTTTTAGCGTGGGCGCTCAAATTGGCGCTCTAAACACCATATTCATTATCATTGCCACAGGCATTGTTGGGGCATCCCTGGCCAAGTCGCAAGGCCTTGAGCTTCTCTTTAAAATACAGGATCAACTGAATCGCGGCGAGATGCCAACTGGTCAACTTCTTCAAGGATTTTTGGTTATGGGTGGTGGATTGCTGCTCTTAACTCCTGGTTTTGTAACTGACATCCTTGGGTTTTCCATGGTCCTTCCAGGAACAAGAACAATTCTTGCGGCCATCATTAAAAAGACCTTCTTTAAGAGCATCCAAAAAGGCATGAAAAACGGAAACATCCATGTCTTCACAAACATGGGCCAAGGCTTTAGAACAAATCGTCCACAAGGACATCACACCCCGGAACAAAGAGTGGACTCCAACACCTTTGAGGCCGAGTACGAAAAGAAAGATGAAGATCACTAAATCCAATCCAATTAGCTATGAACATGACATTCACATTAACGAGACCAAGGACTACGAAAAAGTAGTCCTTCTACTTCACGGCTTCCAACTTAATGGAAAGTTCATGTTTAAAAGATTCGAAAAACTTTTTTCAAGCAACACCCTGGTCATGGCCCCTAATGCCCCCTTTGTCGTGCCACTCAAGAAAGACGATGGCTGGGAGGCCAGGTATGGTTGGTATTTTTATGATCCTGATAAGAGAAATTTTTATATAAACTATGAACCAGCTTCATACTGGCTTTGTGATATCGTGCGAGAGCTAAATAAAAAAAGAGCGCCAGTGACCATCATAGGGTATTCCCAGGGAGGTTTCATAGCTCCAAAGGTTGCTGAGTCTCTGACAGAAGTTGAAAAGGTCATTGCCATTAACTCCATATTCAGGTCAGAGAGATTCTCTATTAGAAAAGAAGTAACCTACTCTCAAGTTCATGGAAAATTGGACAGTCTCGTTTCTTTTGAAGATGCTCAAGAGGAATTTAATAAAATGCAAGAGCTGGGCGCGAAGGGTGATTTTTTAGAAGTTGAAGAGGATCACTTTTTAAATAGAAATTTGGTAAAGAGCGCTATGAAAATGGTCTAGGACTTGGAGAGATCGCTGCTCTCCAAGACCTGAACTAATTTTTATTCAACAGCTTTTAATGCCGAGATATAACCAGACTGTGAGTACTCAACAAGATCCTCAGTTCTAACAGTGCTATCAATAGCTCTTTGCTTAACTTCAGCAGGAGTCATGTTGTTATTGATTGAAAGAATAAGTCCTACAATCCCAGAAACATAAGGAGTTGCCATGGAAGTGCCAGACATCTTCTTGTGCTTGTTTCCTTGAACAGTTGAAAGAATATTTACACCTGGAGCAAACAAGTGAACAGACTCTTTCCCGTAGTTTGAGAAGCTTGCTCTCTTGCCTCTTCCTGAAAGAGCTCCAACAGAAATTACGTTTTCAACATCGTAAGTTGCAGGATATGAAGGTCTCTTATCATTATCGTTGTTTGAGTTGCCAGCTGCCGCCACAAAAACGATTCCGGCCTTGTTCGCCTCTTCAATAACATCTTTTAGCGCCTGGCTAAATCCGCCGCCGCCCCAAGAGTTACTCATTACGTCAACGCCTCTTTTGATTGCGTAATCGATTGATTTAATTGCCCCTTCCAAAGTTCCGCCGCGAGCAGAAAGAAATCTAATCGGAAGAATTTGAACATTGTTCATTACACCAGCAATGCCAAAGTTGTCATGAGAGGCGCCAATTACACCAGCACAGTGTGTTCCGTGCCCATGATCGTCCATTGGATCAGCGTCATCTTCGTTAAAGTCGTATCCATAAATGTCATCAACGTATCCGTTGTTATCGTCATCAACGCCTTCAACACCATTTTTTTCAGCTTCATTTATCATGATGTTTTTAACAAGATCTTTGTGAGTGTAGTCCACACCTGTGTCGATAACTGCGATCTTGATATCTTTTTTACCCTTGGTAATTTTCCAAGCTTCCAAAGCGTCGATATCCACACCTTTTTTTCCAGGAAGCAATACATTCCAAGAGTTAAAGCCAGTGTTTTTTAAAGCCCACTGTTTTTTAAATAGCTCATCGTTAGATAGAAGCTCGTACCTAATGTTTTCTTCGATATACTCAACTGCTGGGTGGTTGATATGACCAAGCTCCTTATCAGACTTGATAACAGCAAAGTTTCCAACCGAAACGTTTAGCTCTCTTACTTGTCCGTACTCAGACAGAGAAAAGATAGACTTCATGTCATTGTTCTTAAGCTTTACAATATATTCTGTTGAAAAAGCAGATACAGATAGTGCCATCATGGCCGTGATTAACTTCAAACAATCCTCCTTGATTTCATAAAAAATGGAATACTAAACTCTATTAGGCCAAAGACCTTACGGCAATTTTATAGAACTAAAACAATCTTACTTCAAAAACCAAACAACTCAACTATTGTATTTTTCAAGCTCTTCCAGCAATTCATACTTCTCAAGAAGTTCGGTTTCGGCATTGTCTTTTGTTTCAACAAGTTTATTAAGCTTTTCACTCCCTTGGGCATCAAGGGAAGAATAGTCAATTGAACCTATCTCTTCTTCAAGTTTGGAAATGTTCTCTTCTAGTTTTTCGATTTCCTGTGGCAGGGTTTTAAGCGCCTCTTTTTCCTTATTGGTAAGCTTTCTTTTCTTAGCTTGAGGTGCATCTTGCTCTTTTGTTTTTACTGGTTCTTCTTTTGAAGAATCCTCATATGATTTTTCAATCTCAAGAGCGTCTAGGTACGCCTGGACTTGGGAGTATCCACTGTTGAAGACCTCAATGTTTTTATTCTCAACCATCCAAACTTTGTTTGTGACATTTTCTAAAAAGGACCTATCGTGTGAGATCAACAGCACTGTGCCCTTGAAACTTTCCAGCTTGCTCTCTAAAATTTCAATAGATTCGATATCCAAGTCATTGGTTGGTTCGTCAAAAATCCAAACATCGCTTTCATTTTTTAAATTTATGGCCAGTTGAAGTCTATTTAACTCTCCTCCTGAAAAGGAAGTTAAAGGCCTTTTAAGCTGATCTTTAATGAATAAAAAGTTTTGAAAATAAGAGCTTACATGAAGAGATCTACCATCCGTAAACTGAACAAAGTCCTCACCTTCTCCAAGAAGCTCATAAGGAGTTTTATCTTGCTGAAGATCTTCCCTCTTTTGATCGAAGAAGTTTATTCTTAGCCCATCTGCATGGTAAACTTCACCAGAGGTTGGGACTAATTGTTTTGCCAATAGCTTCATCAAAGTGGTTTTTCCGGCCCCATTTGGCCCCAACACGCCAATCTTCTCACCCTTGTGCAGTTCAAAATTGAGACCTTTAAACATTTCCTTCTCGCCATAGGCAAAGTCAACGTTCTTAAAGGCAACTAGCTTCTTTGTTTTCCTAGAGCTTGCATTGATATTTAACTCTATTTCTTTCTTGGCAGCGGCCTTTAGGTTTGAAACTTTTTTAGAAAGGTCTTCAAAACCCTCAACTCGTTTTTTAGAACGAGTCCCTCTTGCCTTCACCCCTTGTCGCATCCATTCAGTTTCACGCTTAAGCGTGTTTTTTAGCTTGGAAAGAGTTTTTAGTCTTTGCTCTTCTTTTACATTTAAAAATTCGAGGTAGTCCGCATAAGAGCCTTTAAATTCAGTGATTTTTGAATCATGAATATGAACGATCTTATTACAAACCTTCGACAAGAGGTGTCTATCGTGGGAGATGATCACAAGGCTTTTTCCCACCGACAAAAGCTCATCCTCAAGCTTTTTAATGGACTCAATATCTAAATGGTTGGTTGGCTCATCCCATAGAATTAAATTGGCCTTGGATACTAGACCTAAGGCCAAGAGAATTTTCTTTTGTTCCCCACCGGAGAGATCTCTCACATCCCTGGAAGGATCTTCAAGCTCAAAAGATTTTAAGTAGCTTTCGTATGCGTTTTGATATGACCAAAAGTCCACTCTTTCCATTTCTGTCAGGACGGCCTGCTGTTTTTCAAGGTCTTCGTTTTCCACCGTAGATTTATACTGGTGATTTAGTTTTTTCAGCTCAGGATAATATTCAAATAAATAGTCTCTTGCTGAGCAGGAGTTTTTAGGAAGAGTAAAGTTTTGCTCAACGAGGAATACAGAGTACTCAAACTCACTACCTTGTTTTGCGCTGGCCTTGTCGAAAACAAACTGAGTGGATGTGTCCACACCAACCTTTCCGGTAAGGACTTTAAAGAGGCTGGATTTTCCAACGCCATTTAGTCCAATTAGGCCGATTTTATCGCCATGATCAATTTGAAAGGAGGCGTTGTCGAATATTGTTTTGTCACCAAAGGACAAACTCAAATTTTTTAAGGAGCATAATACTGTCATGCAGCCATTATGCTCCTAGCGCGATTAATTGGCAATGATGTTAGTTAGCGTGTTCAAATGAATACTCTACCCTAATCCTGGCGTTTTTAATCTGTATGTCATCCGAGGTGCTTACTTTGACAAATGTTCTTCCTGTAGGTTTTGAAAATACTGGATGTCCATCGCTCATGCCAAGCATTGACCTTACCTCGTCTCCACTTTCGTCACTGGACTCTGAGTGATAAATCTCTCCGCCCACGACATGGCTGATCCACTTACCAATATCTGAAGTGTCTTGTGTGAAAAAGAAGAATTTTCCGTCTTTATACACAATTCCTTCTCCCACATGCTCAAAGTAAACCTCTCCTCCATTAAAATTCTCTAGACTAGACCCTTCTTCCATTTTAACTGCATTAAGTCTTATGTTCTCTTTATTTTTCCCAAAAAACTCCAAGTCCGTGAAATCCAAGTATATAGATCTACCTTTATTTAATGCCCTGACCTGTTCAGGTGAAAGCTCAACTGTGGTTGCAAGCTCATCACGCGCACTGGAGTTGAGCACTATCAATTCCGCAAGATCCGCCACTTCCCTTTCAAACAGTTCTTTCATTCTCTCCAATTTTTCAGAGCTTTCTATGTTTTTTGCAAATAACAACTCACACTTGTTGTAAAAGCCATCCAAAGAGAGACTTCCCTGAAATGGACTTCCATATTGATAGCCATAGGCCTTGGATAGAACATAGCTATAATAGTTAAACCTTCTAAGAGCATTTCGGTGAATCTCCAATAAGCTTGTTTTAAAGTTATCACCCAATACAAGGGCAGATGAAGCAAGCTCTTCATAGCTGTGGGAGACTGCTAGAAAATCAGAATCAATTTGTTGCAACCTTTCCAAAATAGAGCTTTGGAAGACTCTAACTTGATTTAGAAAACCCTCCTTCTGAGTTAGCAACACATTCAGTTTTCCCACAACCTGTTGAAACTCTTTATGATGGGCCTTTATTCTTTCGATTTCTTTATTTAGTGAACTCTTGGAAACTTCATGTTCCTTCCAAGCGCTTCTCTGCTTGCCAATAGCTTCCACAATAGGAGCAGCAAACTCTCCAAGATCTTTTATGTATTCAAGTCTCTCCTTGTTGCTCTCAAGCTTAGAAAACTCTCTAGGGTTTAAATCGTCCAGTTTTTCTTGAAGCTTTAACGTCGCCCCCTTCCAATCAAAACCATCAAACTGCTCGCTAACTTCTGGCGCTTCTTTTAGAAAGTCATCAAGGGAATACTCTGAGTAGATCGCCTTTTCAAGCACATCAAGTCCCACTCCGACCGCGCCAAAGCTTGGTTGCCCCACAGGTACAACTTTTGCCGCTAAGGCCAAGGTTTTTAAGGCCTTTTTTAGCAGTGGCACCTTGAGATTGTTTTTTGCCATTTGCTCGATTTTTTTCTCTATTAGCCTTAATTCTAGCTCAAACTCCTCTTTTGCCACATTAAGTTCATTTACAGAGTGTTGCAGATCATTCGAATTTAAGACACTAGTCGTTATACCCTTTCTGTTCTCATCAATTCTTGCCAACAGTTCGTTCTGAAGTTCTTTAACTCCTTCATATTTGTTTTCAAGGTTCTCGTGCTTACTTTTTAAGGTCTTTGACAGAAAGAAAAGCTTTAAGTTTCTGTCCCCTTCTTCTACAAATGCTTTTGAAGCTGTAACAAATCCAAGCTTAGGAACCCAAGTTCTCGGGTTGCCATAAAAGTCCAATCTCAATTCAAGCTTCCCAAGCATCTCCCCAATTTGAGATCTCACAACCCGAAGTAGTGCTGAGTCACTACTAAATTCACCTGAAAGATTAGCAATATAGTGTAACTCTGCGTGCGCCTCATTGAAATGGCCTTGCATATAAAGGTCTTTAACAAATGCGGTGTAGTGAAAAAGGGCCTTATCCAGTTTTGGCCTTTTGGAGGAAGTTATTTTTCGGCCAATCTTTCCACCAGCTCCTGGTTGAATTCTAGGTGAGATATCCTTTCCTCTTCTTGCGGTGACGCACCTTTTCTTCTTGTTATATATATGGTTACAAGTCGTCGCCGGATTGCCAGGCCTTCCACCTTTTCTTTCAATGTCTGGCCTGCCATGTCCACCACCACGATTATCAACCTTCACAGTGTCAGCAATTTCCTTACTCAACCATACGCTGCCTCCAGGCCCGCCATGCCCTGGCACACCACCGGCCTTGGCATCAGCGCCATTTCCCGACCTCCAGCCGGAAACTTTCTTTTTTCTACAGGTTTCCCCCACCTCATGATTTCGGTATGTGCATTTATAGTATTTAAGAAATGTGTAATTTGGAGCTTTAACTACTTTAGCATCTTTACCTCTAGCGCCATGCATTCCAGGGCCTGCAGATTGCCCATCTCCACCAATGGCCACAATGACTGGCATGCCTGTTTCACTTTTAACTTCCTTGGCAAGAATCGTTACGCTTCCTGCCGCCAATCCATCCTCACCGTTTTTAAAAGTTTTAGGCAACTCAGTCTTTGAGATTGGGGTTGTGTTTATCTTGCCAGCTTCTTTAAATAGCACCTTAACAGCGTGTATCTCGACATCAGCTTGCGCCACATGAATTTCATCTTTTATTACCAAAGTGTGGGCATAAATCTTTAGACTTCTCACATCTGTCGCCTTGCGAATCAGATCATAAACTTTACTATTGTTGCCCAGCTCAACGATAAGTCCATGTATGCTTACTTCCCTTGTGCCTTTTTCAAAGACGCTAAAGTTGAGATTTTTAAATTCAGGGTTTCTTTTAACGCTAAAACTAGAGTATTTTTCATCTGAGAGTTTAGGCCTTTTCCCCTTGAAACCCATTGCTAGAAATGAGTGCTCATATTTGAAAACTGGCGCTTGCTCCACATGCTCTCCACTAGGGAGTACGAAACCTAAAGAGCTCTCTTCACTCTTGTCGCTTCCAGGTTTTCCACAGCCAACCAAAAACCAAACCATTGTTAAGAAAATAATATTTTTCATTCTTGCCTCCTAAGCTTTGAGACAAAATGCCACACTCTTAAAAGGCTTTCATTTAAAAAGGGATTTGAGCATAAAGCTGTTTCAAAAATGAAAAAGGCCAGCAGAAAGCTGGCCTAAGTTATTTAAAAATTCCTATCGATATTTAGGACTCTTTTATGTGAGAGTAATCATGAAGCTGGGCAGGCATGTTTAGTTCATTTTCGCTGCTTGCTATGATTGTTGAGACTGTGGCGTCCCCTGTAACGTTTACAACAGTTCTACACATATCTAGAATTCTATCCACAGGGAAGACGATGGCGATCCAAGCAGGGTTGAGCCCTACAGACTGAAGAACAATGATCATCATAACTAGCCCAGCACTAGGTACAGCAGCGGCCCCAATAGATGAAAGCGTTGCAGTCATTACGATCATAAGCTGTTGAGCAAGTGTAAGGTCAATCATGTGAAGTTGCGCCAAGAAAACAACAGCAACCGCTTGATATAGACTTGTTCCATCCATATTGACAGTGGCGCCAATAGGAAGAACAAAGCTTGAAACATTTTTAGATACACCCATGTTTTCTTCCAAACACTCCATGGTGACAGGAAGTGTTGCAGCTGATGAGCTAGTTGAGAAAGCAAGGAACTGAGCGGGAGCAATGTTTTTAAAAAACCTTGAGTAGGAAAGACCTTTTATAATCGTCTTTGCAATAAATGGATAAATCAAGAAGATCATAAGTCCAAGGCCTATCACCACTGTTAAAGAGTAAGAGCTTAAACTTTTGAAGATTTCAAAAACTTCCGCTGGCGTATTGGCCATTTTCGCAATTACACCAGACAAGAGACAAAATACAAAAAATGGAGCACCGGCCATTACGATCTCAACCATTTTCAAAAACACAGCATTAAGCCCATCAACAACCGTAAGAACAGGTGCTGCAGTCGCTTGCGGAAGAAATGCCATTGTAATGCCAAAAAATATTGCAAAAAAGATAACCTGAAGCATTAGCTTGTTGTTTGCCAGTGATGCCGCAAGGTTTTCAGGAATCATATCCACAAGAAAGTCGAGTGGGCGCGACTCTTTTGTTTTCTCAGCGCTTTTCAACTTGTCCGCTATTCTTGAGTCCTGCTCATTAACCTTTGCCTTCATCTCGCTAAGCTCAGCTGGAGTAAGCGCAGCCTCAACCTGATCTTTATACTGAGGATCAGTCAAAAAGCTTCTTTGATCTTTAGGCGCTTTTCCAGTGGTGCTTTGAACCCATAGTTCGTAAGCAACTCTGTTTTTAACTCTTTGGTCTTGTTCAATGAACTTTCCTGGTTGGATAACATTGACAAGTATTAGGCCTACGCCAATTGCCATAACAGTCGTAAGAAGATAGAGGCCAAGAGTTTTTGCTCCCATTCTCCCAAGCTTTGAAACATCTTTCAGACCGGCAACACCACTTATGATAGAGAATAATACCAGAGGTACGGCAATGAATTTGAGAATTTTAATAAAGATTTTTCCAAATGGATCAATCCAATTGATAGTAAATTCATTAATTCCAAGGTAACTGGAAATAAAAGAATAAATTACTCCCAGGATTAACCCAATAATAATTTTGACATGCAGCGGCAAAGTTCTCATTAACTTCCTTTTTAAATGATTTAATTATGTAAGCCTAATGAAATTATAAGGGAATGTGAAGCCAAGGCAAACAGGGAAACAGATTTCTTTTCTCTAGATGGGTATAATAAATGAATGTTTTTTCCTCTAGGCCTTGGTTTTAAAATTAAGAATTTCCCCCTTGTAACTTGGTTAATTATCTTTGCCTGCGCCTTTGTATATTTCTTCGGACAACAAAAAGACGACTATCAAAGGGCATACATGTCCCTGCCAGAGCATCGGGAAGTAATAATTGCGCAGGATTACCTTTTTTATGAATATTGCCGCGAAGAACTTGGAAATCCACTATGTGAACGTTTTGCCTTTGAGAGAGGCCTTGTTCCACAGTTTCAATATGACCTGGACCTCCTAGGTCTAGACTTCAACTTGTCACGCGAGGCGTTAGAGCAGTTTGCCAGCCTATATCGAGATTTTGCTAGAAAACTAAAGGCGCGGGGACCTCAAATTGAGAAACTGCCATCCTTTCCAGACTATACAAGTGCCGTCAGCAGCCTTGAAAAGCAAACACAGCGTTTAAGAGAGTTTTACAACCTCCTCCACCATGACAACATCACACTATATACTTTATTTTTGGCGGTATTCTCCCATGAAACCTTAATGCACCTTCTTGGGAACATGCTGTTCTTATTTATCTTTGGACGCTATGTGGAACAAAGAGTCGGGCCTGTCCCGTTCCTAGTTTCCTACATTGTTTTAGGAACAATGGCCTTAGGACTTTATGCATGGTTCAACGATGGGAACTTTCTCCACATTTTGGGCGCCTCTGCGAATGTAAGTGTCGTCATGGGTGCATTCTACGCCCTGTTCTTTCATAAAAAATTAAAGGTTTTTTTCTTTTACTTGGGCGTGAAGATTGCTCGGTTTCCTGTGAAGACCTACATGTTTTTGTTTTTTATGCTTCAAGAGTTCATATACTCCTTCACGGCATTGGAAAGTGTCGCCTATGGCGCGCATGCCGCGGGACTAGTTTTAGGAATGAGTTTTGGAGTTGCATGGAAAAGAATTAGACCTGTTCCATCCCCTTTTATTTATGAATACGAACATAAAGAGTGGCAAAGCCTACAGTTTAAAAAGGATAGAGCTATCTTTATTGAGAAGGCATTAAATTTGGTAAAGTACAATCCTGACAACAATGTGATTGTAAGAGAGCTGGTAAGGAGATTAGCTCCCATTGAGCTTGAGCTTTCAGAAATGGATTTGGATGAGGAAATTCTTCTTCGCCAACTCATACCAACTTATCTGAAAGACTTATACAAGAATGATGAATTCAATGAGTTTTACGAATCAATCGAAAGACTCCCTCACTCTTGGAGCATGTCAGTCTGCTTAAGTAAATTCTCACAAAAGGATTTATTAAAACTAATAGACAAGTGCATTGATGACGAGAGACTTCTAACAAGTGTCTTAGTTATCCAGGCATTTGTAGAGCGCTACGAAAAGTCACCAAAAGTTAAGAATCTTTTAAAAACCTTGGGCTCGGTACTAGATCACATTCCACTAAACTCCTTTTACAGGCGCCATCTTTTGCAGATAAAGAGCTTATCGACTTCAACTGGACTTAAAAATGCGATCAATAAGCGCTTTCTAAGGCAGGCCTATGATTGAGCGCGGACCTATTATAAAATATCACAATCAAGATGAAGACTTCTCAAGCTACCCGGAAGCTGCTTTCATCAGTAGGGCCCTGGCCTTTTTTATTGACGCTTTGATCTTGGGAATTTTACAAGCGGTGTTTGCGGCAATTTTTAACTTTATGGCAAACAAGTATAAGGTGCCGCTTGCTTGGCACGACTTCTTAGACATGATTTTTCTCTTTGTAAGCTATGTGGCAATACCTTCGGCCTACTTTCTTCCACAGATCAAGCGGGACGGGCAGACAATTGGCAAAAAGGTCAAGAAAATAAAAATTATCAACGAAGACAATCAGGCACAGATGAGCTATTTAAAAATTTTCACTCGAGAAATTGTGGGGAAGGCCATATCTGCAGTATTTTTTGGAGCGGGATACCTAGTGAGGGTTTTTGGACTAGACACCTTTCACGACAAGATTGCCAAAACGAAAGTCATTAGTCTCAAAGTTAGATAGCCCATGAATCGCCTTAAACACTAAGCGCACCTCTGTTCCATGCTCACAACCTTCATCTTCAGAAATAGATTTAATGAGCACTCTACCATCAAACTTCTTCATAAACATGTTCAGTATATTCAGTCCAAAACCTGTGCCTTTTTCACCATCGGTTCCAGGAGTGGAGCGATTGACTTTATTTTGAAAGATTTCAACTAAAGAGGTCTTTGGGATTCCCACCCCATAATCTTTAACTACAAGCTCGACTTCTCCATCGTTAACTCTTACGCCAATGTCGACATTTCCATTAAACTTGGAGAACTTAATTGCATTGCTTAAAACATTTTCCAAAACATGATGATTAAAATACATAGGATCCATTAAGACCTTTGTATCAGGACAGTGAAAGTCAGCATATCTGAAGTTCACCCCTTTTTTTGCGGCCAATCCAGAAAGCATCTTCGTGCATTTTTCAATGGAATCATCCAAATTACAAGGAACACACTTGATGACATCCATATCGTTTTCTGCGCGATGAAGAACCCTTACATTATTTACCACCTCTCCGATTGAAAAAGAGGCCCTGTCCATTGTTTCTTGTAGCTCCTTGGTGTCCCCTGTAACTTTGCTCATTTCATTGGCCATCTTTAAAACTGTAAGGGAGTTGTTGATGTCGTGAGTAAGAATCGTAAGAAGATTGTCTATTTTTTCATTCTTTTTGTTTAGGAGCTCTCTACTTTGCTCCTGTGCTGTACAAAAAATGCTAATGACATAAGCAAGAACGCCAATCCAACCAAACTTGGTAAGAAATTCAATATAGACCACACCTTTAGGATTAAGCAGCCTCGGAAAGTTATATCCCCCGACATAGCTAAAAAAGAAAACACATCCTACAAAGACCGAAATGACTGCCCAAATATATACCCATTTACGCTCCAGTAAAACTCCCGCAAAAACCGCATTGGCGCCTAACCAGACCAGGGTTGAGGTGGCGAAACCACCAGTGTAGTAGTTGTAAAATATCTGATATATTAGACCACCTGCAATTAGGACATTGGCCAATAATTTAAAATTTTCTTTGGCCAAGTAAAATAAGCTTAAAAAACCAATGGATTGAATAAAACAAACAGTGATACAAACGTACTTCACCACAGAAGAGTCTACATACCGAACAACCACCAAAGTGTAGGCCCACATCAATAAGTTTGTGGCCAAAATTGCGCCACCAAAAAGATCGATATCGTTTTTTGAATTTGAGTAATTAAACTTGGCCTTGTTGACAAGCTTTTTGAAAGGAAAGAGAATGGTTTCAATAATATTCATAAATTAAACAGGGTTCGTTAAAAGAGTTTTAATATTCATTGTTGTGCTCTTAGTATTAGGAAATTGGATTAAGCTCAACTAAATTCCCCCTGAAGATGGCGGAGTGGTGTAATATTTATAGGAATATTTCTCAAAGGATATAATAATGTTTACAAATCTTTACCTTGGTCTATTGGCACTGCTCTATTTTAAGATTTCTTTAGATACAATCAAAGAAAGAAGATCTAAAAAAGTATCTCTTGGCCCTGGTGAGCATAATGAGATTGCAGGGATAGTTTCCGCTCACGCAAACTTTAATTCCTATGTGCCCATTTTTATCATTATGCTCTATCTGTATGAAATTTCCGACATAGCATTCGCGCCGATCATTCACGCTTTAGGATTAAGTGTTTTGGCAGGCAGATACCTACACTACATAGGTATAAAAGACCTGGATTCTCAAAATTTTAAATTTAGAGTTGCAGGAATGAGAATGACTTTAATCCCAATTGTGATTCTTGCACTGTTAAACATAGCCGCGTTTGTATACACAACTCGAATAAAAGGCTAATTAAATCTTCATAAAGGCCAGCAATCGATTGTTGGCCGGCATTTCATAATCTTTGAGAAGACGAAATCCTTTGTCATCAAGCTGTTTCTTCACTTCCTCAAAGTTTCGAATGCCACTCTTTGGGTCTCTCTGTTTCAACATAGTGTCAAACTCTTCATTGCTAACACTTGTGTACTCTCCATTATAATTAAAAGGCCCGTACACAAGAAACCTGTTCCCGGGAACAAGACACTTTCCCAGCTCTTTGATAAATGTCTTAACTTGCTTCCAAGACATTATATGAAAAGTGTTTGCCGTAAAAACGAGATCAATATCTTTTACTGGAAATTTATCCACGCCGATTTCATACTTCAAAGGCCCCTCAAGATTGGATGGGCCCGAATTTTTAATATAGGCCCTTATGACACTATGATTTTCCATAAGATCGCTAAAAATCCAACGCACGCCAGGCAACTTGCTGGAAAAGTATACTCCATGCTGGCCTGTGCCGGATCCGACCTCAAGAACTGCTTTGTCTTCATCAGTTACTAATTCTTTGAGACAACCCAAAATGTGCTCTTTATTTCTGTCAGCTGCAGGTGAAAAAGGTAAATTCATAGATTACTTCTTATCAAATGGGCACACGGAGCAACCGGCCACAGTTTTTACTCTACTCATACATCTATCATGCCAAGCTACAATATTCTTGTAGTTGTCCACTTCTAAGAAGTCTCTAGCTGCATATCCCCAGTCCAGACAGCCAACCCAAGGGAAAGTAGCCATGTCTGCGATGCTGTATTCATCACCAACTAAAAACTTTCTGTTTTCCAATCTGTCATCAAGCACTTTTAAAAGGCGCTTCGTTTCATTAGTGTAGCGCTCCTTTGGATATGGATGATCACACTTATCTTTTGCATATTTATAAAAGTGACCAAATTGTCCAAACATAGGTCCAACACCGCCCATCTGAAAGAATAGCCATTGGATCGTTTCCATTCTCACTTTTGGATCGGACGACAAAAACTTTCCTGTTTTTTCGGCCAAGTAAAGCAAAATCGCTCCTGATTCAAAAACCGTAATCTCATTGCCACTTGGTCCTTCCGGATCAACTATAACTGGAATCTTGCTATTGGGATTCATCTTCACAAAGGACGGATTGAACTGTTCATCCTTCATAATGTCTATGGTGTGGGCATCATACTCAAGCTCCATTTCTTCCAAAGCGATGGAGACCTTTTGGCCATTGGGAGTTGCCAGGGAGTAAAGTTGAATCTTTTTCATGGTGAAAGAATCCTTTTTTATAGGGATTGTAACAAAAAAAGGCCGGTATTCAACCGGCCATTCTCATTAGGACTTAATTGCGGAAAGGGTTGATTTAAAAAGGCCAGGATCGCTATGGTGAACTAAATCTTCCACACTCACCAGTCCTACAGGCCTGTGCTGATTATCCTCAATAAAGACCCTGCTTATTTTATCATCAACCATCTTTCGTGAGACCTCCTCAACCTCACTGTCTTCACTGACAGATACAACTTTCTTAGTCATGCAATCAGATGCCTTTACACTGTGGTAGTCTTTGTCCTCAGCTAGACACCTTGTTACAATGTCCCGATCAGTAAGCACTCCAACGACCTCTCCGTTGCTTACAACTGGCAAGCATCCAATGTCAGAGTCTTTCATAATATGCGCTGCAGATTCCAGTGATTCGTTTCCATCGATAGTTTTTAATCCCTTATGCATTATTTCTCTTGCTTTCATTTTAAGCTCCTTTGAAACTACCAATACCTTTGCCTTCTTCACAACTTTAACCCCTGCCTTGGCAAGCGCCATCTCTGTAGGTGAAATCATAAAGTTTGACAAAGCATTGATATGGTTAAAGTCCTTCATACATTTCTCTCTATAAAATTTTACTAATAAAAAGTAGCAATCGCAGTGCCATTAAAATATGAAGCGGCATCAGGCCTGCAACTTTAAGAACTGGACAAATTCAAAGGGAGAATTCATGGCAATCTGGACAGGCGCGGTTAGCTTTGGACTCGTAAACATACCCGCATCGCTGGAGACAGCGCAAGAGAGTGGACAAAAAATTAGCTTTAAACTTGAAGATAAAAACGACCATTCACCGGTAGGATATAAATACTATAATAAAAACACTGGTGAGGACGTGGAAAAGAGCGACATTATAAAGACCTATGAATTCGAAAAGGGTAAACGGGTTGAAATTAGTTCGGAAGAATTAAAAGGCATCAACCAGGAATCAAGTGATAATTTGGAGATAGAAAACTTTGTGCCTCTAGAAGAAATAGATCCACTTTTATTTGAGAGACCGTACTACTTAACGCCAAAAAAAGGAGCCGAAAAAAGTTACCACCTCCTTAGAAAAGCGATGGAAAAAACAAAAATGTGTGGACTTGGCCAAGTAGTGATGAGGCAAAAGTCGAACCTTGCTCTTATTTTTCCTAGGGATGAATATATTGTAGTTGAGATTTTGCGCTACCCCCACACAGTTATTGAGACCCACGAGGCCACTTATTTAAAAAAAGACGCAAAGGATATAAAGATACCTAAAAAAGAGCTGGATATGGCCACCCAATTGATAGAGAACATGAAAGCACCTTGGGAGCCTAGTTCATATAAGGACAATTACTACGATGAAGTAATGAAGCTGATAAATGAAAAAATAAAGGGTAAGAAGATTCATGTATCAAAGGCCGCATCAACTAAAGGCGCTGACGCATCCAACGTTAAGGATCTTATGCCCTTGTTAAGAAAAAGCCTTGAGGAAAAAAAGAAGAAGTCTAAGAAAAGTACCAAGACCAGAAAGCAGGCCTGAGTATGAAAGGGCAACTCGATGGATATAAAAAGAAGCGCAACTTTGAAAAAACCAGTGAACCTGAAGGTGAAGTTAGCCAAGGATCAGGAAACATGTTTGTGGTCCAAGAACATTTTGCGAGGAGACACCACTTTGACTTTAGATTAGAAATAAATGGAGTATTAAAAAGCTGGGCCGTTCCAAAAGGCCCATCACTAAATCCCGAAGACAAAAGACTTGCTGTGCATGTTGAAGATCACCCTCTGGACTATGGTGAATTTGAAGGAGTAATACCTAAGGGCCAGTATGGGGGTGGCAAAGTTATCCTTTGGGACAAAGGAGTATGGCAGCCTCTAAGCGGGGACCCACAGGCGGCCCTAAAGGCCGGAAAAATAGAATTTAAACTGCTTGGTAAAAAGCTAGCTGGAACTTGGGTTTTGGCCAGAACAAAAATGGGCAACAATCCAAATAATTGGCTATTGATAAAAAAGAAGGACAACACGGCGAATGAAAATTTAGACATCGTAAGAGCAAGGCCAGAAAGTGTTAAAGGCCACAATGATCATTTTAACTTTAAGCCTCAATTGGCAGAGAGGACTAAGATTCCACCATCCTCAAAGAGGTATCTTCACGAAGTCAAATATGACGGTTACAGAACAGTTGCCAGGGTAAAAAACGGAAGAATTGATCTTTATACTAGGAATGGACATAACTGGACACATAAATACCCAACGATAGCAAGAGCATTGATGCTTGATATAAACGAGACTGTTTTGGATGGAGAGATTGTCTACTTAGACTCGAATGGAAGGTCCAACTTCGGGGAACTTCAAAGGGCACTGAAGGAGTTTGATCTAAGCAGTATATATTACTATCTTTTTGATATAGTAAAACTTGATGGTGAAAGCATTGAAAAGCTCCCTTTAGAATTAAGAAAAGTGTTCTGCGAAGAGTTCGTTAAGTGGGTTAACAATGACAAAATAGTTTACAGTGAGCACTTAGATGCTCCAGGAAAAGATGTTTTTTCTCAATGTTGCGAGCTTGGACTTGAAGGAATTATCTCTAAGGACGCCACCGCCTCCTACATTCACAGTAGATCCCCTTCTTGGAGGAAGGTCAAATGTGAGAACACAGAAGAATTTTTAATAGTGGGATACATAGAGAATGAAGACCACACATTGAAATCTCTAGTTTTAGGCATAAATGAGGATGGCACCATTCTAGATATTGGAAGCGTAGGCGCAGGCCTCAATTTAGACTCAAGGTCAGAGTTGCAGAAGATCCTACTCAAAGACAAGGTTGACTCCCCTAGCGTCAAATCTAACCGAAAGAATAAGGTTGTGTGGGTCACGCCTAAACTCTATGCCCAAGTTCAGTTTACAGAAATGACAAAAACTAAAAAGCTTAGACACCCTGTCTACCAAGGCCTTAGAGAAGACCTAAACGTAAAAGACTCAAAACTCTTGGGTGATCAAATCAACGAATTAATAACATCTCCAACAAAGCTTGTCTTTCCCAAAGGTGGTATTACAAAACTTGACCTTGCCAACTATTACAATGAAATTTATCCATTAATGCAAAGTCACATTAACGGGCGAGTTCTAAACCTTTTAAAGTGCCCTAAAGGCGCGCAGGAAAAATGTTTTTTTAATAAGCATATTGGAAACATGAAAAATCTCAGCGAAGTTCATGTAAAAGACCAGGTGTTTTTCACGGTAAATAATCTAAAAGGACTCATGCACCTGGTGAGATACAATGCACTAGAGATACACACTTGGAACTGCTCTGCGCAAAATAACTTTTCCCCAAAAGAAATTGTTTTTGATCTTGATCCTGATGAAAAGTTAGAGGCATCTAAAATAATTGAGGCAGCATTTGAAATAAGAAATATATTAGCCAAGCTTAACCTATTATCATTTCCAAAGGTTACAGGTGGCAAAGGCGTACATATCCATGTCCCAATAGCGCCCATTTACCCCCAGGATAAGGTGTATAATTTTTCAAAGAGTGTCTCTCTACTCTTGGAAGAACAAAACCCCAAACTATACACAACCAACATCAGAAAAAGTGAAAGAGGTTCAAAAATATTTATTGATTACTTGAGAAATAATTTTGGGGCAAGTTATATAGGCCCATATTCAACAAGAGTCACCCCTTACGCAAACCTTTGCTTGCCGGTTTCTTGGAAAACCCTTAGATCATACGATCTAAGAGATCCTATTACACTTAATGCATTTTTGGCCAAGACTCCTCGGGTTCACCCTTGGGAAAATTACTGGAGTCTTGGTCAAGAAATAGAAGTTTTTTCTAATGAATCTTAAACTCTTTGTTTACATTCCTGGGCTTGCTTCATGCGGCCCATCGTCTGAATCAAGGTGGTGAGGAAACTCAAGAGTTTCTTTGATAAAAGTGAAGTGGCGTTTCTCGTCTGCAAAGTTTTTCTCTATAACTCTCATACACTCTTCATCTTGATTTAGTTCTTTAACGGCCTCAAAGTAATGTTTATTTGTAAATTCCCCAATTTGCCGCATGGCCTTTAGGGCCTGCTCATCCCCAACTGAGCTCCTCAACACAGTCATTCCATTAATTAGGACACCTTTCACATCTCTTTTTCTGGAAGGAACCTCTCCACCTTTGGATTGGATCAGTCTCTCAAGATCATCCAAGTGCCTCTCGTGTTCAAGTTTAAAATCTTTTAGTTGTTCGCGAATTCTATAATTATCTATCCTATCAATGGCCTCTTTGTATGCGTGAATTGCGTCTACATCAACTTGATGTAACTTATTCAACCTTTTAAGTACTTTATCTTTCATTTGTTCCCCCTTGTGTTTGACTGCATAAAGCTGCAAAAATCATGCCTTCTAAATAATCGAAACTGCTGATGTAAAACTTGGAAATTTTGAAAGTAGAAAGAAGTTACACACTCTTGGCAAAAAGAACCCTTTTATCTCTAATGGAATAAAGAAGGAGTCTTATTGAGCTTGGAAAACATCCATAAACATTCCGACTTTCAAAACATATGTGACTCAATGCCAGACATAATCGGCCTGGTTGGCACAGATGAAAAGGTAGCTTATGTGAATAAGGCCTGGTATGAGTTTAGTAGGCTTGAGATTCACAACCATAACTTTATAGTAAAAATTAAGAACTTATTGCACCCCGGCTGCGAGGATCCTTTTAGCAAAGGTTTCTATCACGCCTATGAAAATAAATGCTCCATAACTTTAAATGCAAAATTAAAAAAAAGTGATGGAGTTTTTCATTGGCATAGATGTTGTTTTGCGCCAATCATTGACCAAACAGACAATATCCCATTTTGGATTTTCCACTTTTCAAATATCGACCTGGAATTGAGTGAAAGAGAAGCGCTTTTAGAGTTAAATCAAGGCTATCAAAACCTTTTGGGTGTTGCTGCCCATGAAATTAGATCGCCTCTAACAACTGCCCTCCTTGCCTTAGAACTGGCGGGATCAGAAAAAGATGGAAAAAGGGCTCAGATAAAACGTCTAGAAATTGCAAAGAAGTCAATGACCGAAATCGCAACACTCATAGAGGAAATGGTTGATTCAACGAAGGCCGAACATGATCAGTTTGAAGTGGTCATCAAAGAATGCAACTTATCAGAAGTAATTACCAAGGTTTTGGAGGATGAAAAAATCATTCTAAATAAAAGGCAAATTTCTTTAGTACAAAATATTGAACAAAATATCATTGGCCTCTGGGATGAGTTTAGAATGTCCCAAATATTAAGAAACCTGGTCTCTAACGCTGTTAAATATGGTGAAAATAGACCCATCGAAGTCACTCTCAAGAAAGAGGAAGATGCTAATATTGCCCATCTAATTGTAAAAGACAGAGGAATTGGAATAGGAAAAGAGGCGCAAACAGAAATTTTTAATAAGTTCATCAGAAAAACCATAAACAACTGCCACAAAAGTTTAGGTCTAGGTTTGTACATTACCAAATGCCTAGTAGAAGGCCAAAGAGGAAAGATTTGGGTGGAAAGCACACCAGGAAAGGGCTCATCTTTCCACTGTAGATTCCCATTAGATATAAAAAGAGAAAAAGATGATTGACCAAAAGCGAGAGGAGGTAATTAACTTTTGGTTTAGAGAGTTAACGCCCGAAGATTGGTTCAAAAAAAAACTTACCCTTGATAAAGAAATCAGAAGTCGCTTTTTAAGCGTGCTCCAGCTAGGAAAAAGATTGGAACTATACGCTTGGAGACACTCTCCGCAGGGACGTCTGGCCGAAATTATAGTCTTGGACCAGTTCCCAAGAAATATTTATAGAAATGATGCCAGGGCCTTTGAAAGCGACAACCTAGCGCTATGCCTCTCGCAGGAGGCCATTTACCAAAAGGTTGATGAGGAACTGGACCCACAACAGAAATCATTCCTATATATGCCTTTCATGCACAGTGAATCACTAGTTATGCAAGAACTCTCCCTTAGATTATTTAACCAAGATGGCCTTGAAGAAAACTATGAATTTGCTCTTAGACACCATGAAATAATCAAGAGGTTTGGAAGATTCCCACACAGAAATGAATTACTAAATCGCTCCAGCACAAAAGATGAGCTTGAATTTTTAAAATCGCCGGGCTCTTCATTTTGACACAAATCTTGCATGTTAATATTCCCAAGGAGGAACTATGAAAAACAAAAAGAAAAAGAAAGAAAAAGAAAGTAAAACAGCAAAGAAAAACCAAGAAAAAAAACACTTGGACGAACTCCTAGATGAAGGAATTGATGAGAGCTTTCCAGCGAGCGACCCAGTTGCAGTCACTCGCAGAAGAGATGACTCTTATTGAATATTCATTCCACTGGAAAGGTCTGCAATTTTGTCACTTACTCTGCGATAAAAGTTGTAGCGCCCAAAGATTTTAACCAAAATAATTTGATCCAGGATTCTCAATAGTGGCAATCCAAATATAAGAATCAGGAAGACACCACCTAATATGTATAGCACATTAAACGTTCCGCCTTGGTCTTTTGCAAAAAACATATTTTGAGTGTTCATTCCAAAAAAGCCCACAATAAGGTTTAGTGGAAGAAAAATACCTGAAACGAGAGCAAGAAAATAAATGTTTCCATTTAGCTTATCAGTTTTAAGGGAGTCATAATAGTGTCTCAAACTGTCCAGCTTACCAATTTGGTAAGAACAATTTCTTGCGTTGAATTCCATATATTCAATCATGTCAACGAATTCGGACTTTTCAAGGCCTAGAGTTTTAGAGTTGGCCTTAACAAAGTCTCGCAACACAGCTCCACACCTTAAAAGATTTCTTTCAATTTTATTAACGTCCTTCTTAAGTTTAAACCAAAGATCCATAAAGTAACGTGGAGGTCGTCTCTCATAAAACTTATCTTCCAAGGCCTCTATTTCATCAACATATTCGGCCAGGACATCCGCGACATAATCGGCCATGGACTCGATCGACTCAAGCATTCCCTGCATATCCACATTTTTGGCAGTTTCTATTTTAGCATTCTTAACTTCAAAGATTTCCTCATCACCAATCACATAACTCACGGGAGAGCTATCAACTCCCTCTTCTGTAAGAGTTATGAGTTTCAAGGTGAGCACTTGGTACGTTTTCTCTTTTACAAACACTGATGATGATTTCTCATCAATCAGGTTTTCCATATGCGTTTCACTTAACCAAGACTTAATTTCGCTTTCTATCGTTTCCATATTTTAATCCGTTGCTGGCTTTCTAAATTGACGACTCATTAAATATGCAGAGAATGTGGCAAGAGAAGCACAGCCTGCAAGCACTTGAAACACTTGCCCCCAACCTAGTTGATCACTTACAATTCCTGCTCCCCATACTGCTAAAGCACCGCCAATATAGCCTAAAAAGTCTATCATGCCTGATGCGCTTCCCGCAGCGTTCGGGCCAGCAATATCCAAGGTAAGAGCGCCGCTGCTCATTGAATATGGCCCTAAGAGGAAGAATCCAGATAGACCTAGAAGAACAACTATAGTGTTATTCATGCCACCAACTTGCACACAGTAAGCGATCGCCAGAAGCGACGCCACCAAACCTGACAACATAATCCACATAGGTCTGGCCCTGTCTCCCCCTTTAGCGTACTTGTCCGTGTACCACCCCAAAAGAATTGTTCCCAAACTGCCAAGAAAGGGAAATAAAGCAGATTTAAGAATGGCCATTCCAGACTCCATCCCTAAGTCCACAAGTAATTTCGGAGTCCAGAAAAAGAAAATAGACCTTAAAAAAGTGGTAAAAAAGCTAAATATTAGAACTTGTCTAAATATAGGCAATGCTAAAAGTCCTTTAACAATTTTAATGGGATTTGACTTTAATTGCTCATCCCCTTCCTCTTTACTCACGATTGCCTTTTTGTCGGCCTTGCCATGACCAAAATTTGTGTCAGGCACAACGTCCCTAGGAGTCTCCTTACAAGCGAAGTAGCTCCATACAAATATCGCAAAGAGCACCATTGGAGGGTATATAAAAATCCCTTGCCATCCAACTCCTTGGGCAACAAGTAGTCCTGCAAAAAGAGTGGCGATGACACCACCAAATTGAAAGTTAAGACTTATAAACCCCATTATTGTTCCGTTTCTTTCTGGTTCGTACCAGTGCCCAATTATTTTTACGAGCGCTCCCCATCCCATAGATAGGAAGTATCGACAAAGACACCAAACTACAATGAAGTAAGGAAGACTATCACCCATTGCAAAGGCCACGTTGCAAACCATGGCACCGAACATTCCTAATAAAAAGATTTTCTTGCCCCCAACCCGGTCAGCAAGTGGCCCATTTATAAACTTGCCGGCCGCATATGCAAGCTCGGAGTAAAAGGCAATTAAACCAAGCTGACTGTTGCTATACCCAAAGGCCTCTTCCATCAAAGGAAACGCGGCAGAAAGATTTTTCCTACAAAG
The DNA here is from genome assembly GCA_002711995.1 of Halobacteriovoraceae bacterium. Lineage (GTDB taxonomy): Bacteria > Bdellovibrionota > Bacteriovoracia > Bacteriovoracales > Bacteriovoracaceae > UBA845. The sequence goes on along the minus strand of PASN01000014.1, from coordinate 42,496 downwards.
GTAGTAACCAATATAACCAATTAAACACACCCAGAAAGCGTTTGTTCGCCACTTCTTTAAAAGATTAAGTTCTTGTTCATTGGGACTTCTTAAATTTATGGACATGAGTGATACCTAGTTTATAATTTTAGTATATTAAAAATGGTAACTCATACGGGGATTAAAATGAAGCTTCTATTACAATGCGCTGCAATCTTATTCATCACATCATGTGCGACTAAGGAACAGAAAGAGATTATTGCCCACCGCTCAGCTTCAGGATATCTACCAGAGCATACACTAGAGGGTGCGGCGATGGCACACGCCTGGGGAGTGGATTTTATTGAGCCAGACGTGGTCATGACCAAAGACAACGAGTTGGTAATTCTTCACGATCATCACCTAGATACAACGACAAATGTCGCAAAAGTATTTCCCAACAGAGCAAGAAAGGATGGAAGATATTACGTAATCGATTTTTCACTTAAAGAGCTTAAAACTCTTAAAGTTCATGAAAGATTAGACCTTTCTACCAAAAAGAGGGTTTTCCCAGAAAGGTTTGAGTTCAACAAATCCCGGTTTGAAATTCCCACTCTAACAGAGTTCATAGAATTAGTTCAAGGCCTTAATAAAACAACTAAAAGAAATGTTGGAATCTATCCTGAGATAAAAAAGCCTGAGTTTCACCTTTCAGAGGGGAAAGATATAACCAAGGCCGTAATCACAACTTTAAGAAACTATGGCTATGAGGAATCGGGAAACATTTATATTCAATCTTTTTGGCCGGCGACACTAAAGCGTCTAAAAACTGAATTTAAAACTTCCATACCTTTGGTTCAACTTATAGCGAGCGATAGCTGGAATGAATCCAGCGCAAACTATGAAGAGATGCTGACCAAAGAAGGCCTTAAAGAGATCTCCACTTACGCTGACGCAATTGGTCCTTGGCTAAACCAGCTTTACGTCCTTAAAAAAGGTGAAATCATCCCAAATAATGTTGTTTCCAATGCTCACGAGGCCGGTCTAAAGGTTCACCCTTACACTCATCGTTTGGAACAACTCCCAAAAGGTATGACCAATAAAATGTTTTTAGATTTTGTGTTTGATGAATTGGAGGTCGACGGAATATTTTCAGACTACGCCGACCTGGTTGTTAAGTATTTGGACTAGTCGTCCATTGATCCACAGTGAGGCATGCTAGCATCGTAAGGATTCATAACCTTATTGTATTTTTCCTTGCTCTGGATCCACTTCTTTTTAACCATTGGGCATGAGAAAGCTGCGTACTTGTCTCCAAGATCATAAGTGTTTTTCACATGAATAAGTGCCATTGATACTAAGTGATATGCCTTATTATTTTCCTCTCTAGACTTGTCATCGTCTATTTCGTCTAACTTTTCTTTTGAGAACTTCAGAAGCTTTGCCAACTCAGGATGTTCAATTTTTTCAATAGCATCCTCAACGGCCTCTGCAGCTTCCTCAACCTTCTCGGCGTTGTAGCTAAAAAAGGCCTCATGAAGATCCTCATTCTTTTCCAAGACGTTAATAACCTGAGCTTTCACTTTGCTATCTAGACTCTTTTTTTGTGTTTTTGCAGCAAAGACACCACTGGAAATTAACAAAATTGCCAATAAATTCTTCATAAGATCTCCTTTAATCAACATTTTACGAAACTTATTAATTTATTATCATTATATAACTAAATACGAAGTTAGTAGAGAATTTGTGACTAAAATTATTAATATAATTAAAAGAAAAAGCAATGAATATAGAATAAAAGACCCTGACTAGGGCCTTTGTTGTTTAAGAGAATGGAGTTGCTATCTAAGCGGCTTTCATTATTGCCAGCAAAATCTTGTCTTTTGGAAGTTGCTTTCTATTGGCGACAACAACTTCACCACCGCAATCCATAACCTTCTCCGAGATGGAATCAAGAAGGTCATCATCTTCGTAGTTGATTTGTTGATTGATTCTATTGACTTGATTTTTATAAGCGTCAAACCTGCCCCATAATTTGTCTTCACTTGAAATTATGAGTTTTTTAATCTTACCCTCTTTTGCCGCTTTAATTATTGCCTCAACATCACTCTCTGCTCTCCCATTCATTAAAGCAACATTGTACTCCATTAGAGACTTTTCTATTTTAAGAACCCCAGAACGTCGGACTCTATCAGTGAGTGTTTGCCATAGCTTGTTATAATCCCCAGCATACAAGCTTCTATCAACAACACTCTTATTTAGGTTTTTGAGTTTGGATTGCTGTAGAAATTTCTGAGCAATTTCAGTGTTTCCGGCCACAAATGTAACCGCCTCTTCATTGTCACTCGAGTGCTGTGAAACAAGAGCATCCAACTTTTCTGGCGAGGCTTCTCCCTCCAGGCCTTCAACAGATTTAAATCCATTGATATCTCCTCTAAAGAACTCAATATGGCCTCTGGAGAACTCAATACAAAAATATTCCTGTTCTTCCTGGAGCCACTCTAAAAGAGGTTTAACATTAAAGTGATTTGAAACAAAGACCTGGGCGTCGACACTTATAGGTATCCCCAAAATTTTAAAACTATTTTTCGATCGAAATAGAGCGATAGAACTGTCAAAACTCTCGGCCTCCCGCTTAGTTATGGATGCGAGGGGTCTTAAAAAGTCTTCAAGCTCGCTGGCGGTATAAATGTCTCTCAACAAGTTGCTGGCCTGAACGACGAGCTCTTTAATTGTGTCGCACTTTTCTTTGGAGCTTCCTGGGGGTATGAAGAGTGAAACACATACTTTATCTGGCACATGTAACAGCTCTTCACGAATCATCTTTTCAAGCTGTTTCATAAAGACTCCTTCTTAATTAGAATTTAAATCTTTTTGAACGCTTATAAAATTGAATAGTTTCGAAGCACCAACTTGCTTTAATCGAATCGATAAGAGATCAATTCCACTCCACTATATATAGATTCCAAGTCCTCTTGCGTGTCTTACTTCTTCGATATCCAAGTTAACTCTCCTAGGAGGAGCGCAGAACTCATTTAATTCAACACTTTTTATGCCGCAGTTTTTATAGGCGAGTCCTTTGTTCCAAACCCCCTCCATGGCCAATTCAGCGGCCTTGGCGCCCAATTCCATTGAGAACAGCTGATCAAAGATCTCAGGAGGCTCGCTGCGTTGCAAGTGGCCTAAAATCACATTCCTACATTCAACTGAAAGCTCTTTTTCCAAAGCATTGGCCAAAATGTCAGAGATCCCTCCAAGCCTCTCTTGTTCGGGCGCGCCTTCAACTATTTTTTTTATTGATGATTTTCCTTGATACTTAACCCCTTCGGAAACACATATGACAAGTCCTCTTCTTCCATTCGACAACTTTTCCTTACAATCGGCGACAAAGGCCTGCATATCGAGTTCTTTTTCAGGAAGCAATATTGCATCGCTGTATCCGGCCCTACCTCCGTTCAATGCAAGCCAACCTGCGGTTCTTCCCATTGTTTCCAAAATCATCACCCGCTTGTGAGCGTTTGCAGAGTGCTTAAGCGTAGCGATTGACTTGCTAATAAGAGATGAAGCTGTGTGATGACCAAAGGTCATGTCCGTACCCGCAAGATCGTTATCGATTGTTTTAGGTATGCCTAAAATATTGATTTTATCAGAGACAGCTCCCAAGGCCTGAAACGTTCCATCACCTCCAGCGGCAATTAATCCATCAAGTCCAAGTTCATTGAACTTCTCAATGAATTCCTCAGCGTCTTCGCCTATTCCTCGTTTATTGGAAGTTCCAAGAATCGTGCCTGAAGTCTGGTATGCTCCGTCCACACGTGAACGATTTAAATCAATAGTATTCAAGTCAAAAATGCCTTCAAAACCATCAACAATTCCCACAACTTCCACTCCATTCTGGTTCAGATATTTAGTTGCGGATTCAATAACACCATTTAGTCCGGGCGCGTCTCCCCCACCGGTCATAATACCAACTTTCATAACGCTCCTTTTTTAAATAGTTTACCACTTTTTTACATTTTCCACTCTTGACAATTTTTAGACCAAAATTATTTTTTTAAAAAAGTGGTGCTTACCAAGGAGGTGAAGTGAGTTCATTAAATTATTTTGAAGAAACAAAGAATTATGAAGTTGAATTTAAATCATTAAATCCCTCAGATGCGATTCAAAAGAAGATCAAGCTCAAGCTTGAGCGCTTGGTGGAAGAGGCTCCCTCAAGGGCCTTTGCAAGCCTTATAATAGAAAAGCGCAATAACAACTACTTCGGACAGCTTAAAATCGAGTCAATAAAGAGAAATTTTACAGTTGAATGCTCCAACAGCTCTATCGAAATCCTTCTTTCAAAAATAGAAGCTTCGATGAAGGAGCAACTAAACCAATGGAGAAAAACACGTTTTTTGGATTTAACTTTTAAACCGACGCACCTACCAAACCAACCGGCCTAAATTCAACTCACAGGGAAGAGGGGTAAAAATCCTTTTCCCTTCCCTTCAACCTAGGCTGCCAATAAGACAGATCATCCACAGGCTCAAGTGCTGAGGTCTTATCCAAATAAATTAACCAATCATACCTTCCCGCAATGTCTGACTCGAAGTAATGTGAATAGCGTTCCGTCTCAGGCCGATAAATCACACCCACTGCGCGTTCAAGGAGAGGTCTTTTCATCTCCTTAAGAGTGTCGCTTCCCAACATAAAGTCTCCACCAACTCTGCTCAAAAGTTGCTCATAGGAACCTTCCAGCGGAGTGTTTAGGTTGAAATAATGTCCTGGCTCATCCCAATTATGGGCGGCCGTAACACTGCCCTCTCCAGTAAACATACCGATGCAAAAGCACATGTCCTTATAGTGATCAGATGCCACTTCCCCAAGCGTGATTTCACCTAATTGTTCCCGTCTATCGGTCATGGCCCTGCCAACGTGAGAGTTATGGGCCCAAACAACAATTTTTCCAGACTCTTCAGATGAGATCCACTCATCTATGGATTTAAGCGTTTCAAACATGTGCTTATCTCTAATGTTCCATGTGCTTACTCCAGGGGTGAACAGGTTTCTATAGTAAGACTCAGCGGCCACAACCGCCTGTGCATTCTGTTCCACATGGAGATACTCTTCTTTGTCCATCCCGGAGCCTAGGCTTTGGTAAAACTCATCTCTTATCAAATTAAGCTCTTTAACCATCTGTTCCTGACAACTTCTTTGTTGGTTAAGCGCAACTCTCCTACCATAGTTTGCGGCATCGCTTAAAGGGGTTTGGAAACAGCTGTATAGCTCCCTTGTCTCTTCATATAGCTCTGGAAAGTTTTCTTTAGTGATATCCATAATGGCGCTAATAGAGTTTTTCATCCCATAAAGGTCAAGGCCGTAAAAGCCTGTTTTAAACTCACTATTTAGATTTCTGTCTCTGAGCCACTCGATAAAGTCCAAACACACCTGGTTTCTCCACATCCATAGCGGAAACCTTTCCATATCTACCATGCTATCAAGCGCGTTTTTATCTTTACCTTGCCCCTTAACATATTTGTTAACCCTAAAAACATCCGGCCAGTCACCTTCAATTGCGACTACGTTAAAGCCATGCTCCGAAATCAACTCCTTTGTAATTTCGGCCCTTAGTTTGTAAAAGTCATGGGTGCCATGGGTCGACTCTCCGATAAGAACAATCTTTCTATTTTTGATTTCGTCCATCAACGGGCCAAAGTCCGGAGATTTAACATTTAAACCAATTCTTTCATTTCTTAGGCCACTTACACTCAGCAAAAAGCACCTCGGTGTTAAAATTTTACGTTCTACCTCCAGTGCAAGGCGCTTACCAGATTGGCCTAAATTTCGCAGAGTTTATCCACGGAGGAAGTTATGAGAGAAGTTCGAATAACCGAGCATGACACCCAAGTTTATGGCGATCTATATGATGTTAAAGGCGCTTTAGGCCTGGTTGTGGTGCCCTATGCAGATTCCGAAGGTAGAAAGAGCGAAGAGGCCAAAGATTTCGCCCGCTATTTTAATGAGCATGACATTTCTGTTTTAAATTTAGACTTGCTGTCTCTAGAGGAGTCGAAAAAAAAGGAATATAAATATAATGTGAAGCTCCTTTCACTTAGACTCGAAGTTGCATTGGACTGGACTAAGCGTCATAGACTTTTAAGAGACTGTCCCCTAGGCATACATGCATCTTACACAGCAGCTGCGGCCACTATGGAAGCTGCTGCCCATACGACTATGAACATAAATGCCGTTGTTGCCTTCTCTGGTCGAATTGACATGGTTGAGAAGTACCTCCCTTTTGTGGAGGCTCCATGTCTGCTTATTGTAGATGGCAAAGACCAGCTGGCCTTGCAGGCCAATAAGAAAATGATGCCCAATCTTGCTTGTGTAAAGCTTCACACGATATCGGAAAATAATTCATCAATTGATGAAGAGATAATTAGAGAATCTTCAAGATGGTTCAAGAGATACTTCGCGCAAAAGATTTACGAAGAAAGAAAAGACGAGTACAAAAGTGAAAATCTTAATCTTCCCTTTTATGACAGGTATGAAGCGAGTCACTTCTTGTCCTATAAACTGCAAAAATTTAAAGAAGACAACCCATTGATACTTGCCATTCCAAGAGGTGCCGTTGCCATGGCGGATGTAATAGCGACTGAACTAGACATGGACATGGATATAATTCTGGTAAAAAAATTGGGAGCTCCAAATCATCCAGAATTGGCCATTGGTTCAATAAACGAATTTGGCGACGTCTACTTAAGTTCCAATGCCAAGGCCTATGCTGACGAAGAATACATATCTCAAGAGGCGGCGAAGAAGCAGGCGCAACTTTCAGATTACAGAAAAAAGTTCCAAGGCTTCAAAACCCCCCAAGATGTTAAGGATAGAACTGTGATCATCGTAGATGATGGCATAGCAACAGGTTCCACCATGCTTAGCGCAGTGATTACGGTGAAAGAAAAAGGGGCGCGAAAAGTTGTCGTAGCTGCTCCAGTCGCATCGAGATCAGCTCAAAAGATGCTTCAACTTGCAGCTGACGAAACGGTGTTTCTAGATATTCCGGAGAACTTTTACGCCGTTGCGCAATTTTATGAAAACTTTCCTCAAGTCAACGACGATGAAGTGGAAAAGATTTTGCGTTAACAGTGATACTTCTCGCCTTCAAATTCTATGGAGCTGTATTTGACATTATGAGACGCCAGCAGCCCTTTAATTTGGGTTTTAAGCTCATCCAATTGTTCGATAACCGTATGAGATGGCACCACAACATGAAAGCTTACAGAATGGCTTAAATCATCAATGGACCAACCTCTGAATGCGTGAACATCTACCACATTCTCCAACGCCAGAACTTCATCGACGATGGACTCCATGGCCAGATCATCAGGGAACTTTTGAAGAAGGATTGACCCTACTTTTAAAAAGTTTTTATAAACTCCTCTTAAGATTATTAGGGAGATCAAAATAGATAGAATTGAATCGAGGAAATACCAAGGGTAGAAAATAAGCACAGAGCTGACCACAATCACGGCCCCCCACCCCATAAGGTCTTCAAGTAAATGATACATGACCATTCTTTGATTTACTCCCTCTCCACTAGAGAGCTTGTAGGCGGCAAAGCCATTCACGGCCACACCCATAAGACCCAAAACGAACATTCCCTTAGGATCGACCACTTCAGGAGAGCCAATCCGGACGATGGATTCATAAATAATGTATGAACTTCCAACAAGGAGTATCACACCATTGATCAAGGCAGAGATAACAGAAAATCTTCGGTAGCCGTACGTGAATTTCTTATCCGCTCTCTTTTCACTAAGCCGTTCAGAAAAGTAGGCAAACAATAGCGCAACGCTATCTCCCAAATCATGTAATGCATCGCTAGCAATTGCCACACTATTTGTTAAATAGCCACCAATAAATTCCACAATACAAAACGTGAAATTTAAAAAGAATGCCAAAAGCAAATTTTTTCTAGAGCTACTGTGATGGTGGTGATGATGAGTTCCCATTATACCAATGATAACTCAATAAAGCTCTGGCGACAATTGTGCCAGAGCTTTAACTACTACTGGGCGTATACTGCCTCTTCAGCTGTTGTAATTTCAATCTTTCGAGGCCTTTTTTCCTTTACTTTGGGAAGGGTGATACTTAAAAGCCCGTTCTCAAGACTAGCTGTGATGGATTCGTAATCAACCCCCTCTGGCAGGTTAAAAACTCTCTCAAAGTCTCTACTTTCTTCTTCAAATGGTGTCAATTTTTGGCCGCTAATCTTCAGTGAGTTGGAAACGGCTTCTATATCAAGCCCTTCCTTTTTGACACCAGGCACTTCGATAGCGATCTTCCACGCGCCTTCAGTTTCTTTTGAATAAAAATCCACCTTTTTTCTAAAGGCCAGTTCTTCTGCGTATAACGGTAGTAATGTTTTCATTTAATAACCTCCTGCAATCTTCGTTGCTTCTAAGGTAAAAATGATGTGTAAATTTCAATCGTCAAGATATGGACATAATTTTTTTTTCAAGTTTTTCCATTTCCCTTAAAAAATCATTCTTTAGCCTGCATTCCCACACCGTAAAACAGCGCCAACCCATTTTTCTCAGTTTATTTGCGTTGCGAATATCTCTAAATGAATTGCCTTCAATTTTCTTTTTCCAGTACTCAGTCCTCGTTTTGGGAATTCTATGGTATTTACAGTTTTTGTGCCCATGCCAAAAGCATCCATGAATAAATATGGCAGTTTTATGTTTCGGCATTAAAATATCTGGCCTTCCCGGAAGATCAGAAGCATTTTTTCTATAGCGATACCCCTTGGCAAACAGGTATTTCCGCACAGCAATCTCCACTTTTGAGTCTGTCGCCTTAATCTTTGACATTATTTCACTTCTTTTTTCGGGTGATACTGTGTCCATGTCGCCATTTTTCACACATTTCAAGAATAAGACAAATCAATAAGAGGTTAAGTTAGGCCAGATTTAACAAGTCTCGATTATTTGATAGAATTAACTTATATGAAATTAATTTTGTCAGTATTATTTGTTTTTAGCGTTTCCCAGAGTACGGAGGTCAGTCAAAGTCTTTTCAAGAAACATGGACTAACTGAAGACTCTGTAAGTTTCTTTGCCTTAAACACAGATACTGGGGAAGTATTGGCAGACCACAATGCTGAGAGTGCCAGACCGTTGGCGTCAGTAACTAAACTGCTGTCGCTCTACTATTCTTTGAGTGTTTTAGGCCCTGATAAAAGGTTTAAAACAAAGCTTTCATATTCCGGTAAAATAGAAAATGGAACTTTACTTGGCGATCTTTACCTTAAAGGTGGTGGAGACCCTAATCTCACTCCCTCTCAATTAATGAACTTGGCCTTCTCAATGAAGGCAACGGGTATACAAAAAATAAAAGGAAAGTTTTATTTTGATGATAAAGCCTTAATTAAAAGTGCAAGGCTTTGCACCATAGGCCTTGAGGATCAACCAGACAATCCATCAGTTGGCGCCTTAAACGTTGACTTTAATCGTTTTAGAGTTTTTAAAAACAAAGAACTGCTTCCAGGGCTTGAACACTTAAAAATCAAACCTTCCAACAAAAGCCTTAAAGCTGATCTGAACTATAGTTTTTTGCCTAAAAAGAACATGTGGATCAAGTCTTCTAAGGCCAAAAAGAAATATATCCAGGACCTTCCAGCAAGAGATGCTGGTTTATTCACTGCCAGTTACTTCTCCTATCTAGCATCTTTGCTTGGAGTCGAAATCCCCACCCCAATCGCGGGAAAAGAACCCTCAGACACAAAGCTTATCCAAGAGCATAAAGGGCTTCCTCTTTGGAGAATTAGCTCCCTGGCCTTTGAGTACAGCAATAACATAAGGGCGGAGCTTCCCGCCATGATGGCCACACAAAAAATTACAGAAAGGCCTGCGGGCATCAAAGACTCTGCCAAATCGGTCTTGAGTTTTTTAAGAACATCTTTTCCAAAGGCAGGCTTTCAAAACACTCAGTTGGTCAATAGCTCAGGACTTGCTATAAACAACAAGGCCAGCGCAAAGACTCTTGCACAATTCTTAGACAAGACTAAAGATACAAAGTTTGGTTCCCGAAGCTTTTGGAGTTTATTTTCCATTAACGGAAGAAGTGGCTGGATTTCAAAAAGGCTCCTTCATCCATCGACCGCCTACAGGGTTTGGGCCAAAACAGGCTCTCTTTACTATGTTAGCAATATCGCTGGCTACTACCTGACGTCTAAGGGAGAGCGCGTTGCCTTTGCAATCCTTATACATGACAGCAAGGCCCGAAAGATATTGGAAACACCCTTAACAAAAGATGCCGAGAACTTAAGAAGAAAGGCCAAGCTCTGGAGCGCAAAAACCAAGTCCTTTACGGATCAATTGCTCCTGTCTTGGCTAAAATAAACCACAATGCTTTACTTAGATATATAGGCACCTGTATTGCACTAGTTAGGTTGAAATACTAACAATCCTAATGGTGCTGTTCGATGTGTTTAAAATCTGCAATCTTGAACATTTCAAATTTATTCTTAAGTAGAACTAAATTAATTTATTTATTCTATCTTTTTATCCTGGCCAGTGCAGCATGGATCTTCTTTGAACCAATGGCGCTTCTATATCTGTTGGGTATTAATTTATTTTTAGCTGTCACAATTTTTACAATGAGATTTAAACTACTTCCAGAGGTGGGAACTAAAGGCCAACTTTGTCTTCTTCAAGGAAAAACCTTTGAAGATTTTAAAGTAAGTATTCATATACCGGTTAAAGAGTTGAAAGAGGATGAACTAAAAAAAACTCTAACAAGCATAAGCAATCAAAGCTGTTCGAGTATAGAAATCATTGTGGCCTGCAGCGAAATATCAAGTTTTAAAGTTAAGCAGCTTAAAAGGATTTATCCAAATCTTAAAATTCTGAGAACGAAGGAAAAAAGCACCGGAAGATTGTTAAATAAATGTTTAGAAAGAACATCTAAAGAGGCCCAATTTATCTTCGTTTGCTCTCAAGGCCACATAATTCAAGCGCATACTTTAGAGATCGCGGCCAGCAAACTGGAAACAGAAATGGCAAACTATATTCAATACCCCTTGTCGCCTCAAATTAATTCATCCAATTGGTCTCCCTGTCTTGCCGAGCATTCTTTCTATTTCCAGACTTACGCTAGAGTGAAAACTTCTCATGCGCCTTTTTGGGGTGAATTGGTTTTGGTTAAGAAGGAAGCTCTGTTGAAGGTTGCCGGCTGGAGTGAATCTAAAACTGGCTACGCTTATAAAACGGGTGTAAAAATAAAAAACAGTGGATTCTCTGGAGTTTATGATCCATCCGGGCACCTGAACTCAAGAGACGATCAAACAGTCAAATTAGCAGCGACAAAACTCGACTTTATAAAGGGAGCTTTAAGCACTTTAACGCTCAAAGATATCTTAAATATGGAGTTAAAGGACAAAACAGTTTTAACCTTGCAATTGACACCTTTTAACAACTTCATACTTTACCCTTTGGGACTTTTGATTTGGTTGGCGATGAGTGAACCAAACAAAGCACAGTCCCTAGAGCTGCTACACGGTAGCGAGTTTTTGGCGGCCACCACGATACTTGGCTCTATGTACTTTTCACTTCTTTTATATTTACAGAAATTAGGGCCTGCAACTTCAACAAAAAACATACTTAAAGTATTTTTGACAAGTTTAGCTCGAGCAATCGAGTCCAAGCTCTTTATCTTCTTGCCAGGGAATGAAAAGAGAGCGGTAAAGATTGCACTACACCTAACATTCACACTAATTTGTGCAGCAGTATCATGGAAACTTTATCAATTTAGCGCCAGTGTCTCAGCGCTTGCCCCAGTAACCTTGGCGGTATTCACAGCTTTTGGCGCTTTTTTAGATATTCCTATGAACAGATCGAACTTCAAACAACAAAATGAGGGCCTGAAGGCAGTTGCAGGCTCAGGATAAAACAGGAGTAGCTATGGAATATATAGATAATAAATCTTTTATGGATGGCGAAATCGCAACAAAAAATGAATTGCTCACGGTAAGGGTGAAGCAAATGTTGGATGATATCGAATCAAGAATTAGGGAGCTAAACATTCAACCTCCACAATTCACATTTCACCAACAAGAGCTCGCGTACGAGAGTTTCAAGCTAAGTGACTCTATAGCTCTGATACATGCCCAGCTGGAAGAGCTCGACAGCATGGCAGGTAAGGAAAAGAATATAAAGCTTTTGACCTTAATGGATAGCCTGCGAAGTGTTCAGGCCTGCCTTGATGACTTAGAAAGCATGCCTTATTCTTAGAACTTTGTGATAAATGTATTTGCAGGGTTAAGATAAACTGCCTTGCCACCTAGTTTGGAGAAGGCCTCCACATGTTGAGGCGAGTCGTCAATAAATAAGGTCTTCTTTAAATCCAACTTATTTTCTTCCAGAACGTGTTCGAACGCCTCTACGTTTGGTTTTCTAAGCCCAATATTATGAGAGAAGTACACCTTCTCAAACAGGGAGTAAAAGTCCCCTATATTTTTGTGCTTATCAAAGTAGTCCACCATGAATGATTCATGGATTTCATTGATATTGCTTAACATAAAGACACGTTTGCTTTTAGACAGTCTTCGAAGGTGAAAAACACGCTCAGGGTGAATATCAAGAAGCATGGCATTCCAAGCATCCTTAACTTTTCCCACATGAGATTTGTTTATTCTTAGTATATCAGCAAGGGCCTCTAAAAAATCCCTTTCACCAATTCTTCCAGTCTCAAGCAAGTCAAAGATTTCGACTTGTTCTTTTTTGCTATAAAGCGTTCCAACGTCTATGTCAGAGAGTTCTTGGAGTGCCTTTACAGTAAGGTTGTAATCTATATCTATGAAAACACCACCATAGTCAAAAATGATATTTTCGTAAGCATTAGTTAAATTTAGAAAGTCTTCCTCTTTCATTGCAACCCTTTTTATAAAATAGTTGCACGACTTTCTAAAAATTTCCAATATTTAATGAATTGGATGGTAAGTTTCGTCGGGTCCTCTGAACTTCTCTTGTTTTTTACTTGTTGATGCTCTTTTCCTTTTTTGCCTTCTAAACTTGGCGATGCCAAAGCCCAGGCCAGCGCCAAGGATGAAAAACAAGCTCAACAATACCAAAAGGTTTGCGCTTGCTATGTTCCAAAAAAAGAAATCTATATCCACTGGTCGATTGTTCTGCAGCATAAAGACCAGGGTAAGAACAAGAAAAATTGAAAGGTAAAAATATTTGTTTTTAAGTGTTTCATTCATAGTTACGATTTTTCCAGTTGAGCGCACCGGATGCAATGTTGTAGGCCAGATTTTTGTTAGGCATGTGGTTGAGTCCTCTCCCTTTTGATCTATAATGATTTAATGAATTACGCTTTGCTCGCATTTTTAACAACTTCTATGGCCACTACGATTGGAGCATTTCCGGCGATTGGTTTTTCAAAAATATCACCACGCTTCCAGAATGCAACAACTGGGTTCAGCGCTGGCGTCATGTTGGCCGCAACATGCTTTTCTCTTCTTCTGCCGGCATTGGACATTGTCAATTCACCAGAATCCACAAAGCTGAGCACTTTCTATATCTGCGCTTCGTTTCTATGTGGTGGCCTGTTTTTAAAGCTCTTAAATCAAGTAGTACCCCATGAGCATTTTGGAACCGGCCGAGAAGGAAGCGAACGTTTAAAAGAGATTAAAAAGATTTGGTTGTTCGTCTTTGCGATTACTCTTCACAACCTGCCGGAGGGCCTGGCCGTTGGCTCAGGAGCTGGTAGCCAATCTCCCGAGCTTGCTTATCCCATAATGTTGGGAATCGCCATACAAGATGCGCCGGAGGGCTTCGTTGTGGCCGTGGCATTAATCTCGATTGGATATAAACTAAGAACGGCACTGCTTGTTGCAGCATTTAGCGGTGTTGTTGAAGGAATTGCCGCTCTTCTAGGCTATGCGGCCACCTCTCAAGTTTCCGAAACACTTCCATGGGCATTGGCGTTTTCGGGCGGTGCCATGCTTTATGTTATTAGTGAAGAAATAATTCCAGAATCTCATAGGAAGGAAAACGCAGACCTTGCAACAGCTGGATTAATGCTTGGTTTTGCTCTCATGATGTTTTTAGATACGGCCTTAGCGATGCCATAGGCCCTTTTTATGTCCAACATAAGGGGATTGGATGGCAAAGCGCCATGGTAAATTCTTGTCCTCCCCAGCATAGTCAATTCCAATTCTTTTCCCGACTAAAACTTCCTCATCGTTTACTGGCCCTCCCTTCTCTAACCATATGCTTGGCCCTCCTATAAGCTCACCGTTTAATTCAGTGGTTATGCCCAACGCTTGAGATATCTTTCCAGGCCCATTGGACAAATTTGGTGTGTTGGTGGACATGCCTCTTCTTTTAAGCATATGTTTTTCACCGATTATCGGTTCTATCCCTCTGATTAGCACTCCAGCAGGCTCATCGAGCGCTCCAGTGACTATATTAAACAAACTATGTATTCCATAACAAAGATAAACATACGCCACCCCACCTTCAGCGAACATCACCTCGTTTCTTGCGGTTCTTTTAAAGTACGCGTGACACGCCTTATCTCTTCGGCCACAATATGCTTCAAGTTCCACAATTTTTCCGACTGTTTTGATCCCATCAATATTGGTCACTAGATGGTGACCTAAGAGTTTCTGAGCAACGTGCTCAACAGGGGTTTGTTTTAGAAACTTTGTGTTTAAAAGCTTATGCATGTATCTATTTTAGTTCCAACATAGGCCAAGTAAAAGTATTTAAAACCTGACAAAATATTAGTGTTGAATATGTAAAAATTTGATGGCCTAATTTGTGATATGCAAAAATCTTTTTACACCTTCTTCACAGTTTTATACATAATAATTTTTATACCATTACACGCTGCTGGCTCTAGTTGCTCTTTTAATCTGAAGAACGCTAGCGCGACAATAAGTTCAAATGGTGTGCCTCTATTTGTTAGGAATACAGTATTTAAAAAGTCCACTTTGGAAAAGTTGAATGATAGGGCAAACAAAGCGAAGAAAAAATACGCAAACTCAGGCAAAACTTGTCCAGGCCTAGGCGAGTATGTCGACTCCATTGTGAACAAACTCCTCACCTCTTCCCAGTTGGACTTTATAATAGATAAAAAAGATGGCCTTGAAGTCGTTATTTTATGCACAAAAACGAAAATGCCTCCAGTTGCCAGGGTTGTGGCCGGAAAGTACCTTCTCGTGCCTGCCTCGCTTCCACAGAGGGCGAAAACCGAAGATGCTTTGGCAGCGGTTCTCTCCCACGAACTTGCACATTACACCCTTAAGCATCACGCGAGATTGATAGAAGAATTAAATGGTAGATTTCCTTCTGGAGATAAATCTTTCTTAAATAGAATTAAAAGAGAGCATGAAAAGGAAGCCGACTTCACAGGCCTTGAACTTATGACCAAAGCGGGTTACAACCCCGCAGCGGCAGTGGCACACTTAAACCACGTAAAAGGACTCTTTGATAAAATGAAAAAAAGGAAAAAACGAAAAGGTAGTCATCCAGCTCCTGACACAAGAAAGGTTCTTCTTACAAACCAGATTAAGAATTGCAAATACCCAGATGTTGACAAGACAGTTAACTCTCAACAGATTTCTCATAACAAAGCGCCTCAAAAAAGCTAGTTGACTTATCTACCCGGCCTTAGCAGGCTATAAGTTAAATGAGCAAAACTAAAGAACAAATATATCGGATCATATTTGAGCATGACACACCTGCAGGAAGGTGGTTTGATATTTGTTTGATTATCTTGGTCCTCCTAAGCGTGATCACAATCATGCTTGAAACAGTTGAAGAATATTACGCTATTCATTCAAAACTATTCTATATATTGGAGTGGATGTTCACAGGAATATTTACAATCGAACTTCTTTTGCGGCTTTACTCCGCTCCTAAAAAGATGTCTTATCTTTTTAGCTTTTATGGCGCGATTGACGTCATCTCGGTAATACCCACTTACCTTGCGACTATTATCCCTGGAGCCCAAGCATTTATTATTATTAGGGCCTTGCGTCTCCTTAGGGTGTTTAGGATATTAAAGCTAAGTCAGTACACTAGTGCTGGCACTCAATTGAAATTGGCAATATACTCTTCTAGAACCAAGATTATTGTATTTATATTCTTTGTGGTCACACTCGTCACGATTATGGGCACCGGCATGTACTATATTGAAGGGCCGCAAAGTGGATTTACTAGTATTCCCACCTCCATTTACTGGGCCATAGTCACTATGACCACAGTTGGGTATGGAGACATTACTCCCCTCACCACCTTAGGCCAATTTTTGTCCGCAGCACTCATGATTATGGGTTATGGTGTAATTGCGGTGCCCACAGGAATCATTTCAACTGAGATGTCTAAACTAGATAAGCAACAAGAAGACAAAGGATGCGACGTCTGCAAGTCATTTTCAGAAAATGAGGCCGCAAACTTCTGCTATAATTGCGGAAAGAAGCTTAATTCTAATTTAAAGAATTAAAGTGATGGTTCTCAGAAATCTCTTTTGCTCTCCAGTCAAAATCTTTGTAAATTGACAACTCTAAAGGCTCAATTACATCGTGACGGTATTTTAGAACTTCTTTGCTAAATGTCTCAAGATGATTAAGTATGTCCGATCGACTGACGGATCCAACAACCTTCCCCTTCTCCAACACAGGCGCGTGGCGCACTCTATTTTTTTGAAACAACTCTTCCAACTCAAAGATATCCATGTTTCGTTCTATAACCACGAGATCTTTTTGCATTATCACGCCCACACTGTCTGTGCTCATCTCGTCGTAAAAGAGGTTGTGCGCCATGTACTTCAAACAGTCACACTCTGTCACCATCCCAATAAGCGAGTAGTTTTTATCATCTTCCACTATAGGTATTGAGGATATCTTGTACTTGTTAAAGGTTAAAAGAGCGTCGTAAACCGTATGTTTTTTCGTAAGAGCTATTACAGGCGAACTCATGACATCTTTTACTTTAGGAAGTTTATATCTAAGTTCAGGATCCATCATAAGCACTCCTTTTGCTTTCATTCTTCTTTACATCATACACTTCTAACCATTCTTCTCACACCACCTCCCCCACCTAATCCGGCCTTTGTAGAAGAAAGAGGTAGGTTGAAACTTTGAAATTGTAGATTTCTCTTAGATCGAAATTCGTCTAATAGACGACCTTAATGGTTTTATGGTGAAAGGTTACTGTTGAACTTTAAAAAGGAACTTAAACATGAAAAAACTGTTTTTATTACTGGCCCTCATTGCAACCCAAACTTTTTCCACGGAGCTTGTGATTAAAGAAGGTGATCAATATTTTGGCAAATCAGATGACGGCGCCCTATGCGCATTGGCCTTCGACAAGGTTGAAAGAAATTTACAAAACATCCTTGGTTATAAAGAAAACCTTTTACATATTTCAATTGAGTTTGTGGACACCCAGAAACTAGAAAGCTACACACTACGAAACAAAGCTCTTAGAAAAGATGGCGTATTTACACCAATGGAAAACTTGTACTTTGGAAAAAACAATAATCAGGTCTTTTATCAAGACTCGTCTCTTTTGCTAGAATTGAATGACAAGTCTCTTCTTCCAGAGTCCTTCACACATATTTTTTACTTGGAAGGAAGAATAACTGAAAGAAAATGCTTTTTGTAATATGAAAAAAGCTCTTTTATTCCTCTTTCTGCTTTCAACGGCCCTTCATGGGCAGATAATTGTTTCCCCGGAGGAGTACACGTTCCCAAAGGTGAGACCGTTAATTGCAGCTATTTCAACATCATTTGTTGGCGCGCCGAATGGCTCTTGGTTGCACGTGAAGCTGCCGGTAAAGGATAGAAAAATAAAAGGTGTGGATGAAAGAGTTCACTTTAGATACTTTTGGCCCGGGCCCAAAATGGATAACAGGGAATTGGTGTATATCCTCACAGGCTTCGGGTCTTCAGTAAAGAGCGCCAAGGCGAACTATCTTGCCCGCAGACTTGCTGAGGAAGGCTTTCATTCAATAGTTTTGCCATCCATTTTTTCAGAGCGTTTTATAATTGGGGCGAGCAGCAACGGAGTTGTGGGAGAATTCCAACAAGATGCATATGATTACCTTCAGCTAATGAAGAAAGCTCATGGCTACATTAGGGATCTTTACGGCATAACCTTTCTAAAAAAACATATGATTGGCTACTCTTATGGAGGTTTAACCGCAGCATTTGTAGCAAGAATTGATCAAAACAGATTCTTCAAACTAAGCCAAGAGGTTCTAATCAATCCTCCAACGAACCTACTGAAGGCAGCAAAAATTGTTGACGGCTTCACATCCAGAAGAAATCAGATCGGTGAATGGCAATTTCTTAAGGCCCTCGCAAAAGCAGGCTATCTAAGTTTCCGATTTAAGAAGTATGAACCCATTCTCCCAATTTATAAACGCTATGTGAAAAAGCTCAATTTTAGTGAGCATCAATCAATGGCCATGGTTGGTCACTCTCTTACAAGTGAACTGCCAGATGTGGCAAAATCCGCTCAAAAAGTGTTAATCCATGAGCATGGAAATCTGGCCGGAACATTCAAGCTGTCCAACAAAGCAATAAACAACATTAACCTAGATGAATATATTGAAAAAATCGTTCTTCCCTATCAAAAGACAAATAACGATCCGAGGGATACAAGAGAAAAATTAGGAAAAAGAAATAGCTTGTACGCCCTGGATTCTTACTTTCGAAATAACGACAATGTTTATTTAATACACACGAAAGACGATTTTCTAATTAACACTAAAGACATTAAGTACTTCTCACAGGCCTTTAAGGATCGTTTTGTCCTTTTTCCTTGGGGAGGACACCTTGGCAACTTTTGGCACTCACAGAATATGGGGGTGCTAACTGCAATTTTAAAAGGAAAGGCCTTAAGATCAGCTATCAGGGAGAAAGACTTTTAAGGTTGTTCATTAGTTTCAAGGAGTATTTTGGTGGAAGCAAGTTCACCATCATATCCATAGTTGTCTTTGCATCACCTTCCTGCTCTACTTGATTCTTAAGCTCCCTGAATGCCCTTCCCATTCTCTCTGCTTGCACAGGATTAAACATTAGTTTGCAGAGAGTAAAGACTTCCTTTTCCTCATTGCTCAGATGACTGCTCAAAAGCTCTTTTAGCTTTCTCGCCATAGGCTTCCAATTGGCGTCCACTCGGTCCATAAACTGAAGTCCACGAAGAAGTGCTTCTATTTCAAAATGCTCCTTATAGCCTTTCATTCCAATTTTATAAGGCTCCCCGTCCGCTGTTCTTAAGGAGTTGTACAAAACCGCCTCCTCTGCCCTAGAATGAGAAAGAAGAGCGCTTCTTATTTGGGAAATAAGCAGAAAACGAAAATCGTCATCTTTATCCAAACCTACAAGTTCATTAAGCATCATTTTAATTTCTCTGTGATCTTTCTTCAGTTCTTCATAAATGTCCAAAGCTTCCTCCCTTATCAGTCTAGCATTGGATTTTTACACGAGGCTTTAATTTTTTTAAAAGAAATAAACTTAGATCTGGCCAAAATCTAAGTTGTGCGGGCATTCAAGTTGCATGATCTTGATACATCATCATACAAAGGAGATCTTTATGAAAACACTTCTAATAGTATCTGCTCTTTGCCTAACGGCATGGGCACAAAATGTTGAAGACAACACCTCGTTCACTGACAATCAGGCCCTGGAAAGAGGACAAGAGTTTCAAAGTGAAGGAGATATGCAATTTCAAGATCAAGGCTTTGAAAGGGACCAGCTTGATATGCAGGAGCAAGAGGATAGCTTTAACCAAGACCTTCAGGCCGATGAGGATTACCTCAATGAAGCTGAATTAGACGCTGAAAGACAGAGAATGCAAGAGGACAGTTTCTCTGGAGATGAGCAAATGAATGATCCATTCTTATCAACTCCAGAGTCTTCAGGCTCAGAATTCTAGAAAGAAAATCTCTCATTAGATATGCTTGGCCTAATGAAAGGAGCTTTCATTGGGCCAGGCCCTAGTGGGGATATTAGTTCGATGCTTGACTCTAAGGTTCTTTCTAGAGCCTCTCTATCACCTAAAAGCGGATTAACCTCCACCATATCTAAGGCTGCAAGCCTTCCGGTCGAGACGAAATATTCTATAATTTTTTTCCCGTCATCAAGAGAGATCCCTCCATCCACTGGGGTACCCGTGCTAGGGAAAAAGCTTGGATCAATACCATCGACATCAAAGCTTATATGGAAATCTGAATCACTATTTGGATCCAACTTCTCTTGTATGAGTTCTAAGACCTTTTCAATGCCAAGTCTCTTCGTCTCTTCTGCGGTGAAGGCCATTATGCCTAGCTCGTCGATAAACTTTTGCTCACCCGGATCAACGTCTCTTAGACCTATATACGCGATGTTTTCAGGTTTAAGTCTTGGCATCCATTCGAACTTTCCTTTTGCGTCCACATGGTCAACCAGGCCCATTGCCAATGCCACTGGCATTCCATGAGTGTTTGCGGATGGGCTAGTGTCTGGAGTGTTAATATCTGCATTGGCGTCCACCCAAATAACCTTAATGTCAGGGTTGAATTCCATTGTGCCGGCGAGAGTTCCAGCAGCAAGGCTATGATCGCCGCCCAGAGTAAATACAAAGCGGTTCTTAGAAAGCTCTTCGCTTATAACTTGTCCTAACTGCTTAGCGTAAGCGTCCAATTGGGTGAATTTAGTCTTAAGACTTGGGTCTTCTTCGGATTTCTTTGCGGTAATGTCACCAAGATCGTGAACCGCTGAGAACTTTTTATTAAACACATCCCTAAAACCTTTAACCCTAAGCCAACTAGGGGCCAACTCTGTGCCCTCTTTAGGTTGTCCTATATCTACTGCCGCTCCAATCAAAGAACACTCACTGCGCATCAAAACTCCTTTATGATCTTGAATTTATTAACAGGCCAGACCCTTTTGGTCAAGAACACTGGCCTACGCTTTGCACAGTGGCACTAGCATTGCAACCTGAATAGAGAGTATAATTAGGAGGATTGTAATGTTGAAACACTTTAATAGACACTGTTTAGGGCTTCTTGGCGCCACGCTTCTGGCCTCAACCACCGGCATGGGTGCTGTGGAAAAAACAAAGGCTCAAATAATTTCGGAATCTCACACGGCCCCTGGCACTATAGTAAAAATTAGCAAAGTGCTTTCCTCTAAGACAGATATGCCTGCAATGAAAGTGTTTATGAAGACACCGGAGAAAAGGTACATGTTGGTTCATTTGGGTGCTGAGTGGACCCTGCTAAATGAAAGATTGCAGTTGACGCCAGGAGACCAGATCATCGTTAAAGGACCTGTGATAAAGGCCGGCAAGGTCACATCAATGATCGCCAAGTCCATCCAAAAAGGCAAAAAGAAGATAGTCCTAACTAAATAACTTTATTGGTGGGGGGTATTACTTAAATTCTCCCCTCCTTACTGTTTATTAATGCCATAAGGCCCTCACACTCATATTCCTAAAGAAATTACTTTCAAAATCCGATAAATCAATAAGCTATATTTAACCTTTGCAGCAAAGGGGGTAGCGCCCATTTGATGAGGAAAATTATGAAAAAGTTTTGCTACACCACTTTGTTCTTGTTCATTTTTTTAACGACCCATGTAGTCGCGAAACCAAACGATCTACTCGACACTGTGAATAAAACATTTCACACCAGTCTCAAAAAGCTTGAATCAATTCCATATGAATACCTGATAAAAGATAGATATAAAAAAATGAAAAAAGTAAAAATACTTCCAAAGGAGCTTGATCAACTAAGCTTGAAAGCAAAAGTTAATAGCGAAGGTAATAACCACCACCTTAAGTTCCGTTTGAATAATGTAAAGATTGTTGATTTAACGGTAAACCCATTCTTGAGAACTGCTGTAAATAACAAAACAGGTAAAAAGTATGATCTATTATCCCAGGATTTTATACAAAACTTTTCAAATGAGGCAGTCGACAAGTCTGATATATTCCATGCCTTTGAAGCAGCTAAAAAATCAACGTCGTTCTTTGATAGAATCTCTTTAATTAAAAAATCTCACGCCTTTCTTGGTTTGGAAGTGTTGATCGGTAGTGCTATAGAAGGTGTTTTAAAAATAGTAACCCACACAGTAGATTTTGTTTTAATAAAGTCTGTTCAGAAAACTTACTATGGTGTTAATAACATGAAATTGCGCTTTGACTCAGACGAATATCTTAACGAACAATTTTGCTGCAAGCTAACTGACGCTGTCCTTGAGTTGGAGAACAACAATCCCAAGCAATTTAACCAATGTCGAACCCAAATAATCAAACTGACAAATCAATTAGAAAAAATATCGAATAATAAGACCTTCAAAGCAAGTGTCAGAACCATGAAGTATGAAAAAGTTTTCTCTGAAAAATTATCATACCTAAAAGAAGAGCTTGCCACCTATGATTCGGATGCCTTAATGCCAATTACAGGATATCAATTCGATGATTACTTAGATGATCAACTTGGAGATCTACCTGAAAAAGCAATAGACAAATTCAGCGAGATCATGAGTCTTTGCGAGAAGGATAGCTTTGAGTTTGAATACGGCAAAGGTGGTGACCTTTCAACAATTAGCAGTTGGTCGATTTACTGGAGCGACCCCAATGGGGGTGACGAAATTCATGAAAGACCCAAAGTAGAGATTGTAAACAGTATGGCATGCCAAGCAAAGTATATTGCAGAAAAGCAATCTTTTGATGACGTTCTCTCTAAAGCAAAGTCGGAAGTCATGTGCTCATTAAAGCTTAAAGGCATGCTTGAGAGTTACAACCAGACAGTTCAAATGCCAGCAAGTATAAGCAACGAAAGTGTTTCAAATGCAAATAGAGAGCTTACAGAAAAGACAAAAACTCTTTTAAAGACTCTTAAAGAAGAGAGAGAAGCTATTCAAAACTAGCTAGGTAAAATAAAAACACAACAAAATAAAAAAGGGAGTTTTTCAACTCCCTTTTTTTATTTCCTAAATCATAGTCTTATTTTAGGATGCTGAAGCCTTTTTTAATTACTTCCTGGTACTTTGTTTTCTGGTACTTGTTAACTTCCATTTCAATATCAGGCTTAACACCGTTGTTCTCCAAATATTCGCCAAAGCTGCTAACCACTAGTGACTCTGTAAGCGAAACCTTCATTCCACTGTTTGGAGCAAGGAAGTGGTTTACAACGTTTCCACCAGCACCCATTGTTTGTTCACCAATGAATGTCGCCATCTTATTCTCTTTTAGAATTGAAGAAAAGATATCACACATAGATGCGCACATTTCATTTGTTACAACAGCAATCTCAAAGTCAAAGGCCTTGTCAAAGGCAACCATGTCTTTGTTTGCTTGAATGCTAAATGGGTAAAGCGTATGAGCAGAGTAGTTGTTGCTTAATCTGTCACCGTTTTGGAACATATCCAGCATTTCTTCGTAAGCTCTCTGTGCCACTACTCTTGCAGCGTCATTCATATGCACATTTGAAGACTTTTGGTACTGATCCATCCAAGAGTCGTTAAGCATATACTGAAGGCCTGGCATCTCGATGTTTTTCGAACTAAGAAGCGCTGACATTTTAAGACCAAGTCTTAAAGACCCACCACCGTTGTTGATAAGATCAATAACGACTTTGTTAACGCCCTGAAGCCCAAAGTCTCTAAAGAATTTCAAAGTTTCTTTAAACTCTTTTAAAACCACTGACTCGTCCCCTTCAGGAGAGAAAGTGTTAATTCTGATATAACCAATCGCAGTTCTTTTTCCATCTTTTTCTTCAATGGCAACGTATGCTGGATAAGTTTTAGCGGCCGGCACAGGGTAAACATTCGAAGGCACATATCTTTCTTCTTTAAGAGCTTCAATTGGAGACTTTGCCTCCCCTTGCGCTTTAAGAGTGTTGGCAAAAGTTTTATAAAATTCAAACTCCTGTCCATAAACGCTCGGCGCCTGAAATTCAAAAGTTGCATCCGGACTTAAAGTTGAAACCTTTTGAAGAAGCTCGTTAACATCAAGTCCTTTCTTCCCTTTCAAAGACTTTAAGGTGTTTTGATGAAGCTTTTGGTCATGTATGGGTGAATGCTCGCCATTTGCGCCAAAGCCCTTGCTTTGTTTTCTTCTTCTTTTACATCCACGCCCTTTTCCTGGGCAATTTTGGCAACTGCGGCCTTTTGTCTGTTGGCAAACTTAGCATAATCTTCAACAATCCAAGGAACCTCAACTTCAAACGTCTTGGATCCTCTTTTGATCTTTAACTTAACATTCTCATCCTCAGGCATAGGCATTGAGAGAGAAGTTCTTAAAAATAGTTTGGACATAAGGATAGTATAGTTGGCCTGCTCATTGCCCACGTTTCTGTAAGGCTTGATTAGCTTATCAACAGCATCTTTCATGCTCATGCCATTGAATTCAACAATTTCATCATTATTTTTAATAGGGTAATGCCCGCTTGCTGAGAATGTTGGCGCAAAGTCTTTAACCAGGTAATTGTCACCATGTCGATGGCCTACAAACCCTAGGAATGCAAATTCGCTTCTGCCCGAAAGTTCTGATCGTGTTAGTGAAGCGCTCACGTGTCCATCCTTAAGTTCAGCAACAAACTTGTGCATAAGGAGGTAGAATTCTTCATTAGACTGGTCTTGTTTAGCAAGCTCTATGTATTGATTTTTTATTTCTTCGTAGTCAAAGCCATGAAGCTCCTCTTTGTATTCTAGGGGTGCGTAGTTTGCTTCGATCTTTGAGCTTAGCCACATAATATCGGCGACTCTCTCATCTGCATTAAGTTCACGTCTGGGATTTGGAGAGCATGAACTAGCTAATAGAGCGAATAAACTTACTGAGGCTAAAACTTTTGATGGCATTCTTTTCATATTGCTTCCTTTTTTTCTTAGGGGTGAAAAATAACACCACGCAGCAATCATTAAAACCGTTTGGAAAATATTACAATATGAATGAGTATGTGATTTTAGGTATATAAAGGCCGGTCTGTAAAAAAGACCGGCCCTGTTTTGGTGTTAATCTCTACTTGGATTGGACTTTACTCTATGGCTGGCCCTGCCACCCTTGCGGGCAATTTCTCTAAGCTCGGCCTCTGGCCTGTTCTTAAAGTTCTTAGGGCTTGCTTTGCCTCCCTTGCTCGCAATTTCTCTTTGTTTGGCGGGATCCATAGATGCAAATCCACGATCTTTGACTGACATAATTCCTCCTTGGGTTAGTGATTCATCCTTGAAACAGTCGTTAAAAATTTATCTGGTGGTTGTTTCGTCTTTATTTAGGTTTTCGACATTTCCTCTCTGGGCAACCTCTTGTTCCTTTATAGGACGTCTACTCTTTTTGCCTTGATTAAATAGGTTGCGCAGGTTGTTTACGCCTTTTTTTATAAGATTTTCTTTATTATGTTTTTTCATAAGCACCTCCATGTACTAAGGGTATTAATTTGCAAAACGCTCTCCACTTAAAGAGGAGGAGCGACTTGATTTGCACTCTCCAGCTCATACAGTCCAGTAATTTCCGCAGCATCCAATACGTTTGGCTTTATCAACTTCATAAGCTTTTCTTTACTAGGCTTGCCAGCAGCTTCCAAATAGTCTTTAAGGGCAAAAATTTACAGACATACCGGTGCCTTCCCGCTGGTCGACACGGGCCTCCATCCCCTATTTTCTGCCAGCTATTTATTCCCTGACAGCTATCAAAAGGAAGATCACCATAGTCCTCCTTCAACTCTCGTTTATCTCCTAGAATGTTGTATAAAACCCAGTGATCCCATGCCATCTTTGGAGCTTTTGGGTCTAGGCCGTCTGGATCTTCCACAACCAAAGCAAAAGATACGGCGCCTTTAGGGACACCTCTCCACTTAAGAGGCGGAGATACGTTGGCCCCTTCACAGGTATATTTTTTGGGGATAAGGCCATTATTTTTGAAAGCTGGCGAATAAATTTTAAAGGCCACTACAACTCCTTGTACTCATCTTCAGAAAACTTTGTGCAATTTATCTACCAGAATAGGAAGTAGATTCAATTGGCGCATGGCCTGCTACTTTATTTCCGACAATACTTAAAGGATTTAATTATGAAACGAATTTCACTTTTAATCTTTGTGCTAATTGCAACCACTCAAAGTGCTTGGACCCAAGCAGATAAAAGCGATGTCTATATTGTTGAAGATCTCATTATCGAAGAAAGCATGAAAAAACAGGGAAACATGGATATCAAACAAAGACAGGAGCAAACAACTACCAAACAGATCAAAGAGCTACAACAGAAAGTGGCCGGGCTTCAAAAAGAGCTTATTGAGCTCAAGAAGCAAAGACAGATGAGCATGAACAAGGTTGTAGATGTCGAGGTGGGACATGACATCAAGGAAAAGAAGATTAAAGGCGAACTAGGACGTTTCACAATAGCTGAGGGCCGTGCGCAAACCATGGTAAAGATGGCCGAAAATAAAACCGACAAGAGAGATCTACCAGCACTTCAAGTATGCGCCACAATGGCGGATGTTAACCGTCTTAGCAAAGATGACTTTGTATTTCTAGGATTGGATGAGCAGAGTGCTCAAAGAGTAATTGATGCCCGTGAGAGGATGGGACAGTTTAGCTCCTCAAAACAATTAAATGCGATAACTGGAGTAGACACAGATCTGTTAAATACTTTGCGTCCAGAAATCATGGCAATAAGCGAACAACGCTTCGCTGAATGATTAATTTTTAAAAGCTTCTTGATATTTTTTAGTGGCCTTCATAATGACAGAAGGAGTTTCTAGCGCTCTTGCACCTGGGTCTTCAATCATTGGTTTAGACTTGTTTTCTTTTATTGCTTTCTCGACCTTAAGCTTTTCTCTTAGCACTTCACGATACTCTTCCAAAGCTTTTGGATAGCGCCATTTTTCAATTTCAGGACCGCTAACTTCAATGAGGTTGCTTGCTATTGTCTTATTGTCTTTAAATAAGATCTCAGTGTAGCTTTTGGCGATAGGAGTATATTTTGTGCCCCCCTCTTCCAACATGAACTCGTCTCTAAAACATCCGGCCTGGATAACTTTTCTATTGCCATTGCAAAAGATTTTAGGATCATGAACATGCCCAACCACTGTGACTTTAACATGTTCTTCCTTTTCAAGTTTTTTTGCGAACGCCTCGCCCACCTCAACATCAGGGTTGAAAAACAGACTTCTTTTAAAGGCCTCTTTAATCATGGACCAGCTTATCTTTTTAAGTGGATCAGAGCTTTTAACATAGTCTTTCAAATAGTCATTGGTCCAATAGTTCCAAAGCCTGCCAAGCATCCACTCTTTTAGCTCTGGCACTCTTTCAAAAACCTCAAGCTTCGGTTTGATCCTGTCCAAAGCGTGAAATTCGCTTCTAAATGGAATTAATGTGTTGATTATTGTCACACTTGTCCAAGGAAGGTTAAGTATTTTTTTGCCATTGTATTCGAGAAATGGCCTGTCAACAGGCACTTGAAAAAGTTGGTCTTTCTGGGAGCCATGCTCAATCAACAAGTCACCAACTCGCATCTCAAATCCAGGAAAAAGGATTTGTCCGCTGTTTCCGCACAATTCAACTATACGGTCCTGCACTTTTGGAAAAAGCAGCTCTTGGTCGTGATTGCCAACAATAAAGTGAACTCTCCTGGCCGCATCTTTATGTTTCACAAACTTTGCCAGGGTTTCAAAGAACGCTTTATGGGCAGTCTCTATTTGGGTCAATTTATCCATTGCCATCTCCTCATCAATTAAGTGAGGAGTGTCGTGATCAATTTGTGTTTTTAGAAAGTCGAAGGTGTCGCCATTGAAGACAAGATCAACTTCCTTGTCCTTATAATCGCCTTGGTTATACTGGTCAATGAACTCACAAAGGTAGCGGGTATGGACAAAATCATCCATGTCTCCGCCGCAGCTCATTTCAATATCACTAACAATTACAAATGCCCTATCGGCCTTATTTACATCACTTATCATGCGATTAATTTAGCGCATTAAAAATAACGATCAAGCCTTGTATGGCCTGTGTTGAACAAATTTCAATGCATGACTGGCCTTTGCGCGCATAAACCAAATTCGAAGGAGTCGCCCTGCCTAAATTCATACACTTGGTCTTGAAAACCAATCTTTCCATTGCCAATCCAGCTCCTCTCAACTTCCACCCACAGGCACTGGTGATCAACTTTCACTTTGAGCATATGCCCTCTATATCTTATTCGGAATATTAATGTTCCAAGCTCTTTTGGCAACAGAGGGTTGAACCAAAGGACATATCTTCTAATTTCAATGCCCACAAAGCATCTTTGAACAATGTCCACTGTTCCGGCCATGGCCCCTAGGTGAATTCCCTCGCTAGTTGTTCCCCCCTGGGTGTCCATGAGATCACTCGCAAGTGCCTCTTGGAAGAGTCTCCATGATTTTACACGATCAAGCCTTGCCATAACCCAAGAGTGGGCAACTCGGCTCAAGGATGATCCATTAGTGGTTTGCTCTAAATAGTAGTGAATATTTTTGGGAATCCATTCACTTTTAAAGTCATATCCCATGTATGAAAACTGCTCATTCAGCTCCTCAGCGGAGAACAGGTAAAAAAGCATGAGCACATCCGCCTGCTTGTTCACTTTGTATTTATTGATGTCATCTCCCTCGGCCTCAAGGATTCTATCGAGTCTTTGAATGTTTCCATATTTCCGGATGTACTTTTCAAAAGGAAAATCCTCTAAATCCTCGTACCCGCTAAACTGAGAGATAATCCCTTCCCCTTGAAAAGGGATCAATAAATTTGAGGCGACTCTTTCCCACAAGGATAAGTCGTCGTGAGTGAGGTCTAATTCTTCAAGGAGCTCTCCTTGCTTAGTTTCACTTTGGGCTTCGAAAAAGCTTAAGGCCTTTTTTATAGACCATGAAGCAAGAAAGTTGGTGTAAGCATTATTGTGCAGCCCTGCTTCATCTTTGTCCGGGTATTTGGTGTGAAACTCATCAGGCCCTACAATGTGACACAACTCATATTTCTTAGATTCAGAACAAAGCCTTACGGCCGAGACCCAAAACTTGCAAATTTCAAATATTATTTCCACTCCATAGTAGTGCATAAATTCATGATCATGGGTTGCCTCATAATACTTCACAACATTGTAAACGATAGCGCCGTTTATATGTCTTTGAAGGCTGGTGTTGTCCGGTACCCAATTGCCAGAATTAGGATTAAGATGCAACTTTTGTCCTTCTTCGCTTCCATCGCTTCCGCTCTGCCAAGGATACATTGCACCCTCATACCCCTCTTCCTTGGCAAGTTGTTTGGCCTCTGAAAGTCTTCTGTATCTGTACATCAAAAGAGATCTTGATAGCTCCGGCATCCTTAGGTAGTAAAATGGAAAGATAAAGAGTTCATCCCAAAAGATATGACCTCGATATGCCTCACCATGGAGTCCCCTAGCGGGAACGCTAGTGTCGAGTCCAATAGTGTTGTGACAAGCTGTTTGCAAAAGGTGAAAGATGTGAAGCCTAAGTGCCATGTTTTCTGCGGACATGCTTTGCATGGACAAATCAAACTGAAACCAGAGCTCTTTCCACTTAAGTTGATGTTTGGCAAAAAGCGCTGAGAACCTCGGCAGTCTTCTAACAAGCTTATTTGCAGCGTCGATGGGTGATGATATGGCATGATCTTTAGAGGTGTAAAACACACAAACCTTCTCTACTGTATAGGTTTTAAGACGTGAGCATTTAAACCTCACCTCTTGCCCTATAAGCTTTTCTTGCTGAAAGGTAATTCTTGAGTGGGAACAAAGCAGGCGATTCTCATAAACATCGACTTTTGATGCTTGGCCCATTACGATTTCAGATTGATTGGTCTGGCACTCTAAATAGACAATGTTTTCTTGGGCAACACCTTTTTTCCGAACCTCCAAATGAAGAGAGTTTAGTTTTTTGTATCTTTCGACTCCTTCGTTCCTAACTCCACCATCAAGAAAGGATTTTAAGGTAACTTCTCCCTCCCAGTTCAAAGGTGTAATTTTCCACTCAATGGCGCCGACGTGCTTATTTTCCATGCTCAATATTCTTCGCTCTTCAAGGCGTGTTCTCCGCTTTTCTTTGTCTTCGAATTCAATCCTTCGATAAAGAAATCCATCCTGCATGGAGATTTCCTTTTTAAACTCCAAGATGTTCACTGTTCCTAGTTCGAACCATTCTCCGTCTTCAACCTTAAATGTAAGTGGCAGCCAGTTCGGCCAATTTACCAGGTCCTCATTTTCGACCATGCGACTTTCAACTTCGGTTTCCAGCTTATTGTAGCCGCCTGCAAGATAAACTCCTGGGTAGTGAATAGAGTCTGATTTTGCCTCAGGGCCTGTGCCTCTAACGGCCATATACCCATTGCCGAGAGTGCACAAAGCCTCTTGGTGTCCTGCCTTTTCTTGCTTCCATTCACAATAGGTTAATTTCCAAGAGTCCATTCTATAATTCCGGGTCGTGAATCTCTGACAGGGAGTGAATTATGGCGTCAGCGCCTGCGTCTCTTAATTGATTTTCTTTTTCCGAGTCTTCACCGTGAACCATCCCAAACACTTTGGAAAAGCCACCTTTTTTGGCGGCCTTCACGCCTGCAAGAGAATCCTCCACAACGTAGGATTGGTCTGGTTTAAATCCCAAAAGTTCCGCACCATGCACAAAGTAGTCGGGCTCAGGCTTTCCTTTCAAGTCTTGCTTGGCGGCCAACTGAGGGTCCACAATAGTGTCAAAAAAGATTTCCACTCTCCCCATGGCAAGAACTTGTTTGCAATTTTGGCTAGACGAAACCACGGCCATTGGAACGTGGTGATTGGTCCATTTTTTAATAACCTCCACGCTGTCTTTAAACACCTTTGGCCCTTTGGTGTTTAGAAGCTCTTGGTAATAGCGCTGTTTTCTTTTTCCAAGTCCAATAATAGTGTGATCATTGTCTGTGTCATTATCACTCCCCCATGGAAGATCTATTCTTCTTGATAGCAAGAAGTTTTGAAGCCCTTGAAGTCTTGGCATTCCATCTACATACTTTCTGTAGTCATTAATTTCATCAAAAGGGATGAATTCTGTTTGATTTACTTCACTATGCTCTTTAAGAAACTCGTCAAACAGTCGCTTCCAGGCCATAGCGTGAAGGTGGTGAGTTTTTAAGAGCACCCCGTCCATATCTAAAATAACTGCCTTGTCACCTTGCATGATTCCTCCTTGGTTATGGCCCGCTCAAAACTGTTGCAACCCTCGTACCACTTGGCCGGCGCAAATCTTGAATCCATATTGTTTTGGAGGTTTTAAAGGATGGAGCAAAACAATTCGCATAGTATAATTTTAGGCTACTTGCTTTGGCTTTTTGGTTTCACCGGAGCTCATCGCTTCTATTACGGAAAACCAATTAGTGGAACCATATGGTTTTTCACCTTAGGGCTCTTTGGAATTGGTTGGCTTGTGGATGTTTTCCTTATTCCTAGAATGGATGAGGAGGCGGACAATAGGTTCAGTGAGGGTCCCTTAGACTATAACATCGCCTGGATACTGCTTACCTTTCTAGGAGTTTTTGGCGCGCATAGGTTTTATGAGCAAAAGTGGACAAGCGCAATTGTTTACCTACTTTCAGGGGGAGTATTTTTTCTGGGTGTGTTGTATGACTTTTGGCTTCTAAATGAACAAATTGATGACATCAACAAAGCCGAAGCTAAGAAATCCTTAGAAAGCACCACATTCGCTCAGTCCTTTCACTAAAGGGCGCCCTATTTGCAGTTTAACACTCAGGAGGAGTTATGAGACTTTTTCAAATAAAGCTTTTAATAATCACAGTGCTGACGTCACTGTCACTTGCAACCAATGCTCAAACCATTACTGACATAAATGAACCACGGGACGTTGACTGGGGAGATGAAAGAAACTATCAAGACGATTTCTCTCCCTACGCTGAAGGCGATTATCTGCCTCAAGAGCAGCTTGAATATGAAGATCCAGTGGAGTATGACGACGCCTATTTCGATGATGTTGATTTAATCGAAGAAGATATGGACTACGATTATTATGGCGAAGAATTCGACTACTACGACACAGATGAAGGTTTTTACGAAGAAAACGAGGGGCCGTATATTGACACCTCTCTATAGTCAGCAGGCCAGAGCGGCAAAGCTTGATAGCTCCCTCTGGCAGGACTTTAAATAAACCTTCTCTTTAATTTTTGGATCCAGGTCTTTAGTGTCGGACGCCAAGACTATCACGGGGACATGCGAGAAGATATCGCATTCATCCAAAGCGTTTAGCATCTCTTTTGACTTATCTATCTTGCAATCCAAACTTGCGACAATAAGATCCGGAAAAGAGTTTTTAATCTTGCTTACAACTGATGAAACATCATGAGCATGATTTGTCTCAAAAAGATTAGAGTCGAAATTAAAGAGTTGGTCATTGCTTAGGCATAAAACTTGTTTTTTCATATCTTAATTCATATTACATTCTTTAATGGCGCACAACGCATTTCCCATTTGTATAGGCCAAATATAACTTAGCTTCCCTATACTTAATCGAAAGGCTCTTGGATTTTAAGCTCACCAACGCTAGGCTTTGGTATGGAGCGATTTATAGATCCCTTTTACAAATCTCAGCTGATCAGAACAATTATCATGATAAATATCGGCGTGTTTTTAAGCTGGCAGTACTCTTTTTACGAGGGAAGCTTGCAGTTTATGGCGCAAAACTTCCTGGTTAGTTGGGATGCCTTGGCCAAAGGAAGATTCTGGGTTCTCTTAAGCTCAGCTTTTTCTCACAACGCCTTTTTCCACATTTTTATAAACATGTTTGTTCTTCACAGCTTTGGAACAATTGTTATCCAAATAACTGGGAGAAAAGCCTTTTTAGTATTCTATTTGGTGGCAGGTGTTTCTGGCTCATTTTTACACGCCGCCACATCCTACTTTCTTTTACAAGAGCCCTACCTAAACGCTTTAGGCGCGTCAGGGGCCATTGCTGGAATAATACTGCTATACGCCCTTCTATTTCCTAAGAAGAAAATACTCTTGCTGGGATTTATACCTATTGGAGCAATTTGGGGCGCCTTATTATTTGTCGGAGTTGACCTATGGGGTCTAATTGCTCAAACCAGAGGAGGCGGGTTCCCAATAGGACACGGAGCCCACTTAGGCGGAGCATTAATGGGCGCTTTGTACTTCTTGTGGATTAGGAAAAAGTTTAGAGATCAAAAGTTTAAAGAGCTTATATAGTTTTTATCAGTATTGAGTGTTGCCTAAGGACATTAAAGCGTTTATCTTATTGACGCATGCAAAACACTGAAACAGAACACACTTTTAAAGATTACAACTTAAACTCGGAACTTCTTAAAGGTCTGGACAAGGCCGGCTTCTCAAAGCCCTCCCCCATTCAAGAATTGACCATAAAGCCAATACTCGAAGGAAAGGACATTTTCGCCCAAGCGGAAACTGGCAGTGGAAAGACAGGATCCTTCGCCATACCTATACTGGAAGACTTAGCGCAACATAAAGAAGAATTCGGCGATCTTAACGGAGAGCCTCTATATTTAGTACTCAGCCCGACTAGAGAACTTGCTCAACAAACTGACAAAGTATTTAAAGAGTTTGGCGAGCATATGGGCATTACCACTGTCTGCTTGATTGGTGGAGAAAGTATACAAAAGCAAAAAGAACTGCTTTCCAAAAACCCACATGTTTTAGTGGGAACCCCAGGAAGAATCAAAGATCTTTTAGGTCAAAAATCCACAAGTCTTTCAAAGTGCAAAGGCGTTGTCTTTGATGAGGCCGACAGACTTTTTGACATGGGATTCCAAAAAGATGTTGAAGACATTCTAGGCCAGGCCCCTGCCGACAGACAGCTTATAATGGTTTCCGCGACTTCAAATCAAGAAGTTTTAAGACTTGCTTATAAGTTTAGATCCCACCCTGTGGAATTAAGAATAAACACTGATGACCTGTTGGTGGACAATATTGACCACAAGGTTGCGATCATAAGCTCTAAAGAAAAAATGCCTCTTATGGTTAACATTCTTAGAGAGCACCAAGACACATATGCGATTGTTTTTTGCAACACTCAGATTCAGACTCACGTAGTTGCCGAGTGGCTAAGAAGGCTTGGATTTCCTGCAAAGCCAATTTCTGGAGCGTTAAGCCAAAACAAAAGAACTCGCTTGATGCAAGAATTCAGAGACAAAGAAGTAACAATACTTGTTTGTACAGATGTGGCCGCAAGAGGCCTTGATATAAAAGATGTAAATTTAGTTATTAATTACGATCTCCCACAAGACGCGTCAAACTATGTTCATAGAATCGGAAGAACAGGACGAGCAGGCAAGGAAGGTCAGGCCATTAGCTTATGCGGTTATGAGGATTGCGAAAACTTGGACGCAATTTACGAATATATCGACTCGAAAATACCTAAAATGGATCTAACAGATGTTGACTTTGCCCAGGATATTGGCAGGAGACCTAGAGTAGACAAAAGGACATTGAAGGTGGTTGAGGATTCAAGAGAAAGAGAGCCAAGACAAAAAAGGTCTCAAACAGATCGCAAAGACGCTCCTAAAAAAGACAACAAGAAAAGAGAAGATAGAAAAAGAGCTGAAAAACCTGAGCATAAAGACTTTGAAATTGAAAGCTATGACTTTGACCAGGCCCAAGCAGCAGCTCTTAAACATTTTGATGTTCAAGACAAGGATCTTCTTGCAAGTAAAGTCTTAGAGGAAGGAAAGCGTAAATTCTTTATTTTTGGGCCAAAACTTAAAAAGTTCCGTTTCTACACCAAACCACTTAAGCGTTTGGTTCTTCCTTTCTTAATTGAAACAGTTAAGCTTTCTAAGCTTGATCTTTATGTAAGCGTACATCAAGGTAGAGGAAGCCTGGATATTGTCTTTAAGGGGAAAGACCTAGGTCTTCTTCTTACAAATAGAAAGCAACTTTTAAGGTCTTTTGAAACTCTAACTCAAGTGTATCTTCAAGATAAGCTTAGATCCTCAAAGGGTCTTAGAATCAATGCTTCTGTTGAGCAGCAAAAAGATGACAAGCAGAAAGAAGAGGACCTTGTTCAATTGGTAGAGAAAACCAAGGCCCGCGTTAAGCAAACTAGAAGGCCAGTGGTTCTTAAAAGATCTCTAAACCCTGCGGAAAGAAGAATCATTCATAAGAGCCTGGAAGGATCAGCATTTAAATCTGAATCCCTTGGTGAAGGCAGAATGAAGAAAATAAAAATCTCTCAAGCAAAATAATCAGGCGGGAGGTTGATCCTCCCACCCTTCTTCTTTTATAACATCATCTCTTACTTTTAATCCCTCTGTTGGAGGGCCTTGTAGCAACTCTCCGGTAGCTGAGAAGCGTCCGCCATGGCATGGACAATCCCAAGACTTTTCTGAGTTATTCCACCTCACATGGCACTTAGCGTGAGGACAGACAGGACTTAGTGCGTGAACATTATTTTGTTCATCTTTATAACAGGCCACTTGCTCTCCGTTATGAAAAAGAATCTCTCCCTCTCCAACTTTGAGATCATATGGACTTTTTCTATCTCCACCAAAGCGATCGAGAATAAAGTCCTTGGCCGTGGTTATGTTGTGGCCTACAAAACGTTTTCCAGAGCTTGTAATATTTAAACGTCCTGGGGAGTATAGCTTAGATGCAGAATTGGACACTCCTAATATATCGTCCCCAATAATTTGTGCCGCCAAGGTTCCGAAGGTAAGCCCATTTCCTTCAAAGCCTGTCGCGTAATAAATGTTTTCCAAAGGGGAAACTTTTCCAATATAGGGAAGTCCATCGGAGGAGAGATAGAATTGTCCGGACCAGCTGGCCTCAAAGCTTTCGACATTAAGCCTCGCCTTGGCATAATTTCTTAGTTTTTCATAGGCCTTAAAGGTATCAGTTTTTTCGCCAGTTCTGTGATCTGATCCGCCAATCAGCACATGCTTGGCGCGGTCATCCCCGACCCTTCTAAGGTAATGATAAGGTTCTTGGAGATCCCACATCAACTCATCTGGAAACTCTTCTTTTAATTTCGCTAATATCATATATGAGCGATAGGGATACACTCGACTTTGAATTATAGGATGCAGGCCAAAGGGCATATGGGTGGCCATCACAAATGTTTGAGCTTTCGCGCTTACATTTTCAAGGACTGCCTTACCTTCCTTAATCTCCCTGACCTTGGACTGTTGAAATATTCGAGCGCCCTTTTGTCTTGCGGCCTTGGCCAAGCAGAATAGATACTTTGTGGGGTGGAACCTAGCGTGAAGGTATAAGGTGAGCTTGGATTTTATTCCCATGGGATGGGTCGCCTGCTCCTCTAAAAATGCGTCAAGCTCAAGCTTCTCACACGCCTCTTTTTCTTTTTTAAGCTTTTTTTCATCTTCTTCATTATAAGCGATGAAAGCGCCAGGAACTTTTTTAAACTCACAACCAGGGGCATGATTTCTCGACAGCGCCTCTATGAAATTCATGGCCTTGAAGTTTGATTTTAGAATCATTTTAGATTCCTTTTCACCAAACCTATCCAGCAGCTCGCTAGGTCTCAGATCTGTCAAAGGATCTAAATGCGCTGAGGTTGCGCCAGTTGCTCCAGCGCCAATATGCTCCCCCTCCAACAGGACCACATCTCTACCTTGACTAGCAAGTATATAGGCAAGAGTTATGCCTGTTATTCCTCCCCCCACAATACAAATTTCACAATTTGTATCTGAGGTAAGTTTTGGAAAATAGTTAGACACTTTCTTTTGATCTATGTCGATATCCCAGAGCGAGGGGGTGGATCTATTTCTACTCATTGGCCTCTCCTTAAAACCACTATTTAGATGCAATCCTGCTGCCCTACATAATTTAATTTCAAACTTTGGCAGTCAATTTGCTTATAGTGAATCAGCAGATAAAAACGACTCGGTCTACTTAAGACCTTTAGAAACTTAAAAAGGAGTTTGATATGAAAAAGAATATTATTTGGTTGCTTGCCCTATTGGGAATGTTTGGACTAGCTTCATGTGACAATGAGCCTTCAATTGAAGACGACACCATGGGCATTCAAGAGCAAGAAAGCATGTTTGAGGATGACTCCCTTATAGAGGACGACGAGATGATTGAAGACGAGCAACAAATGCAGGAGGATG
Organism: Halobacteriovoraceae bacterium; assembly: GCA_002711995.1. Lineage (GTDB taxonomy): Bacteria > Bdellovibrionota > Bacteriovoracia > Bacteriovoracales > Bacteriovoracaceae > UBA845. The sequence continues at coordinate 5,443 of PASN01000014.1, read as the reverse complement.
AACTCCTACAAGAAGATCCAATGTTGGATGAAGAAGGCGCGCTTGAAGAAGAGTACTAATCTTCTTCAAACTCATTAGAATAATCGAGTAGCGAGGCGTTAAGCACTTTGAGCGCCTCGTCCGCTCCATACAAGTGGGTGATTTCAGCAACTGGCGTCTCACCAGTCTTCGGTATTTGTTTATATGTTAAAAAATAGTGTCTTAATCTATTTATAATGCCTTCAGGACAGTCTTTAACGTCTTTGATGCTTCCATAAACAGCATCGTTTTTAAGAACTGCTATTACTTTATCATCCACTTCTCCGCCATCAAGCATTCGAAAGCCACCTATTGGAATGGCCTCAAGCAAAACATCACCATGACGGATGTGTTTTTCAGTTAGCACACAAATATCCAACGGGTCTTTATCCCCTTCCAGGCCTTCTCTGCCAGTTGCGTCCACACTAAGTTTGGCAACCTTTTCATCACAGTAGGTTTTAGGAACAAAACCGTATAAGGCCGGAATAATGTTTGAATACTTTTGAGGACGATCCACTTTCAAATAGCCTGATTCTTTATCAAGCTCATACTTTACAGTGTCGTCTGGCACCATTTCAATATAGATGTTTAGTATATTCTTATCTTTATCCGCAAAAGGATTGATCCCATGCCATGGGTGGGGTTTTGAACCAAGTTTATTGCCCATTTTGACTCTCCAACTTCTTTGTTATTCGCTTCCCTATTTTGGCGGAAACAACTAAAAGAAGCAACACCCCGGCAATGGCTATTCCGGTCTGGACTCCTGGCTCTTCAAACATGTGCCTAATTTCTCTTCCAAGCAGCGTAAGAAGCGTTACGCCAGGCAGGAAACCGATAATGGTTCCTAAAAGAAGCTTCCAAAGAGGAATTTTACAAACGCCTGCAAAAATATTTGTAACGGTATTTGGGGCCACAGGAGCAAAACAAAGAGCGATCACTGATTTTAGTCCGTCTTTGCAGACCTCTTCGACCAGGAGGTCATATTTCTGTCCAAAGCGCTTTTTGACAACAGAAAGATCTAACCAATAACCATATGCATACCCGATAATTGCGGCCAATAAAGCGCCAAGCATACATGCAATAAACCCATCCATTCCTGGCAGAAAGAAGACAACTGCTAAAAGCAGAGCGTTCATCGGAATAAATAGTCCATTGCCAATTCCAATGAGAACAGCAGACATTATAATTCGAGTCTCGACGCTCTCTCCTCTAAATAGGTAGGAGAAGCCATTCTTTACCAACTGTAGAATATCGTAGTCTTCACTAAAGACTCCAAACAACACAGCGACTCCTATGGCGAGGGCAACAGGTATTAGAATAATATTTGGTGAAATAGACCTTAATTGTTGTTTCATGCGATCAAGTAAAGCATTTGTAAAGCCGTAAGGCTAAGCATTAAGTTAGCTATGGCCTGCGCAGTTAAACAAAGCTTATACAGAACCCTAGATTGGAACATATGCTGCTTCTTATTTAAGACATGAAGACGATATTACTTCTTTTATTAGCACTCAGCTTCTTTTCATCCTGTTCTGAGAAGCAAGAACAGTACGACCAAAGCGATGCTTACGACACAGATCAATACAAAGAAAGAAGATTTTAAAGGTCCAATCCTGTTGGAGCATCCTTGATTTAGAGGCAAATGCTTGGGAAGTTAGAGAGTGGAATAAAATAGATCAAACCTTGATCAGGAAGAATCTTTCATGAGACCTTCAAGTCTCTGCCTTTTTAAACAGAGACTTACTAGTTATCTAGTAATTCTAGCCCGGAAACTTTGCAAATACCTTGCTTTTGAAAGAACTCTACAACTTTTCTAATTGTATTAATACTGTTAGCACGGTGTCCCTTGGACGTTGAAAAAGATTCTGAATCCTTTTCATTTACATAAAGTAAAATAAAATCATCATAATTCTCAGCTTTTTTAAGGCTACACGATCTGAACTTTAAGGTACATGGGAGGCTATTAAAGTTATTAAGTACAAATGTGGCAAGTTTTCCATCCCCATACGAATTGCCTGAATAAACTTGTGTACCATCTTCGTTCATTAGTTTGATAGTAGGTATAACTGAATACCTACCAGCATAAGGCTTCCCTGATTCAAAATAACACTTGTTATTCTAGACTTGAGTGAGACCAAGAGAAGACGTGAGAAACAGCAACGTAAACACTATAATTTTCTTCATAACAAATTCCTTTAGACCAGTTCAATTTTATCAAATGGTTTATTTTAAAACCGTGTTTATAGTTTCTTTGTCTTTCAAAAAAGTGTTCATCAAACCGTGATTTTAAAGACGATCATTCGTGATCGAAGTGGATTTTGTTTTAAGTCTCTGTCTTTCTGGACAGAGACTTATTCGATAGCTAGACACTGTTTCACAGCGATAAAAACATGTGTATTATTTATTTTATTTTGAAAACATTGACCTTCAAGTAGTGATAGATCATTATTCAACATTTGGCAGATGTGAGAAGCTTCTAATTTAGAATATGACCCACCTTCACGTAAAGTTGAATAACATTTATCGGAAACATTGATACAATTTCTTACAACAATTGGGTTATGCCCTAAGTCTTTATTTTCTAAATAACATTGTCCTTCAAGTAATGACAAATCATTATTCAACATCTGGCATATTTGAGCTGAGTCAGACGCACTATTTGATTCATCAGTAAGAGCATTTAAATAGCACTCATCTGCAACATTATTACAAACTCTGTTCGCAACACCAAGGCTAGAGATATCCAAAATATCGTTATAGCAACCAGCGTAAATGCTAAAACTCATAGATAAGGTTATAAGTAGTAACAATTTTTTCATAGTCTAGTTCCTTAAAAGTTAATGGTATATATCCAAACCATGTTTATTGTTTCTTTGCCTTTATATAAATGTGCATCAAAACCTGATTTCAAAACCGATCTTTCCTGATCGAATTTATTTCAAGTCTCTACTTTTCTAACCAGAGTTTTAATCGATAACTAGGGCATTAGTATGGCGACCATTTTTTTACTTTGGCATCATAATCAAATGATCTGCGTTCATTGTCGCCACAGGTAATATGGATGGCATGATAGCTATATACAACTTCTTCCACAGAGCAATTTTCGACCCCTTTCACAGTAACTTTGCGAGAAACAGCGCCGCCTTGTAGCACATCAAACTCAAAAGAGTCTGTATCCACAAGCACTTCTTTTTTATTAAAAAATGTATCTAACAAATGCTTAGTTGTGGAAAAAAAGGTCTCTCGTTCCTGAAGAGCCTTCACTTCACCACCCATTATTCTTACTTCAAATGAGTCCAATTCAAGAGCGAAAGATGGCACTGATACCAAAAGTGTTAATCCAAGTAATAGTTTATCCATAAGGCCCTTTCTTTCATTAAAGTATTATCTTTAATTTTAATCTTGATCAGATTATCCCAGTTTTGGTGATTCCTCGCTAGACGCTTTGTAATTGTTAATATGGGTGTCAAAAAATTCTACAGTGAATTTGTAAGCGCCCCAAATGTTGTGCAGATTTTTAAGACTTAAGATTGAGCTATTATTTGGCCAAGATATGGCATTTTTTCGTGTCGATTATGTCGCTCTAAAAGAAATTTGAAGAAACTCACACCGTTTTTCTTGCAAGTTCCGGCCAGTGAAAGCATTAAGTCCCAGGCCCTCACACCTTCCCAGCTTTGATTGAAAAGAGAGATCTTCTGCTTAATTACTTTTTCTCGAATATCTCTTTCCACAAGGTTGTTGTGAATCTCAACCTCCGGATGCTCAAGCACATACAAAAGTAAATCAATTTTTCATTGAACAGGATTTTGAGCAATTACGTGATTTTTTTTAAAAGACGTCGAATATACATGGCCATCCTGGAGTAACATTAGTGTGTGCAATAACTCCTCCTCTAATAGCACTACTTTAAAATCCCCAGCCATAAGTACCTAATTTAGCGTTGAAAAATCTGAGAACCTATGGAATTATCCCATAAATCATGATACAGTATTAAGATGAATAGTTTTGAAAAAATGCTAGGTGCCTTGAAACTCTTAAACCAAGAGTTAGTCCATAAGAACACAGATGTTGAACTTACAATCGTTGGCTCAATGGCGATCTACTTAAATCAAGAACCTATCTCTAGGTTTACGGAGGATGTGGACTTTGTAGGTTACACACCTGATCAAAGGTTCACTGAAGCTGTAAGAGCAGTCGCTCATAAACTCCAACTTCCAGAAGATTGGATTAATGATAAGGCCGATACCATTGAGCCTCTTCCAAAAAATATTGAAAACGATGTCACTACTGATGAAAGGTTTTCAAATATCAAGCTTAGAATCATAAAAAGAAAGACTATTATCAAAATGAAAGTCTATGCATACTTTATGCGACAGGCCCAAAAGGACTTAGATGATTTAAAGCTTTTAGCTCCTACCGCAGAAGAATTCGTCAAAGGAGTAGACTATATTAAGGAGACAATAGTTTTTCATCATGGAAAGACTCAACTAACAAAACAGGAGGATAGTATTGAGAAATTTACACAGTTCCTACTTAACTCCTTTTGAATCTTGGGAGGTGTCTGCCCGAAGGTTTGGTTTTGTTACAACAAGTGTAGTCGAATCTACAACCCCAACGTGGTATGACCTCGAGCAATTTATAGTCGACGGGGCCAAGTTTTCAACAATTGACTCTAGGTTGTATACCTCCTATGCGGTTTTTATAAAAACTTTTATAGATATTCTCGCACCAGCAAAGCTAAAGCGAGTTATAGTGAACTCAAAGATTTCAAAAAAAGAATTAAAGTTCTTAGGCCATGCCCTTGAACTTGGGGCACAAACTAGTTTGCATAAAGGGCAATGGAAGGGCCTAATCAATTTTTTGTACGATGAAATTAAAAGAACAGGAGAGGAACCGGCTTTTTCTATAGCTCCCTATATCCCTGAAGAAAGCTTTAAGAAATGGAAGCTTCTAAGCTCAAAGCTTGAACTTGATAACAAGAAAAAGTATTTGAATATGTCTATGGCCATTAAAGCACCTCAGATCCTTAGAAGAGTTGAAGGAAGGAAAACAGTAGCTGCCGACATTGTTTCTTTTCGAGACATAATGGGCAAAGAGAAAAGTCTCTCAGAGCTTGCCCGATTAATTAATCAAGATTACTCCACGACCTATAAAGTCGACAAGGTCTTACAACTACAGCTCCTACATTAAGTAGTTCTTCCAGTCCACTGGTCATTGAGGATCTAGAAAGTGCCCAAAGATCTGTCCAACTAACGGAGCTCACTCCAGTTTCTTTGTTTTTCAAAAAATGTTCAATGGTTTATACGCAAACCGTGTTATTCCAAATATATTCATCAAACCATGATTATAAAGACGATCTTTCGTGATCGAAGTGAATTTTGTTTCAAGTCTCTGCTTTCCTAAACAGAGACTTAATCGATAGCTAGTG